>NZ_JAKGCU010000048.1 GCF_021556435.1 Gordonia tangerina
CCGTCGAGTACGAGAGCGCCTACTGGTCGACCCACACCGTCACCAGCTACCGTGAGAACCCGGTCCCCGCAAACGCTGGAACCAACTAACCGAGCCTCCAGCAAACCCGGGGCGATTCAGTCTTCGCAGTAATCCGCGAGATTGCCAAGGTCGACGGCTCGCTTGGCCACCTCTACGGATACCACCTCGTGTGTGCAGCCTTCATCGAACTCCTCGGCTCGCCGGAGCAGCGCGACGCCACTTACCGCCGCGTGGCGCAGGGTTCCTGGACGGGGAACGCGTTGAGCGAGAACAACAGTCACATTCTCGACTGGAAGGTGCGTGCAACCCCACGCGACGACGGTGGTTACGTGCTGAACGGGACCAAGCATTTCTGTAGCGGGGCGCTCGGATCCGATCTGCTTCTGGTGTTTGGCGTGGCGCAGGATGATGACTCACCCGAGCGGTCGGGAATTATCACAGCGGTCATACCCACCGACCGAGGGGGAGTGCGTCCCAACAATGACTGGAAAGCCCTGGGGATGCGGCGGACCGACAGCGGTACAACGGACTTCAAAGATGTTCAAGTGCTTCCGCACGAGGTGTTGGGGGCTCCGAACAGCGTGATCACCGACTTTTTCGGCTATAGGCGCGCCAGCCTATTCGGCCCGTTGGTGCAACTGATCTTCTCGCACGTCTACATAGGAATTGCCGCCGAAGCGCTGGACTCCGCTCGCGAATACACGCTGGAGCACGCACGGCCATGGACCCCTGCGGGGGTTTCTGAGGCCACGCAGGATCCATACGTAGTTCGGACCTTTGGAGAGCTTGCGATTAAACTACAAGGCGCTGACGCGGCGGCCCGCGATGCGTCGCACGCGGTGCAGCGGATCTGGGAGAAGGGTGATGCTTTGGCACCCGCCGATCGGGCCTCGCTGATGGTTCAGGTGTCGGGGGTGAAGGTCTTGGCCACCGAGGCGGGTCTGTCTATAGGCAGCCGGATCTTCGAGGTCATCGGGGCGCGTGGGACACACCCGCGTTTGGGGCTGGACCGGTTCTGGCGCAACATCCGGACGCACAGCCTGCATGACCCGGTGGCCTACAAGATTGCCGACGTCGGCCAGTACTTCTAGAACGACCGTGATCCCGTCCCAGGCTTTACATCCTGACAAGTTCGACAACACACATCGGCGATCCCCCCACCAGGTCGCGGGCGGAAGCGACATCGGCGGTGGTGCCACGAAGTTCCTGGACAAGCTCGTCGTAGCGTGCACGCACCGTCGGGGTGAGGCCGCCACGGTTCTCCATGGCGATAAACGCCGTTGTCTTGGCGCCTTTCTCCCCGAACGCCGTGCCCATCCGGTCGAATGACTGAAACGACGGCACTCCCGCAGGGATCGGGTCGACCGACTGCTGCCGCACGACTGTCTCCAGCTGCGGGAACGCTCGTGACCGCCTCGACGGTGACAGCCTCCACTCCCCCGCTGCGCAGCAACACCGCCGTGGCGTCGAGCAGACGGTTCCGGGAACGAACCCGCCGCGGATCGACGTCGTCGAGGCCATTGATGCTCACCGCCACCAGGTCTCCTCACGCTGTTGGTCCAGCGTGGATGTGGCATTCTACCAACGATACCGTTGGTAGTGGTCTGCTACCGGCACGAGCATCGATTCGAGGACTGTGATGTCAGCACCCACCAAACTGCCCGCACACTCCCCATCGTGCATGGGCTGCGGGCCGGAGAATGCCAGCGGCCTGCAGCTCGAGGTGTACCGCGACGGCGACCGCGTTTTTGCCGATCACTCTTTCACCACCAAGCATTCCGGTGGACCAGGTTTGGCGCACGGAGGCGCTATCTCGGCCGCGTGCGACGACATCATGGGATTCACGCTGTGGATCGCCGGCACCCCGGCCGTCACGCGCACGTTGACCGTCAAGTACCGCCGACCGGTACCCCTCCACGTACCAGTACGTCTTACGGCGTGCATCGACGAGGACGCCGATCACATCCTGCACATCGGGGCGAGCGGGACTGTGGACGGCGAGACCTACTTTTCCGCCACCGGCGAGTTCGTGAAAGTCGATCTCATGCACTTCGCGCGCTACGCCGACACCTCCACGGTAGACAGCTTTTTCGTCAATCTTCTTCGCGCGGACTGACCTGCTCAGATGCCCGGCGCTGCCTGCCGATTCGCCGGTGCGCGGCGAAACCGCGTCGGGGAGCATCCGACCCACCGTGTGAACGCATGAGAGAAGCTGGCGGCGTCGGAGTACCCCAGTTCTGCGGCTATCTCGCCGACACCGATGCCCGGATCCAGCAGTCGCGCGGTGGCCCGTTCTTGGACGAACTGCTGCCGCAGGCGACGCAGGGTGGTGCCCTCGGCGTTCAGGCGTCGCTTGAGTGTGCTCACCGATATCGACAGCTCCGCCGCGATACGAGCACCGTCAGCGCGGGCAGGGTCGGCATCGAACTGTGCGCGGACCAGCTGCGTGTAGGAACTGGGCCTACGCTGTTCGTAGACGCGTCGAAGCTCGGCAATACCGATCCGGTAGGCCACGGGGTCGGAGAAACGGCACACGTCGTAGAGCACGGCAGCCGGTATGTGCACGAACGCCGCGGGCGCGTTGAAAACGATCCGATGGCCGATCTCACCCACGGCGATCAGGTCTGCCGGCGCCTGGCATGTCAGATGAAGCTCCACGGAGGGGACGGCACCGGCGAGCATGTCCACCAACCGCAGGACAGCCAGACCACCGTAGGTGACGGCGAAACAATCGGTGCCGGCGCTGTCGGTGCGCCCGGCCAGAGCGATCGTCAGTCCAGAATCTCCGTGCTGGAACTCGGTGCTCAGCGCGGTCGATATCAGGGGCAAGAACTGAAGCAGTTGAACAACTTCGACGACGGAACCCGCACTGACCAGCGGCAAACTGATGGGGCCGAACGAGGTGAGCTGAGCGTGCTCGGCGAACGCTACGCCCAACCGGAATCCCTGCTGGGAATCCATCGCCGGATACACCTCGTGAAACCACCGGACAGGCACTTGGCCCTGTCGCGCAATGACGACCGCGAGATCGACGCCCTCGCGGGCCATGATGCGTTCGAACGCTCGGGTCTCCGCCGCGCCCAAGGCGCCGCTGTCGAGGAGCTGGGCGAACGCCAGCGGCGGCATCCCCGACTCGACAAGGCTCATATGAGCCAAGTTAACAAGACATCGCGACGTCCGAACCTGGATCGACCACATTCGCCGCGCGCACACTCATCTCTACGACCCAGGAACAAGGAGGTGGCCATGGCCACGATCACCTACGTGACCCACGACGGCGAGGACTACCCCGCGCCGGTGATGCCCGGCAGGTCACTGATGCAGACCGCGGTCGACCAGGCGATACCGGGCATTGATGGCGACTGTGGCGGTGAGGCGGCATGCGGAACCTGCCACGTCGTCGTCGACAGCGCGTGGATCGACACCGTCGGCCACAGCACAGACGTCGAAGAAGGCATGTTGAGCATGCACCCCGAGCGTGAGGCCAACTCGCGGCTGTCGTGTCAGATGACCGCGCGCGAAGAGTGGGACGGGTTGACCGTTCACCTCCCCGAGTTCCAGTTGTGAAGTGAGAGAATGAGAGCGACTTTCAGATGAGCATTACCACCGCGATCGCCGAGAAGGCGCAGTCCATGATCCCGATCGATCTGCAGATCCGTGGCGCTCACGTCTATGACAAGACCCGCCGGATCGTCACCCGAACCGACGGCAAGAAAATCTTCACCGAGACCCCCATCCCGCCGGTCGAGGACGTCGAACTCACTGACATCGATCTGAGCAACCCATTTCTCTACCGACAGGGCATGTGGCGGTCCTACTTCGAGCGTGTGCGCAATGAGGCGCCCGTTCACTTCCAGCCCCGCAGTCCCTTCGGGCCGTTCTGGTCGGTCACTCGACATGCCGACATCATCGCTGTCGACAAAAACCATGAAGCGTTCTCCGCCGAACCGTTCATCATCATCGGTCGGCCCCCGCGTTTCATGGATATCGCGATGTTCATCGCCATGGACCCGCCGCGGCACGACAAGCAGCGCGCCGCCGTCCAGGGAGTCGTCGCACCGAAGAACCTGCGCGAGATGGAGGGCCTCATCCGGTCTCGCGTCCGGGAAGTCGTCGAGGAGCTACCGCTCGACGAACCGTTCGACTGGGTCCAGACCGTGTCGGTCGAACTGACCGCGCGGATGCTCGCGACATTGCTCGACTACCCCTACGAGCAGCGCCACAAACTCGTCCAGTGGTCGGATTTGGCCACGTCGATGGAGCAGGCCAACGGCGGACCATCGGACAACGACAAAGTTTTCCGCGAGATGGTCGCGATGGCACAGGGCTTGAGTGCGCTGTGGCGAGACAAGGCCGCGCGGACCGCGGCAGGCGAGGAGACCGGATTCGACCTCATCACCATGCTGCAGAGCAACGAGGACACCAAGAACCTTCTCGACAATAGCCCGATGGAGTTCCTCGGGAACCTCGTGCTGCTGATCGTCGGCGGCAACGACACCACCCGCAACTCGATGAGCGGCGGAGTGCTGGCTCTCAACGAGTTTCCCGAGCAGTTCGAGAAACTCAAAGCCAATCCGGATCTGATTCCCAATGCGGTGTCGGAGATTATCCGGTGGCAAACCCCGCTGGCATACATGCGTCGGGTCGCCAAGAAGGACGTGATGCTCAACGGTCAGTTCATCCGCGCAGGTGACAAAGTCGTCATGTGGTATGCCTCCGGCAACCGCGACGAGCGAGTGTTCGACCGCCCGGACGAGCTCATCATCGATCGGTCCAACGCTCGCAACCACATCGCGTTCGGTTTCGGTGTGCACCGTTGCATGGGAAACCGTTTGGCCGAATTGCAGTTGCGCATTCTCTGGGAAGAACTTCTCGAGCGCTTCGACGACATCGAGGTGGTCGGTGATCCGGAGTACGTGCAGTCCAACTTCGTTCGTGGGATCAGCAAGATGATGGTCCGTCTGACTCCCAAGCCGGAGACGTGAGTACTGATCGGGTCGTGATCGTCGGCGCAAGCCACGCGGGCGCACAGCTGGCGGCCAATTTGCGCAAGGAGAAGTGGGCTGGGGCCATCCTGCTGATCGGCGACGAGGGCCGCCTGCCGTATCAGCGGCCGCCGCTGTCCAAGGCATACCTGGCTGGCGATTGCCATCTCGACGATGTCGCGATTCGGAGCCGCCAGTTCTACGACAAGCAACGGATCGAGCTCGTCGACGGGACCGTGACCTCGATCGACCGTGCCGAACGAACCGTCACTCTTGGCAACAACGACGCGGTGTCCTACTCGAAGTTGGCCCTGTGCACCGGCGCTCGAGCTCGCGCACTGCCGGTCCCCGGCGCCGACCTGCCGGGCGTGCACTATCTGCGCACCGCCACCGATGTCGAGGCCATCCGCGCCGCCGCGGTCCCGGGTTCGCGGGTCGTCATTGTCGGCGGCGGGTACATCGGCCTGGAGACAGCGGCCTCGCTTCGAACCCTGGGTGTCGAGGTCACCGTCCTGGAGGCGGCAGGACGCGTACTCGAACGTGTCACGGCGCCCGTCGTGTCGGAATTCTTCGATCGAATTCACCGCGAGAAGGGTGTCGAGGTACGGACCGACGCAATGGTCGAAGGGTTCCGCGGCGACGAACGAGTCGACGGCGTTGTCCTGTCCGGGGGGGAGACGCTGGCCGCTGACCTGGTCATCGTCGGCGTCGGCGTCATTCCGAACACGGAGCTCGCAGCAGCTGCGGGCATCGACGTCGAAAACGGCATCCTCGTCGACGACCGCGCTCGTACCAGCGATCCTGACATCGTCGCAGCCGGCGACTGCGCCAACCACCGAATCGAGCGGTACGGGCGACGTGTTCGTCTCGAGTGCGTGTCCGCAACAACCGAGCACGCCAAGATCGCGGCGGCCACAATCTGCGACAACACAACCGGTCGCGCCGCACTGCCATGGTTCTGGTCCGACCAATACGACCTCAAACTCCAGATCGCCGGGCTCAACACCGGATACGACGAGGTGCTGGTCAGCGGCAACCCCGCCCATGGCCGCGACTTCACCTGCTACTACTTAACCGCCGGAGAACTGATTGCAGCTGACTGCGTCAACAGACCCGCTGACTTCGTGACCGCCAAGCGCGCCATTGCACAACGAGCGCCGATCGTCAGGTCCGAATTGATCGGAGCGGCCCCATGACCACATCACCGACAAATGCGGTCAGCCCGGCGGCGCTGACGGGTTCACGCTTCCTCGACATCGAGCACGCCACCGTCGCAACCTTCACACGCGAAGCCGTCGGCAACGCGACCACCGACAAAGACAAAGCCGGCCGCCTGTTCACCGCGGTGCGCGACGCCATCCGCTACGACCCGTACACCGTCTCCAACGACCCAGAGCACTACCGGGCCAGCCATGTAATCGAATCCGGGCGTGGATACTGCGTCCCCAAGGCCGTCGTGCTTACCGCCGCATTCCGCGCCGCCGGGATCCCAGCGCGGCTAGGCTTCGCCGACGTCCGTAATCACCTCCAAACGGGCGCCCTACGTGAGCTGATGGGAACCGACGTCTTCGTCTATCACGGGTACAGCCACGTCTACATAGACGGACGGTGGCTCAAGGCGACACCCGCGTTCAACTCGGAACTGTGCGCGCGGTTCGGAGTCGCCCCGATCGACTTCACCGGCGACAGCGACGCGTTGCTCCACGCTCACTCCGCGGACGGCTCAACACACATGGAGTACGTCCGCGAAAGAGGTGTGTACAACGACCTGCCTCTCGACAACATCCTGGTGGCTCTCAAAGAGGCCTATGGCCCTCTTATACTCACGCAGCGTGCGACGTCACTAGATGCATTCCACGCCTAACCCGGTCTGCCTCAGTCGTCGGCCCGGCAATCGACAATTTTCGTACCGCCTCAACACAGGAGGATCGTGTCAGTGTCCGGCCCCTCGATGATCGACCCCTACCCGCACCGAATGGGTGGCCACTGTGGGTCCGGTGCGATGCGAGACCTCATGGAGTGGACCGGGCTCGGTTACGACGGCCCACCCGACGAGGGCCTCGTCTTTGCCCTCGGCGGAGCCCTCTCCCTCACCTACATTCGATCAAAAGCGCTGATGCCACCCGTGTACTTAGTCGGACGAGGACCTGATTTTGAGATCGACCTCCCCCGCCGTCTGGGCGGCACCGTCGAGGTGCTTGCCACAGACGACCCGGCCGAGGGTTGGGAGAACCTTCGTGGCGAGATCGATCAGGGACGCCCTGCACTGGTCTGGGCGGAGATCGCAGAACTCCCCTACCTGCGGGTCCAGTTGCGCATGAGCCGCCACGACATCGTTGTAGTCGGCTACGACGAGACGCAAGGCGTCGCGTACATCGCCGACAACGATCGCGAAGACCTTCAACGCGTCCCACTGGACGCACTCGCACGCGCGCGCCGCTCGACCTCCTTCCCGGAGCCAACCCGACACACGCTGTTTCGTATCAATTGGCCACAGACGCCACCTTCGATTCTCGAGGTGGCCGCACAGGCATTCGCACAATCCGCAGCGAGCCTGAGCACCCCAGGCGCATCGACGATCGCCGGGCCCGCAGAACACGGGTCACACGGCCTCGACGCTGCCAGCGCGCTCGCATCCGACGTCTGCAGCTGGGGAGCCCTGTCGACCGACGACCTCGAGATGCATTTATTCAGCCTCGGCGCCTTCATCGAGAAAGCGGGGACCGGCGGCGGCCTGTTCCGCCGACTGCTGGCACAGGGCTGCGACGAAATCGCGCGCCTCACCGGCGATCACGCCACCGCCATCCTTGCAGCCAACGCCCACCATGCGGCGACATCCTGGACTGCAGTCGCACGCGCAGCAGTACAGAAGGATCACGCCTCATCCGAGCGGCTCCGATCCGTCACAACCCTCGCGGCGGCTCTACCCGAGGCGGAAACGACCCTGGAGGCGTCACTACGAAAGGCCGCAGCATCCTTGTCAGGCTAACCGGCCTGTCGCGGCAAGTCCGCGAGGAGGACGCTAAGCAGGGCCGCCGCGTTCACACAAACGCACGCAGGAGCATTACCATCAGCAGGACGCCGGTTCCCGCTGACCCGGGTCCTGTGACATCGACAGGAGGCAACCGGGAAGCCTGCAGTTCTTCTCGCAGCGTCACGTATCCTGGCCTTCGACCACGCCACCGTGCAGGCGTCCACCCGTGATGCTACCGGCGACGCGGACAACGATCGAGACATGGCGCGGAGCCACTTTGCCGCGGTGCGAAACCAGATCCGCTACGACCCCTACACAGCAGCCCGCATCCTCCTCGAAGTCGGCGACGGTTCAGCATTCGCCACCGCAGGCCACCTGGCCGCCTACGCCGGCATCGCACCAGTCACCCACCGATCCGGCACCTCCATCCGTGGCGAGCACCCCGCCCGATTCGGAAACCGCAAACTCAAACGAGCCTTCTTCCTCTCCGCGTTCGCCGCACTGCACGACCCCACCAGCCGCGCCTACTACGACCGCAAACGCGCCGAAGGAAAGAAACACAACGCCGCCCTCATCTGCCTGGCACGCCGACGATGCGACGTCCTCTACGCGATGCTCAAGCACAGCGAGCCCTACCGAACCCCAATCGCTTCAGCTGCTTGACAAACCCATAGGGACACCCCCCGTTCTGGACGACCCCCACCCAGCGTCTCACGCACGCTCACCACGAGCTCGGCGGGAATCGGGCCCCGACGGGTCTGTCCGATATTCGGTGTAAGCGGCGGTTTTCCGATTGCTCGGCGGGTCAGCGTTCTTCGGCTGCGGGCATACGATCGGCGAACGTGATGGCCGGGGCGTTGAGCGCTGGCTTCCAGCGTACGGCCCACTTCGTCTGACCGGTACCCTTCGGGTCCAGCGACCGGGTGACCAGGTAGAGCGTTTTGAGTGCGGACTGCTCGTTCGGGAAGTGTCCTCGAGCGCGCACCGCACGCCGGTAGCGGGCGTTGAGACTTTCGATCGCGTTGGTGGAGCACAACACTCGCCGTATCTCGACGTCGTAGTCAAGGAACGGGATGAACTCCTCCCACGCGCTCTCCCACAGGGTCACGATCGCCGGGTACGGCGTGCCCCATTTCTCGGCGAATTCCTCCCACCGCGCCCGGGCGTCAGCGGCGGTCGGCGCGGTGTAGATCGGTTTGAGATCGGCGCTGATCGTGTCCCAATACTTGCGGGAGGCGTACTTGAAGGTGTTGCGGATCAGATGGATGATGCACGTCTGTACCGTGGCCAACGGGAACGCGGCAGATACACTGTCGGGCAACCCTTTCAATCCGTCACACACAACGAAGAAGATGTCGCGGACACCCCTGTTCTTGAGGTCGGTGAGCACCGCCAGCCAGAACCTGGCCGACTCGCCGTCGCCGTCGCCGGCCCACATGCCGAGGATGTCTTTGTGCCCGTCGAGATCCACCCCGATCGCGGCGTAGATGGGCCGGTTACGCACCTGCCCATCCCGGATCTTGACCATGATCGCGTCGATGAACACCGCCGCGTACACTTTCTCCAGCGGGCGTGCCCACCACGACACCATCTCTTCGATGACCCGATCCGTGATTCGGGAGACGGTGTGAATCGCCCCGGGTTTGCTGGAGGCTCGGTTAGTTGGTTCCAGCGTTTGCGGGGACCGGGTTCTCACGGTAGCTGGTGACGGTGTGGGTCGACCAGTAGGCGCTCTCGTACTCGACGGGT
>NZ_JAKGCU010000049.1 GCF_021556435.1 Gordonia tangerina
ACCAACTCAAACAACTCGGCTACCAGGTCCACCTCGAGAAAGCGTCCTGACCCGAAACCGTCCCGACCCAGCGCCCACGACGCCAGTCAGCGACGCCACCTCACCTAACCTTCCTTACAGATCACTTGTGGCTAGCCCACCTGCGCGACGCCGAGACTCATCGCTGCCATCGGCTTGGGGGTGTGTTCCTCGTAGAAGGTGTCCAGAGTGGTGATGGTGAGGTCGGCGTCGCGCAGGGCGGCGGGGATGTCGCGGGTGAGGTGGCAACCGCCGGCGACGCGTTTCTGGATCGGCTCGAGTCGTCGCTGCCACTTACGGACCGACTCGTCGGGAGCGTTGCCGTGCTCGAGGAAGTGCAGGGTGCCGCCGTCCTTCACGACGCGCTTGACCTCGGCGAGTGCGGCGGCGAGATCGGGGATGGTGCACAGGGTGTAGGTGCTCAGGGCCGCGTCGAAGGTGTCGTCGTCGAAGGGGAGTCGTTGACCGTCGAGTCCGGCCCGTTCGATCGGCACGGGCGAGGCGTAGACGCGGTCGGCGGCGATCTTCCACCCGGTGTTGGATGGTTCGATCGCCGCGACCCGCGTGACGGCTTCCGGATAGAACGGCACGTTGAGGCCCGAGCCGAAGCCGAGCTCGACCACTTCTCCCGACAAGCCCGCGCAGGTGCGGCTGCGCAGCGGCAGGGTGTCCTTCATGCCGCAGGTGATGTTGATCAGGTACGGCAGGATTCTGTCCTCGTAGAAGCCCATGACTCCATGGTGCGCCGATGACGTGACGGGCACCATGTCCTTACGCCGTGCGTAGTAGATCGGGTGTCGTCCTAGGCTGGAGGAATGAATCCCTCGACTCTGCAGGCGCGCGTGATCGTCGACGAGATGATCCGCTGCGGCGTGACCGAGGCCGTGCTGTGTCCGGGTTCGCGTAACGCCCCGCTGGCGTTCGCCCTGCACGCGGCCGACGTCGCGGGTCGACTTCGGCTGCATGTGCGTATCGACGAACGGTCGGCGGGATTCTTGGCGCTCGGATTGGCGGTGTCGTCGGGGCAGCCGGTGCCGATCGTGATGACCAGCGGCACCGCGGTGGCGAACATGAGTCCGGCGGTGTTCGAGGCCAACTATGCCCGCGTGCCGCTGGTGGTGGTCAGTGCGAATCGGCCCTACGAGCTGTTGGGGTCGGGCGCGAATCAGACCGTCGAACAGTTCGGCATCTTCGGCACCCAGGTGCGTGCGGCCATCAGCCTCGGGCTGGCCGAACAGGACCTCGACACCAACAGTCAGTGGCGTTCGGCCGTCGGCCGTGTGCTCGCGGCGGCGCGCGGTGCGCGCACCGGCAACGCGGGCCCGGTGCAGTTCGACATCCCGCTGCGCGAACCGCTCGTCCCGGACGCCACCGACGATGATCTGGGTGCCTTCGCCGGGCGGCCTGACGGCCTGCCGTGGACGCAGGCGCCCGTCGGCAAGCTCGACGTCCCGCTGCCCATCGACCTCTCGTTGGACACGGTGGTGGTCTCCGGGCACGGCTCGGGTGTGCATCCGGCGCTCGCCGGCATTCCGACCGTCGCCGAACCGACCGCACCGCACGCCGACACGCCGCTGCACCCGTTGGCGCTGGACTCCGTCCACCCGCAGCAGGCGATCATCTGCGGGCGGCCGACGCTGCATCGCGGGGTGTCGCGGCTGCTGGCCGACCCGAATGTGACGGTGTACGCACTCACCACCGGCCCACGTTGGCCCGATGTCTCCGGCAACGTCTACGCCACCGGCACCCGCGTGCAGCCGACCGGCGAGCCGCGCGAGGAGTGGCTCAAGGAGTGCGCCGACGTGCAGGAACGGGTGCTGGGGGCGGTCGACGCCGAACTCGACGGCATGCTCGACGACCCGGCCGCCACCACCGGACTGCATGTCGCGCGGGTGGTGAGTGCGGCGATGCGGCCCGGCGATCAGCTCGTCGTCGGCGCCAGCAACCCCATCCGAGACGTCGCGCTGGCCGGCCGGGTGACCGACGGGGTGCGCGTGCTGTCCAACCGGGGCGTCGCCGGGATCGACGGCACCAACTCGACGGCCATCGGTGCGGCGCTCGCGCTCGACCGGTCGTCGCCGGGTGCGCACACCATCGCGCTGATGGGGGACCTCACCTTCATTCACGACGCCACCGGTCTGGTCATCGGACCGGGCGAGCCGCGGCCGTCCTCGTTGCGGATCGTCGTCGCCAACGATGACGGCGGCGGCATTTTCGGTCTGCTCGAGCAGGGCGACCCGCGCTACAACACGGGCGCCTATTCGGGTGCCTACGAGCGGGTCTTCGGCACGCCGCATTCCGCCGACCTGGCATCCTTGTGCGCCGGCTTCCACGTGCCGCACCGGCGGGTGTCGATCGGCGAGCTGTCGTCGGTGCTGGCCGAGCCGGCCCCCGAAGGTGGCCTCGAGGTGATCGAGGTCCCCACCGACCGCGATCACCTGCGTGCCGTGCACGCGGCGATCGGGGCGCGGTTGCGTTAGTTGCCGCGGCACGGTTGCGGTAGGGAGCAGGACGGCGGCGAGAAACTGCGGCGGCGCGGATGTTGGGAGGCGTCAACCTGGCAAGGGCTGATTGCCAAGTCCGTTCAAGGATGTCGCAATGCGGCTGATCCCCTCGGCAGTGGCGTCGTCGGTGCTCTTGATCCGGTTGGCAGCTGCGACGATACGCTGGCCAGTCGACTGCAATTCGTTGATTGTCGAGTCGAGTTCCGACCGCATGCTGTTGGCGAACGCCACGAGCGCAGGCCCCGTGGCGAAGCCGTCATTTCCGTCGGCCGCCGGTTGGGCAGAGTCGAATAGTGCTAACAGCCCAGCACGTGCCTCACCGGCTTCATTTTCGATGATGGCGCCAGCGTTCTTGACACCAGATGGATTGATGTCGATTCGGTCGGTCATCTCCTGCCTTCCGTACTTGCTGTCATCGCTAGCCGCTGCCGCACGGAAGCCCGCTCCCATCAACTCCGTGGTAGGGCGAAGACGGTGCATCGATGACGGTCACAATGCCATACAGCGCCAACCCAGCGGCGACGACGAGCATGGCCAGTGTGATCAGAACCAGCCATGTCGGTGGAGAACTCCGTGTCCACCCGGCCACGATCGCCGCACACGCAAGTATCGAGAGAACGATTGCCAGTCCCCCGAAAAGTGTTGCCGACGGAAGCGGTTGGAGGTCGCGACAACCAGCCTTCACGGCCTGCTCCACCCAAATGTCGCGTTCGTGTTGTAGCACAACAATACTGGCGAGCGCCGCTGCAATGAAGATCAGGGCCGTTGCAGCAGCTGGCAGCATAACCACTCGTGAGCTCTTGGTTCGGTCGTGATGCAGGGTCACCATGTCTCCTTTGGCCTGACGATCGTGATCGTTTGCGCGCCCTCGCCCTGTTCGATCATCGGGAGTCGATCCTGCACGCTGTAATTTGCTGCACCGGGGGTGTGCTGGGTGTACAGCACCTGACCGTCTGGCAGCACTCCTGTCACTACCGCTGCGTGGTGGCTGAAGTCGCCTGATTCATGTGGCTGCGCATAGTTGGAATAGACGACGTCTCCGGGCATCGCCTGATCCAAGCCGACTGTTTGCCCGCCGTTACTGAGGAAGAACTCCCGCTGGGCGTCAGAATTGAACCAAAGATGTCTAGCTCGTCGTTCTCAGCGTTTGCGATGGCAAACCGAACTGTCTCTACCGGGTCGTACCCGCGGCCGCTGTCGGTAAGTTCGCGTTTGACGTCCTTTGATAGGCCATCAAGATCGGCGAGCTCAACCGGCACCGCGCGTTTAAGTTGCAGCTGCTGCTCAGGTGTCAGCCCTGCCCACCAGCGCCGCACTTCCTCTGGCGGTTGGCCGTCCGGCAACAGGTTTCGCATCTCCTTCAAGGCTGCCTGCACCGCTTGCGCCTGTTTCTCGCGAGCAGTGTCCGATGACACGGAATCCGGGTCGACGCTACATGCGGTGATCGCGTCGAGACACGACCGGTCCGCCTGAGAAGCAGCCTCGACAGCGTCGTCGATCATGGACTGAGCCTCGTCTCGCCATAAAATCGCGCGGTAGTAGTCTTCGGCCGAAGTGTCATCGGGAACAGCGACCGTGCCGTTCTCATCTACGGTGAGATTTCTGGAGGTAGCGAAGGTGGTCGCAGACACCAGCATTCGTTGGGCGATACCGATCGCGTCTTCCAGAGTGTCGAGTGCTGTCGCAACCCCGCGCGCCAAGATTCCGGCGTTGACCATTCTATTGGCGCAGCTCGCCAAGGAATCGCGGGCTAGCGTGCCGGTGTGATCTGGCCAGTGATCCACCAACGGATCGACGCCGTTGGCATGAATGTTGTCTGCCGTGCGTTCCGCCTGTTTGCTGACGTCGAGGATGTCGTCAGCAGCAGACTCCCATGGGTTGGGTCGAGCATCGCGGAGCTCAGCAAACGTGACCATGACTTTCCCCCGGCGTCACATCAGATGTCTGGAATCGAACGACCCTGCGATTCCCCACGCAGTGTACGTCGCTGCTGATCACAACCATTAGTCTGTCATTCGTGAACCCGACCATCCTGCGCCGCACCCAGTACGTCTTGGTGCTGTTGGGCATGGTGGTCACCACGATGGCGTTGGTGCTGGTCGCCGGGTGTCACCGCAATGACGCACAGATCGACGAGAACATGGCGACGGTGATGGCCGACGTCGTCTCCGCCGACCGGCTGCACGCCGCAGTCAATTTCCAGACCCCGGACGGCGACTTCCACAGCCCCCGCCTCGGCCTGCTGTATCCCACCGAGCTGACGCAGGGCCAGCGGATCAGCGTCGAGTACGACGTCACCAACCCCGACCTGGCGCGGCCCGCAGGCCGCAGCTGGACTTTGGCCATCGTCCCGGCGCTGTCGATCATCGTCGTCGGTTGGCTGATCGTGGGTGCGGTGATGGTGTTGCTTGCCGAGATCAACCGGCGGTGCAACGCTCGGCGCGCCCGGGCCGAGTCCGATCACGACGAGCCGGATCAGGACGAGATGACCGAACGTTCGGAACCCGAGACCAGCAACGCCTGATCGTCGGCGAGCATCCGCAACGTGAACCGGCTGCCGTAACGGATGCGCAGCTCGTCGACGACCGCGCGGCCGGACACGATGCCGTCGGCGTGCGGCACGATCACCTCGTCGATCCAGCCCAGGCCCGTCGTCGACGTCAGATCTGGTGCTTCGGTTGGATCGTCGAGCAGGCCGAGCGGTTCGATGTCGGCGCCGACGACGCAGGCCCCGGCGCTGGCACCCAGATACAGCATCCCGGCGCGGACTCGGTCGGTGAGCAGGCGGTCGACACCGGTGCGGCGCAGGACGGAGAGCAGGTGGAACACGTTGCCGCCGGAGACGAAGACGGCGTCCACATCGTCGAGCGCGGCCGCGGTCTCCGATGCGGACAGGATTTCGAGGTCGATGTCGGTGACGGTGAACCCCTGCTCGCGCAGCGTCCTGCGGTCGAGGTCCACCCAGGCGCGGTCGGGTAGATCGACGACGCGGTGGGGATGAACCCGATCCGCGCGCCACCGCGGCCGGTGACGAATTCGGGAACGGCACCCAGCCAGCGACTGAGCAACAACAGGTCGGCCACGTCTGAAGTGTGCCCGACGCCCGGGGAAACAACCGAGGGCGCCGTGTCGGATGCGTTCACCCGATCTTCGGGACGTGGTCACGTGTTCGGACCAACCGCGCAAGACGCCGGGCGGAGGATGGCGGCATGCGGGTCGCGATCGTCGCCGAGAGTTTCCTGCCGCAGATGAACGGAGTCGTCAATTCCGTCCTGCGGGTGGTCGACCACCTCGAACGCACCGGACACCATGTCGTGGTGATCGCGCCGGACACACCGCGTGGCGAGCTGTCGGCGCCGCGGATGGTGGGCCGCAGCACCCCGGTGCACCTGGTGCCGTCGGTGATGGTGCCCAAGGTGACGTCGCTGCCGATCGGTGTGCCCACCCCGGCGCTTTACCGGGCGTTGCGTGACGTCGAGCCCGACGTGGTGCACCTGGCGTCGCCGTTCGTGATCGGCGCGGCCGGTGCCGTCGCCGCGCGCCGGCTCGATGTCCCGACCGTGGCAGTGTTCCAGACCGACGTGGCCGGGTTCGCCGCCAGCTACGGCCTGGCCATCACCTCACGCTTGGCCTGGCGCTACACCCGCCGGCTGCACGAGATGTGCGACCGTACCCTGGCGCCGTCCACCGAGACGATGAAAGCCCTTAGCCAGCGGGGCGTTCCGCGGTTGTTCCGGTGGGGTAGGGGTGTCGACATCGAACAGTTCGATCCGGCGCACACCGACCCCGACCTCCGCGCGGCCTGGGCCGACGACGGTCGGCTCGTCGTCGGGTTCGTCGGACGATTGGCGCCAGAGAAACACGTGGAACGACTCGCCGCCGTGGCCCACGATCCGTCCGTGCAACTGGTCGTCGTCGGCGACGGGCCCGAACGGTCCCGGCTGGCGACGCTGATGCCCAACGCGGTGTTCACCGGGGAGCTGCGCGGCGCCGCACTGGCCAGGGCTTATGCGAGTTTCGACGTCTTCACCCACGCGGGTGAGCACGAGACGTTCTGCCAGACCATCCAGGAGGCCATGGCCAGCGGCCTGCCGGTGGTGGGCCCCGATGCAGGCGGGCCGCGCGACCTGGTGTCGCAGTTCCGCACCGGTTATCTGCTGCCGCCCGACCAGTTCACCGAGCGGCTGCCGGCGGTGATCGATGTCCTGCGGGACGCGACGTTGCGGGCGGAGATGGGTCGGGCCGCGCTGAGCGCGGTGCGGGCGCGGACGTGGCCGGCGGTGTGCGACGAACTGCTGGGTCACTATCGTGCGGTGACCGGACTCGACGAGGTGCGGACCCTCGCAGGTTGAGTCCCGCCGGGTAGCGTGGTCCCCATGGAATCCGGCTCGCAGGATCGCGCAACTCTGGACAAGGATCCGGCCGAGGTCGCCGCGATGTTCGACGGCGTAGCGAAGCGCTACGACCGCACCAACACCGTCCTCTCGTTCGGCCAGGACCGCGGCTGGCGGCGCAAGACCCGCAAGGCCCTGGACCTGCGACCCGGCGACATCGTGCTCGACCTGGCCGCCGGGACCGCGGTGTCGACCGTCGAACTCGGGACTTCGGGGGCGCACTGCATTGCGGCCGATTTCTCCCTGGGCATGCTGAAGGCCGGTGCGCACCGCGACGTGCCGAAGGTGGCCGCCGATGCGATGTCGCTGCCTTTCGCCGACGAATCATTCGACGCGGCAACGATTTCGTTCGGCCTGCGCAATGTGCACGATGTGCCGACGGCGTTATCGGAGTTGCGGCGGGTACTCAAACCCGGTGGTCGGCTGGTGATCTGCGAGTTCTCGACTCCCACCTTCCGTGCCTTCCGCACGGTCTACATGGAGTATCTGATGAAGGCGCTGCCCGCCGTTGCAACCAAGGTGTCCAGCAACCCGGCCGCGTATGTCTATCTCGCAGAATCGATTCGGGCATGGCCGGACCAGCCGCATTTGGCGGCATTGATCCGGATGGCCGGTTTCACCGACGTGGCGTGGCAGAATCTGACCGGCGGTATCGCGGCGATTCATTCGGCGGTGCGCTGACCCTTCGTGACTTGCGGGTCGACGGTCGCCACCGCCGACAACCCGTGCGGCACCGGACATCCCGGGGCAAACGTGCCCAACTCCTCGATACGGTATCCGCGCGGATAGCCGCACACCTGCGTCATCTCCCGACCGTACAGCGGTTCGGAACGAGGTCGCGCGCCGAACCGGATGGCCAGGCCGCGTGCTCTCAGTCCACCGCGCACAGCATTACGTTCGAGCGCCGTGGGCTTCGGGTAGCCGAACGCCTCGAGTAGCCGATCATCCATGAGCGCGAACGACATCCGGCGCACCACGGCACGCGGCAACAGTCGGTAGGGCAGGAAGGTGCCCAACAGATCCAGGGTCGCGTCGGCCACGGCGAGCGACTTCGGGCTGAACGCGAAATGGCGGCGCTCGTAGTCCTCGTAGAAGCGTTCGAAATCCGCGTAGGTCTCCGGGATGTCCTTGATGGCCATGTGCTTGCCGAGTCGGCGATAATAGTTGGTGAGGCCGTCGATCTCGTGGTCGGTGAGCCTGCGCCATTCGTAATTGTTGACCCACTGCACCGGGCACACCACGAACGTCGACAGCACGTAGAGCATGTCGTCGTTGGAGATGTCGTACATCGCGTGCATCTGATTGATCCGCCGAATACCCGCGCGGCCTGCGGGGCTGTCGAAGCCGTGCTCGATCGGGGCGTCGAGTAGCAGCACGGTGTCGTCGTAGCGTTTCTGCGTCTGTTCGGTGAACTGTCCGGTGGCGTAGAGCAATTCGCCGATCGACGGCACCGCGTACGTCCGGAACAGTGCGAAGCTCAGCGCCTGGGTGATACCCCACGGGAACTCTTGGGTGCCGAGCATGCGGGTGATGGCGACCGGGTCGTCGACGCGTGCGATCTCGCCGCGGTGGCGGTAGCGGGCGGCCGCCCGGTTCTGGATGGCGTCACGCGTGCGCTGCAGGGCGTTGGACATGCGTTGAAACATATCATTCATCTTGTTCCAAATGCGGGTGGCGTGATCTCGATACGGCTCCTCGCTGCGCTCGTCGCCTACTCGATCAGCAGGTGGTGTGGTTTCTCGGTGTGGTTGTCGTGTGCTCGATCAGCGGGTGGTGTGGTTTCTCGGTGTGGTTGTCGTGTGCTCGATCAGCGGGTGGTGTGGTTTCTCGGTGTGGTTGTCGTGTG
>NZ_JAKGCU010000004.1 GCF_021556435.1 Gordonia tangerina
CCGCAGAACTCAACGCCCGACCCCGCAAACGACACGGCTGGCTCACGCCCGCCGCCAAACTCGACGAGCTACTACGATCAGACCCGTCCGATCCTGTTGCAGCGACCGGTTGAATCCGCCGGTTCTCTCGGCGCAACTCGGGGTTCTCTCGACGCGAAACAGGGTTCTCTCGGCGTACGCCGAGGGCGGAACTGTGCGGCCTTAGTCGACGCCGACGTCGGCGGTGCCGACCCCCTTCAGACCGCGCCAGGTGATGCCGACGAGTAGGTCGGTGGCGGTCTCGAGGTCCACGTCGCCTTCGGTGATGCGGTCGGCGACAGCCTCACCGGCACCAACCAGGGCGACGGCGGTGAGTTCGAAGTCGATGTCGCGGGCACCCTCGACGGTGGTGCCGGTGCGGATGAGTTCGGTGACCATTTCGGTGACGCGTTTGCGGCTGTCGACGACAAAATGCGAGAACGTCTGAGTGCCGACGGCGACGCGGTAGAGCACCTTCCACGACTGCCGGTGCTCGTCGACGAAGCGCAGGAATTCCTTGACGACGGTGTAGGCCTGTTCGCGCTGGCGCAGCGACGGGTCGAAGCCGACGCTCATGGCCTCGATGAAGCGAGTGGATTCGCGTTCGATGCAGGCGCTGAACAGCTCGTCCTTGGATCCGTAGTACAGGTACAGCATCGGCTTACTGATCTCCGCCTCGGCGGCGATGGAATCCATCGACGCCTCGCGGTAGCCGTTCTCGGAGAACACCTTGACCGCGGCATCGAGCATCTGCTGTTCCCGCACCGCACGGGGCAACCGCTTGGTACCGCCGGCCATCACCACTCCTCACCACTAGCCCAGATCGCGCGTCGACGCGTTCGGACCATCTTACCCGGGGGTAAGTTCAGCGGTAGCCGACCTCGCGAATTGCGGCCAGGAGTTCCGAGCGGGAACCTGCGTCGAGCCGCCTCCGGATGTTGGCGACATGATGCTCGACGGTCTTCGCCGAGATGAACAGACGCTCACCGATCTCCCGGTAGGTGTATCCCGCCAGCAGCTCACGCGCAACTTCGGCTTCTCGCTCGGTGAGCGGACCGTCGACGACGGGGGCCGGCGCCGACACCGCGGCCGGCACCCCGGGCATGGATGTCTCGCTCCACTGCCAGGCACGATGCCACGCCGTGCCGGAGCCGAGCGCGCCCAGTAGATCGTCGATCGCAGCACACTGGCGGTGCAATCGGTCGGCGTCGTCGAGGCGGGCGGCACTGCGCCGGCATTCGTCGACGACGATCAGGTCGTGCAGACTCACCTGCATCGTCGACACCGACGGCGCCACCCGCTGCCACCGCGAGGCGAGCGCATCGCGATCATCGGCCCGACGCGCGGCGCCGAGTCCCGCGACGACCGCCCGCAGCCGGGTCGCCGGTGTCAGGTCGTCGAGGTGCGCGGCCGACCCATCGGTGCCGTCGGCCAGCACCGACAGCCATGACCGCAGCACGTCGCGGTCGCCGGGCGACACGGCCTCGACACCCTCGACCAGTGCTCGCGCACCGTCGAGTTCGCCGCGGCAGAGGGCCAGCGCGAACACCGGCCACACGCACGGCCGCAGCGACTCGGCATCCCCGACCGCCGACCAGGCCGCGATCACCGCGTCGCAGGAAGTGCCCCCGTCGCCTGCGTCGAGCAGATAGCCGATGACGGTGTCCTCGGCATGCCGCAGCGTCGACGGTGGTCCGGTGCCGGCGGCGCGCACGGTGTCGGCCCCGCCCCGGTCGCCGACGCCGAGCAGCGCGGTCACCGCAGCGGCGCGATGCACTCCGAGGTGCTCGGTACCCAACCAACCGAACAGCTCGGCGGCATGGCCCGGACGCCCGGCCGCGGTGGCGACCTCGGCGGCCACGGCGACGGTGTCGGCAACCTCCGGCCCCGGCTCGCAGCCGGACTGCAGCACCTCGTCGAGCAACGCGGCCGCCCCGACCACGTCGCCGGTGTCGAGGATCAGTCGCGCGCGATGCGGACGCAGCATCGTCGGCGCTCCCCCACCCCGTTCGGCGGTCACCAACAGCGCCGCGGCACGCTCGGGTGGCGCCTCGTCAGCGGCCGCACGCAGAGTGTCGACGATGACCGTGCCGGTGAGGCCGGCCTCCACCGCGCGGACCGCATCGTCGGCGGTCAGGTTGCCGGTGTCCAGGACGGTCTGCGCGACCCGTCGGCGCAGCACACCGAGGCGCACCTCGCCGACGACGGCCCGCAGCGTGTCGATCAGTTCGGGCAGTGGCCGGTCACAGGCCCCCAGCAGGCCGGTGCCGCGGGCACGGTCGACGGCATCCCCGGCATCGCGCGGTTCGAGCTCCAGGATCGTCGACACCGAGTGTGGATCGAGTGCGGCGCCCACAGCGGCCACCGCCAGCACGTCGAGCGCGTCGTCGTCGAGGTCACCGAGCAGCTGGTGATGCCAGTCGCGGGCGATGCGGGTCGCGACGGCGACCGGGTCGAGTTCGGTGAGCGCATCGGGGTCCTCGATGTCCTCGCCACGCACGGCCTCGAGCGCGACGTCGATCAGGGCGCTCGCGCCGCAGCACCGTCGACGGATGTGGGAGGCCTCGGTCGGGGTGAGGGACACGCCGAGTTCGACGGCCCGGTCGATCACGTCGCCGGTGGACATCGCGGGTCGTTCGAGTTCCATCCCGCTGCGTCGGCCCCGAGCGATGAGGGCGGGGAGCTCTCGGCCGCGGCGACGTTTCTGGGTGGCGCCGACCAGAGCGATCTGTCCGCGCTCGAGGCGTGCGGCGAGGTCGGCCACCACGTCGCTCGGCCAGGTGTGCAGGTCGTCGGCGATCACCACCGGGCGTGTGCCGGCGCTCGTCGACGCTCCAGCCGGTCCCACCACGACGTGCGCGCCCGCGTCCCGCAGGCGGTGCTCGACCGTCGCCAGCAGTCCTGATCGGCCGGTGCCGGGCGGACCGACGATGAGCGCACAGTCTCCGGCACCGCTACCGAGCCGTTCGACGACGTCGTCGATCCAATCGCGGGCCGCGGTCGCCGACCGCCGGTGTGCCGCATCTGCCGTCTCCACCGACATCGGCGCTACCGGCCGAGGCACAGCAGGTCGGTGACACCGCACACGGTGTCGCCGGCGCCGCCGACGATCTCGCCGGGCAGCTGGGTCAACCCGCCACCGCCGGAGCCACCGCCATTACCGCCACCGCCGGAACCGCCACCGTTACCCGAGTCCGCCGGGAACTCCGGCGGCGGGCTCGGCGCCGGAGGGTTGGGGCTGGGATTCTGAGTGCCCGGAGAACCGGTCCCCGGAGCCTGGGTGCCAGGGGTCTGAGTGCCCGGGGCCTGGGTACCGGGCACTTGAGTGCCCGGAGCCTGGGTTCGAGGGGCCTGCGTGCCCGGCGCCTGAGTGCCCGGCGCGGTGGGCGTGCCCGGCTGATCGGCCGCGGTGGTCCCCGGCGCCGTCGTGGTGGCACCCGACGCACCGTTGCGACTCTCGAGTTGTTCGGCCTGCAGCCCGGCCGTGCCGCCGGCCGGTGATGTCCGACTCGAGGGTCCCTCGGTGACCGCGGCCCCGGCCGGCGCGGGTGTGGCCGGTTCCGAATGCCCGACGAGGCCGGTACCCACCGACAGCCCGGTAGCGGTGATGACGGCCAGCACCGCGGTGCCGACGGCCACCAACGTGCCTCGTCGACGGCGACTGAGCCGGGGTTCGGGTTCGCCGACCGGCAGTGCCGGCGCCGGGATGATGCCGCGCACCGGCGGTTCGGTGGGTTGCACCGCGGTCGCGGCGGCGTCGACCGGCAGGATGGCGGTGGACGCGGCCGACACGCGGGATTCCAACAGGATGGCCCCGGCTGCCGGGGCGGTGATCGGGTCCGGGTCCACCACCACGGAGGCTCGCGCGGCGGTCGAGAGCAGTTCGGCCACAAGTGGGATCGCCGCACCACCGCCGGTCGCGACGATCGCGCTCACCTGGGTGGGCTCGACGTCGGCGGCGATGAGTGCCTCACGGATCAGCGCGGCCGATTCCAGGATCGGGGCGCGCAACAGATTCTCGACGTCCTCGCGCACCAGCCGGGCCTCGGTGTGCACCGAGGCGACCGCGACGTCGACGACGGTGTCGGTGTCCACCGACAGCGTCTCTTTCGCGGCGCGGCAGTCCGCGCGCAGACGTTCCAGGTCGTCGAGCACCGTCGGATCGGCCATGGTGGTGGCCGCCGCGCCGAGCGCCGACGCGGCGCCGGTCACCTCGAGCACCTCGGCGAGCAGCAGCCGGTCGAACTCGCGACCGCTGACCGCCGACGACATCAGCGGCTGCCCGATCACCTCGGGATCGTCGCCGGCCCGGACCACCGACACCGTCACCGCCGAGGCGCCCAGATCGTGGCACACCACCACCGAATCGTCGGCGAACGATCCGTGTGCATGCTCGGCGGCGGCGACCACGGCGGCGGAGGTGGGCTGCCAGCCCAACTCCACGCCGGTCGGCCCCAGGCGGTCGTCGACGCTGCGGCGCGCCGCGTCGAGCGCATCGGCGCTCCAGCTGTCGGGGTGGGCGATCGCCAGCCGCGCTGACGACACGTCGGCGACCTCGTCGGCCACCGCCTGCACCATGGCGACAACCGCGTCGGCGAACAGGTCCGCGGCAGCGATCGGGTCGCCGTCGGCGTCCACGAGCGCGACGGGGTCACCGACCCGATCGAGGAAATCGTCGCGGCCGACGAGTCGGGTCGTCTCACGCGTGATCGTCGCTTCCCACGCGGCGTCGGTCGCCACCGTCGCCACGCACGTGTCGGCGCCGATCTTGACACCGATTCCGAGGGTCATCACCCACACTCCTGTCCTCGCACCCGGATCGGAGTCGACAGTTCCGACATCACCCGTTGCCGGTGATGGCCCTGGTCTCCAACGGTGCGCTTGCTGAGTGTGTCGCGCTCAGAGGGCCTTTCGTTAGCTCTAGGCAGAGAATGGGGACAAAACCCCGAGGGTGCCCCGGGGCCCGCCGAAGAACCCGGGATTTTCCCCGATGCGGCGCCGGTGACGGTGTCCCTACCGTCGGATTCACGACACGAGATCACCTTGGTCTCGTCCGACGAGGGGACGATCCTGATGGCCACCAACGCCGTACTCGACTTCATTCTCGGCCTGCTGCGCGACGACGAATCGATTGCCGCGTACTGCCGCAACCCGCAGGCCTCGCTCGACGCGGCCGGCCTGCACGGGGTGACTCCGGCTGACATCTCGGCCGCCGCGCCGCTCATCGCCGACGCCGGTCTGGTGTCGGCGGGTGCCGGCATCGGGGCGATCACCGGCGCCGGCGCAGCGCTGGGCGGCGGGGCCGGATTCGGTGGCGGAGCTGCCGGCGGTGCCCTCGGAGGGGTGGGCATCGGCGGTGGCGCTGCCGGTGGGGGCGGGGTCGGCCTGGGCGGTGTCGGGACCGGCGACATCGGACTCGGCGGCGGCTCGATGGGCGGTGTCGATCTCGGCGGTCTCGGTTTCGGGTTGGGAGGTTTCGACCTCGGATCCTTCACCGTCGGTGACATCGACTTCGGGTCGGCGCTCGGTGGCATCGGGCTCGGCGCGATCGACCTGTCCGGATTCCAGGTGAGCGATCTGGATCTGGGCGGCATCGCGTTCGGCGATCTCGACCTCGCCGGACAACTCGCGGTGATGCTGGGCGCCACCCTGTCGGCCGGGCTGGCGGCGGGCGGTACGGTGGCCGCCCAGTTCGGCGGCACCATCGGTGCGGCGCTGGACACCATGCTCGCCGGCGGGATGTCGGCGGCGGCGGGTATCGGCGGGCAGGCTGCGGCGGCGCTGTCTGCAGCGCTGGGGGCCGAGGGCGCACTCGTCGGCCAGTTCGCCACCGCACTGGATGCCGCGCTCGAAGCGGGCGGCGGTCTGGCCGGTGCCGTGAGTGGCGGACTGTCCGGGGCGTTGAGTGCCGGTCTGGAACTCGGCGGTGCGGCCGCCGGCGCATTCGGCGCGACCCTCGGCGGCCTGGTGGGCGCCGGGATCGGCGCGGGCGCCGGACTCGGTGCCGAACTGGCAACCGCATTGTCGGCGGGGCTCGGCGCCGGTGGCGCAGTCTCCGCGGTGTTGTCCGGAGCGTTGGGCCTCGACGCCGCGCTGGCCTCCGAACTCTCGGCCGCATTCGCCGGGACCCTGGCCGCGGCCGGTGGTGTGGAAGCCGCGCTGAGCGGACTGCTCGACGCGCAGGCCATCAGCGAACTGTCCGGTGAGCTGGGCGCCACCCTCAGCGGTGGGTTGGCCGCCGGACTCGGTGCCGGCGGCGCGGTCGCCGCCGAACTGGGTACCGCGGTCACCGCGGTGCTGTCGGCAAGCGCGGCGGCCGTCGGCGGGATCGCGTTGACCGGCGGCGCCGGCCTCGGTGCGGTGATGGGTGGTGCCGTCGCCGCCGTGCTCGGGGTCGGCGGCGGCGCGGAGGCCGGATTGTCGGCTGCCCTCGACGCCGCGCTCGGCGCCGGCCTCGATTCGGTCATCTCCGCAGGTGGTGACCTCGAAGGGGCCATCGGGGGCGCCTTGTCGTCGACGCTGGCCGCGGGTGGCGACGTCGCCGCCGACCTGGGTGCCGCTCTCGGCGGGGCGTTGGGCATCGCGCTCGACGGTGGCCTGGAACTCGACGGACTCTCCGCGGGCGCCGCCCTCGACGGGCTCCTCAACGCGGGTGCCGGGCTGGACACCTCGCTGTCGACCGTGCTGTCCGGGGCGCTGGGCGCCGGCGGCGAGGTGGGCGCCGACCTCGGCGGCGCGCTGGCGGGCGCGCTCGGCGCCGGCGGCGTAATCGGCGCGGACCTGACGGGTCTGCTCGACGGTGGCCTCACCGGCGATCTGTCGGCGGGGCTCGCCGCGGTCGGCGGTGCCGGTGGCGACATCGCCGCCGCCTTGGGAACCTCCCTGGGCGGCATGCTGGACGGCGCCGTCGGCGTCGACGGCCTGCTGTCGGCCGCATCCGGCGTCAGCATCGGACAGCTCCTCGCCGCCGACCTGGGCACCGCACTCGGCGTCGACGGCGCACTCGTCACCAACCTCGGCAGCTCGCTGGACGCCGCGCTCGGCGGCTCGCTGTCCGGCGCGTTGGGCGGGGAGGTCTTCACCGGCACCACGGCCGAGCTCGGAGGGGCACTGTCGTCGGCGCTCGGCGCCGGCGGTGAGGTGGCCGCAGGGCTCGGCGGTTCGTTGGGGGCGGTGCTCGGTGCGGCGTACTCGGGGGATCTGGGTTCGGAGTTGACCGGGCAACTCAACGCCGGCACCGACCTCACCACCGCGGTCACCTCGACACTGGGTACCGCACTGGACCTCGACGCCTCGGCCGCCGACGGCATCACCGCCACCCTCGACTCGAGCCTGCACTCCGTCGGCGGTCTGGGCGGATTGGTGACCGGTGAGATCGATGCGATCGCGAACCCGACGCTCGCACTCACCGACACCGGGTTGTCGGCGACCGGACCGCTCTCGGTCGGCGGCTCGCTGGCATCGACCGGACTCCTCGGCGACGACCTGTCGCTGACCGGCGACTCCGGCGTCACAGGGGCCCTCACCGGCGGTCTGGACAGCGGACTCGGGCTCACCAGTGGGCTGGGTCTGGACAGCGGGCTGGGTCTGGACAGCGGGCTGGGTCTGGACAGCGGGCTGGGTCTGGACAGCGACTCGGGGCTGGCCGGTGGTGCCGGTCTGGCCGGTTCGGCTGCCGGCGCGGTGGACCAGACCGTGCAGGGCGCCGGCGTCGATCTGGGTCTGTCCGGTGACGGCTCGGCATCCGGCGGCGGCGAACTCGGTGGCGCCCTGACCGGGGGCACCGGCCTGACCGACGGTCTCGGTTTGCAGAGTGGCCTGGATCTGCCGGGCGGTTCCGCAGACGGCGGACTCGACGTCGGCGGTGTCACCGATGCCGCGGGTCAGGTCACGGGTGGACTCGACAGCACGGTCGGCGGCGGGCTGGATGCGGCGGGCCAGGTGACCGGCGGACTCGACAGCACCGTCGGTGGCGGCCTGGATGCGGCGCTCGGAGGCCCCGCGGCCTCGCTGAGCGGTGGTGCGGACGGCTCGGCCGACGCGTCGGCCTCGGCGGCCGGTGGAGCGGACGGCTCGGCCGACGCGTCGGCCTCGGCGGCCGGTGGAGCGGAGGCATCGGGCGGTGCCGACGCCGACAGTTCGCTGACCGGTTCGGCTACGAGCGCCGCGGATGGCGCGCTGTCCGGAACCGTCGACACCGCATCCGGGTTGACCTCGGATCTGTCCGGCGGACTCACCGGCGGACTGACCAGCGGGCTGTCCGGTGGACTCGGCGGAGACACAGATGCGGGCGTGACCGACACGGATACGTCCGACCACGACGGGTTGCTCGGCAACTGATCCCACGCCATCCCGCGACACGCACCGTCGCCGCGTTCCGTCCGACCCCGTTACCGTGAGAGCACCATGACCGACAGCACACCCGCTCCGGGAGACGCTCCCGCGGGCACCACGTCCGCCCTCCCCGAGTTGCTCGACCGCATGGTCGGCCTCGCGGAGGAGGCCGGGCGCGGTGACCTGGTCACCCGGCTGTCCGGGGCGCGGACACGACTGACCGATCCTCGCCTGCGGATCGTCGTCGTCGGCCAGCTCAAGCAGGGTAAGAGCCAGTTCGTCAATGCGCTGTTGAATCTCGAGGTCTGCTCGGTCGGCGACGACGAGACGACGGCGGTGCCGACCGTGATCGGCCATGCCGCGCAACCGGTTGCGCACCTCGTGGTCGGCGGCGCGGCCGAGGACCGGGTACCGGTCCCGCTGGATCAGATCACCTCCATCACCCCGGCCACCGATCTCGCCGAGGGTCGGGAGGTGGCGCGGCTGGAGGTCGACGCACCGGGACCGTTGCTCGCCGACGGACTCGTCGTGGTGGACACGCCGGGCGTCGGCGGGCACGGGCACCCCTACGCGGCAACCACATTGGGAATGGTGGCGACCGCGGATGCGGTGCTCTTCGTCTCCGACGCCAGCCAGGAGTTCACCGCCCCGGAGATGCGCTTCCTACAGCAGGTCACCGAGTTGTGTCCGACCGTGGCGTGTCTGCTCACCAAGACCGACCTCTACCCGCAGTGGCGGGCGATCGCCGATGCCGACCGCGCGCACCTGCGCACCGCGGGCATCGACATCCCGGTGCTGCCGGTGTCGTCGGCGCTGCGGATTCACGCGTTGCGCCTGCAGGACGAGCAACTCAACACCGAGGCCGGATTCGTCGACCTGTACCGCTACCTGCGTGGCAGCGTGGTCGCCAACGCCCAGCAGGCCACCCGGGCGACCGTCGCCAACGATCTGCGGGTGGTGTCCGAGCATTTGGCGTTGACCTACGGCAGCGAACTGGCGGGGCTACGTGATCCGGATACCGCGCGCCGCGCCGTATCGGGTTTACAGGAGGCCAAAGACCACGCGGAGACCATGCGTCGCCGCACCGCGCAGTGGCAGCAGACGCTCGCCGACGGGATCGGTGATCTCGCCGCGGACATCGACCACGACCTGCGTGATCGTTTACGCGCGGTGACCCGGGAAGCCGAGCGGGCCATCGACGACGGCGATCCGGGCACCGACTGGGATCGGTTCGCCGAGTGGCTGGCCGATCAGACCGCGGCGGTGGTGGGCGACAATTTCGTCTGGGCGCACGAGCGATCGGTGTGGCTCGCGCAGCGGGTGGCCGCACACTTCGCCGAATCCGGCGACGAATCGCTGCCCGCCATCGACATTGCCGATCTGGACGGGGTATTCGACTCGGTGGCCGAACTGGCCGCGCTGGATGCACAGAAAACCGGACTGAGCCAGAAGCTGCTGGTGGGGATGCGCGGGTCGTACGGCGGCGTCCTGATGTTCGGTCTCATCTCCACGATGATGGGCATGGCGTTGATCAACCCGGTGTCCGTCGGCGCCGGAGTATTGCTGGGCAGCAAAGCCTATCGCGACGACAAGCAGGCACGCATCGTCGAACGGCGCGCCAAGGCCAAGAACGCGGTGCGGGCGTTCACCGACGACGTCAGCTTCCAGGTCGGCAAGGAATCACGCGATCGTCTGCGGGTGATCCAGCGAGTGTTGCGCGATCATTTCACCACCGTCGCCGAACAGACCTCACGTTCGATCGCCGAGTCGCTGAGCGCAGCGCAGTCCGCCGCCTCACTCGCCGATACGCAACGCACGCAACGGGCTGCCGCGGTGGAATCGTCACTGTCGGACGTCGCGGCGCTGCGCCGCGCCGCAGACCGTCTGGAATCCCTCGCGGTGACGGCGTGATGACCGGTGTCGATCAGGCCGCCGAGTTCATCTCGGCGGCACGCGCGGCGGTGACGGGCGACGCAGCGGCGACCGCAGCGGTCGACAGATGCGCGCAACGACTGTCCGAGCCGGTCCGCATCGCGTTGGCCGGCTCCCTGAAAGCCGGAAAGTCGACGTTGCTCAATGCGCTTGTCGGGCAGGATATCGCGCCGACAGATGCCACCGAGTGCACGCGTGTGGTCACGTGGTACCGGCGCGGCCAGGTGGCGTCGGTGTCCGCGCGGGCTGTCGACGGTCGATCGATGTCGATCCCGGTCACTCGCACTGCCGGGCGGCTCGGTTTCGACTTCGGTACGTTGACCGCCGACGACGTCGACCACCTCGACGTCGAATGGCCTTCGCGCGCACTGCACACCCGCACCATCGTCGACACCCCGGGCACGGCGTCGTTGTCCACCGAGTTGTCGGCCTCGACGTTGTCGCTGCTCACGCCCGACGACGGACAGTCCGGCGTCGATGCGGTCGTCTATCTGATGCGTTCACTGTCGGCCACCGACACCGACATGTTGCGCCGCATCGCCGCATCGATCGGCGGCGGGTCTGGGCCCCTCGGCGTGATCGGTGTCGTGTCCCGCGCCGATGAGCTCGGCGCCGGCCGGATGGATGCGATGATCTCTGCCGAGCAGATCGCTGGTCGATTCGCGACCGAACTGTCGCGGACCGGCTTGTGCCAGGCCGTGGTTCCGGTCGCGGGTTTGGTGGCCTTGGGTGCACGCACGATGCGCGAGGCGGAGTTCCGCACGCTGATGGAGCTGGCTGCGGTCGCGCCGGCCGACCTCGAGTCCGCGCTGCTCAGCGTAGACCGCTTCCAACGACCAGACCTACTCCCCCACATCGACGCTGCGTCGCGCCGAGCGCTCGCCGAGCGATTCGGGGTGTTCGGGATACGGCTGGGGGTGACGCTGATCCGCTTCGGCGTCACCACCTCGACGCAACTCGCCTCGGAGATGATCACCCGGAGTGGCCTCGCCGAGCTCAGTGACGTCATCGACATCCAGTTCGGTCAACGAGCGGACCAGCTCAAGGCACATTCGGTGCTGGTGGCCCTCGACCATGTGCTGTCGCACAACGGAAGTCCCGCAGCCACCGACGTGCGCGCATCGGTCAGGCAGGCTCTCGCCGACGTCCACGGTTTCCGCGAACTCCGGCTGCTCAACACGATTCGCGCCGGCGGGCTGCCGCTGACCGAAGATCAGACCGACGAGCTGAGCCACCTGATCGGCGGCCACGGCGTCGACCCCGCCTCCCGCCTGCGCCTCCATCCCGACGCCTCCCCGCCGGAGGTCCGCGCCGCCGCGGTCGACGCCGCGCAGTCGTGGCGCAACCTCGGCCGCCACCCGTTGCTGCCCGCCGAGGCGTCCGCCGCATGCGCCACAGCCACGCGTAGCGCGGAAGGTGTTGTCGCGCAGCTCGACGCGTACGCCGATCACCGCTGAGGAACGAACGAAGCCCCTGGTCACGAGTGGCGACCGAGCTTGCGAGACCGCGTCCCCTGATCCCTGAGCAGCGACCGAGCTTGCGAGGGAAGCGTCACGAAGGGGCCCACCCACGCAACCGTATTCACTTACCAAAAGTTGTCACACCCCACCGCTATCCTGAACCCAACACCTCACCGAACAGGTCCGTCCACACCCTACCCGCAGCACCCCGAAGTTGTCAGACCTGACCGATATTCTGATACCAGTCCGACTACCCGCCAACGTTTCCCACCGCGAGGAGGAAGTCCATAACTCACTTCACGATCCCTGAGGAGCGTCCGAGCTTGCGAGTCCGCGTCACGAAGGGTCCACCCACGCAACCACACTCACCCACGAAAAGCTGTCACACCCCACCGATAACCTGAATCCAACTTCACCGAACAAGTCCATCCACACCCGACCCGCAACACGCCAAAGTTGTCAGACCCACCCGATAGTCTGATAGCAGTTCGATTCCCCACCAAACCATCCCGATCCTGATACCGCTGCTCGTCGCCGGAAAGGAGTGTCTTGTGTTCACCTTCACCGACCGTGCCGCCGACGACGCCCTCCTAGCCGGCAGCAGCATCGACGAATTGGCGCAACACGGACGCGACCTGTTGCGGCTGAGTAACCAAGCCCAAGCCATCGCGATGCAGATCGCCCGCCAGATCGGGCAATCCACCTACAACGAGCGCCTCGCCGGATACAACGATTTCGTTCCGAACCGAGTCCGCAACGCCGCCGACAAAGCCGCGAAAGGCGAAATCTCACTGCAGTTGGGTATTTCCCGACGTCAAGCCGGCGAATGGGTCAGTCTCGACGAACTACTCGACGAACACCCCAAGATCCGTGACGCCTTCCGTGCCGGCGATTTGAGACCTCACCGGCTGGGTGTGGCCATCCGCGGCGCCGCCACCGGCCCCACCGGCGATCTGCGAGCACGACTCGGCGAACTCGCCGACAACGCCGAAACCACCGACGAACCCGACAGCAAGGATGTCGACGAGAAACTCACCCTCGACCTCGACGACCCCGAAGCTGACCTCGATCCCGGCACCGACGGTGACGGCTCCGACGGCGACGGCACTGATGATGGCGGCTCCGATGATGCTGCGTCCGAGACCGACCCCGCCGCCACCGACGATCCCGCCGCCGACGATGCCGACGAGGATGAGCCGTGGGATTTCGACGATGTGGTGCTCGATCTGGCCAGCCGACCCACCACCGACACCGCCCTGCGAGATGATCTCGACGCCATCATCATCAGCCTCGACCCCGATCGAGCCGCCGAGACGCGCGATGACATCGCCGACCTGTTCGGGGATGTGACGATCGGTAACGAAGCGTTCGGGCACATGACCGTCGATGCCTGCATCCCCGCCGAACACGGCGTACACCTGCGCGACCGCATCAGCGCCCTCATCGGACGACGGGTGTGTCGCCGTGATGGGCGCAGCATCAAAGCCCAACGCGTCGCCGCGTTCGCCGAAATCATCAAAGCCCCCGGCGCAAAACTACGCTGCCACTGCGGCGACGACACCTGCCCCGCCACACCAACCCGCACCAACAACCCAGCACCCGCCACCACCCCGAGTCCGGTCACCGGCGGTGTCCGCGAGTCATCAGTCGACACCAGCACACCCGGCCAGACTGCCGTCGAACCCGCGACCGGTGGGCCGGATGCGGCCGAGGAACAGCCGATCACCCTCGCCGACATTGACGACAGCGGCACCGACAGAGGCATCGACTCGGACACCGACAACAATGGTGAGAGTGGACAAGCCGACTCCCGAATCGATGACGCTGATGACGAGGTTGAGGATGTCACGCCCTCCCCGGAAACCCGACGAGACTTCATCACCGCACCACCCGCCGCACACGCCATGGCCGCAGAGGTCGAACTCACCGCGGACGCAGAACACACCGAGGACACCGATACCGACCCGGACACCGATTCCGATTCCGACCTCGTCGTCCCCGGCCTGACCCTGCTCCATGACCCGACCGGTCTCGACCCGGCCCGCCTGATGGGCTACGGCGCCATCGATCCCGCCCATGCCGCTCGGATCGCACCACACGCCAGCACCATCACCGCGCGCCCCAGTGAAACCCGTACCGCCAGCGGGTTGATCATCTTCGGCAACCGCACACCAGCCCCACCCATCGACCTCGCCGGGCACGGCGGGTTCGCCACCCCACCACCGGGAGCGCTGACCTATAGACCGTCAGCCGCCCTACGCGCGGAGATCATTCAACTCGACCGGCGCTGCCGCTACCCCTACTGCGGCCGACCATCCGAGGAATGCGAACTCGACCACCTGCTCAAGTTCTGCCATGCCGACCCGATGGCCGGCGGCTGGACCGTGGCCTTCAACCTCGCACCCCTATGCCGACCCGACCACGACCGTAAACATGACGGGCCGTGGATACCGACCATGCACACCGACCGCACCATCACCTGGCGCAACGCCCGCACCGGACAGATCATCGTCACCTACCCGCGCTGACGTAGGCGATCACCGTCGCCACAGCGCCGATCGCAGACCCAACGGCGGGCAGGGGCCACTGGAACAGCGCAGGTAGCCCCACCTCGGCAACCGCAGATGACGACGGCCCGATGACGATCGCTGCACCGACCGTCACCGCCACTGCCGCAATCACCGCGACCACCAGCCACCCGCGCCCCGAACCCGCGCCCTGCCACAGGCGAGTGCATCCGTAGATCGCCGTCACCACCACGACGCCTATCAGCACCGCTCCCACACCGAGCGCGATGTTCACCGCCCGCACCACCTCGTCGGCGGTCGCGCCCGGCTCGTCGCGCGCGAGGTCGAGCGACAACACCACGCGAATCTCGTTCAGGTGCAACGCCACCAACACCGCGGTCACCGCGATCACCACGATCGCCGCCGCCCACAGGCCAACCGCAACGACGACCCCGCGACCGCGCACCGGACGTTCGGTGCGCATCGGAGTGATCTGAACGCGAGGACGAGGCGGCTGATCGTGTCGCGCCGCACCCTCGTCGGGCGGCTCGTTCAGCACGTCAGCACGCCCTTCGATCGCAGCACGCGCACCACCGAACGATCCACCCGCTGCTCGCTCAGTCGCTGCGACGCCACCTGCTGCTCGAGTGCATCGAGCACCGCTGGCACGCGGTCAGTCGTGAGCCACAATGCGATATCGGCGCCGGCGCGGATCGCCATCGGAGCAGCCTGCTCGATCGGGTACCGCGCACTGATCGCCGCCATCCCGGACAGGTCGTCGGTGAACACCACACCGTTGTATGCCGGTCCGCCATAAGGCTTTCCGGTCCGCAACATGCCATACGCGCGTGGACTGATGCTGGACGGCGTCTCCGGCCCGGTCAGTCCGGGCACGATCAGATGCCCCATCATCACCGCAGCCGGCCCCGGATTCTGCAGCAACGTGCGATACGGCACCAGATCACTGGTCTCCAGCGTCGACAGCGGCGGCGTCACCACCACGCCTAGATGAGAATCACCTGAACCGTGCCCATGCCCGGGAAAGTGCTTGAACACCGGGGTGATCCCGGCCGACGCCAAACCTTCGGCATAGGCCTGCGCGTACTCGGCCACCACCGCCGGGTCGTTGCTGAACGAGCGATCCCCGATCACCTCGCCATCGGCCTCATCGCTCACGTCGGCCACCGGCGCGAAATCGACGGTGACACCCAGTTCACTCAACTGCCGTCCGGTCGAGGCGGCCAACTCCCGCACCTGTTCCGGCGTTCGGGTCTGCGCGAGTTCCCGCGCTGACGGGCTGTCGATACCCAACTCCGACAACCGCGACACGCGACCGCCCTCCTGATCGACAGTGATCATCAACGGGATTCGCCCTCCCCGCGACATCCGCGCCGCGGCACCGCTGGTCAGGATCGACTTGTCGGTCCAGCTACCGACAAAGATCCCGCCGATCTGCTCGGAGTCCACGATCGCCTGCGCGTCCGCGGTACCGGTCACGCCGACGACCATGAGCTGGGCAAGCTTCTGCCGCAACGTCATCCGATCCAGTTCGGCCGCACCGCACGCCACCGGCGTCGGCGAGGCCACGGCCGACGAACTCGACACCACCGACGTAGCGCTGTATGCCGACGTCGCGCTGCTCGTGACGCCCGCGGGTTCGCTGCTCGCACACCCGGCGCTCGTCACCGCCACGACCGCGACCGCGATCATCGACACCACGCCACGCACAACGGAACCTCGTGTAGATGAGCCCATGCGACGAGTCTGGCATGTAACCTGGGGCAATGGACGTGGGGTCCGACCCGAGCGCACCCACCACCGCCCAGTCCGCCCCGACCAACGGTGGTATGGACCGGGGTGCCCGCCAGACCCTGATGATCGCCTACGACGGCTCCGACAACGCCGACCGCGCCATCCGCTACGCCGGCCGATTCCTCCGCGCACAGACCGCGTACGTCGTCACCGCGTGGCAGCCCGGTGAACTGTCCCCGGCCCGCCTGTCGACGCTCTCAGGCGGCATGCAGCCGTTCATCGACACCCGCCTCGAGGAAGGCGTCGACCAGGCTCTCGAAGAGGAAGCCGAGACCATCAACCGCCGCGGCGTCCAACTGGCCCTCGAGGCCGGACTCGCCGCGAGAGGCTCGCTGGTCGAGGTCGAGTCCACCGTGTGGGGAGCGTTGGTCGCCGCCGCCGACGCGCTCGCCGTGGATCTGCTCGTCACCGGCACCCGCGGGTCGTCGGGCTTGAAGGCGCTGCTGCGGTCGAGCGTCGCCGAGCGGGTCCTCAAACACTGCCACCGGCCGGTATTCATCGTTCCGGCGCAATGTGAGAAGCAACCGCCGGTCACTGCGTAGTGACTCCGCAGCCCTCGCGGGATCACAAGGCGGTCACAAAACCGTGACGTGGCTAACAAAGCACGCCCGGCCGGCGGTAACGCCCATAGCGGACACCGCATCCGTGAACGCCATGTCGTCGCCGATAAGAGGAACCATGTCTGTGCGCCAGTCGCTCCGCCATCGTGTCGCCGCCGCCGCTGCTGCCGTCGCCATCACCGGCGCCGGGGTCGTCGGCCTGACCACTGCCGCCGCGGGAGAAGCCGCCGCCGCCACCGAGTACCGGATGACCCAATGCCTGGGGCTGAGCCCCAACGTCGTCGACGTCCCGTTCATGCCGAGTCGCGCGATCGTGGCGCAGTACGCCGGGAAGACCTACATCGCCGTCGACTTCACCAGCTACTGGATCGGCGTCGGCTACCGCTCCGACGCCCGCCTCGACTGGCACAACACCCGCACCAACAAGCGCGGCGTGCTGCGGTCGACGACGCACATCAGCCCGCCGTATCAGGGTGTGCACAACTTCGTCGTCAACACCTCCGCGATCGGCACGGGCCGCGTGAACATCACCTTGAACGCGACCAACAGCAACGCACTCTGGGCGATCCCCGCCATCGCATGCAACGGATCGATCGTGATCCGCTGACCGGCCCACCGGAACCACGCGACCACGGTGACCGTCGTCATCACCGGTCGATGGTAGTTTCGTCGCCATGACCAACAACCGTCTCGTCGCCGGCGCCGTGGCCGGGGTCGCCGGCATCGTGGTGGGTCTCGGGGCGGTGTTCCTCGGCGGATTCCTGTCCACCGAGACCAGCCCGTCGACGGACGTGAACAGCATCAACCCCAACAACGGGTTCGTGCAGGGCTCGGTCGACTACGGCTCACGCGGCGATTCCGGGTCCGACAACTGACCTTCGGGCGGCCCTCCCTGACGCCTATCACGCCAGCGGTACCTCGCTCCTCGACGCCCAAGAACGCCACCCTCTCCCGCCGCGGCATCGCGGTGGCAGCGCTGTGCGCGCTGATCATCTCGTTCCTGCAATCGCCCGGGCGGATCTCGGCCGACACCAAACTCGACCTCACCGCCAACCCGATCGGGTTCCTCTCCCGCGCCGCCCACCTGTGGTCTGCGAACGCGCCCCTCGGCCAGGTGCAGAACCAGGCGTACGGCTACTTCTTCCCGCATGGCGCGTTCTTCGCTCTCGGCGACTTCCTGCATCTCCCACCCTGGGTGATCCAACGGCTGTGGTGGGCGTTGCTGCTGGTCATCGGGTTCGTCGGCATCGTCCGACTCGCCGAGGCGATGCGTATCGGCTCCCCCGGCTCCCGGATCATCGCCGGCATCGTGTTCGTGCTGAGCCCACGCATCCTGACCACCATCGGCTCGATCTCATCGGAGACGCTGCCGATGGTGCTGGCCCCGTGGGTGCTGCTGCCGCTGATCCGGGTACTGACCCGCGTACCCGACCGCCCGGTGTGGCGCGCAGCTCTGCAGTCGGCGGCCGCGGTCGCGCTGATGGGCGCGGTCAACGCCGTCGCCACCCTCGCCGCGCTCGGTGTCGCAGTGCTGTGGTGGCTGCTGCATGCGCCGGCACTGTCCGTGGTCCCGGCGCGCCGCTGGTGGCGCTTCGGCGCCTGGCGGGCGCTCGGACTGACGATGGCCTGCGCGTGGTGGGTGATCCCGCTCCTCATCCTGTCCAGGGTGAGTCCGCCGTTCCTCGACTTCATCGAGTCGTCCCGGGTCACCACCGAATGGACATCGCTGACCGAGGTGTTGCGCGGCACCAGCTCATGGACACCGTTCGTGTCACCGGAACGCGTCGCCGGCGCCGTGCTGGTCACCCAACCCGCCGCCGTCGTCGCCACCGGCGTGCTGGCCGCCGCCGGACTCGCCGGACTGTGCATGCGGCGGATGCCCTTCCGCGGACGATTGGTGACGGTGCTGGTCGTCGGTCTGCTGCTGATGTGTGTGGGTTACGCCGGTGAACTCGGCTCCCCCATCGCCGAACCCGTGCGGGTGTTCCTCGACGGCAGCGGCGCCTTCCTGCGCAACATCCACAAGTTCGAACCATTCATCCGCATCCCGCTGGTCCTCGGCATCGCGCATCTGCTGGCCCGCGTGCCGCTGCCCGGCACCACGTCGGTTCGCGACACCGCGGCTTCCTTCGCCCACCCCCAGCGGTCCCGGCCGGTGGCGGCAGCGATCGTCGTGGTGGTCGCCGCCATCGGCGCCGGTTCGCTGATGTGGACTGGCCAACTCGCGCCCGCGGGCACCTACAAGGAAATCCCCGACTACTGGCGCGCCACGGCGAACTGGCTGTCGCAACACAGCTCCGGCCCCGACACCACCGCCCCCACCCGCACACTCGTGGTGCCGGGCGCACCATTCGCCGACCAACTGTGGGGTCTGACCCGCGACGAACCGCTGCAGCCGCTCGCCGACACCCCGTGGGCGGTGCGTGATGCCATCCCGTTGACCCCGCCGGGCGCCATCCGCGCCCTCGACTCGGTACAACGCGCGATCGCCGACGGCCGCGGCTCCCCCGGCCTCGCCGCCACCCTCGCCCAGCAGGGCATCGGCTTCGTGGTGCTGCGCGCCGACCTCGACCCCGACACGTCGCGCTCGGCCCGCCCGCTGGTCGCCCAACAGGCCCTCGACACCTCGCCGGGACTCGACCGGGTGGCCACCTTCGGCCCCGACGTGGGACCGGCCGCCGTGCCGGGTGTGGTGCGGGACAATGGTTTACGCCCACCGATGCCGGCCATCCAGATCTATGCCGTCAACGCCGACACCGTATTCCCCGGCACCGGACCGGTCCTCGTCGACGCCGACGCCACCCCACGGGTGGCAGGTGGACCGGAGGCGCTCGCTGCGGTCCAGGAACAACGGGCACGCACCGGGAACCCACCGATGGGACCGGCCTTGCTCGCCGCCGACGCCCGCCACGCCGGACTCGGCGACGGCCCCGGCGTCCTGATCACCGATACCCCCACGGACCGCGAAACCGACTTCGGCCGCGTCGACGACCACAGCTCGGCGATCCGCGCTCCCGACGACCCGCGACGCACCCAGAACGCCATCGCGGACTACCCCGTCGACGGACAACCGCTGGTGTATGGCGAATGGCTGCTGAACAATCAACCCAACCAGGTTCGCGTCACCACATCCGGATCTGCGTCCGACGCAACCCAACTGGGCCAGACGTCACCGGCCAATTCGTCGGCGGCAGCCTTCGATGGCGACCCCGACACCGCCTGGGTCTCCGACGGCCTCGACTCCGCGGTCGGCAAGTGGTTGCGACTCGACTTCACCGAGCCACGTTCGGATCTCGCGGTCACCCTCACCACCGCGCCGGCGCTGGGCTCCGACGTGTCGGCCATCCTGGTCAGCACCGAGTCGGGCAGCGCGGTCACCCAGAACGTGGAACCGGGCACCCCGGTCACGGTGACCGCTCCCAGTGGCCCGACCCGCTGGGTACAGATCCGGGCGATCAGTACCGCCGACGGCAGCGCAGGCAACCAGTTCGCACTCGGTGAGGTGTCCGTCGCGGACCTGGCCACCCAAGCGCCGATGACGATCCGGCATCGAGTGACGCTGCCCGCTCCACCGTCCGGCACCACCGTTGCGGGTTGGCTGCTCACCCAGGAACTCGGCGGCCGCTCGACCTGCGTCGCCGACGACACGGCCGTGCGCTGCGCACCCGGCCTCGGTCTGGCCCCAGAAACACCGGGCATCGTGACGCGCGCCCTGTCGGTGCCCGCCCCGGTCACTGTGGACCCGACGGTCGTGCTGCGGCCGAAATCCAGCGATGCGTTGCGCGCGTTGATCCACACCCCCGGCCAGGTCACCGCAGACGGCCCCACCGCCGTCGACGATCCGCGCGGCAACGCGAGTGCCGCGGTGGACGGTAACCCCGAAACCACCTGGACCGCACCCGAACCCGCCACGCGTTCCGACGACGAGGAGGCCGACGACCCCGAGCTCGTGATCCGGCTACCGCAGGCCCAGCGTGTCGAGCGCCTCAGACTGATTCTGCCCGAACGATATCCGGCTGCGCCGCACCGCGTCACCGTGGACCTCGGCACAGGCACCCAGGCACGCACCGTCGGCCGCGACGGCATCGTCGACCTGGCGCCGGCGGTGACCGACCGGATTCGGTTGACCGTCACCGAGACCACCGACCTCATCGACGTCAACAGCCTCGGATTCGCCCGCGCCGCCCCGGTCGGGATCAGCGAAGTGCAGATCCTGCCCGGCCCGCAGCCGACCCCCGACGACGACCAGGTGATCGACATCGGCTGTGACGCCGGCATCGGGTTGACCGTGTCCGGTCAGGTGATCGGCCTGTCGGTGCGCACCACCGCCGGCGATCTGCGTGCGGGCCGTCCCGTCGTCGCCACACCCTGTACCTCCCAACCGGTCTCGCTGCCCGCGGGCGAACAGGAACTGTCGGTCAACCCCGGCCCGGCGTTCAGCGTCGACCAGGTCTCGTTGCCGGTGACCGACCGGCCCGACGTCGGCACATCGCGCGCGCCCGTACCCGCCGACGTCACCGACTGGTCGGACACCCACCGCGGTGTCGCGGTCGACGCCGTCGACCGCGACCGCATCCTGGTGGTGCCGGAGAGCACCAACCCCGGGTGGCAGGCCTCACTCGACGGCCGCGAGCTGGCCCCGGTGGTGGTGAACGGCTGGCAGCAGGGTTGGGTGGTGCCCGCGGGTGCGGCCGGTTCCATCGACCTCACATACCGGTTCGACTCGCTCTACCGCTGGTCGCTCGGCCTCGGGCTGGCCCTGACCGCGCTGCTGTTGCTGCTCGCCTGGTGGCCACGGCGCAGCTCGGCCCACCCCCACCCGGTACCGGTCACCGGCCCCCGCCTGTCGGAGTCCTGGCTCGCCGGCGCGGCGGCGGTGTCCTGGCTCGGCGCGGCGTGGTTGCTCGCCGGGTGGTGGGGGCTGGCGGTCGCGGCGCTGAGCGGCGTGATCACACTGAGCCTGCGGCCACAATTCACGGTGACGCTGGTGTTCACCACGATGGTGGCCGCCACCCTCGGCCTCGCGAGCGGGCCCTGGCACGCCTCGACCGGCTACACCGGCTTCGACTGGTGGGTTCAGTTGCCCGCGTTGATCGCCGTCTCGTCGACGGTCTTCTCGGCTGTGTTCGGCGACGAATCCGGCTGGGCCCGGCGACGATTCGCCCGTGCACTCTCCCAGGTCCGCAACCGCCGGCGAGCCGGTTCCTCGATGAAGGCGTAACTTGCCGCCGACACCCCGATCGTCAGGGCCAGCGTGATGGCCCACACGAGCACGAAATCGCCGTTGAACGGCACGATCCCGAACAGCGGAAACACTGCGGCCAGCACTGCGAGATGCCAGATGAAGATGCCGTAGGACCAGCGGCCCAACGCCAGCATCACCCGCGAACACAACAACCGGAACGGCCCCGCCGAAAACACCAGTGGCGCGAGCACCGCGAACCCGCAGATCGCACCGAGGACCATCTTCACGGCGAACTGCCAGGGCGCGAGATCACCCAGGCCGGTGGGACCGGCGATCGGGGTGCACGCGAGCACGTAGGCGACGAGCAGTAGTGCGGCCATCACCCACCGCCGGGCACCGATTCCGGCGACGACCCGCAACCACCGCGGCACCGGCCGACGGGCGTCGAACTCGATGGCGCCGACCATCTCCGCGAGCACCAGACCGGCCAAGAACCACGGCAGGTGCCCGAACACCCAGTTCTTCGGTTCCACCCCGGCGGCCACCGGTAATACCATCGCGAGCCACGCCCACCCGAGGCTGAGCGCCCCGAGACCGAACAACACCGGTATCCGCCACCCGATCCGCCCGCTCCCGGCACCGTCGGCGACGCGCAGCCGCACCATCGCGAGCCCGATCACCGGCAGCAAGGCGTAAAAGGCGACCTCCACCGACAGACTCCACATCTGGGTGAGCCCCGCCGTCAACGACAGCGGCACGAACACCTGCGTCAGGGTGAGGTTGGCCAACCACACCGTCAGGTCGGCGCCCTTGGCGTCGGGCAGCAGGGTGAGCACCACGAACACCACCACCACATACGCCGGCCAGATCCGCACCAGCCGATGGAGCAGATAGCGGCGCACCCGCGGGCGCGGCACGGCGCGATGTGCGGCGGCCACCCACGGCCGCCACAGCAGAAAACCGGACAGTCCGAAGAACAACGCCACCGCCAGATCGAGGCGACCCAGCAGCGGACCCAGCACCGGCAACTCCACCGCCTGCGTCTGGAAGGCGACATGGGTGGTGAGCACGCCGATCGCCGCAATCGCCCGCATCCCCTCGAGCTGGCCGAAGAACCGACGCACCTCGCGGGCAGCCGTCGGCGCGTCGGACGCGGAAACGACACTGGTCGGGGGATCGATACTGCTCATGCTGATCACTCAGGGTAGCCGGACGTCACACAGCGGGTCACGCCTACGGCGCCGGCACAGCCGGTCAGTACGCTCGCCCCTATGTCGTCGCCCGGCCCCCACGGTGTGCAGCCCAGCCGTCTGCAGACCACTGATCTCATCGGACCGGTCCTGCTGTTCGTGGGTGGCTTCCTGCTCGCGGCCGCGATCGCACTGCCCACGGTGTTCGTCGACGGTCTGCGCACCATCCCGCTGTCCACCGACGTCACCACCACGGCCCTGAGCACCGGTACCGGTGACGCGGAGTCGGCGCAGGTGTTCGACCGGTGTTCGCTGGCCACCGCGTCGGCGCGGGTCGTCGGCGCCGACCTCGTCCGGCAGCAGCGGTTCGTCGCGGTCCAGCCGTCCGACGCCGACCGCGTCACCCTGCAGGCGGGCACATCCATCCAGGCCGACTCGCTGAGGGTCGACGACGACCGCGAGGTGGATCCGCAGGCCCCGCGCCCCGGCAGCGACACCGAGCCGCCGGCCGGGCAGGCGCAGTGCACCGATCCGACCGTGGGCGCCGTCCGCGACCGCATCACCCTCGACCGCACGTCGGCGCTGCCCGACCTGGGTCCCACGAGCGGACAGCCCGGCAGTTCCGAGATCCAGTACGACAGCAATGCCGCCCCGATTCGCGTCCCCGACCGCACCGGCTACACCTATCTGCTGCCGTTCGGGGTCTCCGATACCGAACACACCTGGTTCGACGTCATCACCCGGCGCACGGTGCCGCTGCGCCCGGCGGGCACGACGACCGTGCACGGCCGCGACGCCACCCGCTTCGTCGCCGACGTCCCCGACACCGACCTGCATCAGATCAGCGGCGATGCGCAGAGCGCCCCGCCGACGATCATCACCCGGCCCGCCTCGTGGTTCGGGGTGCCCGGTGTCGACCCGGCCCGCGAACTGACGGCCACCCTGCACCACAGCGGCCGCACCGAATTGGCCGTCGACACCGCCACCGGCACCATCCTCGACGAGCAGATCACCATCGAACAGAGCTACCGCTTCATCGACACCTCGCTCCCCGATCAGCGGCTGACCGCGTTGTCGGCGAGCTTCGGCTACGACGACCCGACCCAGGCGCGGATGAGTGACCGCGCGACCTCGTTGAACACCCCGATCGCCATCTGGGGTCGCGTCGTGCCGATCCTGGCCGCCCTCGCCGGGCTGGCGGCCATCGCGGCCGGCCTGATGCTCATCACTCGCGGCTGGCCGCCCCGACGACCTCGTCGACCCGCTGCGCACGCAGACCCCACACCGTCGTCGTGACCGCGGCGATCGTCGCCGCGGTCGCCGCCGTGGCCGCGAGCGCCACGATCGTGTCCACCGCGCCCACGATCACCGCGATCTCGGCGGCGACCACCACCCACGTGACCGCGGACACCCCGGTCGCCGAGCGGGCGATCGCCGACAGCAACGCCACCTGCAGTACGGCCAGCATCGCGCCGGTGTAGGCGAACAGCCACAGGATGGGCACCAGCGGCTGGTAGTCGGGGCGCACCAGCACCGGTACCAACGGTCCGGCCAACCCGGCACCCACGGTGAGGATCACCCCGATCAGCGCCACCACCCCGACCGCATGCACCAGGGAGCGCCGCGACGTCGCCGGGTCCGCCAGGCGGGGATAGAACACCACCCCCACCGCCTGCGGCAGCCAGAACGCCACCTTGGTCGCGATCGCCCCCAACGCGTAGATCCCCGCGTCGTCGGGCGAGAGCACCGTGCGCGACAGCAGCAGGTCGACCGACGCCGCCACCACCAGCACCAACTGCACGCCGGAAGCCTGCACCACGCCGAGCAGTCCGATACCGCCCGAGCCGAGTGCAGTCCTGGCCGGTGTCGGCGAGCCGATCGGAGCCACCCGGGTCGCGTACAGCACCACCACCGCGGCGACCGCGATGCCCGACGCGCTGGCCGCCAGCGCTCCGGCGGGACCGGCACCGACGGCCAGTGCAGCGATCAGCGGCGCCGTGCGCAACACGCCGACCGCCGCGAGTACCCAGCCGAGCAGGCGGAACTGCTTGTGCCCCTGCAGTATTCCCTGACCGGCGCCGATAACGGTGAGCATCGGCGCCGCGACGAGGGCCGCCGAGGTGGTGTCGATGCTCATCGAGGTGACCCACGCAGTCGGGACGATGGCGACCACCACCAGTACGCAGACGGCAATCGTCGTCTGTACCGTCACGCGACGAATCCGGCGCGGATCGGCGTGGTGGACCACGGCGCGCGCGACCACCGCCTGCAAGGCCAGCGCCGCGACGGTCAGCACGAGCATCGCGGTGAGGCCGACGGCGAGTTCGCCGTATTCGGCGGTGTCGAGCCACCACCGGCTCGCGGTGAGGTGGATGAGATAGGCACAGACGTTGGCGACCATCGATCCACCCGCCACCCAGCCCAGCGCCCCGGCCACACCCGAGCGCTCGGCCCTGGCCGTCGTGACGTCAGCCGACCCGAGAGCACGCCGATCGTGTCCAGCGATGCGGTCGTCGTGCCCGGCCATGGCCTCAAGTGTGCACGTCGCGTCCGGCAAGCCGGGGACGGCACGGTGTTTTGCACGCCGCACGCGCGATAGGCAACGATGGTGAGGTCCCATCCGCCGCCGCAGGAGCGCACCGCCTCGATGTACGACCAGAACTTTTCCGACGACGCCGCCAGTACAGATCCCGTCGGTTTCCGTATCGATCCGGTACTCGCGCGCAGTTGGCTGCTGGTCAACGGAGCCCACGCCGGACGATTCGAGGCGGCGCACCGGTCACGCGCCGACGTCGTGGTGCTCGACATCGAGGATGCCGTGGCGCCCAAAGACAAGGTGAGCGCCCGCGACCACGTGGTGCAGTGGCTCGACGCCGGACACTCCGACTGGGTACGGGTCAACGGGTTCGGCACCTCGTGGTGGGCCGACGATCTCGCGGCACTGGCGAGCACATCGGTGGGCGGGGTGATGCTCGCGATGGTCGAGTCGGTCGACCACGTCAGCGAAACGGCCAAGCGGCTGCCGGATGTGCCGATCGTGGCGCTGGTGGAAACCGCGCGGGGGCTCGAACGGATCAGCGAGATCGCCTCGGCCAAGGGCACGTTCCGGCTGGCGTTCGGCATCGGCGACTTCCGGCGTGACACCGGCTTCGGCGACGACCCGGCCACCCTGGCTTACGCCCGGTCGCGATTCACCATCGCCGCCAAGGCGGCTCACCTGCCCAGCGCCATCGACGGCCCCACCGTCGGGTCGAGTGCGCTGAAACTGTCCGAGGCCACCGCGGTGAGCGCGGAATTCGGGATGACCGGCAAGATCTGCCTGACACCCGACCAGTGCCACCCGGTCAACGAGGGCCTGTCGCCGTCGCAGGACGAGATCAGCTGGGCGCAGGAGTTCTTCGCCGAGTTCGAACGCGACGGCGGCGAGATCCGCAACGGCTCCGACCTGCCGCGGATCGCCCGCGCCACCAAGATCCTGGATCTGGCCCGCGCGTACGGCATCGAGAACTCCGACTACGACGACGACTCGGTGCACTCGCCCGCACCGTCGGACACCTATCACTACTGAGCCGGCCATGACCCGGCGCCGCCACCCGGTCGTCCTCCTGTGCGCCATCAGCGGCGCACTGGCCGCGCTGATCATGGCGCCGCTGCTGCGGTCCGGACACCTGCTCTACCGGGATGCGGTGTCCACCCCACGCTCCTTCATCACCGACACCACCCTGGGCGTCGGGGATCTGCCGCCGCGCGCGGTCCCGCAGGACTGGGTCGTCGCGATGGCGTCGTCGGTGGTCGACGGCGGTGCGGTGGTCGTCGCGATCACCTTCGCCGCCCTGGTGTGCGCCGGCGTCGGCTACGGCCGTCTGGCGCTGCGTCTGGTGGGCGCAGCCGGGCGCACCGGCGCGGCTGCCGCGGCGATGGTCGCGATCTGGAATCCCTATGTGGCCGAACGCCTCCTGCAGGGACACTGGAGTCTGCTGGTGTCGTACGCAGCACTCGGATGGATCGCCACCGCGGCGTGCGACATTCTGCGTGACACCGTCGACGGCCAGTCGGAGGCAACCCCGCGCTGGGTGCCGTGGACTCACCTGGTGGCCGCGCTCTGCGCCGCCGCCTTCACCCCGACTGGGTCGATGTTGTCCGGCGTTCTCCTCCTCGCGCTGACCGGGATCGGTGCGCGCAGAATCCGATACGAGGGATTCGGGGCCGCCCGTCGGGGGCGGATGCTCGCCCTCTGGTGGATCGGCTGGGTCGTCGCCGCCCTGCCGTGGCTGACCGCAACACTTGTCGGCCATGCGTCCATCGCCGCCGGCGACAACGGTTTCACCGTCTTCGGCGTGCGTGCCGAACCGGGACTCGGCACCATCGGCACGGTGCTCGGACTGGGCGGCATCTGGAATGCCGAGGCTGTTCCCGCCAGCCGCACCATCTGGTGGGCGGCCGTGGCAACGGCGGCGCTGCTGCTCGTCATCGCCACCGGCACCGTCTGGTTGTGGCGTCACCGGGGACCCGACACCGGCGTGATCGCGACCCTGGGTGTGGTGGCCGCGGCCACCGCCATCGCCGTGAGTGTGGCAGCCATCGGGCCGGTCGCCGAGACGCTGTCGGCCGCCACCGTGGACGTGCCGGGACTCGGATTGTTCCGCGACACCCAGAAGTACCTCGCGCTGCTCGTACCGTTCGTCGCCGTCGCGACCGCCGCCGCGGTGGCCGCCGCACGCCGCTGGGTGCCCGCCGGTTTCGCGCTCGCCGCCACAACACTTCTGATCGTCGCACCGCTACCAGACCTCGCGTGGGGTGTCGGCGGGACGATCTCCCCGGTCACCTACCCGTCGGACTGGGCGGCCGTCTCGGCACAGATCACCGCCGATCACGGCGCGGTGGCGGTGTGGCCGACCGGGTCGGTGCGGCAGTACTCGTTCACCGATGGACCGTCACTGGACCCGCTGCCCCGAATGGTGCGCGCGCCGGTCGCCGAATCCGGCCGATTGGTGGTGGATTCGGCGGTCGTCGATCCGCCGTCCGGGCGCGGTGCCGACGTCGACGCGGCATTGTCGGCCGGTGGCTCAGTCGGGCGCCTGACGGAGCTGGGTGTCGGCTGGGTGGTGGTGGAGAACAACGATCCGCCATCGGCCCTCGCCGCCGAGGCGGCGGTCGTGTTCCGCGGCGCCGACCTGACGCTCTATCGCATCCCCGGGCCGATCGCCGATCTCGGGGCGTCCACCGCCGCGCGGACGACAGCCATTGTCGCCCATCTCGTCTGGGCGGTTACCGCGGTGATCGCACTGGTCGCGGCGCTGATTGCAGCAGCCCGTCGAACACGTCGATGAATCCGTCGGCGGTCGCCGACCACGAGTAGCCGGCCGCCTTGCGTTGCGCGTTGCCACCGAGGCGCGCGGCCTCCTCCGGGTTGTCGATCAGTTTCCTTGTCGCGCTGACCAGTTCGTCGACGCCGTCGACGAGCAGGCCGGTCTCGCCGTGCTCGACCGACTCGACCAGTCCGACCGAACTGCGGTAGCCGATGGTGGGCACCCGATGTTGGGCCGCCTCCACCACCGCCAGACCCCAGCCCTCCTTGCGCGATGGCATCAGATGGACGTCGGCGCGGGCAAGCAGCTGATGTTTGCGGGGCTCGTCGACATGGCCGTGGAAAGTGACGAATCGTTGCACACCGAGCCGGGCGGCGGTGTCGCGCAGTTCATCCGACCACCAGCCACCGCCTATCACGTCGAGGTGCACGTCGGCTCGGGTGTGGCGCAATTCGGCGACCACGGCCAGGGCGTCCTCCACCTGCTTGTGTGGGACCAGTCGGGAGAGCACACACAACCGCGGGCCGCCGGTCGGGTCGTCGGACTCGGCGAGGTTCGCCGGCTGGGGCACGATCGCGTCGATCCCGTTGCGGATCACGGTGATCCGTTCACGGTCCACGCCGAGGGCGACGAGTTCGTCTGCCGACGGACCCGACACCGTCACATACCTACTGCGTCGGTGCACCCGCGGCGACACCCGCGATTCCAGCCACCAGCCGAACCTCCCGAGCAACCGTCCGGCGACCGGCCACTGCTCGCGATGGCAGTGATGAACCAGCACCACCGTGGGCACCGGCGACACCGTACCGGCGAAGAACGGGATGCCGTTCTGGGTGTCGATGACGATGTCGGGCGCACCGGGCAGCCTGCCGCGGCCCCACCGCGCGGCCACGATCGTCAGCAGAGCGCGCGGGTACACCGAGAGTCGACCACCGGCCCGCAGGATGCGCACCCCGGCCCGGTGCTCGATCGCCGGCGCGCCATCGTAGGCGGCGGTCAGCAGCGTCACTCGCATACCGCGCTCGACCAGTTCCGCGCCGACGCGTTCGAGATAGCGTTCACTGCCTCCACCCTGCGGGTGCGTGGTGTCGCGCCAGCAGAGCAGCAGCACATGAATCGGTTCGGACATTGCGACCAGAGTAGGCGATCGCAACAGCAGAACCCCCGAGCCGTACGTGGTATCCCCTCCATACCGCGTCCGACCCGGGGGTCCCGGTCCGACGACAGACAGCGTGTCTGTTGCGGCTACACTGTAGCCGCTAACCCGTCGGACGTCTACAACGATAGTTGAGACGATCCGTACCGGCGAGGTGAGCGTGACGGGCGAGCCGAGTTGCCTCGGACACCACGTCGCCCGACCGTCCATCAGCCGAGACGAGGAACCTCGATGCCGGAGCATCCCCGCGGCCGACCGCCGCTGCCCGCCGAGGAGATCTTCGCAGAGGCGCTGTCGCTGCTGGCCGACGGCGGGCAGGGGTCGCTCGGCATGCGCGCACTGGCCCGGCGGCTGGGCTCCTCGACCTCCACGCTCTACCGTCAGTTCCCGGGCGGCAAGGATGAACTGTGCACCCGCCTGGCCGAACACATCATGTCGGAGATCGTCGCCGCGCTGGCGCGCTCGGACCTCGGCGACCGGTGGGATCAGGTCGTCGAACGCTCCGCCGTGGTCACCTTCGACGTCCTGCACCGCCATCCTCACTCGGCGAGTCTCTTCGCCGGTCAGGTGCACTTCGGGCCGATGGGGTTGACCCGCTACGAACGGTCGCTGACGCTGCTTATGGCAGCGGGCCTGTCGGCCTCGGATGCGGGCGCCGCCGATCACGCGCTGGCGCGGTTGATCGTCGGATACGCGTTGCAGTCCGCACAGGACACCGAGGACGACCGCGCCGCGGTGTTCGAGTACTACCGCGGCCTCGACGCCGGGCAGTACCCGTCGTTGAGCACGGTCGTACCCGCTCTGCCGAAGGATGTGCGCTCGGAGTTCCGGTTCGCGTTGCACACCTTCATGATCGGGCTGCGCGCCCGCTCCGGCGGTTCGCCGGGCACCGGCCAAGCGCGGGTGGACACGTGAGGCGGCGGCTGCCGGGGCGGGGTATCCGGCCGGAGTTCGCCCAGTACGCCACCCTGTCGCGTGCCGCACGCCTGCTCGATGACTTCCGGTTCGAGCAGACCGATCCGGCACGTTTCTACGGCGCCATCGCCGCCGACACGGCCCAGATGGTCGGCGATTGGCACGACCGCCCCCTGCGGGATGCGGTGATCCTCGACGTCGGCGGTGGTCCCGGCTACTTCGCCGACGCCTTCGACCGCCGCGGCGCGCATTACATCTCCGTCGAACCCGATCCGAGCGAGATGCACGCCGGCGGCCTCGAGCACCGCACCTCCGTTCGCGGCTCCGGACAGCAGCTGCCGTTCGCCGACCGCTCGATGGATGTGACGTTCTCCTCCAACGTGGTCGAGCACACCCGCGAACCGTGGCGGATGGCCGACGAGATGCTGCGGGTGACCCGACCGGGCGGCACCGTGATCATCAGCTACACGCTGTGGTGGGGGCCGTTCGGCGGACACGAGATGGGCCTGACGCACTACGTCGGCGGGCATCGCGCCGCGCGGTGGTACACCCGTCGGCACGGTCATCCGCCCAAGAACCTTTACGGCACCTCACTGTTCCCGGTGACCGCAGCGCAGGGGCTGCGATGGGCCGGCACCGTGGCCGGTGCCGACGTCGTCGGCGCGTTCCCACGCTATCTGCCGTCGTGGCTGTGGTGGGTGATGCGCGTGCCCTGCCTGCGCGAGATCCTCGGCACCAACCTGGTGCTGGTGCTACGGAAACGCTGAGCGCCGCGGGGCGGCGTCAATTCACGGTCGCCGCGCAGCGCAGCGGCCCGCCTCGACTGGTCGACGACGCCAGCAGATCCTCACCACGCAGGATGTTGCAGGTCACCGGGCCGCGGATCACGATGGCGGTGATCTCCGCCGACGTCCCGCCGACCGTCGCCGCCTGCGACCACGGGGTACCGGCCGCGGCGACCACCGTCGAACTGCCCTGCTCGAGGTAGCGGATGCCCACCACGTCACCATTGCCGGTGAGCTGATAGACCACCTCGCCCGGGGCCACGGTGGGTGTCGTCGTGGTCGTTGTGTCCTCGGTCGTGGTGGTGGTCGACGTGGTGGTGTCCTCGCGCTCGGTGGTCGACGTCGTCGCCGACGACGAGTCGGCGCCCGCCGTTGCGTCCGTGCCGTCGTCGGTGCCGCCGCGCGCGATCAGCACACCGACCAGCGCCAGCACCACCAGGGCGCCGAGCGCGGCCAGCGCCAGACCGACGGTGCGTCCGGTGTTCTTCGGTGGCGGGGGCCCCGGTGGTACCGGACCGCCGTAGCCGGGCCCCCCATAACCCGCGCCGTAGTTGGCCGCGGTGTACGCCTGCGGCGCGTCGTAGGGCCCCGGCTGCGCCGCCGTGGTCGGCGGCTCGCCGGGGCCCGCGCCCTGTGCACGCTGACCCGGGATCTCATCGGTCGGCCCGTAGGCGGCCGTCTCGTCGGAAGGCTCGAAACGTCGCGTCTCCGGGCTCTCGCGATTCGGGTCCCAGGGTTCGTCGGGTGGTCGGGTCATGGACCGATTGTGTCACTGCCCGCCGACGACGCGGGTGTGCGACCCGAGGCCCTCACGCCTCGACGATCGCCTCCAGCGGCCGCGTGCGCGCCGCCCGGACCGCCGGCCACAACGCTGCAAGCACGCCCACCACCGCCGACGCGACCAGCGTGATGACGATCAGAGTCCACGGCACCACAGGCGTACCGAGGCCCCATTTCGCCAACGTGCGCACCAGCGCCACGCCGATGACGGTGCCGAGCAGCACCCCGAGGATGGCACCGAAAATGGCGATCAGCACCGACTCGAGGTAGATGCTGCGACGGACCTGCGCCCGTAGCATGCCGACGGCGCGCAACATTCCGATCTCCCGCTTGCGTTCCACTACCGACAACGCCAGCGTGTTGATGATCCCGAGCACCGCGATCAGCAGGGCCAGGCCGAGCATCGCGTACAGGGTGGCCAGCATCTGATCGATCTGACTCGACACCGAACTCTTGAACTGCGTCCGGTCCTGCACCTGGACGGTCAGGTAGGACGCTGTGGCATCCTCCAGATTCGTGCGCAACGTCTCCGCGGAGACACCCGGTTCCGGTGCCACGAATATCATCGCGCTCACCTGCGCCGAGGCCGGCACCAACTGGTCGTACACGTCGGGTCCGACCAACCAGGGCTGCAACGCCTCGTTGTCGGCGTACACCCCGGACACCGTGACCGGTACCTCCTGGCCGGTGGGTCCGGTGAAGGTGACCACATCGCCGCGCTGCCAACCCTTGTCGATGCTGGTGCGTTCGCTGACGAACATGCCGTCGGCAGGCAACTGGTCCGACGCCCCGTCGCGCATGTCGAGCACCGCGACATCGGCGGGCTGCCCGCCCACCGCGCCATAGCCGGCCACCTGCTGGCCGTCGGCCGTCGCCTGGATGATGCCGAAACTGACCGACGCCGCCACACCGTCGACCTGCTCCACCTGGTCGGCGACCGCCCCGGGAATCGGCATCTGATTGCTGCCGGCGACGATGAACTCCGCAGTCATCCCGCTGTCCACGGCCTCGTTGACCGTGCCCTTGAACGAGGTTCCCAGGGTGCCGATGACCGCCACCAACATCAGACCCAGAGTCAACGCGAACGCCGTCGCCGCGGTCCGTCGCGGATTGCGCACCGCATTGGTGCGGGCCAGACGGCCGATCCGGCCGAACGGGGCGCCGAGCACCGAACCGAGGGCACCCACCACCGGCCGCGACAACGCCGGACCGGCCAAGACCACCGCCGCGATCGCACCGGCCGCACCGGCACCGACCGCGATCGCCGGTCCGACGCCGACGCCCATCGCACCGGCGACGATGGCCACCAGCGAGATGACACCCACGACCGCACCGATGACGGTGCGTCGCACCAGCGGAGCAGACCCCTCCGCCATCCCGGCGCGCATCGCCTCCACCGGCGGCACCCGTGACGCCCGCACAGCCGGCACCCAGGCGCTGACCATCGTCACCACGATCCCGACGAACAACGCCGCCAGTACCGCCCACACGCCGATCTGCAGCGGCGCGTCGGGTAGCCCCGAGGCCGAGGTGGTGAGCGCCTTGAGCAACGCCGCCAAACCGATACCGACGGCCAGGCCCACCAGCCCGCCGATCACACCGACCACGAACGCCTCGAACAGCACCGACCTCGACACCTGACGTCGGCTCGCACCGACCGCCCGCAGCAGCGCCAGTTCGCGATTGCGCTGCGCGACGATCATCGAGAAGGTGTTGTAGATGATGAAGGTGCCCACGATCAGGCCGATCGCGGCGAACGCCAACAGGATTGCGGTGAAGATCGTCAGGAACTCGTTGACCTGGTCCTTCTGGTCTTGACGCACCTGATCGCCGGTGCGCACCTCGTAGGTGTCGGGCGGCAGTGCCGCCTGCACCCGCTGCTGCAACTCTTCCGGCGTGACACCGTCGACCGCGGACATGTCCACCTGCGCGACATGCTGCCCGTCGGAGAACAAGCTGCGCGCGGTCGCCTCGTCGAACTGCACGTTGACGTAGCCGCCGGTGGAGCCGGGCAGATCGAGCAGCCCGACCACCGTCACCTCACGCGGCTGCGCCGAACCCTGCCCCACCACGAGTTGTGTGGTGGACCCGACCTGCAGGCCTGCTTCGTCTGCGGCCGACGAATTCAAGGCCACCTCACCGGCATTCGTCGGACCACGACCACCGGGCAGGATCTTGCTGCTGTCCGGGGACAACGACTGATCAGGCGGAAGGTAGGCGGTACCGACACTGGGAGCGCCACCGGTCTGCAACGCCTTGCCGTCGGACCCGGCGATCGTCACCGAGCCGGTGTAGTTGGCGACGATCTTGTCGATACCCAGTTCCTGCTTCTGCGCGGTCAGGTCGTCGACGACCGTCAGCGGCACACCCGGCGACTGATTGCTGTCCGGGGTGATCTCCACCGCCACGCCTGGCGCCGCCGAGTCGAAGATGTCGTTGAACGCTTTGGAGATGGTCGACGTGAACACGATCGACCCGGCCACGAACGAGGTGCCGAGGACGATCGAGAACACGGTCAGGAAGAGTCTGAGTTTGTGAGCGCGCAGGTTGCGCAACGACACCCGGCGCATCACCGTCGAGGAGGCCATGTGGTCAGCGCACCTCGGAGGTGTTCTCGTCGGCTGCGTGCTTCGGCCCGCTCGCTTCGCTCCCGGCGCCGTCCACATTCGGCCCGCTCGCTTCGCTCCCGGCGCCGTCACCACTCGGCCCGCTCGCTTCGCTCCCGGCGCCGTCACCACTCGGCCCGCTCGCTTCGCTCCCGGCGCCGTCACCACTCGGCCCGCTCGCTTCGCTCCCGGCGCCGTCAAGATTCTTCATCACCTCGAACACGTCATCGGCCGAGGGGCGCGCGAGTTCGCGGACGATCTGCCCGTCGGCGAGGAACACCACCCGATCGGCATAGGAGGCCGCACGCGGATCGTGGGTGACGATCACCACCGTCTGCCCGAACTCGTCGGTCGCCGCACGCAGGATCGACAGCACCTCGCCCGATGACCGCGAGTCGAGATTGCCGGTCGGCTCGTCGCCGAAGATGATCTCCGGCTTACCGACCAGGGCGCGGGCACACGCCACCCGCTGCTGCTGCCCGCCGGACAACTCGCTGGGCAGATGATCGAGACGATCGGCGATCCCGAGACGCCCGATCACCGTGTCGAACCACTCGGTGTCGATATCGCGGCCGGCGATGTCGACCGGCAGGGTGATGTTCTCCCGAGCAGTCAACGTCGGAACGAGATTGAACGACTGGAACACGAATCCGATGCGGTCGCGCCGCAACTCGGTCATCGCCTTGTCGGAGAGGCCGGTGAGATCTGCCTCACCGATGTGCACGCGTCCACCGCTGGCGACGTCGAGCCCGGCGAGGCAATGCATCAGGGTGGACTTGCCGGAACCCGACGGCCCCATGATCGCGGTGAACTCGCCTTCGCCGAATTCGATGGTGACGCCGCGCAGGGCCTCGACGACGGTGTCACCCGTGCCGTAGACCTTGGTCAGATCCGCCGCGCCGGCGGCGACCGCGCGGGTGTCGATGAGTGAACCGTCCGTATGAGCCGATGTCATGGCATCAACGGTGCCAAAACTCCCGACCGTTGGCCATCAGGAATATCCCTGAGACGGACTCGGGGTACGTCCTCGGGTCATTCGGACAGCGGAGCGGCACCCAGTCAGCGCGTGGGCAGATGGACTTCGAGACCGTGCACGCGGGTCGGACCGGCGAACATGTCGTTGGTCACGATGTAGAGGATGCGCGACCGGTAGCCCTTCGACGGAGTCGCCGGCAGCCAGTTACCCCACGCCAATCCCGACATGTTCCCCGCAGCCAGACGCGTCAACGGTGCGGTCGAGAAGATCCGCTTCTTCGGCATCGACTTCTCGCGGCCGGACAGCTCCTTCTTCCCGGTGACCGGGGTGGCCCCACGCGTGGTGGTCCAGTAGATGCGCGCGGCGCGCCCGTTGCCGCGTTCGAGCACCAGGTAGTCGGTGTTGTTCACCGCGAGCACATCGGCGGCCACCTTGTCGCCGTCGGTGCGGTAGACGTACTCCGACGTGCCGCGGCCGGCCCAGGTGATCAGACGCGCCGACGTGCGCGCGTCCTGCTTCAGACCGCCCGCGGTGATTGCGCTGACCCGATCACCGGGCGACACGGCCACTCCGGTGAACCCGCGCTGACCGTTCAGGCCGGACTTGCCGGAGACCCGGTAGGCCGACGGAAGCGGCAGATCCCGCACGTGATTGCCGATCGGACCGGTGACACGGACGAACTGATTCGCCCCGCCGCTGGCCACCACATAGCCGTCACCCAACCGGCGGATGCCCTCGAACTGTGCGCCGCCGGGAAGGATCGGCAGGTTGTAGGGAGCGAAAACCGTACCGCCACCGGTCACGCGGCCCCCGCCCGTGAAGCCGAGGTTCGACGTGAACGGGATGGTGGCGTTGTAGGTCCGGGCCGGGCCCTGCCGGCCGACGTCGGTGGAGATCAGCACGTACGTGCCGTTTCCGGTGCGGTCCAGGCCGGAGATCGCGCCGAAGGTGGGGACCGCACCGATGATCGTGGAATCCCTATACAGCGCAATCGGTTCGCTGCTCGACGGTGCCGCCACCGCCGCACCTGCGGTCATCGTCGAAAGCCCTACAGCACAAGCGGACACGAGCGCCGCCCCCCACAAGCGAAGTCTCATGGTAGGGCACCCTACCCCATGGTTCGGTCGCCGACCGGCCCACCAAGTCCCCGGCCCCCGCCAACCCGGCCCCGCACCCGGCAACCCGACTTCCCCAACTCACCCCACGGAGGCCGAGAGAACCGCAAAAAGCGCCGAGAGAACCCAGCCAATCACGCAGCCAGATTCTCTCGGCGCTCTTTGGGGTTCTCTCGGCGCGAGGGGGTAGCCGACCGCTGTCGGCGCACCCTCAGACTCAACTCACGAGAGGCGCTGCTTCAGGTGATCGAGCTCGTCGCGCAGTGAGCTGGGGAGCTTGTCGCCGACGAAATCGAACAACTCCTCGATCAGCGGGATCTCCTGGCGCCATTCGTCGGCGTTCACCGAGAGCGCGGCCGCGATGTCCTCGGCCGGCACACCATCGAGGCCGTCGACGTCGATTTCCTCGGGCTTCGCGACGATGCCGACAGGAGTCGAGATGCCCTCGTTCTTGCCCTCGATCCGACCGACGATCCACTCCAGCACGCGGCTGTTCTCACCGAAGCCCGGCCACAGGAAGCGGCCGTCGTCGCCGCGACGGAACCAATTGACGTAGAAGACCTTCGGCAACTTCTGCGCGTCGGCATTCTTGCCGAGGTCGAGCCAGTGGGCGAAGTAGTCGCCCACGTTGTAGCCGAGGAACGGCAGCATCGCCATCGGGTCGCGGCGCACGGTGCCGACCTTGCCCTCGGCGGCTGCGGTCTGCTCGGAGCCGACGGTGGCGCCCATGAACACGCCGTGCTGCCAGTCGCGGGCCTCGGTCACCAGCGGCACGGTGGTCTTGCGGCGGCCACCGAACAGGATCGCCGAGATCGGCACGCCCTGCGGATCGTCCCACTCCTTGGCCAGCGACGGGCACTGGTCAAGCGGGGTGCAGTAGCGCGAGTTGGGGTGGGCGGCCTTGTGATCGGACTCCGGCGTCCAGTCGTTGCCGAGCCAGTCGGTCAGGTGCGCCGGCTTCTCGCCGCCGATGCCCTCCCACCAGATGTCACCGTCATCGGTCAGTGCGACGTTGGTGTAGAGGGTGTTACCGGCCTCGATGGTCTTCATCGCGTTCGGGTTCGAGTCGTCGCTGGTGCCCGGCGCGACACCGAAGAAGCCGAACTCGGGGTTGATCGCGTAGAGGCGACCGTCGTCGCCGAAACGCATCCACGCGATGTCGTCGCCGACGGTCTCGGCTTCCCAGCCTTCGATGGTCGGCTGGATCATCGCGAGGTTGGTCTTGCCGCAGGCGCTCGGGAACGCGGCGGCGACGTAGTAGACCTTCTTCTCCGGGCTGGTCAGCTTGAGGATCAGCATGTGCTCGGCCAGCCAGCCCTCGTCGTGGGCCAGCACCGAGGCGATGCGCAGCGCGTAGCACTTCTTGCCGAGCAGCGCGTTGCCGCCATAGCCGGAACCGAAGGACCAGATCTCACGGTCCTCCGGGAAGTGTGAGATGTACTTCTCCGAGTTGCAGGGCCACGGGACGTCGGCCTGGCCGGGCTCGAGCGGAGCGCCGACGGAGTGCAGGGCCTTCACGAAGAACCCGTCGTCGCCGAGCAGTTCGAGGACCTGGGGACCGACGCGGGTCATGATCTTCATCGACAGCACGACGTACTCGGAGTCGGTGATCTCCACGCCGAGCTTGGGGTCGTCGGAGCCGAGCGGGCCCATGCAGAACGGGATGACGAACATCGTGCGGCCGCGCATGCACCCGCGGTACAGACCGTTCATCGTGGCGCGCATCTCGGCCGGGTCCACCCAGTTGTTGGTGGGACCGGCGTCTTCGGCGGTCTTCGAGCAGATGTAGGTGCGGGACTCCACGCGCGCGACATCGGCGGGGTCGGATTGCGCCAAGAACGAGTTCGGCTTCTTGTCCTCGTTCAGCTTGACCAGGGTGCCCGCCTCGACCAGCTGACCGGTCAGACGCTCCCATTCGGCGTCGCTACCGTCGGACCACACCACCCGTTCCGGCTGCGTCAGCTCCGCGACCTCGGCAACCCACGCCAGCAATCCGGCGTGTTTCGTCGGGGCGGTCTTCGGGTCCAGGCCTGGAATGGTGGCTGAGGTCATGATCGGTTCTCCTCCGAGGTGACGGCGCGATGCACAGCCGTCGCGATGTCGTCGTCACCACAGGATACGTTCACCGAGCGCCCGCTAGGTACCGGGGTGATCCAGATGCGGCAAATCCCACATTACGACATCGGCCAATGGCGTATGCCGACGTTGCGTCGGCCCCGAGTCGGCGCGCGATCGGCCATGCCGGGTAGCTCAGCGGCCTCGGTCTCGTCGGTCAGCCCAACCTACCGGTGTCGGTGGCCACCCAGGTGCCGCTGCCCGGGTCGAGCACCCGCGACGAGAACGTCCCTTCCGCATCGACCTCGGTGATCTTGTCCACCTGCCCGTCGTAGTCGGAGTCGGTGTAGACGGTGAGTCCACCGTCGCCGGTCCGGGTCAATGAGTCGCGGATGCCGTCGTCGTCGGTGTCGACATCGGCCGGGCCGAGATCCCAGATGCGGCCGTCGGAGTGCATCCACAAGTGATCATCCGGTGTCGACGTGGCACCCGCGTGCTCGAACACCGCGCCGGCGTCGTGGCGGCCCACCGCGGCGCCCCCATCCGGATCCACCGACCCCTGGTGGTCGAACGATTCATTGCCGAGTGGATCACCACCCAGAAATGACATGTCCATCCGCACTCCCCTCGTCGATGCCGCATCCGCACACCACCGTGATGATAAGACGCGCCGGCCCGCCATTCGGTTCCATCGCACTTCGGCCCCCTCCCGGCGGCCGTCGCATCGGTTCTTCCACCTGGTTTCGTCAGATCGGCCAACTGCAGTTGGGGGACGAAGCGATACCCGGCGGAGGAACCGTCACACGCGAGGTCACACGCGAGCGAGTTCGGCGCGCAGTGCCCGGACGCGGGCGAGACGGTCGCGTGTGGGTTGGCGGGCCGCGCCGGTGCGCAGGGCGCGCAGCTGCTCGTCGATCGCGGCGATATCGGCGGCCGCCTGGCGGGTACGACGTTCGTGGTAGCGGGTGATCTGACCGATCAGATGGGCTTCGGCCGCGGCCACTCGTGACCCCACCCGGTGTTCGAGTCGCGCCCGGGTCTCGTTGAGCGCCTCGCCGCTCCAGGTGCGCATTTCGGCCCGTACCGCGGCCGATCGCCGCACGCGGATCACCAGTACCGCCACCAGGACGCCGAGCACCAGGGTCAACGGCATACTCACCCACTGCAGCGTGTGCACCGAGGCCATCGGCGCCACGATGAGCCGCCCGAGCCCGAGCCCGCTGGACGCACCGATCAGCACCACCAGCAGATCCTCTCCGCTGCGCCGTGCCGTGGGCACCGGCCTGTCGAAGGGCGGCCCGACGTCGTCGGTTCCCGCGACCGGTGCCGGTCGGGGCGCCGCCGCGTCGATGCCGAGCAGTGCTGCGGCCGCCACCTCGTCGAGGCGCTCGTCGGTGGCCGTATCGACCCGCGCTCGCATCGCCGTGGTCTGGTCGGTGAGCCACCGGGCGAACTCGTCGCGACCCCGCGCGGACAGCCCCGCCGTGCGAGCGGTGGCGTCGGCGGCGAGCGCGCGGGTGCCACCGGCGATGTCGGCGATCGTCTCGCTGCGCACCCGGGTCAGTCCGGCCCGCACCACCGCCAGCCGGTCGGCCCGGCCGCGGTCGCGGGATTCGAGCACGCGACGACGGTGAGCGGCCAGGTTCTCGGGATCGTCGTCGCGGGACGCGGCGAGCAACTCGTCTTCGAGTTGCCCGAGCGCTGCCAGCGCGGCACCGGTCCGGGCGCGTTCGCGCCGCTGCGCGGGTGCAGCGGCCATCTCCTCGGCAGCCCACTGCAGCAGCGCGCCGACGCCCGACTCGGCGTCGGTCCCGGACAGCGCGAGCGTCGACGACACCGCGAAGACGGGGAGTTCCTCGCGCGGATCGAGCGTCGCGCGATGGGCGCGCAGGATGCGCGGCCACTCCCAGTAGGCGTCGATCTTGGTGCACACCAGCGCCACGGTTCCGAAGCGCCGCCGCAGCTCGTCGACGGCGCCGCGCTCCTCGGCACCGACCGACGACGTCGGATCCACCACCAGCAGTGCCGCGCCGACCGCCGCATCGTCGGCGCGGGCGCCCCATCGGCCGGACTCCACGCGCAGCGTGGGGTCGATGTGTCGGCAGGCCTCGAGCAGCGTCGACACCCCGGTCCCGCCGATCCCGAAGACCGCGACATCGGTCCCCCCGCCGACGATGGCGGCCGGTTCGTAGCCGGTCAATCCGGCTACGGCCGCCGACACATCGGCGGCCACCCCGGCGCCGCCCATCACGCCGCCGGCCATCTCGTCGCCTCGGTCTCGGCGAGTTGCGCAAGCAGCGGCTCCACGGCGTCGCGGTCGTGCCCGCGTGCGGCGATCGTCTCGAGCCGGGTGCGCAGCTCCACCAGCCGCCACTGCCGGACCCGCCCGACGCGTTCGGTGATGGGCGCGATCACCTCGTCGATTCCGCTGCGTCGCCACAGTTCGCGGTCGAGCATCGTCGTATCGGTCACGTCGGGGTGTGCGGCGAGCAACTCGAGCGCGATCTCGATTCCGGTCCGGTCCAGCCGCCGCATCAGTGCGGCGCGCACGACGCGTTCGTCGTCGGGGCCGGCGGAGAGGAACGCCCCGGCCATCGCCGGCATCTCTTCTCCGGTGCGCGCCAGTTCGCGGAGGAATCCGAGTTCGTCGTCGGTGACCGTCGCACGTGCCAGCAGCGCCGACACCGGGATCACCGCCTGATCGATCTGCTCGGCGCAACGCGCGGCGACCTCGGCGGCCACGACCGGATCGCGGTGGGTGTCGGATTTGTTGAGCACCACGATGGTCCGGTCGGTCGGTGAACGGGCCAGCATGTCCCGATCGTGCGCCCGCGGCGGGCCCGTGAGCACATGCATCCACAGATCCGCGTCATCGCCTCCGGTATCGCTGGTCGCGGCCACCGACAGCCGCTCGTGCAGAGCTCTCGCGACGGTTGCCCGACCGCTGCCCGCACGACCGGTCACCCGCACCTGCAGGGGCCGCGCGTAGCGGCGCGCGGCGTCGGCGAGTTCGGCGCGCGCGGGTGAATCGGGTGCGACGACGTCGGCGAGGCGCCCGGACTCGGCCAGCCGGGCGGGCGTGTCCGGGGACACAGTGCTGGGGTCGTTCGCCATGCTGGAAATGTAACGTGCACCATCGCAGCGCGGCATGGTGTCCGGCGAGTCGATTGCCCGCTGACCGGGGCCGAAGCGGTGTCGGCTGTTCCGCGACGCCACCCATGCGCAACGATGGACGGGTGAGCGAGAGCGTCGATCAGTCACGTCTGTACCCGCGGGTGACCAGTTTTCGATTCCGTCGGGGCACCCTGACGACGGGTCAGCAGCGCAATTGGGAGCAGTTGTGGCCCCGGCTGGGCCGCGACCTCGCGATCGGTACCGACCGGGTCCCCGAGGAACCGATCGACCTCCCGGAGTTCTTCGGCCGCAACGCACCCGTCGTCCTGGAGATCGGGAGCGGCACGGGGATCTCGACGGCGGCGATGGCCACCGAGGAACCCCACGTCGACGTCCTCGCGGTGGAGGTCTACAAGCCGGGCCTCGCACAACTACTGGGTCTGGTGGACCGCGGCGGACTCACGAATGTGCGGATGGTGCGCGGCGACGCCGTGGTGGTGTTGACCGAGCTGCTGACATCGGAGTCGCTGACCGGGATCCGGGTGTTCTTCCCGGACCCGTGGCCGAAATCACGTCACCACAAGCGCAGGCTCATCCAGAGCGGCACGCTGGAACTGATGGCCGACCGATTGGTGCCCGGGGGTGTGCTGCACATCGCGACCGATCACGCCGGGTATGCGGAGTGGATCGCCGAGCATCTCGCCACCCAGCGGCGTGACCGACCGCACGTCGTCCAGGCGACGGCCGGCTCGCCCATCCTGCTCGACCGTCCCACCACCAAATTCGAGGGGCGCGCCGAACGAGAGGGTCGCGAGGTGAACGAATTCGTATATGTTCGGCCCCAACCCCCCACTTCCCGACCCACCGAAAGCGGCGGAGCATGAGCGACGACGTCACTGCGACCCAGCCGGCCCCCACCCAAAGTACCGGGTCAGCGCCAGGTTCCGGACCGTCGGGCACCGGGCCGAATCGGTTCGCCGACACCATCTCCGGCCAGAGCGGAACACCGCGGGTGCTGTTGGTCTGGGATGCACCCAACATGGACATGGGGCTCGGCGCGATCCTCGGCGGCCGCCCGACCGCGGCGCACCGACCGCGCTTCGACGCGCTGGGCCGCTGGCTGTTGCAGCGCACCGCCGACATCTCCGCCACCGCGGCGACGGGCACGTCGGTGGAGCCGGAGGCCACCGTCTTCACCAACATCGTCCCGGGCAGCGCCGACGTGGTTCGGCCGTGGGTGGATGCGCTGCGCAACGTCGGTTATGCGGTGTTCGCGAAGCCCAAACTCGCCGATGACAGTGATGTGGACAGCGACATGCTCGACCACATCGCACTTCGCAGGCACACTGTTGGACTAGCTGGCCTCATCGTCGCCTCGGCCGACGGCCAGGCGTTCCGGGAGCCGCTGCTCGAGGTGGCCGCCGACGGCGTTCCGGTCACCGTGATCGGTTTCCGCGAGCATGCCAGCTGGGCCTTGACCACCGAGGAGTTGGAGTTCGTCGACCTGGAGGACATCCCGGCGGTGTTCCGTGAGCCGTTGCCGCGGATCGGTCTCGACTCGTTGCCCGACGACGGGGCGTGGCTCACACCGTTCCGACCGTTGCAGGCACTGCTGCACTGATCACGGTTCCATCGATCCCGACGACTCAGGGATCACTCAGGACCGCTTGCCACAATCCCGCCTGAAGAACTTCCCGCGCGCAGCACTTCATCCGCCAGGTACGACCGAGAAAGGAACGAGGCGTGTTCGGAGCCATCGGCACATTCGTCTTTCGAATGCGCTTCGCCGTGATCGCGGTTCTGATCGCCCTGATGGGCGGTCTGGGCCTCTACGGTCTCGACCTCGGTAAGTACCTCAGCCAGAGCGGCTGGTTCGATCCCACCTCGGAGTCGGTGAAGGGATCGGTGGTCGCCGACACCGCGCTGGGCCGCGATCACCGGTCCGACGTCATCCTGCTGATCACGCCACCAGAGGGCACCTCCGTCGACGACCCTGAGTTCGGCGCAAAGGTGGAGAACTTCGTCGATGACCTCATCGCGCAGCACGGCGACATCGTCAACCGCGAGGATCCGGGCATCATCGACCCGTTCTATCTGCGCGATCAGACGTCCACCTCGCAGGCCGCGCAGGCCACCATCCGGGAACGCACGTTCACCGACGACGGCCGCCACGCGTTCATCAGTATCGGCGTCAAGGGTGACGACGACACCACGGTGCTCAACAACTACACCGTCATCGAACCGTTCTTCGACGACATCGGCGCGAGATTCAACCTCGAAAACACCACGTTCGAACTCGCCGGCCTCCAACCGGTGGCAGGCAGTATGGCCGACGGCATGGACAAGGACATCCACCGTGCCGAGGTGATCGCCCTGCCGTTGGTCGCGATCATGTTGTTCTTCATCTTCGGCGGGGTGATCGCAGCCTGTCTGCCGGTGCTGATCGGCGGTCTGACGATCGCCGGATCGCTGGGCATCATGAAGATCCTCGCCCAGATCACCGAACTGAACATCTTCGCGCAGTCGGTGGTCACGCTGATCGGCCTCGGTATCGCGATCGACTACGGCCTGTTCATCGTCAGCAGATTCCGCGAGGAACTCGCCGAAGGGTATTCGACGAAGGCCGCGGTCCGCCGAACCGTGATGACGTCGGGACAGACCGTGGTGTTCTCGGCGACCATCATCGTCGCGGCGCTGGCGTGTCTGCTGATCATGCCGCAGGGCTTCCTCAAGTCGGTCGCCTACGGCGCGATCGCGTCGGTGACGCTCGCGGCGATCTTGTCGATCACCGTGTTGCCGGCCACCCTGGCCATCCTGGGGCCGCGGATCGACGCGCTGGGTCTGCCGTTCCTGCGGCGCACCAAGACCAAGGAAGAGGTCGAGAACGGGTTCTGGGGCCGACTGGCCGGTTGGGTCATGCAGCATCCGGTGGCGACTGCGGTCCCCACGATCCTGCTGTTGCTGGTGCTCACCATTCCGTTCGGCGGAATCAAGTTCGGCGGCATCAGCGAGGCCTACCTGCCGCCCGACAACCCCAACCGGGTGGCGCAGGAGAACTTCGACGAGTATTTCCCCACCGAGCGCACCGAAGAGATCAAGCTGGTCGTCGCCTACGACCCGAACGACGCGGCCAGCGGGCAGAAGATCCAGCAGATCGCCGACGAGGCCAATCAGATCCCCGGCTTCACCAAACAGTTCAGCCCGTCGTCCGACGGCGGGGCGCTGACCGGCCAGTACGGCGACAACGGACCGCAGATCATCCAGATGTCGGCGGGGTTGGTGGACCGCAACACCGCCGCGCCCGCCATCGACGACCTGCGCGCGATCGACACCCAGGGCCTCACGATGTGGGTGGCCGGCACCCCGACACTGACGCAGGACTCCATCGATGCGCTGATGTCACGGCTGCCGATCATGGCCGTCCTGCTGGTGCTGGTGACCGGCTTCCTGATGTTCCTGGCGTTCGGCTCGCTGGTGCTGCCGATCAAGGCCGCGCTGATGACGGCGCTGGGGCTGGGGGCCACGCTGGGCATCCTGACGTTCATCTTCGTCGACGGTCACGGCGCAGCGCTGGCCAACTTCACGCCCGGGCCGCTGTTCGCCGCGGTGCTGGTGCTGATCATCGCGATCATCTTCGGTCTGTCCACCGACTACGAGATATTCCTGTTGTCTCGCATGGTCGAGGCCAGGCAGAAGGGCGCGACCACCACCGAAGCCGTTCGGGTGGGCACTGCCCACACCGGTCGCATCATCACAGCGGCGGCGGCGATCCTGGTGGTGGTCACCGGCGCGTTCGGCCTGTCCGAGATCGTGATGATGAAGTACATCGCCTACGGCATGATCGCGGCGCTGATCCTCGATGCCACCATCATCCGCATGTTGCTGGTGCCGTCGGTGATGAAGATGCTCGGCGACGACTGCTGGTGGGCGCCGCGCTGGATGCGGGTGATGCAACAGAAGATCGGGCTCGGCGAGACGGTTCTCGACGATGAGCCCGACGAATTGCGCGATCAGGCCGCTGCCTCGCGGATGCGCTCGGCCGGCACCATCGTCGCCGAGGCACCCACCTCCACGATGCGCGCCGCTCCGCGGTCGACGCGCGGCGACGTCGGTGTTCCGGCCGCCGCAGCGACGGGTGCGGCCGCCCGCGGTGCCGCACGCACCGCCCCTCGGCCGACACCGGATCGTCAGTCGCCGAGACGTTCGGCGAACGTCGCGGCGCCACAGGCCGTGCCCGGTGGCCGACTACCGCGTGAGGGGCAGGTCGCCGGGCCGTCGGCCGAACCGGCGCCCGCACGCGTGGGCCCGTCCGCGCCGCCGACGGGCGACCGCTCAGCGAGCCGACCGACTCCTGCGGCACGTCCCGCACCCACATTCAGTCGCGCACGGCGTTCGCGGTCGGACGGCCCGGACACCGGCAGCTGGCGACTGGGAGCGGGTGGCATCCGCCTCGGCGACGATGAGCCGTCGGCCCAGTCTCCGTCGGCCCAGTCTCCTAACCCCCAATCTCGTAACCCCCAATCGGCTCCGACCCAGGCCCCGACGGCCCACCCCGGTGCGGCACCGACCCGGTCACAGCAGCCCCGCCCCGTGTCGCCGCCGGCCGCCTCGGCACCACCGCCACCGACGGCCCCGCGACCGCAGCGCCCGACCCCTGCCCCGCCGGCGGATTCGGCTCTCGGTCGCCGCCCGGCGCTGGACAGCACGGGTAAGCGTCCGCTGGCGGCGTCGTTGAGCCCCGAAGGCGAACGACGCACCTCGCGGCCGCAGCGACCAGGGGGGTCACCGATGGATCGTGGTCTCAGCAACGAGACCCCGCCGTTGACCGGCCGGCAGCCGGATGGGGATCGACCCGGTTCGGCGGAACCCACCGACGGTGGCGAGGGGCGCCGACGGGCCACCGACCGGCACGCCCGCTCCGACAACGACGGCGACGGCGCGCAGATCAGTGTGCAGGAACTGCTTCGCCGCAGCCGCTCAGGCAACGGCCGCTCGGAAAGCTGACCTCGGCGGCGTCGGATGCGCTCGGTTATCAATCACGTGATCTGAGCTATCAAAGGTCACCTTGGTCAGGACTGGCCAAACACCTGATGTGATCGGCCACACATCAACGCAGGATTGTCTCCCAGCACACCCACCTTGGAGGCAGCCCATGAACGCACCCACCACCTGGACGAGCCCAGAGCACCGAAAAAGCGTGCTTTGGGTGGTGACCCTCGCCGCGATCGCCATCGTCTTCGACGGCTATGACCTCGTCGTGTACGGCACCGTCCTACCCACCCTGCTCGACGACCCATCGCAGCTGGGCGAACTGAGCCCGGGCACTGCCGGCGCGCTCGGCTCCTACGCGCTGATCGGCATGATGATCGGCGCGTTCATCGCGGGCACCTTCGGCGATCGGGTCGGCCGCCGCCGGATGATGCTGATGAACATTGCGTGGTTCTCCATCGGAATGGGAGCCACCGCACTGGCTCCCAACGTGGCCACCTTCGGTGTTCTCCGGTGTCTGACCGGAATCGGCATCGGTGGCCTGGTCGCCACCGTCGGCGCCCTGGTCGCGGAGTTCGCGCCCACATCCAAGCGCAACCTGTTCAACGCCATCGTCTACAGCGGCGTCCCGTTCGGCGGCGTGCTGGCAGCGGTTCTGGCGCTGCTGTTGGCCGATCACATCGGCTGGCGTGGACTGTTCTGGGTCGGCGCGTTGCCGCTGGTGACGCTGCTGCCGTTGGCGTGGCTCAAGATGCCCGAGTCGCCGCAGTGGCTGGTGTCGCGCGGCCGGCTCGACGAGGCGAGCGCCATCGGCACCCGCACCGGTATCCCCGTCGACCTCTACCCGCAGCCCGCCGGACAGGCCACCGCGCAGCCGGACAAGGTCGGCTTCGCCGCCCTGGCCTCACGCCGGTTCGCGCTGCCCACCCTGCTGCTGGGCACGATGAGCTTCGCCGGACTGCTGCTGACCTACGGCCTCAACACCTGGCTGCCGCAGATCATGGAATCGGCCGGTTTCAACGCCAAGGGATCGTTGTCGTTCCTGCTGGTCCTCAATGGCGGCGCCATCGTCGGCGGCCTCATCGCCGCCCGCCTCGCCGATGGTCGCGGCCCGCAGCGCATCGTCGCCACCTCGTTCTGCCTGGCCACATTCGCCCTGATCTGCCTGACCCTCGGGTTCCCGCTGCCGGTGTTGCTGGCTGCGGTCGCCGTTGCCGGTACCGGCACCATCGGTACCCAGGTGCTGATCTACGGCTACGTGTCGAACTTCTACCCCACCTCGGCCCGTGCCGCCGGTGTCGCGTGGTGCGCCGGATTCGGCCGGCTCGGCGGCATCGTCGGTCCGGTGATCGGTGGACTGCTGATCGGCGCAGGCATCTCGTCGAGTGCGGCGTTCTACATCTTCGCCGCAATCGCGTTGGCCGGGGCGGCCGCGACGATGCTGGTGCCGCAGGACAAGCCGAAGGCCGAGGTCACCGCCAACCCGGTCACCGAAGCGCCGTTGGCTGCCGCCGAATAGCCTTCCGGAACAACGACTCTGGCCCCTGAGGAGCCCGCGAACGGAGTGAGCGTGCGGGCCCCTCGGGCATCGTGTGGGTCACCGAAGGACGCCCGCCCGTCGCACTCATTCATCCAACCCCTGTTCGATCGCATACCGCGTCAGCTCCACTCGGTTTCCGAGTTGGAGCTTTCGCAGTGTCGCCTGGACGTGGTTCTCGACGGTTCGGTGACTCAGCGACAGTCTGGTACCGATCTGTTTGGCACTGAACCCTTTCGCCACCAGTCGCAGGACCTCGGTCTCCCGGTCGGTGAGGGTGGGACGGCTGTCGTCCCGATCGGGTGTCGCCGAGATCCGCCGGTACTCACCGAGGATCAATCCGGCCAGCCCCGGCGTGAACACGGCTTGCCCGTCGGCGGTCGCCCGGACCGCTTCCAGCAGCTCTGCCTGCGACGCACTTTTCACCAGATAACCACTGGCACCGGCCTTCACCGCCTGCAGAACGTCGTCACGCTCCTCCGACGCGGAGAGCACCAGGACCCTACTGCCCGGCGACACCTCGAGCACACCTGCGGTCGCCTCGGCACCGGTGCCGTCGGGCAGCTGCATGTCCATCAGCACCACGTCGGGCGCGACCGCGCCGGCCCGGCGCACGGCAGCGCTGACACCGTCGGCGGTCGCCACCACATCGAAGCCGTCCTCGGCCAAGTCACGGGCCACGCCCTCCCGCCAGATCGGGTGATCGTCGACCACCATCACCCGCAGTGCGGTCGCGGCGCCGTCCACCGACTCACCCGACCCGGTCGGCATCTGTTGCGCCATTACCCCTCCCGTCCACCGGAATCGTCAGTTCCCATTCTGTGCCGCCCTCGGGTGCGCATTCGAGGTGTGCGGTCCCACCCAGCGACTCGATGCGCCCGACGATCGACGTGGAGATCCCCATCCGCCCCTGCTGTTGCGCTTCCCCGAGGCGTCCCGGCGCGATACCCACCCCGTCGTCGCGGATACTGACCACGAGCTGATCGCCGAGATCCTCGAGCAACACGAATGCACGCGCCCCTGACCCGGCGTGCCGGACGACGTTGTCGAGGGCGTTGATCACGGCGGCGCGGATTTCGGTGGCCACGAATGCCTCCACGTCGACCGCGGTTCCCGGAGCACTGACCGAGACACCGTCCGCGGCCAGGGCACGCAAACGGGCTGCGAGATCGACGGTGGTTCCGTCGATCTCGATCTCCTCGGCGGCCCCCGAGACCAGCCGTCGCAGCGCGTACTCCTGTTCGCCGGCAAGTTCGGCGAGCGCGGCGGTCTCACCGCCGATCTCACGGCCCCGTCGGGCGATGAGCGCGAGGACCTGCAATACCCCGTCGTGCACCTCGCGTGAGAGCCGCTCGCGTTCCTCGGTCGCCGCGGCGATCCCCGCCGCCTGCGCCAGCACCGCCTGGGCGCGGCGCGCGATCACCGCGGCCAGTCCGACGGCCATCCCGGTGGCCACAATGATGATGATCGTGGCGTTGCGACCGAAGTTGAGGTCGAAAGCGCCCTTGACGAATGCACTGGTGCCGCCGACGAGCAGCCCCGACACGATGCCCCAGACCGGCCCGGCCAGCAACGCCACCGAGATCACGGCATTGACGGCCCACAGCGTGGTCGGCCAACTCTGGTTGTTCAGGGCCCAGGATTCGGTGGCCACATATGAGGTGGACAGCATCATCGCGCAGGCCACCGCCACGTCGGCACTCACCCAGTAGCGGTTGCGACCGAAACCGACGTAGTAGGCGATGCCGCTGGTTGCCGTCCACGCCGTCAAGACCGCGAACAGCACCCACGCGGTCGCGCGGTGGGCCAGATCGTCGTTGATCGCGATCTGAAAACCCAGGGCGTACATATACGAGAGCAGCCGGAACAACTGCGCGGCCCGCCACAGCGGCCCCACCGGATCGGTGTCGACGGCCATCGCCAACTGAGTGGCGCGGCTCGGTCGGTGGAGCGGTTCAGGTGTCGTCGTCACGGCGTCGCGGGTCATCGGCGTCGGCGTCGGAGCGGGCGTACTCGTCGTCGGTCAACCCGCCGGAGTCCTCGTGCTCGGCCGGCAGGGTGGTCGTCGGGCGCAACTCATCGACGGTCTGGGTGTGGACGGTGTCCTCGGCGTCACGATGGTCTACGCGATCCCACCTCGGTTCGTCGGGTGAGGCGGAGTACATCGGCTCATCGGCCCGCTCCTCGCGGCGTTGCGCCGACGGCGCGCTGCCCGACAGGTGACGGACCGCGGTGTTGGCGAACGCGATCAACGGCACGGCCAGCAGGCCGCCGATGATGCCGGCGGAGACGATGCCCGCCGCGATCGCCAACACCACCGCGACCGGGTGCAGCCGCACCGACCGGCCCAGCAGGAACGGCTGTAGCACATGACTTTCCAGCTGCATGACACCGACGACGATCGCGAGCGCGATGATCGCGGCGATCCAGCCCTGCGTCACCAACGCCACCAGCACCGCCAACGTCCCGGTCGCCAACGCGCCGACGATCGGGATGAAGGCTCCCAAAAAGATCAGCGAAGCCAGTGGCAGCGCCAGCGGAACGTGCAGGATGGCCAACCCCACGCCGATACCCAGCGCATCGACGAAGGCGACCGCGACCGTGGCCCGCACGTAGCCGACCAACGTCGCGAAACCTGCGACGCCCGCCGCCCGCACCCGACCTCGCGTATCGACGGGGATCACCTTGGTGAAGAACGTCCAGATGTGGCCGCCACCGTAGAGGAAGAAGATCAGCAGGAAGAAGGCGAGCAGCGCGCCGGTGACGATCTCGGTCGCGGTGGTCGCCGTCGCGAGTGCGCCGCTGGTGACCTGAGCCTGGTTGTGCTGCAGGAAGCCGGTGAGGTCGTTGCCGATGTTCTGGACCTGGTCGCGGTCCACGCCGAACGGGCCGTCGACGAGCCAGTCACGGCTGCGGTCGATGGTCGTGGTGATCTCGGAGGTGAGCTGCGGGAACCCTCGGATGAACTCCTGCACCACGAAGGTCAGGACCGCCGTCAACAGGCCGAGCACCACGACGATGGCGAAGAGCACCGCCAGCGACCTGGGCATGCCCGCCCGGTCGAGCGCATCGACGACGGGCACCAGCATCGCCGCACCGAGAATGGCCAACGCCACCGGCACCAGCACTTCCTCGAACTGGTTGAAGGTCAACACCAGGACGTAGGCGGCACCGGCGATGACCAGCAACCGCCATGCCCATTCAGCGGTGGCACGGACCAGCGGGTGCACCTTCTCACGATCGACCGTGACGATGTCGGCGGGCCGCTGCGCACGGGGTGATCGATCTACGGTGTCGGCATCGCTCACAGACACCAGCGTAGCTGTGGATATGGTGTGGGCTATGTCGTCGGAGGGGCCCGCCACGGGAAGCGTGTCCATGCGGTCACGCTTCTGGTGGCTGCGGTGGGTGCTGCTGGCGATCGTCGTGGTCATCCTGGCCGTCGAGGTCGTGTTGATCTCGCCCAGCCTCGAGGAGGCCTGGCGCCGCATCGGCGACCTCGACTGGGTCTGGATCGTCGCCAGCATCGTCGCCGCCCTGCTGTCCATGGACAGCTACGCGCAGGTCCAACGTGCACTGTTGCGATCGGGCGGCGTCAAGGTCGGCCAATGGCAGTCGTTGTCGGTGATCCTCGCGTCCAATGCGGTGAGCCAGACGATGCCGGGTGGCCCGGTGTTGTCGCCGGCCTTCGTCTACCGCGAGACCCGCAAGTGGGGCGCCACACCGGTCGTCGCATCGTGGCAGGTGGTGATGTCCGGTCTGCTCGCCGGCGTCGGCCTGGCGGTGCTCGGGTTCGGCGGCGCATTGCTGGCGGGCGCCAAGACCAGCCCGTTCTCGGTGTTCTTCTCGGTGGTCGGCTTCATCGCGGTCGCGGTGGTCTTCCAGTATCTGGCCAGCCATCCCGAATCGCTGCAGAGCACCCTGCTGCGGGTGATGGACTGGATCAACCAGGTCCGCAGCAAACCCGCGGGCAACGGGCACGACCGCATCATGGAGACACTCGAACAGCTGCGTGCGGTGCAGCTGTCCAAACGTGACCTCGGGGTGTCGTTCGGTTGGAGCATGTTCAACTGGGTCGCCGACGTCGCGTGCCTCGCGTTCGCGTGCTGGGCAGTCGGCGCGCATCCCAGCATCGCCGGACTGATGGTGGCCTACGCGGCCGGGAAGGCGGTCGGCACCGCGGTTCCGCTGCTGCCCGGTGGCATCGGTGTCGTCGACGCCGTGCTGGTTCCCGCCCTGACCTCGGCGGGAATGCCGGCCGCCGACGCCATCACCGCCGTGCTGGTCTATCGCGTCATCAGCTACATCCTGATCGCGGCCATCGGCTGGGTGGTGGTGCTGTTCATGTTCCGCGGCACCTTCCGCACCGGCGAGACCCTGGAGGAGGAGCTCGATCGCGACCTGGACTCGGAGCCGGGGGCCGGACGGGTCGACGAGCGTGATGCCGATCCGGGTGATGGTCGACGGCCCGACGACCCGCTACCGTAGGGGACCATGTCGAGTTCTCCCGTTGTCGCAGGTACCGACGCCCGGGCAGCTCGGGCCCGAGCGCTGCCGATGCCGGTGACCGCACTCATCGATCTCGTCGCGATCACGGTGTTCGTGATGATCGGCCGATCCAGCCACGACGAGGGACTCACCGTCATCGGCGTGCTGCAGACGCTGTGGCCGTTCGCGGTGGGCGCGGCCGCGGGATGGTCGATCGCGTATGTGTTCTCCCACGTGCGGTCCAGCGAGTGGTTCGGCCACGACTTCCACCCCGAGCGGCTCGTGCCCGCCGGCGTGATGATCTGGTTCTGCGCCGTCGCGGTCGCGATGATCTTGCGCTACCTGCTGCACCAGGGCGTCGCCCCGAGTTTCGTCGTTGTCGCCACCATCACCCTCGGCGTGTTCCTCCTGGGATGGCGCGCAGCCTACGGGGTGGTGCGTCGTCGCTCGGCCTCGTCGCGCGCCAATTGATCTTCCGCGCGCGCAGCCTCACGCGCGAATGATCGATGCGCGCGCGAAACCCACCGATCCCTGAGGAGCCCGGAGCTTGCGGAGGGCGTCACGAAGGGCTACTTGATCCGGAAATACTTCTGCGCCACCTGCAGCGCCGCCGTCCCCGATGTGTTGCCCTCGGTGTAGATGACGATGACCTTGCCGCCCTGCAACCCGAGGAACCAGCCGGGACCCTGCGGCCCGTTGGTACCCACCAGCGCCTTCAGGCCGGGCGCTCCGGTGAGATCACTCGCATCGCCGGTCTTGGCTACCGTCGTCATCGCCCGCAGGATGGGCGCGGTGGTAGCCGCGTCGAGCTCGCCGAGCTGACCACCGGCCACCGTCGTCGGCACTCCCTTGATCACATACGGAGCCACCGAGGTCATCGTGCCCTTCGAACTCCGCGCCAGCGCCACCCCGAGTGCACCCATGTTCATCATCGACATGCTCGGCCCGTCCGGCCGGAAGTCGACGGTGGCCACTCCGGGCTGGTCGTTGGTCGGCGTACTGGCACCGGGAACGGTGAACTGCACACCCAGTCCCAGCCGGTCCATGATGGCGTCGCTGGATTCCTGGTTGGCATTGGCGGTGCGATCCACTTCGGTGAGCACCGGGTTCAGGGTGGTGCCCACGGGATAGACGGTGTCAGCGTTGATGCCCCGGTCGACGGCGTAGCTGTTGCGGGCCATGCCGAGGACTGCGCCGGTGGCCGCGTCGAGCGCCAGGATGGTGGCCGGCTGGCCCACCTCGACCGCCGCATCGCCGAGGGTCAGCTGCAGGCTCTGGTCGACGGTGGTCTGCACATCCGGCCCGGGCGGACCCTGCTCGCCGGCCAACTTGCGCGGCTTGATGCCCGGGCCCACCATCTGCACCTCCCAGCCGGCGGTCGCGTCACGGATGGCCTGCCAGTAGTTGGTGAGCCCCGCCTCCAGGGGCGACGACAGTCGCCGGTCGGCCATCACCAGCATGCCCGCCTTGCGCACCACGACACCGGGCACCGCATTCGGGTCCGACTGCAGTACCTGCATGTCCGGTTCACGCAACGTCACCGCGGTGATGGGTTTGCCGGGGGTCTCGGCCAGCTTCTCGGAGATGACCTGAGAGGTGATCAGCGGTGCGATCGGCTTGATCGTGCGGGCCAGTGCCCGTACCGAACTGCGCACATCCCCGGTCTGGTTCGGGTCGAGGATGATGTCGTTGACCGGCTGCAGGTACATGAACGTCTTACCGCTCCGGCTGCGCACCCGCGGTGCCGGGGTGGCGTCGGTGCGGATCTCGCGCAATTGTCCGCCCACGGGGAGCCCGGGGTGGATCACCGACGGCTCCCAGGTGATCTTCCAACCGGTCGACAGGTGTCGGGCGGTTCCCGAACTGGTGGTCTCGTAGCTGCGGTCCTTGTCCCACCGCCAGGTGGTCTTGAGCCCGAACGACGCCGTCCCGTCGCTGTACTCGACGGGGTTCTGCACCACCATGTCGATGTGCTCGGCATCCATGGACTGCAGGGTCTCGGTGAGTGCCGCCCCGGCCTGGCCGGGGGCGGTGGTGAACTCGGCCGCCCCGCCGGCGTCCTGGCGTTCCATAGCCGCGGCAAATTGCGCCACCGCACCTGCGGCGTCGCCGCTCTCCCCACCCGACACTCCGCACGCGCTGAGCGCCACCACGACGCTGCAGGTCGCCGCCGCACAAGCCACCTTCGGCGCGCGCTTGACCCAGATCTTCATAGTCTCAATTTTCACTCTTGTCACACTGGATTTCGATGCCGTCCGCTTCCATTCGGGGATCCGAGGGGTCACGATCGGGTCTCGGGGATCCCGAGGCAGCCCAATTGATGTGGCCGATACCACACGTTCGTTCGCGGCACATAATGGGTCATGGTCTACTCCGTGATTCCGGCCGCCGACCGCGCGGTCACCACCACCGACTGGCTCACGTCCCGACACAGCTTCTCCTTCGGCGATCACTACGATCCATCCAACACAAATCACGGCTCTCTGTTGGTGAATAACGATGATGTGGTCACTCCGTTACAGGGCTTTGACCAACACGCGCACCGCGAGTCTGAAATCGTCACGTGGGTCACGTCCGGCGCACTGGTTCACCAGGATTCGGAGGGCCACTCGGGCATCGTCTATCCCGGTCTGGCACAACGGATGAGCGCCGGAACCGGGGTGCTGCACTCGGAGCGCAACGACACCTGGCCCGATCATCCCGGAGCCGGCACCGTACCCGTCCGGTTCGTACAGATGTGGGTGATGCCCGACGAGTTCGGGCTGACCCCCTCCTATGCCGCCGCCGACATCTCCGACGAGCTGACCGCCGGAGGTCTCGTCCCGGTTGCATCCGGGGATCCGAATCGTGATTCGGCGATCCGCATCGCCAATCGCTCGGCCACCTTATTCGCCGCCCGCCTCGACGCCACGAGCTCGGTGGAACTGCCCAGCGGCCGGTTCACCCATGTCTTCGTCACCCAGGGATCACCCACAGTTGGCGAGCACCTGCTTGCCGAAGGCGACGCGGTCCGCGGCGGCGATCTCGGCGGTGTGCGAGTATCGGCGGCCGGTGACGCAGAGATCCTCATCTGGGTGATGGACCGCGATCTGCGCGAACTCATGGGCTGAGTCGGCACCGCATCCCCCGCCGCCCCGCCGACAGAACCCCGTTTCTCGCCGACAGAACCCAGTTTCTCGCCGACGGAATCCAAAATCTCGCCGACAGCATCGTCAGCGCAGCGACTCCAGCAGCCGCAACCAGATCTCGCTGACCGTCGGATACGACGGCACCGCATGCCACAACCGATCGAGGGTGACCTCTCCGACCACCGCGACGGTCGCCGAATGCACGAGCTCGGCGGTGCCTGCACCGACGAAGGTCGCGCCGACGACGACGTCGCGGGTTCGGTCGATCACCAGTTTGGCGTGCCCGGAGTAACCCGGATCGAGCAAGTACGTACCGGCGACGGCCAGGTCCATGTCGGCGACGGTGACGTCGATGCCGCTGTCACGTGCCTGCTGCTCGGTGAGACCGACCACGGCAACCTCCGGCCGGGTGAACACCACCTGGGGTACGGCGGAGTGATCGGCGAAGGCCGAGTACCGCGGGCTGTCGAGGTTGCGCCCCTCGGCGCGCGCGGCGATCACATCACCGGCGACTCGGGCCTGGTACTTGCCCATGTGGGTGAGCGCCACCCGCCCGTTCGCATCGCCCACGGCGTACAGCCACGGATGTCCGGGGACGATCATATGGTCGTCGGTGCGCAGCGGACCACTCTCCTCGGCACCGATGCTGCCGAGACCGAGGTCGGTGGTGGCCGGAGCTCGTCCGGCGGCGACGAGAATCTCGTCCACCTCGAGCACCTCGCCCGAGCCCGACAATGTGACCTGGGCCGGTCCGCCGTGGAGGTGGCCGTAGCCGGTGTCGGCGACCTCGGGACGGTGGACGGAGTCGAACTGGGTGCCGAAGCGGATGTCGGCGCCACGCTCGGTGAGCGCCTCGGCCACCATCTCGCCGACGAATGGCTCGTTCTTGGGTAGCAAACGATGGCCGCGGACCACCATGGTCACCTCGCGTACGCCGAGGTCGAGCAGCCATGTCGCCGCCTCACAGGCCACCACACCGCCACCGAGTACGACGATCCGCTGTGGGATGTCCACGAGGTTGGTGGCGTCGCGCGACGTCCAGGGCAGCGCCTCGCGTAGGCCGGCCACCGGCGGGATCGAGGCGGTGCTGCCGGTCGCGACCACCACTGCCTCGCGGGCGTGGATACGCCGGTCGCCCACCGACACCTCCCGCTCGCCGACGATGCGCCCGTGTCCCCGGATCACCTCGATCCCGGCACCACGCGCCCAGTCGACCTGCGAGGTGTCGTCACGGGCGCCGGTGATGGTGTCACGCCGCTCCAGCACCGCCGACGGCTCGGGCAGCGGGGCCGACTGACGTTCCCGCGCACCCGGCAGCGCGTGCGCAGCGGCCAGCGCGGCGCCCGGACCGAGCAGCCCCTTGCTGGGCATACACGCCCAGTATGAGCACTCACCGCCGACGAGTTCGTGCTCGATGATCACCGCGGTGCGGTCACTGCCGCGGATGGCATAGTCGGCGGCGTTCTCCCCGACCGGTCCGCCACCGATCACGACGACGTCGTAGGTGCTGGTCTCGGTGTTGTTGCCCATACCACCACCGTAGGTGAGCAGGCTGACGAATCGAGGTTGCGATGACAGGATGGACGGGTGACCGCTTCGCAGACTGACACCTCGCAGGTTTCCGGTATTGATCTCAGCTGGGTGGACGACGACGTCCGCGTCCAGGACGACCTGTTCGCCCACGTGAACGGCAAGTGGCTAGAAAGCCACGTGATCCCGGAGGATCGCTCACTCGACGGCGCCTTCCACGTGCTACGCGATCGCGCCGAGGAGAACGTGCGCGACATCATCACCGAATGCGCCGATGCCGACGCGCTGACTGGTTCGGACGCGCAGAAGATCGGTGACCTCTACGCATCGTTCATGGACACCGACCACATCGACGCCCTGGGCATCGGGCCGATCCGCGGCGAACTCGACAAGATCGCGGCCATCGGCTCGACCGACGACCTCAGCCTGCGCATCGGGCGCCTCCAACGCCACGGCGTCGGCGGCCTGTTCGGCCTCTACGTGGACACCGACGCCAAACAGTCCGACCGCTACCTGGTCCACGTCGTACAGTCCGGGCTAGGCCTGCCCGACGAGTCCTACTACCGCGAGGACAAGCACGCCGAGACACGTGACGCCTACACCGCACATGTGGGCCGGATGTTCGCACTCGCCGGTATCGACGATTCCGAGTCCCGTGCCCGGACGGTTCTCGACCTCGAGACCGCCCTGGCGAGTCACCATTGGGATGTGGTGGCGCGCCGCGACGCCGAGAAGACCTACAACCTTCTGACGTTTGCCGATTTCGCCGACGCGGCCGGGGCCTTCGATGTGTCGACCTGGCTCGGCGGACTGGGCACCAGCAGCGATTCGACGTTCGCCGAGTTGGTCGTGGGTCAGCCGTCGTTCGTCACCGGCGCAGGCGAATTGATTGCCGCCCGGCCACTCGACGAGTGGAAGACCTGGCTCACCTGGAAACTGTTGCACTCCGCGGCCCCGTACCTGTCCGCCGACTTCGTCGACGAGAACTTCGACTTCTACGGCCGCACGCTGACCGGCGCCGAGACCATCCGCGACCGGTGGAAGCGCGGCGTCGGGTTCGTCGAGGACGCGATGGGCTTCGCGGTCGGAAAGCTCTACGTGGACAAGCATTTCGGTCCCGAGGCGAAAGCCCGGATGGACGAGTTGATCAATAATCTGGTTGCCGCCTACCGTCGCAACATCACCGAGCTCGAGTGGATGACCCCGGCCACCCGCGAGAAGGCGCTGACGAAGCTGGAGAAGTTCACGCCGAAGATCGGCTTCCCCGCGAAGTGGCGTGACTACGACGCACTCACCGTGGACCGCGGTGATCTGATCGGGAATGTCGCTCGCGCATCCTCCTTCGAGCAGGACCGGGAGTTCGCCAAGATCGGGCAGCCGGTGGATCACGACGAGTGGTTCATGACCCCGCAGACGGTGAACGCTTACTACAACCCCGGGATGAACGAGATCGTCTTCCCGGCAGCCATTCTGCAGCCGCCGTTCTTCGATCCGGATGCCGACGACGCGGCCAACTACGGCGGCATCGGCGCGGTGATCGGTCACGAGATCGGCCACGGCTTCGACGACCAGGGCGCAAAGTACGACGGCGATGGCAACCTGGTGGACTGGTGGACCGACCAGGACCGTACCGAGTTCTCGGCCCGCACAGGCAAACTGATCGATCAGTACGGCGCGTTCACCCCGGTCGGCCTAGACGAGCAGTACAAGGTGAACGGCGAGTTCACCATTGGTGAGAACATCGGCGACCTCGGCGGCCTGTCGATCGCATTGGTCGCCTATCGGCTCGCCACCGAGGGGACCACACCGCCGGTCATCGACGGACTCAGTGGCGAGCAGCGGGTGTTCTTCAGCTGGGCGCAGATCTGGCGCACCAAAACCCGTGACGCAGAGGCGATCCGTCGACTGTCCATCGACCCACACTCACCGCCGGAGTTCCGCTGCAACGGAGTGGTCCGCAACATCGACGCGTTCTACAGCGCCTTCGATGTAACGCCCGGCGACGCACTTTATCTCGACGAGTCCGAGCGCGTCCGGATCTGGTAGAGCCGGTGGCGCAGGAATTGGGGGACCTCGCCGACGCACGCAGAAACGTCGGCCGACGTCAGGTCGCGGCGGCGATCATCCGGCCGATCGCCGCCGCGGTACTTCTGTTGATCGGCTACTTCGCATTGCCGATCAACAAGGAGAGCTCGGTCAACTATCTCGGCCTGATCGTCGGCGCACTTCTCCTGATGGCTTTCTGTGCGTGGGAGATCCGGCACTTCATCCGATCGCCGTACCCGGTCGCCACCGCGGTGGAGATGCTGGTGGCCATCGCGGCGTTTTACATCGTCGGCTTCGCCACCGTGTATTTCCTGTTCTCCGAATACGCCCACGGCAGCATGAGCACCCAGCTCACCCGGATCGACGCGCTCTACTTCTGCCTGACGGTGTTCACCACCACCGGCTTCGGCGACATCTCCGCGGTGTCACAGGGGGCGCGAGTGGCCGTGTCGATCCAGATGGTGAGCACCCTCGCCCTCCTCGGCCTGGGCATCCGATTCCTCAACGTGCTGGTCAACGCTCGTGTGAATCGCTGAGCGATTCCGTAGTACGAACACGCGAAACTTCGCGTGTTCGTACTACGGAATCAAAGAACTCAGTAGTCGTCGTCGCCGTAGACGATCATGCCGCGGATGTTGTTGCCCTCCAACATGTCATCGTAGGCCTCGTTGATCTGATCGAGTCGGTAGGTGTTGGTCACCAAATCGCTCAGATTCAGCTTGCCGGCGCGGTACTCGTTGAGCAGTGTCGGCACCTGGGTACGCGGGCTGGCGCCACCGAAGATGGCACCCTGCACCCGCTTCTGCAGCAGCGTGAGCTCGAACAGGTTCATCTGGGCGTCCATGGACGAGAAGTTGCCCATGCCGGTCACGATGACCTGACCACCCTTACCGGTCAGACTCAGTGCGGGCTGGATCATTGATCCGTCGATCTCACCGACCGTGAGGATGGTGGTGTTGGCCATCTTGCCCCAGCTGATCTCGCCGAGGACGGGTAGCGCCTCTTCCATGGACTCGAAGGTGTGGGTGGCCCCCATCTTCTCGGCCATCTGGCGCTTGAAGGGCACGGGGTCCACCGCCGCGACGATCCGGGCACCCGCAGCGGCCGCACCCTGGACGGAGTTGATACCGACGCCGCCGACGCCGACCACCACGACGATATCGCCGGCATGCGTGCCGCCGATCTCCACCGCCGACCCCCATCCGGTGGCCACCCCGCAACCGAGCAGTGCAGCGGCCTGCAGGGGAATGTCCTCTTCGATCTTGACGAGGGACGCCTGGTTGACGGTGATGTAGGGCGCGAAGGTGCCCAACAGGCACATCTGCGTGAGGCCCTGCCCATCGGTGGTGTGCGCCCGATGGGTGTCATCGGCGATGGACAACCCCGTCAGCAGGCGAGCTCCCTCGTCGCAGAAGTTCTGATCGCCCCGTGAGCACGGATCACACACACCGCAGGCCGGAATGAAGGCGGTGACCACGTGGTCACCCTCCTTGAGGTTGGTGACACCGGGCCCCACCTTCGTCACCACTCCCGCGCCTTCGTGGCCACCGAGCACCGGCATCGGGGCCGGGCTGTCGCCCGTGCGCAGGTGGTGATCGGAGTGACACAGGCCCGAGCTGACCAGCTTGACCTGCACTTCACCGGCTACCGGATCACCGAGCTCGAACTCCTCGATCTGCCACTTCTCGCCCGGATTCCGGAGAATTGCCCCCTTGGTCTTCATGCGCGCACCCCTTTCGTTGGACAGCGTTGTGCGATCTGGTTCACATCGTTGCCTCATATGCATCACCGCGCATACGAAATCGTTACTCTCGTTGTGGCAGTTCAAGTTTGGGCGTGCGTATCGAGCGTTAGCTCGGTGCCTGTCCGACTGGTCGCCCTCGCGGAGATCGCGAACGTGTAGACATGAAGCCATGGCGACCACGCCCCGGATCCGCTGGCTGATCCCCGCGCTCCTTCTCCTCGGTTGGCTTGTCATCGGAGGTGTCACCGCTCCCTACGCAGGCAAACTCTCCTCGGTCGCCACCAACGACAACAGCGCGTTCCTCCCCGCGTCGGCGGAGTCCACCGAGGTCAACGACATGCTCGCCGGCTTCACCGACTCCGACACCGTGCCGGCGATCGTGATCGCCGAACGGCCGTCCGGTCTGACGCCTGCCGACACCGAGTTCCTCACCACGGCCACCGCGCCACTGGCCGGCACGGAAGGCTTCGGGCCGGAATTCTCGCCGCCGATCCCGTCGCAGGACGGTCAGGCAGCGCAGATGTTCATCCCCATCGCGGCCGAAGGTGAACCCGCCGACCATGTCGAGGATCTTCGCAACGCCCTCGCGTCACCACCAGAGGGACTGACGGTCCTGGTCACCGGACCGGCCGGCCAGATCGCCGACCTCGGCGAGGCATTCGCCGGGATCGACGGGCTGTTGCTGCTGGTCGCGGGCGTCGTGGTGATGCTCATCCTGTTCGTCGTCTACCGCAGCCCGATCCTGCCGTTCGTGGTGATCATCTCCGCCATCTTCGCGCTCGGCCTCGCATCGGGGCTGGTGTATCTGCTCGCCTCGGGCGACATCCTGGAGCTCAACGGCCAGAGCCAAGGCATCCTGTTCATCCTGGTCTTCGGTGCGGCCACCGACTACGCGCTGCTCCTGGTCTCGCGATTCCGCGAGGAACTCACCCGCAGCGACGACAAGTACGCCTCCATCCGAGCCGCCTGGCGCGGCACGATCGAGCCGATCAGCGCGTCGGCCGGCACCGTCATCCTGGGTGTGCTGTGCCTGCTGTTCTCCGATCTCAACTCCAACAGGAGCCTCGGACCGGTGGCCGCCATAGGCATCGCCGCCTCGTTCATCGCATCGATGACCTTCTTGCCTGCGGCGCTCGCTTTGCTCGGCCGCACCGCGTTCTGGCCGTTGGCGCCGAAACACACCGACTCCTCCGAGCCGAGCAGCACGCACCGTTTCTGGGCAGCGATCGCCGACCGCGTCGCCACACGCCCGCGTGCCATCTGGATCGGCACCCTGGTGGTGCTACTCATCGGTGCCGCATTCGCCCCGACATTCAAGGCCGACGGCGTCGCCCAGACCGATTACTTCCTCGGATCGGTGGATTCGGTGGAGGGCGCCGAAATCCAGGCCCAGCATTTCGACGCCGGCAGCGGTTCGCCCACCTGGATCATCGCCGATGCACCGCAGGGCACCGCGGTGCTCGACGCGGTCCGCGGCGTCGACGGCGTGGCCTCGGCCGAACTCGTGCAGGATGGCGGCAACCCGACCGTCGTCGACGGAAAGGTCGCGGTGCAGGCGACCCTCACCGACACCGCCGACTCGCTGGCCGCACAGGACACCGTGGTTGCGATCCGCGACGCCGTGCATCCGATTCCTGACGCCGACGCCTTGGTGGGTGGCACCACCGCCATCGACCTCGACACCCGGACCACCGCGATCCACGACCGCAACCTGATCATCCCAATCGTGCTGGTGGTGGTCCTGGTGGTGCTCACGCTGCTGCTACGCAGCATCGCCGCTCCGGTCCTGCTGCTGGCCACGACGGTGATCTCGTTCGCGGCGACCCTCGGCGTCGGGGCGCTGGTGTTCAACGGCCTGTTCGACTTCGCCGGCGCCGACCCGGTGGTCCCGCTCTTCGCCTTCGTCTTCCTGGTGGCCCTCGGCATCGACTACAACATCTTCCTGATGACCCGGGTCCGTGAAGAAGCACTGACCCACGGCACCCGCGACGGCATGTTGCGCGGATTGACGGCCACCGGCGGTGTGATCACATCGGCGGGCGTCGTACTGGCCGCGACCTTCGCGGCACTGGCGGTGATCCCGTTGCTCTTCCTTGCCCAGATCGCCTTCCTCGTCGCCTTCGGCGTCCTCGTGGACACGCTCATCGTGCGCACACTGCTCGTGCCGGCCCTGACGCTGGACATCGGCAAGCGGGTGTGGTGGCCGAGTGCGTTGTCCCGCTGAGGATTTGGCAATTCTCCGCGTGGCGATCGACCGGTGGCGACCGCCGCTGGCGATGCGTCAAAACCAAACAGCGACCTGAGAGTTCACAGAAACCAGTACGCCCGTCCACCACGCCGACTAGCGTCGATTCATCGGATTCGAACGATTGTTAGCTGGTGATCTCCATGACTCTCGCCGACCACACAACGCAGGGCCGTACCGACTTCGCGTCGCTGCGCAGCGGTGGCCTCAACTGGGACTCGTTTCCCTTGCGGCTCTTCATCAAGGGCAACGCCCGTTTCTGGGATCCGGCTGCCATCGACTTCGGTCGCGACGCCCAGGACTGGACCGAGATCACCGACGAACAACGACGCAGCGCCACCTACCTGGTGAGTCAGTTCATCGCCGGCGAAGAAGCGGTCACCCAGGACATCCAGCCGTTCATGAAGGCGATGGCCACCGAGGGTCGCTTCGGCGACGAGATGTATCTGACGCAGTTCTGTTTCGAGGAGGCCAAACACACCCAGGTCTTCCGGCGGTGGATGGATGCGGTCGGGTTGACGGGCGACCTGCAATCCTTCGTCGCCGACAACCCCTATTATCGGCAGCTTTTCTACGACGAGTTGCCGTCATCGCTACATGCGCTGGACAACGATCCGTCGCCGCGCAATCAGGTCCGCGCCAGCGTCACCTACAACCACGTCATCGAGGGCAGTCTGGCGCTGACCGGCTACTACGCCTGGCAGACGGTGTGCGCGCGGCACGGCATCTTTCCCGGGATGCAGACGCTGATCAAGTTCATCGGCAACGACGAACGCAGACACATGGCCTGGGGCACGTTCACGTGCCGACGCCACGTGGCCGCCGACGACTCGCTGTGGGACGTGGTGACCAGCCGCATGGAAGAGCTGATGCCACTCGCACTGGGCATGATCAACTGGGTGAACGAACAGTTCGAGGAACAGCCTTTCGGCCTCGACAACAACGAATTCCTCGTCTACGCGGCCGACCGCGGCCAGCGCCGCCTGAGCGCCATCGAATCCGCGCGCGGACGCCCCGTCGCCGAGATCGACCTCGACTACTCGCCGGAGGCCCTCGAAGAACAGTTCGGAGACGAGGACGCCGCCGCGATGGGTCGCTGATGGGCCTGCCGGCCAGGCCGGCGGCACATCACGAGGCACCCAGCTCCACAATCCGGCCACACCGTCGTTCCACGAGCCGCCTGTTGTGACTCACGAGCATCAGCCCCGCGCCGTCCTCGACGAGGTGCTGCAGGATCGCGACCACCGCCCGCGCTGACACCGGATCGAGCATCGAGGTCGGCTCGTCACACAACACAAAGGATGGTGCCTGCACCAGCAGCCTGCCGAGGCATGCCCGCTGCAGTTGACCGTCGCTGACCTGCGCCGGAAACCGGTCGAGAAGCGCGGTGTCGAGTCCGACCCGGTCGGCGGTCGCCTCGATGTCGCACGGTCGACGGCCGATCGCGGCCGGCTCGGCGAGGATCCGCCGCAGTGTCCAGCGTGGGTTGCTCACCTGCCGCGGATTCTGTGCGAGCATCCCGATCCGGCCTGCCGGCAGCTGTGGCCGATCGACTCGACCCGCGGATGGTTCGGTGAGTCCGGCGACGATCCGCAACAACGTGGTCTTGCCGCTGCCCGACGGCCCGAGAACCCCGGTGGGCACGCCGGGCTCGACGACGATGTCGACACCGGAGAACACCGTACGGCGTCCGAAGCGGGCCTCGAGGCCGGTGCCGACCATCGGACCAGGGGCTGCAACCTGCCCGGACACGCTCATGAGACGGGCTCGAAGAACTCGGCAACATACGGGTCCGGCGAAACGAGCATCTCGTGGATGGGCCCCTGCGCAACGATCGCACCAGCGCGCATCACCGCGATCGTGTCGCACCGCCCGTCGGTCAATGTGTCGATGTCGTGTGTGATGGCGAGTACTGCGGCCCCGTCGCCGGCTGTGACGGCGAGCAATTTCTAGATGTCTGCGGCGAGTTCGCGGTCAAGTGCTGACGTCGGCTCGTCGGCGACGACGATCGCCGGATCACCGGCCAGCGCGGCTGCGATCGCCACACGCTGGGCCATCCCGCCCGACAGCTCGTGGGGATAGAGGTCGAGCGAGGCGACGGGCAGGGACACGTCCCGACAGAGTTCGGCGGCCGATCGACTGCCGGCCAATCGTCGGACGACCTCATCCAACTGGGAGCCGACGGTGCGCACCGGGGTGAACGAGGTAGACGGCGATTGCGGCACCAGCCCGATTCGCCGACCACGCATCGTCGACCAGCACGAATCGTCGATGGTGAGTGCTCGGTCGTCGACCACGACTGATCCGGTCATCCGCGACCCTGCGGGTAAGAGGCCGGTGAGAGCGGCGGCGATCATCGACTTGCCGCACCCGGATTCACCGACCAGCGCGGTCACCGAACCGGCAGACAACTCGAGGTCCACATCGTCGAGGACCCGCACCGCGATGCGATCCCAGCGGCGCCGGGCGGTGATGTCGACGGTCAGGCCTTCGACGCGAGCGCACACCTCCCGGTCGATGCCCGTCATCGCCACACCTCCCCGGTCGGTGGCCGACTCGCTCTGCGCAATGTCGACGCGGCCGCCGCACACGCCAGCGCGGTGATCATCAGCGCGACACCCGGAACCGCAAGCGTCCACCACGCCCCGGAGAGGACGTCGCCGCGCGCCTGACCGAGGAGGGTGCCGAGACTCGCTTCGTCCGGGGACAGACCCACGCCCAGGAACGACAGGGTCGTCTCATGCCACACCGCGTGCGGGAGCAGCACCGTCATAGCGACCAGCGCCTGACCTGTCACCGCCGGTAACAGATGCCGGGTCGCGATGAAGCTGCGTGACGCTCCGGCGAGCCGGGCCGATTCGATCCAGCCCGCCGAGGTGTTGTCGAGTAGTTCGGCGCGTACCACCCGCGCCACTGCGGGCCAGTGGGTCAAGGCGATGGAGGCGATGATCGCGATCGGTTCCCCGCGCCACATGGCCGCGATGACCACTCCCACCACCAGATGCGGGAGCGCGTTGACACCATCGACCACGCGCATGACCACGGCGTCGAACCACCCGCCGACGGTGACCGACCCGATGCCGATCAGCAGGCCGATCAGCGTCGACAGCACCGCACACAGGGCGGCGATCACCAGCGAGATGCGCAGCCCCTGAGCGGTCCGAACACCCAGGTCGTAGCCGGAATGGTCGGTGCCCAGGAGGTGCTCGCCACCGGGTGCACGCAGCGACGCGGCAAAGTCCGGCGACTGCGGTCCTGCGACGATAGGCCAGCCGATCGCCACGATCGCCACCAGTCCGAGAACGATCCACGGGGCGAGCAGTCCGGCACGAAAGGCCCAGACTCCCCGACCGACGACCGTCGATGTGGCCGGTGACCTCGAGATCCCCGCGATCATGCGCTCATCCCGATCCGTGGGTCTATCCACACAGCGGCCGCATCCGACAACGCGGAGCCGATCAGCACCAGCACCGCCGATCCGACAGCCAACGCCGCGAGCAACGAGAAATCCAGGGCCACTGCGGAATCCACCAGAGCTTCAGCCAGCCCGGGCCAGCCGAACACGGTTTCCACGATCGCGGCGCCGGCGATCAGTTCAGGAAGACGGGTGCCCAGCAACGCCAGGGTGGGCAACACCGACACCGGCAGGACGTGGCCGCGCAGCAACGCCCAGCCGCCGATCCCCCGGGCTCGGGCCGCGCGCACCGCATCCGAGCCGGCCGCGTCGACGACCGCTGAGCGCATGGTGAGCAGCAACCACGGGATCATCGACATCGTCAGGGCGATGAACGGCAGCACCGCGTGGGTCAGGATGCCGTCGAGTGTGTACGGGTCGCCCGGACGACGTGCACCCGAGGTCGGGAAGGCGCCGAGCGACACGGCGAAGACACTCACCAGCACCAGGGAGACCACAAACGGCGGTGTCGCGGCGAGGGCCGCGGCCAGTCCCGTGACACATCGATCCAGCACACCACCGCGGTGCATGCCGATGAATGCCCCGCCGACCACGGCGATGACCGCAGCCGTGATCAACGCCGCCGACGCCATGCCGAGGGTGAAGGGCAGCCGGTCGGCGATCACGTCGGCCACCGGCTGGCTTCGTATCGACGACCAGCCGAGATCACCGGTCAGCAGATGCCCCCACCATCTCAACCACGCCTCGAACCAGTTCTGGTCCAGGTTGTAGGCGACGCGGACCGCGTCACGCTGCGATTGTGTCGCCGACTGGTAGTTCGGACCCAGATGTGCCGCGAGAGGTTCGAACGGGGAGGCCGCCGCGATCGCAAAGATGCCCAGCGACACCAGGATGATCGTGGGGATCGCCACCACGAATCGACGTCCGAGCAGCCGTCGGGTGATCCGCAGACGTTCCCGGGTTCTCCCACCGCGCGGTGAGTTCACCGGGTCGCCGTGTCCGGCTGCGCTCGCTGAGGTGGCCGGTCGAAGCAGAGTCATGGTGCGTCACTACGCCAGGACGGCAGGTTCCACCACGGGCCCCACGCAACGCCGTGAGAATGTGGTTCGAGGATCGGTGCGTCGTAGGTCCAGCCGTCGCTGCGTGCAGCGTAGGTGTGGTGCAGGAACGCCAGGTACACCGCCGACGGCGCCGATTCGTAGACCGTCTGGATCTCGCGGTAACGCGCATCGTTGGCCGGACCGGGCGCACTGCGCCGAGCCGCATCGAGCAGGGCATCGAGACCGGGTGCGGTGAAGTTCCCCGGATTCGAGTACGGCGACGAGTCGGGCACGCGGGTGTGCAACGCGTCGTACACCTGCGAGTCGATGCTGTAAGGCGTCGCGCCTCCGCCGAGCAGCACCGCATCGGCGTCGAGTCTCGTATCGATCTCGTCCCAGCTCGTTCCGCGCGGAGTGACCTCGACCCCCAGGGGATTCATCGCCGCGGCAAAGGCCACCGAGAGATCACGCCGCACCGTGTCCTGGGCGTTGTAGAGCAGCCCGAACGATGCACGATCGCCCCCGCGCACGCGGACACCATCCGGACCGGGTACCCACCCGGCATCATCCAGGATCTGTCGGGCTCGGTCGAGGTCGAACGAGAACTGGGCATCGGCGTCGTACGCGTCGCCGTAGACCGAGGCGATCGGGGTGCTCGCAGGTTCGCCGCGACCGCTCAGCACATCACGCACGACGGCGGCGCGATCGACCCCGAGATTCATCGCCCGGCGCGCCGCGACATCCGCGGTGAACGTGTTGGCCGACGGCAGCGACACACCACGCCAGTCGGCCGATTTCACCGCCGTCACACTCACCCCGGCACGATTCTCGAGGCTGTCGGCCAGTTTCGGCGGGAGATTCGTGCCGTCGATCTCGTCGGCTGCGATGCGCTGTGCACGGGTGTTGTCGTCCGGCGTATGGGTATAGACGAGCCTGGTCACTTGCGGCTCCGATCCCCAGTAGCCGTCTCGCGCGACGAGCACCGCCTGGTCGGGCTGCAGGGAGTCGAGCCGGTAGGGTCCGGTACCCACCGGCTGGGTGTTCAACGCCCATTCGGCGGCCGGCTTGGCTTCGATCGCCTCTGATGGCGCCAGACCCAACAGGAGGTACGGCGACGGATCGGCGTCGGTGTTCATCCGCACGGTGACTGCGTCGGGACCGTCGGCGGCCACCTCGACGATCGGCGCGAAGTCGGTCGAGATCTCTGCTGCGACCTGCGGGTCGCGCACGGCCCGGTAGGTGGCGACCACGTCCGCCGAGTCGAAGACGCTGCCGTCGGAGAAGGTGACATCGGTCTTCAGGGCGAGGCGCCACACACGATCTGCGACCTGCTGCGGGGCTTCCGCTGCGAGCGCAGGGATGAGGTCGGGAACCCTCGAATCCCCGTCGGCGGCGGGCCGAAGGAGGCCCTCGTAAATGGGTGAGACTCCCTGCTGCCCGTAGCCCATCATCGGATTGAAGTCGCCGAGTTCCTGACTTTCCCCGAGCACGATCTGGTCGGTGGCGCCATCGTCTGCGGTCGAGCCGCCACACCCCGTGGCGATCACCGCAGCAGCGATCAGTCCGGTCGCAGCGAATTGTCGTCTCATCGTCGTTGCCCTCATCCAACTGTCATCTGTCCATATACACACATGTCTGTCTACACATATGTTTGGGCACACAGGCGTTTGCCGCAATTCGGACGGTAGCCGACGATGGAACAAGCGGTAACTGGCCAGGAGGGCAGGATGTCCGATATCCGAGTGGACGAGTGGGCGTCGCGCTTCGCGCTGCTCAGCGATTCGACGCGCCTACGTCTGTTGATAGAGATGCATGCGTCTCCGCAATCCACGGTGCAGGAGCTCGCGTCACGGGCCGAGATCACCGAGAATGCGGCATCACAGTCGCTGCGCGCCCTGCGCGACCAGGGGTGGGCACAGGCCGAGCGGGTCGGACGGACCGTGCGCTACACCATCGTGCATGACGCCATCGTCCACCGAATCCTGCACGACATCCTCGGCGTCTCGCACACCTCGCGAGACACCTCCGTGACAACAAACTAGAACACGTTCTACTCTGATCTCGTGGATGTCACCTACGACGCGACCAAGCGCGAACTCTCGACCGATCAGGGCACGATCCGCTATCACGAGGCCGGCGATCCTTCCGCCCCACCGCTGGTGTTGCTGCACGGCTCGGGGCCGGGCGTGACCGGCTGGCGCAACTACCGCGGCAACCTCGGCTTCTTCGCACAGACCCATCACTGCTACGTCATCGAGTTCCCCGGCTTCGGCGTCAGCGACCCCGTCGAGGGCCATCCGGTGCTGACCGCCGGGTCGTCGGTGATCCGGTTCATGGACGCCCTCGACATCGAGTCCGCCCCGATGATCGGCAACTCGATGGGCGGTGTCGTCGGCGTGAATCTGGCCATCAAGAAGCCTGACCGCGTCGACAAGCTCGTGACCATCGGCGGCGTCGGCCCCAACGTCTTCAGTCCGAGCCCCAGCGAGGGTCTGCGCCTGTTGCAGGAGTTCACCGACGAACCAGATCGGGACAAGCTGGTGCGCTGGCTGTCGGCGATGGTCTACGACCGCACACTGGTCACCGAGGAACTCATCGAGGAACGCTGGCAGGCCGCCATCCATCCAGATGCCCAGAAGACCGCGCAGATGATGTACGGGTCGGCGGCGTTCGAGATGCAGCAACAGTTCCTGGCCGCCTCCGACACCCCGCCCTACTGGTCGATGATGCACAAGGTCGCCTGCCCCACCTTGTTGACGTGGGGCCGCGATGATCGGGTCAGCCCGCCCGACATGGCGATGGTGCCCATGCGACTCATCCCTGAGGCCGAACTGCATGTGTTCCCCAAGTGCGGACACTGGGTGATGATCGAGGCCAAGGAGGAGTTCGAGTCGGCTGTGCGCGCATTCCTGCTGCGCTAGCTCAACTCGCCGGTCGACCAGCGCCCCAACATCTCTCACTAGTCGAGTAGCGCCGAGCCGCAACACCATCCGCCAGTCGAGTAGCGCCGATCCGCAACACCATCCGCCGGTCGAGTAACGCCGAGCCGCAACCCTTCTCGCCGGTCGAGTAACGCCGAGCCGCAACTCTTTTCGCCGGTCGAGTAGCGCCGAGCCGCTAGGCGAGGCGCGTATCGAGACCACGCAAGCAACCTCGATACGCGCCCACCCACCTACTCGGCGGCCGCCGGCAGGTCCGCACCGTCAACCGACAGCACGACCCGCGACCCATACGGAACCGCTTGGATCAGCCGCAACTGAGCCAGCGCCGGGTGCGCGTCGAGCAGACGACCGGCGTTCGCCAGCGAACGCAACGCCGCCGTCTCCGCGCGGGCCGCCTCCAGTTTCGCCAGACCGCGCGACCTCGCGGTGATCACCTCGAGCGCCGCAGCACGGACCTCGGCCGGCACCACGATGTCCTTGACCACCACGTCACGCACCTCGACGCCCACCTCGGTTCCCGCCGCCGACGCGGCCGATCGGATGGCCCCGATGTCCAGCGCATCGCCGCGCCGGATCAGGTCGTCGGCGCTCACCGAGGCTGCCGCCTCACGAAGCGCAATCTGGGTGGCCAGGTATACCGAAGCAATCGGGTCGACGGCACGCTCGGTGAAGGCCACCGCGTCGGCGACGACCATTCGTAGCGTCATCGACACGCGGACCGACATGGCGTCAGACGTCAGCACCTCCTGCAGCGCAACAGGTACGAGCCGCTCCCGCAGGTCGACGACCCGGTACTGAGCGTCTGATCGCGGCGAGTAGCTGCCCGTCTGGAGGACTCGCGACAGCGAGCCGCCCCGATACTCGAGGACGACGCAGCCGGGATCGACGGACATACGGTTGAAAATGGACATGGCGAGCCTCCTTTCCATTGCGTTGCAAGACATGTCGCTTCGGTATTCGGTGTTGTTGATCGGCCTGCCTGGCGGGACGCCGCCCGCGGGCGGACCGATCGGTGGGGCCCAGTCGTCGACATGCGACGGTGGCCGCTGGACCGATCACGTCCGTGCTCCCGGGGGCGACGCCGAGTGAGGACTCGAACCTCGAGGACGTCAATCCTTTGCCATGCAGTAGACGTCGGGAATCACACGCGCAGAACATGATCGCGGTACCCCGCTCTCGACTGCTCTCCCGATGCCGACGCAGAACTCTGCCACGGTGGCCGTGATCGCGCAACGCATTTGTCGCCGCACCCAGATGCATCGTGGCAGCCAGCACAGCGAAAGGGCCCCGACCGGATCGAATCCGCTCGGGGCCCCTTTCGTCAGCTGAGGTCAGCTCAGAGCTTCTCGCCCCTAAAACTTCTCACCACGAGCTGCCTTGTCCACCAGGCTCTGCGGTGGCTCGAAGTTGCTGCCGTACTTGGACGCGAGATCCTTGGCACGGTCGACGAAGCCCTGCAGCCCGCCCTCGTACTGGTTGATGTACTGGACGACACCACCGGTCCACGCCGGGAAGCCGATGCCGAAGATCGAACCGATGTTGGCGTCGGGCACCGAGGTGAGCACACCTTCGTCGAAGCACTTCACTGTCTCGAGAGCCTCCGCGAAGAGCATCCGCTCCTGCATGTCCTCGAACGGGATCTGCTTGGAGCCCGAGTTGAACTGCTCGCGCAGGCCAGGCCACAGACCGGTGCGCTTGCCGCTCTCGTCGTAGTCGTAGAAGCCCTTGCCGTCCTTGCGGGCGGTGCGGCCGTTCTCGACCATCCAGTCGACGACGGCGTTGCTGCCGTGCTGCGGGATCTCTTTGCCCTCGGCCTTGAGCGCCGCCTCGGTCTCCTTGCGGATCTTCTGCGGCAGAGTCAGGGTCAGCTCGTCCATCAGCTGCAGCGGCGGCGCCGGGTAGCCGGCCTGCGAACCTGCATGCTCGATGAAGACCGGGTCCACACCCTCGCCGACGGCCGCGATGGCCTCGTTGACGAAGGTGCCGATCACGCGGCTGGTGAAGAAGCCGCGGCTGTCGTTGACCACGATCGGGGTCTTGCGGATCTGCAGCGTGTAGTCGATGACCTTGGCCAGCACCTCATCCGAGGTCTTCTCACCGCGGATGATCTCCACCAGCGGCATCTTGTCGACCGGCGAGAAGAAGTGGATGCCGATGAAGTCCTCTTGCCGCTTCACGCCTTGCGCGAGGCTGGTGATCGGCAGGGTCGAGGTGTTGGAACCCAGGATCGCGTCGGGCTCGACGATGTCCTCGATCTCCTGGAACACCTTGTGCTTCACGTCAACCGACTCGAAGGCGGCCTCGATGACCAGGTCGACGCCCTTGAAGTCGGCGGCGTCGACGGTCGGATGAATCCGGCCGAGGAGCGCGTCACTCTTCTCCTGGGTGGTCTTGCCCTTGGCGAGTGCCTTCTCCTCGAGCTTCTCGGAGTAGCCCTTGCCCTTCTTGGCGGCGTCGAGGTCGATGTCCTTGAGCACGACCTCCATGCCGGCCTTGGCCGATACGTAGGCGATCGCGGCACCCATCATGCCTGCGCCGATCACACCGACCTTCTTGGCGGTGTACTTCTCGATTCCCTCGGGGCGCGAGCCGCCACCGTTGATGTGCTGCAGGTCGAAGAAGAACGCCTTGATCATGTTCTGCGCGACCTGACCGGTCACCAGCGAGACGAAGTAGCGGGTCTCGATGATGTCGGCGGTGTCGACGTCGACGTAGGCACCTTCGACGGCGGCGGCCAGGATGGCGCGCGGAGCCGGCATGTTGGCGCCCTTGATCTGCTTGCGCAGCAACGCCGGCAGTGCCGGCAGGTTCTGGGCGAACGCCGGGTTGGTGGGAGCACCACCCGGGATCTTGTAGCCCTTCTTGTCCCACGGCTGCGCGGCTTCCGGATTCTCCTTGATCCATGCCTTGGCGGCCGGGATCAGTTCCTCGATGGAGCCGACGACCTCGTCGACCAGTCCGGTCTCCTTGGCCTTGGTCGGGTTGAACCGCTGCCCCTGCAGCAGCACACCCATCAGCGCATTCTGGATACCGAGCAGACGCACGGTACGGACCACGCCACCGCCACCGGGCAACAGGCCGAGAGTTGCCTCGGGCAGACCGATCTGGACACCCTTGACATCGGCTGCGATGCGGTAGTGGGTGTGCAGCGCGATCTCCAGGCCACCGCCGAGCGCGGCACCGTTGATCGCGGAGACGACCGGCTTGCCGAGGGTCTCGAGGCGCCGCATGACCTTCTTCATGGCGTTGGTGCGCTCGGTGATCGCGGTGGCGATCTCTTCCTTCGACTGCGAGCCGCGGTCGCTGCTCATGTCTTTCAGGTCGCCGCCGGCGAAGAAGGTCTTCTTGGCCGAGGTGAGCACGACACCGGTGATGTCGTCCTTCTCGGCCTCGAGGCGCTCGACGATGGTCGGCAGCGAGGTCATGAACAGGTCGTTCATGGTGTTGGCGCCCTGGTTCGGGTCGTCCATGGTCAGGACAACGACCCCGTCGGCGTCCTTCTCCCAATTGAACATGTTGTCACTCATGGTGTTTGAAGAGTTCTTTCTGTGAAGTGGAAGGTCAGAGACGCTCGATGATGGTCGCGACACCCATGCCGCCGCCGATGCACAGGGTGACCAGGCCGTAGCGGCCACCGGTGCGCTCGAGCTCGTCGAGGCAGGTGCCGAAGATCATCGCGCCGGTCGCGCCGAGCGGGTGACCCATGGCGATGGCGCCACCGTTGACGTTGACCTTCTCGTGCGGGATCTTCAGATCCTTCATCCACTTCATGACGACCGACGCGAATGCCTCGTTGAGCTCGAAGACGTCGATGTCGTCGACGGTCAGACCGGCCTTCTTCAGCGCCAGCTCGGTGGCCGGGGTCGGGCCGGTGAGCATGATGGTCGGCTCGGAGCCGATCTCGGCGAAGGTGACGATGCGGCCGCGCGGGGTGAGCCCGTTGCGCTTGCCGGCCTCTTCGCTACCGAGCAGCACCAGGCCGGAGCCGTCGACGATACCGGAGCTGTTGCCGCCGGTGTGGACGTGGTTGATCTTCTCGACGTTGTGGTACTTCTGCAGCGCCACATCGTCGAAGCCGGCCATGTCGGCCAGCGCCTGGAAGGCGGCCTTGAGCTTGCCCAGCGACTCGACGGTCGAGCCCGGACGACGGTGCTCGTCGTGATCGAGCACGATGACGCCGTTGATGTCGCGGACCGGTACCACCGACTTGGCGAAGTAGCCACTGGTCCAAGCCTTCTCGGCGCGGGCCTGCGACTCGGCCGCGTAGGCGTCGACGTCTTCGCGGCTGAAGCCCTCGAGGGTGGCGATCAGGTCGGCGCCGATGCCCTGCGGGACGATGTAGTTGTCGTACGCGGTGGTCGGGTCGGTGAACAGCGCTCCGCCGTCGCTACCCATCGGCACGCGCGACATCGCCTCGACACCACCGGCCAGAACGAGATCGTCGAAGCCCGACGCGACCTTGGCGGCGGCGAGGTTCGTGGCTTCCAGGCCGGAGGCGCAGAAGCGGTTGATCTGGGTGCCGGGGACGCTCTCGGGCAGGCCGCTGTTGAGGGCCGCGGTGCGGGAGATGACCGCACCCTGCTCACCCACCGGCGACACCACGCCGAGGACGACGTCGTTGATGTCGGCCGGATCGAGGGAACCGTGCCGGGCGAGAACCTCGTCGATCAGCCCGGACACCAGGTCGACCGGCTTGACGCTGTGCAGCGAACCGCCGCGCTGCTTGCCACGGGGCGTACGGATCGCCTCGTAGATGAATGCTTGATCAGCCACGATTGAGTGTTCCTTTCGCATGAACCATGGTGGTTACCTTCCCAGGCTAACGTGGAATAACTTGTTTGGCTATAGCGGGTGGTCAGGGACTCACTTGCATCGCTAGATATGCGCTATGGTCGATTCACCATGCCTACCGAGAAGCCCACCCGGCGCACCCGTCCGGCCGACCGCAAGAGCCAGCTCATCGAGCAGGCCGCCGTGCTGTTCGCCGACCGCGGGTACACCCAGGTGTCGCTGGCCGACATCGCGCGGGCCGCAGGGGTCACGGCGCCGTCGGTGTACCGGCATTTCGACGACAAGCAGGCCCTGTTGGCGGCCGCGGTACTCGCCGGCGTCGACGACCTCGAGGCCTGCACCGGTCGCGCGATGGCCGACCCCGATGCCCGGGTCGACGACCTGATCGCAGCGGTCTGCATGCTCGGGGTACGACGCCCGCAGTCGACATCGTTGTGGCGTTGGGCAAGCCAACATCTCACCGACGAACAGAACCGCGAGGTGGTCCTGCGCACCCGCGCGATCCTGCACCGCTGGGGCGCGGCGCTGGCCGAGGGAACCGACCTCGCCGAACGGGAGGCGGTCACCCTGGCGTGGGCGGTGCTGAGTGTGGCGGGCAGCCTGTCGGTGCACAACACCCGACTCTCGACAACGCGATCGCTCGAGGAGGTCGATCTGTTGGTGCGGCGGGTGATCGTCCTGCGACCGGCCACGGCGCCACCCCTGCCCCCGCTGCCACCTCCGGGCGCCGGCATACCCACCCGACGCGATGAGATCCTGGATGCCGCCGCGGCGCTGTTCGCCGAGCGCGGGTACAGCGGCGTCGGCGTCGACGACATCGGCGCCGCCGTGGGTATCACCGGGCCCAGCGTGTACAAGCACTTCAGTTCCAAGATGGCGATCCTCGCCGGCATCGGTCAGCGCAGCGCCACCCGCCTCGAAGCCGGCGTGATGGCCGCCTATGCGTCCACCTCCGACCCGGCCAAACTGCTTGTGCTGCTGGTCGACTCGTATGTGAACGTGATCACCTCCACCCCGGATCTGTCCGTGTCGTTCAACAACTCCTATGCACTGGCCGGCCAGCCGACGGCGCATGACCTGATCGACATCCAGCGCCGCTATGTGGCTCGCTGGGTGGACCTGCTCACCCAGGCGCAACCTGAGCTGACGCGCGAACGCGCGGCCATCGACGTGCACGCGTCCCTTTCGGTCGTGAACGACGCGATCCGCATGCGGCGCGGCGTCCATCGACCCGAGTTCGGGGCTCAGATGGCGTATCTGATGAAGGGTGTGTTGGGGGTCTGAGCGGCGTACACCTACTCGCGCACCTATCGATCATTCGCGCGTGAAATTTCACGCGCGAATGATCACCGGGCGCGCGGGAACCATGTTCCCGGACCGCGCACCAGCCGGCCTCACCTAAGCTGACCCCATGACGACACCGGGCACCGGCGAACCGCGCTACACCCGCGACGAACTCGTCGCCGAGCTGGGGTTGAGCGCTGAGTATGCCGAGAAGATCTGGAATGCCTTTGGTTTCGCCCGCACCTCGACGCCGGACAAGATCTTCACCGAGGCCGATCTCGACGCGTTGCGATTGTTCGCCGACTCCGAGGACACCATGCCGCAGACCGCGCAGGTGGCCACCGCGCGGGCCATCGGCCAGACGATGGCCCGCTTGGCGGATTGGCAGGCCGATCAGCTCCGCGAGTTCGACCGCGATCCCGACGTCCCGTTCACGATCGACCAGATGTCGGCAGCGCTGGGGCAGGTGCAACAGCTGATCTGGCGCCGGCACCTGGCCCTGGCCCTCGACCATGGCGTGGAGCTCGAGTCCGACGAGAGCCACGATCTGGTGGTGGGGTTCGCCGACATCGTCGGCTACACCAGTTTGTCTCGCCGGATCGCCCTCGACGAACTGGAGCAACTGCTGGAATCGTTCGAGGAGAACGCCTTCGAGATCGTCGTCGCCAACGGCGGCCACGTCATCAAGACGCTCGGCGATGCGGTCATGTTCACTGCGCACCACCCATCGGAGGCCGCCGTGATCGCGATCGCCATCCATCGACTCTCCGAGTCCGACGAGATCCCGCCACTGCGCGTCGGGCTCGCCCGCGGACGGGTGCTGAGTCGGCTCGGCGACGTCTTCGGTGAACCGGTGAACATCGCCGCACGACTGGCCGGATCGGCCCGCCCCGGAACGATTCTGGTCGACGACGCGGTCGCCACCGGCCTGGCCGAAGACGAACGGTTCTATCTCCGGTCCATCCCGTCACTCAACGTCCGCGGATATCGTCGTCTCAAAGCGAGAACCCTGGAGGTCAACAAGTACTACGACGGACCGGTCGACGACGGCACCCGATAGATCCGCACCTCACTGGCCTTGACCACCATCGTCACCTCCAGCCCGGGCGCCATCGCGAGGTCGGTCACCGCCGACCAGGTGACCTCGGCGTCCACAACTTGATCACCACACAGAGCCCGCACCACAGCATGATCGCCCCTCGGCAGCACATCGGTGACCTGCGCACGCAGCTCGGTGCGCGGGCTCCCGTGGGGTGCCTGCAGATAGACGGCCACCGCCCGCGGCGAGAACGCGGCAGCACACGCGTCGCCGGCACCGAGATCGTCGGCGGCGACACCGACCACCTGCCGGCCGCCGCCGTCGTCGACGGCATCTGCGTGAAACCGTCCGACGAAGAGATTCAGCCCGGACAACGAGGCCGTGAACGGATGCCCAGGCCGCGTGAGAACGTCGGCGGTCGGCCCCTCGTCGACAATCCGCCCCTGGTCGAGAACGATGACGTCACGGGCCAGCGCGACCGCGTCAATCAGATCGTGGGTCACCAGCACCGTGGTGCCGTGACGTTCCGCGAGAAGTTCCCGCAGCAGCGATCGGATCTGCTGCGCCACCGACACATCCAGCGCCGCGAACGGCTCGTCCAGCAGCAGGACGTCGGGCTGCACAGCGAGCGCCCGGGCCAGCGCCACCCGCTGCGCTTGACCACCGGACAACTGGCCGGGCATGCGGTCGGCCAGGTCGGCGACGCCCACCGCGTCGAGCCAATGGTCGGTCCGGGCAGCGATCTCGGTGCGTCCCAGTCGCGCTGCGGCGGGCCCGAATGCCACGTTGCGGCGCACGCTCAGATGCGGGAACAACCGCGCCCGTTGTGCGAGCAACGCCACCGACCGCCGATGCGGGGCCACGAACTGCCGCGCATCCTGCAACACCCGGTCCCCCACCAGCACGCTCGACCCGGCACTTCGCCGCAACCCCGCCAGCACCGACAGCGCGGTGCTCTTGCCGGCTCCGTTGGGTCCCATCACCGCCAGGGTGCAACCCGCCTCCACCTCGAAATCGACAGCCACCGAGGGGTTCTCCACCCGAATCCGTGCGGACAGCGCACTCATGTCGCCGCCGTCCCACTCGGCCGCAGGTGCACCGCCACCACCACGACAAGAGCGACCACCATCAGCACCAATGCCAGTGGCAATGCTTGTGCGGGATCGTTGATCGCATCGAGATAGATCCGCAGCGGCGCCGTCTGAGTGGTCCCCGGCAGATTGCCGGCGAAGGTGATGGTGGCCCCGAACTCGCCGAGCGCCCGCGCGAACGCCAACACCGTTCCGGCCAACAGCGACGGAATCACCAGCGGCAAAGTCACTTTCCACAAAGTCCGGGTTGGACCCGCGCCGAGGGTGGCGGCCACCTGCTCGAACTCGCCGTCTGTCGAGCGCAAGGCACCTTCGACACTGATCACCAGGAATGGCAACGCAACAAAGGTCTGTGCCAGGATCACCGCCGTCGTCGTGAAGGCGATGGTGATGCCGGCGTCATCGAGATACTGCCCGACGACCCCGTTGCGCCCGAGCGCATAGATCAGCGCCAGGCCCCCGACGACGGGCGGTAACACCAACGGCAACAACACGAGTGCCCGGATCACCCGCACCACGATTCCGTCGGATCGCGCGAACACCACTGCCATCGGCACCCCGAACAACAGACACAGAGACGTACTCGTCAGCGCGGTGACCACCGCCAAGCGCAGCGCATCCAGCGATTCCTGCGACGTCACGGAGGCGACGAAATCCTGCCACGGCATCCGGACCACCAACGCGACCGGACCGATCAGGATGAATGCCACCCCCACAGCGGCGGGCGCATACAGCCAGAGGGGGATCCGACGCATCAGGCCGGGGCGGGAGTGAACCCGGCCGCACCCAACACCTCGGCGCCGGTTGCGCCGAGGACCATGTCGACGAACATCTGCGCATCGGCCGCATGCGGGGTGCCCTGCAGCGTCGCGATCGGGTACGAGTTGACGACGGAGGCGAACGCCGGATCACCCACCGCCGACACCGTGTTGCCGGCCCCCTTCGCGTCAGTGACATAGACGAGTCCGGCGTCGGCCTGACCGGAGGTCACCTTGGCCAGCACTGCGCTGACCGAGGTCTCCTCACTGACCGGCGACAACTCGATACCCGTGTTGCGTTGCACCTGGGCGGTCGCCGCGCCACACGGCACCTCGACCGCACACACCACCGTCGAGGTGTCCGGATTGGTGAGGCTCTCGAACCCGTCGATGTTCTTAGGGTTGCCAGACGCGGTCACGATGACCAGCGTGTTGGTGGCAAAGATCTTCGGATCGACGGCAGCATCGCCGAGACGTCGCATGGTTGCCTGGTCCGCGGTGGCGATCACGTCGGCGTCGGCGCCCTGCTGGATCTGGTTCACCAACGCCGACGAACCGGCGAAGTTGAGCCGCACGTCCACACCGTCGTGCGCCTTCTCATACATGTCCGCGATCTCGGTGAAAGTCTGCGTCAGCGACGCCGCGGCATAGACGTCGAGCACAGAGTCCGACCCGGTGTCGTCATTCGAACACCCGACGCTTCCCGCCGCGACGGCCAGCGTCACACCGGCAACCACAAGTGCTCGGCGGAACAACCCAGAAATCTTCACGCAGTCTCCTCAACTCATCTCTACCGATCCACTCAATCCGGTCGTCGCTCCACGATCACGGTGGTCGCCTTGACCACGGCCGTGGCCACCACACCCGGTTCGAGCTGCAGCTCCCGCGCCGCCTCTGAACTCATCAGCGAGGTGACCTCGAACGGCCCACATTGCATGCTGACCTGCGCCATCACGCCGTCGGCGATCACTTCGGTGACCAGTCCGGTGAAACGGTTACGTGCCGACCGGAGCACCGGGTTGCCGTCGTCGGGTGGGCGTCGCGCGCGGTCACGCGCGAGGGCGGCGAGTTCCGCTCCGTCGACGGTCGCCACACCCTGCTCGCCACCCGCGTCGCTCAGCTGCCCGGTGCCCACCCACCGGCGCACGGTGTCATCGCTGACGCCCAGCAACTCGGCTGCATCTCGGATACGAATCGCGGCCACCACCCAACAATATCCGCAAAATCGGGTATTTCAGTGCAGAATACCCGCATACGCGGAACGCCAGGTTTGGGTTGACTTCGAGTGAAGTTGAAGTTCTACCGTGATCTGACATATCGGACTTCGCCGTAGCGCCGCGGCGATGAGTTTCGGGACGCGCGCGGGTCTGTGTACCTGACGGGGCAGCGCCGTCCCGACACCGAAAATTGGCTCGCTATCTGTCAGACCCCATCGATAACGTGGAGAATCATGAGCTCACCCACTGCTCCGGCGGTAACGCCGGCCACCCCGTCGACGCGCGACGTCGCCATCGAGGCCGTTGATCTCGTGAAGCGCTTCGGCGATTTCACCGCGGTCGACGGCGTCAGTTTCACCGTCCCCCAGGGATCGGTCCTCGGCCTGCTCGGGCCGAATGGCGCAGGAAAAACCACCACGGTGCGGATGATGACGACGCTCTCCCCACCCACCAGCGGCACCGCGCGGGTCGCCGGATACGACGTCATCGAACAACCCGACATGGTCCGCCGCAGCATGGGTCTCACCGGGCAGGCCGCAACGGTCGATGAGATCCTCACCGGCCGGGAGAACATCCGCATGATCGGCGGTCTCTATGGCATCGGACGCAAAGAACTCGCACGACGCTCCGAGCAACTGCTCGAACAGTTCTCGCTGACCGAGGCCGGCGACAAACAGGTCAAGTCGTATTCCGGCGGCATGCGTCGCCGGCTCGACCTGGCGGTGAGCCTCCTGGCCGCGCCACCGGTGTTGTTCCTCGACGAACCCACCACCGGCCTCGATCCGCGCAGCCGCACCGAACTCTGGGATGTGCTGCGCGACCTGGTCAAAGGCGGCACAACCCTGCTCTTGACCACCCAGTATCTGGAAGAGGCCGATCATCTCGCGGACAACATCGTGGTGATCGACAAGGGCACCATCATCGCGCAGGGCACTTCGCTGCAACTCAAGGAACAGGCCGGCGCGGCCAGCCTCGTGCTGACCGTGTCCGACGCCTCCGACATCCCGGCAGCCGAGGCGCTGCTCCGCAAGACCGGCGGTGAGGTCTTCATCGACGAGGGTGCCCGCAAACTAACCACCTCCGCCGACGGGCTGGCCGACCTCACCCGGGTCGTCGGCTGGTTCGACGAGAGCGGCATCGCCGTCGACGATCTCGGCCTCGCCCGGCCCAGCCTCGACGACGTGTTCCTGTCGCTCACCGGCCACCGCGCCGAAGACGAAACCTCCACCGAAGAGGAGCAGAACGCATGACCACCACCGCGTTCACCGGCAGCGCCATCTCCCAGCGCCCGGAGATCCATCAGACCACCATCTGGCAGCAGTCCTGGATCATGGTCAAACGCAACATGATCCACACCCGGCGGATGCCGGAGATGCTCTCCGATGTCACCATCCAGCCGATCATGTTCGTGCTGCTGTTCGCCTACGTGTTCGGCGCCTCGATCACCAACACCGGCGGACCGTCGTACAAAGAGTTCCTGCTGCCCGGCATCATGGGTCAGACGATCGTGTTCACCGCGTTCATCGTCTCCACCGGTATCACCGCCGACCTCGAGAAGGGCATCATCGACCGGTTCCGGTCGCTGCCCATCCGCCGCTCCGCGGTGATCATCGGGCGCAGTATCGCGAGTCTGCTGCACTCCTCGATCGGCATCGTGGTGATGGCGGTTACCGGCTTGGCCATCGGCTGGCGTATCCGCAATGGTTTTGTCGACGCGGTTCTGGCGTTCGCGCTCCTGCTGATATTCGGCTTCGCGATGATCTGGTTCGGCATCCTCGTCGGATCGTGGCTCAAGACGGTCGAGGCGGTGAACGGTTTCATGTTCACCACCCTGTTCCCGATCACGTTCCTGTCCAACGCGTTCGTGCCCACCGACCCGATGCCGACCTGGCTGCAGACCATCGCCGAGTGGAACCCCATATCGTCGCTCGTGCAGGCGCTTCGCGTGCTGTGGGGCAACGGGCCGGCCGCGGGCCCCGGCGAGCCGTGGCCGCTGCAGAACCCGGAGTTGGCGACACTGATCTGGTCGGTCGCGTTGACGATCGTCTTCGCACCGTTCGCGCTGCGCGCCTACAACAAGCGCACCATCGACTGAGCCAGCTGTTGAGTGAGTCAGACGTTGTGGTTTCCGCAACGTCTGACTCACTCACGCCGTCACGGCCAACGCCTCCAGCGGGTCTGCGTAGATGGCATCCAGCGACACCGCACCGGCGGCCTGCTGCTGCACCGTCGACCCCGAATGCGACACGCGCACATCCCGGTTGGCGACCACCGAGGTGGCCTTGAGTGCTTTGGCCACGGTGGGCAGTGTCGCGGGAAAGTCGGTGAACGCCTGCCCGCCGAGCACGATGTGGTCGGGATTGAAGATGTCGGCGATCAACGCGACCGTGCGGCCCAGCACCTCGGCTCGTTCCTCCAGCAACGCCCGCGCGGTCGCATCACCGTTGCGGGCGCTGTCGTGCACGCCCTCGATGTCGACGACGCGCAACCCCAGCGCCTGCGCCGCGGTCACCACGCCGGTGTCGCTGGCAGCCGCCTCCAGTTGCCCTGTCTTCGCCGGGTCGAGCAGGGTGGTCGGCCCGGTCGGGAAATGCCCGATCACCGGCGGCCCCGCGGCCGGCGTGTGGACCGTTCCGTCGACGCAGAACGCGGTACCCACCATCTCGCGGGCATAGAAGTACAGGAAGCTCGACTTCTTCTGTTCTGGATTGACCACCAGTTCCGCCGAGGCCATCGCCTCCACATGCGATGCCACCGACACCGGCAGACCAACCGTCTCGGCGATCACCCGCCCCACCGGGGCGGCAGTCCAGCCCAGTCGTGGATGGTCGACGAGTCCACCGGTAGCAACCCGGCCGCCGAGGGCGACACCCGCCCACAGCACGCGACGACCCGTCCAGCGGGTCAGGAAGCGGCGAGCGCTCTGGCCGATGGCGATGAGGACGTCAGCGGGGGTGTCGGCGACCGGCGTTTCGATCTGGATCGCCCCGACGACCCGGTGATAGAGGTCGTGGGTGGTGATCGAGGTGACCTTGTAGCCGATGTGGATGCCGAGGGTCAGGAAGTCGGCGACGTTGAGTTCGAACGGTAAACGCGGTCGGCCGATGGCCCCGGCCGGTGCGAGATCGGCCCGTTCGCGCAGTAACCCGGCCTTGAGCAGGGCACCGACCTGCCGGTTCACCGTCGACACGCTCAGACCGGTCTGCTCGGCGGCCTCGTCGCGGAAGACGGGGCCGGCCAGCCGCGCCGTGCGCAGGACGAGGGCAGCGGGTTTCGACGACAGCTGCAATTGTGGCGTGGCGACGTGAATGTCGGGGACCCCCTTCCGAACCCGCTCTCGGCGAGACGGCGACGTCCGGGCCGGTCCCGATCTGGTGCCGACCGGCGCGGCAGAAACCGTGCGGGCGGATGCAGGGGAGATCGCGGTGGATCGGTGGTCGAGCGTTGCGGTCATCTGTGTGTCCTCATCGAATGTGCCACATCCGGCCCGGCCGCGCGTCTGTGCGCGCCGGACTTCGGGTGCGACGAAGAGTGTGGGCGTTTCGGCCCCAGGGCGAATGAGCGGATCAGCGCATTCGTCGACAACACAGGACACGTGCCAACGGCAGCCGGCAGCCCAGTGCGGTGGTCACATGGGTGACCTCTGGGAGTCGGGCGGTGGCGTGCGTCATGTCGATCAAGCTAGCAACGGCGCAGGCCGACCGGCAACCGCCGCATCCGGGGATCACCGCCCTACGTGGCTGGCCGGCAGGGGCGTTCACCGGCGAATATATGCCTGCGGGCTACGGCGCCGACCACTTGCGCGCAGCGTGATTCCAACCCCCGACTTGCGGTCGCCGCGCGGGTCGGCGGCCCCCCTCACAACCGCCGACCCGACGGATTCTCCGCCGCGGCGCGTCCCCTACCGGTGTGGCCGGAACGCGCAGCCATGGTTTGGACGCATCAGCCTCGTCCCCGGTTCCATCCGATGTGTCATCCATTCACAGGCTGACCTTGTCAGAGGTGTCCCGTAATCTTGATCACATGTCCACCGCGACCACCCAGACCGCGCCCGACGACGACTTTGTCGGTGTCTTCGAGCCGTACCGGCGCGAGATCCTCGCGCACTGCTACCGCATGATGGGCTCGCACCACGACGCCGAAGATCTCCTGCAGGAGACCTACATCAGGGCGTGGCGCGGATACGCCAAGTTCGACCGCCGGGCCTCGGTGCGCACCTGGCTGCACAAGATCGCGACGAATACCTGCCTGACGGCACTGCAGAGCAAGCAGCGGCGCCCGATGCCGTCGGGGCTCGGCGGGGACGCCTTCGACCCGACCGACACCCTGCTACAAGACCACGAGGTCCCCTGGCTCGAGCCGTTCGCCGGCACGGTCGACGAGATCGCACCGGGCGACGATGCCGATCCGGCGTATGTGATCGGTGCACGCGAGTCGATCCGACTCGCCTTCATCGCCGCGCTGCAACATCTCCCCGAGCGACAGCGGGCGGTGCTGATCCTGCGCGATGTGCTGCAGTGGAAAGCGGCCGAGGTCGCCGACACCATCGGCGTCACCACCGCGACCGTGAACAGCCTGCTGCAGCGTGCCCGGGAACAGCTCAAGAACACACCCGGGCCCGACCAGTCACCGAGCGTGCTCGACGACTCGACCAAACGCGAGTTGCTCGCGAAGTACGTCTCGGCGTTCGAGCGCTACGACATAGACGCGATCGTCGACCTGTTCACCGACAAATCCATCTGGGAGATGCCCCCGTTCACCGGTTGGTATCAGGGGGCCGAGGCGATCGGCGAACTCATCGCCCGCAACTGTCCCGCCGAGGGGCCCGGCGATCAGATCCTGTTGCCGACGGTGGCCAACGGACAGCCCGCATTCGGGCTCTACATGCGCGAGCCCGATGGCGTGCATCGTCCGTTCCAGTTGCAGGTCCTCGACCTCGGCGCGGACGGCACGGTCGCATACGCGGTGGCGTTCTTCAGCTCGACGATGGAGGAGGATTTCGCCAGGTTCGGTCTGCCGCCGACACCGTACGACGCGCCGGCGCGCACGTCTCCGAGCCCATTCCACTGACTCCCCCGCACCGACCGTATTGCTCAGCAGACCTCCGCGGCCTCATCCGGACCCGCGGCGATCTGCGCCGGGTCCATCCACAGCACCTCCCAGGCGTGCCCGTCGGGATCGCAGAAGCTCCGGCAGTACAGGAACCCGAGGTCCTCGGCGGCACGGAGGTGGGTGCCGCCGTGGGCCAACGCCGCGTCCGCGTACCGATCGACCTCGGCGCGCGATGTCGCCGACACCGCTACCACCGTCTCCCGTCCGTACCGCGGATCGGCGAGGGCACCCGCGGCGTAGCCGGCAAAGCGTTGTGCCCGATGCAGCACCACCCGACAACCGTCGTTGACCGCGAAACACACCGTCCCCTCGTCACAGAACAGCGCGTCGAACCGGAAGCCCAGACGGGTGAAAAAGGCGCGTGACCGTGCCACGTCGGCTACGGGCAGATTGACGAACACCATCGTCGACACAGCGGACACTCCTCGATCGCGGACAGACCTGCAGGTGCAGACCGCGGCAACAGCCCGAACTCATCGGCGTCGGCCGCTACGCCATAGGGTGTGACCCATGGGCGTGATCTATCTGGTGCGGCATGGGCAGGCCGATCCGAATGCGTACGGTGTGTACGGCTCCGACGAGCCGCCGGTCAACGGACCGGGCGGTCTCACCGACGCCGGACAGCTGCAGGCGCGCCTCACCGGTACCCTGCTGTCCGGTCTCACCGATACGATCACCGCGGCGCTCAGCGGCGATCTGCCGCGACAGTCACAGACCCTGGCGGGTGTTCTCGCGCAAGTCCCCGGTGCGCCGACCCCGGAGGTCGACCCTGATTGGAACGAGTACGCCCTGCCCGCCCTGGTGGGATCGACCAGCGCCGAAGAGTATCGCGACGGCCGCAGCTATCAACAGCGCCTCGACGCGGGGCTGGCCGACTGGATCAGCGGAACCGGTGAGCACGGGACCGGCGAGACCTTCACCGATTTCGCCAAGCGGGTGCGCGCCGCCGCCGAACGCGCCACCGCGCTGGCTGGCTCAGAACAGACGGTGCTGGTGGTGTCGTCGGCCGGCACCATCACGCAGTGGCTGGCACAACTGTGGGAGATTCCGCCGAGCGCGTGGCCCGCATTGTCTCGCACCATGGTCAATGCATCGGTATCGAAACTGATCGTCGGACGCAGCGGCGTCTCGGTGGTGTCGTTCAACGAACACGCCCACCTCGCCGACCGGGAGGGTGGGCTCGCCACGTTCCGGTGATCTCGATACGGCTCCTCGCTGCGCTCGTCACCTACTCGATCAGCGAGGGGAAGCTCGTCCACTCGAACAGCGAGGAAAAACCCGCCCACTCGAACAGCGGGGGAACGGCCGACTCGAACAGCGGGGGAAGCTCGTCCACTCGAACAGCAAGAGAAACCCGCCCACTCGAACAGCAGGGGAGCGTCCACGGATGAGCGCTCCACTCGCCGGTCGAGTAGCAGGACCGGCGACGAAGGAGACGACCCTGCGTATCGAGACCCCCGTCACGCCCGGTGCAGGTTCTCCCCCGGCCGCGTCAAAACGACGTTGGGCAGCACAGCATTTCGCGACAACTGGGTCACCGAGTGGGCGATGGTGGCGACGTCGCCGACGGTGATCATCTCCTCGCCCGGGATCGTGTCTTTGAGCCAGTCGGACATGTCGGTGTCCACGTAGCCCGGGGCGATGGTGGTGGCGCTGACCCCGTTGGCCGACTCCTCGAGATTGAAGGTCTCACACAGCGAGATCAGCGCCGCCTTCGTCGCCCCGTAGGCGGACAACTCCGGCTCCGGATAGACACCCGTGATCGAGGCGACCGCGATGACCTTTGCCGCACCGGCGATCTCGGCGGTCGACCGCAGGACCGGCACCAGCGACTGCAACAGGATGTATGGCGCACGCACATTGACCTGATAGAGCCGGTCGAACCTGCGCACCGGAAGGTCGGCGACCTTCCCCTTCTGTCCCATACCGGCGTTGACGACCAGCGCGTCGCAACGCCCGAATGCCTCACGGTGCGCCGCGGCCAGACCTTCTACCGCGTCTGCGTCGGTCATGTCCGCCGGGATCACCTCGACCCGTCCGGCCCCCAGATCGCCGAGTTCACCGGCCCGCTGCTCGAGCGCCTCACGTCCGCGCGAACTGATGGTGAGATCCCATCCGTCGGCGGCGAACCGCTCCGCGATCGCCGCGCCGATACCGCGCGACGCGCCGGTTACCAGCGCAACCTTGTTGTCAGACACGATTTTTCCCCCTCAATGTGCTCAGACCCGCCGAAATGAAATCGCCGGTCGCCTCGGCCGCGCGGTCCGCACCGTCGGATGCCGCACCGGCTCGTGCCCGATAGGTGATGCCTTCGGCGATCACGCCGAGCTTCAGATTCGCCAGCGCGAGATAGAAGTCCCAGTCACCCAGGTCGCCACCGGTACGGGTGGCGTAGCGCTGCGCCATGTCGTCGGCGGAGGGATACCGGTCGCTGGTCCAGGCTGCGTCGAACCCGACGACGCGGTCAAACCCCTTGCGGCGGTACACACACATCAGTGCGATGTCGGTCAGCGGGTCACCCAGCGTCGACATCTCCCAGTCCACCACTGCCCGAACAGTTCCCGGGTCGTCGGCGGACAGGATGGTGTTGTCGACGCGGTAGTCTCCATGCACGATCGTGGTGTCGGCCTCGGCCGGGATCCGCTCGCTCAACTCCGCGACCAGCCGGTCCACATCGTCGAGGTCGCGTGTCTTGACGTGCCCCCATTGCCGCGCCCAGAGCTTCACCTGTCGGGCCGCGAACCCGTCGGGTCGACCGAAATCACCGAGACCGACGGCCCGGAAGTCGACGGCGTGCAGCCGCACCAGGGTGTCGACCAAACCGTCGACGTTGCGGTCGATCTCATCGTCGGACAGCGCCGTCAGATCGTCGTCGGTGCGGATGATCCGGCCGTCGACGAACTCCACCACTGTGAACGGCGCTCCCAGCACCTCGCCGTCGGAGTCAATGGCCACGGCGGGCGCCACCGGCACGTCGGTGGATTGCAGCGCGCTCGTAACCGCCCATTCCCGGTTCATGTCATGCGCCGAGGGGGTGAGCCCACTCGTCGGCGGACGCCGCACCACCCAATGCGATTCGTCGTCGCGCACACTGAAGGTGAGGTTGGACTTGCCGCCGCTTATCAGGTCCACCCGAAGGTCGCCGACGACCCCGACGCCTTCGCGGACCAGGAAGTCGCGCAGCAGCGTGGAATCCAGCGCAGGATGCTCGCTCATCGGCCGGCCACCGCCTGGGCGGCCTTCTTCGCCCGGCCGATGGCGCGCCGTGCGATCGCCCAGCGATGTACCTCCGAGGGTCCGTCGTAGATGCGGAACGGCCGCAACTCCTGCTGCAGTCGGGCGATCGGCAGGTCCTCGGACACGCCGAGGCCGCCACACATCTGCATGCTGCGGTCGGCGATACGGGTGTATGCTTCGGCGGCAAAGGTTTTCGCGATGGACGTCTCGTTGGAGGCGTGGCTGCCGGCGTCAAGTTCGTGGCATGCCTTGACCAGCAACGCCATGCTGGCGGCGAGGTCGATCTCGTTGTCGGCCACCATCTGTTGGATCATGCCGAGGTCACCGAGCTTGCCGCCGAAGCCTTCACGCTTGGAGACGTAGTCGACGGCGACGTCGTGGCAGCGTTGCGCGGAGCCGAACCACCGCATGACGTGGGTCATCCGCGCCGGGCCGAGGCGCACCTGCGCATACCGGTATCCTTCGTCGACCTCGCCGAGGATGTCCTCATCGGGCACGAACACATCGGTGAAGCTGACCTCACAGTGTCCACCGATCATCGACCGGTCGGTGGTGACGATGTGGCGGTCCACCGAGATGCCCGGGGTATCGGCGGGGGCCAGGAACATGGTGGCGCCGCCCCGATCACCGGGTGCACCGGCGGTGCGGGCCATGATGATGAAGAAGCCGGCCCCCTCTGCACCGGTGATGAACCGCTTCTCGCCGTTGATCTTCCATCCGCCGTCGACCTTCACCGCCGCGGTGCTCAACGCATTGGGGTCCGAACCCGCCCCCGGTGACGGCTCGGTCATGGCGAAGGCCGACCGCACGTCACCGGCGGCCAGTGGCGCGAGATACTTCTGCTTCTGCTCGTCGCTGGCGATGTGCGCCAGCATGTGCACATTGCCCTCGTCGGGGGCGCCGATGTGCAGGGCGATCGGCCCGAAAGTGGAATAGCCTGCAGCGGCGAACACCGGCGCCCGATCGGACATGTTGAGGCCGAGCCCGCCGAACTGCACCGGTGCGTGCGGCGCAAAGATGCCCTCGGCCTTGGCCTTGGCATTCATCTCCCGTCGGAGATCGTCGCCGCCGGCGGCGTTGATGTCCCCGCGGTGCTCGTTCTCCAGGGGCAGGACGTAGTCGCGGACGAACCGGGTCGTCTTCTCCACGACTTCGGTCACATCGTCGTCGTAACGCAGGTCAACGGACATCGCATCTCCTCACCGGGTGGCACCGACCGAGCGATCGTTCGGCGATCGACACCTTGCCAGGTGATGGGGCTCAGGTCAACCCGGGGAGATCAGACGGCGCCGTCGGCTCGATAGCCGACCAGCGCGCGGGCCAGTTCCAGGTTGCGCGCGATGAGTTCGTCGGCCCCGAGTTCGCCGTCGAGCTTGAACCAGGTCGAGACTCCGACACACATGGTGGCGACGGCGCGGGCGGCGTCCTTGGGGTAGGGCGTCGCGAAGTCGCCCGCCTCGACGCCGGCGAACACGATCTCGTCGACCATGTGCTGCTGCCGGTCGCGGTGGCCGATGTAGGTGGGTTTGTAGCCGTCGTCGAGGCTGCGAATCTCCGTAGAGCCCACGAACGCCTGCTCGCGGCGGTACATGTGGAACCGCAACAACGATTCGACGACGGCATCGAACTGGTCGACGGGCCGGTCGCCGGCCTCGGCGATGGCCACCTCGGAACGGTGCAGCAGATCGGTCATCGTGCGTTCGAGCAGACCCTGGAGCAGGGATTGCTTGGACGGGTAGTGGTGATAGAGCCCCGGCACCGAGAGGTTGGCACGTGCAGCGATCTCGCGGACCGACGTCCCGTGGTACCCATGCTCGGCGAATGCCGCGAGCGCGGCCGCCAGCGGCACGGGCAGCGTCGACTCGCCGTAGTCGCGCCATTGGCCCAGGGACTCCGGACGCACATCGGTGTCGCCGGTCCCGCTAGTCATGAGGTCCAACATAGTCGTAGCCGGTCCCGCGGCCCGCATCCGGCACTAGTCGAAGCGCGCCACACCGTCGGCCAGCGCCATCATCAACCCCACGCTGACGTCGACAACACCCTCCCGATCGAGGTCGAGATGCCCTTCCAGCCAGGCCGCGAGGACGCGTCCGAGTCCACCGACCTGGAAGTGCGCCGCGGCGATCCCCCTTGGACGCGACTTGAACTCGACCACGCCCGACGCCGACTGCACGGTGAGCGCGGCGAAGATCTCGGTGGATTCCATCCGCTTGGCCGCGATCGTCGGACTCAGCAGCGCCTGCGAGAACAACAGTCGACCCTTACGCCGGTCCTCGTCGATGACCGCGACGATGGCCCCGACGGCAGCACGGACCTTGCCCTCGACATCGTCGCCGGAATCGAATGCGGCCACTCCCAGCTCGGCGATCTCCCCGATGACACCGTCGAACGTCGCGGCGACCAGCGCTTCGATCGAATCGAAACTCTCATAGAAGTAGCGGGTGGTGAGGCCGGCCTCCCGGCAGACCCCGCGGACGGTGATGGAGCCGCCGTCCGAGGCACCCAGCAATTCCAGCGCGGCGTCGATCAGTGTCGCCCGCCGTCGGGCCACCCGGATGCCTCCGTCTTCGCCACCGTAAGCGCGCAGGTTCTCACCTGCGGAAGCGTCGGCAGGTTTCGTCTCACCGGATGTACTCGCCACCCACCCATCTTGACACTGTCGTCACCGGCGCCGTCGGCGCTTGACATCGACCAGCTTGACAATGTCCAATGAAAAAGACAACAGCCGTAGTCAGATGGCGGCTCGAACAGGGGGTTTCAATGAGCACCGAACCACTCGTCGATGACATCGACCTGCCACCCGCCTTCGCCGCGGTCGACCCGGATACCGAGTACATCCCGCCGCAGGCGCGGATGACCCGTGGTGAGCTCGACGCGCTGCCGACGCGCCAGAACGAGATGAAGGGCATCTCGGCCCTCGCCGGACCTGCCAACGTCATCATGCAGCTCGCGATGCCCGCAGTGGGATACGGCGTCTACGAGAGCCGCGTGGACAGCGGCAACCTCTTCAAGCATCCCATCAAGCGCACCCGCACCACCCTGAGCTACCTTGCCGTCGCCGTGATGGGCACGCCGAAGGATCGGCGCCTGTACCGCAAGGCCGTGGGCAAGGCGCACGCACAGGTCCGCTCCACCGAAGACAGCCCGGTCAAGTACAACGCGTTCGATCCCAAGCTGCAGCTCTGGGTGGCCGCCTGCCTCTACAAGGGGTGGGAGGACATGCAGTACTTCTACGGCGATCCCGCCGACATCACCGAGGAGGCCTACCAGAACGGCGCCGTGCTGGGCACCACGCTGCAGGTCCCGCGTGAGATGTGGCCGGCCACCCGCGCGGATTTCCAGACCTACTGGGACGAGACCGTGGAAACCTTCGAGATCGATCCCGTCATCCGCGACATGCTCATCTCCATCGTGCGGGCCGAGTTCATGCCGCGCTGGTTCAGCTTCCTGTTCGGCTGGTGGTTCGAGTTGCTGACCATCGGTTTCCTGCCGGAGAACTTCCGCGACAAGATGGGACTCGAGTTCACGCCGTGGAAGCGTCGGGTCTTCAACGCGCACAACAAGGCCGCCAAGGCCATCAGTGATCACCTGCCGAAGGTGTTGCGCGAGTTCCCCTTCAACTTCTTCCTGTGGGATGTCCGCTGGCGCATCCGCACCGGACGCCCGCTGGTCTGACCTCCCGGCGATTTCGTAGTACGAACATGCGAATTTCGCGTGTTCGTACTACGAAATCTGCTGTAGCGCTTCGCGAGTGATGTCGGCGACGGAGGTGTGGCCCGACAGGCCGAGGGTGAGGTCGAGTTCGGCGATGATGTTGGCGACCACATCCCGCGCACCGTCGGCGCCGGCGAGCGCCAGCCCGTACATGTGCGGGCGGCCGATGCACGCGGCGTCCGCGCCGAGCGCGAGCGCCTTGAACACGTCGGCGCCGGTGTGAATTCCGGAGTCCACCAGCACCCTCATCCGGCCGTCGACCACCGGCGCGATGGCGGCCAGGGCGTCGATCGACCCGATCGCACCATCCACCTGACGGCCACCATGGTTCGAGACGATGATCCCGTCGACCCCGACATCGATCGCCCGGCGCGCATCGTCGGGGTGCAGCACCCCCTTGAGAACGATGGGTAGCGACGTCCGATCCCGGAGCCCGGCGATGTCATCCCAATTCAGCGACGGCCGCGAATAGATGTCGAGGAAGGTCTGCACCGCGGTCCGCGGCTCAGGCGCCGTCAGATTCTTCAGCAGGCGTCCCGGCGAGTTCCGCGCGATGGATAACAAGGTCTTGATCGCGCCGAGCGAGATCTCCGGACGCTCCCCCACCGCGGCCCTGACCCGATCGGCGACGATTTCGGTGAACCTCGGGTCCGACGTGTACTGGTCGATCCCCTCACCGCGCGCAAACGGCAACGACCCGATATTCAGGTCCTGCGGCCGCCACCCCAGCATGGTGGTGTCGAGGGTGACCGCCACGGCGTCGGCCCCCATCTTCTCCGCGCGCGCCAGCAGACTGTCCACGAGGTCGTCGTCGGTAGACCAATACAGCTGAAACCAACGCGGCGCGCCCGGCCGCACCCGGTCCATCTCCGCGGCCACCCGCTCCATCGGCGCGCTGCCCTGGTTGGAGAAGATGTAGGGCACCCCGAGTTCCGCGGCCGCATGGCCGATGTGCACGTCGGCCTCGCGGGCCGCGAGTGCACCCGCGCCGACCGGGGAGAACAGCACCGGAGCCGGTAGCGTCCGTCCGAACAGTTCCGTCTGCAACGAGCGCGACGACACGTCGCGCAGCACCCGGGGCACGATCGCCCACCGATCCAAGGCCGCCCGGTTGCCCGTCATGGTCGCCCCTTCGCCGGCTCCCCCGGCAATGTAGGCCCACGCCCGCTTCGACATCACCCGCTGCGCCCGGCGCTCGAGTTCGGCGTGATCGGTCGGCACCCGGGGCCGACGACCGTGGATTCCCTCGGTGTAGATCTCGTTCTGCCGGGCCCGGCCCACGCCCGTCGGCGCAGTGGTCTCATCGGTCACGGTGGCACTCCTGACGAAGGACGACGATCATGGGCTCATCATAGGAATCGGGCAGCGCCCTGGTGTGCCCGTGGTCACATCGCCGTGTCCGCTCCGCCGACTACCCTGACCCTCACATCCAAGGGGAGGTTCTGACCGTGGCGTTGTGGTTGTACCGGCTCGGCCGTTTCACATTTCGACACAAGTGGTCGGTGATCGGCGCATGGCTCGCCGTGCTGATCGCATTCGGCGCGATCGTCGGTGCGGTGCAGCCGAAGTTCGCCACCGACTTCGAACTGCCCGGCACCGACTCCGATCGGGCGATGACGGTGATGAAGGAGGACTTCCCCGCCATCAACGAGCGGCAGATGGAAGCCTCGACCAGCATCCTCATCGCCGCCGAAGACGGCTTGGCCAATCACATGCAGCAGATCGACGCGTTGGTGGCCGATGCGCGTGAGCTGCCCGAGGTGATCGACCCGCAAACCGTCGCCAACCCGGTCACCGTCGCCGAACAGGACCCCGCCATGGCGGCTGCGGTGCTCGGCGACGACGGCAGGGTCGGTCTGATCCAGATCAGCCAGAACATCCCCATGCAGGACCTGACGCCGGCCGAGATGGAGCAGTTCAAGGAGCTGCTGGCCGAACACCGCGGCGATGGCCTGCAGGTGGAGGGCACCGGATCGCTGATGCAGGTCTTCGAGGCCGGCGGCACCTCGGAACTGCTCGGTTTCGCCGTCGCCTTCATCATCATGATCGTCGCGTTCGGCGCATTGATCGCCGCGTTCATCCCGATCGTCACCGGCATTCTCGGTGTCGGCATCACCATGCTGCTGGTCACCTTGAGCGCCGAGATCATCAACGTGCAGCAGAGCGCGACGACGATCATCACGATGCTGGGCATCGCGGTGTCCATCGACTACGCGCTGTTCATCGTGTCGCGCTACCGCTCGGAGCTCAATCTCGACGGCAATCGGGAGGCGTCCGCCGGGCGGGCCGTGGGCACTGCGGGGTCGGCGGTGGTGTTCGCCGGTCTGACGGTGATGGTGGCCGTCGCTGCGCTCGGCGTGGTCGGCATCCCGTTCATCACCCAGATGGGCGTGGCGGCCGCGGTGGCGGTGTTCATCGCCGTGCTCGGGGCGATCACGCTCATCCCGGCATTGCTCGGTGCATTCGGCCGGTTCGCGTTCACACCCCGCATCCCCGGCGTCCGGCACGGCGACGAGCCCGACTCGCAGCCGTCCAACGGTCTGCGGTTCGCCCGGTTCATCACTCGCTATCCGCTGCCGGTGGCCATCATCGGGCTGGTCTTGTTGGCCATCGCCGCGATCCCGATGACGAAGATGGAACTGGGCATGGAGTCCACCACCGACAGCGAGTACGAAGCCACCCAGTTGCTGCAGCGGGGATTCGGTGAGGGGATCAACGGGCCCCTGTTGGTGACCGTGAGCGACGCCCAGGGTGGCGACGTCGCCCCGGCCGCCGCCGAGGTGGTGGCGCACGTCAAGACCCTCGACAATGTCGCCAACCCGGCGCAGATCACGTGGGTCGGCAACGGCCAGAATCCGGCCGACACCCAGTCGGGTGCGACTGCCGCGTTGATCTCGGTGACGCCGGAGCAGTCACCGAGCGGTCCGGCCACTCACGAGCTGATGGAGCAGATCCGCGATTTCGCCGCGACAGATCCGGGCGGTGCGACGGTCAACGTCGGCGGTCAGACCGCGATCATGTCCGACATCTCCGACAAGCTCAGCTCGGCGCTGATCCCCTTCCTGATCGTGGTGGTGGGCCTGGCGTTCATCATCCTGACGGTCGTGTTCCGCTCGCTACTGGTGCCGCTGATCGCGACCGTCGGCTTCCTGTTCTCGGTGTGCGCCACCTTCGGTGCGACGGTCGCGATCTTCCAGGAGGGCGACTTCGGGATCATCGACCACACCAAACCGATCATCTCGTTCCTGCCGATCTTCCTCGTCGGTGTGGTGTTCGGTCTCGCGATGGACTACCAGGTGTTCCTGGTGACCCGCATGCGCGAGGAATACGTGCACGGGGTGTCGGCGAAGGACTCGGTGATCATCGGCTACCAGCACGGTGCCCGCGTCGTGGCCTCGGCAGCGGTCATCATGATCTCGGTGTTCGCGGCGTTCATGCTCGCCCCCGACACCATCGCCAAGATGATGGGTTTCGCGCTGGCCGCAGCGGTGTTCTTCGACGCGTTCATCATCCGGATGATCGTCGTACCGGCAGTGATAACCCTGCTCGGCGACACCGCCTGGAAGCTACCGAAGTGGCTGGACAAGATCCTGCCCAACGTCGACGTCGAGGGCACCGCCATCCGAGAGATCCCGCTGGAGAACAAGGTCGACCCCGACCTGTGGGAGCCGCAGCCGGCGAAAGTGTGAGCCCCGACCTCCTCCGATAGAAGCCAAACGGTCCGCGAGTGGATTTCGGCGCCCGCGAGCGGATGAGGACTCGCAGGAGCAGAAGTGGGCTCGCGAGACGAGGCGCATGCTCGCCCCAGACCGGGGGCCGCTGCCGTCCGGTGCAGCTCCTCGGTCGGACGAGGTTCGGCCGGCTCGGGGCCGGCGCCCAGACGGTCGATCGGCGCCGACGAACGTCTGTTTTGTGCCAGATATCGGCTACCGGGCGGAAATGTGTCGTCGGATGCTGAGATCTCTGCATCGATCGCGTACACCGATGGTGTGACGACACTAATCCTGCACAACGCCCGGCTCATCGACGGCACCGGAGCCGATCCCGTCTCCGACGCTGTTGTTGTCATCGACGACGGGAAGATCACCTACGCCGGAAGCAATTCGAGCGCCCCACAGGTCGACGAGTCGACCACACCCATCCGCATCGACGTCGGCGGGAACACCGTCACCCCCGGCTTCTTCGACTGCCACGTCCACCTGTCGCTGCCCGGCACCAAGGGCTCGCCGATCATGGCCGCGATGGTCCCCCAGTCCTACCGCTACTTCGAGATCCTGGACCGCCTCACCGCCACCATCGGTGCCGGCGTCACCACGGTCCGCGACCTGATGGGTGTCGACGTCGGGGTCCGCGACGCGGTCGCCCACGGGATCATCGAAGGACCGCGGCTGCTGGTCGCGGACAAAATGTTCAGTCAGACCGGCGGCCACGCCGACTTCCACATCCCGTCCGGACTCGATGGCACCGGGCTGATCGGCGGACTCATCGTCGACTCGGTCGACGAGGCACGCCGTCACGCCCGCGCACTCCTGCGCGACGGCGTCGACCTGCTGAAGGTCGCCTCCAGTGGCGGCGTCACCTCCCCCAGTGATGACCCGGACTGGCTTGGTGCCCGCACCGAGATCGTCGCGGCGCTCGTCGAGGAGGCCGCCAACTACGGAGGCCGTAAGGTGGCCGCCCACGCCATCGGCCTCGCCGGCATCCAAGCCGCTGTGCAGGGCGGCGCACACAGCATCGAGCACGGTTACGCATTGACCGACGAATTGCGCACCGAGATGGTCCAGCGCGGACAGTTCCTGGTTCCGACGCTGATCGAGACGCTCAAGCCCGACACTGCGACCCCGCAGGCCGTCGCCAAAAGCACCAAGTGGCACGCGCTCGCCCACGAGTCGATCCAGGCGTCGGTGGAAGCCGGGATCAAGGTCGCCGTCGGCACCGACGCCGGGCTGGTCCCCGATCATGGCGACAACCTCGGCGAACTCGGTTGCCTGGTGAAATTCGGCGGCATGAGCCCGATGCAGGCGCTCGTCGCGGCCACCAAGACCTCCGCCGAGCTGTGCGGCGTCGACGACACGTTGGGCACCCTGGAAGCGGGCAAACTCGCCGACATCGTCGTCGTGAAGGGTGACCCGCTCGCCGACATCGATTCCCTCACCGACCACGACAACATCCTGCTGGTCCTCAAGGAGGGCAAGTCGGCGATCAACCGCGGCGGTTTCTCGATCTGACCCGATGACGTCAGACCACATTGCCGAGCACGGAGACAGCCCAGACACCGCGGAGATGCTGACCCTCATCGTCGAGGTCGGCAACGCTCTCAACAGATCGTCGTATCCGGTCCCGCGGATCACCCAGGTGATTCACGACATCTGTACGGCCTACGGTCACGACATCGCGACCCAGGTGTTCGCCAACTACATCATCGCGCTCGACGAGTCGGCCGGCCGGGTGCGGATGGCCAACACGGGTTCGATGTACCGCTTCGACCAGATCGCCGAAGCCGAGGCACTGGTGCACCGCCTGCGGGAGGCCGGTGTGCCGATCGGCCAGGCCATCGATGAGTTCGGTGCGATCGCCGATTCGCGGCCGCCGGTGAATCCGCTCGTCCGCGGCGTCGGGTACGCGCTGATGGCGCTGGGCTTCGCCTTCTGCTTCCGGATGAGTGCCGCGGCTACCGTTGCCGCGGTACTGGTGTCGATACCGGCGGCGACGATCCTGCTGTGGTCCAACGTCAAAGGCGCGCTGGCGGCATTGATGCCGGTGCTGTTGACCTTTCTGTCTGCGCTTGTGATCACGTTGTGGGCGGTCCATGGTGGATTGCCGGATCCGGTTCGACTGGCGGTGATACCGGTCGTGACATTGATCCCCGGGGCAGCACTGGCCACCGCTCTGATCGAGATCACCGCGGGTGACATGATCGCGGGCACAACACGTCTGGCCTATTCGCTCGTCGTTCTGCTGTCCATGGCGTTCGGATTGGCGTTGGCGATCGACATCGTCGGACTCACGTCAGCAGACCTACAGGACCTGACGAGTTCGCAGGCACCATCGTGGGTGCTATGGCCGGCTGCACCGATCTTCGGTCTCGGCACGATGCTGTACTTCTGCACGCCACGGCGGTTGTGGCTGTGGGTGCTCGCTCTGACTGTCGGCACCTTCTGGCTCAATCACTTTCTGGTGAATGCGATCTCGTCGGCGTTCGCCGGTGGCGTGGCCATCGGGACCGCGCTGCTCGTGGCGTGGACGATCAACGCGTATGCGAAGGGCCGACCGAGCGTGCTTGCGGTGTTCTTGCCGTCCTTCTGGCTCATCGTTCCCGGATCGATGGGATTCGTGGCGGTCAGCGGCGCCATCACCGCCGATCACCAACTCGACAGTCTGGGCACAAACGCCGCGCTCTCCGTGCTGAGCATCGCGATCTCCATGATGATCGCCAGCGTGATCGCCCCTTTCATCACCCGCCAACACTGGCCGACGACATGGAAGCTGCTGAACACCCGATAAACACCTGGTATCGCCGAGCACACCGCTGATCGAACTCGCCAACCCCACCGGCGGCCGACAATTCCATGCCCATTCCTGCCGCAGCCGGCTGCCCCGCACAGCGACTCTTACCCCACTTCCTCGCTCGCGCCCTACCGCTGCGCCAACAAAGTGCAGAAAAGTGCCATCCAGATGAAAATTCTGTGCCCACAATCAGGGACGGCCAGGGCCTTTCGCGCCACCCGAAAGTGCGGAAAGGCACGCACTTTTCCACATATACGCAACGACCGACCGAAAATCTGGACACAAACAACGCCGCTGCGGTATTCTACTGCGCCGACCGTCCCCGCAGCGAGCTTTCCGGCAGCTATATCGCGTTCTCCTGCAGTCACTTCGACCGGCCGGTCGAAGTGTCACCACGGTTCGGCCGCGGTCGACAACTTTCGTTTGCTCGCGCTAGATTCTCCACCATGAGTTTCACGCCTGATCCCCGCAGGACCGCATTCCGCAAGGCCGCATGCCTTGATGGCATGTTCGACAGGTCATCCACTGCGACATCTGACGCGTTCGTCGCCGGTCCGTCTGCACGGTGCACCTGAACATCGGCACCGACAATGCGCTGAAGTGGGAGCGGCCCAGTCTCGGCGTCGCATAGTTTCTTTTTGTTCGCCGATACCAACCTGACGCAGGTCCGAGTAAGACGAGATCCTTCCCTGCACCCGTAACCAATCATCACAGAGTCGCAGTCGGTAGGTTCAGCCCACTGAACCCGCCGAGTCGATAACGCCATTCATTCGATTTGCCGTGCGGCGCGGACCGCCAGGCACCGACGACGGGAACAGACGATGCCCGACGACAATTCGTTCAGCAATGAGATCACCACGGAGATCGCACCGATCGCCGACGAAGGTGATGTGCTGCTGCACGCCGAAGAGATCGGGGTGCGGGCGTCATGGGGTCGCATATTCGGCCCCACGAGTCTTTCTGTCCGCGCCGGCGGAGTCACAGTGCTTGCGGGGTCGGGTGGGCGAGGTCGTACCGCGCTGCTCCTCACGTTGGCCGGACGCATGCGGCCGTCCACCGGCACCCTGACGGCGTTTGGCCGCGCCAACGATGCCCACCATCTGTTCTCGCAGGCCGCGATCGCCGACATCGACGAGGTCGATGGTATCGATCAGACGATTCGAGTCAGTGATGTTGTGACCGAACAGATCCGGTGGGCCGCGCCCTGGTACCGGTGGGTTCGTCCGTCACGGCAGGAGGACCTCGAGCGACTGTGTGGGCCGGTCTTCGGCAACTTCGCGTTGCCCGCGATGGAGGACTACGTCGAAGAACTCCCCGAGCTCACCGCAGCGCTGTTCCGAATCGCGATGGCGAACATTCGTCGGCCGCCGCTGTTGGTGGTCGGTGGTGTCGATCGGCTGACTCGCATCGAGAGCGCCGACAAACTTCTCTCCCGCCTGGTCGACCTGGGACGTGACCAGACGGTGATCACCGCAGATGTCAACGGGGCCCGGCTCAACGGTGTCCGGGACGTTGTCGACGTTCACAACCTGACAGACGACGAGTTCGTCCAGCTCGAACAACACGATCGGATCTGACATGCTTGCCGCATTCTCGCCGGGCAGCGATTTCAAACGCTACTACCGGGGCCGCATGCCCCGACTCGCTTTGGCCGTCATCATCCTCATGCCGCTGCTCTACGGTGCTCTCTATCTGTGGGCATTCTGGAATCCCTTCGACGCGGTGAACAAGATCCCGGTGGCCCTGGTCAACTCTGATCGCGGCACCACAGTTGAGGGCGAACCGCTCAAGGCAGGCGATCAGGTTGCGCAGGGCCTGATCGATTCGAAGCAACTGGACCTGCATCCCGTCTCGGCCGATGACGCCAGAGATGGTGTGGAGCATGGGAAGTACTACTTCTCCATCACTCTTCCCGAAGACTTCAGCGAGGCCGTCGCATCACCCACCGGGTCCGATCCCCGTTCGGCTGAACTGATCTTCACCTACAACGACGCCAACAACTATCTCTCGACCGTCATGGGGCAGGATGCGGCCGAGCAGGTGGTCAACCAGGTCGGCGCTCAGGTCGGCGCGCAAACGTTCGACATCGTGCTCAACGATGTGAGCGGCCTCATGCCGAAACTGAAGCAGGCGCAGGACGGCGTGAATGAACTCAATGCCGGAATGGAGACAGCCAACAACGGTGCCCAGGAGCTGGCAACCAATCTGGTGACGGCCCGCAACGGGGCCGGTGAACTGGCGGGTGGACTCACCCAACTCGACAACGCGGTCACCTCGGCGACCGACCCCATTCTCAACATCCTCGATCGATCCGGCGGCGCCGGCCTCGACGCCAACCAGCTCAACAGCGTGGTTCAGCGCCTCGGTTCCGACGCCTCCACACTCGACGCCCAGCTCTCGGCCGCCGCGTCTACTCAGTCACAGGCCAGCCGTTTGGTTTCCGGAGTGGTCGAACAACTACGGGCGAACTCTGATCCCAACGTCCGCCGGCTGGCCGACACCTTGACACCTGCGGTGCAGTTCCTGGCCACCGAGGGCTTGGGACCGAACGCGGACAATACGATCAGCCGGGTACGCGAGGACTCGAAGACGCTGTCACAACAACTCGGCAACCCGCAGAGTCCGGCCCGTACGGCCATGGCCTTGCTGGAGAACGGTGGACTGCGCTCGGACATCCTCGCCGCGCGCGGCGCCGCCGACGAACTGAGCTCGGGTGCAGATCAACTCAGCTCAGGACTCGTCGAGCTCAGTGATGGCGCCGATCAGTTGGCGGCGGGCACCACACAGCTGGCTTCGGGTACGCAGGAACTCGCAACTCAGGTCGACGAGGGAGTCAAGGCGGTCCCGCAATGGTCAGGTGAGCAACGCAACGCTCTGGCCGACGCCCTCTCCAAACCTGTGGCGCTGACGGAGAACACTCTCAACGAGGCGAAGACCTTCGGCACCGGGTTCACGCCGTTCTTCTTCGGATTGGCGTTGTTCGTCGGAAGCATCATCGCCTGGATGCTGTTCACTCCGCTCCAGTCGAGGCCGATTGCGCAGGGGCTCAGCTCACTACGTGTGGTCCTGGCCTCCTATGCGCCAACGTTCTTCGTCGGCGTACTCCAAGCCGCGATACTTTACCTGGTCGTCGTCTTCGCAGTAGGACTGCGCCCGATGTACCCCGTGGCCACCTTCGGCTTCATGTTGTTGATGGTCGCAGTGTTCCTGGCCATGATCCAGATGTTCAATGCCCTTTTCGGGCCGGCAGTGGGTAGGGTCGTCACGTTGGCATTCCTGATGATAATGCTGACGTCTGCGGGAGGGATATATCCGGTCCCGACGACGACGAAACCGTTCCAGTACATCCACTGGGTCGATCCGATGACATACACGGTCACCGGACTCAGACAGCTCACGCTCGGCGGGATCGACCATCGCTTCTGGATCGCGCTGACCGTCCTGGTTCTTCTGACCGCCGCCTGTCTCGCGGTCTCGACCTGGGCGGCCCGCCGCAACCGGCAATACAACATGGATCGGCTGTATCCGCCGGTCGAGGTGTAGGAGGCCGCGCGACAGCCATATCCGACACGACGAGCAACGCATACCCGCTGAAGTGACCCCTGATCTTTGACGAGGAGAGTTTCCATGTCCAAGCGCAAGCACACCAATGCACGTCACACGACGAATATCGGCGACAGTCTCACTCTGAACCCGGTTTTCGTCCGTCCAGGTGAAGCCACCGAGCTTCCGAAGTTCACCATCCCGGAAGACATGAGTCTGCCGGAGACCGCCTACCAGATCGTGCACGACGAGGCGATGCTCGACGGAAATGCACGGCTGAACCTCGCGACCTTCGTCTCGACCTGGATGGACGACGAAGCCAGGCAGCTGTACGCAGAGACCTACGACAAGAACATGATCGACAAGGACGAGTACCCGCAGACCGCGGCGATCGAGGATCGGTGCTGGAAGATCCTCGCCGATCTGTGGCATGTTCCGGACGTCGAGAACTCGATCGGGACATCGACCATCGGTTCCTCGGAAGCCGCGATGCTCGGCGGCCTCGCTCTCAAACGCCACTGGCAGGCCCGGCGCAAGGCCGAGGGCAAGCCGATCGACAAGCCGAACCTCGTGCTGTCCACGGCCGTTCAGGTGTGCTGGGAGAAGTTCCTGAACTACTTCGAGGTCGAGCCGCGATGGGTACCGGTCAGCGACGAACACATCGTCCTCGACGGACACGACCTGGACAAGTACGTCGACGAGAACACCATCGGCGTCGTTGCGATCATGGGTGTCACCTACAACGGTCTCTACGAGCCGGTCAAGGAGATCTCCGCGAAGCTCGACGAGATCCAGGACAAGACCGGCCTGGACATCAAGATCCACGTCGACGGCGCATCCGGCGCGATGATCGCCCCGTTCTGCCAGCCGGATCTCGAGTGGGACTTCCGTGTTCCTCGAGTGGTCTCCATCAACACCTCCGGCCACAAGTACGGCCTTGTCTATCCCGGTCTGGGATGGATCATCTGGCGCGACGTCGAGGCACTGCCCGAGAGCATGGTGTTCCACTGCAGCTATCTCGGTGGCGACATGCCGACCCTCGCGCTCAACTTCTCTCGCCCCGGTGCACAGGTCCTGTTGCAGTACTACAACTTCCTTCGCCTCGGCCGCGAGGGCTACCGGCAGGTGCAGCAGGGCTCTTTGGATGTCGCGCAGCACCTCTCGAGTGCGATCGGAGCAATGGGCCCGTTCGATCTCGTGAGCAAGGGGGACACGATCCCCGTCTTCGCCTGGCAACTCAAGTCCGGCTACACCGACAAGTGGACGCTCTACGATCTGTCGGATCGGCTGCGGATGAAGGGGTGGTTGGTTCCAGCGTATCCGATGGCCGACGACCTCGCGGACATGACGCTGCAGCGGATCGTCGTTCGAGCAGGTCTCAGTCATGACCTCGCGAACGCGCTGTTGCGCGACATGGAGAGCGAGATCGCGTTCCTCGACAACCTCTCCGCCCCGATGCCGCGGGAAGGAACCGGCTCGCATTTCCACCACTGAGGTCGCCGCCGGGGCGACGTGTCCGTCGCCCCGGTCAGACAGTTCGAAACGGGAGTTGGGATGAGTATTGCGGATGCCGGCGCCGACCGGATCGGTGCGGCGCTAGCCCCGACCTTGCGGAAGCAGTGCTGGGGCTTCATGATCGGCTCGGCATTGTTCGCACTGGGGTCGGCTCCGGGCTTCGGACAGTGGGCCGGTGCCGCGGCGTCGAACATCTGCTACTTCATCGGCGCATGGTTCTTCACCACCGCCGGCTTGATCCAGTTGTTGCGCAGCGGCGACCGCACCGCGCCGGTGACGTACGGGACGGGCCGGATGGTGCGAGCCGAGTGGTTGACCGCTGCATCCCAATCGCTCGGCACAGTGCTCTTCAATGTGAGCACAACAGCCGCCATAGCCGCCCACTCGATCCCTTCTCAGCGCCATCTCGTATGGAGCCCCGACGCCGGCGGGTCATTGGCCTTCTTGGTCAGCGGCGCAGTCGCGTACATCGCCTACTACCGTGCGACAGGGACGAACTGGGCACCCCGGCGCGCCGACTGGTGGTCGGTGCAGATCAACTGGATCGGGTGCGTGGCATTCGGCGTGTCGGCCGTGGGCGCCTACATCACCCCCGACGGGGTGACGGTCGACGCCACAGTGGCGACGGTGGGGACGTTCATCGGCGCGCTCTGCTTCTTCTTCGCTTCGCTCGTCGTGCTGCCCAGGCGGCGGACGCCCAGTGCGTAGGACGGGCATCATGACGGACAGGCCATCGACGCGACTGACCTGTGACCTGGTTTCGGAGTGGACGACCCGGCTGGAGGCTTACGCCGGAACCAGTCCCCCGACACCACCGATCGGGCGCTTCGGGGCCGACGGCATGACCCAGTACAACGCACTGGTCGACGTGAGCACACCAGACCCCGACAACTTCGGGGCGATGTTGTACCGGCGCACCCTGTCGAAGCTGACCACATACTGTGCACTCCACACGCCGATGCTGTTGGAAAGAACGCCGCAGTTGGTGCGTGCCAGGCCATATGAGAGTGTCGTCGTCCATGTCAGCTCCATGCCCGGCCACATAACGGTCCGACAAGGAACCCGTGATGTCGCCTATCGGCCAGGCCAACTGGTATTCGTGAACTTGGCCGTCCCGTACAGCCAGTACTGCGAATCCGTCACCGACCCCACCGGCATCATCATCCCGACCGAGATGCTGGGACGTCTGCGGAGGACCGCAGAACTGACCGAACGCAGCGGGGCGTCATCAACTCTCCTGGCGCGCGCAGCGGCGGGATTCGTCACACGGTTTGCTGCCGACACCGCGCTCTCGTCCGGGCCTGTCCCACCTGTCGACACCGAGCTGGCCGCCGTGGACTTGATCGCCGCGGCGCTGGCCGAACTCAATGTCGAGAGATACCGCCTCGAGGACAACACCCTGTTCGTTCACGAGGCCGCGCTCGACCTGATCGAACGTCACCATCGCGACCCCGATTTCTCCCCCGACGTGATCGCAGAAGAACTCCATGTGAGTCGGCGCCAGATCTACCGCCATTTCGAGAACGCAGGGCAATCCGTGGCGGGTCTCATCGCGGCACGACGAGCCCGCAGCGCGCGCGAACTCCTGGAAGCCAACCCTGCACTATCCGTCTCGGAAGTCGCGGCTGCATGCGGATTCCCCAGCGTCGCCACGTTCAGAAACCGATTCCGACAGCACTACGGAATCGGACCGCGAGATTACCGAAAGTCTGTCGTGCAACCGCAACGATGACTGTCACGCCGGTGGTCCGCTACACCGACAGCAGCAACCCCGCCCCCACCACAAACATCACGACGGCGACGATGGCATCGAGGATGCGCCACGACCGGGGCGAGCCGAAGAACCGCGACAGCCTGGTGGCGCCACCGCCCAACGTCGCGAACCAGAGCAGGCTGGCCAGGCACGCACCCACCGCGAACGCCCACTTCGCGTGTCCGTGACTGTTCGCGATCGCACCCATGGTGAGCACGGTGTCGAGGTAGACGTGCGGGTTGAGCCAGGTCAGGGCGAGGGTCATGCCCACGGCCGCCCAGCGACTCACGGTCGCGGCCTCACCGGAATCGGCGACAATCGCCTCGGAACTGCGCAGACACCGCCGAGCCGCCAGCACTCCGAGGACGATGACGTATCCCCCGCCGAGGATCTTGGCAATGGTCACCACCGACGGGTGGGCGGCCACCAGGGCACCCAACCCGGCCACGCCAGCGACGATCAGCACGACGTCGGAGACCGCACACACCACGACCACGGGCACCACATGCGCTCGTGCGACTCCTTGCCGGAGGACGAACACATTCTGCGGGCCGATCGCGATGATCAGCCCGGCGCCGGTGAGCAGGCCGGCGACGGCGGTGAGGACGTACGTGGTCATGACGATGAGGCTAGAAACCGGCGCTGGAACAGTCCAGCGAATGTTTTTCATGAATCATGAACAGAACTTACGATCAGACCGTGGAGATCAACCAGGAGGGGGTGCAGACGCTCGCAGCGGTGCTGCGGGAGGGCACCTTCGACGGGGCCGCCCGCACCCTGCGCATCACCCCGTCAGCGGTCAGTCAGCGGATCAAGGCGTTGGAGATCTCGGTGGGACGGGTGGTGGTGCGGCGAACGAAACCCGCCACTGCCACACCCGACGGCGAGACGCTCGTGCGACTCGCCAAACAGTGGGAACTACTGGCGGCCGAAGCGCGCGCGGAGTTGCTCGGCGGTGATCCCGCCGACCGCGATCGTCCCCGCATCCATCTGCCCATCGCGGCCAACGCCGATTCGCTGGCCACGTGGTTCCTGCCGGTGATCGCCACGATGCACGCCGAGCATCCGGTGGCCGTCGAAGTTCTCCGCGACGACGAGAGCCAGAACAGTCGGTTCCTGCGATCCGGAGAGGTACTGGGCGCCATCACCTCCGACCCGCTCGGCATTCGTGGCTGCACCATCCGCCCGCTCGGCGCGATGCGCTATCTACCCGTCGCGACGCCGGATTTCGTCGCGCGGTGGATGCCGCGGGGTCCATCCGCGGAAGCGTTGGCGCAGGCGCCGATGGTGCTGTTCGATCGCAATGACTACATCCAGCGCGACGTCCTGACTCGCTTGGCCGACGGTCCGGTCTCGCCGCCGATCAGCTACATCCCGTCGTCGGTCGAGTTCCACCGGGCCGTCGAACTCGGGATCGGCTGGGGTGCCGTACCCGAGGTGCAGATTGCCGACGCCCTGCGCGCGGGCCGCGTGACACGAGTTGTCGACGACCACGTCGACGTCGCGCTCTTCTGGCAGTACTGGAAGCTCGGTTCGCCCATCCTCGACGCCCTCACCGAACTGACGGTGGCCGCCGCGGCCGAGCACCTGGTGCCGGTCAGCGCACCACGATCGTCTCGGTGACCACGAACGCCGCGACGACGAGCACCAGATAGGCGAAACACCTCTGCAATCGCTGGGTCCGGAGGCGGGCTCCGACGATGGCCGCGATCAGCGATGCCACGATCGCCGCGCCCGCAAACGTCGCGGTGATCGCCCAGTCGATGTCGAGATCACCGACGTGCGCGAGGATCCCGGAAACCGAGTTCGCGGCGATGATCAGCAACGACGTGCCGACGGCGACCGACATCTCGACCCCCAACGCCATCACCAGCGCCGGGATGATGAGGAACCCACCCCCGACGCCGAGCATCCCGGTGAGCGCCCCGACCGCTGCGGCGACCGGGATCGATCGCGAGGCACAGCGACGCCAGTCGATGCCCGATTCGTCGATTGCACACGCGGTTCCCGTGGGGCCGACGTCGCGCAGCATGCGTACCGCGGCGACCACCATGACCGCGGCGAACACCATCATGACCGCCGATTCCGGGAGCCGGCCGCCGAGGACGCCACCTGCGAGCGTTGCCGGGAAGCCGACGGCCGCGAAGATGCCCGCGAGGCGCCAGTTGACCTGTCGAGCACGCACTCTCGGTAGCACAGCAACGGCCGACGACACTGCGATCACCAGCAGCGCGGTCGGCACCGCATGCGAGATCGGCTCGCCCACGCCATAGACCAGGGCGGGCACGGCGAGAATGGAACCACCGCCACCCAGCAGTCCCAGCAAGGCACCGATCGCCAGTCCGGCGATCGAACTCATCACGATGTCCACGCCACGGGCGTCAGCCCTCGTTTCCCCTCGGGTGCAGTGTCGATCCAGCCTCTCGCCACAATACCCTATGGGGTATATCCGATCGTGTGGGCCGTGGCCGGCACCGCAGTCACGTCGGCCATCTCGACCCTGAGTGGATGATCCACCTCGTCACGCCACAGGCGCGCGGCGAGATAGAAGGCGATCGCCACCGGGACCGGGATCAACCCGGCGGCCACGAAGGTGGCGGTCAGCCCGATCGCATGGCTGACCGGTGCGGCGAGCGCCATCGACACCGGCATCAGGACGACGGAGACGAAGAAGTCGAGGCTCGCCACCCGGCCCAGCAACCCGGGTGGGACGCGACGCTGCAGTAGCGTCCCCCACAGAACCATCGGTCCGTCGAACATCGCACCCATCAGGAACCCGGAGACAACGAACATCCAGGTTTGCTCGGCGACGCCCATGATCGCCAGCGGCACACTCGAGAACGTCCAGATGCCGAACATCAGCGACAGGTAGCGGCGCGGCATCGGTATCGACGCGAAGACGAGCGATGTCGCCGCCGCCCCGATTCCGAACCCCGTGAGCACCAGAGCATGGTCACCCGCGCCGCCGTCGACTCGCTCACGCAAAGCGAAGGGCACCAGCACCTCGATCGGTCCCATCACGGCGAGCACCAGGACGGATGAGAAGAACAGCGTGGCCCACAACCACGGCGTCCGCCACATGTAGCCGAAGCCTTCGGCCAGATCGGCCGTGATCGAGCGAATCGGATGAGACGCTGCGGAATCCGGTCCACACCGTACGGTGACGGGCTCCATCGCCATGTAGAACAACGCCGACGCCGCGCTTGCCAGCCCCGCCAGGACTATCGCTGCCCCTGGTGACGCAATCGAGATCACCCCACCGGCCGCCATCGGCCCGGCGGCCTGGAAGATCACCGGTCGCAGGAAACCCTCGATCCCGTTCGCAGCCTGTAATTGTGCCGTCGACACCAGGCTCGGCAGCAACGCCGAATAGGCGGGGTAGTACATCCCGGTGGTGACGCCACCGACGAGAGCGGCCGCGATCAGCAGCGGTTGGCCGACACAGCCGGTCATCGCCGCCACCCCGACGAGGGCGAAGGCGATCAGCTTCGCGATCTCGAGTCCGATCATGATGAGCCGCTGCGACACCCGGTCGGCGAGTACTCCACCTGCCAGGGTGGACACGACCATTCCCACCGCCGCGACACCGGTCACCACGGCGACCTGGGTGGGGCCGCCACCGAGTTCGATCACCTGCCACACCACCCCAACGGTCCAGACACCGTCGGCGAACATCGCCAGGACCAGACCGAGCGCGAGCAGCCTGTACTGGCGCAGCGCGAAGGGCTTCAGCGCCGCGGGCACGTGCGTCCGGGCCGACATGGTCACCCGATCAGTGTGTCGGATGCGCAGGTCAGTGGGCCATTGATTTTCTTTCACCCCGATTTCAGCGCTTCTTCAACCGAAGCTCGCTACGTTCGCACATGTGGATACTCTCAACGGATTGCCGGCGCATCCGCTTCTTGTTCACCTCGTGGTGGTCTTCGTACCCTTGACTGCGATCATGGCCATCGCGGTCGTGCTGTGGCCCGCAGCACAGCGTCGACTGGGAATCCTGGTGCCGCTGTTCGCACTCGCGACGCTGATCGCGATACCACTCACCACCAGCGCCGGCGAAGCGCTCGAGGAGCAATTGGGTAACCCCCCGTCCATCGAACATCACGCCGATCTCGGCGAGCAGATGATCTATTGGTCTGGGCCACTGTTCGGCCTGACCGTCCTGTGGTGGGCGCTGCACGACGAACGGGTCTCGACCGCGATCGGATCGCGACTGCCGTCGTTGACCGGCGGGACGCGGCGCGTGGTCGACATCGTGCTGGGCGTGGCCATCCTGGCCGTCGCCATCGGGTCGGTGGTGACGGTCTACCTCATCGGCGACAGTGGCGCCCAGTCGGTATGGGGGTAGCCGATGAACCGGACAGCGCCCGAGCCGCACGGACGATGATCTCGTGCGCGTACTGGTGATCGAAGACGACCCGCGAGCAGCCGAGACGTTACGGCGAACGCTCACGGCAGACGGCTGGGCTGTCGATGTCGCCGAAGACGGCGCCGAGGGTGTCGAGACCGCATGCGTGCGTACCTACGACGTCATCGTCTGCGACATCATGATGCCGGTGCTCAACGGCTACGAAGCGGTCCGCGAGCTCCGCCGGCGCGACGTGTGGACTCCGGTCATGATGCTCACCGCCAAGGACGGAGATTACGACCAGGCCGATGCGTTCGACCTGGGCGCCGACGACTACCTCGTCAAACCCTTCTCCTTCGTGGTCCTGTCCGCCCGGCTCCGAGCTCTCGTGCGCCGCGGCGCACCGGAGCGGCCCGCGATCCTCCGCGCCGGTTCGCTCAGTCTCGACCCCGCCCGGCGTGAGGTTCGGCGCGACGACGAGCTCATCGAGTTGACCGCTCGAGAGTTCGCCGTCCTCGAATACTTCATGCGTCACAAGGGATCGGTGGTCTCCAAGGCCGAGATCATCGCGTCGGTATGGGACGCCCACTACCGCGGCGACGACAATATCGTCGAGGTCTACGTCGGTTACCTTCGTCGGCGCATCGACACGCCTTACGGTCGCCGGTCGATCCTCACTGTCCGCGGCGCCGGCTACCGACTTGCCGAGGACGGCGGCGACTCGACTGCCTGATCCGTTTCCGGTAGTGGCAGTGACACAGTGATGGTCGCACCGCCGCCGGGGGTCTCGGTGACTCCGACGGTTCCGTGATGGGCCCGGACGATCTCACCGACGATCGACAGACCCAGTCCCACCCCGCCGACGCTACGCGTGCGGGTCGGGTCGAGCCGCACGAATCGCTCGAAGATGCGTGCGCGATCCGGCTCCGGAATTCCTGGACCGTCATCGGCCACCGACACTTCGGCCGTGGCACCGCAGATCGCCATCGAGACATCGACGGACGTTCGGGCGTGACGGGCAGCGTTGTCGCTCAGATTGCGCAGAACCCGAGAGATCTGGCCCCGATCCCCGCGCAGACGTACCGGGAGGACGGTGGCGGTGACCGTCAGGTCGGTGGTGAGGTCAAGCCGGGTGATCTCGTCGTTGACGAGGTCGTCGAGGTCGATATCGGCCAACTCGGGAGTCATCCCGAACTCATCGGCACGGGCGAGCAGCAGCATGTCGTCGATCAGATCACGCAATCGATGTGCCTCCGGCAGAAGCAGAGTCGACACCGTCGCGTGGTCGATCGGCTCGCCGGTTCGGCGTGCGAGTTCGAGCAGTCCCAGAATCGTAACCAGGGGGCTGCGCAACTCGTGTGACGAGTCGCCCACGAAGCGCACCTGTTGTTCCCGGGCGAAGGCCAGCCGGTCCAACATCTCGTTCATGGTGGTGGCCAGGGTTGCGATCTCGTCCTCGGTGGCCGGCACGGGAATGTGCTGCGCGCGGCCCGAGCGCGAGATCGCCGCCACCTCTGCGCGGATGGACTCCACGGGCCGCAAAGCCCTGCCCACCAGATAATGGGTGGCGACGACGGATGCGGCGACGATGATCGGGAAAACCACGCACAGCACCGCGAACACCGTCCATACCGTGGCATGGATCGGACCTTCCGCGGCGCCGACCACAACGGTCACCGTTTCGTCGTCCGGGGTCGCGACGCCCTGCACCGTCACGCGATATTCGGGCTCATCATCGCCGTACGCGGCGTCGACGACGGTCTGACGCTGATCGGCCGCCACCGGCCCCACGATGCCGCGGCTTTGCTGGTCACCCGAACTGGCGGCAACGACCCTGCCAGCCGGATCCAGAATCTGGACCAGGTCGATCGTGTCGGTGTGGACGAGCAGCGCCGGATCGATCCCACCCACACCGTCCGTGGCGGCCGAGTCGGCGATCTCGGTGGCACGCGAGGACGTCGCCGCATCCGCGGAGGAGGTGAGCGAGTGATACAGCACGAACAGCACCACACCGCCGGCGATGGCCAGAGCCAACGTCAGCATGCCTGCGCCGAACACGGTCAGCCGCGTGCGCACACTGGTGCGCCGCTGCCGCACACCACGACCCGACGGGTGACGTCGGCGCGACCGCTTGGGCATCCCCCGAATGTACGTCGTCGCGACGCCTTCCCGAACGGCCCGCAGAGACCGGCAACGTCCGCGCCGGTGCGCACCCGCGCGGGCACCTGTCACTTTCAGCCGGCATTCAGCGGCGTACAGCAGTCCCACAGGTGCCTAGCCACATGCTGGCCTCATGAAGCGGTTCTCGGCCCTCATGATCGCGACCGTCCTACTGTTGCTCGTGTTGGCGTACGGAGTGGGCGTGATGACCCGACACCAGCCGTTGGAAGCGCTCGACGAGTCCACTCTCCAATTCGTGCTCGATCACCGGGACCCCACGCGCAGCGGCATCGTTGTCCTGGTCACCGCCCTGTTCGGACCCCTGTGGGTCGCGGTGATGACGATGACAGCAGCGGGAGTCGCATTCGTCGCCGACCGCACCGTGGTTCGTGCGCTGACCATCGTCGCCACCGTCAGCGCAGCAGGCGGGATCTGCGAGATCCTCAAAGTTGTCGTACACCGAGCGCGGCCACCGGCAATCGATCAGATCACCACGGTAGAGACCGTCAATTCCTACCCCTCGGGACATGTGACGGGCATAGCCGCCCTGCTCCTGGTGTTGGCCGTGATCATCACCCATACCACGCTCACGCGATCGATCGCGATCATCTCGGCCCTCGCGCTCACCGCGGTGGTTGCGGCGACTCGGCTGTACATGGCAGCGCACTGGCTCACCGACGTCTCCGCGGCGGTGGCGCTCGCCGGCGCAGCAGCGCTCACCGTACCGGTTGCGGTTCGCGGCGTCGTTCTCAGATTCCCCATTGCCGCAACAGGTACTGCGCGACATCGGCATCCAGCGCAAGGGCGGCACGAAAGCCGGTGAGCAGATCCATCGACAGCGTCGGCTCGGCTTCCAGCAGCGGAACGGCCATGTCGTACAAAGCGATCTGCTCGTGCACGGCATCGGCCTCGACGTGTTCGTCGAAGAATGCAGTCGCGGCATCGCCGTAACCCAGTCGTCGAAGACCTTGTGCGTTGCGTTTGTTCGGGATCGACGAGGTGCACTCGAGTGCCAGCAGGTGGCCGACGACCGCCGCCCGCAGTTCACGCCGTGAAGCGAACAATGTCAACGCATTCGACCATGCCAGGGTGATGGCCGGCAGCCCGCTGGCGTAGAGGGCGTAGTCGGTGGTCAACCCGAGTGCCTGCATTGTCCGAGCGAACAGCGTCGAGTGCATCCACTCGTGACGTCCGCCGCCGTACTCGTCGCTTTGGATCTCCACCAGGGCGGCCTTGGCGCGGCCGGTCAACCGCGGGATGGCGGTGGTGTGCGGATCGGCTTCACGCAGGTGGTAGAGCGACCGATGCCGGAGCAGGTCCTGGTAGTGTTCGACGGTCCCGTTCGTCGCAAGGTGCACCGACAGCGGTGGTGAGTCCACGGCGGCGAGCTCGGCGCGCACTCGATCAGGCAGCTCGGCGGCGGTACACGCCACGATCGGACCTGTCCGATCCCGGATCGCGGCCTCGAGTGCACCACCCAACCGCCACCGCAGATCGGCCACCGCGGGATGTTCGTTCCAACGGTCGTCGACACCGGCCAGTCCGCGACCGTCTAGCTCGGCCAGCAAGAACCATGTGCGCTGTGCGTCGAGGTTGTCGAGAAGCGTTGCATCGTGAGGGAGCGTCAACAGCGCCTGATCGCCGACCGCCAGGTCGCGGCGTGGGTCGTGTGGGTTGCCGTCGAGCAGTTCGGCCAGGGCCCGACCGAGGTCACCGCACGGCTCGACCATCGGGCAGCGCCCGGCCCCAACGGTTTCCGTGGTCACGTCGCCATCCACCCACGTTCGGCCACCGGTCGGCGGCTGCGTTCGTCAACTCGCTCGCGTCCGGCCGCCTCGTGGCGCACCATGGTGATATGGATTCCGCTCAGTTCGAGAACCCGCGCAGTGCGCGTCGCGCCCCCGCGCGCATCACGGTCACCCCCGGTGGCCCCCTGGTGGTGCGTGGCGACGTCGAGATCGTCGACACCCTGGGCGATCCGGTGCCGCGGCGCCGCGCCACGGTGGCCCTGTGCCGGTGTGGCCGGTCGGCGATCCAGCCGTACTGCGACGGGAGTCACGCGGTTGGTCGTTCCCCCATCCGCGGCGAGTGAGTGGCGTCGAGGCTGCCGGGTCACATCGACTCCACGCGCTGCACGATGCGTGTCGACACCGCGTCGATCTCGCAGTGGCCGAATGCTTCTGCGCTGCCTGTCATCCGCACGACGAGACCGCCATCACGGGTCGGTGAGCCTTCCACCTGCAGCAGCCACCGTGTGTGCGAGGGCGGGAACACGTGGAGTCGACCGGGGTAGGCGGCAGTATCGATCGCCGGTGTCCACCCGATGAGCAGCGGCACCGCGAACAGGTGGCCGTCCACCGCCGGACGCCCGAGAGCGCACAGCACGTCCTCCATGGGCTGCGTGGTCGCGTCGATACATGCTCGGGCGACCTCGGTGGCACACCGATGATCGGCATCGGCGTCGAGCGGGATCAGCGCGCTGAGGACGAAATCGCCGACGACGTCCTCGGAGCCGGCCGGCCGTCGGGAGATCGGGGTTGCCGACATGATGTGTCGATCGCTGGTGACATCGGCCAGCGCCGCCGCGACGACGCCCCGGAACGCCTCGAACGGTGTCATGCCCCGGGCGGCGGCGTCCTCAAGAAAACGCTCGTAGAATCGCACACCGATCACGGTCCTGGCGCGAACTGCCGCGGCGATCGGCAGGTGGGCGGGCGTGATGCCGGCCAGCGTCCACGCCGCATCCGGTGCGGCAGAGACGATGTCGGCGTGGCGAGGGTCTCCACTCGACTCGGTCGGACAGTGCCACGGCCCGGTCGGCGCCGGCGGCAGGCGCCGACCCTGCATCAGCGCGGTCGCCTCAGCAGCCACGATCGCCAGCGACTGCCCGTCGACAGCGATGTGGTGCGCGACGATGACCACCGCCGTCACGGTGCCGGCGGGGCCGGTGACCATCGCGACAGCGACCGGAGGAGCGGTTCGCACGTCGAGCTTTACCGAGAGTTCCGCAGCGATCAGCTCCAGATCGGTGCGTCCGGGCGTCGCCGGCGACTCGGTCACCGACAGCACCGCGTCCACCGAGATGTGCGATTCGGTGTGCACGACCGGACCGTCGGCGGTGTCGGGAAAGCTGGAGCGCAACAACGGGTGTCGGTCCAGCAGTGTCTGCACCGCAGAACGCACGTCGGCCGGCTCGGCCGCGGCTGCAGACTCGGGTACCCACGCGATGCGGATGAGTTGCGCGGCCCGATCACCGGGTTCGCGGGACACGGTGCGCTCGGCGGCAGACAGAGAACGCTCGCACTGCCGCTCGCTCGGCGAGGGCGACGGTCGCGAGGGCTGCCGGGGTGTGTCCGACATCCGGGCGGCGACCTCGGCCAGAGCGGGTGCGGTGAGCAGGTCGTTGGCGGTGACCTCGGGATATCCGGCGGCGGCGAGTACCCGGGCGGCCCGTATCACCGCCAGCGAGTCGCCACCGTTGTCGAGGAAGCTGCGATCGAGATCGATCGACGTCACGCCGACCGCGTCAACGACGGCCTCGAGCACCAGCTCTTCTCGTACCTCCCGGGGCCGACGAAGCGCCGGCTGTTCGGGCAGGTGGTGCGCATCGAGCGCCCGCCGGTCGAGCTTGCCGTTGCCGGTTCGGGGCAGCTCGTCGAGACTGACGATCCACGACGGGATCATGTAGGTCGGCAGACTCCGCGCGAGATGGCTGCGCAGATCGCCGGCATCCGGTGACGTACCGGGTGATTCGGGTACCACGAAGGAGATCAGCGCCTTTCGGCCGGAGGGCAGTTCACGCAGGACTGTGGCGCTGTGCCGCACTGCGTCGGCCATGCTCAGCGCGGCATCGATCTCGCCGAGTTCGATGCGCAGTCCGCGCAGCTTCACCTGGTGATCTCGGCGCCCCAGGATGTGTACCTCCCCGTCGTCGGTCCACGTGGCGAGATCACCGGTTCGGTACATCACCGGGTCGTCGGCGAACGTGCACGCCTCGAAGACGGCGGCGGTCTGTTCTGGGTCGTCGAGGTACCCGTCAGCCACCTGGGGACCCGAGCAGTGCAGGGTACCGAGCGCGCCCGGTGGTTGGGGCCGTCCTCGGCGGTCGAGAATCGCTTCGGTCACCCCGACCATCGGTGGTCCGACCGTCACCGGTCGGCCCGGAACGAGCTCGCCGGAGAAGTTGATGCTGCACCGGGTTTCGGTGGGCCCGTACGCATTGCGCATCCTCACGCGGTCGCCCCAGGTTGCCACCAGCCGGGCCGGGATGGCTTCGCCACCGAGCACCACGTGCTGAAGTCGGTCGGCGACACCGACGGGCAGGGTGTCGAGTACCGACGGCGTCACGATGATGTGGGTGACGTCGCGCTCGTCGATCACAGCGGCGAGCGCGTCACCGCCGTGCGCCGTCGTCGGTGCGACGACCAGGGCAGCGCCGGTGGCCACCGAAGACAGCATCTCGACGATTCCGGTGTCGAAGGTGGGCGCGGATGCGTGCAGCATCCGGGATTCCGGTGTGAGCGCATATGACCGCCGGATCTCTGCCACCAGCGCAGGAATTCCGCGATGTGGCATGTCCACACCCTTCGGCTGACCCGTCGATCCGGAGGTGAACAGTAGGTATGCGCGGTCGTCGGCACCGCGGTCGATCCCGGGGGGTTGCCATGCGGGTTCGTCGGTGGTGTCCGATGTGGACTCGTCGATGCCGGTGATGTCGAGTTCCACCCAACGCACCGGCGGCGGACCCGGTCGGCCCGGGGCGCACAAACCCACTCGGACATTGGTGCGCGCCAGAATTTCCCGCGTCCGGCTTGCGGGCGCGAATGGATCATTGACGGGCACCCACACTGCGCCGGCCCGGACCACCGACCAGAACGCCACGACCGACGTCGCCGACCGGTCGACGCACACCGCCACCGCGTCCCCCGGTCCCACCCCCTCGCTGATGAGCGCCCGGGCACCACGATCGGCGGCGGCCACGAGGTCGCCTCGAGTGAGTACGACATCACCGTCAAGGATCGCCGGCTCCGCCGGACGGTGCGCGCGAAGGTGCTCGAGCATTCCCGCGGTCGGGACGAACGGTGGCGCCGGCGGCCCACTGCGGCAACGGAAACGGCCCCACTCGCCGGGCAGGAAGATCGACCTGTCCGACACCGGCTCGTGCCCGTCGATCTCGTCCAGCGTCGCAGCCAGGTGTCCGTCGAATCGGGCAGCCAACGTCGCCAACCCATCCGAGTCGACCCGCTCGGACGGCGCCTCCCAGGTGATCGCCCGCAGTCCGTCGTGATCGGCCGGGTGCAGGGTGACCGCCACATCGCCGACCGGTCCGGTCCGCAGCACCTCGATCTGCCAGTGCACCCCGTCCACGGTGGGCCGGCTCACCGCAGGTAGGAGGTTGACCACCGCACCGAAGTCGGTGATGTCCTCGCGCGCACGCATCATCTCTTCACGCCGGAACAGCTGGTGGCGCAGGCTTCCCACCACGGTGGTGGCGACCTGCGTGACGGCACTACGCACTGGCCTATCGCCGATCCCGTTGAGGGACAGTGGAATCACGTTCGACAGGGGTGCGACAGTCCGCTTGCGCACACCTGATGTGCGGGCCGCGACCGGCAGCGACAATCCGACGTCGGGAGTGTCGAGCATCCGCGCGCAGAAGGTCGCGAAGGCGGCCACTGTCTCGGTGGATGTCGGCGACCGTTCGCCCGTCACCTGCCTCGTGACGCGGGTGATGGCGGAGGTCGGGACGGTCGGCGCGCCGGCGAGAAACGATGATTCGTGGCGGGCCAGAGTGTCTGCCCAGTACGACGCGTCGGTATCGTGCCGATCAGACTGTTGGTAGCGCGCGTCAGCGCGGTCGATGTCTGCGTCGCTCGGTACGCGTAGATCGCCGGCACACGCGGTTCCGCCGTACACATCGGCGATGTGTCCCATCACCCGCCAGGCGCCGGCACCGTCGGTCAGCACATGGTGGACGCGTACCACCCAGTGATGCAGTTGCGGGTGCATGGTGTGCAATTCGCTGCGCCACAACGGTGTGGTGAGATCGGCGCCGTCGAGCGCATCGATGAACTCGTCGGCGCGCAGAGCGCCGGCGGTCACCGGGTCGGGCTCGCCAGAGAGATCCACGAGTTCCACCACGGCCCGCCCGGAGCCTGCCGGCCGCAGCGGCTGCGCGCAGTCGGGGTCCGCGGGAGACAGTTCGGGCGGGATGTGCACGTCGTGCCAACCGATGTGGTCGAGCACGTCCCGGGTCGACCGGATGAGGCGACGGGTGTCGAGGGGTCCGACGAGGGTCACGCGGAAGGCGACCACATGCGAGACCTGGGGCCGAAACAGTTGCGCCAACCAGAGCGCTCGTCGGGCGACCGTCACCGGTGCACCGGCCCTGTCGCCGAGATGCACGCTCGATGAGACGTTCCGATGGCCGCGAGGTCATTGCCGATTGTGTGTACCACCTGTCGTCGGGTTACGACCCGACAGGACTTCGGCGACCGTCCGGTCGCCGCGATTCCCGCCGCCCCAGTGAGTACTCATACCGCCAACCTATGGTGCAGAAGTTGAAAGGATGCTGAACCCGCGGGTCAGGCCCCGAGCGCCCGCGCGAACATCGGCCAGGACTGGTGCATCTGGTCCTGCCAGTATCCCCAGGAGTGCGTACCGGCGGCCGGGAAACGCACGGTCGCCGGTACGCGTAGTGCCGCCAGCCGACCGGCCAGGGTCTGCGTGCAGTATCGCGACACCGCCTCGGAAACACCGCCGACGGCCACCTGGTCGGCCAGTGCCCCGACGTTCCCACCGATCCTGCGGTCGCTCAGCGTGTCATGCGCGCCGGGTAGACCGGTCGCGGCGCTGATCCAGAGTGCGGGTGTGCGATTGCGCAGCTTGTAGGCGTTCACCACCGGGTCCTGTGCGGTCCATTGCGGGTCTCCCGGCGGACCGTACATGTTGCTCGCGTCGGCACCGCCCGGGAAGAACGCGACGGACCGAAGTGCGAGCTGCCCCTGGGGAGAAGCGGTGTCCGCACACCCGGAGTACGCACCGACAGCGCGGTACATTCCGGGATGGTTCTCGGCGATCCGGATCACCGCGGTCCCCGACATCGAGATCCCTGCGATCCCCCGCGACCGAGCGGGCCCAGTGACGCCGCCGTGTGCGCGTTCGAACGCCCGGGGCAACTCGGAGGTCAGGAAGGTCTCCCACCGCAACGGCCGATTCGTGGTGACCCCGAAGCGGAAGTTCGCAGCCGGATCGACACGCCGCCAGTCCGCGTAGTAACTCGCGGCGCCGCCGATCGGGGTGACGGTCCAGACGTTCTTGGGGGCGTAGAAGGCGTTGGCGTCGGTGGCGTGCGTCCAGTCGTCGTCCTTCTCGCCGCCGGTCGATCCGCTCAGCAGATACATCACCGGCGCACCCGGATTGTTGTTGGCCGGCGACTGCACCAGCACCGGGACCTGGGTGTGCATCGACGGCGACCACACCGAGGCCACAAAGTTGCGTGGCGACGTCCGCGTCTCTCGGTAAGGCGCGGCCGAGGTGGCGTGTGCGTACCGAACACCGTCCAGGGTGTCCCCGCGTGCCGGGGTGTGACCTGCGACGACCGCGGTTCCGATGACAGCGGACAGCGCCAGCAACATGGCCGCGGCACTGCGGGTCACGACTCGAATCGACTGTGGCATGGGGCCCTTTCGGGTCGCGGAGTGCCCGGGATCGGCCGCCGGACAATGCCATAGTAGGCACAGGGCCGGTGTTACCCGGAGCGCATTGGGTCAAACGTCCAGGAGGTGACATGACCGGCCGCGGATCAGCGCAGAACGCCCGGCCCGTGATGTTGGGCGTCACCGTGCTCGCGCTCACCCAGTTCGTGATCATCGTCGATGAGACCGCGGTCTCGATCATCGGCCCGGTGATGGCGCGGGACCTGCATCTCGGCGCCGAAGCCCGACATGTCCTGATCACCCCGTTCGCGGTGGCATTCGTCTGTGCGCTGCCACTCACCGGAGCACTGCTTCGGCGAGCCGACCCGCGGGCCGCCGTGATCCCGGCAGCGATCGCCTTCGCGCTGACCGCGGGCGCAGGCGCTGCGGCACAGAACCTCCCGCAACTCGTCGGGGCACGGGCTGCGCAGGGTGCGGCCGCGGCGGTCAGCGCAACGTGCCTGCTCGCGTCTGTGCATCTGGTCACGTCCGGGCACCCGCTGCGGGTCCGCGCATTCGCCGTGTTCTCGCTGGTATCCGGTGCCGGGGCCGTCTCCGCGCTGGTGCTGATCGCACCCTTGGCGAGCGCGTCGTGGCGCTGGTGTTTCGTCGCGGTCGCCGTAGGGGCCGTGGGGTGCGCCGGCGCATGGATGGCGGTGTCGCGGCGACTCCGGCGATTGTCGCCGGAGTCGCCCGATGCGCCCGACCCCGCACTGTCCGGGGACGTGCCACCGCGGCCAGACCATCTCACCGCGTGGACATTCGCGGCCGTCATCGGAGCAAACGCCGTGCTCGCACTCACCGTGATCAGTGTGAGCTTTGAGCTCCAGCAGGATCACGGGTGGTCGCCCACCCAGATGGGCTGGGGGTTCCTGGTGCTCAACGGTGCCGCCGCGCTCGGTGCCCTCACGGTGGCTCGAGTCGGCGCGGCGAGCTCGGTGCGCCTGCCGTTGATTGTCGGCATGTTCGTCCTCGCCGGCTCCTGCGTCTTGTCGGCGACCGTTGCGAGCACGCCGATCACGTTGCTCCTCATCACGATCCCGGTGGGTCTCGGTATCGGGGTGGTGTTCCCCGTCGCCAATCACGGCACCCTGGACACCGCAGGCGCACGTCCGGTCGGGCGGGCCGCGGCGCTCGGGGCCGCGCAGCAAGCAGGACTGGCGGCCGGCGCGATCGTCGCCGCCACACGTTCAAACATCGTGGTGCTGGGGGTGGCGGTCGTCGTCGCCGTCGGGGTACTGACTGCCCTGCTGCTGACCGCGACAACCGCCCGCACCTGATACGCCGATGGCGCGGCCGCTACGCAGACTTCTTGGCAGCGGTCTTCTTTGCCGTGGTCTTCTTGGCGGCCGTCTTCTTCGCCGTCGACTTCTCGGTGGTCTTCTTGGCCGCGGTTTTCTTCGCCGGCGCCTTCTTTGCCGGTGCTTTCTTCGCCGCCGCCTTCTTGGCCGGTGTCCTCTTCGCGGTGGACTCCTCGTCGTCGGATCCACCGCCGGAGTCCTTGTCCTTCACCGATGCTCGCAGCGCGGCGAGCAAATCGGCCACCTCGGAGTCCTCGTCGGCCTCGGGCTCCTCGTCACTTTCCGGGAACGCCTCGGCACCATCGGCCTTGGCTTCCACGAGTTTCGACAGTTCGTTCTGGTAGCGGTCCTCGAACTCCGACGGGTCGAAATCCTTGGCCATGGTCTCGATCAACGACGCCGCCATGTCGAGCTCCTGCGGGCGGATCTCGGTGTCTTCCTCCAGGAACGGGAAGTCCGCGGCACGCACCTCGTCGGGCCACAACAACGTCTGCAGCGTCATCACGCCGTCCACCACCCGCAACGCAGCCAACCGGGTGCGGTTACGCAACGTGAACTGGGCGATGGCGAGTCGTTCGGTCTTCTGCAGCGCCTGCGCGAGCAACGCATACGCCTTCGGCGATTTCGACGATGGCTCGAGGTAATAGGGCTTGTCGAAGTAGATCGGGTCGACCTGTTCGGTCGGCACGAACTCCAGGATCGAGATCTCCGGGCTCTTCTGCACCGGCAGCGTCGCGAGGTCCTCCTTGGTGAGGATCACCGTCTCGCCGGAGTCGGTCTCGTAGGCGTTGGCGATGTCGGAGTAGTCCACCTCGGTGTCGGTGCCCTCCCGCACCCGGCGGTACCGAATTCGCGTGCCGTCCTTGGAATCGACCTGGTACGACCTCCGGTCGTGACTTTCCGTGGCGGAGTACACCTTGACCGGCACGTTGACCAGGCCAAAGCTCAGATCGCCCTTCCAGATCGAGCGCATGCGCCCCATTGTGCCACCCATTCGCGCGATCCTCGGCCCCCACGACAAGTCGGGCGTGGACAATGGACGTCATGGGTGGTGGTGAGAGCCTCGACATCGACGGCCGGCGTATCCCCATCACCAATCTCGACAAGGTGCTGTTTCCGACCACGGGAACCCGGAAATTCGAGGTCATCGACTATTACTCGCGGATCGCGGCAGTCATGTTGCCGCACCTGGCGGGCCGTCCGATCACCCGCAAGCGGTGGCCGAACGGGGTCGAGTCGATGCCGTTCTTCGAGAAGGATCTACCGTCATCGGCGCCGGATTGGCTCGCACGGTTCGGCGAACAGCACAGCAAACGCGTCATCACCTATCCGCTCGCGACGTCGCGGGCCGACCTGGTGTGGTTCGGGCAGATGGCTGCGCTGGAACTGCACACCCCGCAGTGGCGGGTGCCGGCTGACGAGGCAGCACCCAAGGCTGATCGCCTGGTCCTCGACCTCGACCCCGGGCCGGGGGTGCCGCTGACGCAGTGCGCTCAGGTCGCGTTGATGATTCGCGACATGCTGGAGGCGGCCGGGCTGACGGCATTCCCGGTGACCAGCGGTGGCAAGGGTATGCACCTGTACGCCCGGTTCGATCGGCCCGTCTCCCCCGATTCCGCCCGCACGGTCGCCAAGCAGATCGCCACCTCCCTGGCGGCCGCACATCCCGACGACATCACCGCGACAATGGCGAAATCCGTCCGTACCAGCAAGGTGTTCATCGACTGGAGCCAGAACAGCGGATCGAAGACCACCCTCGCGCCCTACTCGATGCGTGGCCGCGAGCAACCATGGGTGGCCGCACCGCGCACCTGGACCGAACTCAGCGAGCCCTATCTCGCGCAGTTGCTGTTCAACGAGGTCCTCGAACGGGTCGACTCCGTCGGCGATCTCCTCGCCGACCTCGACGAGCTGCCCGAACTCGATGACGCCGCACCGACCCCTGAGGAGACCCGGAGCGCCAGCGGAGGATCGCCACGTTGGGCCCCCGAACCGAATCCCGTCGTCAGCCTCGGCGAGTACCGCCGCAAACGTGACGCCGACAAAACCCCCGAACCGTTCGGCGACGAGGCCCATCGCGAACGGACACCGCCCGAAGACAACCGGAGCGACCCCATTTTCGTCATCCAGGAACACCACGCCCGACGCCTGCACTACGACTTCCGGCTTGAACGCGACGGTGTGCTGGTGTCGTGGGCGGTGCCGAAGAACCTGCCCGACGACCCGGGTCAGAATCGGCTGGCCGTACACACCGAAGACCACCCGATGGACTACGCCGACTTCGAAGGTGACATCCCGGCCGGCGAATACGGTGGCGGCCACGTGGAGATCTGGGATCGCGGCACCTACGAGACGGAGAAGTGGCGCGACAACGAGGTCATCGTGCGGTTGCATGGCAACCGAATCCAGGGCCGCTACGCATTGATCAAGACCGGTGACAAGAACTGGCTCGCACATCTGATGAGCGACGAGCCGCGACCGATCCTGCCCGACAGCCTGCGTGATCCGCGGCCGATGCTGGCCACCGACGAATCGATCGAGAACCTGGACGGGCGAGACTGGGCGTTCGAGGGTAAATGGGATGGCTATCGAATCCTGTTGCGCTACATCGACGGGAACTTCCGACTCACCTCCCGCTCGGGCATCGACATGACCGCCGACTTCGCCGAATTGCAGTCCATTGCCGACGATCTGGGCCTCATCGACGTGGTCCTCGATGGCGAGGTGGTGGCCCTCGACGCCAGCGGCCGCACCAATTTCACCCTGCTGTCGGCGCGCAACAACACCGACGAGGAGCTGACGCTGAAGTTCTACATCTTCGACATCCTCTACCTGAACGGAACTTCCCTGCTACGCAGGCCGTGGTCGCAGCGTCGTGAGCTGCTCACCGAACTTGCGCCGGCCTTCGCCCGTTCGGCCTACGCGGAGGTTCCGGCGTTGCTACCAGGGCCAGGCCGCGCGGCAGTCGAGGAGAGCCGCGAACAGGGCTACGAGGGTGTCGTCGCCAAGCGCCGGACGTCGACATATCAGCAGGGTCGTCGCACCACCCAGTGGCTCAAACACAAGAACTGGAGCGACATCGAGGTGGTGGTCGGCGGCTACCGCCCGGGCCGGGGCAATCGGGCGCACACCATCGGCTCATTATTGCTCGGGCTCCCCGAGGACAACGGGCTGCGGTATGTGGGCCGCGTCGGCACCGGCTTCACCGACGCCCAATTGCGGTCCCTGGCCGAGGAACTCGAGCCCCTGCGGATCAACCGCTGCCCGTTCGTCGACAAGCTCGACCGACCGGTGGCCTCCAGCGCCGTCTGGGTGCTACCCAAGATCGTCGGCGAGGTCCGGTTCATGGACTGGACCACCACCGGCCACCTGCGCCATCCCAGTTGGCGCGGCATCCGCCGGGACAAACTGCCCGGCGACCTGTGAGGAGAAGGGAGGACCCACGTCCAACGAACTCATCGCCATCAGCACTCCCGACGGCGTGGCTGATGCCTATGTGACCACCCCCGACGACGTGCCCGGCCCCATGCCCGGTGTGCTGTTCATCGTCGACGCAATCGGCTTACGTCCGCAGACAAAGGCGATGGCCGATCGGATCGCGTCCTGGGGCTATGTCGTACTGGCACCCAACGTGTTCTACCGCGACGGGACCGCTCCCACTTTGGAACCCGTCGGCGACCTGACCGAGCCAGAGAACCGTGCGACGTTCATGTCCGAGGCAATGTCGCGGGTGAAGGCACTCACCAACGACCTCGCCGAGCGTGACCTGTCGGTCTACATCGACACCCTCCGCGGGCGCGACGACGTCCGCCACAGCGACATCGGTGTCACCGGCTACTGCATGGGCGGCCGACTGGCGTTGCTGGCCGCGGCGACCCGCCCCGACGCGGTCGGTGCGATCGGTATGTTTCACACGGGCGGCCTCGTGACCGACAACCCGGACAGCCCACATCGCCTGCTGCCGAGAATCCGAGCCGATGTTCTGGCGATTCACGCAGACCAGGACCGTTCGCTGCCGCCGGAGGCCGTCGCCGAGTTCGAGCACGCGTTGACCTCATGTGGGGTCAGCCATTCGGCATGGGTCCACGAGGGTGCCCACCACGGGTTCACCATGGCCGACACGGCCGTGTACCACCCGGCGGCGGCCGAAGAACACTTCGAGCGACTCGACGAGCTGTTCACCCGAACACTTCGTTGACGCGCGGTGGGTGCGGGACACTAAACCTCGAGGATGACCTTCACGCAGTCGGCGGAACGCTCCGCGACGCGCGCGTAGGCTGCCGCGGCGTGCTCCAACGGCATACGGTGGGTGAAGATCCCGTCGGTGGACAGTTCGCCCGAGCGCACCAGCGGCAGGAGTTCCGGCCAGGCCTGCTGGATGGGTGCGGTGGTAGATCGCAGGGTGACGCTACGGATCAGGGCCATGGTCGCGGGGAACGGGAACGGGTTGAGGTCGTGCACGCCGACGACCGACACCGTGCCGCCGGCCCGAACAAGCGACAACGCGCTGCTCATCGTGGTATCGCTGCCAACCGCGTCGATCACCGCGTGCGGCCCCCGTCCACCGGTCTGCTCGGTCACCACCCCCAACTCCGAAGGGTCCAGCCCGACAGCACCACTCGCGGCGGCCGTCGCACGACGACCGGCCACCGGGTCGACGGCGTAGACGGTCTCGGCACCGAGCGCCAGGGCGCTGCGCACCGCACACAGACCCACCGCCCCCAACCCCATGACGACTGCGCTACCACCTGCCGGGATGTCGGCGCGCCGGGCGCCCACCCAGCCGGTCACCAGGTTGTCGGTCAGCAGCAGCGCCGCCTCGGCGCCGAGATCGTCGGGCATCGAGAGCAGCTGAAAGTCCGCGGACGGTACCGCGAGGAGTTCGGATTGGGCACCGCCGAGAACGCCGCAACCGAAGATGACCGGCCCCTGCACACAGGTAACCGGGTCCAGCGTCGAACATCCATCGCATGCACCGCAACCGGCCACCGACGACACCACCACCCGGTCGCCGACGGCATGCTCGCGCACCTGCGACCCCACCTCGACGACGGTGCCGAAGGCTTCGTGCCTCAGGGAGATCGGCGCGATCAGCGGGTAGTCACCTTCATAGAAGTGGAGGTCGGACCCGCAGATCGCGGTCTGCTCCACCTGCACGATCGCACCGTCGGGGCCGGGCAGGACCGGGTCGTCGACGGTGTCGACCCTGACCTCACCGGGGTTCTCGATCAGTACGCTTCGCATCAGCAGATCCGTCCAGCACCCGCGGTCGACAGCGGCCATCGAAGAGGTGGCCATCGATGAGGTGTGCGGTCCCCCGAACCGGGCGTGTCCATCGGTACACAGTAGGCAGCCGACGCGGCCGCTCGTAGCTTTTTGCGCGGCGACGACAGCCCTCGTCGCGCCGAGGACGGGTTGCTTGACTAGCCTCAGGTTAGTCAGTGAGCAAGGAGCGTGAGTGTTCGTCGTCGCCCACATCAGCGACCTTCATTTCAACGGCACGCGGTACAACCGCCGCCGGATCGAAGCGACGCTCGACTACATCCACGCCCGCGCCGCGGGCATCGACGCTCTGCTGGTCACCGGCGACATCACCGACGAGGGCAGTGAGTCGGAGTACCGGGAGGCCTACGGCACGCTGTACAGCCCGCTGCCGATGCTGATCACCGCCGGCAACCATGATCATCGGGAACGCTTCAACGACGGTCTGCTCGGTCACCGCAGCAGCGCGCCGGTCAACCGTTGCGAACTGATCGACGGGGTGCTGTTCGTCGTCTGCGACAGTTCCATTCCCGGCCGCAACGATGGCCACCTCGACGACGAGACCCTCGGCTGGATGTCGGAGCAGATCAGTGCTGCCGGTCCACGGGTTCCGGTGATCGTGGCGTTCCACCACCCGCCGACCACCCTCGGCATGGATTTCATGGATTCGATCCGGCAAACCGGTGAGGAACGACTGGCGGCACTGGTGACCGAGCATCCGAACATCGTGGGTTTCGTCTGCGGGCATGCGCACACCCCGGCGGTCACCATGTTTGCCGGCCGACCACTGGCGATCGCGCCGGGCGTCGCCTCCACCCTGAACCTCCCGTTCGAGGGCACCGAGATCATCAACCGCGGCCAACCGCCCGGTATCGCCTTCCACATGGTGTCCGGTCTCGACGACGGACCCGACGCCTGGCGGCTGATCACTCACTATCGGTCGGTGATGTTCTAGAACTCGGGCGAGTGCGACGAACGTGCCGAAAACCGCTACGTTCGACTCACTCGGCGGGCAGCGAATCGATCGCCGACGACCCTGCGTCGAGAAGACTTTCGAGCAGCTTCTCACCGAACTCGGGGATCAGGCCCGGCCCGGTGTCGGGCAGATTGTCGGGCAACGGCAGCCCGGCCGCGCGTGTCGCCGGGATCTCGGCCGCGCGGGTGGCCTCGAGCCGGATTCCCTTCTGCCGGTCGCGGGTCAGCGGTTCGCGATATTTGTCGAGTTCGGTCGCGGTGGTCACGGTGGCCACCGACCGCAGTCCCACCGCAGCGAAGTCGGCTGCCGCGCGCCGGATGTGGTTGGGTGAGGTGATCAGGATGATGTCATTGATGCCTTGCCCGCGGAGGATCTCGGCGGTGTTCTGCGCGTTGGCCACCGTTGATCCCGAGCGCCCCTCCTCGGTGATGCGTCCGGCGTCGACGCCGTTGGCCACCAACCATTTCTTCATCGCGGCCGCCTCGGTGATGCCCTTCTTGGGGGCGCCGCCTGCCACCACGATCGGCGCGGATGCCGCGGCCTCGGCCTGCGCCTTGCCAGCGGTGACGCGGCGGATCAGCTCCGGCGCCATCTTGCCATTGCCGTTGAGCCCGTAGCCGAGAATGACGATCGCCGTCCGGCCGGTCACGGTTTTCGGGGAGGTGTCCGGCACGATCTGCGCGGCGGCATCCACCCCGGCGATGATGTTGCGCGCGGTCGTGTGCAACGTCCGGTTGATCCCGTTCAGCTTCGCCAGCGCTGCATCACTTCCGGCGGCATCGTCGACCTGCGCCGACCAGATGGCCTGCAGCGCAAGTGCATACGGGTCCACCGGGACCACGCTGAGCATCTGCTGCAACGACTCGAGCCCACCGGTCACGTCACCGGCGGCGAACTTCTGCTGCGCCGAGTTGTAGAACGTGGACGGGTCCATCGCGGTGACCGCCGGGCGGACGCCCGGTTGCGCGGAATGGTCGACCGGCAGCGCGCCGATCACGAGACCACCGACGGCCGCGGTCGCCACCACGCCGACAGCGGCCAGGCGTGCACGTTTCACTCTCGTCACACGAGTCACTTGCGTAACAGTAGGCTGGGAACCTCACGCCGCAGCACCCGTCCGATCCCAACTCGATAACACCCACCGAATCCATCAGCGCCGAATTCCGGCCACCTTCAGCAACTCCGGGCGACGCAGCACGAGTCCGACCCACAGCAAGACACCGAAGTAGACGGCGAACAGGGTGTGGTCCAGCAGCGGCGCCTCGATACGCATGTTGGCGGTGACCGCGCCACCGAGGTAGGCGGTCAAGCCCACCGCGCCGAGCACCGCGGTCCGCGGGATTGCGAACACCACAAGGCAGACGAGCAACACGGTGCCCATGATGTAGGTCTGGTCGATGGGGAAGCCGAGCTCGGCGGTGCCTTCGACGACGGCTTCGGGCTGCGTCAGCTTGCCGACGATGTCGAAGACCAGGAAGGCGCCGAGCAGCACGCTGATGACGACTCCCGTTGTGTGCCGCCAATTTCGGCGGGTGGTCCGGTCGGTCTCGGTGGCGATGGTGTGGGTGGTCATGATGTCCTCCGGTGGCGATGGGTGGTTGTGCGTGAATAGACCACCACTCACCACGAAACTCATCGCCCGCCGCGCCAGACCCCGAAGACAACTCTTCCCCCGGGTGTTGTTTCTTCGGTCGACTGCAGTCAGCCGAAGAAGCGATACCCGGGGGAAGAACCGAGAAGTACTACAGCGCCTTGAGCTCCTCGATCACGCTGTCGACGCTCTTCTTGGCGTCGCCGAACAACATCGATGTGCCGTCGGCGAAGAACAGCGGGTTCTCGATGCCGGCGTAGCCCGAACTCATCGACCGCTTGAGCACGATGGTCGACCGCGCCTCGTCGACATTGAGGATCGGCATGCCGTGGATCGGGCTGCTCGGGTCGTTGCGCGCAGCCGGGTTGGTGACGTCGTTGGCACCGATGACGATGGCGACGTCGGTGCGGTTGAACTCACCGTTGATGTCGTCCATCTCCTTCATGGCGTCGTACTCGACGTCGGCCTCGGCCAGCAGCACGTTCATGTGTCCGGGCATCCGGCCGGCCACCGGGTGGATGGCGTACTTGACCTCGACGCCCTTGCCCTCGAGCAGGCTGGCCATTTCCTTGACGGCGTGCTGGGCCTGGGCAACGGCCAGACCGTAACCGGGGACGACGATCACCTGGTTGGCATACGCCATCTGGATCGCGGCGTCGGCAGCCGAGGTGGCCTTCACCGTGCCGCCGGCCGCGCCGCCCGGACCGGCTGCGGCGTCGCCACCACCACCGAAGGAACCGAACACGATCGCCGGGATCGAACGGTTCATCGCCTTGGCCATCAGGTTGGTCAGGATCGAACCCGAGGCGCCGACGATCATGCCGGCCACGATCAGCGCAGTGTTGTCCAGCGCGATACCCGCGGCCGCCGCCGACAACCCGGTCATCGCGTTGAGCAGCGAGATGACCACCGGCATGTCGGCGCCGCCGATCGGGAACACCACGAACAGCCCCATCACGCCGGCCGCGACGAGCAGGCCGAGCATCCACCAGCCGCTGGCGCCCCCGCCATTGGCGGCATTGATACCGAGGTAGATCGCGATGGCCAGCGCCACCACCAGCAGCACGATGTTGGCGAGCTGGAACAGCCGCGCGTTGCCGACGAACAGCTTCTCCAGCCCCTTGGGCAGGATCTCCTGCAACTTGGAGAACGCGACGAGCGAACCCCAGAACGAGATCGAACCGATGATCGCGGCGATCAACGACCCGATCACCAGCGGCGAGGCAGGTTCGGTGTTGTGGAACTCGCCGAAGCCGGAGGTCTCCAGGAACTCCGCCCACGCGATCAGCGCGACGGTACCGCCACCGACACCGTTGAACAGCGCCACCAGCTGCGGCATGGCTGTCATCTTGGTGCGCAGCGCCGGCGGGATGCCCAGCACCACACCGAGAACCAGACCGATGACGATCAGAATCCAGTTGATCGTGGGTACTCCGACGGTGGAATGTCCGTCGTCACCGACGGCACCCTCGTTGTAGACGTAGAGCAGGGTCGCGGCCACCGCCAGCGCCATACCGGTTGCCGCGATCCAGTTACCGCGCACCGCGGTTTTCGGCCCGGTCAGGCCCATCAGGCCGTAGATGAACAACGAGAACGAAACGATGTAGAGGGCCATCACCAGATAGGAGATGCCCTGACTCGGGGTGTGGGCGTCTGCCGCCAGCACCAGGTCCGCGGTCACTTGGCCGCCTCCTTCTTACCCTTGAACATGCCCAGCATGCGGTCGGTGACCGCGAAGCCACCGATCACGTTGAGCGTGCCGAACACCAACGCGACGAACGCGATGATCCGAATGCCCCAGTTGGCGTCGGCGGGCAGTTTGCCCAGCACCACCAGCGCGCCCAGCACGACGATGCCGTGGATGGCGTTGGTTCCCGACATCAGCGGGGTGTGCAAGGTGTTGGGCACCTTGGAGATCACGGCGAAGCCCACGAACCCGGCAAGAACCAGGATCGCGATGTTCGCCAGCAGTCCGGTGTACATCAGGCCGACACCTCTTCTCGGGTCACGCAGGCACCAGCCAGCACCTCGTCGTCGAAATCCGGTGTGAACGCACCGTTGTCGTCGAGCATCAACTCGAGCAGGGCGAGCAGGTTCTTCGAGTACAGCTCGCTGGCATGCTCGGGCATCGTCGCCGGCAGATTCAGCGGCGAGGCGATCGTCACGTCATGTTTGACGACGGTCTGCCCCGGCTCGGTCAGTTCGCAGTTGCCGCCGGTCTCCCCCGCCAGATCGATCACCACACTGCCGGCCTTCATCCCCTCGACCGCCGCCGCGGTCACCAACCGTGGCGCGGGACGCCCCGGCACCAACGCAGTGGTGATCACCACGTCGAAACCTTTGATCGCGTCCTCGAGCGCCTGCTGCTGCTTGGCGCGCTCGTCGTCGGTCAGTTCGCGCGCGTATCCGCCCTCACCGGCGGCGTCGATACCCAGATCGAGCCACTGCGCACCAACCGAACGCACCTGCTCGGCCACCTCGGGCCGCACGTCATAGCCGGTGGTCCGGCCGCCGAGGCGTTTGGCGGTGGCCAACGCCTGCAGTCCGGCGACCCCCACCCCGAGCACCAGCACCGTGGCCGGTTTCACCGTGCCCGCGGCGGTGGTCATCATCGGGAAATACCGCGTCGACAGGTCCGCGGCCACCACGACCGCCTTATAACCGGAGACATTGGCCTGCGAACTCAGCGCATCCATCACCTGGGCCCGCGATATACGCGGAATCGCCTCCACCGCATAGGCCTCGACGCCTGCGGACTTCAGCGCGCCGATCTGGTTGTCGGCGTTGCGCGGCGCCAGAAAACCGATCAGCTTCTGGCCGCTGCGCAACTTGCCGATCTCGGCGTCGGTCGGCGGGGCGACCCGGACCACCACATCCGCGGAGTACGGGTCGCCGATCGTCGCACCCGCGTCCACATACTGTTCGTCTGGAATCAACGCTCCCAGACCGGCGCCCGATTCGACGATCACCGGGACACCCTTCCCGACCAGCGAGCCCACCACCTTGGGGACCAGCGCCACTCGGCGCTCGCCCTCGGCGGACTCGCGCACGACACCCACACTCATAGTTCTCACCTTTGGTTTCGGACAGGTCGCACTTGGCTGACCGGACCCCTCGGTCGCCCCACATCGCATTCGGATCGCGGTTGCGATGTGCCGGGTGGCAGTGCATTGTCGCCCGGCTCACAAAAACGTGCGACGAACATAGCACGAGGTCACGCGCAAGGGTTCGGTCAGTCGGATTGGTCACTCAACCCTTGACGGAACATGTTCTATCAATTCTGGACAGTTGTCTATTCAGCTGTCCGAGATGCCTGGCAGTGGCCGTGCTTGCAGGTCGAGTTTCGCCGCACCGGTCGGACCGGAGTCCGCGGCAGAAGTTCGCGGAGGAATGTCCGCCGGCATCACCACACGGAGCCGTGGGCCGGATAATCCATCCGAGAGTCCCCTGCGGTGATCCGCACGGACACTCCGGCTCAGGACACCGAGAACCGACGTGCATCCAGGCCGGTGGCCCCTTCCGGAATCGGCGACGCGTAGGCCTCGACCTGTTGGTTGCCGTCCTTGTCGATAGCGCGGCATTCCACGGTGTGCTCACCCGGGGTCGCATCCCACGCGAAGCGCCACTGCCGCCAGGTGTCGATGGAGTATTCGGTGGCCAGCTCGGCGCGCTGCCACCCTCCGTCGTCGACGCGCACGTCGACCGCAGCTATCCCGGTGTGCTGCGCCCAGGCTGTTCCGGCGATGATAACCTCGCCCGCCTCGATCCGTGAAGCGGTGGGGCGATCGATGCGCGAGGACAGCTTGATGGGTCCGAGTGCCGACCATCCGCGGGTGGTCCAGTACGCCTTGGCGTCGGCGAAGGTGGTGAGTTCCCAGTCGGTGACCCACTTGGTGGCCGACACATAGCCGTACAGGCCCGGCACCACCTGCCGCACCGGGTAGCCATGCTCGACCGGCAACGGCTCCCCGTTCATGCCGATCACCAGCAGCGCGTCGCGGCCGTCGGTCACCGCGGACACCGGGGTGCCGCAGGTCCACCCGTCGGCGCTGGTCGACAGCAGCATGTCGGCGCCCGGCCGCACACCCGCCCGATCGAGCAACGTCGCCATCGGCACACCCAGCCAGCGCGCGTTGTCGATGAGGTCGCCGCCGACCTCGTTGGACACGCAGGTCAACGTCACGACGCGTTCGGTCATCGGCATCGCGACAAGCTCATCCCAGCCGATGCGGATCTCGTTGTCGACCATGCCGTGAATACGCAGCGACCATCCCTCGGTGGTCAGGTTGGGGACCTGCAACGCGGTGTCGATCCGGTAGAAGTCGGCGTTGGCGGTGACGAACGGGGTGGCGCCGGGCAGATCCAGGTCGGCGCCCGGGGGGATCGGCGGTGCCGGCGTGCGTGGCGACGGCAGAATGAGCTTGGTGCGGTCGGCCACGGTGCGGGCGGTGTCGGCGAGCATGCGTCGTCCGACGGTGCCGACCACCACCGCCACCGCCGCGATACCGCCGGCGGTCAGCACGAATCGCCGGTCCACGCGGCGCCCGGCCGGGGCCGGATCATCGTCGGGGTCCGTCTGCTCCTCGGGCAGCATCGAGACCAGCAGGCGCAACACCAGCACCGCCACCGCTGCACCGAGAAGCGAAGGCAGCACGAACGTCCACCGCGAGTCGGGCCGATCCCACGCCGCCAGCACACCCACCACGCCGAACACCGCGACGACGACCGCGCCGATCGGCGGCCGACGATGCTCGGCGATGCCGCACGCAGCCGCGATCAGGGCGATCAGCACTCCCATGCCGATGTAGAGAGCGGGTTTGTCGGCGGTGCCGAAGGTACCGATGGCGAACTCACGACCGAAGGTCGGCGCATGGTCGACGACGGCTGCGCCGACGGCGAAGAAGGGTGACGACCCGGTGTCGATCCACGCGGCGACGATCTCACCGACCGCGAGTCCGGCGCCGACGGCCACCAGTCCTGCCGCGGCCTCGGCGAACAGATGACTACGGGTACCGACGCGGGAGGTCACATCCCCTTGATACCCCACCACCCCGCTGCGGCGGGGCGCCCGGCGTGCACCGTCACCCTTCGGTCACAACTGACGAGCGCTGTGCCGCATGCCGACCCGCGCGACGCCCGAAATACGAGCCCTCGCCGAGTTGCGTTCCGCTCGCGTAGCCCTTTCCGTCCTGGGCGATGTTGGCGGCACACGCGCCGGCCGCATAAAGCCCGGCGATGGGTGTGCCGTCGTTGTGGAGCACCTCGGCGTCGAGTGAGGTGGCCATGCCTCCCATGGTGAAACAGGAGTACATCGCCTTGCCGAGACTCAGGTCGAAGGCCCCCCAGGGGCCGTGGTCCTGCGGGGCCAGGAACTCCGCGGACTTGTGGAAATCGGGATCTTCTCCGCGAGCGGCGTTTGCGTTGTAGTCGGCGAGGGTCTTCTGCAGGCGCCCCTCCGGGATTCCGAGTGCCGACTCCATCTCCTCGACGGTTTCCCACCCGTCGATCAGGTTGATCAACGGAACCTCCGGACGCTCCATATGCGCCTCGTCGACGATGAGGAAGGCGGCCGAATCCGGTTGGTCCATCACGAAACCCGCGGTTCGCGAGTGGTAGGAGTCCTCGGCGACGAAGCGATCACCGTCCTTGTTCACCACGATGCCGGTGAGCAAAATGCTCGGTGGGTAGATCGGGGCGGTCACGAACGCCTGGTCCATGTGCCGCAGCGCGGCGCCCACGGATTCGCCGAGGCGGATGCCCAACCCGTCGTCGTAGGTACTGCCGAGGGTGAACGGCTTCTCGGCGACATGCGGCACGTACCGCGCGACCATCTCCTCGTTCATCACGAAACCACCGGCCGCGATGATCACCGAAGCCGCGCGGATGACGCCGTGAGCCTCAGGAGTGCGCCAGGACGCCCCGACCACGCCACCCGCGTCGTCGACGACGAGCTGCCGGGCGCCGGTCTCGTAACGGATCTCCGCACCCAGTTCGGTGAGACGCTTGACCAGGAGATCGACCACCATCGACGCACCGCCGGTGTCGCCGGGCACCGGCACCTTGTGGCCGCGCGGCGCGGGGACGGCCATGTCCTTGAACGGCCACACCTTCTCGTTGCCGGTGAACATCAACCCCTGGGTCTGCGGCTGGATCACCGCCTTCTCCGGATAGAAACTGCGCTCGAAACTGAACCCCAGCGACTCGAGCCAGGTGAAGTGCTCGACGCTGTCGACGCAGTAGGCGTGGATCTTGTCCGGCTCCGGGTCCCGGGACACCGCGGTGATGTACTTCTCCATCTCTTCGGCGGAGTCCGCGTGCCCGGTCGCCTCCTGCACCGCGGTACCGCCGCCGAGATAGAAGTGTCCGCCGGCCATGCAACTGGTGCCGCCTGCAGCGGCCGCGCGTTCCAATACCAGTACCTTCGCGCCCGCGGCTGCCGCTTCCACCGCCGCGCTGCCGCCGGCCACCCCGCACCCGATGACCAGCACGTCGACCTCGTCGGAGAACGACTCGACGGAGTCCAGCGCGATGGTGTCGGGGACCTCAGTTCCTGCCATGCCCACAGCGTAAACGATCGACTAGAACATGTTCTAGTTCTAGTGCGATGAGGGGTCAGCGAAATGCCAACCGCGCACGCGCCATGCATCCGCGCATGTCGCGACGTGCGCGCGAGCGTGACGAGTGCGCGCTTGCGCCGGTCACCTCACGCGCGCGAACGCGAATGCGCCCGGAACCGCCGCAACCGCAGGCTGTTGGCCACGACGAAGGCCGATGACAGCGCCATCGCCGCGCCGGCCAGCATCGGGTTGAGCAGCCCGGCGGCGGCGACCGGAATCGCCGCGACGTTGTAGGCGAATGCCCAGAACAGGTTGCCCTTGATGGTGGCCAGGGTGCGACGGGCCAGGCGGATGGCGTCGACCACCGCCCACAGGTCGCCGCTGACCACGGTCAGGTCACCAGCCTGGATCGCCACGTCGGTACCGGTACCCATCGCGATCCCGAGATCGGCCTGGGCCAGCGCCGCGGCGTCGTTGATCCCGTCGCCCGCCATCGCCACCGAGTGGCCCTGTGCCTGCAACTCCTCGATGGTCGCCAGCTTCTGGGCCGGCGTGACCTCGGCGACGACCTGCTCGATACCGACCGCCCGTGCCACGTGTTCGGCGGCGCCGGCGTTGTCGCCGGTGAGCAGGATCGGGGTCAGGCCCATCCGGCGCAGTTCGGTGATAGCCGCGTCCGAGGTGTCCTTCACCTGATCGCCCACCACGAGCACGGCAACCGGCCGGTCGTCCAAAGACACGACCACCGCGGTGGCGCCGCCCGACTGCGCCTCGGCGACAGCTGCCGCCAGCGGCTCCGGGAGAGCGCCGGTGCCGCTGCTCGGCTTCTCGACGACGACCCGGGCCCCGTCGACAATGCCCTCGACACCGATCCCCTCGACCGCCCGGAACTCGGTCACCTGCGGCGCCGGCCCGGCACACCGACGTTCGGCGGCCGCCACGACCGCACGCCCGATGGGATGCTCCGACCCCGACTCAACCGCAGCCGCCGAGCGCAATGCCCATTCCTCACCCGGCCCGTCGGCGACGACAACCATCGACTGCAGGGTCATCTCGCCCGTGGTCACCGTGCCCGTCTTGTCGAGCACGATCGTGTCCACCCGCTTGGTGGATTCCAGCACCTCCGGCCCCTTGAGCAGCACCCCGAGTTGCGCGCCCCGACCGGTCCCGACCATCAGCGCGGTCGGGGTCGCCAACCCGAGAGCGCACGGGCACGCGATGATCAGCACTGCGACGGCCGCGGTGAAGGCGACCGAGATGCCACCGGAATCACCAGCGACACTTGCGCTTCCGAGCCAGAAGCCGAGCGTCGCGACAGCGATGGTGATCACTGCAGGCACGAAGTAGGCAGAGATCCGGTCGGCGAGGCGTTGCGCGTCGGCCTTACCGGCCTGCGCGTCGGCCACCATCTTCGCCATCTGTGCGAGTGAGGTGTCCGAACCCACCCGGGTGGCGCGGACCACCAGTCGCCCGGCGGCGTTGACGGTTGCACCGATGACCTCGTCACCGGCGGTGACCTCCACCGGCACGGATTCGCCGGTGATCATCGACGCGTCGACGGCCGAGACCCCGTCTACGACGATCCCGTCAGTGGCGACCTTCTCGCCGGGACGCACCACGAACACATCGTCGACGGCGAGCTCGGCCACCGGGATGCGGCGTTCGTTCCCGTCTACGAGGACCGCGACATCCTTGGCGCCGAGATCCAGCAGCGCACGGAGTGCATCACCGGCACGACGCTTGGCACGCTTCTCGAAGTAGCGGCCGGCGAGCAAAAACGTGGTGACACCTGCCGCGGCCTCGAGATAGATGTTGGCGGCACCGTCGCCGCGAGACGCGATCAGGTCGAAGCCGTGGTGCATCCCGGGTTCTCCGGCGGTGCCGAAGAACAGCGCGTAAAGCGACCAGGCGAACGCGGCGAGCGTTCCCATCGAGACCAGGGTGTCCATCGTGGTGGCTCCGTGGCGCAGGTTTATCCACGCGGCGCGGTGAAACGGGTAGGCGCCCCAGACGATGACGGGCGCCGCCAGCGTCAACGACAGCCACTGCCAGTAGGTGAACTGCCAGGCGGGCACCATCGCCAGGGCGATCACCGGAACGCTGAGCACCGCGGAGACGACGAGCCGCTGCCGCAGGTCGTCGAGTTCGGTGTCACCGCGCTCGTCCGATGAATCGTGCTCGTCGTCGCCCGGTCCGCCGACTGGCGACGCGCCATATCCGGCGTCTCGCACCACGGTGATCAAGTCGGCGGAATCCAGCGTCGCGGGGTACTCGACATGGGCTTGCTCGGTCGCATAGTTTACCGACGCCCGGACACCGTCGAGCTTGTTCAGCTTGCGCTCGATCCGGTTGGCACACGACGCACAGGTCATGCCGTCGATGTCGAAGTCGACCTGCTCGAGGCCAATGGTCATCTCAGCTCACTCCGAATACTGTTGATGGGGACCGGATTGATGAGTGCCGGAAGCGGGCAGCGGGGCATCCCCGGCCCACGGATCCACCGCTCGGCCGACACCGAAGGCGATGCCGAAGACGGCAGCCAGGGCGGCGACGAAGGCGGCGATCCGATAGGCGGGGGTGGTCATGCCAGTTGGTAGCCGGCTTCGGCGACCGCGGCGCCGACCTCGGCGGTGTCGAGTTCGCGGTCACTGGTGACCTCGACGGCGCCGGTGTCGAGGGTGACGTCGACGCTGTGGACGCCGGAGATCTCCTCGATCTCCTCGCGTACCGACGCCACACAGTGCTCGCAGGTCATGCCGGTCACGGTGTAGGTGGCGGTGGTCATGGTTCGTTCCTCCTTCGTTGGACGTCGAATCGACGTATGTGCGGTGGTGGTGCATGTCGAGCCGGCCGGATACACCGACGGCCGGTTCGCCGAGGGGCAGGATTGGCCGTGTCAGGACTTGACGAGCCGGGTGATCGCCGCCATGGCCTCGTCGATCTTTTCGTGGCCGGCGGCGTCGCTTTCCTGAGCGGCGTGCATCACGCAGTGGTTCATGTGCTCCTCGAGCAGACCCAGTCCGACGGCCTGTAGCGCCTTGGTCATCGCAGAGACCTGCGTGAGGATGTCGATGCAGTAGGCCTCGTCGTCGACCATGCGCTGCAATCCACGCGCCTGCCCCTCGATCCGCCGAAGCCGTTTGAGGTAGTCGTCTTTGCTGCTGATGTAGCCGTGCGATGCGGTGTCCATGTCTTCCATCCTGCCCTCAGATACCGGTACCCCCCTAGGGTACACATCGCAGGACACGACCGAAACCCACACTGAACAGCAGTTTTGTCGAGTGGCTCACTCGACAGAATTCACAACGGCCCTACTTGCGGACTGCCGGACCCTCCGTGGGACGCATCGCGGCAGCGAGTTTCTCCAGAGCTGCGGCGACGTCGCGCAACGCCGCGGCGATCTCGGCACCGTGGCCGTCGGCTTCGTGGGCACTTCCGGTCCCCGACGTGCCGAGCGTTTGATTCGGCATGGACGCCTGCGGCGGGCGGGCCGGTGGCGCGGGAGCGACCGGCGCCGAAGCGGGCGCCTCGTCGTCGGGGTCGGGCAGGCGGTGGCGGCTCGACGCCTGCCGCGTCATGTCCGCGGGTGGTTCGGCGTCGGTGGACCGGCGACCGAGCCGGTAACCCTGGTGTCCGGCGTGTGCTCGGACCGGTTGGGCGGTGGTCTCACGTCGGCTGGTCGGATCTGCCGGGATCGGGGTGGGCGGGCGCGGTGCGGCTGAACGCATCGGGCCGGATGGTTCGGGCGATGGCCGACCGGGCCGAAGGCGCTGCGCCTCCGCATCGTCGAGCGCCCGCTGAGGTACCGGTCCCGTTGCTGATCGTGGCGCGGGTTGGCGCGCAGCCGACGGGGGTGCGGGCTGCTGCGGGCCGGCCATCCGCGGGGGTGCCGGGGGTGCAGACGCAGGCGATGGGGGCGCGGGCCGCTGCGGAGCCGGGCCCGCCGGCGGCCCGGCGTGCGGCGTCGACACGGCCGTGGGGGCGTGGCCGTTCGACGGCGCGAAGAAGTGCCCCCCGCCGTGGCCCTCGTAGAACAGGCATCCGGTGCCCTGCGGCGAGCGAGCCGTGCACGGATTGCGCTCGATCAGGGACTGGGCGTGGTCATCGAAGTCGTTCCACTCCAACCACAGTCGACGGTCGACCCGTGGATGCGAGCTGGCATCGGTGGCATGGTTCCCGCGATGACCCGCGGCCAGCCGGCAATGCAGCAGCCACTCCGACTGACCGGTCAGTCCCAACGCGGTGCGTTCCTGCGGTGTGCACACGACCGTCGACCAGCAGCCTTCGCCGTTCATCCGGTCACTCCTTCGGGCATCACGCACATGCAGTGTCGATCATTGCTGACTCGGGGCGCGCCTGATTGCGCAGCACCCGCCATACGACGCCCCCGACTGCGTCTGATGACCGATCGGTGCCCTCCCCGGCGGCAAGTGTACGAAGGATCCACCCGTCCCCGCCAGGGTCGCGGCCCGGGTGTCGGCCGAAACCCGACAACTCTTGCGTCGCGCTCAGCCTTCGAGGTACTCCAGCACGTGCTGTCCGACGACATCCGGGGCGTCGAGCTGAAGGAAATGTCCGGCGCCGCGGATCTGCGTCACGACACTTCCCGCGGGCAGTACCTCCGCCAATCCCTTGACGAAACCGCTGTGCATGCATCCGTCGGCCGCACCGTGCAGGTACATCATCGGGCTGATGGGCAGCCGCAGCCATGCCGTGGAATCGTCGGCGTATCGCGGCGCGACCCGGGCGCGCAGCGGCGCGCGGTAATAGCCGAGAGCCGCCGTGCGATGTGCGGTCGACGGCAGGGCGGCCAACGCATTGTCGACGTCCGCCGCGTCGGGGGCCGGGCCCCATCGCCGCCACAGCATCGGGATCATCCGCCCCAGCACCCGCTCGGGCAGCACCGGGATCTGGTTGAACCCGATGTACCAGCTCTTGGCGAGTTGGCCGGGCAGCAGCCGGAGCCGTGCGCCGACGGAGCGTTCCCGAATCGCCGCGATCGGCGGCACCGCCAGCGCGATCAGTCGGCGGAACGGGTGGTCGGCGCGCGCGGCGATCGCATGCACCGTCATCGCACCCCAGTCATGCCCGATCAGCACCGCGCGGTCATCACCGTCGAGCGCTCGGTGCAGTTCGAGTGCATCGTAGGCCAGTGCGGCGACGTGGTAGTCGCCGTCGGCCGGGACCTCCGACGGCGAGTAGCCGCGAGTGAACGGGGCCACCACGCGGTAGCCGACCTCGGCGAGTGCCGGCCCGAGATGTCGCCACGTCCAGGCCGAGTCGGGGAAGCCGTGCAGGCAGATCGCCAACGGGGCCGACGGGTCTCCCCAGGTGAGCGCGTGCAGACGGAGGTGGCCGAGATCCACGTCGAGCCGGTCGGGCGCGGTCATGCTCGCCGACGTTACGCCCCCGACGTGGCGCGGCGGAGCGCAACGGTGCTCCCTGGCGCCGCCCCGGCGGGCGTCGTCAGGACACCAGTGTCGCGACGTCGCTGATCGCGTCGCCGGCCGCGCAGTCGCTGATCTCACCGTCGATGAGGCCGAAGCATCGGGTCCGGCCAACGGGATCGGTGTGCGGGTGGTCGGTGCGGGTGTGACATCCCCGCGACTCGGTGCGCGCAGTCGCCGCCGCGACCACCACCCGCGCGGCCAGGGTCAACGCCGCCTCCTCGACATCGGCGACCGTGCGCACCGGCCGGGCTGTCGCGCCGGCTAGGTCGGCGGCGACCGCGGCCAGGCCGGCAGCGTCGCGGCGCAATGCCACCGACCGTGTCATCCGATCCTGGAGTTCACGCCGCGGCATCGTCGCAGCGACGGCAGTACGCGGAGTCGAGTCGACCTCGACGACCGGTCGATCCCGGCGGGCGACGGCGACGGCAGCGGCGCGCCGCCCCAGCACGAGTCCTTCGAGAAGACTGTTGGAGGCGAGTCGGTTGGCGCCGTGCAGGCCGGTCCGGGCCACCTCACCGGCGGCCAGAAGTCCCGGGACCGCGGTGCGGCCGTCGACATCGGTCAGCACTCCCCCACACAGGTAGTGCGCACCGGGCACCACCGGGATCCGTCCGCTGGACAGGTCCAGTCCGGCGCCGACGACGCCGGCGGTCACGGTCGGGAACCGGCGTTCGAAGTCGGACACGCCACGGATGTCCAGGTACACGCAGGGCGCTCCGGTGGAGGCCAACCGGGTCTCGATGGCGTTGGCAACGACATCGCGGGGCGCCAGGTCGCCCCGCGGGTGCACGCCGTCGGTGACCGATCGTCCGTCGGCGTCGACGAGTCGTCCCCCCTCACCGCGCACCGCCTCGCTGATCAGCGTGCGCCGCCCGCGTGCGCCGTCGACGTACAGCATCGTGGGGTGGAACTGGATGAACTCCATGTCCGCGACGACCGCCCCGGCCCGCAATGCGAGCGCGATGCCGTCGGCGGTGGCGCCGGCCGGGTTGGTGGTCGCCGCGTACAGGTGGCCGCTGCCGCCGGTTGCGAGCAGCACGGTCGGCGCCTGGACGATCCGATCGCGGTCGCGCGTGCGGAACGCCACGCCGGATACCTGGCCCCCGGCGCGCAGGATGTCGGTGACGATCGCATCGTCGAGGCAGACGATGGGCGAGCTCGACGCGGCGGCGCGGAGCCGACGACTCAGCGTGGACTGCACCGCGGCACCGGTGGCGTCTCCGCCGGCGTGGATGATGCGACGCACCGAGTGCCCGCCTTCGCGGGTGCGGGCCAGCTCACCGTCAACGGTCCGGTCGAACTCGGCGCCCCACCCGATCAGGCCCGACACCGCGCCTGGACCGTCGGTGAGGATCGGTCGTGACGTGACCGGGTCGGTGAGGCCGGCGCCGGCCGCGATGGTGTCGGCCAGGTGCAGATCCACCGAATCGTCGGTCGCCTCCGGGTTCACCACCGCGATGCCACCCTGTGCATAGAACGTCGCCGTCGATTGCTCGGTCGCGCCGGCTCGCCAGAGGGCACCCTTGGTGAGTACGACGACCCGCAGTCCCGCCTCCGCTGCAGTCAGCGCGGCCGTCAGACCGGCCACCCCGGCGCCGACCACCACGAGGTCCGCGCGCAACTCGTCGCGTTCGGTTGTCTGCATGTCGCACCTCTTCGGCCACGTTTTCGATCCCCAGTCGAAAACTGTACGCCTGTCGACGCGGTGGCGGCACGGCTCACCGCCCGGTGCCCCTCAGCCCGCGAGCAGATCCCACACCGGCCCGGCCGCGACGCCGAGCAGTACCGATACGGCCGCCGCGACGACCGCCGTCGCCGCCGCCCAGGGTTCGGCCCGCGGCACATCGTCGGCGCGACCGGGCGCTGTGCGCCCGAAGACCGGCGCCAACCAGCGCAGATAGAAGAACAGACTCAGCACGGTGGTGATCACGAGAGCGATTGCGAGCCACACCCATTCGCCCTCCCAGGCGGCGGTGGCGACGGTCAGTTTACCGACGAACACCGCGGTCGGCGGGGTGCCGACCAGACCGAGCAGGGCCACCACCAGACTGCCCGCAAGCATGGGTGAGGTCGCCGCGAGACCGCGGTATTCGCCCAGCGTCCGCAGATCGGGTCGCGCCGCCGACACCGCGAATGCGCCGACGTTGGTGACGGTGTAGCCGACGAGATAGAACAGCAACGCGGGTAGCGCCAACGCGCTGTCGCCGATCACCACGACCGGCAATAGCAGGAACCCGACCTGCGCGACCGTCGACCAGCCGAGCAGTCGTCGTGGGTCGTCCTGCCAGTAGGCGGCCAGCGTGGCCAGGACCATGCCGGCGACCGCAAACACGGCGAGCACCGCAGCCCACGCCACGGTGTCGGGCACGACCTGGGCCAGTCGGTAAAGGGCGACCAGCGCGCCCACCTTGGGCACCGTCGTGACGAAGGTGGCGACGGTGGCATGCGATCCCTGCGCGGCGTCGGGCACCCAGAAGTGAGCGGGCAGGCCGCCGGCCTTGAACAGCAGCCCCGCGGTGACCCCGAGCAGACCCGCGGCGACCACGGCTGGTGGCGCGTCGGGCAGGCGGCGGGTCAGTTCCGGGTAATCGGTCACCGCGGTGACGCCGTACAGCAGGGTGATACCGGCGAGCAGCACGATCCCGAACAAGGCACCGAGCAGGTAGGTCTTCATCGCCGCCTCCGCGCTCGCACCATCGCGACGCAGACCGATCAGCCCGTACAGCGGGATACCGGCGAGCAGAAAACCGGGCGCGAGGACCAGCAGATCCTGTGCCCCGGCGACGACGAGGGTGCCGGCCGTCGCGAGCAGGATCAGCGCGTAGGTCTCACTCTCCCGGTCCGATCCGGCGATCTCACCGCCCGCTATGGCGAGCACGGCGAGGGCCCCGACGCCGGCCGCGATGCGTACCACCCCGGTGGCGGTGTCGACCACGAAGGCACCCTCGAACGCCGTGGTCGTGCCGCCGGCCGACGCGACCGCGGCAGAGATCACGGCGCCCACCAGCACGACCGCCGCGAGGAGGCGTGTCCACCATTGACGGGCCCGCGGCACGAAGGAGCCGCAGATCAGCACCGCCAGACCGCCGGCGAAGATCAGGATCTCCGGCAGCATGACCACCGGGCGCATCATGTCGTCCACCGACTACCGCCCGACCAGGTCGACGAGGGTGGTGGCGGCCGGTTCGATGACGTCGAGCAGCGGGCGTGGCATCACCCCGATGACGATCGACAGCGCGATCAGCGCCCCGACTGCTGCGGTTTCGGTGACGCGGAGGTCCGCGAAGCCCGGCGACCGGCCTGCGACCGGCCCGGTGAAGATGCGTTGCAATGCCCACAGGAACAGCCCCGCGACGAGCAGGATGCCGACCAGGGCGACGGCGGCCACCGGAACCGCGGCGATGCTGCCGGTGAAGATCTGGAACTCGGCGATGAAACCGGAGAAGGCGGGCAGGCCCAGCGAGGCGAAAGCACCCAGTGCGAACAGCGTCGCCAATCTCGGCGCCGACGACGCCAGCCCACCGTAACCGTCGAGGTCATAACTGTCGGCGCGAGCGAAGAACACTCCGGCGAGCAGGAACAGCGCACCGGTGATCAGGCCGTGGCTGACCATCTGGGTGACCGCGCCGGTCACCGCCACCGACCGGGCGTCGGCGGTGTCGGCCGCGACCACACCGGCGGCGCCGACGGCCACCAACACGTAGCCCATGTGGTTGACCGACGTGTAGGCGATCATGCGTTTGAGGTCGGTTTGTGCCAGCGCGACGAGCGCGCCGTAGATCACCGACACCACGCCGACCGCGATGACGACGGGTGCCCAATCCTGCCAGGAGCCCGGCAGCATCGGCATCGCCACCCGCACGAAACCGTAGGTACCCATCTTCAGCAGCACCGCGGCCAGCACCGCCGAACCGATGGCCGGTGCGTCGGTGTGGGCGGGTGGCAGCCAGGTGTGGAACGGGACGGCCGGTGTCTTGATGGCCAGCCCCAGCAGGATCGCCGCCAGGATGAAACCACCGGTGAGTGTCCCGTCGGCCGACGGCGACTGCGCCGCGAGTTCCACCATGTCGAAGGTGTGCGGGTCGGCGACCACATAGAGCCCGATGAATCCGAGCAGCAGGACCAGCGACCCGACGAAGGTGTACAGGAAGAACTTGAGCGCAGACCGTCGGGCATCGCCGTGCCCCCAACCGGCGATGACGAAATACATTGCGACGATCGACAGATCGAAGAAGACGAAGAAGAGAATGAGGTCGGCGGCGGCGAACAACCCCAGGCTGACGCTTTGCAACAACAAGAACAGCGCCACCTGTGCGCGCGGCCGGTCGTCGGTGTCGCGCAGCGCATAGATCGCGCAGGCCAGGAAGATCACCGCCGTCATCGCGATCAGCGGCAGCGACAGGCCGTCGACGCCGACGTGATAGCTGCTGTCCACTCCGGGAATCCAGGGAACCTGCGCGTCGAGGGCCAGCTCACCGCCGACCGGGCTGTCGTAGATCCACCAGGCCCACCCGACCAGCGCGAGGTCGACGGTGGTGACCGCGACCCACAGCCATCGGATCGCTTGGCCCGACCAGCCGGGAACCAGCAGAACCGCCGCGGCCGCCAACGGCACGAAGACGATCAGACTGAGGACTATCTGGCTGGGCACGATCACCTCACGAACACGAGTACGACGACGGCAAGGAACAGGACGATCACGATCTGCAAGTAGTACTGGTGGAGTTGGCCGGTCTGGGGACGGCGGGCGAGCACGCCGAGCCGCCCCGCGAGTCTGGCAGCCCCCTCCACCGCACCGTCGACGCCGTCGGAGTCGATGCGGGCGGTGCGGCGGGCGAACCGGGTGGTGGCGGCCGCGGTGGATTCGACAGCGGCGTCGAGCCGTTTGTCGGCGCGGGCAAGAGCAGTCGCCAGCCGCAGCGCCGGCCTGACGACAACCGCACGAACCCCGCGTTCCAGGCCCAACCAGTCTGCAGCCCAGGGAAGTTCACGGGACCACAACGTTTCGGACACCCCACGCCACCACACCAGAGCGACGACGATGGCGGCGAGTACCGCCGACACGGCCAGCTCGATCGCCGTGGACGTGGCGACCGACCCGTCGTCGAGCGCGTCGGCCAGGGCGGCACCCGCCGGCGGCAGCGCGAGCACACCGGCGACGGCCGCTCCGATCGCGAGTACGAACACCGGGGCCACCGCACCGCGGGGCGGTGACACCTCGAACGAGGCCGACACGCGCCGGATACCCGGTCGGGCCACCACCGCAACGATTTTCGCCGCGTAGACGGCCGACAGCACCGACGCCAGGAGGCCGACCCCGTAGAGCCACGGCGAGTGGTCGAGTGCCGCGGCGAGAACGGTGTCCTTGGTGGCCCACAACGACAGTGGCGCGACGCCCGCCAGTGCGAGTGCCGCGACGACGGCGGCGGCGCCGAGCACGCGCCACCGAAGCGCCACGCCGCCGAGCCTGCCGAGATCCTTCGTACCGAGCGTGGTCAGCCACGCACCAGCGGCGAGAAACAATGCGGCCTTGGTGAACGCGTGCGCGACGAGCTGCGCGGAGCCGCCCGCGACCGCGCCGAGACCACCGGCCGCGACCACGAAACCCAACTGCGCGGAGGTGGACGCCGCCAGCAGCTGCTTGAGATCTCGCTGGGCCACCGCGACCACACCGAGGACCACCGCGGTCGCCATGCCGATCCATGCGGCGGTGGGCCCGGCCCAGCCGGTCACGTCGAGCAGCGGCGCGGTCCGCAGCAGCAGGTACCCACCCATCGCCACCATGGCCGCCGAATGCAGCAGCGCGCTGACCGGGCTGGGGCCTTCCATCGCCCGGGACAGCCAGAACGAGAACGGCAGTTGGGCCGCCTTGCCGAGCGCGGCCACCAGAACCCCGGCTGCGATCACGTGCCGCCATCCGTCGCTCGCCGCGGGCAGGTCTGCCAGCGCCATGCCCGCGCCCCCGGCGAGCGCCGCTCCGGCAGCGAGGTACAGCCCGAGGTCGGCGGTCCGCGTGGTGACGAACGCGACCGATCCGGCCGACATCGCGTCGGGGCGCTGCCAATGAAAGCCGATCAGCGCATACGACATCGCCCCCATCAGTTCCCACGCGAGCAGCAAGGTGGGCACCGTCGCAGCACTCGCGGTGACCATCACCGACGCGACGAACAGCAGCATGAGCCCGTGAAATCGGGCCGGAGTTGTGGTGATGTCGGCGGCAGCGAAGATGACGACCAGCAACGCGACGATGGCGACCACCGGGATCACCAAGGCGGACAGGTCATCGACCGTCAGCGCGAAGTCGGCGTCGGCGATGAACGGCACTGACACGGCGGGACGTTCGATTGCCACCACCACCGCCAGCGCCGACACCACTGCGGTGACGGACATCCCGGTGGCGGCGGCGAAACGATCGGCACGCGGGGCCAGCGCGAGGATGCCGCCGGCCACGGTGGGCACCAGGAACAGCGACCACATCGCGGTCGCGACAAGGGTGTTCATCGGCGGCTCACTCGGCGAGGTCGTCGGCCATGTCGGTCATGTCGGCTCGGCGCTGTCGGTGCAGGAGGGTGGCCACCGCGAATCCCATGGCCATCTCCACGGTCATCGCGGCGATGATGACCAGTAGCAACACCTGCCCCGACGGGTCCGGGGCGAGGAACCACCACACCGCCCCGGCGGCCAAGATGACGCCGTTGATCATGAGTTCGAGGCCCATCATCACCATCACCACCACCTGTTGGGACAGTGCGCCGTACAGGCCGACGCAGAACAGCGCGGCGGCCACGAGGAGCACGGTCTGCAGGGTCATCGGCCCACTCCTCCCGGCTGCGGATCGCGGCCCGGTCGGGCCTTCAGGTCGTCGCCGAATCGGTCGTAGCGAGTGCGCTGCACCGCGAGCACGATCCCGGCGACCATGGTCGCGACCATCACCGGGCTGATGACGATCATCGCGAGCATCTTCGGTCCCATGAGTTCCTCGCCGAGGGCGCGAGTGACATCGACCGACGGCGTACCGCGCCGGCTCGGCCAGTCGGCCATCAGGATTCCCGCGGCGAGCGACATGAAGGTCCCGATCGACGCCGCGAGCGCCCACCGTTTGTCGTGCACCATGCTCATGGGCATGAGTGCCGGGTTCATCCCCATGAACATCACCATGTAGACAGCCATTACCGCCATCTCCATGACCATCATCAGGATGGTCACCACGCCGACGTAGTTCTGCTGCAACAACAGCAATGCCACTCCGACGGCGACGAACGAGATGGCCAGCGCGTAGGTGGCCCGCGCCATCGAGTCCACCCAGAACACCGCGGCCCCGGCGGCCACCGTGATGACCGCGCACACCCAGAAGATGATCTCTGTCAGCATGTTCAGCCCTTCCCGGCCGCGATGACGGCAACCACGAGGTCTTGGATCAGAACCAGCGGGAGCGCGATCACCCAGCCGATCTCCATGAACTTGTCCGGGCGCAGGATCGGCAGTCGGCGGCGCAGCCACACCAGTGCGGTGAGCACGATCGTCGTCTTCACCAGCACCCACAGCCAGTCGGGCAACAGTGGTCCGGCACCACCGCCGAGGAACATGGGGACGGCGAAAGCGGCGCCCGCCGCGAGCAGCGCCAAGCGCCCACCCTGGAAGAGCAGACGGTCCACCCCGGACAGTTCGGCGGTCACTCCGCCGGCGAGGTCGCGGCCGGCGGCCGCGGCGAACGGACCCCACACCGAGAACGCCGTCACGGTAAGGCAGTAGACCAAAAACGCCACCGGCATCCACACGACATACCAAAGTCCCTGTTGTGCCGCCACGACATCGGTGACGCGGAGGCTCTCTGCGGCGATCGCGGGAGCAACCAGCGCGAACATCAGTGGCAGTTCGTAGCCCAGACCGTGTGCGAGGAAACGGTACCCGCCCACCAGTCCGTACGCCGAGTTGGCACCCCAGCCAGTGAGCCACACCAACGCCCAGATCATCACGTCCATTGCGTTGAACCACACGATGCCGACGTCGAGGTCGAACAAGGTCCACGAGCCGAGTGGTACGACGGTGATCATCAACAGAGCGGCGACGAGCATCCCGTATGCACCTGCACGCCAGAGCAATTCGTCAGCCTTCACGGGTACTCGGCGTCGTTGCCGAAGCAGCCGGGCGGTCTCGTGCACAGGACTGGCCGCCGCGCTCAGATGAGCGCCGCGCGGAGCCGCGAGCACTCTATCGACCCCGGCGGCGTACAGCGCGAACACCCCGAGGATCGCCGCGGCGGCCGGCGCCCAGATCGCGGGCACGGTGGCGATGGTCGACTCACCCATGCTGTTCTCCCGGCGCGGGAATGACCATCTGCGCGACATCGATACCCAGACTGGCGATGACCAGCCGCGTGGCCGCGAGATCGAGCCCGACGATCAGTTCCGGTATCAGTAACTCCCCGCAGCGCCAGTGCAGGGGCGTCACGAAGGGTCCCCCCTCCTCACCATCGGCTCCCCCAATCACACTGAGCCGCGCCAGCATTCGGTCGTGCACGTCGCCGGTCAGTGCCGGAAGGTACTCGTCGACACCGAGTTCCTCAGCCCGATCATGATCCAGCACACCGAGACCACGCAGCGACCACCGCAGGGGCGACGACCGCCGAATCCGCCGATACAGCGGCCCAAGTTCTGCCCGCGCCCGCTCCAGCTCATCGTCGACGAGCAGTGCGCGCACCGCACGCGCCTGCGCTGCAACGTTTTCCGCGCCGGCTAGAGCCAACACATCGACGACAACCGAACAGTGGTTCACCGCTTCGACAGTTGAGTCGGCCCCGGACGCAACGAGCGCTTCTGCGTCGAGCACATCCACCTGCGCATCGACCACGACGTCACCCTGCAGCGTGCATTGGACGACGAGCCCGGCCGGCCAGTGAGTCATTATCGGCCCCAGCGGCAGATGCAGGACGTCCATCTCGAGGCCGTCGCGATCGTCGGCACCCTCAGCGAGTGGAATCCCGGCCGGTGCCATCGACCCGTGGTCCATGCCGCCGTGGTCCATGCCGCCGTGGTCCATGCCGCCGTGGTCCATCTGACCGTGGTCCATCTGACCGTGGCCCATCTGACCGTGGCCCATTCCGCCGTGGTGCATCCGGGCATGCTCTTCGGCGTCGTCGGAGTGGCGCGCGGAACCGTCGTCGCCCTTGTCGTGTCGATGGCGCGCATCGTCGCGCTGCCGATCGATGTCGGACAGCTCCACGACCGCCTGGTCGAAGGCGGGATCCACCTGGCTGCGTTCGTCCACCTGGATGCGCACTCTTGGGCCCGGAAGCTGTTGCCAGACTTGCTCGATCGCCTCGGTGAGCCGTGGACCGGACGTTCCCACGACGGCGAGGACGTCGGCGTCGGCCGGCGACTCCGCAACCACCCATCCACGCTCCCGCACCTTGGCGTCGACCACGACCTCGAGGATGCGATTCCCTGCAGCCGCCACAACGAGCACATGGACGCGGCGTACAGCCAGCCGAGCCAGCAGCGACTTCACGCCCATCGCAGCACGCCTTCTCGCCACGCCCAGGCGACGACCACGAACAGTGCCGCGAGGAAGACAAACATCTCGATGACCGCCGACATCCCGAGATCGGCGACAACCACTGCCCATGGGTACATGAACAACATCTCAACGTCGAAGGCCAAGAACAGCAGCGTCACCGGATACCAGCGTGCGTGATAGCGCGAGAGGGCGTGCTCGGCAGGCGCCCAACCCGACTGGAAGGGCATTACCGTCAGCGATGAGCGCGCCACCGCGGTGAGGCGGTGCAGCGCGAGAACCGCAACTATGACCCCGAGGGCCACCGTGAGCATCGCTCCCACCCCGGCGTAGATGACGCACCTCCTCCGGTCGCCGTACCGCACGATCACTGCCGTCACCGCGTTCCAGGCGAGTTGCCCGATGAGGTCCGCCTCAAACACCGCCCACTCTGTCTATACCCCTATGGGGTATTAGTCAACAGTCGCTGATGCCGCAATCGCTCCGGCAGCCATTCGGCTGTAGACAACTTGACGCCGAACTGGTCAGGTCGTGGCGAGGAAGTCTGCGACCACATCGGACCAGGAACGCAGAGCGCCCGGCGTCGACGCCACGCGCAGTTCGGCATTCGGAAGCGCCTCGGCGAGAGCTCGCCGCTACTGACCGGATGCGCCGGGTCTCCGGTCCAGGCCAGTATGAGTGACGGCTGGGTGAGTGCACCGAACTCGTCGGCCGGCGGAAGGTCGGTGATGGCCGAACCGCGCAGCACCCAAGGGTAGATCGACGACCGCACCGCAACCCGACCGACGTAGCGCTTGGTTTCGGCCAGCGCGGGAGACGCGGGAACATTCGGGGCAGCACGCGTATACGCAGCCAGCCCGCGACGTTCGATCGCATCGGCATCCGACACACGCAGGGGCGTCAAGGCGCGCCGGGAATCCCAGATCGTCGGCGGCGTCGTGAGGACGAGCCGGTCGAATCGTTCGGGCGCAACGAGTGCCGCACACAGAATCGTCGCAGTTCCCATGGAGGCGCCGATGGCGTGCACACGTTCGCCGGGCGCGGTGATGTCGAGCAGCGCGACGAGATCGGATGCGAGTTGTGGCCAGGTGTACTCGTCCGCGGTCCGCCCACCACTCGACCGACCGTGCCCCCGAGCGTCATACCGAATGAGTCGATGCTCCGAACTCACTGCACGCCAATCGAATTGACCCGATGACTCCTGGCCGTAAGAGTTTGAGCTCATTCCATGCGCCCACACCGCCGCCGGTCCACGACCCGTCTGGTTCCAGGCGAGTCGGGCCCCGCGGATGTTGGCGAAGCGGAACGGCGGGGTCACCGCGGAGAAGGCTAGAGCGTCGACGTGTCGATGACGAACCGGTACCGCACATCGCTGGCGACGACTCGGTCGTATGCCTCGTTGATCTTTTCGGCGCCGATCACCTCGATCTCGGAGCCGATGCCATGCTCGGCACAGAAGTCCAGCATCTCCTGGGTTTCCGCGATGCCGCCGATCATCGAGCCGGCAAAGCTGCGGCGATTGGCCGCGACCGCGAATGCCGGCACCTCGATCGGATGCTCGGGCAGCCCGAGTTCGACGAGTGTTCCGTTGAGGGCGAGCATGCCGAGGTACTTCTGCATCGGCAGATTCGCCGACACGGTGTTGATGATCAGGTCGAACTCGTTGCGCAGGTTCGTGAACGTATCCGGGTCGCTGGTCGCATAGTAGTGATCGGCACCCAGCCGCAGTCCGTCTTCCATCTTCTTGAGCGACTGCGAGAGCACGGTCACCTCGGCGCCCATCGCGTGGGCGATCTTGACACCCATGTGCCCCAGTCCGCCGAGCCCGACGATCGCAACTTTCTTGCCAGGACCGGCGTTCCAATGCCGCAGCGGCGAGTAGAGGGTGATCCCGGCGCAGAGCAGCGGCGCGGCCTCATCGAGGCCGATGCCCTCCGGGATGCCGCACACGTAGTTCTCGTCCACCACGATGGCCTTGCTGTACCCGCCATGGGTGGGCTCGCCGTCACGGTCGACGGCGTTGTAGGTACCGGTCATGCCGCGCTCGCAGTACTGCTCGTCGCCCGCCTTGCACGGCTCGCATTCGCGGCAGGAGTCGACGAAGCAGCCGACTCCCACCCGGTCACCGACCGAATACCGGGTGACCTCGGAGCCGACCGCCGAGACGATGCCGGCGATCTCGTGGCCGGGTACGACCGGGAATGCGGTGCGCCCCCACTCCCCGCGGGCGGTGTGGATGTCGGAGTGACAGATTCCCGCGTACGCGATGTCAATGACCACGTCATGTGGCTTCGGATCGCGACGCTCGATGGTGGCCGGCTCCAGCGGAGCGTCGGCGGCGGTGGCGATGTAGGCGTTGACGGTGGTGGGCATGGATGCTCCCTGTTGTTCGACGTCAGGTTCGCGGGAGGCGAGTCGACCTCGTCGATCCCGCTGCGGACCTCCCCGCACTCGTTCCAGTGTTCCGCAGAACCAGCGCCGAGTGTGCCCATGAGCGAGTTCGTCACATCAAGGAATTTTTATGTGCGCATATGCGCACTTATGCCTACTATCGAAGCGTGGTCGCTCTGTTCCGCATCCCGGTGTTCCGGCGGTTGTTCGCCGCCCAGGTCATCTCGCTGCTCGGGACCGGATTGATGACCGTGGCTCTGGGGCTGTTGGCGTTCGACCTGGCGGGCGCCGACGCCGGAGCAGTACTCGGCACCGCGCTGGCGATCAAGATGATCGCCTACGTCGTGATGGCGCCGATCATGCGCACCGTGTGCAGTCGCTTCTCGGCGCGCTCGGTGCTGGTGGGCGCCGACGTCGTGCGAGTGGCGATGGCGGCGGCACTGCCCTTCCTCGGCGAGGTGTGGCAGGTGTATCTGCTGGTCTTCGCGCTGCAATCGGCGTCGGCGACCTTCACGCCCACATTCGCCTCCGTGATCCCGACGGTAGTGACCGATCGCGACACCTATACCCGCGCGATATCTGCATCGCGGATCGCCTACGACCTCGAATCGGTGATCAGTCCGATGATCGCCGCCGCGCTACTCGGCCTCATGAGCTACTCGTATCTTTTCGTCGGCACCGCACTCGGCTTTGCCGGTTCGGCCATGTTGGTGATGACGTCCGGGTTGCACGGATCGCACTGCCGACCCGGCACGGTGCGCTCGATGAGCAGCCTTTGGGGCAACACCACCGCAGGACTACGGATCATGCTGCAGCGCCCGATCTTTCGCGGCGTCTTGTGGGCCAACGTAGCCACCGCCGCAGCCACCGCGGTGGTGGTCGTCGGTTCGGTGGTCTATGTCCGCGCAACGCTGGGTCTCGGCGATTCGATGCTCGCGGTCGCGCTCGCGGTCTTCGGTGCCGGGTCGATAGCGGCGGCCGTCGCGTTGCGGCGCCTGCTCCGGGTCCTCGGTGGCGTCCGACGAGTCGTCGGACACGCCGCGATGCTGTGTGCAGCCGCGCTCGCCGGCGTTGCCGCGATGGCCGCGACCCGCCCGACGCCGGCGGCGCTGCTGATTCTGTGGTTCGTCCTCGGCGCCGGGACTTCGCTGATCGCCATGGCCACCACCCAGTTGCTGCGCGATCACACCCACGACGACGACCGCGACGTTGTCTTCACCGCGCAGTTCTCCGCCTCGCACGCCGCGTTCCTGGTCACTTATCCGCTCGCCGGCTGGGGTCCCGCCGTGGTCGGCCCATGGGTGATGCCCCTGGCAATGGCTGCGCTCGCGGCGACCGGCGGTCTCGTCGCCCGACGCACCTGGACGCGTCCGGCATCGACGCGACCGGTGCGCGCACACCGGTCGCCTACGATGACATCCGAGGCACTGACCGGCTGAGTTCGTCGAGCCGGCCACGCCGATCCCGCGAGGAGGTCCGGCCGATGACCGACGAGACCGCGTTGCCGCGCGACTCCCGCAGCCTGCATCACTCCGTCGATCCCGACCCCGCGCTGCTCGCCGCCGCGACCTCGGTGTTCGCGATGCTCGCCGAACCGACACGACTGCACATCGTGTCCCTGCTCGCCGACGGCGAAACCGACGTCAGCTCACTGACCGAGGCCACCGGCGCATCCCGGACCGCGGTGAGCCAGCACCTCGCAAAACTGCGCTTCACCGGTTTGGTGGACACCCGCAAAGACGGCCGCCGCGTCATCTATCGCATCCGCGACGGCCATCTCCGCCGGTTGGTCGCCGAAGCGCTCAACTTCGCCGATCATCAGGTGACCGGCGAACCCACCCATTCGTGAGCTCGCCGGGCGCCGCGAACCACCGCCCGTCCTGGCCCCGGTAGGAACGCGCCAACTCTCCGAGTCAGGCATAGCTAACTTGCAAGTTCGGCTACCCGAAACTACGGTATGCGCATGTCACAGGTCCGGCGCGGTGCGTTCGTCGCGGCTGCCGTGCTGCTCGTCACAGTGCTCGGCGGATGCGCCTCCGTCGGCGTGCACAGCGATCGGCCCAAGGTGCTCACCACCTTCACCGTGCTCGCCGACATCGCGCGTAACGTCGGCGGATCGCATGCCGAGGCGGTGTCGCTGACCAAATTCGGCGCGGAGATCCACGGGTACGAGCCCACTCCCGGCGATCTACACAAGGCGATGGACGCATCGCTGGTGGTGGTCAACGGGCTGCATCTGGATGACTGGTTCGAGCGGTTCCTGGCCGACATGGATGTTCCGCGCATCGTCGCCAGCGACGGGATCGAGCCGATGCACATCAGTGAGATTCCGGGTGCGGCCGCCGACGAGGCGGACCGACCCAACCCGCACGCCTGGATGTCACCGACCGCGGCCAAGGTGTACGCCGCCAACATCGCGGCCGGCCTCGCGCGGGTGGACCCCGACCACGCCGAGGACTATCGCCGCAACGCCGCACAGTACGGGCGTCAGTTGGACGCCGAGCAGCAGCGCTTGATCGATGCGGTCGCCACGCTCCCGGATAACGAGCGGGCGTTGGTGTCGTGCGAAGGTGCATTCAGCTACCTGGCCCGCGACACCGGACTCACCGAGCACTACATCTGGCCGGTGAACTCCGAACAAGAGGCCACTCCCCAACAGATGCGCCGGACCGTGGAATTCGTCCGCGCTCGCGACGTGCCGGCGGTGTTCTGCGAATCCACCGTCAACGACGCACCGATGCGGCAGGTGCAGGCCGACACCGGCGCGCGCTACGGCGGAACCCTTTACGTCGATTCGCTGTCCGAGGCCGACGGACCGGTTCCCACCTACCTCGACCTGCTGCGCCACGACATCTCCACCATCGTCGCCGGACTCACCGGAAAGGACCTCGACCGTGCCGAACCCTGATACCGCACAACAGGTTCCAGCTCTCGACATTTCCGGACTCACCGTGCGATACGGCCCGGTGACCGCGCTCGACGATGTGTCCATGACGGTCCGCCCCGGCCGCATCTGCGGCATGATCGGCATGAACGGATCCGGCAAATCAACGCTGTTCAAGTCGATCATGGGGTTGGTGCGGCCCACCTCGGGGCGGGTGACGATCGCCGGGCACAGCACCTCGCGCGCCCGCGCTCGCGGGTTGGTCTCCTACGTCCCCCAGGCCGAGGACGTGGACTGGCAGTTCCCCATCTCCGTCCGCGAAGTGGCGATGACCGGTCGCTACGGACGACAAAACCTCTTCCGGCGCATCACCGCTCGCGACAACGAGGCCGTCGACGCCGCGCTCGCCCAGGTCGGACTCACCGACCTGGCCGACCGACAGATCGGGCGACTGTCCGGTGGTCAACGCAAACGCGCCTTCGTCGCACGCGGTATCGCGCAGGGAGCCGAGATCCTGCTGCTCGACGAACCGTTCGCCGGCGTCGACAAACGTTCGGAGGCAACGATCATCGACTTGCTCACCGACCTCGCATCGCATGGCCGCACCGTGCTGATCTCGACGCATGACCTGTCCACGCTGCCCTCCTTCGCCGACGAGGCGGTTTTGCTGATGCAACGAGTCCTGGTACACGACACCCCGCAGGAGGCACTGCGGCCGGAGAACCTGGCGCTGGCCTTCGGCGTCGACGTCACCGAACGCCGTGCGCCGCGCACCGACGCGGAGGTCGGCTGATGATCGAGTTCCTCATCGAGCCCTGGACGTTGTCGTTCATGCGGGACGCGTTCTTCGCCAGCGCCGTCGCGGCGGCCGTGTGCGCCCTGATCAGTTGTTGGATCGTGCTGATCGGCTGGTCTCTGATGGGCGATGCGGTGTCGCATGCGGTGCTACCCGGGGTCGTGTTGTCCTACATCGTCGGGGTGCCGTTCGCGATCGGTGCGGTGATCTTCGGGTTCCTGGCCGTCGCACTGATCGGCACCATCCGCGACACCAGTCGGGTCAAGGAGGACGCGGCGATCGGCATCGTGTTCACCACCTTGTTCGCCCTCGGCCTCGTGCTGGTCTCGGCCACCCCCAGCCAGACCGACCTCGGACACATCCTGTTCGGCAACGTGCTGGGCGTCAGCGGGTCCGCGCTGTGGCAGCTGGTGATCCTCGGCGCCGTGGTCACCGCGGTGCTGGTGGCCAAACGCCGCGACCTGACCCTGTTCGCCTTCGACCCGGTGCACGCGCATGCCATCGGGTTGTCGCGCCGGTGGCTGGGCGCCCTGCTCCTGGGGCTGCTGGCGTTGACCTGCGTCGTCGCCCTACAGATCGTCGGCGTCATCCTGGTCGTGGCGATGTTGATCATCCCCGGCGCCGCCGCGCATCTGTTGACCGACAAGTTCGGACACATGCTGCTGCTGGCCCCCGCGCTGGCCGTCGGGGCCACCGTGATGGGCGTCTACGTCAGCTACGGCGCCGACGTCTCGCCCGGCGGCATGGTGGTGGTCACCCAGGGTGTGATGTTCACCGCGATCTACCTCTTCGCACCCCGCAACGGCCTCGTGACCAGCTGGTACGGCCGACGCCGAACGGCAATCGCGACGGTCTGATCGGCTCGTTACCTGGGATCCACCGGTCGTGATCGTTACACTTGCCGATGGTGACAACGCAGAACTCCGCTGACGACGGCCGCAATGCCCCCGGTCCCGAGCTCCGCGCGCAGCTGCCCACGGTGTCGCCGCTGACCGAGATCACCCGGTTCGGCGCGGCGACGGCACATGCCGCGGCGGGAGTCGGGCGTTTCGTGTTCCACAGTGCACAGGGCCTGCTGCACGGCAAAACACCGACTGCCGCCCTCGTCGCTCATGAGATCCGAACCATCTTCGAACATCTCGGCCCCACCTACGTGAAGCTCGGCCAGCTCATCGCGTCCAGCCCGGGTGTGTTCACCGAGACCCTCGCTACCGAGTTCGAGTCACTGCTCGATCGGGTGCCGCCGGCCGACCCGGCTGCCATCCGCGAGCTGTTCATCGCCGAACTCGGCCGACCTCCCGAAGAGGTGTTCGCCGCTTTCGACGTTCACCCGATCGCGTCGGCGTCGATCGCCCAGGTCCACACCGCCACCCTGCACTCCGGTGAGGAAGTGGTGGTCAAGATCCAGCGACCGGGGATCACCGAACGCCTCGCCCCCGACATTGCACTGCTCGAACGGTTCGCGGGGCTCGCCGAGATCTCCGAATACGGCCGCATGCTCAGCGCCCGGCACGTCGTCGAGGACTTCGCCGACGGCCTCGACGACGAACTCGACTTCCGCAACGAGGCGACCACGATGCGCGAATGGTACGAGTGCCTGCGCGAGGGGCCGTTCGGCGCTCGGGTACGGGTGCCGCAGGTGTACGACGAATTCACCACCTCCCGGGTGCTCACGATGGAACGCATCTACGCCATCCGGATCGACGACGCCGACGCCGTGCGCGCCGCCGGCCACGACGGGGTGGCGTTGTGCCGCAACCTGCTGCTCTCGTTGCTGGAGTCGGCCTTTCACGGCGGCCTGTTCCACGGCGATCTGCACGCCGGCAATGTGCTCGTCGACGCCGAAGGCACGTTGGTGTTGTTGGACTTCGGCATCGTCGGGCGCTTCTCCAAGCGCACCCGGCGCATCCTGCGGCAGCTCGTCGTCGACCTGATCGTGCGGGGTGACTACGAGGCCGCAGGTCGCGCCATCTTCCTGCTCGGCGCCGTCCACAAGCCAGGCTCGACTGCGCAGGGGGCCGAAGACATCAAGAAAGTCGCCATGCCGCTGGGCGCCACCGACCTGGCGTCGATGTCCTACACCGACCTGGGTCGGCAGCTGGCCGCGGTCGCCAAGGCCCACGACGCCCGGCTGCCCCGGGAGCTGGTCTTGGTGGGCAAGCAGCTGCTCTACGTCGAGAAGTACATGAAGCTCCTGGCCCCGCGGTGGAAGGCAATGGCCGACAAAGAAATCTACGGATACATGGCGGGGATCATGAAGGAGGCCGAGCGGGACCGGCGCGACGATCGGGCCGCATCCGGCTGACCTCCGACAGTTGTCGACCACGCGCCGATAGGGTGGGACGTTGAGTCCTGCCGTGTGGCGGGCCGTGTGGTTTCTGGGCGTGGAGCCTGTGAGTTCTGGGAGTGGAGAATGAGACGACTTTGGCTGGCGCTGCCGGCGTTCCTCGGCGCCGCCTGTATTGCCGCCGCCATCGCCATACCGTTGTTCCTGGTGCCCCAGCTGCGGGTGGTGCCCCTCGACCTCGACATCACCTCGGAGGCGACCACCGTGTCCGAGGACGGCTCGACGGGTGATCGTTTTCCGGCGCGGGTCTTCGACCGCTGCTCGGTGAACGAACGCCGCGCGCAGGTCGACGACGCTCATCTCAGTCAGCAGCGCCGGTCGGTGATCGTCGACCCGTCCGACCGCCGCCAGGCGACCCTGCAGTCCGCACAGACCGTGCAGATCGACCGCCTTCGCGATGCCGACGGCGAGGAGACCGAACCCACGATGGCGGCGGCGGACGCAGCCCGCGAGTGCAACGACGGGCTGCTCACCGCGAACATCGACCGGGTGTCGGTGAACCGCAAGAGCTCGGTGCCCAACGGGACGGTCAGCTCGCTGCAGCTCGAGGCCGCACCCGAGGGCGTCAACCCGCAGGACGTGTCCGTGGAGCTGCCCGACCGGCAGGGCTTCCAGTACAAGTTCGGGTTCGATGTGCAGAAGCGTTCCTACCTCTACTACGACACCAACACCCGCCAGGACATCCCGGTCGAGTTCGTCGGGGAGAAGACCATCGACGGCGTCACCGTCTACGAGTTCAGCGGCGAGGTCCCCGAAACCGACGTGTCGAGCCTGCCGAACGCCCAGGGACAGGCCGCGTTGGGCACCATCCTGACCATGCCGGCCAGCTGGTGGGGGATCTCCGGCCGGGGCGTCGAACCCCGCGACCAGGTCACCATGCACCGGTATGCGACGGCCACCCGCACCGTGTGGGTGGAGCCCGAGACCGGCACCATCGTCGACGGGATGGAAGACCAGCACCAGTACTTCCGCTCACCCGATCAGAGCGACGACACCCCGGCACCGATCCGCGACTTCCAGATGGATGTGTTGAAAGCCCGGTTCAAGTGGACCGATGAGACCGTCTCCAACCAGGCCGCCCGCGCCGACGACTACATGGGCCAGCTGCGGCTCGGCAACTTCTGGCTGCCGCTGATCCTCGCCGTCGTCGGTGTGGTGCTGCTGGGCGTGTGGGCGCTGATGTGGTGGCGGGGACGCCGCCGCGGCGACGACGACACCACCCCGCCCGCCGACGATCCGGCGACGACCTCGTGGCTGGGTGAGACACGCGGTGAGCATTCGCCGATCGCGCCCACCGATGACGCGGCCGGTGGTGGTGGTGTCGCGGGAGCCGCTGGTGTCGCCGGTGCTGCGGGTGCCGGAGCTGCCGATACGCGCGCCGGCGGGGCACACGCTGCCGACCCGTGGGATCAGCCGACGGAGCAGATCCCGCGCGTGGAGAGCGCGCCCGAGTCGGAGGCGACCGCCGAGCCGTCGACCACCGAACCCCCGGCCGGCGATGACTCGGCCACCGGGTGGCTCACACCGCCGTCTGCCGACGAGACCCAGCGGTACCGGCGCCCACCGGCGGAGTAGGCCGCCGGCAACCACCCCGATTCGCCGACATCACCTTGCATCGGATGCAAGGTGATGTTGGCGAATCGGGGTGTCTACGTCGAGCTCGATGTGGGTGGAGCCGATCGGGCCTTCGGTGCGTCCAATGGGTATGGCTGAATTGTTCTGCATCGACCACGCGATGAGCCGCCACGAGCTGCACGCGCGCGGCCACACCGACCACGAGATTCACCTGGCGCAACGAGCGGGCCACCTCGAATCTCTCGCTCGCGGCCTGCTGATCTCGCCGCAATTCCTCGACGGGACCCGCGAGCAACGTCATCGCGAGATCGCGGTGGCCCGCCTGCGGACATCGCGCACTTCTGGCCGCGCGCTGGCCTCGGTGTCGGCCGCTGCTGTGCTCGGCCTCCCGATCTGGGGCCTGCCCACCCAGCGGGTGGTGATGGTCGACCCGTCGCGATCACCCGGTTCACGTTCGACCGGTGTTGTCCGCCTGATGACCGACACCCGGCCGGCAGCGACCACCACGGTCGACGGGGTTCTCGTGACCTCTGCGGCTCGCACCGTGATCGATGCTGCGCGGGGTTCGAGTCGCATCCCTGCGATCGCCGTCGGCGATGCCGCGCTGCACGTCGGCCTCTGCACCATGACCGAACTCGAGAACGAACTGGACCTCATCGCGAAGATGACCGGAGCGACGCGGGCGCGCCTGGTGGTATCACAGTTGAATGCGTTGTCGGAATCGGTGCTGGAGTCTCGACAGCCGCATCGAGTTGACCGACCGCGGGCTCCCAATGCCCGAACTGCAGGTCGACCTGTACGACTCCTGTGGACGATGGATCGCCCGGGTCGATTTCTACTGGCGCGAGCAGCGGGCCGTCGGGGAAGCAGATGGCGAGTCGAAGTACGCCGGCGAGAGTGGTGTCGCGGTCCTCCGCAAGGAGAAGGGGCGTTCGGACGCCATCGTCGAAGCCGACAACCGCGCGATCCACTGGGGGTGGTCCGACGTCGACGACGCCGATGGCCTCGCCGAGCGCGTCCGCCGACTGCTTGCGCGACCGGCCGCGTAACCCCCTCGACACGGACACCCCTCGACACAGACACCCCGAAACGACGAAACCACCTTGGTATCGAACCAAGGTGGTTTCGGCGAACAGAGGTGGCTGCGCTAGCCGTTCAGATCAGCGCCCTGCCGATCAGAAGAACGCCGGCGCGAAGGTCGTGTTCCACGACTGCTTGAAGTCGTTCTGCCAGTAGTCCCACCAGTGCACACCGTCCGGGGTGATGTGGGTGGTGAGCTTGACGCCGGGCACCACGGCGAGGCGACCGATGTAGAGCTGGCTGCTCGTGGAGGCGGCGACCTCGAGCGGGACCATCTGCGCGAACTTGACCGGGTCGAAGTCGGCGCTGGACGGGTTCACCGAGGTGTCGTACTTGCTGCCGACACCGGTGCCCGACGACACGTAGACGTGGTGACCGGCAAGGTTGTTGGCCGACAGGAACGGGTCGTTGGCCGCCCACTGACCGGCGGGCCACACGCCCCACATGTTGACCGGATTGCCGCCCATCTCAATGACCGACGCCTGAATGCCCTGGTTGAAGCCCGGCATGGTGACCGTCGGGTAGCCGCTGTAGGAGGCGACCGCCTGGTAGAAGCCCGGGTGACGCGACGCGAGGTTCAGCGCCGAGGTACCCGACATCGACAGCCCTGCCACACCGTTACGACGGTTGTCGCTGTTGTGCTTGCGCGCCATGTAGGCCGGCAGCTCGCGGGTCAGGAAGGTCTCCCACTTGTTGACGCCCAGCTTGGGATCGGCGCGCTCCCAGTCGGTGTAGAAGCTGCCCCCGCCACCGAACGGGATGGCCACGTTGGCGCCCTTGCCGTTCATGTAGCGCGCGACGTCAGTCTCGATGAGCCAGCCGCTGTTGTTGTTCGGGGCACGCAGGCCGTCGAGCAAATACAGCGTGGGCTTCGGTCCGCCGCCGCCGGCCGAGACGATGCACACCGGCACGCTGCGATGCATCGCTTTCGAGTAGACGGATTCCACGGTGCATCCGTTGGCCGCGTGGGCTGCGGGCGCGGCGACCGCTGCGGCGCCCGTGGCGGCAACAAGTGCCACGAGTCCGGCGACCAGGCGCTTACGGGCGCGAGTCAGCATTCACAAGTCCTTATCGATCTTGACCTCGAGTCGGGCCAGGTCATTCTCAGGGCGTTCTCACGGGATTCTATGGCGCAAGGGGCCGACGCATACCCGTCGGGAGCGAGTGTAACGGCTCGATAACACTCCGGCAAAGCCAGGAACGCGACGCCTCGGACCTGCGGGGATGCCCCGGCACGCGGCCTCACGCGGACGACCTGGGCAAACATCGCAGCGCGCTCGAGACCCGCTCCGCCTGTTCACGAAACCGTCGTTCCGCGTCACCGGGCCGTTATCGGTTTGCTCGATGAACGGTGACACTCAGGTATCGATACGTACGCTGAGCACGATGGAGCTCCGCGAGTACCTGCGCCACGACGCCACCTCTCTGGCCGGCTTCGTCGCCGCGGGCGAGGTCACCGCCGCCGAACTGCTGTCGCTGGCGCGACGTCGCGCCGACGACGTCAACCCTGCGCTCAACGCGATCGTGGCGCGCATGGACGACGCCGCCGACGCCCGGGCCGCCGACCCCACGCTGTCCGGGCCGTTCGCCGGGGTGCCGTTCCTCATCAAGGATCTCGCGCAGGAGTATCGCGGCTACCCGACGTCGTTCGGGTCAAGATCGCTGTTACGCCACATCGCCACCGAGCACTCCGCGGTCGTGCGCCGGTTCCTCGACGCCGGGCTGGTGATCTTCGGCAAGACCAACACCCCCGAATTCGGCGCCAAGGGCGTCACCGAACCCGAGTTGTGGGGACCGGCACGCAACCCGTGGCACACCGACCACACGCCCGGCGGGTCGTCGGGCGGATCGGGCGCCGCGGTGGCCGCCGGGATCGTGCCGGCCGCCGGCGCCAACGACGGGGGCGGCTCGATCCGGATACCAGCCGCCTGCAACGGCCTCGTCGGGCTCAAACCGACCCGAGGGCTCGCGCCCTTCGGCCCGGTCACCGGCGAACCCAAGTTCGGGATGGCGGTGCAGGGCGTGGTGTCGCGCACCGTACGCGATGCCGCCGCACTCTATGACGCGATCGTCGGCGCCACCGACGGTTCGGTGTACCCCACCCCGGTCCCGCCGACCCCGTTCGCCACCGTCATCGGCTCCCCGCCGGCACCGCTGCGCATCGGCTACTCGACGGTGTCGGCGATCAACCCACACCCGCACCCCGAGGCGATCGCCGCGGTCGAGCACGCCGCGACGGTCCTCACCGAACTCGGCCACCACGTGGAGGAGGTGACGCCACCGCAGGACGATGCTGCGCTGGCCCGCGACTTCCTGACCATCTGGTTCGCATCCCTGGCCACCGATGTCGAGGCCACGCGCACCCTCACCGGCGCCACCGACCGCGACTTCGAGGCCGACACCCTCGCGCTCGCCGAACTCGGACGGTCGGCCGGGGTGGTGGCCGCGATGGCGGCCCTCGACGAAGTCAACAAGCACGTGCTGGCACTGGCGCAGTTCCACCGGACACACGATCTGTTCCTCACCCCGACGCTGGCCACCCCGCCGTTGCGGGTGGGCGCCACCACCACGCCTCCGCTGCTGCAGGCCGCGTCCCGGGTGATCGCGAAGGTGCATGCCGGAAAATTGCTGGCCCGCACCGGCATTCTCGACGAACTCATCGAGCAGAGCCTCGGCTGGGTGCCCTACACCCAACTCGCCAACCTCACCGGACGCCCGGCCATCAGCGTGCCGCTGCACTGGACCGCCGACGGGCTGCCGCTGGGGGTGCAGTTCGTCGGGCGGCTGGGCGCCGACGACACGCTGCTCGCGTTGGCAGCTCAACTCGAACAGGCGTCCCCCTGGGCGCATCGGTACGCCGACATCTCGGTCTGAGCGAGGCGACCCCGGCGGTCGGAGCGCGAGGGCTAAGGTCGATCGAGACGAGGGGAAGAGGAGGGCGTGTGAGCGAGCAGCAGGCCGACGCGGTGGTGGTCGGATCAGGGTTGGCCGGGCTGGTCGCCACCTATGAACTCACCCGCGCCGGACGCAAGGTCGTCGTCGTCGATCAGGAGAATCGCAACAATCTCGGCGGTCAGGCGTTCTGGTCGTTGGGCGGTTTGTTCCTGGTCGACACCCCGGAGCAGCGACGCCTCGGCATCAAGGACTCCGCCGAACTGGCACTGCACGATTGGATGGGGTCGGCCGGGTTCGACCGCGACGACGAGGACTTCTGGCCTCGCCAGTGGGCCCGCGCCTACGTCGACTTCGCATCCACCGAGAAGCGCCAGTATCTGCACGATCTCGGTCTGCGCATCACCCCGATCGTCGGCTGGGCCGAACGTGGCGGCGGATTCGCCGACGGGCACGGCAACTCGGTCCCCCGCTTCCATCTCACCTGGGGCACCGGCCCCGAGGTGGTACGCGTCTTTGCCGAGCCTGTGTTGGAGGCGGAGAAACGCGGATTGGTGGAGTTCCGTTTCCGCCACCGCGTCGACGAGCTCACCGTCGACGACGGGGCCGCCGTCGGCGTGCGCGGTTCGGTCCTGGCGCCCACCGACCTCGATCGCGGGGTGGCATCGCCGCGCCACGTGACCGGCGACTTCGAGATCCGCGCGGGCGCGGTCATCGTCACGACCGGCGGCATCGGCCACAACCACGAACTGATCCGCCAGAACTGGCCGACCGAACGGCTGGGGACCGCACCGGAGACGATGATCTCCGGCGTGCCGGCCTACGTGGACGGCCGCATGCTCGGCATCGCCGAGGATGCCGGTGCCAGCCTGGTCAACCGGGATCGTATGTGGCACTACACCGAAGGCATCCACAACTGGGATCCGATCTGGCCCGATCACGCGATCCGCATCATCCCGGGCCCGTCGTCGCTGTGGCTCGACGCCAACGGAAATCGACTGGCACCGCCAAATTTCCCCGGCTTCGACACCAATTCGACGATGAAGGCAATCCTCGCCACCGGCCACGACTACTCGTGGTTCATCCTCACCCAGAGCATCATCGAGAAAGAGTTCGCGCTGTCGGGCTCGGAGCAGAACCCCGACATCACCAGCAAGGACCTCAAGTTCGCCGCCAAGAGCCGGCTCGCGAAGGGTGCGCCGGGCCCGGTGGCCGCCTTCACCGAGCACGGGGTCGACTTCGTGGTGCGCGACAATCTCCCCGACCTGGTGGCCGGGATGAACGCGATCACCCGGGGACCCGAACTCGACCTGCAGCATCTCGAGCGGGTCATCTCCGCCCGCGACGCGCAGATCGACAACAAGTTCGGCAAGGACGCCCAGTTGATGGCGATCACCAACGCCCGACAGTACTTGGGCGACAAGCTGGTCCGCGTGGCCAAACCCCACCGACTTCTCGATCCCGCACACGGCCCGCTGATCGCCGTCCGGCTCAACATCCTGACCCGAAAAACGTTGGGCGGATTGGAGACCAACCTGGATTCGCAGGTCATGCGGCCCGATGGCACCGCTTTCGACGGGCTGTTCGCCGCCGGTGAGGTCGCCGGATTCGGCGGTGGCGGCGTGCACGGCTACAACGCCCTGGAGGGCACCTTCCTGGGCGGCTGCATCTTCTCCGGACGTGCCGCCGGGCGGGCGGTCGCGCGCGGCTGACCCTCCGATGCGCCCGGTCGCGGTGGGCTACAGTGTGTCCCGTGCCGATCCCCCAGACGATCCTGACGCGGAAGACCACCTCGGCGCTGTTTCTGGTCCTCACCATCGACGACGGCGGCGAAGACGCGGTCCGGGAGGTGCTGGGTGACCTACCCACGCTGACGCGGGCGGTCTCCTCGCGCGCGCCCGAGGCGGCGCTGGCCGCGATCGCGTCGATCGGTTCGGCCGCCTGGGACCGGCTGTTCGACGGGCCGCGCCCGCGCTCGCTGCGGCCGTTCGTCGTCTACCAGGGCGAGGTACACACGGCCCCGGCCACGCCGGCCGATCTGCTCGTGCACATCAAGGCCGACCGGATGGACCTGTGTTTCGAGGTCGGCCGCCTGGTGACCGACGCGCTCGGCGACGCCGTCACCGTGGTCGACGAGGTACACGGCTTCCGCTACTTCGACCTGCGCGACATCATCGGCTTCGTCGACGGCACCGAGAACCCGGTCGGACAGGCCGCGATCGACGCGATCACCGTCGGCGACGAGGACCCGGCGTTCGCCGGTGGCAGCTACGTGGCCATCCAGCGCTACGTCACCGACCTCGAGGCGTGGAACGCGCTGAGTGTTCCCGAGCAGGAAGACGCGATCGGCCGCACCAAGTTCGACAACGTCGAGATGGACGACGACGTGAAACCGACGAACTCGCACATCGCGCTGAACGTGGTCACCGGCGCCGACGGCGAGGAAATCGACGTCGTTCGCGACAACATGCCCTACGGCGACGCCTCCGGCTCCGGGGAACGCGGCACCTTCTACATCGCCTACTCCGCGGGTCCCGACGTGACCGAAGAGATGCTGCGCAAGATGTTCGTCGGTGATCCGCCCGGCAACTACGACCGGCTCCTCGACTTCACCACCGCGGTGACCGGTGCGCAGTTCTTCACCCCGACCATCGATTTTCTCGAGGACCTGCCGGACCCGCCGACTGCGCCCGCCGACGAGGTCGACGGCGACACCGCTACCTCCCCTGATGATCGAGTATCCACGAGCGAGCGCAGCGAGCCCGATCCACCCACCGACGGCTCCCTCGGCATCGGCTCTCTGCACTGATTCATCCGATCACAATCCGGCCACCCACTCTCCTAGGAGGCAGCATGAACAACCTGCATCGCGAACTCGCACCCATCTCCGAGGCCGCGTGGGCCGAGATCGAGGAGGAGGCCACCCGCTCGTTCAAACGCAACAGCGCCGCGCGGCGCCTCGTCGACGTCAACGGCCCGCTTGGCCTGGACATCGCCTCGGTCACCCTGGGGCATCGCAGCAAGATCGATCCGCCGGCCGATGGCATCGTCGCCCATCAGCGGCAGGCTCAGCCGCTGGTGGAGTTGAAGGTGCCATTCACCGTCAGCCGCGAGGCCATCGACGACGTCGACCGGGGAGCTCAGGATTCCGATTGGGACCCGGTGCGCGATGCCGCGGCCGAGTTGGCCAGGGCCGAGGACCGGGCGATCTTCGAGGGGTACCCGGCCGGCGGAATCACTGGCATCCGGCCGGCTGCGTCGGCAACCCCGATTCCCCTGCCGGCCGACGTGCGCGACTACGCCGAGGCGCTGTCGCAGGCCACGACCGCATTGCGGCTCGCCTCGGTAGAGGGCCCGTACTCGCTGGCGCTGTCCAAGGACGTGTACACGCTGGTCAACGAGACCTCCAACCACGGTGTCCCCATCCGCGACCATCTACAGCGACTGCTCGTCGGTGGCGGCGACATCGTGTGGGCGCCCGCCATTTCCGGCGCGTTCCTGCTCAGCACCCGGGGCGGTGACTTCGAGATGAGCATCGGTCAGGACGTGTCCATCGGCTACGACCACCACGACGCCGACACCGTGACCCTGTACTTCCAGGAGTCCTTCACCTATCTCACCTACACCCCGGAAGCGGTCGTCCCGTTCACCTACGCGGAGTGACCGGTGGTCCGCACTTGATCACATCGCGCCCTTAATCACATCGCGCACCGTCGGAGTGAATTGCTAGCGTCTACCAAGTGATTGCGCGATGCTGAGCCGCCTCATCCGGACATATCTCACAAACTACCGCGGGTACCTGACAGCTGTGGTCGCCCTTCAGTTCGTCGCCACCGCGGCGATGCTGTATCTGCCCACGCTCAACGCCGACATCATCGACAAGGGCGTGGCCGAGGGCGACACCGACTACATCCTGCGTATCGGCGGGTGGATGCTGGTGGTCAGTGTGGTGCAGGTGATCTGCACGATCGCCGCCCAGTACTTCGGCGCGCGCACCGCGCTCGGCGTCGGCCGCGACATTCGCCACGACCTCCTTCATCGGGTCAACACCTTCTCCGCGCGGGAGGTGGGCCGGTTCGGTGCACCGTCGCTGATCACCCGCACCACAAACGACGTGCAACAGGTGCAGCTGCTGGTGGTGATGAGCACCGCGATCCTGGTGATGGCACCCATCATGTGCATCGGCGGCATCGCGATGGGCATCCGCGTGGCGCCGGGACTCTCGTGGCTGCTCGCGATCGCCGTCCCCATCCTCGGCCTCACCATGGCCTTGATCATCGCGCGGATGATCCCCGGCTTCCGGGCCATGCAGGAACGGATCGACGCCGTCAACCGGGTGCTGCGCGAGCAGATCACCGGTATCCGGGTGGTGCGGGCATTCGTCCGGGAACGCCACGAGATCGATCGTTTCGGGCGCGCCAACGATCATCTGGCCGACGCCACTTTGCGGGTCGGTCGGCTGATGGCGCTGATGTTCCCGCTGGTCATGCTGATCACCAACGTCACCATCGTCGCGGTCATCTGGTTCGGTGGGCATGCGGTGTCCGACGGGTCGGTGGAGATCGGCGCACTGACGGCGATGATGAGCTACGCCATGCAGATCATGATGTCGGTGATGATGGCGTCGTTCCTGGCGATGATGGCGCCGCGCGCCACCGTCTGCGCCGAGCGGATCTGGGAGGTGCTCGACACCGACACCTCGGTGGTCTCCCCCACCGACCCGGTCGGATTCGCCACCGAGCCGTCCACCGTCGAGTTCCGCGGCGCAGAGTTCCGTTACCCCGGCGCCGACGACCCGGTGCTGCGCGACATCGGCTTCCGAGTCGAGAAGGGCACCACCACCGCGATCGTCGGTTCCACCGGGTCGGGCAAGACCACGGTGCTCGGCCTGATCCCACGACTCATCGACGTCACCGCGGGCGCGGTCCTCGTCGGCGGCACCGACGTGCGACGCCTCGACCCCGATCAGCTGCGCTCGGCCATCGGCCTGGTCCCCCAACGCCCGTACCTGTTCTCCGGCACCATCGCCTCCAACATCCGGCACGGCAAACCCGACGCCACCGATGAGGAGATCTGGGAGGCACTGCGGATCGCGCAGGCCGACGATTTCGTGGCGCGCATGCCCGACGGCCTCGACACCACCGTCGCCCAGGGCGGCACGACCGTCTCCGGCGGCCAGCGCCAACGGCTGGCCATCGCGCGGGCATTGATTCGACGCCCTTCGGTGTTCCTGTTCGACGACTCGTTCTCCGCACTCGATCTGTCCACCGATGCCCGGTTGCGTGCCGCACTGCGCCCGGCCACCCGGGACGCCGCGGTGATCGTGGTGGCCCAACGCATCTCGACCATCGTCGACGCCGATCAGATCGTGGTGCTCAACCGCGGTCGGATCGTCGGGCTCGGACGCCACGACGATCTCGTGGAGAATTGCGAGACCTACGCCGAGATCGTCGAATCCCAGCTCGCCATCCAGGACGCGTCATGACCCGGCCCGGCGGTGCGGGGCGACCGGGCGGCGGCGCGGTCGGTCCTCCGATGATGGCCGGCCCGGCCGAAAAGGCACGCTCGTTCGGTCCCTCCATCAAACGACTCATCCGCCTGCTGCTCGCCTACCGGGCGTTCACGGTGACCGTGTTGGCCTCCATCGTCATCTCGGTGATCCTGTCTGCGGTCGCGCCACGCGTCCTCGGCCACGCCACCGACCTGGTGTTCGACGGTGTCATCGGCACGACCCTGCCCGACGGACTCACCAAAGAGCAGGCCGTCGCCGGTCTGCGCGAACAAGGCCAGAACACCTTCGCCGACATGGTGTCGTCGATGGACGTCACGCCCGGTGTGGGCGTCGACTTCACCGCGGTGGGTCAGGTCCTGCTGATCGTGCTGGTGCTCTACGTGTTGTCGTCGGCGCTGGCGTGGCTGGCGGCCTACCTGCTGAACATCGTCGTGGTGGGCACCATCCGACGCCTGCGCGCCGATGTGGAGCAGAAGGTCCACCGGTTGCCCTTGAGCTACTACGACAAGGCCGCGCGCGGTGACCTGCTCAGCCGTGTCACCAACGACCTCGACAACCTGTCGCAGAGCCTGCAGCAGACCATCGCGCAGTTCCTGAACTCGGTGCTGATGGTGATCGCGCTGTTGGCGATGATGATCTGGATCTCGCCGCTGCTGGCGCTTATCGCGGTGCTCACCGTTCCATTGGCCTTCATCGCGACCGCGCAGATCGCGAAACGATCCAAACCGCATTTCATGGCCCAGTGGTCGTCGACCGGCAAGCTCAACGCCCAGGTCGAGGAGGCGTTCACCGGCCACGAACTGGTCAAGGCCTTTGGACGCCAATCCGAGATCGAGTCGACCTTCGACGAGCGCAACCAGAAGCTCTTCGAGTCGAGTTGGCGCGCCCAGTTCATCTCCGGGATCATCATGCCGACCATCATGTTCCTGGGGAACCTGAACTATGTGGCGGTCGCCGTGGTGGGCGGACTGCGGGTGGCGTCGGGTTCGCTGAGCCTCGGCGAGGTGCAGGCCTTCATCCAGTACTCGCGCCAGTTCACCCAGCCACTCACCCAGATCGGGTCGATGTTCAACCTGATGCAGAGCGGGGTGGCGTCGGCCGAGCGCATCTTCGACGTCCTCGACGCCGACGAGGAGACCCCGGACCCCGTCGATGCCCAGACGCCAGTCGACGGGCACGGCCTGATCGAGTTCGACGACGTCTCGTTCCGGTATGTCGCCGACCGGCCACTCATCGAGAACCTCTCGCTGGTGGCGCAGCCCGGACACATGGTGGCCATCGTGGGGCCCACCGGCGCGGGGAAGACGACGCTGGTGAACCTCATCATGCGCTTCTACGACGTCGACTCCGGAGCCATCGAGGTCGACGGCGTCGACTCTCGCCGGATGACCCGCGACGACCTACGGGAACGCACCGGCATGGTGTTGCAGGACTCGTGGCTGTTCGGCGGCACCATCTACGAGAACATCGCCTACGGCGATCCCACCGCGAGCCGTGCGGAGGTCATCGAGGCAGCCGAACTCAGCCACGTCGATCACTTCGTCCGCACCCTGCCCGACGGCTACGAGACCGTCCTCGACGAAGAGGGCGGTGGCGTCAGCGCAGGTGAGCGACAGTTGATCACCATCGCCCGCGCCTTCCTGGCCAAGCCGACGATCCTCATCCTCGACGAGGCGACCAGTTCGGTGGACACCCGCACCGAATTGCTGATCCAGCAGGCGATGGCCAACCTTCGCACCGATCGCACGAGTTTCGTCATCGCGCACCGACTCTCCACCGTGCGCGACGCCGACGTGATCGTGGTGATGGAAGACGGCCACATCGTGGAGCAGGGCAGCCACGACGAACTGCTCGCCGCTCGCGGCGCCTACTGCCGGCTCTACAACAGTCAGTTCGCCGGTCCGCTCGAGGACGAGGTCCTCGAGGATGACTCCGTTGTCCGATAGGCGGTCGAGCCGCGGGGCCCGCCGACGCAGGGGTCGACGATGCGCCTGCTGACACCGCAGCATCCGGCGCGCCTGGTCGCCATCGGATTCGCCCTCGCGGTGGCGGTGGGCACCGTGTTGCTGATGTTGCCGATCGCCACCGAGAGCGGCGACTCGGCCCCACCGGTCACCGCGCTGTTCACCGCGACCTCGGCCGTGTGCGTGACCGGGCTCGTCGTGGTCGACACCGGCTCGTACTGGTCGACCTTCGGCGAACTGGTCATCCTCGCGCTCATCCAGATCGGCGGTCTGGGCATCATGACCCTCGCGTCGCTGCTCGGATTGCTCGTGGCCCGCCGGATGGGCTTGCGTATGCAGCTCGTGGCGCAGGCGGAGACCAAATCCCTGCGCCTCGGCGAGAGCAAACGGGTCGTCGTCGGCGTCATCGTGCTGAGCCTGATCGTGGAGGCGATCATCGCCGCGGTGCTCACCGGCCGGTTCTACACCGGATACGACGAGAGTTTCGGACGCGCCCTGTATCTCGGGATCTTCCACTCGATCTCGGCGTACAACAACGCCGGGTTCTCGTTGTACCCCGACAGTCTGGTCCCCTTCGCCACCGATCTGTGGATCATCGCGCCCATCGTCGTCGGGTTCGTCCTCGGCGGGCTCGGGTTTCCTGTCATGTTCGAGGCCGGCCGACACCTACTGCACTGGCTGCGCCGTGCCGAAGAGCGCATCACCGGATGGTCGCTGCACACCAAGATCACAGTGTGGACCTACGCCGGCCTCGCGCTGCTGGGGGCGGTGTCCATCACGGCCATCGAATGGTCCAATGCCGCCACGCTCGGGCCGCTGGACGGTGTGGGCAAGCTGGTGACCGGCGTGTTCGCCGGGCTGTCGCCGCGTACCGCAGGTTTCAACTCGATCGACGTGAGCGCGATGCATCCGTCGTCCCTGTTGATCACCGACATGCTGATGTTCATCGGCGGCGGCAGCGCCGGCACCGCCGGCGGCATCAAGGTCACCACCTTCGCACTGCTGGCCTTCGTGGTGATCGCCGAAGTGCGCGGTGAACCGAGCGTGCACGTGGTGGGTCGCAAACTCGCACCGGCGGTGCAGCGCCAGGCCATCACGGTGGTGCTACTCGGCGCCGGCGCGGTGATCGTCGGCACTCTGGCGATCATGCTGATGACCGAATATCGGTTGGAAGTCGTGATGTTCGAGGTGGTCTCCGCGTTCGCGACGGTCGGCCTGTCCACCGGCATCACCGCCGACCTGCCCGCCGGCGCACAGGTGCTGCTCGTAGTGTTGATGTTCATCGGCCGGCTCGGACCGATCACACTCGCCACCGCACTCGCCCTGCGTGAACGCACCCGCCGGTACGAGTACCCAGAGGAAAGGCCGATCGTTGGCTAACAGCAAGACTCGACACGGAACCCGCGTGGCCGTCATCGGCCTCGGACGGTTCGGCACATCGCTGGCGCGCGAACTGGTCAAGCAGGGTTCCGAAGTACTCGGCATCGACGCAGACCCGCGCAATGTCCAACGGTGCGCCGACGATCTGACGCACACGGCGGTCGCCGACACCACCGACCGCGAGGCCCTCGATCAGCTCGGTGTACCCGAGTTCCGACTCGCTGTGGTCGGCATCGGCTCCGACCTGGAGTCCAGCATCCTGACCACATCGCTGTTGGCCGACTTCCGAATTCCGCGGATCTGGGCGAAGGCCACCAGCCGCCAGCACGGGCGCATCCTCGAACGGGTCGGCGCCCACCATGTGGTGCTGCCCGAACACGACATGGGCGAGCGCGTCGCACATCTGGTGACCGGCCGGATGCTGGACTTCATCCAGTTCGACGAGGATTTCGCGATGGTCAAGACACTCGCGCCGTCGGCGATCACCGGAAAGACGTTGTCGGCGAGCCGATTGCGCACCAAATTCGACATCACCGTGGTCGCCATCAAACGTCCCGGCGCCGAATTCACCTATGCGACCGAGGACAGTGCGGTTTCGGCGGGTGACATGCTGGTGGTGGCCGGGCGCACCGCCGAAGTGGAGAGGTTCGCCGATCTGGCGTGACCCGACGATTCAGTCCGAGTGGCCGTGCCCCGGTTCCAACGCGCCGGCGATCCGCCGTTCGAGTTGCTGCGCTGCGGCCGGCGGCACCACGATCAGACCCTCGAGTTCGTCGCGCGCCTTGCGATAGGCGGCCTGACGCTCGGCCGCGGTCGCCCCGTTGTCGGCGGCCACCGCCACCAGCCGCCGGGCCCGTTCCAGCCGCTCTCGTTCGAACGGGGTGAAGTCGGACTGTCGGCGGCGGTGCGCCTCCCGCTCGGCGGCGTCGAAGGCGGTCGCGTAGTCGCTCACGGCATCGCGGTACTCCGCGAAGGCGGCGGGTTCGAGCAGTTCATCGGGATCGGCCGGCCGCAGATCATCGGCACGCACCTTGGCGCGGTGAAACGCCAGGGTCAACGGTTCGCGCAGATCGGTCATCATCGGGTACTCGATGAGTGTGGCGAGGTCGAGTTCGTAACCGAACCAGCGCTCGTTCACGTCGTCGTGCCGGGCGAGGACCTTGGCCATGGCGGCTGCGCTCGTCTGCGTGATCCGCAGTTCCTCGGCCCGCGACGACGCCTTGATTCGCTCGAGCTCGATCTTGTCGCGGCGGCGCTTCTCGTTATATGCGGCAATTCGGGCGGCCCAGCCCCCGACGACACCGCCGATCGGGAAGATCAGCCACCAGAAATCGCCGATGGAGCCCATGAAGCCACCCACGGTTCAATGCTACCGACCGCCCGTGACCCGCGATCCGTAGTACGAACCGGCGAAATCCGCCCGGTTCGTACTACAGATCCGGGATCGGCAGATCCAGGTTCGGGGTGACGATGCCACCGTCGACCTCGATGATTTTGCCGGTCAGATACGACCCGGCCGGCGAGGCGAGGAACAGCGCGGCGGCTGCCACGTCCTCCGGCTCGCCGAGCCGGTGCAGCGGCGTGGCCGACTCTATCTGGGTGCGCATGTTCTCGTCGTCGGCGACCACATCGAGGGCCGACGTCAGGATCGCACCCGGCGCTATACCGTTGACCCGGATCTTCGGGTTGAGATCCATCGCGATGAGTCGGGTGTATTGGGCCAGTGCACCTTTGGCCGTCCCGTAGGCCGCGTAGGCACGGCCGGGGGCCCGCCCCACTGTCGAGGTGATGTTGATGACCGCGCCGCCGTCGGCGTTGTCGAGCATATGTGGGACCGCCGCCAGGATCAGCGCGTGTGCGTTGGTGACGTTGAAGTCGAAGGCCTGCGTCAGATGTCGGGGCTTGGTGTCCAGCAGCGGCCGCGGCATGGCGCCGCCGACGTTGTTGACCACGATGTCGAGCCGGCCGAACTCGTCGACCGCGGTGTTCGCGAGGCCCGCGGCGGTGTCCGTGTCGGACAGGTCGGCCGCGACCACCAGGGCGCGCCGGCCGACCTCGCGGATGCGGGCGGCCACCTTGTCGAGTTCGACTTCGCTGCGTGCCGAGATCACCACGTCGGCACCTGCCTCGGCGAAGGCGACCGCGATCGCGGCCCCCAGGCCACGCCCGGCGCCCGTCACGACCGCCACCTTGTCTTCGATACGGAATCTGTCGAGGATCACGCCCTCGAGGATGCCATCGCAGACGTAGAATTGGAACACGTTCTACCTATGATCTCGAATCGCGCCCAGCGTGATCATCTCGTGACACGCATTCTCTGGCACACTGGGCAACGCCGACGTGATGCATTGCTGCCAGCTGGTTGCGACTCTCGTAGGGCGCTCTTCTTCGGACGTGAAGTCCGTGGCGCCGGCTTACACAGAAAGCACCGAGGCACACACCCATGCCGGACACCAACGGCTCTACTCTTCCCCGCAACAGCATCGTCAGTTCCTACACAGAGCTGGTTGCCGAAGTGCGGCAATCCGGCCTCCTCGACCGGCAACGCGGGTTCTACGTGCGGACGATCGTACTATTGGTCGCGGCGTTCGCCGGTACCTGGGGAGCCGTGATCGCGATTGGCGACTCGTGGTGGCAGCTGGCGCCGGCGGCCCTTCTGGCTGTTGTCAGTACTCAATTCGGATTCCTGGGCCATGACGGCGCGCACAGACAGATATTCTCCTCGGCGAGCGCCAACGAATGGACTGCCCGAATAGTCGCCGGGGCCTTTGCCGGCTTGTCATTGCACTGGTGGCGCGCCAAACACAATCGTCATCACAAGGCCCCCAACAAGATCGGGGTCGATCCGGATATCGAACCGGGCCCGCTGGCATTCGTTCCCGCGGACGCGACGGGCCGATCCGGGTTCTACCAATGGTTTACCCACCGACAAGGATGGTTGTTCTTCCCATTGGTGACGCTCGAGGGCGTCGCCCTGCACGTTCACAGCATCCGCGGGCTGCTCGGCGGAGCTCCGGTCGCGCACCGGTCGGTGGAACTCGGTTTGATCACGACCCGATTGGCAATCGGTACCGTGGCGCCGTTTCTCGTGATGTCGCCGATTATCGCCATCGTCTTCACCATCACTCATCTCGCCGCGTTCGGAGTCCTCCTCGGCTGCTCCTTCGCTCCCAATCACAAGGGGATGCCGCTGGTTCCGCGGGACGTGCAGGTGGATTTCCTCCGTCGGCAGGTCCTGATGTCGCGCAACATCCGCGGAGGGCGATTGACCGACTTCATGATGGGCGGCCTCAACTACCAAATCGAGCACCACTTGTTCCCCAGCATGCCCAGGCCGCACCTGGCGAAAGTCCAGCCTCTCGTGCGTGCGCACTGCGCTCGTCACGGCGTCACCTACACTGAGACGACACTGATCGAGTCATATGGGATCGTCATCCGCTACCTCAACCAGGCAGGACTCGGCGAACGGGATCCGTTCACGTGCCCGCTTGTCAACATGTACCGATGATCGCACGGCCGACGTCGTCACAAACGACAACCATCCCATCCGCAGGTCTGCCACTCGAGATCACACCTGACCGCACCCACCTTCTGAACGGATTGACATGAGCGACAACGCCAACCTCTTCTCGCACGCTGCTGAGACCACCGACGCCCCCGACGCCACGTCGACAGCGACCACCGACCTCGTGTTCTCCGCAACAGATCACCCTCACACAACCGGCGAGTGCGTCGGTGAGTAGTCGGGCGACACCTCCTACTCTCGGTCCGACGCGCCTGCACCTCGGGTGGGACCTCAGCGCTCCCGTCGGCGGAGCGTGGCTGCCCTATACCGCGCAGATCTCCGATGAGCTTGCCGGTCTGCAAACATCGGGGTACGAGCGACTCGGCAAGATCTCGTCGATCCGCGTCAATTGGCGAAGCCTGGCACACTACCCGGGTCTCGATGCGGAAAGCGCTCCCGATGAGTTGCCGCTGATGTCTGTCTGCGGCGAACGCGCATCGGTGACTCTGCTGGTCATCCCGGCGCGGACCTCGTCGACCCTCGCCGCGGCATTGCTACGGCAGGCCGGGGCCGCACGGGATGAGCTCATCTCGGAGCACACCGCCAAGTATCGGGAAGCGCGCCAGATCCTGTCCCGTGCCGCGGCGCAGTGTCGAGATGGCGCCGCGACACCTCGCTGAGGTGAACCGCGCATCAGCCGGTGCTCGCCGGACACAACAAACGCCGCCCGAATTTATCGGGCGGCGTCGGTGTGGCGTGTGCTACTCGTCAGAGTGCGGTCACCGAAGTGGCCTGCGGGCCCTTGGGGCCCTGCTCGACCTCGAACTCGACACGCTGCTGCTCCTCGAGGCTGCGGAATCCGCCGCTCTGGATGGCCGAGTAGTGAACGAAGACGTCACCATCGGTGCTGTTGTCGGGAGCGATGAAGCCGAAGCCCTTTTCGCTGTTGAACCACTTGACGGTTCCTTGTGCCATGATGCGGGTACTTCTCTCTTTATGCAGTCGGGCGCCAGTCGGCACCCGAAGTACAATTGTCGCACATCAACCACCGACTCCCAGAATCGGTGGACGCAGCTTCTCGTAGCGCGCCGAGTGGCTCAGTAAGCCTGCCCCGGGTGCACCACTGCAAGCAGATCCTCCCCGGACCGATACCGCCGGAGGTTCTCGGCCATCCACGGCGCCATTGCGCGTGTCAGCCCTGAAGCCGGATTTGCGACATGCGGAGTGATGATGACGTTGGGCAGCGACCACAGTGCGTCGTCGGCCGCCGGGGGTTCGGGATCGGTGACGTCGAGCGCCGCACCGGCGATCTCGCCGGTGCGTAACGCTTCGATCAGGGCTACCTGATCCACCAGCGGTCCGCGCGCCACGTTGACGATCCACGCATGGGAGGGCAATGCGGCCAACGACTGCGCATCGATCAGGTGATGGGTCGCAGCGGTGGCGGGCGCGGCGAGGACGACGTGATCGGTCTGCGCCCACACCTCGTCGGTGCGATCGGACGCCACGGTCAGCGCGGCGCCCTCGACCGGCCGGCCGGAGCGGTTGACGGCGATGGAGCGAGCCCCGCACGCCGACAGTCGCGGGATCAGCGACGCGGCGATCCCGCCCGCCCCAATGATCGCCACCGTGGACCCGTGCAGGGACCGGACCGAGGTGTCGATGCGTTCTTTGTCCCAGTGCCGGAGTACCGCCGTATTGATCTGGCGCAGCCCGGCCAACAGCAGGCCCAGCGCATGCTCGGCAACGTTGTCGGCGTAGAAGCCCGAGGCGTTGGTCCACACCCGCCGATCGTCGATGACGCCGGCAGCGACGTACTCCTCGATCCCCGCGGTCTTGAGCGCGACCCACTCGATGTCGTCGTCGAGCTCGGGAAAGTCGGCGACCGCGCCGATCCACACCAGCACCCGGGCATCGCCGAGATCCACGACGCGGCCGCCGGCCGATTCCACGGCGGCCACCAAATGTTCGTCACGGACCGGTTCGACGGCGACCGGAATCGCGGCGGCGTCGGTCTTTGCGGGGCTCACTTGCGCGCCTCGACGATCCCGCGGGCGGCGGAGGTGGCCAGTTCGTCGGCGATCTCGTTGTAGTGGTCCCCCGAGTGTCCCTTCACCCATTTCCACGTCACCTCGTGACGCTTCTCCTCCTCGATGAGGCGGCGCCACAGCTCGGCGTTCTTCACCGGCTTCTTGTCGGAGGTCTTCCACCCGTTGCGCTGCCAGCCGGCCACCCATTTGGTGATGCCGTTACGCACATAATTCGAGTCCGTGTAGATGATGACCGTGGAGGGCCGGGTCAGCGCCGCGAGCCCCTCGATGGCGCCGGTCAGCTCCATCTTGTTGTTGGTGGTGGCCGGATCGGCCCCGGACAGTCGCTTCTCGCGTCCGCGGTGACGCAGGATCGCCCCCCATCCACCAGGGCCAGGATTACCCAGGCATGCACCGTCGGTGGAGATCTCGACCACGTCGTGTGGCTCGGTCGTCTCCGAGGGGAGAAGATCGGTGGACGGTTCGTCGGGGGTGGGTTCGAACAGGGCGTCGGTCACTCACCGAAGGGTACTGCACGGGTGCCATCGGCCGTGCCGAGGAGTTTGACGGGGATCGAGGCCTGCCGCCGACGCGCGCCGACGCCTAGTCTTGAACCATGCAGACCTGGGATCCGGACCGTTACCTGCAATTCGCCGACGCTCGTGCCCGCCCCTTCCTCGATCTCATCGCCCAGGTACCGACCGCACCGACCACCATCGTCGACCTCGGCTGCGGACCCGGCCACCTGACCCGCCACCTGCGAGCTCTGTGGCCCGAATCCCAGATCCTGGGGATCGACTCGTCGCCGCGCATGATCGAGAAGGCCTTCCGCGAGAACACCGATCCACACGCCAACTACGACATCGCCGACGCCGCCGACTGGTCGCCCAATCAGCCGGTCGATCTGATCGTGTCCAACGCGATGTTCCAGTGGCTTCCCGACCCGATGGCGATCATCGACCGCCTGCTCGGTCACCTCAACGACGGCGGCGTCTTCGCGGTCCAGGTCCCGGACAACACCGGGTCGCCGATGCACCGCGAGCTACGCGACCTCGCCGACGATCCCCGCTTCGCCGAACAACTGCGCGACGTGCGGCGGATGCCCGGTTTCGACCCGGCCGACCTCCTCGCCTTCTTCACCGAACGTGGCTTCACGACCAACACCTGGTCGACTACGTATCTGCACGTGCTGCACGGCGACGACCCCGTCTACGACTGGAGCGCGGGGACCACCGCGCGGCCTTACCTGACGGCACTGGACGACGACGACTGCGAGACCTTCATGGCCGAGTACAAGCAGCGCCTGCGTGACGCCTACCCGCCGCAATCGGTGGGCACTGTGCTGCCGTTCCGGAGGACCTTCGCGGTCGCCACGCCGTTCTGACCCGCGCTGGTGCCGACGATGGACACGGCGTCGTCGAAATCGTGACAACTGTGCGGCGGTGACGGGACACGTCACCCCACGGCAACCGTCCGTACACGCCACAGCCATACGTTGCGGTGCGTGATCACCACAGCTGCCGATCGGATCGGCCACCTCGTCCGAGCCGGCGACCTCCCGGCCGTCGCGGCGGATCTACAGGCCATGCCATCCGACGACGTGGCCGCCCTCATCGAACAACTCCCGCGGCGGCACCGCGGCGTGACTTTTCGACTGCTCGGTAAAGAGGCCGCCAACGCCGTTTTCGACGCACTTCCCCCGCCATTCCAGCGTGGCCTGGTGGAGGAACTCGGGACCGCCGAGGTCGCCTCGGCCTTCCGCGAACTCGATCCCGACGACCGCGCAGAACTCCTCGACGAACTCCCTGCATCGGTCGCCAAGGCGCTCGTGCGCGGGCTGTCGCCCGGCGAGCGGGAGATCACCGGAATCGTCCTCGGGTACCCGCGCGGGTCGGTCGGCCGCCGCATGAGCCCGGAGTTCGTCCACGCATACCCGGACGAGACCGTGGCACAGGCGCTCGATCGGATACGCACGAACGGCCGCGACGCCGAGACGATCTACGCCGTGCCGGTCGTCGACCGCGGGCGCCGACTCTGCGGCATGCTCTCCCTGCGTGATCTTCTGCTCGCCGACCCGGAATCGCAGCCGGGCGAACACATGTCGGAACCGATCTACGCGCACGCGCTCGACGACGCCGAACCCGCCTCGTTCCGATGTGTGGAGCGGGGCATCCTGGCCATGCCGGTGGTGGATTCGGAGAACCGCCTGGTGGGAGTCCTCACCATCGACGATGCCGTCGACGTCGTCGAACAGGCGCGCGATGTCGACGAGGCGCGCAGCGGTGCCCGCGAACGCCTCGAGGAACCCTACCTCGTCTCATCGATCCTCAGCATCACGCGGGCACGCATCGTCTGGCTGTTCGTGCTCGCGGTATCGGCGATTCTGACCGTCAATGTGCTGGAGTTCTTCGAGGGCACCCTCGAACAGGAAGTCGCGCTGGCACTGTTCATCCCGCTGCTCACCGGAATCGGCGGCAATACCGGGTCGCAGGCCGCCACCACCATCACCCGTGCGCTGGCGGTCCACGAGCTCGCACCGCGGGATGTCCTGCGCGTCGCAGGTAAGGAGATCCGGGTCGGCGTCACGTTGGGGACATTCCTGGGCACAGTCGGTTTCGCGGTCGCCGCGGCCGTCTACGGTCTCGACATCGGCATCGTGATCGGCACGACCATCCTCGCCATCTGCGCGCTGGCGGCCACGGTCGGCGGGATCATGCCGTTGATCGCCCGCATCTGTCGGGTCGATCCCGCGGTGTTCTCCACACCGTTCATCTCCACGTTCTGCGACGCCACCGGACTCATCATCTATTTCACCATCGCCAAGTCGGTGCTGGGCATCTGAGGGCGCCGAGTCCGGCGACGCTCAGTACTTCGTCGGGCGAACACCGGTGTAGACCCCTTCGGGCCGGAACCGCAGCCGGGTTTCGTGAAACTCCTCGAGTGCGTGTGCCGTCCAGCCGACCATCCGCGCCACCGCGAAGATGGTCTCGGCGGCGTCGGGCCGCATCCGGTGGGCCAGCGCGAGTGCTGCGAGCGCCAGATCCGAGTTCACGAATGTATCCGACGGCAGGCGACGCTCGATCTCCTCGAGCGCATCGACAACCCTCGGATCGGCGGTCGACGAGGTGCGCAGCATCTCGATGAGCACCTCGGCGCGCGGATCACGATGGCGGTACACGATGTGTCCGGTTCCGGGGATCGGGCCGCCGAGATACATCTGGTCGGCCATCGCCGCACGCGGATCAGCGACGGCGCCGGCCAGCATCCGGTAGGCGAATGTCGTTGCGCCACCGTGTATCGGCCCATCGAACGCCCCGAGCCCCGCGCTCAGGACCGCGTACACGTTGCCGCGCGCACTGGCCGCCACGCGGGCCGCGACCGCGCCCGCCGACAGGTCGTGGTCGGCGAGCAACACCAGTGCGGCGTCGAGCACGCGGATCGTCTCGGCGGCGGCCGGCTCGGCGGTGAGACACGGCCACAGTCGTTGGGCCAGAGCGCCCTTCGACGACGCACCGCCGGGCGACAGCACGTCGACCGCGGCGGCGATGGTGGTGGCTGCGGCGGTGGTCACCGCGGACCGGGCCCGGTCGTGACGTTGCGCGTCGCGCGCACCCAAGACGTCGGTGGTGAGCCGGATCAGGTCGAGCCCGCGGGCGTGCGGACCGGCGAGGGAAACGATCGAATCCCTTGCCGACGAGTCGATTCGGGACAACGAATCCCAGTCGACCTCGTTGTCCCACAACATGTTCGCCACCTTCTCGAATGACACGGTCCGCGCAAGGTCGGCCGCGTCACACCCGCGGTAGTACAGGTGATCGTCCTGCAGCAGGGTCAGTTGTGTGCGAATACGTTCGACGACCCCCGCCGGCGCCCTACGCACCCGCGCCGACATCAACGCTTCCACCTCGTCGACGCCGAACACGCTCCCGTCGACTCCGTCGATGCGCACACTGGTCATCCGACCGCGACTGACGTAGGCGTACACAGTGGCCGTCTTGACCCCGAGCAGCTTCGCGACCTGCTCGGTGGTCAGGTAGTCGCGGCCATCGTGCCGGATCGGCTTCGGGAATCGGCGGGTGTGGGTCCGAGGCGCCATACATTGATGAAATCAACATTGACCCTATCGATCAATACTCGCATCGTGGCAGGTGAGGCGACCTCGACTCGCCGAACACGAACGGAGACCTACGATGAACCAACTGATCGCCCCCGAAGGCCTGGCGAATGTGGTCGTCGCCGACACCGAGATCGGCGACGTCCGCGGCGACGAGGGCTTCTACCACTACCGTGAGCATTCGGCGATCGACCTCGCGCGGACGCGGTCATTCGAGGAGGTCTGGTACCTGTTCGTCCACGGCGCACTTCCCGATGCACATCAGCTCACGCAGTTCCGCACCACGACAGCGCAATTGCGTCCACTCCCGGACGAGTTGGCCGGCCTGCTGCGCGCATCGGCCCTGCTCGGCGACGGCCGCGACACCCTCGCGGGCCTGCGGACGGTGTTGTCGGCGGCCGGTCCCGCACTCGAGGTCGCGCCCTTGTGGGAGAGCGATGCCGATTCCATCCGCCACGACTCGATGCGGGCGGCAGCGATGACACCGACGATCCTGGCTGCGCTGCACCGGATTCGCAGCGGCGAGGACCCGGTCGAACCCGACCCGGAGTTGCCGGTCGCCGCCAACTGGCTCTACCAGTTGACCGGACGCCGCGCCCCGGACGAGCACGTGCGGGCCGTCGAGCAGTATCTGATCGCCACGATCGAACACGGGTTCAACGCCTCCACGTTCACCGCCCGGGTCATCGCGTCCACCGGTGCCGACATCCACGCGGCGGTCTGTGGTGCGCTGGGCGCGTTCTCGGGTCCGCTGCACGGTGGGGCACCCGACCGGGCGTTGGATTCGCTCGACGAGATCGCCCGCCACGGTGACGCCACCGCCTGGGCGCGGGAACAGATCGCCGACCGCCGCCGCATCATGGGCTTCGGCCACGCGGTGTACCGCACGGTCGATCCGCGGTCGGAGTTGCTGCGCGAGATCGCCCTCGGCCTCGGCGGCCCCACCGTCGAACGAGCCGTCGAGGTGGAGCGTCAGGTGGTCGACGTCCTGCGTGAAGCGCACCCCGACCAACCCCGGTACGCCAACGTCGAGTTCTATGCGGGCGTCGTGATGGATGCCTGCGGGGTCCCCAGGTCCATGTTCACGCCCACCTTCGCCGTCAGCCGGGTGGTGGGTTGGTGCGCCAACATCGCCGAGCAGGCCCGCTCGCGCAAGATCATCCGGCCTCGCGCGCGGTATGTGGGTCCCGCGCCCCGCTGACCTGCGACAGCTTTCGGTCACGCCTACATCTCGGTTCGGCTCGGGATCTGTGGACCTCGATCAACATCTGTAACACTGGCACCACAGTCGCCGGGTGTGCAGGGGGTCTCATGGTCAGCCGACATGTACTTGTCACCGGGCCGGTGGTCATGGCGCTCGCAGTGAGCGCCATCGCCGTCGGTCCGGCTGCGCCCGCGCACGCATCGATCTGCAGTGCCGTCGGATTCCACGGCGGCGACGTCGGCAGCACCGGCAGCAGTGGCTCCAGTGAGATCGGCCTCGGCAGTGCCGACTTCGGCAGTTACCGCGCGAACGGCAAGAAACCACAAGGACCGCTGGCCAGATTGCGGGGTGCCAGCACCGCCGTCGCGTGGGTCACCGGACCGCGCAGCCGCAACCGTACCGATCAGCGGTTCTCCATCACCGCCACCGACGTCGGGGTGCCGTGGGACAACGGGTCCGGTCAGGTGTTGATGGCCTTCGGCGACACGTGGGGTCGGTGCGCGGGCCAGATGGTGTGGCGCCACAACACTCTGTTGCGCAGCGACGGAAACGCGAACCTGGACAAGGGCATCACTTTCCCGGATGCCATCCCCGGGTCGGTGCGTTCGGGAGCGTCGGTGACACCCCAGCATCCGACATTCGCCCAACCCATGCTCAACGCGATCGGTGTGCGCAACATCGAGGTCGGCAAGATCCCGACAGGCGGCATCGCGATCAACGGCGTCCAGTACATGAGCTACATGTCCATCCGTCGGTGGCTGTCGCCCGGCCGGTGGGCGACCGGGTACTCGGCGATCGCGGTGTCGCGTGACAACGGCCAGACCTGGGTCACCGACAATCGAACCATTCGGATGAACGCCGATGTGACCGTTCCCGGGGTTCGTCAGATCGCTGCGGGGCACGGGCGTTTCCAGATGGGCGCATTCCTGCGGTCGGGTGATTACGTCTATCAGTACGGCACTCCGAGCGGACGATTCGGCGCCGCCTTCGTCGCCCGGGTCCGTCCCGCCGACATCCTCGATCTGAGCCGCTATCAGTACTACCGCGGTGGCGGGACGTGGTCGGCGGAGCCGGCCGCCGCGGCGCCCATCGTCCGCCAGCCGGTCAGCGAGATGTCGGTGGCGTACAACACCTTTCTGAAGCGATTCGTGATGCTCACCGAACAGACCGGCAGCATCATGATGCGGACCTCGCCGACACCGGTGGGTCCGTGGAGCGGCCCGAAGGTGATCGTGCCGGCCGCCCAGACCAAGGGCCTGTACGCGCCCTACATCCATCCTCGTGCGACCGGACAGCAGCTGTATTTCGTGGCGTCCCGATGGGACGACTACAACGTGATGCTGATCCGCACCGATCTCGCGAAGGTCCGTTGACAACCGACGGCGACTCGACCGATCGCATGGCCGGGGTGGGGGCATCGGCGTAACGTCGAGCGTGTGGCACGTCCAGCACGCGGCACGTCACCAGTCAGTTCGGCATCCGCTCACGCTGAGGAGTGACCATGAATCAACCGGTTCCACCCCCGCCACCGCCCCCGGAACCCGTTCCGGCACCGGAACCCATCCCCGAGCCGCCACCCGAACCACCGATCCCGGTGCCCGAGCCGGAACCCATTCCCCAGCCCGGGCCGCCGGAACCGGAACCACCACCGCGACCGACGGTCATCTGACACCGAGCGTCTCACGCGGGACGCCGGTTCTGCGAACAGGAGTGTGATGTCGACTCGGGTGGTGCTGATCCGCGCGATCAACGTGGGAGGCGCGAAACTGCCGATGGCGGATCTGCGGACGATGGCCACCGAACTCGGCGCCACCGAGGTGAGCACCTACATCGCATCCGGCAATCTGATCTGTTGTCCACCCGGTGAACCCGGCGATTTCGACCGGGCGCTGGAGCAAGCGATCACCAAGCGTTTCGGCTATTTCCGCGAGGTCATCAGCAGGTCCCGGGACGAATTGGTGCGCGCCCTCGACGCCCATCCATTCGAGATCATCGACGCCAAGTACTCCTACGTCTACTGCTTGACCGGAAAGCCCGAACCCGACAAGGTGGATGCCTTCGCCGAACGTTCCTTCGGCTCCGACGAATTCCGCGTCATCGGCGACGACCTGCACATCCGTTATGCCGACGGTGCGGGCGTCTCCAAGCTCACCGCGCCGGTCATCGCCAAGGGGCTCGGGGTGCAGGGCACCGGCCGCAACCTGAAGACCATCCGGCAACTGATCGAACTCGCCGACGACTGACCGGCGAGGCGCTATCCCGGTGCGCGCTCGGCTTGTTCGTGTTTGCGCAGCATCCGCACCCGCAACGCGTCGTAGATCGGCGGCGACCGCAACGCGGAGGCGACGACCACCGCCATCGCCCCCGACACCAGCATCGGGATGGTGACCGAGGTGACGGCCGTCATCTCGATGACCAGCACGAGCCCGGTGAACGGGGCGCGCACGATTGCCGCGAACAGGGTGGCCATCCCCACCAATGCGAAAGCGATGGTCAGATCCTCGTCGAGACCCGGCACGATCACCTGGGTGACCCGGCCGGCGACCAGCCCGACGAGCGCACCGAGTGCCAGGATCGGTGCGAAGATGCCGCCGGGGGTGCCAACCGAGTACGAGATCGGGCCGGCGATGAATCGCACCGCGACGTAGAGGATCACCACTGGTAGCGCGAACTGTTGTCCGGTGAGGATCAGTCCGGCCAGCGCCTCACCACCACCGCCGACGGTCGGGTCCGCGATGAGCAGCGACCCGACGACGGCGCCGACCACGCCCGCCTTCACCACTGCGGGTACGCGACTGATGATGTCGAAGAGGTCGAGGCAGGCGAGGATGAGGCGGTTGTAGAGCACCCCCATCAGACCCACCACCAGGCCGAAGACCACAAAGATCGGCACGGTGGTCAGCGGCGGCGACGACACCGACGCGACGTGCCGGAAGTCCGGTTCATCGCCGAGCACCAGCCGGCTGACACCGACACCGATGGCGACCGCGACCATGGTGACGATGCCCTCGCGGAGCCGGAATGTCTTGGTGACCTCTTCGAAGATGAAGAACACCGCACTGATCGGCGCGTTGAAGGCGACCGCCAGGCCCGTGCCGGACAGCACCGTCTGCAGCAGCCGGATCTCCTCGGCGGCCAATCGGGCCAGGCGGCCCGCGGCCGCACCGACCGCCGCGGCCATGTGAACGGTGGGTCCTTCTCGACCGAGCACCATGCCGGCGGCACCGATCGACAGCACACCGCCGACGAAACGCGCCGGCACCACCGACAGTGGTGGCGGGTCGGCCTCGCCGCGGTCGACGGCCTCGACGTGCTGAATGCCGCTGCCGGCCGACAACGGTTGCCATCGCGCGATGCCGGCGGCGGCCGCTGCGGCCACACCGGCGACGGCCACCGGGATCAGCCACCCCCACCCCGGATGGGTGTGCGACCACTCGATGAGTTCGGCGCGCCAGTCGTCGACGAGGTCGAGGGTCCACCGAAAGGCTCCACCGAGGAAGCCGGCCACGGCGCCGGCACCGGCGGCCAGCAACAGGATGACCCACAACGTGCGACCGGTGAGGATGGCGTCGTCGACGCCGGCGTCACCGTCGACTTCCTCCTCGACGCTGTGCTCATGAGGTGGGTCGTCGGGCCGCCGATCGTCGTCGGGGGTCATCAAACGACTCCTGCCGCGCCGGTCATGCGCGCTCGAGCGCGGAGGTCACCTTCTCCATATCCGCGAGTTGGCTGTCCTCGGGTGCCTCCCACAGCTTCTTGGGCAGTTCTTCGAGGACTACCACCGCCGATTCGGCCGACGACAAGCGCGCGGTCTTCTCCTCGTCATCTGCGATATCGGAGGCGGCGATCAGTTTGTCGTCGAGACCGAACACCGCGTCGTCGAGGCGATCTCGCGCGGCGACGAGATCGGGGTAGTGCGGGATCGCCGGATTGGCGTGGACGTCGGCGATGGCGTAGCGAATTCGCCGATGCAGCAGCGCTTCCGTCGACGTCGCCGTGGTCCAGGATGCGGGCGCGCGGCCAGGCTTGCCCGGGACGAGGTCGGTGGACCGCGCGAACTTCTTGACCCTTTTGTCGGAGTCCCAGGCGAACCAGGCCGCGCCGACGAGTATGAACAGTGCCATCACGACGGTGATCGCGATGACCACGAAAGCAATCATGCCGCGCACCTCGCTCTCGGTGTCGTCAGCCCTTTCGGCGTGGTGTGCTCTGCCATTCTTCGAGACTATCCCCAGCAGGGCCGGCCGCGAGTTCCGGTCGCGAATCCGCCCGGTGCGGGGCACCGATGGCACTAGTGGGCGGCAGTCTCTCCGGCAGTATCTGTGCCGGTGTTGGTGGGTCGTCCGGCCACGAGGTCCTCCACGTCCAGCCCCCAGGCGCCGTAGCGGGAGTCGAATCTCTGGGCGCGACTGCGTGCGCGAGCCGTCTTGGCCGGCGAGTAGCGCCGCTGCGCCCAGCGCGATCCCGGCCGCGCCAGACGTATCGCGCCCACCCAGGCGACCGGCGGGATGAAGGCGCCGATCGCGGCCGTCGAGTACTTGCCTTTGGCCACGCATGCCAGCAGACAGATGAGATGTAGGACCAACGGGATCGAGAAGGCGATCGGTCCGATCCGAAAGGAATCGCCGGTGTCGACCTCGGTCAGCGGGTCGATGCCCAACACGGCCATTCCGAGTCCGGCGACCGTCAGGCACACCACCTGCACCGACAACTGGCCTTCGCGCGACCAGTACACATCTTCGAGGCGAAGGATGAGCGCGAACTCGTCGAGCACCAGCGATGTCCCGATCCCGATGGCCAGGGCACTGATGTCCGCGCCCGGGGATGCGCCGTCGGCGGCGACGGACGCGAACGCACCCACGACGGTGAGGATGATCCCCGGCACCGCGTGGTGGATGTGGACTCCACCGCGCACGTTGTTGCGGAACGGGCCACGGCCGGCGCGGATCAGCCGGGTGATGGTCCGGGTGACGAGGAAGGTCAGCGAGAACGCCAGGAACAGCAAGAACAGCGGAAGGTGACTACCGCTGGCCGCGCCCGCGATATCGAGATGCACGATGGTCGGCGCGGGCGATCAGGAAGTCGCGGGTACCAGACCGGTACGGCGCTGTTCGATGATGAGGCAGCGGTCCTCGACGTAGAGCAGTCCGGCGTCTTCGGCGATGGCACGTGCTTCTGCGGACGCGATACCGAGTTGCAGCCAGAGGGCGGTGGCGCCGGCCGCGACTGCCTGGCGGGCAACCTCAGGGGCGTCCTGCGACGGCCGGAACACATCGACCAGACCCACCTGTTCCGGGACATCGGCGAGAGTGCGGTACACCTTCTCACCCACGATCTCGTCCGCGTGCGGATTCACCGGGATGATGCGCCAGCCGTGCTGCTGCATGTACGCCGGCACATCGTTGGCGGCCTTCGCCGGATTGGCGCTGGCGCCGACCACGGTGATGGTGTCGTAGCGACTCAGAATCTGTTCGACTACCTCATCGGTTGTGCTCATACGTCGAGCTTAGTGGTGCTTAGGACCCGCGCAGGGCGATCGTGCGGGTATCGGGCAGGCTCGAGGTATGACGACATGGGAACTGCTCGCCGTGCTGCTCGCCGGTGTCGGCGCGGGCGCCATCAACGCGGTGGTCGGCAGCGGCACGCTGATCACCTTCCCCACCCTCGTCGCCTTCGGCGTGCCGCCGGTCACCGCGACGATGTCCAATGCGGTCGGACTCGTCGCCGGTGGGGTGTCCGGGACGTGGGGGTATCGCCGGGAGCTGGAGGGCCAGTGGAGCCAGTTGCGGTGGCAGATCCCGGCATCGTTCACCGGCGCGATTCTGGGCTGTTGGCTGCTGCTGCACTTGCCCGAGAAGGTCTTCGAGTCGGTCGTCCCCGTGCTTCTCGTGGCCGCCCTGATCCTCGTGGTGGCCCAGCCATGGATTCAGAAGTGGGTCGGTCGACGTTCGGTCGGCCCCGGCCATCATCCGGCGCCGTTGAGCGGCCCACGCATCGCGACCATGGTGATCGCCACCTTCGCCGTCGGTGTGTATGGCGGCTACTTCACTGCAGCGCAAGGTATTCTGCTGATGGGCGTGCTGGGTGTGGTGGTTCCCGACCACCTACAGCGGATGAACGCCGCCAAGAACCTGCTGTCACTGGTGGTGAATATCGTTGCCGGCGTGGTCTACAGTCTCGTCGCGTTCGATCGAATCAATTGGGCGGCAGCCGCTGTCATCGCCATCGGATCGCTGATCGGTGGATTCATCGGCGCCCGTTACGGTCGACGCCTGTCCCCGCCCGTGCTGCGCGGCGTGATCGTCGTCGTCGGCCTCGTCGGCCTCTGGAGACTGCTCGCGTGAGCCGCCCCTGTGCGCACCTACCCCCAACCCTGAGGAGTGACCGAGCTTGCGAGGCCGCGCCCCTGTCTCCTGAGGAACGTCCGAGCCTGCGAGGCCGCGTCGCGAAGGGCCCACCCACGCAACCACACTCACCCACGAAGAGCTGTCACACCCCACCGCTATCCCGAACCCAACTTCACCGAACAAGTCCATCCACACCCACCCGCAACACGCCAAAGTTGTCAGACCCGCCCGATAGTCTGACAGCAGTTCGATTCCCCACCAGCGCTTCCCGAACACTAGAGAATCGGAGAGGACGCCCTAGCCATGAATCACGAAGAGTGCAGCGACGAACAAGCGATGCCCCCTGATCCCTGAGGAGCGTCCGAGCTTGCGAGGGAAGCGTCACGAAGGGCCCACCCACGCAACCATACTCACCCACGAAAGCTGTCACACCCCACCGATAACCTGAACCCAACTTCACCGAACAAGTCCATCCACACCCACCCGCAACACGCCAAAGTTGTCAGACCCTCCCGATAGTCTGATAGCAGTTCGACTCCCCACCAACCCATCCCGATCCTGATACCGCTGCTCGTCGCCGGAAAGGAGTGTCTTGTGTTCACCTTCACCGACCGTGCCGCCGACGACGCTCTGCTGGCCTCCAGCAGTCTCGACGAATTGGCGCAGTACGGCCGCGACCTGTTGCGGTTGAGTAATCAAGCCCAAGCCCTGGCGATGCAGATTGCCCGTCAGATCGGGCAATCCACCTACAACGAGCGTTTGGCCGGATACAACGATTTCGTTCCGAACCGAGTGCGCAATGCCGCCGACAAGGCCGCGAAAGGCGAAATCTCGCTGCAGTTGGGTATTTCTCGACGTCAAGCCGGCGAATGGGTCGGTCTCGATGAACTACTCGACGAGCACCCCAAGATCCGTGACGCCTTCCGCGCCGGCGACCTGAGGCCCCACCGGCTGGGTGTGGCCATCCGCGGCGCCGCCACCGGCCCCACCGGCGACCTGCGGGAGCGACTGGCAGACCTCGTCGACAACGCCCACACCGACGAACCCGCCAGCAAGGATGTCGAGGAGGAACTCACCCTCGACCTCGACGACCCCGAATCTGACCTCGACGCCGGCACCGATGGTGAGCGCACCGACGGCGACGGCTCCGACGGCGACGGCACTGATGATGGCGGCTCCGATGATGCTGCGTCCGAGACCGACCCTGCCGCCACCGACGATTCCGCCGGTGACGATGCCGACGAAGATGAGCCGTGGGATTTCGATGATGTGGTGCTCGATCTGGCCAGCCGACCCACCACCGACACCGCCCTGCGAGATGATCTCGACGCCATCATCATCAGCCTCGACCCCGATCGAGCCGCCGAGACCCGCGATGACATCGCCGACTTGTTTGGGGATGTGACGATCGGTGCCGAAGCGTTCGGTCACATGACCGTCGATGCCTGCATCCCCGCCGAACACGGCGTACACCTGCGTGACCGCATCAGCGCCTTGATCAGCCGACGGGTGTGCCGCCGCGATGGACGCAGCATCAAAGCCCAACGCGTGGCCGCGTTCGCCGAAATCATCAAAGCGCCCGGCGCGAAGCTGCGCTGCCACTGTGGCGACGACACCTGCCCCGCCCGCCAGACTCGTACCAGCAACCGGGGGCAGACCACGGATGCCACCCCGAGTTCAGTCACCGACAGTGAGCGCGACTCGTCGGTCGACACCAGCACGGCTGACGACGCCAGCGCATCCGGCCAGACCGCCAACGAACCCGAGACGGGTGGGCCTGATTCGGCAGAAGAACAGCCGATCACCCTCGCCGACCTCGACGACGACACTGCCGTCGACAGCGACAGCGATAGCGACTCGAACATCGACAACAACGGCGAGAGTAGCCAATCCGGCACCGGAACCCATGCCGTTGACACCACTCAGGATGCCGCGCCCTCTCCAGAGCCGCGACGAGAGTTCATCACCGCACCACCCGCCGAGCACGACACCGATGTTGCCGATGCGGAACCGGCCGACGACTCCGTCGAAACCGACAGCGACTCCGACTCCGACGCGGACGCCGATCCCGGCCTCGTCGTGCCCGGCCTGACCCTGCTCCATGACCCCACCGGTCTCGACCCGACCCGCCTGATGGGCTACGGCGCCATCGATCCGGCCCACGCCGCGCGGATCGCACCGCACGCCACGACCGTCACCGCCCGACCGAGTGAAACCCGCACCGCCAGCGGACTGATCATCTTCGGCAGCCGCACACCGGCCCCACCGATCGACCCGACCGGGCACGGTGGGTTCGCCACCCCACCACCCGGAGCACTGACCTACAAACCGTCAGCCGCGCTACGCGCGGAAATCATTCAACTCGACCGGCGCTGCCGCTACCCCTACTGCGGCCGACCATCCGAGGAATGCGAACTCGACCACCTACACAAGTTCTGCCATGCCGACCCGTTGGCCGGTGGCTGGACCGTGGCCTTCAACCTCGCACCCCTATGCCGACCCGACCACGACCGCAAACACGACGGGCCGTGGATACCGACCATGCACACCGACCGCACCATCACCTGGCGCAACGCCCGCACCGGACAGACCATCGTCACCTACCCGCGCTGACCGGGCAGGGGCCCATCAAGCCTCAGCCTCCCGGTGGCCGCCCGAGCAGCGACCACCAGAATTCCTCGGAGATCTCCTCTCCCGCGCGGAGAACTTTCGCGAGTCCGTATGCCATCAGAATCCCCAACAGACCCAGCCATAGACCAGCCGATGAGATGAGCACCCAGGCGACCATCACCGCGCCGGGCCACGGGTCGAGGATCAGCAATGCCGGCGCGAACAAGAAGCCGACAGCGATGTACCAGTACGAACCCCAACGGTCACAACGCATCACGATCGTCAGCCAGCGCGGGCTCGATGGTGTCGGCGCGTGGGCGGGAACAGGAACCGACCTCTGGGACATCGCGGGAACCTCCTAGCTACCGGATGCCTCCATCCTCCGCTCACCGAGGGCTGAAAACCACTACCTCAGAGGTAATCGCCGAGCAGCAGCACCTCACCGATAGGGCTGCCGAGCGGTCTCCGGGTCCCCGAACGTGATCGCCCGTTCCCGACGCGAGTCGGTCAACAGCGTCGCACTCCAACTCATCACTGTGCCAAGTCGGTTGCGCATCCCGGCGAGGAACGCGATGTGGATGACGCCCCAGGCCACCCAACCCAGATAGCCGAACAGATTCAGCTTCCCGGTCTCCACCACCGCATGTCTGCGGGCGATATACGCTGCACTGCCGAAATCGCGGTACTTGAACGGCTCCCGTTCGGTACCTCCCGCCGCCGCATGCGCTATCACGGCCCCCGCATGACGTCCACCCTGCATCGCGACCTCCGCCACCCCGGGTAGCTTGTCGCGAGAACTCATGTCCCCCACCACGAATACCTCCGGATGACCGGCGACGGACAGATCGGCCTCGACCGGGATACGCCCGCCACGGTCCTGCTCGACGTCGAGGGCTCGAGCTACCACACCGGCGAACGGAACCGCCTCGACGCCGGCGGTCCACAGCGTCGTGCGAGTCGGGTAGCGCACCACCTCGTGGGGTTCGGCCTTGCTGGTGGTCTCGACGTCCTCGGCGGTCACATCGGTCACGTGCACGCCCAGAACCGTCTCCACCCCGAGTTCATCCAGGGTTCGCTGGGCACGCTCCGACAGTTTCGGACTGAACGACGGCAAGACGCGATCACCCCCGTGCAGCAACAACACTCGCGCCTCGGTGGGATCGATGGTCCGAAACTCGTCCTCCAACGCCAGGGTGGCCAGCTCACGGATCTGGCCGGCGATCTCGACACCGGTCGGCCCGCCACCGGCAACCGCGAACGTGAGCCACGGCCGGCGTTGCGCTGCGTCGGGCAACGTCTCGGCGACCTCGAACGCACCGATGATCCGCCGCCGGATCGCCAGCGCGTCATCAAGAGTCTTCATCCCCGGCGCGAACTGCGCGAACGAGTCATTGCCGTGATAGGCCGTGCGCATACCCACCGCGACCACGAGGTAGTCGTAGTCGATCGTCATCGTCGACTCATCCGGTCGACACACCGAAATCGTGCGAGCCTGCGCATCGACGGCATCGGCTTCGCCCAGGACGACGCTCGCGTTTCGTTGCCGCCGCAGCAGATGCCGGATCGGACTCGATATCGCACCCTCGGACAGCAGACCGGTGGCGCACTGATACAGCAACGGCTGGAACAGATGACTGGTGCCGCGGTCCACCACGGTGACCTGGACATCGGCCCGTTTGAGCCGGCGCGCCGCCTGCAGGCCACCCAGCCCCGCACCGACAATCACCACATGAGGCTTACTGGTCGCGTTCGTCTGCCGAGACACGCTTACCGATTGTTCCAGACAGCACGCGACGATATCGCCCAACCGGGCCGCCAGTGCGTGTCACCAGCGCAGCCGACCCGGTCCAATCACGACTCCCGGGTCGCGACGTAGGCGACTCCGGCAGTCGCGGCAGCCACCGCCACCACAGACGGCCATGCCCCGATCTTCTTCGCCAGCGGATGCGAGGCGCCGAACGCGCCCAGGTACGTGCCCAGCAGGCCTGCCGTCACCACCGGCCCCTGCTGGCTCCACTCCCGCGCGCACCATGCGCCCGTAGCGGCGAGGACGACGCCGCCGAGCTCACGCCGTCCGGTGAATCGAGCGGCCGCATAGCCGCCGATCAAACCGAGGGAAGAGACCGGAACTGTGGGGTTGAGGCGCATGACGGCCACAATAGGCTCACAATTGGCACATGAGCTCTACGGGTACCGCCGATCCGATCGATGACGACGACCTCACCAACCCCAAACGTATCGCCACGATGTACCTCAAGGAACGGGTCTACGCCAGCTTCACCGGACTGGCCATCGTGCTGGTTCTCTACAACGGCGCCGGGCACCACAGCGCCGCATACGCCTTCGAGATCCTGGCGCTGGGCGTCCTGGCTGTGGTGCTGGCCGGTTTCGCCTCCGACGGCATCGCCCACCTCGCCGTGCACCGGCAATTCCCGCACGGCAGGGACTTCCGCACCCTGGTCCGGATCTCGACGAACGCGCTGGGCACACTGACGATCCCTCTCGGGCTCATCGTGGCCGCCTGGATCGGGATTCTGGAACTCGACACCGCACTGCTCATCGCGGGCTTCGTCTACATCGGTGTACTCGGCCTGGTCGGCTGGCTGGCGGTACGCCGGGCCCAGATCACCTGGCTACAGAAGCTCGCCGCCCTGATCACCCTCGTCCTGATCGGTCTCATCGTGCTCGGCATCCAGGTACTCGCACACAGTCACTGAGCCGTCGGTGCGTCAGACACCGGCGGCCACGCCGGCCCGATCGGTCGCCTTCGCGAACCGCAGATTGTCGTCGGCCACATCACCACGCAACAGCCGACGATCGGCGTAGTAGCTCATCGACATCACCCACGGCGCCTGTGGCCCCTGCTTCGGCAGCGTGTCCAGAGCGCGCTGCACGTAGCCGGCGCCGAAATCGAGCAGCGGGCGCGTCGGCAGATCAGGATCGGCGACGGCCCAGACGCTGTCGTGGCCGTGCGCATCCATGTATCCGAGGAGCTTGCAGAAGTACTCACACAGCAAGCCGATCTTGAGAGTCCACGAGGCATTCGTGTAGCCGATCGCGAGCGCGAAATTGGGTACCCCCGATAGCATCATGCCGCGGTAGACCACCGTGTCCGGCAGCGCCACCGGCCGGCCGTCGACGCTGAGGTCGATCCCACCGATCACCTTGATGTTCAAGCCGGTCGCGGTCACGATGATGTCGGCCTCGAGCTCCTCACCACTCTCGAGCAGGATGCCGTTCTCGGTGAACGTGTCGATCCGGTCGGTGACGATCGACGCTTTGCCCTTGCGGATGGTGCGGAACAGATCGGCATCGGGCACCACGCACAGCCGCTGATCCCACGGGTTGTACGGCGGATTGAAGTGCTTGTCGACGTCGAAACCGTCAGGCAGCTGCGACTCGTTGATCCTTCGGATGACACGCCGGGCGGCCTTCGGAAATCGTTGACACAGTTCAAATATCAACCGCTGCTGGGCGACGTTCTTCTGCCGGGTCAGGGCGTAGCCGCGTTCGTCACCGAGCACCTTCTTGAGCGTGTTGGCCAGCGCATCCTCCCGCGGCAACGGGATGATGTAGGTCGGCGTGCGCTGCAGCATCGTGATGTGCTCGGCGTCGTCGGCCATGGCGGGTAGCAGGGTCACCGCAGTCGCCCCGCTGCCGATCACCACCACCCGCTTACCCGCGTAGTCGAGGTCCTCCGGCCAATGCTGCGGATGCACGATCTGGCCGGTGAAGCGTTCCCGCCCGGCGAAGTCCGGGCTGAACCCGTCGTCGTAGTCGTAATAGCCGGAACCGCAGAAGATCCAGCGCGCACTGATCTGTACCCGCTCGCCGGTGTCGGTGCGGTCGATGTCGACCAGCCAGCGCGCATCGGCCGACGACCATGCCGCGGCTATTACCTTGTGCCGGTACCGGATGAGGTCGGTGAGACCGTTCTCGTCGATGGTCTCGTGCAGGTAGTCCAGGATGTGCGGCGCATCGGCGATCGACTGTTTGTCACGCCACGGCTTGAACTCGTAGCCGAAGGTGTACAGATCGGAATCCGACCGGATACCCGGGTAACGGAACAGATCCCAGGTACCACCGGCGACATCCCGCGCCTCCACGATCGCGAAGGACTTCGCGGGATGCTCGGTGGTGAGGTAGCGCGCGGCGCCGACACCGGATATCCCGGCTCCGATGATGAGGACGTCGACGGTGTCGACGGCGGCGGCACCGTCGACGGGGCTCGATGTGGTCACCTGATGCTCCTGTACTCGTAGGCGTTGCTACCAGCATGCTCAGTCGACGACCACACCGCCAGGGTCAATCTGCAACTCCACAGGTCATTCAGTGGTGCAAAATGTTGCCATGTCCGAGTGGCCACACATATCGCCCCGCGTGCGTGAGTTGCTGCGCCGCGGCGCGGAGATCGCGTTGAACCCACCCGACTCGTGGGTTCGCGAGATGCACGACGCCGCACTTGGCGGCGTGCGGATGACCGCTGTCGCCGACGACCCGGTGCTCGCCGAAGCCACCCGCCGCACCAACATCGCCAACATGCTGCACTGGGCGGCGGCCAACGTGCGTGATCCCGGACGCCGGGTACCGGTCAATCTCGGTGGCGAGGTCCTCGACACTGCCCGCGACCTGGTGCGACGCGGTCTCGGCGAGTCATCGCTGGACTCCTACCGCACGGCGCAGAGCGTCGCGTGGCGACGCTGGATGGAGATCTGCTTCGACCTCACCGACGATCCCGCCGACCTCCGCGCGCTCCTCGACGTGTCGTCGTTGTCGATCTCGACATTCATCGACGACACTGTCGGCGCCATGTCGCAGCGGATGGCCGCCGAACGCGCCGACCTCACACGCGGCACCCACGCGGAGCGCCGACAGACCGTCGCGCTGCTGCTGGAGGGAGCGCCGATCCCACTGACCCGCGCCGAATCCCAGCTCGGGCACCGACTCGACGGACCGCAGGTGGCCGCGGTCATCTGGAGCGACCCGGGGGCCGCGGCCGCTCGTGACCTGGAGGCGGCGGCCGACGCACTGACCAAGTCGAACCACAGCCGCGACCGCCTCACCGTCATGGCGAGCGCCTCGACCCTGTGGGTGTGGCTACCGCAATCGCGGACACCTGACCTGCGCGAACTGCCCGAGCACCCGGGAGTGCGGATCGCCGTCGGACTGCCGGGTCATTCCCTCGACGGCTTCCGCCGCAGCCACTTCCAGGCGCTGGCCACCCAACGCCTGATGGCCCGGTACCCCGACGGTCACCAGGTGGCGAACTACGACGACCTGCGGCTCGTGTCCTTGCTCACCACCGACGACGTCGCCACCGACGAGTTCCTTGCCGACACACTCGGCGAACTCGGTTCCGCCGACCGCGACACGGTCGATACGGTCCGCACCTGGATCGCCGAGCAATGCAACACCTCACGGACCGCGGCTCGTCTCTACACCCACCGCAACACGGTGATCCGCCGTATCGCACGGGCCGACACGCTGCTGCCTCGCCCGCTGGCGGAGAACCTGGTCGATGTGGCGGCAGCCCTGGAGATCCTGCGGTGGCGCCCGGTCGAACATCGGTGATGTCACCGATGGACGAAGCGGGAGGTCGGCCTCAACCCGCGGCACCGAGAAGCTGATCGGGCCTGAAGTCGTGCGGTACCGCTGCGTTGATCACCGTCTGGGTGAGCGCTTCGCCGATGACCGGCGCGTGTTTGAACAGGTTGTGCCCGGCCATCACGACGACCGGACCGTCCCGCCAGATCGCCATCCCGTCATCGCCCCACGGCAACGTGGTCACCCAGCAGTGCACGATCTCACGCGGCGTGGGGTCCAACCCCGGCAACGCCGAACCTACGTACTCGACTGCCGCGTCCGCCAACTCACCGAGACGTGCACCGTCGACGATGGCGCCGTCGTCATTGGCGTCGACGTGATCGGACAATCCGAGACCGTATCCCGAACGGTCAGGATAGGCGGCCGCGTATACGCCGGTGGCTCCGAAGTGGCCGCTGCCGTCCTGCAGCGTCGGCAGTCGTGATGTCTCGCCTGGCACCGAGAACGACACGCGCACATGAGCTCCCAGACGTACGGGCACGGCGATCCCTGCTCCGCGCGCCAAGGCGGCGGTGCCGCGTCCCGCGCAGATCACCACAGACCCGTGACCACCCCGCGTCGTCGGCGTTCGCACGACAATCCCATCGCCGTCTCGATATGTCGCGATCACCTGCTCGCCGACGATGCTGTCGGCAACCCGGCTGGCCAACGCGGAGATGACGGCCCGAGTGTCGATCGAACCGCCACCCGGGTCGAACACCGCGGTGCCCTCGTACGCACCGAGCATCGGCAGCAGCTCGGCCACAGCATCGGCATCGATCGCCTCCGCCGCCACGCCGGCCTCACGGAGCAACGGCAGCCGACGTCCCGCCGTCTCGCCCAACGCCAACGCACCGTCGTCGGACACCGTGGTGACACCGAGGTCGTCGGACCACCCGTGCCACTGATCACGCGCCCGCACCGCTAGGCGGATCAACCGCGGATCGTCGTGGGCGTGGCGGAAGACGCGCGATTGCCCGGCGGATTGTCCGTATCCGGGCCTACCCGCCTCATACACCGTGACCGAATACCCCTGGCGGGACAGCTGATAGGCCGTCGACAGGCCGATGATCCCGGCCCCGATGACGGCAACGTCGGACGTGACGGACATGACCTGAGGCTACCCGCCACCCCGCCCTGCGTGGTTTGCGCGCTCGTCCACCCGGGTACCCGATGCCGCAGACCATTTCGACCATCGTCGAGAAAGGAACCGACATGCCCGAGGAACTCGCCGGTACCACCATCGCCTTCCTGGTCGCACCCGAGGGTGCCGAGCAGGTGGAGCTGACCGAGCCGTGGAAGACGGTCGAGGCGGTGAGCGGCAACCCCACACTGGTGTCGACCTCCGACGGCGAGGTGCAGGCCTTCAATCACCTCGACCGTGGCGACACCTTCACCGTCGACGCCACCACCGACACCGCCCGCGTCGACGATTTCGACGCGCTCGTCTTGCCCGGCGGCGTGGCCAATCCCGATTTCCTGCGCACCGATGCGAGCGCGGTCGCGTTCGTGAAAGCGTTCTTCGACGCCGGGAAACCCGTGGCGGCGATCTGCCACGCGCCATGGACCCTCATCGAGGCCGGCGTGGTGAGCGGTCGCACGATGACCTCCTACCCCAGCCTGCAGACCGATCTCCGCAATGCCGGAGCCACCTGGCAGGACGAGGAAGTTGTGGTGTGCCGATCGGGGCCGAACACGCTGATCACCAGCCGCAATCCCGACGACCTCCCGGCGTTCAACGCAAAACTCACCATCGAGTTCGCCAAGACACCTGCCTGAGGTTCAGCCGTCCTGGGCGTCGAGACGCTCGGCGACATCGGCCGGGAAGCCGCCGGTGGCGATGGGTCCCCAGCGGGTCGGCCGGATCCGGATCAGCGACTTGCCCTGGGTCCGCATCGCGGCCCGATACTCGTCCCAATCCGGATGCTCTCCGGAGATGCATCGGAAGTAGTCGACGAGGCCGTCTTCGGCATCAGGCATGTCGAGTACCTCGGCGTGCCCGTCCACCTGTACCCACGCCCCGTTGAACTCGTCGGACAGCACGCACACACTGGCCACCGGGTTGTTACGGATATTGACCGCCTTCGCCCGGCCCGGGTAGGTGGAGATGACGATGCGACCGTCCTGGTCGACGCCGCCGGTGACCGGCGAGAGTTGCGGGGTCCCGTCGGCACGAACGGTGCTCAGGATCATCTGGTGACGTGACCGCAGAAACTCCAGGAGTTCGGTGCGGTCGACGGCATCGGCTTTCGCAACTGTTCTGGCCATGGCGTCAACCATACGCGCGAGTTCAGCGCTTGAACCGACCCGCGAAGCCCCGCAACGGCAAATCGGCGCTGGTGAGGATGCCCGGCCGGGCCGCTACCACCGAGCTGATGGCGTTCAGCGCAGGCATACCTGTCACCGTCATGCCGATCGATGCGAATGACGACGGGTCCGACAGGTCCACACCGGCTTTCGGGAAGATCATGTGCTTGGAGTAGACCGACGGATCGCCGGTGATGTGGGTGATGTAGCAGCCCTTGATGTCCCACGCCGGATCGGTGAAGGGCGTCATCTGCCATTCGAGGTGGGTCTCCACGCGCGCCACGCCGTCGACCATGCCCTGATACTTGATGTAGTTGGCTCCCAGCGATCCCGCCGGCAGGAAGTACCAGCCCAGATCGACATCCTTGGTGCAGGCGCCGAGCTCGTAGCTGAAGGCGACCTCGTCGAGGTCGAGGTCGAAACAGTCCGCCATCAGGTACACCGAGTCGGCGAACACCTCGGTGTAGCGGCGCAACGAGTCCGGGATCGTCGGATCGTCGACGGGACGGCCGTAGCCGACCGCCTGCCAGGTCACCGCCGAATGATGACACGACACGTCCACCGACTCGGTGACCGTGACATTCTCGATGTCGGCGACATCCATCGATTGCGTCACCGCGATCACCTGCGCGGCACCCGGATTCATACCGGTGCCGTAGAAGGTGGAACCACCTTTCTCGCAGGCCTCCGCGAGGATCTCGGTGATCTTGCGCCCACTCGGGTGGGGATGGTTGGTGTCGCGGTGAAAGCCGGTGATCCAGTCGGCGGTGGTCACGACGTCGATGCCGGCCTCCAGCACCTGCACATACAGCTCCTCGTCGGGGAAGACGCCGTGGAAGGTCAGCACGTCGGGCGCCGCCGCGATGATCTCGGCCACGGTTCCCGTCGCGATGACGCCGATGGGGTCGGCGCCCACGATCTCACCGGCATCGCGTCCGATCTTGTCCGGCGAATAGCAGTGCAGGCCCACCAATTCCAGGTCGGGGTGGCCGGCGATCCGGCCGATCATCTCGGTACCGACGTTGCCGGTGGCCACCTGGAACACGCGGATTCTCGGTGCGGGAGCGGTCATCACATCGCCTTTCGGTCACCGGCGCCGACGGGCGTCGTCGGACCGTCCGGATAGAACTGGGTGGCCCAGGCGCGCAATGCCGTGAAGCCCTGGTGCTCCTTGCGCGACAAAGCGGGCGGGTCGGAATACCGCTGATGCGCCCAGATCTCGATGTCGGCCTCGAACTGTTCGATGACGAAGTCGGCCATCGTCTTGCCGTAGTCGGAGATCGGACCGGACTCCTCACCCGGCTTGCGTCCGATCCACACCGTGAACCGCACATCGGAGGTGTGGTCGTCGACGGGGGTGACCGCAGGCATCGTCCGGTTGTCGACCATGCCCCAACTCTTGGTGACCGAACAGCCTAGGCCGGCATTGATGGATTCGACCCCGCTGGTGGCATTTTCGAGGGTTGCTCCCTCATCGAAGGCGATCGTGAAGTCGACATAAGACACCGGACCGCTGAAGTCGTGCCGGGTGAATTCCGGCATGAACGGCGTCTTGTGCACGAACTTGAAGTGCGCGAAATCGACGCCGTTCTCCATGATGTACTGCGGATGGATCTCGAGGCCCTCGCGAAAGAGCGTGGCCGCCGCGATCGGCGGATAGTAATCATCAGCCGTTCGGTCGTCGTCGAAGTCGCCGAAGATGTCCGGGACGTCGAACGTCGGCGGTCGCCCCTCGACGTCGTACCAGATCCAGACCGCCTCGTTGCGTTCGACAACCGGATAGCTGCGGATGCGACGCCCCTTGTTGGGATGCTTCTCGTACGGGATGCAGACGTTGCGACCATCACGGTTCCACTCCCACCCGTGGAACGGGCAGACGAGGTTCTCCCCGTCCACCCGTCCGCCGTAACCGAGATGCGCGCCGAGATGTTCACAGTAAGCATCAAATACGGCCACAACTCCCGACGCCGAGCGCCACGCGACCATCTCCCGGCCGAAGTACTTCATCTTGCGCACCGCGCCGACCCGGATCTCGGCCGACCACGCGACCTGAAACCACCCGGTCGGCTCCATCGACAACGGGGTCCTGGCCATCGGTTCTCCTTCCGGACGCGCACCCTCCGAGAAAGAACCATAGTGGGTTCTACGTAACTATGATAGGGGGTTCTGCGAAACCGGCGCCGACGCCGTGATCACCTGCCTGCGTGCGAGCAGCAGACCCAGACCGCCATACCCGAGGATGGTCTGCACGACGGCACCCCACAGCCCGACACCGGGGATGGCGCCGAGCGGCAACGCCCACACCAGCCAGCTCTGCGCGAACAGCGTCTGCCAGCGAAGCGCACCGGTCCATCGGTCCGCGATCGCGACCCGAATGCCGATGATCAGCATCCCGAGCATCGACAACGGCCAGCAGATGTCGAAGATCATCCAGACGACCGACCCATGGACCAGCCAGAACATGTCGAGGATCGTCGACACCAGCGCACCACCGAGCACCACCACCTCGACGCGGTAGCCCACGCGGGCCACCCGGCCCGCGCCCATCGCGTGGCTACGCTGCTGCACCGACAGCAGCGCGAGCACAGATAGCTGGAAGGCGAGGGCGGCGAGACCGCCGAACACCGAGGCTGCGCCGAAGCCTTCGTGGTCGCCGACTGCGGCGACGCTGATCGCCCAGATCGGGGCGCTGCAGGCGAGCGCGATACCGGCAGCCGTGGTCGGCACTCGACGGGCGGGAACGGGAATGGTGGACGGGTCGGCGACAGTCATGGGTTCTCCTCGGTGGTGTGTGCCGAGAAGCATCGCGCACCCCACTTGGAGTTGACTTGATACCGAAGTGGGCCGGTGCCCAGTCGCTCAGTCCTGCTGGTGCGGCCAGTTTCCCTGGGTTGTCAGCTCTTCGAAGTGCCGGATGAGGTTGGGGTTGAGCTCCTCCTCGACCGCCTTCTGAAAGTTGCCGTCCCACTTCGCGAGCCACGCTTCGTCGCGATCACGCAGGTAGATCGGCCAGCCGTGGGTGATGTCGAGTTCGTCGGAGTACAGATCGGTGGACCCGTCCTCGCGCATGTACCAGTGCTTGCGGCCCGATTCCCAGAACGCCTTCAGCTCGTCGGCCGTGACGTAGTATTCGCCGTCAGATTCCCTCATACCCCTGATCGTACGGACCAAGACCGCGGCGGTATCCCCGTTAGGATCAGGCGTCATGACCACCGACGCCGACACCTCCGGACGGCGTACCAACCGTCGGGGACGATCAACCCGCGAGGCGATGCTCGACGCGGCGGTGACCGCGCTGGCCTCGGGCGAGCCGGGTTCGGTGTCGGCCAATCGGATCGCCAAGGAGATCGGCGCCACCTGGGGCACGGTGAAGTATCAGTTCGGTGACGTCGACGGCCTGTGGGCAGCAGTGTTGCGCCGTACCGCCGAGCATCGCGGAGAGCTGCCCTACCGCGAGAACAACACCGCGCCGCTGCCCGACCGGATGGCCGAGATCGTCGACACCCTGTTCGCGGGGCTGACCTCCACCGAAGCCCGGGCCATCGAGGCGCTGCGTGCCGCGTTGCCGCGGGATCCCGCCGAACTCGAACGACTCTTTCCGCACACCGCAGCCGAACTCGCCTCGTGGAAGGACAGCTGGGCCCGCGCCTGCCAGAAGGCATTCGCCGACCTCGAGGTCGATCCGGCACGGGTGCGCGAAGTCGCCGCATTCATCCCGGGCGCCATGCGTGGGCTCGTGTCGGAGGCGCAGTTGGGCACCTATTCCGACCTGGACGAGGCGCGCCGCGGCCTGACCAATGCCATCGTCGCCTATCTCGGGTCCTGACAGAAGCGGTAGCGCCGATTCCATCGAAGCCCGCCACGCCGCGCCACACGTGCCCTAACGTCAGCGGAGATCGTTTCGTCCCTCAACTTTCAGGAGCCAGACAGCCATGTCGCCCGTTATCGTCGTCGCCACCATCTCCCCCAAGCCCGGCGAGGAAGCTGCCGTCAAGGAGGCCGTCCTCACCGCCATCCCGAAGGTGCATGCCGAACCGGGCTGCCTCAAGTACGCACTGCACGAGGCCACCGGCGACTCGACCGACCTGGTGATGATCGAGAAGTGGGAATCGATGGAAGCGCTCGGCACGCATGGCCAGGCCGAGGCGCTCGCCGAACTCGGCAAGGCCATCGGCAATCTGCTTGCCGGCCCGCTCGACGTCAAGACCTTCACCGCGACGCCTGCCGGCGAAGCGGACCAGGGCGCCATCTAGCAACGTTCGCCTCCGAACCCGCCGATCTGTTGATCCGGCGGGTTCCGGCGTGCTAGACAGGTAGAACGAGCGTTAGATCGGGGTGCACTCAGGCAATGTCACCTGCCGATTCGACTCACCATCACACCTGGGAGGACCCACATGCCCGAAGCCGTCATCGTCGACGTCGCCCGTCTCGCCTCCGGTAAGGGCAAGCCCGGCGGCGCGCTGTCGGAAACCCAGCCCGTCGAGCTTCTCGCGCATGTGCTGCGCACCCTGGTCGAGCGCAATGACATCGACCCCGCCCTCGTCGACGACGTCATCGGCGGCTGCGTCAGCCAGGCCGGCGAGCAGGCACTCAACATCTCCCGCACCGCGCTGCTGTCGGCCGGATTCCCCGAGTCCGTGCCCGCCACCACCGTCGACCGGCAGTGTGGATCGAGCCAGCAGGCCGCCCACTTCGCCGCGCAGGGTGTGATCGCCGGCGCTTACGACGTGGTCATCGCCGCCGGTGTGGAATCTATGAGCCGTGTGCCGATGGGGTTCACCACGGTGGGTCGCAGTCCGTACGGACCGAGTATCGCTGCCCGCTATCCCGACGGACTCGTCGGCCAGGGCATCTCGGCCGAACTGATCTCCGCCAAGTGGAAGCTCGACCGCGAGACGCTCGACACCTTCGCTGCGGAATCGCACCGCCGCGCCACGCAGGCCGCGGCCGAGGGCTTCTTCGACCGCGAGATCATCCCGATCGACGTCACCAACGCCGACGGCCAGACGATCACGCACTCCGTCGACGAAACGGTGCGGGCCTCGACCACCGCCGAGGGGCTGTCCGGCCTGAAGCCGTCGTTCTACTCCGAGGAGTACTCGAAGCGTTTCCCGGAGATCAACTGGCACATCACCCCCGGCAACTCCTCGCCGCTCACCGACGGTGCGTCGGGTGCGCTGATCATGAGCGACACCATGGCCGCCAAGCTCGGCCTCACCCCGCGCGCCCGGTTCCATTCGTTCTCGCTGGCGGGCGACGATCCAGTGTTCATGCTCACCGCTCCGATCCCGGCGACCCGCAAGATCCTCGAACGCTCGGGTCTGACCATCGACGACATCGACGCCTACGAGGTCAACGAGGCCTTCGCGCCCGTTCCGCTGGCCTGGGCCCACGAGTTCGGTGCCGACCCGGCCAAGCTGAACCCGCGCGGTGGTGCCATCGCACTGGGCCACGCGCTCGGTTCGTCGGGCACCCGTCTGCTGAGCACGCTGGTCACCCACCTCGAGGCGACCGGTGGCCGCTACGGCCTGCAGACGATGTGTGAGGGCGCTGGCATGGCGAATGCCACGATCATCGAGCGTGTCTGAGACCGTGTCCACCGCGGCGACCGGTGAGCCCGGTGCGGCGACCTCCGCACCGGGTGACTGGCGCAAGCTGGAACCCCTGCATCTGCCGATCACCCTCGTCGCCGCCAAGGACGCGTTCCACGAACGCGGCTTCCACGGCACGTCGATCCGTGACATCGCCTCGCGTGCAGGCGTTTCCCTCCCCACGCTGTACTACCACCACGACAACAAGCAAGGCATCCTGGTCGCGCTGCTCGAGGCGGGCATGTCGTCGGTCCTCACCCGGGTGCACGCGGCCATCGCCGACGGCGACACCCCTCGACAGCAGCTGTCCAACGCCATCGAGACGATCGTGCTGCACATGACCGCAGACTTGCAGTTGGCCAGTGTCGGACGTGAACTGCGCTATCTCGACACCGACAACCCGCATCGTCAGCACTACGTGGGGATGCGCACCGAGATGGAGGACCTGCTGGCGGATGTTTTGGAGCGCGGCATCGCCTCCGGTGATTTCCAGATACCGGGCGATGCTCGGGAAGTGTTGCGTTATCTGCTCGGCGCCTGTCAGGAGATCACCACTTGGTACCGGCCCGACGGGCCACGAACCCCGGAACAGGTCGCGGTCTCCTACGCCGCGACATCGCTGCGGGCGGTGGGATCGCGCCCGGCGACCTGACCGTCCGATCGTCACCAGACCCGAATCACGAAGGAGTTCACCACATGAAACGCACCGTCTTCGAAGCAGAACACGAACAGCTCCGCCAGACCGCACGCGAGTTCCTGACCCGCGAGTGCGCGCCCAACGTCGAGAAGTGGGAAGCCGCAGGCCAGGTCGACCGTGAGGCATACGCCAAGGCGGGCGAGGCCGGCTTGCTCGGTTTCAACATCCCCGAGGAGTTCGGTGGCGGCGGCGTCTCCGACGACTTCCGCTTCAACGCGGTCGTCGTCGAGGAGTTCGCGCGCTTCGGCAGTGCGGCACCGGGACTGAGCCTGCAGAACGACGTCCTGGTCCCCTACTTCCTGCATCTGGCCAACGATGAGCAGAAGAAGCGCTGGATGCCCGGTATGGCCACCGGTGAGACGATCCTCGCGGTCGCGATGACCGAGCCCGGCGCCGGTAGCGACCTCGCCGGTATCAAGACGTCGGCCAAGCTCGACGGTGACCACTACATCCTCAGCGGCAGCAAGACCTTCATCTCGGCCGGCATCAACTCCGATCTGGTCGTGGTGGTGTGCCGCACAAATCCCGACCCGGCCGCCGGCCACAAGGCGTTCTCGCTGCTCGTCGTCGAGCGCGACATGGAGGGCTTCGAGCGCGGACGCAAGCTGGACAAGATGGGTCTCAAGTCCGCCGACACCGCCGAACTGCACTTCAACGACGTGCGCGTCCCGCGGGAGAACCTCCTCGGCGAGGAGAACAAGGGCTTCTACCACCTGATGCAGAACCTGCCGTCGGAGCGGCTGTCGATCGCCGTCGGCGCCATCGCCGGCGCCCGCGCCGTGTACGAGGAGACGCTGCAGTACGTCAAGGACCGCAAGGCCTTCGGCAAGCCGATCGGCACCTTCCAGCACAACCGGTTCGTCGTCGCCGAGATGTCCACCGAACTCGACATCGCCGAGCAGTACATCGACCGCTGCCTGCAGGCCGTCGTCGACGGTGAGCTCACCGCGGTGGACGCCTCCAAGGCCAAGTGGTGGTGCACCGAGCTGGGTAAGCGCGTCATCGACCAGTGCGTGCAGCTGCACGGCGGCTACGGCTACATGAACGAGTACCGGGTTGCCCGCGCCTACACCGATTCTCGTATCCAGACGATCTTCGGCGGCACCACCGAGATCATGAAGGACATCATCGGCCGGGATCTGGGTCTGTAGATCGCGGTCGCACCGCAGCCTGACTGAAATCGGCCCCGTGAGGTGGCGCCGAGGGGATATCCCCTCGGATCGCCCTCACGGGGCCGATTTCAGTCACGGTCGGATCGCCGACTGACCACGCAACTCGCGTCGCAACAACTTTCCGGTCGCCGAACGCGGCAGCGCACCCACCAGCTCGATCTCCCGCGGATACTTGTAGGCCGCAAGCCGGACGCGACAGTGCTCGACGAGATCGGCTTCGGTCGTCGGCGAGCCCGCGCGCAACACCACATACGCCTTCGCCGACTCACCGCGATAGTCGTCCGGGATGCCGACGACCGCCGCTTCCGCGACATCGGGATGCTTGGCCAGAACCGCTTCCACCTCGTGCGGCCAGATCTTGTAGCCCGCCGCGTTGATCACATCGGTCCTGCGGTCGACGACATAGAACCAGCCGGCATCGTCCATGAAACCGATATCGCCGGTACGCAATTCGCCGCCGGTCAGTGCGGCCGCAGTGGCCGTCGGGTCGTCCCAGTAGCCGTCGATGACCTGCGGTCCGCTCGTCACCAATTCGCCGATCTCACCGACCGGAAGATCGCGGCCGTCGTCGTCGACCACCCGCACCACCGTGCTCGACACCGGCACCCCGACCGACAGCACCCCGGTCTCCTCGTCGACCGGCGAACGCAGTTCCGGTGGCACGATGTGCGACGGTGACGTCGTCTCGGTCTGTCCGTAGATGTTGTGCACGTATCCGCCGAGGGCCTCCTCGAGCCGCTCCGCCACCGCAGGTTCGATCGGCGCGCCGCCCGAGTAACGCAAACGCAGCGAGGACATCTCCGCCGGCGTGATGTCGGACTCGTCGGCAAGACCTATGTAGGCGGTGATCGCGGCGACCGCGAACACCGGCCGCCACTCGCGGATCGCGTCGGCCATCACGGCCGGCAGGATGCGATGGGTCACCACGACCGGCGACCGGAGCAGCATCGCCAGGGTCACCGCTCCCACGAGACCGGTGACGTGAAAGACCGGCGCCAGCGCCAGAATCGGCTCCCCGACGTCGACTCCGGTCCATTCGCGGTAGATCTGGGTGTTGAACGTCAGATTGGCATGACTGATCCGGGCGCCTTTGGGAAAGCCGGTCGTGCCCGACGTCGGCAACAGCGCGGCGACATCGGCCGGACCCACGGGTCGCCGCCGCGGTGCCGGACCATCGAACCCGGCGACGAGTGCCGCGAGGTCGATCGTGTCCGGGGGCCGATGGCGACGCAGACCCGCGAACAGCCGCGGATCGTCGCGCGTCTGTCCGTCCAACCCACTGACCGTCACCACCACCGGAACCGCGATGCCCGGGTCATCGGCAATCGCGGGCCGGACGACCTCGAGGTACAGATCATCGAGCGCCAGCAACGCCGCCGGCCGGTAACGCTGCAGGAACCAGGTGAACTCGTCCACCTTGCTCATCGGACTGATCGCGGTCGGGACACCACCCACCTTCCACGCCGCCACCAGACCGATCACGAACGCCGGATCGTTCTGGACGAACAGGGCACACCGGTCGCCCGGACCGAATCCACGGGCCAGCAGCAACGCAGCCAACGCGTCCGATGCGTGATCGAGGCCGGACCACGTGAGCGTGGAGTCGAAGTAGTGCACGGCCGGGGCATCCGGGGCTGCCGCGACCGCGGCGTCGAACATGTCCATCGCGGTACCGAACTCCACCCGCAGATGTGCGGGCCGTCCGCCGTAATGGGCGAGCCACGGCCGGTCGTCGTAGGCACTCACCCGACCGTCACCTTTCCGTCCCCCCGAGGAGTCGACATCGTCGGGTGAAGTCTACGGTGACCGGCACACAGCGCTACCGTGTTACACAGCGCTACCGTGTTCAGCATGGCTGAACAGAACCTGACCGGACCGGCGGTCCGCCAGGCGCGTGTGCAGTCCGGCCTGACCCTGCGCGCCCTGGCCGCCGACATCGGGGTCAGCGTCGGGACGATGAGCGCCATCGAGAACGGCAAGGTCGCGCTCACGATCGATCGCCTGCACCAGATCGCCCGGCGCCTCGACGTCTCGCCCGGCCACCTGGTGAGTCCGCCACCCGCCCGCCAGTCCGACACCCTCGGGGCCACACCCACCTCCGACTGGCGCCGATTCAGCGATCTCGATCTCGACCCGGCGCTACGTGCCGCGGTCGAGGTGTTCACCGACGTCGGCTATCACGGTGCGACGATGCGCCTGGTGGCGACCGCCGCCGACAGCAGCGTGGCCGGCATCTACCACTATCACCGGAGCAAGCAGCATCTCTTGGTGACGCTCATGACCCAGACGATGGCCGACATCGAATGGCGCGTGCTGGCAGCGGATGCCGAGGGCGAGCGGCCTGCTGAGCGCTTTGCGCTGATGGTCGAGGCGCTGGCGCTCTGCCATGCGGTACGCCGAGACTTGGCGTTCATCACGGCCACCGAGATGCGTAGCCTCGAGGAACCCGACCGCAGCGTCATCCTCGACGCCCGCCGACGCCTGCAGGCCCGCCTCGACGATGCGGCCGTCGCCGCGGCCGCCGACGGTTCCTTCGCATCGCCGGATCCGCGTGGCACCGCGCGGGTCGTCGCCACCATGTGCATGGCCCTGCCCTACTGGTTCTCCACCGCCGGACCGAAGACGCCTGCCGAGGTCGCCCACGACTACGCCGATCACGCCCTGGCGATGATGCTTGTTCAGCCCCGCTGAACCGAAATCCGCCTGTCCGACATCCCTTTTCGACTTCGGCGAAACCCCTTGACGGACGCCCCGAATCCTGTGATCCTCATCTCACCTGAACTTTCCGAACGTTCGCTCGAATCGTTCAGTCCACTCACATCGACTCACTGGAGAGGCGTCCCATGACTGCACCCGATCTCACCGAACTGCTCGCCGACTCCCCCTCCAACTGGGGCAAATGGGGCGCCGACGACGAGGTCGGCAGCCTCAACTACCTCACCGCCGAGCAGGTCCTCGCCGGCGTCGGCCTGATCAAGAAGGGCGAACTGTTCACGCTGCAGCGACTCATCGGCGACCCCGAGGGCGATCCGGTGTGGCCCGGCCGCAGCCCGGCGACCCGCGAGATGATCTTCGACGAGTCCAACTGGGATGAGGGCGGCGACGGCCCGGCCTTCCCGGGCGGTCTGCACTACGCCGACGACAAGATCGACGCCTTCCTGCAGGGGTCCACGCAGTACGACGCACTCGGCCACGTCTGGTACGACGGCCAGATCTACAACGGGTATGACGCCCGCACCACCGTGGGCGGCCTGGACAAGGCCAGCGTCGAGCCGATCGCACAACGTGGCGTCGCCGGTCGCGCGGTCCTGCTGGACATGGCCCGCTTCAGGGGGGTGGATTGCCTCGGGCCGCGCGAGACCTTCGACCACACCGACCTCGAGAAGTGCGCCGCGGCACAGGGTATCGAGATCAAACCGCGCGACATCCTGCTCATCCGCACCAATCACCTCCAACTGTTCTTCCAGCAGGGCGACAAGTTCTACGACGACTTCTGCGAACCCGGCTTGGTGCATTCCGCAGAACTGGTGAAGTGGTTCCAGGACAAGGAGATCCCGAATCTGGTCACCGACACCATCGCCAACGAGGTCACCACCGACCCGCACAACGGGGTCGCGTTGGTTCTGCACAATGCGCTGATGCGCAACCTGGGCATCGCCTTCACCGAGATCTGCGACCTGGAGAAACTCGCCGCGGATTGTGCCGCCGACGGGGTCTACGAGTTCTTCTATGTGGCTGCGCCGCTGAAGATCCACCGGGCCACCGGCGCACCCGTGAACCCGGTGGTGATCAAGTGAGTTACGCCGATCGGCCGTGGCTGACCCGCTATCCGGCGGGCAGCCCGGCCGACATCGAGGCCGAGTACACCACCGCCCTCGACGTGTTCGATGCTGCGGTGGCGGCCGAGCCGGACAGCCCTTTTCTCTACTACTTCGACGCGACGCTGACCTTCGCCGACGTGGATCGGGCCGCGACGGCGCTGGCGTCCGCACTCGTCGGCGATGGATTCTCGGCCGGTGATCGTCTCGCGGTCTACGTTCAGAACAATCCGGCCTTCATCATCGGGATCGTGGCGGCATGGAAGGCCGGCGGTATCGCCGTCGCGATCAATCCGATGAACAAGCAGCGCGAACTCACCTACATGCTGGTCGATTCCGGCGCAACGGCGTTGCTCACCCTCGACGACCTCTACGACGATGTGGCCGCGCCGGTCATCGCCACCGGGAAGACGGCGGTCCGAACGGTCTTCACGACGTCTCCGCTCGACTTTCAGACGCGCGATGATCCTCGGCTGTTCGCCGGCGTCGAGCGCCGCCGCAATCCCGGCACCCGCGATCTGGTCGAGACGATCGACGGCTTCGACGGATCGTCGTTGCCGGCGCCGACCCTCACCGCCGACGATGTCGCCGTCCTCACCTACACCAGCGGTACCACCGGAGAACCCAAGGGCGCCATGAACACTCATGGAAACCTGGCGTTCAACGCGCAGACCTACCGCGACTGGACGGGTCTGAAACCGGGCGAGGGGGTGCTCGGCGTCGCGCCGTTGTTCCACATCACCGGACTCGTGGGACATGTGATGATCGCGATGCTGGTGCGGGCACCGCTGACGCTGACACACCGGTTTGCCCCGGACGTCACGCTCGACGCGATCCGCGAACGCCGGCCGGTGTTCACCGTCGCGGCGATCACCGCGTTCAACGCGTTGTCCGCCGCCCCCGGTGCCACACCGGCCGACTTCGAGAGTCTGCGTATTCTCTACTCCGGTGGCGCGCCGATCGCACCGGCGATGGCCGACCGGCTCGAGCAGGACTTCGGCGCCTACATCCACAACATCTACGGGCTGACGGAGACGTCGTCGCCGTCACACGGTGTCCCGCTCGGTGTTCGGGCGCCCGTCGACGCGACCTCGGGTGCACTGTCGGTGGGAGTGCCGGTGTTCAACACGGTCGTCCGGGTGGTCGGGGAGGATGGCGAAGACCTTCCCGTCGGCGAAGTCGGCGAGTTCGTCACATCCGGTCCGCAGGTGGTCAAGGGCTACTGGAACAAGCCGGACAAGACGGCCGAATCGATTCCCGGCGGTGCACTGAAGACCGGCGACGTCGGATTCATGGACAGCGACGGCTGGTTCTACGTGGTCGATCGCAAGAAGGACATGATCAACGCGTCGGGCTACAAGGTGTGGCCACGCGAGGTGGAGGACGTGCTGTACACCCATCCCGCGGTGCGGGAGGCTGCCGTGATCGGGGTGCCCGACGAGTATCGCGGCGAGACCGTCAAGGCCTATGTGTCACTGCAGGACGGCGCGACGGTCGACACCGCCGAGCTCGTCGAGTTCTGTAAGGAGCAGATGGCCGCCTACAAGTATCCGCGCGAGGTCGAGATCGTCTGCGAGCTCCCGAAGACGGTCACCGGCAAGATCCTGCGCCGCGAGCTGCGCGACGCAGGATGAGTCGGCGGTTGCGGTTTGTGCCGGCAACCGGCGCAAACCGCAACCGGGCCGCCGGAACATGTTCTACGGTCGGCCGAGAGGGCGACACCGCGGTCGTCCGGCAAGGAGTCCGACATGTCCGAGACACCCGACGTCCACGGTCACATCGATCCGAAGTTCGAGCGGGTGCGCGATGAGCTTGCCGCCCAAATCGACTCAGGCAACGAACTCGGTGCGGCCATCGCCGTCGACGTCGACGGCGAACTGATGGTCGATGTCTGGGGCGGGTTCCGCGACGCCGCCCGAACACTTCCGTGGGAGCGCGACACCATCGTCAACGTGTGGTCGACCACCAAGGAGGTCACCGCGCTCGCGGTCCTCATGCTGGCCGACCGAGGACTCGTCGACCTACACGCACCGGTCGCAACCTACTGGCCGGAATTCGCCCAGAACGGCAAAGACGATATCGAGGTCCGCCACATCATGGCGCACACCTCGGGGGTCTCGGGGTGGGATCAGCCGTTCGAGCTCACCGACATGTACAACTGGGACACCTCGGTCGAACACCTCGCTCGCCAGGCCCCGTGGTGGGAACCCGGCACCGCGTCGGGTTATCACGCGCAGAACCAGGGCCACCTCTTGGGCGAAATCGTCCGCCGGGTAACCGGCAAACATCTCACACAGTTCGTCGCCGACGAGATCGCCGGCCCGCTGGGAGTCGATCTACAGATCGGTGCAGGGCCGGACGACGACGCACGGATCGCCGAGGTGATCCCACCCCCACCGCTGCCGATCGACATCGCGGCACTGCCCACCGATTCGCCGATGTTCAAGACCTTCACCGGGCCAGTGGCGTCAGCCGCCGCCGCAAACACCATCGAGTGGCGTCGTGCCGACATGGGGGCACTGAACGGCCACACCAACGCCCGCGCCCTCGTACGAACGATGTCGGTGATCTCCCGCGGCGGGACCGTCGACGGCGTGCAGCTGCTGACGGAGAAGACGATCGATCAGATCTTCGACGAACAGACGCGCGGCGACGACCTCGTTCTGGGCGTGCCGCTGCGCTGGGGAATCGGATTCGGTCTTCCCGAACCCGCGACCGTGCCCTCACTCCCCGACGAACGGATCTGCTTCTGGGGTGGATGGGGAGGGTCGATCACTGTGATGTTCCCGCTGCAGAAGATGACCATCTCCTACGTCATGAACAAGATGGCACCGGGCATCATCGGATCCGACCGCTCCGAGGCCTACACGCGGGCCATCCTGGCTGCCGCCGGCTGAGCCTCCCGTAGGATCGCACCCCGTGTCCCAACGAGACCGGAAGGTGCCCATGCTCGACGGTGTCCGTACCCTTTACCGCCTGACGCGCGGTGAACGCGTGGCCGATGACCAGCCCACCTCGCACGTCACCCTTTCCGAGGGGCGGCATCGGACGCTACGCCGCTACGGAACCACCGCCGACGTCGATGCGGCTCGCAATGCAGGACGCTCACCGGTCCTGCTGATCCCGCCGCTCGCGGTTCCGGCCCGCTGCTACGACCTGGCGCCGGACATGTCGGTGGTCGCGACACTGCTGGCGACCGGACGCATCCCGTACGTGATCGATTTCGGCGAGATGGGTTATGCCGACCGCCATCTCGGTTTCGAGGACTTCTGCGACGACATCGTCCCCGCCGCCATCGGACACGTGCTCGCCGACTACGGCGACACTTCGAGCACAGTAGACCTCGCCGCATGGAGCCTGGGCGGCACCGTCGCGTTCCTCACCGCCGCCGCACATCCCGACCTGCCCGTCCGGTCGATCACCGCAGTTGGCACACCGCTGAATTATTCGCTGGTACAGCCGTATCCGTTGGTGAAGACGCTCATCCGGCCGATCGGTCCCGCTCCGGTGACGTACGCGCTGAAAGCGATGGGCGGCATCCCGGCGCCGCTGGTGCGCCTCGGGTACCGCGCGACGGCGTGGGAACGCGAGTTCAAGAAGCCCGGCTACATCCTCCGCAACGCGGACAACACGGAGGCGTTGGCGCGGATGCAGGTCATCGACTGGTTCCAGGAGGCGCTGCCCGGATATCCCGGCAAGCTGGCCGAGCAGATGTGGGAAAATCTTGTTTTCCGCGACGAAATCGCCGGCGGCGTACTGCGATTCGGTGATCGCAGCATCGACCTCACATCCATCGCGCTCCCGATCCAGCTGTTCGGCAGCCATCGCGACGCGATCGTCAGCTGGGGTGCAGCGCGACACGGCGTGGAGATCTTCGCCGACTCGCCCGAGGTGCACTTCACCACCGTCGAGACCAGCCATCTGGGTCTGATCGCAGGCAGCGAGGCGACCGCGCAGACGTGGCCGCGGGTCGACGAGTTCTTGACCGGCCTGGACCGCGCGGACATCTGACCCGCTCAGACCGTCGCGGGGGGCGGCAGGCCCCCGCCCAACGTGCGGCCGACTCCCTGCGCCGCCACCTGCGCAGCGCCCACCAAGGACGCGCGGTTGCGCCCCAGCGACGGCACCACCACCCCGAGTGCGGCAACCACATCCTCGCCCCGGCGGATCGGCACCGCGATCGAGCAGGCGCCCAGCGTCATCTCCTCGGTGGTGGTCGCGTAGCCCTGCTGCCGGATCTGGCGGAGTTGTGGCTCCAACACCCCGGGCGCGACGATCGTGTGCGGCGTCATCGGGCGCAGGTCACTCATCGCCTCACGCCGTATCTCGTCGGGCGCATGCGCGAGTAGGACCTTGCCGACTCCGGTGCAGTGCAACGGGAGTCGGCTGCCGACCCGGCTCACCACGGGGACGGACGCCCGGCCCGAGAGTCGATCCAGATACAGCACCTGGATCCCCTCTCGGACGGCGAGATGCACGGTGGCGAACGTCGCGGCGTACAAGTCCTGCAAGAAGGGCGCGGCGACCTCCCGGATACCCGATTGGATCGGGGCCAGAAGCCCCAGATCCCACAGCCGCCGTCCGATGACGTAGCGGGTGTCGGGCCGACGGGTCAGCGCGCCCCATGACTCGAGCTCGCGGGCCAGGCGATGCGTCGTCGGCACCGGAAGGTCGGCGCGCTCGGCGATCTCGGTGAGGGTCAACGCGCGGTGGGTGCGGTCGAAGGCGGCGAGCACCGCCAGCGTGCGCGCGGCCACCGATTGGCCCGGGGAGCCCGTGTTACCTGCCATCGTCGCCTTTCACTCAGTGGAATCGAGTGTAGCGAGCTCGAGCTCCGTCAGGTCACGGTCAGCGGCAATGTTCGCAGTCGACGCACCAGCAGGCTTCGCTCCCACTGCGGATTCTCACCATGAACCGTGAAGTCGGTGGTGGCATCAAGCAGGCAATTGACCGCGACCCGCGCCTCGAGTCGCGCCAGTGCGGCTCCGACACACAGATGTAGCCCTTTCCCAAACGCCATGTGTGGTCGCCGCACCACCGGATCCAGGTTCACCCGGTCCGGCTCATCAAAGTGCTCGGCGTCGCGATTGGCGGCGCCCCACATCAGATAGAGGTGGGAGTTGGCGGGCAATGCCACGTCCCCCAGTGTGGTGTCGTGCACGACGTGGCGGTAGTGACCGCGAAACGGCGATTCGACGCGCAGCGCCTCCTCGACGAAGAGGCGCACGAGATCACGATTGTCCCGCAGTTGTCCGACCAGTTCCGGCTGCTCGCCGAGCAGCCACACGGCGTTGCCGAGGAGGCTGACGGTGGATTCCGCCCCGGCCGCGACGAGTTGAATGAGCATGATGATCGCTGTCGACTCATCGAGGTCGCCTCGGTTCACCAGGGTCGCGAGGTCGCCCATGACGCCGCCGCCCGGATCGTCGCGGGTCGCAGTGAAGGATTCAGCGATGTGGCCGCCGAGTTCGGTCGCTGCCTGAGTGGCCGCCGTCAACTGTTCGGCGGTCACCACTCCGTCGAGCAGCACGGTGGTCGCGAACGACCAGCGGATCAGGTCGTCGATGTCGTAGGTCGGGAATCCCAGGAGTTCGGCGACGACGGCCATGGGCACCCGGTGCGCGACCGCCGTCATCCAGTCGATCCGGTTGCCGTCGATTCCGTTGCTGTCGATTCCGCTGTCCCACAGTCGCTTCACGGTGTGATCGATGAACGGTTCGAGTTGACCGATACGTTTGGCGACCAGAGACGGCATCACCATCCTGCGATGGTCCCGGTGCGCCGGGTCGTCGGCGGTGGCGAGCGCGTGGATGGGTGAATCCAGTTCCGCGATCGGGTACGTGGTCACGGTGCCATCGGCGTTCCACACCATCGTCGCGGTGAGATTTGACGAGAAGTGATCGGGCCGGGCCACGGCCTCGGCAATCAGATCCCAGCTCGTCACCACGTAGAACGGGGAGTCGGCGAGCCGGGCCACCGGCGTGTCGGTCCGCAACGTCTCGTAGTACGGATAGGGGTTGTCCAGATCATGCACCTGACCAGCGTCGACTCCATCGCGCGTACAGAGCAACAGGTTGCGGGAAAGTCGACACATCGGATGTCTGGTCGTGGTGCGCGCCGTCTCATGCCGTGTGCCCGACCTCGACAAACGGGTGAAACATCTCAGCCAGATGTCTCACACTGAGAACATGACAGATGACTGGCTGGTGAATGGCGACCGCAACCAAACGGCCCGCGATCGCCTCTACGCACTCGCGACAGAGATGATCGGCGGCGCCGGCCTCGACCGGTTCGACCTCAACGACCTCGCACGTCGAGCCCACTGTTCGCGGGCGACCGTCTACCGTCACGTCGGCGGCAAGAAGCAGTTGCTCGAGGCGGTGTGGGCGTTCTCCTCGGCGGCCGTGGTCACCGAGGTCGAGAAGTCGGTCGCCGGTCTCGAAGGGCGAGAGCGGGCGCTCCTTGCGATCACCGTGGCCGTGCGAGCGATTCGCGCCGACCCGGTGATCCGGCAGTTCGTCGAATCGCGTCGGGTCTACGCCGCGGCGGACACCGTCATCCACTCGCCGACGATCATCGCGACCGCAGCCGAGCTGATGGGCCTCGACGCGGCCGACGGCGTGCAGGTCCGCTTCGCGATCCGATCGATCCTGTCCATCGTGACGCTCCCCCCGCGGGACCCGACCGAGGAACGAGCGCTCGTCGAGATCCTGGTGTGCGCGATTCATCCGGAGTGATCGGTCTCCGGACCAAAACCCGAGTTGAACTGCGGAGACCATTCTTGTCGGTGCGATGGCATACATTGGGTAACAGCGAAATCGAAGTGTTGATGTGACACCGGATCGGCCCGCAGGGGTCGGTCACTTTCAGAGCTATGTGGGACGTGTGGTTTCGCCGTGTCCATTCTCTGAAAGGTGCTGGCGGTGTCGGGTCCCGATTGGGCGTTGTCGTCGTGGTGGGGTGAGCCCTCTCCATGGCCGGATCTCGCGCCACTCTTCACCGGGCGTCTCCATGGCGATGACGTCGCAGACGCAGACACCAATGGCCTGCTCGGGTCGATGGCCTCGTCCCAACGCGGACGAGCGTATCTGGCCTGGCACGACTATCAGCTCGCCGCCGAGCTCCATCGCCGAATTGTCGGCGATGGGAAACGTCCGGAGGACATGTTGGTGGTCGACGGTTTCGCCGACTGCGCAGCTCGGATCGCGTTGGCACTGAGTGTTTCCCAGAATGCCGCCGAGCAGGTCCTGCGGGAGGCAGTCGCGTTGCGGGATCGCCTTCCCGAGGTCGCCGAGCGACTCCGCAACGGCCAGATCTCCCAGGCCCGGGTCTCGACGATCATTGCGCGGACCGATCTGCTCACCGGGCATGCCTGCATGGCCGACGTGGATGCCGAGATCGCGGCCGAGTTGGACCTGCATCGTGGCGCGTGGTCCGCCGAGCGATTGCGAGACATGATCGACCGCGTTGTCTTCCGCCACGACCCGGACGCGGTCCGAGAAGCACGCAGACGCGCGCTGGCCGATCGGCGGATGTCAACCAAGCCGCAGCCAGATGGGATGGCCGAGATTTCTGCCACGATGGCGGCGGAGAACGTCCGTATCGCCGCGGCCGCCGTCAAGTCTCTGGCGGCCGCGGTGTGCGCTCATGACGAACGCACGAAGGCGCAGCGCGCCTCGGATGCGATGTTCGCATTGCTATCGGGCACGCGGTTCGAATGTCTGTGCGGCCGAGAGGACTGTGCCGCAGAGATTCCTGAGCCGGCCACGGTGCCGCCGGTGGATGCCAAGGTGGTCATTCACGTCGTCTGCGACGAGGGAACCCTCGCAGGCACTGCCGAGAACGCCGGGTTCGTCGACGGGCACGGAGTGATCTCGGACGAACACGTGCGAGACCTGGCAGCGCGACCGGACGCCATCGTCAAGAGGTTGGTCCCGAAAGGCACTCCGCAGAATCCGGATGGCACCTTCACCCTGCCCGCGCATCTGCCCTCCGACCCCTACCGCCCCTCGGCCGCGCTGGACACCTATGTACGGGTGCGCGATGGACACAGCGTGGTGCCCGGCGATGCGACTCCCGCGTTCGAGGGCGATGTCGAACATGTCCACGAGTACAACCACGCCCACCCGGCGGCAGGTGGGCAGACCGCGCCGGAGAACCTGAACATCAAGGGCCGGTTCTTCCACATCCTGAAAACCTTCGGCCGCTGGGTCGACGACATGTACCGCGACCGCAGCGGCCGCCTTCGCACCGAATTCAAAACTCCGGAAGGTCTGGTGATCGAGGGCGACCCCGACAATCTCGAGAGCATGTTCCCCGGACTGCTCCGCATCCGGTTCGCGTCACCAGACCCACCCGCGCCGCCCGACGACACCGAACCACCCCGGAACGCGAAGCCTCCACCACCCACCCGATCCATGACCCGGGTAGAAGCCAAACACGCCCGCCGACAACAAGAACGGGAGCGCAATCGCCGCAGACGGGAGGCCGACGAGACCGACTAGTCAGAGCATGCGGTCACTGAGCCGCGTCGATCTCCGCGAACACCCCGTTCGCGATCCGGAACGCCGTGTTCGCGTCGGGCACACCGCAATAGATCGCCGACTGCAGCAGCACTTCGGTGATCTCGTCGCGAGTCAGCCCGTTACGCAACGCGGCGCGCAGATGCATGGCCAGTTCTTCGTGGTGCCCGCGGGCGATCAGTGCCGTCAACGTGATCATCGAACGGCTGCGACGATCCAGGCCGGGTCGCGTCCAGATGCTGCCCCACGCGTATTCGGTGATGAGTTCCTGGAAGTCGCGGGTGAGGTCGGTGATGGTGTCGGTCGCCCGGTCGACGTGCGCGTCGCCGAGGACCTCGCGTCGCACCGCCATGCCGTCGTCGTATCGGCTCATCATCGGTCTCCTGTCCTGGTCATGGTGTCCTGGTCATGGTGCGTAGGCGCTCGAGTTGCGCGTCGATGTAGAAGTCTGGGGCGCCAAGGTACTGACCGGCCGGGGTGTGGCCGGCGATCTCGGCCATGGTCGTCTGCTCCGAGGTGACGGCGTCGCCAGCCTCGGCAAGGCGGTGCGCCATGCGGTCGGTGTGGACCCGCAGTTCGTCGACGAGCCGCGTGGTCTGACGGGCTGCGACCAGGGTGCGGCGCAACAGGGTCCGCAGCGTGTCCCATTCGACGTGCCAACCCCCGGGTGTGCGTTCGTCGACAGTGTCCACCGCGGCCAGGTGCAGACTCGATGCCAAGGGCGGCGCGGCGAGCGCTGCCCGCCGGATGAGTACCGACAGCACCGGGTTGGATTTGTGCGGCATCGTCGACGACCCGCCGCCGGCTCCCTCGGTCAGCTCACCGATTTCCGGTCGTGACAGCGCGAGCACATCGTTGCCGATATGCGCCCAACTGTCGGTGCAGGTGACGGCGGCGTCACCGATGCGGGTCACGGCGCTGCGTGCACCGTGCCACGGCGTGGTGGCCTCCAGACCCAGTTCACGGGCCACGATCGTCGATGTCTCGGCCGCCACTCGGGCAGGGCCACCGCCGGCGAGTTCGACGACCGCCGCCGACGTCCCGCCCGCACCGCCGAGCTGCACCGCAAAGGACACTTCTGCGACCTGCTCGCGCGCGTCGAGCACGCCACGCAGCCACATCGCCGCCTTGAGACCGAAGGTCGTCGGCACCGCGTGCTGGGTCAGGGTGCGCGCCACCATCGGGGTGTGCCGGTGTTCGTCGGCACGGTCGGCCAGGATCCGGGCCTGGCGCTCCAGCTCGACGGCGACCGCCTCGGATGTGTCAGCGGCACAGCGCATGACCGCGGTGTCCACGACGTCCTGGCTGGTGAGCCCCCGGTGCAGCCATCTGCCCGCGGCTACCGTGTCCACCCGGCCGCGAAGCATCTTCACGAGCGGGATGACCGGATTTCCGCCGGATTCCGCGTCGTCGGCGATGGCGGACAGATCTGCGTCACCGACCAGATCGCGCAACACGTCGTAGGTCACCGCCGCGTCGGGCGGCGCCACCCCGGCCTCGGTGAGAGCCACCGACCACGCCGCTTCCACCCGCAGCATGGCATCCAGAAACGCACTGTCGGTGAAGTAGTCACCGGCATGGTGATCACCCGGCCAGAGCAGATTACTCATCGGCCGCCGTGATCGAGGAACACCGTCTCAACCTCGCCTTGCAGATGGATGTCGAAGCGGTAGCCGTCGGCGTCCTTCTCGGCGATCAAGGTGGCGCGGCAATCGTCGGGCACCGAGTTCAACAGCGTATCCGCGGCGAGTGCCGGTGAACTGACCGGTAGGTAGGCGCGGGTGAACAGTCGGTCGAGCAACCCGCGTGCGAACACGCACACCGCGAAGAACGGTGCGCCGCCTTCGTTCGCCGCGCCGGGCGCCACCGTCGCGAACGTGTAGTGTCCGACGCGGTCGGTCTGCGCACGTCCGAAACCGGTGAAGGTGAAGCCGTCGCGGCGCAGGGAGCCCGTCGCCGAACTGACATTACCCGCACCGTCGGGCTGCCAGATCTCGATCAGGGCGTCGGGCACCGGATCTCCGGCACCGTCGAACACCGTGCCGTGCAGCCTGATCCGTTCAGGGTGGCCGGCGGACACCAGCTCGGCACCACCCTCGAAGGGCAGTGCGTAGTGGAAGAACGGGCCGACGGTCTGGCCGGGGGTCGGCGTGAGGGTCACTGGTCCTCCTCCATCGGGGTCTGGCCGGCGCCGTTCAGGACGATGTCCCAACGGTATCCGGTGCACCACTCGTGTTGGGTCAGATCGTGGTCGTAGGCGGCGACCAGACGGTCGCGTGCCTGCTGATCGACGATGGCCTGGTAGATCGGGTCGAACGCGAACAGCGGATCGCCGGGGAAGTACATCTGGGTGACGAGCCGTTGGGTGAATGCCGTGCCGAACACCGAGAAGTGGATATGCGCCGGTCGCCACGCATTGTGGTGGTTCTTCCACGGGTACGGCCCCGGCTTGATGGTGGTGAACTTGTACCAGCCGTCGTCATCGGTCAGGCAGCGCCCAAAGCCGGTGAAGTTGGGGTCGATCGGCGCCGGATGCTGGTCGCGCTTGTGGATGTAGCGACCGGCCGCGTTGGCCTGCCACACCTCGACCAGCTGCCCGCGCACCGGCCGTCCCGCACTATCGAGCACTCGCCCGGTCACCACGAGGCGCTCCCCGATGGGGTCACCGCCGTGTTGGATCGTCAGGTCCGCCTCCAACGGGTCGACGTCCCGGTGTCCGAACGCGGGCGAGAACAGTTCGATGCCCTCGGGGTCGGAGTGGCGGAAGTCCTTCGTGGGATGCCGCAGCAAGCTGGAGCGGTAGGGGGCATAGTCGAGCCGTGGGCGGGTCTCGGGGCTCGCACCGGCGGTCAATCCGTCGGCATATGCGGTTGCGATGTGGGCGATCTCGTCACTGATCTGTCGCTGTGTACCGGCTGCGGCATCCGACGACGCACCGCCGTGGTCGATGACGTCCGACTGTTCGTCGGCGCCGGACATCAATGGTGTGGCCATCCTGTGTACCCTTCCGCGAGATAGGTGGAGCCGGCCTCGGAGGAGACCAGCGTCTCCAGTTCACCGAGTTGGCGCTGTTCGTCGAATTCCGATGCGTCCGAACTGTTGTGAAGCATCGTCGTCATCCAGTACGAGAAGTGCTGGGCCTTCCACACCCGCGACAGGGCGCGCGCGGTGTAAGTGTCGAGTGCGTCGTCGTCGCTGTTGTTCAGCGCGCGTTCGATGACCTCGGCCAGCACCCGCACATCGGACAGCGCGAGGTTGAGCCCCTTGGCGCCGGTAGGCGGAACCGTATGTGCCGCATCACCGGCCAACAACAGCCGGCCATGTCGCATCGGCGACTGCACGAAGCTGCGGAACGGCAGCACAGTCCGCTCGATGACGGGTCCGTCCTGGAGCCGGAATCCGTCGGACCCGGACAGCCGGGTGTGCAGTTGTTCCCAGATCCGATCGTCGGACCAGGCCTCGGGGTCCTCGGTGGGGTCGCACTGGAAGTACATGCGTTGCACGGTGTCGGTGCGCTGACTGATCAGCGCGAAACCCTGCGGCGAGCGGTTGTAGATCAATTCGGGTGCGCTCGGCGGCGCCTGCACCATCACACCGAACCAGGCGAACGGGTACTCCCGGAAGTACATGTGCGGGTCGGCGACGAGCTTGCGGCAGATGCTGCGGGAACCGTCCGCGCCGACGACGAGGTCGGCGGTGATCGTGTGCCGGACACCGTGCGGATCGGTGTAGCGCACAGTCGGGGTGTCGAGGACGTCGACGACCTCGGTGTCGGTGATTCCGTAGCGCAGGTCGCCACCGTCGCGGGTACGGGCGCGATGCAGGTCGATGAACACCTCGGTCTGCGGGTACAGCCAGCAGGACGCGCCCGCCAGCTTCTGGAAGTCGATGCGGTGGCTCACCCCACCGAAGCGCAACGAGATGCCTTCGTGTTCGTGGCCGTCGGTGAGCACCCGGTCGGAGGCGCCCGAGTCGACCAGCAGGCGCACGCTGTCGCGTTCGAGGATGCCGGCGCGGTGGGTCGTCTCGATCTGCTCGACAGTGCGGTTGTCGACGACGACGCTCTCGATGCCGGCGACGTACAGCAGATGCGACAACATGAGGCCGGCCGGACCGCCGCCGACGATGGCCACCCGGGTGCGGGTGGGGGCCATTGAACTCATGGGCGCTCTCCGATCCTGTGAGGTGATGCGATGGCATGACCATAGGAGTCGGGGATCACGGAAGTCGACGCATGGCTTTCACTGAGTGAAAGCCATGCGTCGTCGGGGGCCGCCTCAGAACCCGGCGCCCGGAATCCAGCTCGTGCCGGCCAGCGGCACCCGCGCCATGGCCGAGGCCTCGATGGTGATGGCCACCAGGTCTTCGGGCTCGAGGTGCTGCAGATGCGCCTTGCCGCAGGCGCGGGCGATGGTCTGTGCCTCCATGGTCATCACCCGAAGGAAGTTGGCGAGGCGACGGCCCCCCTCGACGGGATCGAACCGCGCCGACAGTTCCGGGTCCTGGGTGCTGATGCCCGCCGGGTCCTTGCCGTCCTGGAAGTCGTCGTAGTAACCGGCGGCCGAACCCAATGCCTCGTACTCGGCGGCGTAGCGGGGATCGTTGTCGCCCAACGCGATGAGGGCGGCAGTACCGATGGCGACCGCGTCGGCACCCAATGCCATCGCCTTGGCGACATCGGCACCGTTGCGGATGCCGCCCGAGACGATGAGCTGCACTTCTCGGTGAACTCCCAGCTCCTGCAACGCCTGCACTGCCTGCGGAATCGCGGCCAGCGTCGGGATACCGACGTGCTCGATGAACACGTCCTGGGTCGCGGCGGTGCCGCCCTGCATGCCGTCGACGACGACGACGTCGGCGCCCGAATGCACGGCCAGCTTCACGTCGTAGTAGGTGCGGGTGGCGCCGACCTTGACGTAGATCGGCTTCTCCCAGTCGGTGATCTCGCGCAACTCGTTGATCTTGATGGCGAGGTCGTCGGGTCCGGTCCAGTCCGGGTGCCGGCACGCACTGCGCTGATCGATGCCCTGCGGCAGGGTACGCATCGATGCGACGCGCTCGGAGATCTTCTGGCCCAGCAGCATTCCACCACCGCCGGGCTTCGCGCCCTGACCCAGCACGATCTCGATCGCATCGGCGCGACGCAGGTCGTCGGGGTTCATGCCGTAGCGCGACGGCAGGTACTGGTAGACGAGGTTCTTCGACTGCCCCCGCTCCTCCGGCGTCATGCCACCGTCACCGGTGGTGGTGGACGTCCCGACCTCCGATGCACCGCGCCCCAACGCTTCCTTGGCCCCGGCCGACAGCGCACCGAAGCTCATTCCGGCGATCGTGACCGGTGTGTCGAGATGCAATGGGTACTTGGCATTTCGGCTACCGAGGACGACATCGGTGTCGCAGCGCTCGCGGTAGCCCTCCAGCGGGTAACGCGACATCGAAGCGCCCAGGAACAGCAGATCATCGAAGTGCGGCAGCTTGCGTTTGGCGCCCCAGCCGCGGATGTCGTAGATGCCGGTGTCGGCGGCCCGCTGGATGGCGGCGATCGTGGTGCGGTCGAAGGTGGCGGACTCGCGCAGCCCGCGCTGTTCGATCGATCGGGTGTCGGTCATGGTGTTCTCCGAAATGCTCAGTACGCTGACGTGTTGTCGGCGTGGAAGTGGTAGAGCTCGCGGGCCGAGCCGTAACGGGTGTAGTCCTTGGGATCGTCATCCTTGAAGCCGGCGGCCTTCAGCAGACCCGCCAATTCGTCGAGGTGCTCGGCACGCATCGGCTTGGCGACGCAATCCGCGCCGAGCGAGCCGACCTCGCCGCGGACGTAGATGCGGGTCTCGTAGATCGAATCTCCCAGTCCGTCACCGGCATCGCCGCGAACCACCATCCGGCCGGCCTGCGCCATGAAAGCGCTGTTGTGGCCTACGTTGCCGCCGACGACGATGTCGACGCCCTTCATCGAGATGCCGCAGCGCGCCGCCGCGTCACCTTCGACCACCAGGAGGCCGCCGTGCGCGGTGGCACCGGCCGACTGCGACGCGTTGCCCTTGACGACCACGGTGCCGCTCATCATGTTCTCGGCCACACCGGTTCCCGCGTTGCCGTTGATGGTGATCTCGGCCTGCTGGTTCATGCCTGCGGCGTAGTAGCCGACGTGTCCGTTGACGGTGATCTTGACGGGCGCATTCACGCCCGCGGCGACACTGTGCGCACCGGAGGGATGGTCGATGACGATCTCGCCGCACACGTCATCGTTGTGAAGGGCAGCGTTGACCTCGCGGAGCGGTGTGGTGGCGAGATCAAATGTGTTGGAATTCAGCGTGTCCATGCGTAGACCACCTCAGGCTCGGGTTCCCAGATACGTGCATTCTCGACGCCGGGCAGGTTCGCCAGCGCGCGGTACTCGCTGGCCATGGCGACCCAGTCGTCGGTTTCGGCGATGACTGCCGGTTTGCAGGCGATGGCGTCGCGCACCACGGCGAAGGAATCGTGGTTGGACACCAGCAGGGTGTAGAAGCCGTCGAAGGTGGTGCACACCTCCTTCAGTGCGGTCTCCACGTCCTTGCCCTGTGCGAGCTGGTGGGCGACGAAGCGGGCGCCTACTTCGGTGTCGTTCTCGCTGTCGAAGGACACCCCTTCGGCACGTAGCTCGCGACGGATGGTGGCGTGGTTGGAGAACGATCCGTTGTGCACCAGGCACTGCTCGGGCCCGACGGCGAACGGATGCGCACCCGACGGGGTCACCGCCGACTCGGTCGCCATGCGCGTGTGGCCGACACCTTGCCAACCGCTCGCGCTCGGAAGTCCCCAGGACTGCACCAGATCACGCGGTGCGCCGACACCCTTGAGCACGGTGAGGTCGGCACCGAAACCGGCGACCAGGGCGGTGGGGTAGACGGCGGTTGCGGCGGTGAGCAGCGTTTCCGAGTCGACGGCGGCTGCGGCGAGGACGAGGGTGTCGTCGACGAGCTGTGCAGTGACCTCGCTACCCAGCTCCGCGCCGACGGCCGCGGTGGCCGCATCCAGGTCGGCTGCATCCACACCGGTTTCCAGCAGCGACACACATCCGTGGCCGGCCGGCGACCACGTCGGGTCGCCGTAGATGGCGATGCCGGCCGAGTCCGCGCCGCGGTCCTGCATCTCGCCGAGCATCTGGCCGAGGAGCTCGCCGAGGCGTGGATGGAGTTCGGGGTTGCGCAGATGCAACCCGACGATTCCGCACATGGTGATTTCCTTGTCTTTCTCAAACGTTTCTGGCTGGGACCTGCCGGTGAGGGTTCTAGAAGGCGGTCAGGTAGTTGTCGATCTCCCACGGGGACACCGCGGAATGCCACGCGAAGAACTCTTCGCGCTTGAGGCGGGAGAAGTATTCCGAGACCGGACCACTCGCGCCGTCCTCGATGTCGGGTACGGCGGCGTTGAGCACACCGGTGATCACCGGGTCAGTGTCGAGCGCCTCGACAGCATGCAGCAAGGTCAGCGGCAATGCGTCGATGTGCTCGGGGCAGCTACCGATCTCGCCCGGGTCGAGGCTGCGCTTGACGCCGTCGAGTCCGGCGCCGAGCGCGGCCGCGATGGCCAGGTACGGGTTGGCCGAGCCGTCACCCCCGCGCAACTCAACACGCTGTTCGTCGGGGACCCGCACAAAGTGGGTTCGGTCGTTGCCGCCGTAGGTGGCGCGACGCGGCGCCCAGGATGCGCCTGACCGGGTGGCCGTAGCCCCGGTTCGCTTGTAGGAGTTGACCGTCGGAGCCATCAGCGCCTGCAGTGCGCATGCGTGTTCCAGCACGCCGCCCACGAAACCGTAGGCGGTGGGCGACAATCCGAGTCCGCGCTCGTCCTCGCCGGCCGAGTCGGGAAACACCGGCGCACCGCCGGAGGTCAGCGACAGATGGAAGTGCAGACCGGAACCGGTACGTTCGGCGAACGGCTTGGGCATAAAGGTGGCGACCATGCCACGCTCGGCCGCCATGGTCGACAACAGATAGCGCAGGGTGATCACCCGGTCGGCCGTGGTCAATGCCTCGGCGTACTTGAAGTTCTGCTCGAATTGGCCGTTGCCGTCTTCGTGATCGTTGGCGTAGTTGCTCCAGCCGAGTTGATTCATCGCGGTGGACACCGCGGTCAGGTGGTCGTACATGCGAGTGAGGCCACGGACGTCGTAGCAGGGCTGGTTCGAGTCGTCGGCGTCATCGGCGGTAACGAGCTCGCCGTCGGCGTTCCGCTTGAGCAGGAAGTACTCGACCTCGGCACCCACCCACGGCTCGAAGCCGGCGTCGGCAGCCTGCGCGATCAGCGACTTGAGGATGTTGCGCGGCGCGAACGGCCACCGCTTGCCCTCGACATGCGGGTCACAGTGCACGACGGCAAGACCCTCTTTGATGAACGGGATCGGGGTGAACGAGGCCGGATCGGGAATCGCGATCAGATCGGGGTCCTTGGGTTCCTGTCCGATGGCGCCCACCGCGTAGCCCGCGAAGCCGACTCCGTCGGTGGCCAGTTCGTCGACGGCCTCTACCGGGACGAGCTTGGCACACGGCTTGCCGCGGAGGTCGACGAACAGAGCCAGGATGAACTTCGTCCCCGAGGCCTCGCACAGGTCGGCGAGTTCGTTGCGGTCGGTCATGGTGATTCTCCGTCGTGTGGATGTCGAGTTCAGTATGTCCCCTGTTGGGAAACTTTGTCTACACCGAGTAGACATCTCGATTGTTTCCGCCCGATTACGGAGTCGTGAGTGATGTGTGTCGATACCGTTCAGTCGTCGATCCGTTGCGCCGCACGGAGGCATTCGACGAACCCGTCGACCGCGGGGTTCGCATCATCGGCCGGCCGCGCGATGAGCAGCGCCGTCATCGGCGCGTCGGCGATGGGCCTGATCACCACGTCGGCTGGACGGAACCGCTCTACCGACGCGGGCAGGATCGAGATGCCCACTCCGGCCGATACCAGCCCGACGACGGTCTCGTGGTGTATTGCCTCCTGCACCACCAGCGGCTCGGACCCGATGGTGCCGAACAGAGCCCAGATCTGCGCCACATATGCCGGCATCAGGTCACTGGGAAACAGAATCAGCCGCTCGTCGACGAGCTCATCGACGTCGATGAGCTCGCGCGAGCACAGAGCGTGCTCCGCCGGGAGCACCGCGACCATGGGTTCGGCGAACAGTGATTCGACGGTCAGTCCCGGGTCTGCTCCTCCGGATCGAATGAGTCCGACGTCGAGGGAGCCCGCCGCGAGCGCATCGAGTTGCTCGCGAGTTGTCAACGGGGAGAGATCTACCCGGACGTCAGGGTGGATCTCACGGGAGATCCGCAGCCCCGGCGGCAGCACGGTCCCGCTCGCCGAACTGACGAAGCCGACCCGAATACGCCCCCGACGACCCGCCGCATGGTCGCGCACCTCGGTGACCGCATCGTCGAGGTCGGCGAGCAGCAGCTCGACCCGTTCGGCGAACACCGCACCGGCTCCCGTCAACTCCACCCGCCGCGTCGTCCGATCGAAGAGGCGGGCACCGACCTCGCGTTCGAGGTCCTTGATGTGCGCCGTCAGCGGCGGCTGGGAAATGTGCAAACGGGCCGCGGCCCGTCCGAAGTGCAGTTCATCGGCCAGGACACGGAAGTACCGAAGATGACGCAGCTCCATCCAATTATTCTGTCCAGCGGATAAGTCTTCGTCAAATACGTATTGGAGTTTTGTCAATGACCGCCGTCTACTGGGGATATGACGATCGTGCGCGCGGCAGACCTTGTCGCCACTCCATGGCGCAATTGCCTCGGCGTCACCCGACGGATCTCCACCGGCGGACCTCCCGACACCCCGGACTGGACCCTCAGCATCGCCGACATCGCTGTCCCCGGCCGGTTCTCACGGTTCCCCGGCCTGGATCGAACGGCCGTCGTCGTGGGCGATGAGCCACTCGACCTCACCATCAACGGGGCCGCTCGCACGATCGCATTGCTCGATCGCGTGAGCTTCGCCGGAGAGGACGTCGTGGACGCCACCCCCACTCGCCGGCCGACGCGTCTGCTCAATCTGATGACCAGGCGCGGCAGGTGCCTCGGGGAACTGTCCCTGCGCCACATCCGGGGCAGCGTCAGCCCCGGGCCGGACGACGGGATCGCGTGGATGGTACTCGCCGGCCGACTCGTCGTCGGCGAGCACGACCTACGACGCTGGGACACCGTGTTTCTCGCCGATATCCGTCATGAGATCCGGGGCGCCGCAACTGTCGCCGCCGTCCGACTGCAACCCGAGGAGAACCCATGACCGAGTCCATTGCCCGCACGACTGTCGCCCGCACGACCTCGGTGAGCGGCTTGCTGGCCGAGATCGCCGACATCGGCACCGACAGCGCCCGTGGCGGTTACAGCCGTCCGGTGTACTCCGCTGCCGAGCTCGAGCTTCGAGAATGGTTCATCGCAGCCGCCCGGGCACGATCACTGGACATCGAGCAGGACCGCAACGGCATCATCTGGGCGTGGTGGAACCCCACCCGGCTCCCCCTCGCCGACGCGGTGGTCACCGGCAGTCACCTCGATTCGGTTCCCGGTGGCGGCGCCTTCGACGGCCCGCTCGGTGTCGCGTCCGCTCTGGCAGCCATCGACTCCCTGCAGGCCGGTTCGGTGGTGCCCGAGCGTCCCCTCGCGCTGGCGGTCTTCCCCGAGGAGGAGGGCTCACGCTACGGATTGGCCTGCCTGGGTTCGCAGTTGATGACCGGCGCGGTCACCCCCCAACGGGCTGCCGCGCTCACCGACGCCGACGGCACCACCTTCGCCGACCTCGCGGCCCGCAACGGACTCGATCCCGCCGGCTTGGGCCGCGACGACGAGCGGCTGTCGCAGATCGGCTGCTTCGTGGAACTGCATGTCGAGCAAGGACGCGGTCTGATCGACCAGGGCCGCGCCATCGCGATCGGGTCGTCGATTCTCGGCCACGGACGGTGGCGACTATCGTTCAGCGGCCAGGGCAATCACGCCGGCACCACCCTGATGGACGGGCGTCGCGACCCCATGCTCGCCGCCGCCGCAACGGTTCTGGACGTCCGACGACTCGGCCGGGCCGTCGACGGCGCCCGGGCCACCGTCGGCAAACTCGATCCGATTCCGGGCGGCAGCAACGTGATCGCGTCACGGGTCGACGTCTGGCTCGACATCCGCCACTCCGACGACGTTGTGGTGGCCGCGCTGGTCGCCGACATCGCTGCCGTCGCCCGCGAACATGCTGGGGCCGAGGGCTGCTCGATGACGCTGACCGAGGCGTCGATGAGTCCACGGGTGGACTTCCATCCCGGCCTGCGCGGCCGGCTCTCGGACATCCTGCCCGACGCCCCGATCCTGCCGACCGGCGCCGGACACGACGCCGGCGTTCTCAAAGAGGAAATCCCCACGGCGATGCTGTTCGTCCGCAACCCCACCGGCATCTCGCACTCCCCCGAAGAGTACGTCGAGGACCCTGACGCCGATGCCGGCGGCGACGCCCTCGCCACCGTTCTCGCCAACCTTCTGACCCAGCCCTGAATCCAGGAGAAAGTGAACTCACCCATGACCTCCACCACCACACGTTTCCTCATCGTCGGCGGCGGCCTCGAAGGCCTCGCCATCGCCTGGTCGCTGGCCGATCAGGGCGAGACCGACGTCCTCGTCGTCGAACGGGACACGCTGTGCTCCGGGATGACCGGCAAGTCCAGCGGCGTCGTCCGTTGCCACTACGGCAACCCGTCGCTGGCCGCGATGAGCTGGTACGGCGTCGACATCTTCACCCGCGCCACCGAACTGTTCGGCGACGACATGGCCTTCCAACAATGCGGCTATGTCGTCGGCGTCGGCGAGAACAACCTCGCGCCACTGCACGCCAACGTCGAGATGATGCAGGGCCTCGGCATCGATGTGTCGCTCATCGGCCACGACACTATGGCCGAGCTGTGGCCGGGCCTGCACCTCGACGACTTCGCCGCCTTCGCCTATGAGCCGCTCGGCGGGCGTGGTGAGGCATACATGGCCGGCATGGCGTTCGCTGCCGCGGCCCGCAAGCTCGGAGTGAAGGTACGTCAGTCCACCACGGTGACCGAACTCCTCCAGGGCGAGAACGGCCGCGTCGTCGGCGCCGCACTTGCCAACGGGGACACCATTCACGCCGACACGGTGATAGTCGCGGCCGGCCCGTGGACCCCCGCGCTCACCGCACCCGTCGGTGTGCCGGTCGACGTCCGCGCGCAACGGGCACAGCTGGTGCTGGTCGATCAGGGTGAGCCGACGCCGGTCGTGCCGGTGCTGTCCGACCTGGCAGGCCTGTCCTACATCTGTCGCGAACCCAACGGCGAACTGCTGATGGGGAACTCGGATCACTCTGCGCCGCAGTACATCGATCCGGACAACTACATCAACCGCGCCGACGAATCCACCGTCGACAAGATCATCATGAAGGCCGGTCACCGCCTGCCCGACATGCCCGATCCGCGCATCACCAGCAGCTACGTCGGTGCCTACGATGTGACGCCGGACTACAACCCGATCATCGGCCCCGCGCCGGTCGACGGACTCTTCTTGGCCACCGGATTCTCCGGTCACGGCTTCAAGATCTCGCCCGCCGTCGGCAAGCTCGTCGCCGATCTGCTGCTCAGCGGTTCGACGACGCTGAAGAACGTCGACCCGCACGACTTCCGGTACTCGCGATTCGCCGAGGGCGATCTGCTGCTGAGCCTCAATCCCTATGAGGGGGCCGGCGAGATGCGATGAGACGGGTCGGGCCGATGTCTCGGCGTCGGCCTGACCTCACCCGTCACTGCAGGTGCATTCACAGATCGAGCACGAGCACGACATCGAACGGCACATTGGGCAGAGATGGACCTGCCGGTCGTCAGCCGTGCGGATCTCGCCAGGATCAACCGCTGGGCGGGAAACTTCTTTCCCGATCTGAACCCGGGAGCCGGTGCGGTACTCGATGCTGACCGCGTTGTCCGGCAAGGGCTTCAAGTTCTGCCCGGCGTTCGGGGTACTGGCGGCCGACCTGGTCACCGGGAAAAGCAACAATTTCTACAACGCGGGCTTCTCGTTGGGGGCGCAGAGCCGATGATGGAATACTTGGGGGGGCCTAGGTAGCACATGAAGTGCTACTATTGCTTTCATGACGACCATCGGTATCCGCGAGCTTCGCCAGCATGCCTCTCGCTACCTCGCGCAGGTCGAAGCGGGCGAAGAGATCTCGATCACCAATCGCGGCAAGACGGTGGCACGACTCGTGCCTGTCTCTACCGAGACCTCCGGACGCGAGGCCTTGATCAGGGCCGGTGTCCTCACGCCCGCGCGGAGCCCCGGCTCTCTGCACGCCATCAAGGTCGAGGATCTGCCCGTCGGAGACCTGACGTCGGAGCTCGACAGCGTGCGCGACGAACGATGATCTACGCGGATACCTCTGCCATCGTCAAACTCGTCGTGTCCGAGGCCGAGACACCTGCCCTCATCGCCTGGCTACAGCAGCACGACGACGAGAACCTCGTGACCAGCGCATTGACTCGAGTCGAACTGATGCGCACGGCAGTTCGGGACGGAAGCAGCGGACTGATGGATCGCGCCAGCAGAGCGCTCGCCGGCATCGACATCATCCCCATCACCGAGGCGGTCATTGCGCGCGCCGAGACAATCGGCCCTTCGACCCTGCGTTCGCTGGACGCCATCCACCTCGCGTCGGCCGCCCACATCGGCGAGCAACTCACCGGTGTGCTCGCTTACGACCGCCGGCTTCTGGAGGGATGCGCCCGCCTCGGCTACGTCACACGGTCACCCACAGAGTGATCCACGGGTCACGCAGGCGCTGACCGCTACGGTGTCACGACCCTATCGTCGGCGGCATGCCGTCCGATATGGATCTCGTCGTCGTCGTCGATCTCGGTCCTGGGTACGGCTGGCTCCCGCGACCCACGAGAGATGACCATCCTGGTCCAATCCGCCGCTCGCGGTCTCACCTACGCGCTTCGGACGATGAACTCCCCACCGCCGATCAGTCCACGACCACCGCGCTCGCGACCCGCGGCACCGTCCGTTACACGAGGGCCCCAGGCCAGTCTCGCTTCCCGGATGAGTTCAAAGCCAGTCTCCAGGTTTCACGCACCACGACCTCCGCAGTGCTCAGTCCGGAGCGCGACAGATCCTTGAAAAAGTCGGCGAAAGGCACGTTTGCGCCGAGCCAGGACCGTGATTCCGCGCTTCGGCGAGAAAGATCTACCGGAGATGCGGGCGCAGTCGTCACCACTGCATCGTTGTCAGAGTGGCTGATCACTGACTCCTCCGGGCTGACGGTTTCGGCACCGCGGCGCCAGGCCACGGCTCCTGATTCAGCGTGGCCACGACTCAGTGAGTGCTGCCGGTCTCGACCAGCAGCACCCCGCCGATGATCAGAGCGATACCCGCACCCATCATGAGGGTCAAGGGTTCTCGGAAGATGAACTTGCTCAGCACGGCGATCAGCGCGACCCCGGTGGCCGACCAGATGCCGTAGGCCACGCCCAACGGCATCCCGTGAGCCAGGGTCAGTGACAAGAAGACAAACGACACAAGGTAACCGATCACTACGATGGCGTACCACCGGCGGGTTCCGGTCACGGCCGCTCGCAAGCTCATCGTCGCGGCCACTTCACAGAGAATTGCACAGACCAAGAAGATCGAGGCGGTCACGCGACCGCCTCGATCTTCTTGTCGCGCTCGGCCTGCGCTCGTTGCGACCCGAACTCGACCAGCAGCACACCGGCCATGATCAGCACCAGCCCCACCATCATTGCCGCGGTGAGCGGCTCGTCGAAGATCAGAAAGCTGAACACCGCCGTCAACGCCACCCCCAGTGCGCCCCAGATGCCGTAGGCGACGCCGATTCCCATACCGGCCCGCATCGCTGCGGTCAGAAAGCCGAATGCCGCCACGTATCCGATCGTGACAACCAGGTACCACGCCGGGTTGTCCAGCGCGGCTTTCAACGACAGGGAGCCGGCGACCTCACAGAGGATGGCCGACACCAGCATGATCCACCGGGTCACGGGACGACGACTCCTGACTGTGCGCTCGTCATGATCGCTGACGCTAGCAAAGCGGGGGTTCGCCGTGATCGGCGAACCCCCGCTGGATGGACTGACCGGTTCAGCTCGACGTCGGCACCCGCTCCACCGGTCCGTTGAGACCGTTCCGCAGCGGCACACCGGCTCCCAACCCCGGCGCATGCCCCACTCCCGCCGCCGGTATCTCGTACGCGGTCTCGGCGTGGATGGTCGAATCCAGGCCGGTCACCTCGGTCTCCTCGTCGACGCGCAGCGTCATGACCTTGTCCAGTCCCTTGGCGATCAGCCAGGTCATCACGAACGAATAGGTGCAGGTGATGACGATTCCAGCCAGCTCTTTCCACAGGATGCTGATGTCGCCGCCGAACAGGATGCCGGTCACGCCGGCCGGCGCCGACTCCGATGCGAACAGCACGATGCACAGGGTGCCGACGATGCCGCCGACACCGTGCACGGCGAACGCGTCGAGGGTGTCATCGACCTTCATGCGGCTCTTGAAACTGAGCAGGAAGGCCACCACACCGGCGGCGAGCAAGCCCACCGCGAGCGCGCCGAGCGGGGTCATCGTGTTGGCGGCGGGGGTGATTCCGACCAGGCCGGCCACCGCACCGGTGATGGCGCCCAGTGACGTCACGTGGCCTTCACGCCACTTCTCGATGACTGCGAAGCCGAGAATGCCCGCGCTGCCGGCCAGCAGGGTGTTGAGGATGACCACCTGGGTGAGGAAACTGGCGCCGAGTGCGCAGCTGCCGTTGAACCCGAACCAGCCGAACCAGAGGATGCCACCGCCGAGCAGCGCCATCGGCACATTATGGGGTCGCTCCATGCGCTTGCGCCGCGCGCCGAGTACCAGCGCGAGCGCCAAGGCCGCGACACCGGAGTTCATGTGCACCGCGGTACCACCGGCGTAGTCGTGCACACCGATGTCGTTCAGCAGGAAACCGCCACTGATGCCGTCGCCATCGGCAGCGAACACCCAGTGCGCCACCGGGAAGTACACCAGCGTCAGCCAGATCGGGGCGAACACCATCCACGCCGAGAACTTCATCCGGCCCGCTGCACCGCTGGCGACAATCGCGACAGTGATCGCGGCGAACAGGATGAACCACGCGGCGAAGTACAGCACCTGGGTGCTGCCGGAGCCGTCGTCGGCCATGTTCGCACCGAGACCGATGTAGTCCAGCGGGTTACCGATCAGTCCCCAATCGTTGACCGACGGTCCCGACACCAACCCGTATCCGTAGAGAACATAAAGCACGCTGGTGATGGCCAGAGTGACCATCACCATGGTCATCATGTTCAAGACATTGCGCGCTCCCATCATGCCGCCGTAGTAGAGGGCGAGCCCGGGGAACATCAGGAGGACAAAGACGAAGGCCGCGAGCATCCACGCCAGATCGGCGTTCGCGGCGAGTATGGGTTCCACAGCAGAATCCTTGGGTCTTTTAGGTGGACAGATGATGCGAAGATTTGATCGACGGTGGATCTACTCTTCGCGTAGGTAGGCGACGACGTCGTCGCGGTACTCCAGAAATCCCTTGTAGGAGGCGATCGGCTCGCTGAGCGTCTCGATGACGGTGGCCAGTTGGGCCGCCCAGGCGGGAATCCGCTTGATCTCTGCCAGCGAGGCCATGAAGGTGCGGATGTTGAAGGTCACCGCACCGGTCATCGGGAGCCGAATGAAGTGCTCGAGTTCGATACGTAGACGCGCACGTCCGAAATCTCTGTCGCGCAGCATCTGTGGGATGTCGTCCGCCCACTCCGGCAATTCCTCGAGACTGACGTCGAGCTTGGGAGAATCCGATGCGGACAGCGTCCAGTTCAGTCGACGGTAGACCTGGTCGGCAGGCAGTCGGCGCAGGAACTGTTCGGCGCGGGAGACGATACCCTGGCGGGTCAATCCCGGTACCGGGGCGTGGATCTCGTACATGTCCATACCGACGTCGAAGGACACCGACCACGCGGCGGCGAAGGTCACCGCACCGGCATCGAAGTAGAGGTGTCCGTCGCGTTCGATCACCAAGAGCAGGTCGTCGGGCACCTCGCGGGCCAGGAACTCCAACGGACCGCCCGGCAGGGATGCGTCGTCGCCGAGCACGAAGTACTGGTCGGTTCCCAGAAGCTCATTGCGCCAATGGAATCGATGCTCCGGGTGTTCGGTCAGGTGCATCACCGACGGATAGCTCAGGGACAGATCACGCAGGTAGTAGAGCAACAGATCCCAGCAGGCCGGTTCCATTCCCGGACGCACCTTGACGCGGTGGGGGTCGCTGTCGAGGATGCGTCGGCGGTCGGCCATGATAGCCGGGTATTCGGTACCGCCGAGGTCGACTATGTGTCGACCCCACTCACCACCGCGGGTGACGCGCGGTACGCGGGCGGGTTCCACGTTGACGCTGTACCGGAACTGCTCGAGGTCGTCGGGGAACGGCCACGGCAGGTTCGCGAGGTGATCCGTGCCTTCGGAAATCGGCAAGTCTGCGGCGGATCGTGATTCGATGGTCACAGATTCACCTCGATGTTCTGGCCGCGGGAGACGCAGCACAGCATGCTGTCGGCAGCGGCACGTTCGTCGTCGGTCAGTACGAAGTCACGATGCTCGATGACGCCGGACCGGACCCCGATCCGGCATTCCCCGCACACGCCTTGCCGGCAGAGGTTCGGCACCGGCACGCCGTGATCGAGCAGGCCCTGTAGCAGCGACATGCCGGCGGGGATGTCGATCCGGGCGCCGGTCGAGCGCACTGTCGCGGTGAACGGATCACCGGGATCCTGTTCGGGCGCGGCGAAGCGTTCGAGGTGGACTCGGGAGGTGGGCCACCCCGCGGCACTGGCGAGTTCGAGGTAGGTCTCCAACATCGGCGCCGGACCGCAGGCGTAGGCGTGGGTGCCGAGCGGTTGTTGGGCCAACCGCTCGGCAAGCAGCCAACGGGTGTCGTCGGCGCCGGAGACCTCGTACAGACCGATGTCGGGATGGGTGGCCAGGTCTCGCAGCTCATCGAGGTGGGCGCCACCGGCGCGCCGATAGGAGTAGATCACCTCGGCCGAGGTTCCACGTCGCAGCGCCGAGCGCAGATGCGACAGGACCGGGGTGATGCCGATCCCTCCGGCGACGAGCAGTGCGTGACGCTGATTCCAGACGGGTGCGAACATCGACCGCGGCCCTTCGACGTCGAGCACCGTTCCTTCGGACACGTTGCGGTGCATCCAGTCCGAGCCACCACGATCCGAGTCATCGCTACCGTTCCGGCGCAACACCGAGATGCCGTAACTTGTGGGCAGGAAGCCGTCATCGACCAGGGAATAGGCGTTGCGGTGGGCGCCGGCCGTGACGATGAGGTGACTGCCCGGCACGAACGGTGTCAGCGGTGCCCCGTCGGCCGGGACCAACCGAAAGTGGCTGATGGCGTCGGTGAGTCGGGTGATCGCCACCACGCGCATGGGTCGGATCGAGGTGGTGTTGCCAGGGTGCAGGTGACCGGCCGGCGCCTCGGCGGCGATCGTCATGAGACGGCTCCGGGCTCGGCCGAGGAGGCGAGGAATCCGCCGCGGACGGCGGAGTGGTGTTGGTGGACCTCCAACGTCCGAGCACATCCGGGACAGGCAGCGGCCTCGCCGGGCGCGCCGACGACGCGGAAGGTGTCCCGGCATTGCGCGCAGTAGACGGGCAGGTCGCGGGTGTGCACGACGAACGCGGACAGTTCCGCTGCCACGGCGCCGGATTCGCGGGCCACCGCAAGCGCGGTCAGCACGTCGTACTGCCCGCCGACCAGGTGGATGCGGACACCGGTGGTCGCCCGCTCGAGCGCCGACTGCAGGGCGGCACGGTCCTCGTTCTCGCTCAATGCGTCGAGGACGACTAGTCGGGTGGGGCCGATCGGTTCGGCCGCGGTGACCCAGCCGCCTGCCACCTCGCCGGTCTTCGGGTCATCGCCAACGGCGACGATGAGGAATGACGCCGCACCCGGATCGACGGGATCGGGCACTGCGGGCCACTGGGGCAGCCCTTCGCCGGGACGCTCGTCGATCTCCGGCGCTGCCGGAGCAACCTGCGCGGCGCGCAACCATTCCGCAGCACGACTGCGGTACTTGATGATGCCCTTGTAGTCGGCCATGTCGTCGGGGAGCTCGGCGACGACCTCGGCGGTCCGCCGCCGCCAAGGTTCCACGGCGGCAAGGGTTTCCAGCGGCAGCATGTAGGTGCGGATGAGGAACATCACGGCGCCGGAGTCGGGCAGCCGGATCAGGTGCTGCACCTCGACCCGCAGGTGGACGAGTCGACCGAAGGTCTCGTCGTCGACGTGCTGGATCATCTCCCGGTCCGGTCCCCACTCCGGGTAACGCTCGGTGGAGACATCCAGGCGGCGTCCGATCGTCAGGGTCCAATTGGTGCGGCGATACGGCCGATGCGGCTGGAGACGTTTGATGAACTCGTGGGCACGGGTGATCACCCCTTCCTCACGCACCCGTGGCACCGGTCCGTGGATCTCCAGAAAGGCCATACCCACGTCGAATCCGAAGCTCCAGTCCGCGGCGAAGGTGACCACCCCGGCGTCGGCGAAGAGTTGGCCGTCGCGCTGGTCGAGGAGGACGACGTCTTCTTGGATCTGTCCGCAGATGTAGCTCAGCGGATCGCTGGGGAGTGTGGTGTCGTCGCCATAGGAGAAGGTGTCGGCGACCCCGAGCTTGTGGTTCTCCCACTGCCAGTGGTCGCCTGCGGTGCGCAGCACGAACTCGTCCGGATACGCGGTCGCCAACTCACGCATGATGGTCACCATCGCGTCCCAGGCGGCCGGACGCATGTGGGGAAGCAGGGCCGAACGCGAGGGATCGACCGCGAGAATTGCTGCGCGTTCGTCGATCTCGGCCTGGTACTCGGAGTCGACGTCAATGACGACATCGCCCCACTGGCCGGCGGCAGTCGTCACGGTGTGGTCGGCGGGCTCGACGTTGGTGCTGTAGCGGTAGTGGTCGTCGACGAACGGGAACGGGAAACCGGTCACCAGAGCGGAATCGGTGGGCGACTCGGTCGGCGCGGTGGTCACAGTGGTACCTCCAGAATGGTGCCTTCGGCGGCGCGGGAGACGCACGGCATGAACGCGTCCCCGGCGCTCTTCTCCGCATCGGTCAGGTACAGATCTCGGTGTAGTGCGGCTCCCCCCGACAGCGGCAGGCGGCATTCGCCGCACACCCCCTGCCGGCAGCGATTGGGGATGTCACGACCGGTGGCCTCGAGTGCTTCGAGAACCGAGGTGCCCGAGGGAATGTCGACTGTGGTGTCGGACTCGGTGAGGTGCACGGTGAACGGGTCGCCTGCGTCGAGCGCATCGGTGCCGAAGCGTTCGAAATGGATGCGTGATGCCGGCCAGCCGAGTCGGGCCGCGGCGTCGACGACGTGGTCGATCATCCCCGCCGGTCCGCACACGTACAGGTGTGTCCCGATCGGCTGATCGATCAGGGTCTCGGCAAGTCGTTCGACGAAGGCCGGCTGATCGGTGAACAGCTCCGCGCGCGAACCGGCCAGTGCGACGATGTCGTCGACGTGCGCGGCCCGGCCTTCGCGAAACGAGTACAGCACCTGGACATCACGTCCCCATCGTCGCGCCGCACGCAGATGCGACAGGATCGGGGTGATCCCGATACCACCGGCGATGAGCAGATGTTTGGCGGCGCGCGCCTCGGGTGCGAAGGCACTGCGCGGGATCTCGACATCGACCACGTCGCCCACCGACACCGCATCGTGCATCCAACGTGATCCGCCCAGACCGTCGTGCAGACGCAGCACCGAGATCGAGTAACGCCTCGGCGCCACTCCGTCGCCGGTGAGGCTGTAGGCGTTGGTGCGTTCACCCGCAGTGATCACGAGATGGCTGCCCGCGACGAAGCCGGGAAGCTCGGCCCCGTCGGGGGCGGCGAGGGTGAAGCTCCGAATACCCGGTGCCGCATCCTCGATGGCGCTGACCACGAGGCGCAACGTCGACGATTCGGCACGCGCCGTACCCGTCGACGTTCCGGAGATGGCGATGGTCACTGCTTCACTCCTTCTGCAACCGAAGCGGTCTCGGCGTCGACCATGAAGCCGAGGTAGTGCCCGGACCGGCGTGAGACGTGGTGGTAGATCAGCAGGTGGCGGCCGCACCCCGCACAGTCGATGACGTCGTCGACCCCGAGGTCGGTGCGGGTCAGCGCCGTGCAATGCGAACAGAACACCTCGATCGCGTCGACGCCGACCACGGTCACGCCGATCTCGTCATCCATGAGACCGGCGGTGGTGGCAACCCCGCGCAGTGCGAGCGCCGCGCCGCGCGGGGCGAGGATGACCACCCGCACCCCGACCCGCGCCCGGAGAAGTTCGTGACGAAGCGTGGCTGTCGCCTGGTCGACGTCCTCGAATGTCAGAGCGCAACAGAGGTTGTCGCTCCCGACGGTCGTGGCCCAGCGGTGCACCGGTTCGGTCGCGGCGGGTCCCACACCGACGATGATGTACGAACGACCCGAGAGGTCGAACGGCACATCATCGGTCGGTGCGGCGGGGCGAGCCCACGCCGGGATGCTGGAATAGGCGATCTGCGACATGGAGCCTCAGAGCAGGTCGGCGTCGCGGTGGCCGGCGTAGAACGCCAGCGCGTAACTCGGGGTGCTGAAGTAGATCTTGGAACCCTTCGGGAAGAAAATGGCGTCCTTTGCCTTCGCGACCTGAGTCTGACCCGTCTCCTTGTTCTCCAACAGGAACTCACCCTCGAGGACGACCTTCATCTCGTCGTACTCGTACTCGTAGTAGAGCGGCTCGTCGGTATGGCGCAGTTCGAAGTATCCCGAGCACATGACGCTGCCCTGCGGGTTCTCGTAGACGTCGCCGATGAACCCCTGGGTGCCGGGATACTCCGATTCCGGCATCTTGGGCAGGTTCTGCCACGCGCCGCTGGTCACCAGGAACGGTGCCGCAGTGGTCTCGGTGCTGTCGACGCTCATAGGTCCTCCTCGATCGATATTTCGTGACCACTGACGCACATGGCTAACATCAGTGGACTTTGTTCGACCTCATGAAACCCAGTTCGTGTTACACGGGGATGACAGGACCGTTTAGTGATGTAAAACATGGTCCACTATCGGTAGACCGCTGTTCGGCGAGGTGTGTGGCCGCGCGTCCAGAGGGTCCGTCTGTGGTCGGTTTCACGTGGCGCGGGCCGCGCGCTTCGGGTGGGCTGGAGATGCCCGACGAGTCCAACAGTCGGCGAAGGCCAGACGCTCGACCACCGACCACGACTGGAGTCGACGAGATGACCACCACCCACGCGCCGCCCACGTCACAGACGCGCAAGGAAGTCCTGGGCCCCTTCTACGACAGCCGCGAGATGCTCCTGGCCGCGGTACTGGCGGGACTGGCCGGCGCGACCGGCGCCGCCGCCTGGTTGTACTCCTCCGGCTGGTATGTCACCTTCATGACGGGCAACACCGAACGGATGGTCCTCGAACACATCCAAGGCGCCCACGTCCTCGGTTTCACCGCGCTGGTCACCGTACTCACCTTCGTGCTCGGCGTGATCGTTGCCACGCTCGCACGAATCCATCTCTGGCGCAAAGCCCGCCACGGCGCAACCGTGCTGACGGCCGCCTCGACCGTGGCCGCGTCGATCTCCGACGCCACCCTGAACTCACCCAAGGACGAGTTCGGCATAGCGCCGGTGCTGTGCCTCGCGTTCGGGCTCGGCGCTCTCAACACATCCATCAGCCGCAAAGGCGAGGTCGTGATGCCGCTGTCGTACGTCACCGGGACGCTGGTCAAGATCGGACAGGGCATCGGTTTGCATCTCGCCGGCCGGAAGCGATGGGGGTGGGTGGCGCACGCCAGCACCTACGCGGGCTTCCTGACCGGCGCGATCGTGGGCGGAATCTTGTTCAACGCCTTTGACGAACGCAATTCACTGCTCACGCTCGCCGCGGTCGCGGTGGTCGTGGCGGTGCTCACCTGGCGGTTGGACCATCCGAAGTTCCTCGAGAGCGACGGACACTGAGGATACTGACCCCTATGAACTCCCCCGTCGACGTCGCGGTGGTCGGCACGCTCAACGTCGACGTGATCATCCAGGTGGAGCGGATGCCCGAGGCCGGCGAGACGATCCTGGGGCGGTCGGTGTCGCAGCGCCTCGGCGGCAAGGGCGCCAACCAGGCGCTCGCGGCAGCTCGGCATGCGCCCACCGCTCTGATCGGGACCGTCGGTGATGATGAGGACGGCGGGCGACTCCTGGCCGCGCAGCGTGCCGGCGGAGTCGACGTGTCCCATGTGCTCCGGGCCCACGAGGCCAGCGGGAGGGCGTTCATCGAGGTCGATGACGACGGCGACAACCGGATCATCGTGCTGGCCGGTGCCAACCGGGAGCTGACGGCGGAGCACGCACTCCACGCTCTCGACGCCACGCTCCCAGGAGTCGTTCTCACCCAACTCGAGTCGCCGCCCGAGGTCACCGAGGCCGTTGCGGACTGGTGCTCGCGGCACGACCGACGGTTTCTGCTGAATCCGAGCCCGGTCGCCGATCTGCCCGCACACGTGCTCGCCGCTGCGGATCCGCTGGTGGTCAACGAGCACGAGGCGAGGTTCTACGCACCGGATGTCGACGACGATCCTGTCGCGCCGGCGCGTTCGTTGCTGAGGGTCGCGCGCTCTGCGGTGATGACTCTCGGCGCGCACGGCGTTGTCGTGGCCGAGGGCTCGGCGGTGCGCCGCATAGACGTCGAGCAGGTCCGCGCGGTGGACACCACTGGCGCGGGTGATGTGTTCGCCGGGATCCTGGGGGCTCATCTGGCGTCGGGCCACGAGCTCGTTGCGGCTGCCGAACTCGCTGCCGCGGCCGCCACCGAGTTCGTTGCGCGTCCGCGGCAGGGGTAGGCGTGGTGGTGTCACTGGTCTCGATACGTCCTCGGCTAGCGCCTCGGACTACTCGACCAGCTGTTACCGAGAGCGCGCCCTACCGCTGATCGAGTAGCGGCGAACGGAGTGAGTGGCGTATCGAGATCCTCGGATCGAGTAGCGGCGAACGGAGTGAGTGGCGTATCGAGATCCTTGGATCGAGTAGCGGCGAACGGAGTGAGTGGCGTATCGAGATCCTCGGATCGAGTAGCGGCGAACGGAGTGAGTGGCGTATCGAGATCACCGTTTCGCCCACCGCGCGACCCGCTCCTTGTGCTCGGTCGTCTGGTGCGCCAGCGGTTGCATCGCGGCGGCCAGATTGAGCGTCGAATCCAAGGAGCCGGTGCGCGACTCGGTGAGCAATCGTTTCGCCATCCGCAACGCGTGCGGCGGGTTCTTTGCGATGCGTCGGGCCAGTGCGGTCGCCTCGTCGAGCAGGACGTCGTCGGAAACGACCCGGCCCACGAGGCCCCAGTCGAGGGCGGTCGCCGCATCCACCCGGTCGCCGGTGAAGGTCATCTCGGCGGCCCGTTCGTAGCCGATGGCGCGCTGCAGAAACCACGAGCCGCCGTCACCCGGGATCAGTCCCAGCTGCACGAAACTCTCCGCGAAGAACGCGGATTCTGCCGCCACACGCATATCGCACATCATCGCGAGGTCGCACCCCGCGCCCACCGCTGCGCCGTTGATCGCCCCGATGACCGGCACCTCGCACCGGTGCAGCGCCCGCGGGATACGTTGGATGCCATCGGCATAGCCATGACGTTGATCCACGGCCTCGAGCCCGAACAAGCCCTGACCGTCGGCCATCTCCCGCACGTTGCCGCCCGCCGAGAAGATGTGTCCCGCCCCGGTGAGGATCACCACGCGCACCGCGGGGTCCGCGTTCGCCTCGTCCACGGCCCGTTCGAATGCCGTGATCACCTCGGCTCCGGTGATCGCGTTGCCGACCTGCGGCAGGTTGATGGTCCAGACGGCCACGCCGTCGGAGATGTCGATGTCGAGGGGTTCGGGCACGTCGTCGGCCTTTCTGCGTCGAATGGTCTCGCTTGCAGCCTACGACCCGGCCGGCCGTACGGTGGGTGGCATGTCGAGCAACCCCACCCGCCACCTCGTCCGGTACGGCGGTTCGTTCTCTCCCGACCTGATCTCGCGCGCCGACGGCTCGTACGTGTACACCGAATCCGGGCGGGCACTCCTCGACTTCACGTCGGGACAGATGTCGGCGATCCTGGGCCACTCCCATCCCGACATCGTCGCAACCGTCCGCGAGCAGGTCGGCACGCTCGATCACCTGTTCAGCGGCATGCTCTCGACACCCGTCGTGCAACTGGCACAACGCTTGGCCGAGTCGCTCCCGGAACCGCTCGAGAAGGTCCTGTTGCTCACCACCGGCGCCGAGTCGAACGAGGCCGCGGTCCGGATGGCGAAACTTGTGACCGGCAAGCACGAGATCGTGTCGTTCACCCGGTCATGGCATGGCATGACCCACGCCGCCGCAGCCGCCACCTACAGTTCCGGCCGACGGGGATACGGGCCGGTCGCCGCGGGAAACCTCGCACTACCCACCCCGAACGCCTACCGCCCGGACTTCACCCACCCCGACGGCTCGCTGGACTGGCAGCGTCAACTCGACTTCGGTTTCGAGATGATCGACGCGCAGTCGATCGGCTCACTGGCGGCATGCATCGTAGAACCGATTCTCTCCTCCGGTGGTGTGATCGACCTGCCGCCGGGATATCTGCGCGCGCTGAAGGACAAGTGCGAGCAGCGCGACATGCTGTTGATCCTGGATGAGGCGCAGACAGGGCTGTGCCGGACGGGTGATTGGTACGCGTTCCAACGGGATCAGGTGGTCCCAGACATCCTGACGCTGTCGAAGACTCTGGGCGCGGGATTGCCTCTCGCCGCGACGATCACGTCGACCGAGATCGAGGCCATCGCCCACGAACGCGGGTTCCTGTTCTTCACCACACATGTCTCCGATCCGCTCGTGGCAGCCGTCGGCAACACCGTGCTCGACGTACTGATCCGCGACGAACTCGATGATCGCGCCCGCCGCGCCGGCGCCTTGCTGCGCGACGGTCTGCTGTCCATCGCCGGTCGCCACGACGTGGTCGGCGACGTCCGCGGTCGCGGCCTGATGCAGGGCATCGAACTGGTCACCGATCGCGACAACAAGACCGGCGCAGACGAACTCGGCGCTGCGGTGACGCGCCGCTGCTACGATCTCGGCCTGCACATGAATGTCGTCCAGCTACCGGGCATGGGCGGCATCTTCCGTATCGCACCGCCCCTGACCGCCACCGACGACGAGTTGCGATCCGGGCTCGAGATGCTCGATCAGGCCATCGGAGAGTGCGCGGCCTAGGAACTCACGACGAGGATTGCTTCGCCGCGTCGGGGCCCGGCGTCTCCTTGTCCGCCCATTGACGTGTCCACCGGTAGAGCCAGGCGATCACCGCGACGAAGGCGACCACACCGAGGATCTCTGAGCCGGTCTCCCAGCCGTCCCCGATGAACGGCAACGCCAGGATGGTGTCATCCCCGGTGGACGCGACGATGGCCGCGAACACCACATTCCACAGACTCTCGCCGACGATGAGGCCGGTCGCGAGTAACACGCCCATGCGCTTCTTCCGCTCGACGTTCCTGCCGGTCCCCTCGGCCCACTTGTTGTAGGCGCGCCCGATGAATGCGCCGATCGGAATGATCAGCGTCACCGACATCGGCAGGTACATGCCCATGCCCACCGCCAGTGGCGGAACGCTGAATCTGCTTCCGGTGCGGGTCAACACCTCGTCGACAATGATCACCACCGCGCCGATGAGGACGCCCACCCCGATCAACGCCCAGTCGAGGTCGCCGCCGAACACCCCCTCGGCCAGTGACGAGATCAATCCGGCCTGCGGCGCGGGCAACGCGTCCTCGCCGGCTCCCGGCGCACCGACGAACCCGAACGCGGTCTGCATCAGCTGCAGCACCGGCGGGATCACCACGGAGCCGAAGATGACGCCGATCACCAACGCCACCTGCTGTTTCCACGGTGTCGCACCGACCAGCTGACCGGTCTTGAGATCTTGCAGGTTGTCGTTGGAAATGGTGGCCACGCCGAACACTATGGCGGCGGTGAACAATGTGTAGGCGACCAGCGCCGCGGACTGTTCGTCATTCGCGCTACCGAAGGTGATCTTGATGACGACGGCCGCAACGAGCACCACCACGATCCCGACACCCGAGATCGGGCTGTTCGACGACCCGATCAGACCGGCCATGTACCCGCAGACCGATGCCACGATCAAGCCGATGAGGAACACGAAGATGATGCTCGCGGTGATGATCCCGGCCGCGCTGCCGTGTAACACGGTGTTGGCCGCGAAGTCCCACAGCATGAAACCGATCGGGATCAACGACGCCAACACGACACCGGAGACGATGGTGATCGGGATGTCCTGCTCGGTGAGGTCCACCGTCGAACCGGCGCGACGGGCGCGGGTGGAGACCAACGCATCCTTGATACCGCGCACGATCGGCCCGATGATCTTGAGCAGCGTCCAGATCGCCGCGATCGCGATCGCTCCGGCCCCGATGAACCGCACATCGTTGGTGAAGACGTTGTCCACGACGTCGGCGATCGAGCCGGACGGGGGAAGATCGCCCCACGTCCGGATCGGCAGCAGCACACCGTAGGAGATGAACAGTCCGATCAGCATCGAGATACCGACGGTGATGCCGACCAGATGTCCGACACCGATCAACGAGAACAGCAGACCCGCACCGAATGTGGTGCCACCCTGACCGATCCGCACATACCCCGAGATGGTCCCGGCGATGAGCTTGGTCTGGGTGAGGATCGAGAAGACCGCAGACACAACGCCGCCCACCACGATCACACGCAGGCCGCGGCGGTTCTCCTCGGCACCCTGCGCGGTGTCACCGACCTTGAGGACCTCGGCGGCGGCCGCACCCTCCGGATAGGGCAGATCAGATCCCGTGACGAGCGCGCGGCGCAACGGGATCGAGTACATCACGCCGAGGATGCCGCCGATCAGACACACCGCGACCGTCGTCCAGTACGGGAACCCGGTCCACCACCCGATCATGATCAAGCCCGGCAGCACGAAGATGATCGCCGAGAGAGTTCCGGCCGCCGACGCGATCGTCTGCACGATGTTGTTCTCGACGACGGAGTGATCGGCGAAGTACCGCAGGATGCTCATCGAGATGACCGCGGCGGGAATCGCGGTGGCGAAGGTCAGGCCCACCTTGAGGCCCAGATAGACGTTCGCGGCGGTGAACACCAGGGTGATCAGACCACCGAGAATGATGCCCCTGATGGTGAGTTCACGCAGGCTCGCCGACGAACCCTTCACAGTGGAGCCTGGCGTGGACATGACAGCGACCCCTTACCCGACCGTGCTCGGCTGGCGACTCGCGCGAGATGGGCTCTCGGCGAGTCTGCGGACTGGAGCTAACTCTAGGAGCGCCATGTTCGATCCGCAGGGATTCGTCGACGCCCATTTCCGCACGTGTCGCGGCATTTGTCGTACTTGCCGGAATCATCGCCCGGGCCCCGGCCGTGCTGTCAGTGGCCCGCGGTCTCAGCTTGGGCTGGGTACGGCGCAACCGTCCGGACCGCATGCGGCGGCGTCTTGATCACCGACGATCGTGACGGGCCGCTCCTCCCACGCCAGTTGCAGTGCGCGCGCAAAGGTTTCGGTCGGCTGGGCGCCGGACACCGCATACTTTCCGCCGAATACGAAGAACGGCACACCGGTGACCCCGAGTTCGCGGGCCTGCTGCTCGTCGCGGCGGACATCGTCGGCGTAGGCCTCCGGGTCATCGAGCGTGGACCGCACCTCCGACTCGTCGAGGCCCGCGGACACCGCGATCGCGACAAGTCGCTCCCGGTCGCCGAAGACGGGGGACGGGTCGGCGAAGTTGCCCGCATACAGGCCATCGAGCATGACATCCTGTTTGCCGTGCGCGGCAGCGAGATGTAGTAGGCGATGCATGTCGAAACTGTTGCCGTAGTCCCGGCCGCCGGCCTGGTAGGGCAGATCGATCTCGGCGGCCTGAGCCGCAATGCCGCGTTCGTTTGCCTGCGCCTGCTCCACCGGGATGCCGTACTTGTGCGCGATGTGTTCTTCGACTGTTCCGCTGGTGCCGGCGGGGATCGTCGGATCGAGTTCGAAGGACCGGTGCACCACGGTGATCTCGTCGCGATGAGCGAATTCGGCCAGGGCCAACTCGAAACGACGCTTTCCGAGGTAGCAGAACGGACAGTTGATGTCGGTCCAGATGTCGACGGCGACGGTCATGGTGGCGATGGTCCTCTCCGGTCGGCGCCTCTCGACCGACCACCGAGGTCCAACGCGGCATCGCTGCGTCGTGTTCCATTCCGTGCCATTGCGCTGCGGTCGGCGCCCAGACGCGGGGTCGGTAGTGTGTGATCGGTCGGGGTTCGACCACAACACCGATCACAATTCGCGGGGAAGGACCACGGCGCCGATGGGATCGGATCCGATCACCGACCTGGAAGCCGAGTTCGCCGACATCTGGCGCCGCGGCCGCATCCAGATGCGCGCACGTGCCCGTGCAATCCATCCTCGGCTCGACCCGACCTGCTACCCGTTGCTGGTGCTGCTGTCCCGCCACGACGCGATCCGGATGTCGGACCTGCTCTCCGACCTCGGGTTGGAGAAATCGACCCTGACCCGGCAGATCGACTCGGTGGTTCGGCTACGTCTGGTCGAGCGCCATCCCGACCCGGACGACGCTCGCGCTCGCCTGGTCGCGTTGACCGACGAGGGGCGCTCACGGCTCGACGAGGTGGCCACCACCGCGACCGCGGTTTGGCGTGAGCGTCTGTCCCGTTGGAACCCGGACGATGTCCGTCAACTCGCTGACCTGCTACATCGCCTTGCCGTCGACACCGCTGACGTCTCCTCCGACCCCGAGGAATAACCCCAGATAGTTGAAGGTTGCAAGTACCAGCTAGATAGTTGCGGTACTCAACTATTCGCTGCGCGCCGCACTCCGGCGCACTCTCGCCCGCATCTCACCCCTCCCGGGTTTCCTCGCGGGTGCCCGATCGAACCCGAGGAGACATCCAATGAGCACAGCCGCATACGAGGTCGGCGCACCGGCCTCGCCCCCAGACGAACCCATGACCCATCGCCAGCGGATCGAGGCACTGATCGGCCTGCTGCTCGGGATGTTCGTGGCCTTCCTGTCCTCGACGATCGTGTCCAATGCGCTACCCGTCATCATCACCGACCTGCACGGCACGCAAGACCAGTACACCTGGGTGGTCACGGCGACGCTGCTGGCGTCCACGGCCACCACCCCCATCTGGGGCAAGATGTCGGATCTGGTGAACAAGAAGCTGCTCGTGCAGCTCTCACTGGTGCTGTTCACCCTCGGCTCGATCCTGGCCGGACTTTCTCAATCGGTCGGCATGCTGATCGGTTTCCGCGTCATCCAGGGCCTGGGCCTCGGTGGCCTGCAGGCACTGGTGGTGATCGTCATCGCGTCGATGTTCAGCCCGCGTGAACGCGGTCGCTACCAGGGGCCCATCGCCGCGGTCATGTCGGTCGCGACCGTTGCCGGACCGCTGATCGGCGGCGTCATCGTCGACACCAGCTGGCTCGGCTGGCGGTGGACCTTCTACGTCTGCGTCCCTCTCGCGGTGATCGCGCTGTTCGTCATCCAGCGCACCCTCGATTTGCCCCACGTCCGCAAAGACGTCCGCATCGACTACGTGGGCGCCGCACTGATCGCCGCCGGGGTCAGCACCCTGCTGATCTGGGTGACACTGGCCGGCAAAAGCTTCGACTGGGCATCTGGCTTCTCGTATGGCCTGGTGGCGCTCGGCGTGATCCTCCTGGCCGTCGCGGTGTGGACCGAGACCAGGGTCGCCGATCCGATCATCCCGCTCTACCTGTTCCGCGACCGCACCATCACCCTGGCCACCGTGGCCAGCGTCGCCGTCGGCGTCGCCCTGTTCGGTGGGGCGCTATTCCTCGGTCAGTATTTCCAGATCGCGCGTGGCTATTCGCCCACCGCTGCCGGCCTGCTGACCTTGCCGATGGTCATCGGGTCGATGGTGTCCGCATCGGTGTCCGGCTCGCTGATCACCCGCTACGGGCGATGGAAGATCTACCTCGTGGTCGGCGCGGCGATGATGACGCTGGGCTTCGGCCTGTTGTCGACGATCGACGCCCACACCAACATGGTGCTGCTGGGTGGGTTCCTGTTCATCCTCGGCGTCGGCATGGGCATGACCATGCAGAATCTGGTCCTTGCCGTGCAGAACAATGTGCGGCCCGACGATCTCGGCTCGGCCACGTCAACCGTCGCGTTCTTCCGCTCCCTCGGCGGCGCCGCCGGTGTGTCCGTGCTGGGCGCTGTGTTGTCGAATCACGTCACCGATCTGATCGCCCGAGGGTTGTCGGCGCTGGGGGTCGGCGCCAGCCAGTCAGATGGTGCCACGGCCGGGCTCGCCAACCTCAACGAGTTGCCCACACCGATCGCCGATATCGTCCGCGGCGCCTACGGCGACGGCACCGCACGCATCTTCTTGGTTGCCGCGGTGATGGCGGGCCTGAGTCTCATCGCCATCCTGTTCATCAAGGAGGTCGCGCTGAACACGCTCAGCGCCGATCAGCAGCGGATGGTCGATTCCCGTAATGCAGCAGACGTCGACGATGAGACCGTCGATCCAAGCTCGGGTCTGCCGGAGAGGGCTGCCGGCGCGACGTGAACGAGCCAATAAACGTCATGGCACGCCAAGTTCGGACAAACGTGCCGGGCCACTGGTCGACCGCACGACGAGCTTGGGTACGAGCACTGACGACGCGCGGCGGGCGCGCCGGCCGTCGAGGCGCTCGACCACGGCCGCCACGGCCTGCTCGGCTTGCGCGCCAGGCTGCTGACTCACCGTGGTCAAGTCCACATTCGCGAGCCTCGCCAGGGCAGAGTCGTCGTATCCGGTGATCGACACCTCCCCCGGCACGTCGTAGCCGGCGCGTCGCACCACATCGAGCACCCCGACGGCGAGCCGGTCATTGGCACAGACGATCGCGGTGGGCATCGCAGCGCCGACCATGTCACGAGCGGCCGCCATCCCCGCGTCCTCGGTGTAGCCGCCGGCGTCGATTACGGCGCCACGGGGATCAAGCTGATGCCGTTGCATGGCGCGCAGAAAGCCGGTTCGCCGATCGCTCGCGATCACACCGGGCCCCGCCGCCACATGCGCGATCCGGCGGTGACCGAGACCGACCAGGTGATCGACGACCGCACCGATGCCGCGACCGTCGTTGGCGCGCACCACGTCGATCGACGCCGAGCTCATCCGTCGACCGACCACCACGGTCGGCAGCTGTTCACCCAGTCCGACGATGGCTTTGGTCTCCAGCTCCGGACCGATGAGAAGCATTCCCTCACAGCGAAAGTCGATCAGCGTCTCGATGACCCGGCGCTCGTCGTGGGTGGGCGTGACCGCCCCCAGCACGGTCTCGTATCCGACCAGATCCGCCGCGGACACGATACTCTCGACGATCTCGGCGTGAAAACTGTTGCGAATCTGCACCACCACACCGAGCAGATGGGACCGGCGAGCAGTCATCAGCGCGGCCGCACGGTTCATCCGGTAGCCGAGGGCGTCGGCCGCAGCCAGCACGTCCTCGCGCGTTTTGTCGCCGACCCCTGGCGCCTTCCGGAAGACCAGCGACACGGTCGCTTTGGAGACACCGACACGATCCGCGACGTCCTGCATCGTCGGTCGGCTCGACCCGTTCGCCACCTCTGCACACTCCCATCCGATTGCTTCAGACCCGGGGCTTGACACACCCCTGTGACTGGGCTCATAGTAGCGGAACTAGACCGGTTTAGTAGACCGGACAAGTTGAGACTTCGACCACCCGGCGAGGGAGCCGGAATCAGCACGAAGGAGCTGGCCAGTGACTGACAGAACGATCGGCGTCGCCGTCATCGGCGGCGGTATGGCAGGCCGCGCGCACGCCGCGGGCTACCGGATGGCGAGCACCCTGTTCGGCACCCACCGCCCCGACGTGCGGTTGGTGGCCATCGCCGACGCCAACAAGGCCGTCGCCGACGACACCGCCAAGCGCTACGGCTACGAACGCGCCGAATACGACTGGCAGGCCATCGCCGAGGCGTCGGACATCGACGTGGTCAGCGTCGTCGTCGCCAATCACTTGCACCGTGAGATGGTCGAGGGCCTGCTGGCCGCCGGCAAACACGTTCTGTGCGAGAAGCCCCTGGCCGGCTCGGCTGCCGATGCCGAGGCGATGCTGCTCGCGGCCGAGCGCGCCGACAGCCTGGCCGTGGTCGGTTACACCTACCGTCGCTCGCCCGCCGTGGAGCAGATCCGTCGTGAACTGGCCGCCGGCACCGTCGGCGAGTTGGTTCATTTCAACGGCCACTACTGGTGCGACTACGGCCTCGACCCGTCGTCGCCGATCACCTGGCGCCATCGCGGCGGACCCGGCACCGGGGCGCTGGCTGACGTCGGCAGCCACCTGATCGATCTCTCGGAGTTCGTGTGCGGACCGATCACCGAGGTCAGCGGCGCCACGTTCCACACGCTGATCACCGAGCGTCCGGTCCCGGTCGGCACCACCTACGGCCACACCAAAGCCGAGGTCACCGGCGAGATGGCACCGGTGGAGAACGAGGATGTCGCCACCTTCACCGCCACCTTCGCCAACGGTGCCGTGGGCACGTTCTCCGCATCCCGCGTCGCCCACGCGTTGCCCGACGGTCTCGGTTTCGAGCTCTTCGGCTCGCAGGGCTCGGCGTCATGGCAGCTGTTCCGGGCGAGCGAGTACGAGATCTCCGTGGTCGGTGACCGCCCCGAGCTCTCCGGTCCGCGTCGCGTGATCATCGGCCCTGATCACCCCTACATCCGTGGCGGTCTGCCGATGGATGCCGGCGGCGTCGGACACGGCAAGGCCGAGTTCTTCGCCTATCAGGCACGCGCCTTCCTCGACCAGGTCGCCGGAATCGACGGCGGCCTCGCCCCGGTCCCCGACTTCGCCACCGGCGTGCACAGCATGCGCACCGTCGCGGCGATCACCGAATCGGCCCTCGGTGGTGGCGCCACCGTCAAGGTCTCCTGAAATCCACTCGCTTCACACACTTTTCGAAAGGTTCTTGAACAATGAAACTCGGCGTCTACACCGCGATCTTGCACGACAAGCCCCTGCGTGAGGCCCTGGAGACCATCGGCTCCCTCGGTCTGACGGGCGCGGAGATCAATGCGGGCGGATTCCTGCCGACCCCGCACCTGCCGGTCGACGATCTGCTGTCCGGCGCGGTCTCCCCGCAGGAGTATCTGGCCACCTTCGACGGCACCGGCGTGTCGATCGCCGGACTCAACTGCAACGGCAACCCGCTGCACCCCGACCCCGAGGTCGGCCCCGAGGACGCCGAAGACCTGCGCAAGGCCATCCGTGTCGCGGGATTGCTGGGCGTGGACCGGGTGGTCACCATGTCCGGTCTGCCACAGGCCCATCCGGGTGGGCAGTGGCCGGCCTGGCACGTCAACACCTGGGATTCGGGCTATCTGGATTCGCTGGACTACCAGTGGGATGAGGTGGCCGTGCCGTTCTGGAAAGAGATCGACGCCCTGGCCCGCGAACACGGCGTCAAGGTCGCCATCGAAATGCATCCGCAGAACCTGGTGTTCAACCCGCCGACGCTCAAGCGTCTCGTGGACAAGGTCGGCGCCACAAATGTCGGCGCCGAGATGGACCCGTCACATCTGTTCTGGCAGGGCATCGACCCCGTCGCCGCCATCGAGTGGCTGGGGCCGCTGGTGTTCCACGCCGCCGCCAAGGACACCCGAATCAACAAGAACTGCGAGATCTACGGTGTGCTCGACGAGCGGTTCACCCGTATCCCGATGTCGGAGAATCCGACCGGTCTCGGCGGCAAGCATGTGGTGAACAAGTGGCCGGAAGACTCGGCGTGGGATTTCGTCGCCGTCGGCCGCGGGCACGACGTCGACTTCTGGGCCCGTTTCCTGCAGGCGCTGGAGAAGGTCGATCCCGACATGTGGGTCAACATCGAACACGAGGATGTCGAATTCGGTGCGCTGGAAGGCCTACAGGTGGCCGCCGAGAGTCTGAAGTCGGCCAATTCCGTCGGCACCGCCCGCTGACGGGCCGCCGAACAGTCAAGGAACCCGCTGATGAAACTCGCCCTCGACCCGACTCCGTTTCACCACAGCCACGAATTGCTGGAGTTCCCCGCGCTGGTCGCCGAGCTCGGCTACGAGTATCTGCAGTTGACCCCGCACCGTGACTTCATCCCGTTCTTCAACCACCCGCGTGCCGACGACGATCTCGTCGCGAAGTTCCGCAAGGCCTGTGCGGATGCGGGGGTGGGTGTCGCCTCGGTGCTGCCGGTGCTGCGCTGGTCGGGACCTGACGAAGACGCCCGGGAAGCCGCGGTGCGCAACTGGAAACGCGCCATCCAGATCACCGTCGACCTCGGGGTGAACGTGATGAACACCGAGTTCTCCGGCCGTCCGGAACGTGCCGAGGAATCCGAGCGCGCGTTCTTCCGCTCGATGGAGGAGTTGATGCCGATCATCGAACGCGAGGGCATCGACGTCCGCATCGACCCGCACCCCGACGACTTCGTCGAGGACGGACTGGAGGCGGTCCGCATCATCCGCGGGGTGAACTCACCGAACCTCGGCATGGTGTACGTCGCCTGCCACACATTTCACATGGGCGGCAACATGTCCGAGATCATGACCGCCGCCGGCGACAAGCTCCGCCTGGTGCACGTCGCCGACTCGATGGACCACCACCGGTCACACGGCTTGCGCTACATCACCAATCCGCCCGGCAACGCCGTGCGCGTGCATCAGCACCTCAAGATCGGCGACGGTGACGTCGACTGGGACGAGTTCTTCGGCGGTTTGGGGCGTCTCGGCTTCTACGATCGCGACGATACGGTGATGGTGTCATCGGTGTTCGCCGAGAACGAGAACGCCGCGGAAGTGTCGCGCTACCAACGCGACACGATGCTCGCCTACATGGGCAAGCACAGTTGATCGGTCTGGCCGCAGTTTCGGAGTCCGGCTTGGGGCCGGAACTGCGGCCAGAACTTGCAAGTGCGGCCAGAACTGTCAGCGCTACGCTCGTGGCATGAATGACCGACTCACGGCTCTCGCCGGACGACGTGTGGTCGTCACCGGCGCCACCAACGGACTGGGGATGGCCACCGCGCGGGCACTCGCACAGGCAGGGCTGCGCGTGGTGTTGGCAGTGCGCGACACCGACCTCGGCATGCAGCGCGCCGACCAGTTCGGCGGCGACTGCGAGGTGCTGCCGCTCGATCTCGCCGACCTGTCGTCGGTACGGGCGTTCGCCGACACTCTCGATGGTCCGATCGACTACCTGATCAACAATGCCGGAGTGTTCCCGCACCAGCATCGCCGCACCACCGACGGCTTCGAATTGGGTATCGGTACCAACTTCCTCGGCCCGTTCGCATTGACCAATCTGTTACTGCCACGCATCGAGCGGCGGATCGTGTCGGTGGCCTCCGACGCTCATCGCGGCGCGAAGTCCATCGATCCCGATGACCTCGACCTCACCCGGTCGCGGTGGAGCCCGCCGCGTGCCTACGCACGGTCCAAGTTGGCGGTGATGCTGTGGGGCCTGGAACTCGACCGGAGGCTCCGGACAAGTGGCTCACCGGTGAGCGCGATGCTGACCACGCCGGGCTGGGTGGCCTCGAACATCTCCAACAAACCGCACCTCGGTATGGCACACAAGGTGGTGCAGGGCGCCGCCGCTCGGTTCGCCAACGATGTCGATGCCGGCGCACAGACCACCCTGTACTGTCTCACCCATCCGATCGCACCGGGCAGCTACGTCGGCGTGGACGGCATATGGGCCCTGCGCGGCGAGCCCGTGCTGTTCGGACGATCTACCGCTGCATGCGATTTCGAGTCCGCCGCCCGACTGTGGGCCAAGGCCGAAACACTGACCGGCATCCCCTGCCCGATCTACTGAACGCGCGTCACAGGTCGAAGGCGGTGCGATAACGCGCGTATGCGGCGTTCACCTCATCCTCGGCGAGACCGAAATCGGCGAGCGCGTAGGTGTGGACGCCGTGGGCGTGCTGGGTGTGGCCGGCCCGGTGCCGCTCCATCTGTGCCCGCGTGCCGTCGGTCAGGTCGATGTCGGCCGCGGAGTAGATCCGCGCGACCTGCGCCAGCGGATCGTCGACGAGGTCGTCGTAGAAGACGTCGACGAACACCTCGGGCCGTTGCCGGCGCACCTCGAGGGCGCGGTCGACCATCGCCGCGTTGCGTGCCAGCCAGTGCCGCGCGACACCTTCGGCGTCCACGTGGTCGCTGAACATGGAGTGCCCGTGAGCGAGCATGCTGGAGAACGACGCCGTGGTCCGCAGCGGGTCGCGGTGGGTCTGCACGATCACCGCGCCCGGGAACACATCGAGCAGGGAGTCGAGATGTTCGAGATGAGCCGGCGTCTTGAGCACCCAGCGCGGTCGCGGATTCTGGGCGTGCAGGATCTGCAGCAGAGTTCTGAGGTATCGATAGGACGCGTGCATGTCCTGCTGCTGCAGCCACGCCGCGTAGGACGGCACGTGCAGCATCGCCTCCGGCACCTGCGACAGAAGTGAATACTCCTGCAGCAGAACATCTTCCTCGGGTCCGTCCGCCTCCACCGCGTGGATGGCGAAGAATTGCGGATTCAGATAGCGCAGCGACCATTCGGCAACCTTCGTCTGCGCCACGCGCATCCTCGGCCGACCGGGCTTCTCCCGCCTGCGTGGTAGGAGGTGGACGACCTCCCATGATCCGACCGCCCGCATGTCCGGGTCGGTGGCGATGAGCCGGTGCAGCATGGTGGTTCCGCTCCGTTGCAGCCCGGCGATGACGATGGGCGGCGTGATGGGCGTCTGCCCGATCGTCGGGTCGCGCCGCAGCCGGTCGCCCACCCGCAACCGGGTGGTGAGGATGCCGTGCAGTCGCGCCCGGATCACCAACGCGCCGAACAGACTCAGCCGGGCTTCATCGATGATCGAGGAACACAACACATCGAGGGCCTCGTCTGCTTGCGGATCGGCATCCCAGGGCAGGCCGGTGGCCCGTTGTGCGCGTCGTCGCAAGGTGTCCGCCGACAGGTCGACCACCGAGACGTCACGCGCCTGCAGCATCTCGCCGATGCGGTTGACCGCGCGGACCGGACGCCGACGAAACGGCTCGAAAGTGCTCGACACGGGATCAGTCCAGTTGCGCCAGGGCCGACAGCGTCACCACACGAGTCCGCGGCTGCGGATGGGTGTCTGCTTTTATCCAGCGAAACGTCATCGCGCCACACTCGTGGCCGGCGGTGTCGATCCAATTGGGCAGCCCCGGGTCTCGGTGGGCGACGACGATCCGCACACTGCCGTCATCGCGGTAGATCGCGGTGTGCTTGTTGACGTGGATCTGGTGGTAGCGGTAGTCCAGCGACTCCAGCCAGTGATTGTCGAGCTGGAAGTTCCAGCCGTCGCAGACGGGGATCTCAGCGTCGATGACGAGCGCTTCGTCGGGGCCGAGCCGCCAATAACTGTGGTAGTAGATGATGTTCGGGTCGCCACCGGCCTTCGTGGACCGTTCGGGATCGAACATCGGCAATTCGTTGGTATGTTGGGCGAAGTCACGCGCCCACTTCGCGAACAGCATCGACGCCCCGGCCACGAGCAGGCTCGCCTTGCCGAGCCCCGCGTCGAGTTGGGCGGCGGTCAGCGGCGTCGGTGGAGTCGCACCATCGAGGAGTTCGATGTGCAGTTCGGCGGGAACCTCGGCGGTCCGGTCGGCAAAGGTCTGTCGCACGATCAGCAATCCGGTCTGCGGAGTCATCGGCAACCAGTTGCCCGGGTGTTCGGTGGCCGACAGGATGAGTTCGAATCGACCGTCGTCGTCGATGGCGAGCTCGGTGGCCTCGACGTATCCGGTGGTCGGCATTTGGCCGCCCTCACCGTAATTGCCTTCCTGGGTGCCGAATCCCAGATAGTCGACGGTGCCGCGGGTTCCGGTGATGCGGTACTCCAGCGATCCGTCGATGGTGGCGTTGAGATAGTGGTTGTCGGGATTGTCCGATCCCATCTTGGCGGTCTCGTGAATCATCCGACGCAATACCGGCGCGGTGGGATCGGCGTACTCGACGAAGGCCTCGAGGCCGGCCCGGGTGAGCCGGCTGAGGTATCGATAGCCCTCGGCCTGCGTGACGGGGTCGGTCGGCGTGCCAGGGAAGACGATTGCCGCCCCGGCTGCTTTGAGCGTGTCGCAGAACTCGTCCCACGACGTCCCGCTCGCCACGCGTTTTTCGGCGACGCTGTCGGGCGTCTGACCGCGTAACCGCAGATACGCCACGCGCGCCTTGGTGAACTGCCTCAGTGCTGCCGTCGCGATCGTCCGCCCGTTCATCGTCCACCTCTCCACGCCGTCGGTCTCCATGAGACCACCGCACTCGCACTCCCCGACGGGTTATGGTGCAGGTCATGCCCGATCTCCGACTGGTCCCGCCGATCACCGACGATCCCGCACAGTTCGAACCCCTACGCAGCGAGGTCCGCGCCTTCGTCGCCGAGCAGCGCGCTGCCGGACACATCGGGCGTGAGGTCGACACCTGGCTGACCGGGTGGGACGAGGACTTCACCCAAGCGCTGGCGCAACGCGGCTGGCTGGGTATGACGGTGCCGGTCGAATACGGTGGCCGCGGGCGCGGGCATGTCGAACGGTTCGTGGTCACCGAAGAGTTGCTCGCCGCAGGCGCCCCGGTGGCCGCCCACTGGATCGCAGACCGGCAGGTCGTCCCGTCGCTGCTGAATTACGGCACGGAACAACAGAAACAGCGGTACCTTCCGCGGATCGCCGACGGCACCTGCTTTTTCGCGATCGGCATGAGCGAACCCGATTCCGGCTCCGACCTGGCCAGCGTGCGCACCCGCGCTACACGTGTCGACGGAGGGTGGTCGCTGTCGGGAACCAAGGTGTGGACCTCCGGCGCCCACCGGGCCGAGGCGTTCATCTGTCTGGCCCGGTCACAGGCCCTGGACACCGCGCACCGCCATGCCGGACTGAGCCAGTTCATCGTCGACCTCGACAGCACCGGGGTCGATGTCCGCCCGATTCGGTCGATGGACGGAAGGCACCATTTCAACGAGGTGATCCTGGACAATGTCTTCGTCCCCGACGAGATGGTCTTCGGCACCATCGGCGACGGGTGGACCCAGGTCACCTCCGAACTCGCCTTCGAACGCAGTGGCCCCGAGCGGTTCCTGTCCACCCTGCCGCTGCTCGCCGAGACCGCAGAACAGACGCGGGCGCACATGATTCCGCACCATCCGGACCTGGGACGCTACGTGGCCCGGCTCGCCGGGTTGCATCAGATGTCCACCGCGGTCGCCGGTGCGTTGGCGCGCCACGAGTCTGCCGACACCGCAGCCGCAGTGGTGAAGGTGCTGGGCACCAGCACCGAGGGCAACATCGCCGCGTTCGTCGACACGCTGAGCGACGGGCTCAACCCAGCCCTGGCCGAGCACACCCGTCTGACCCGGACCGCTTTGGTGCAGCGTCCGGGTTTCACCTTGCGCGGCGGCACCAACGAGGTTTTGCGCGGCGTCATCGCCCGCGGTCTGGGGCTGCGGTGATGATCGAGTTGGATCAAGAACTCGCCGAACTGATGTCGGCGGTGTTCGTCGAGCACCGCAGGAAGCGGTCCACAGCACCGGACCGCACCACGGTGCCGACCTGGGACTTGGCACTCTGGGAGCAGCTCGACGAGGTCGGACTGGCCCGATTGACCGGTTCCGAGGCCAGCGGAGGTAGCGGTGCCACCTGGTTCGCCGCCGCCGAATTGCTGGATGCCGCAGCCCGGTTCGGGGTACCGACACCCGTCGTCGAGCATGATCTGCTGGCCGGCTGGCTCCTGGAGGAGGCCGCCCTGCCGGTAGACGACGCGCGACGATCCGCGTGTGTCACCGACGAACACGGCATCGCGCGGGGAGTCGGTTGGGCGTCCGGCGCCGAGAAACTCGTCGTTGCCTGGCCGCACGCGGGTGGCCATCAGGTCGCCGACGTCGACATCGCCGATGTCGATGTGACCGCCGGCGTCAACATGGCGGGCGAGCCGCGTGACGTCGTCGCAGTTGCCGTTGATCGTCTCACCGGCGTCGACGTCCCGCCGGGCGTGATCGACCGGTTCGGTCTGCGCGGCGCACTGGCCCGCGCGGTGCAATCTTGCGGGGCTCTCGATGGGGCTGTCACCCTGAGTGTTTCCCATGCCTCTGCCCGGGAACAGTTCGGCCGACCGCTGGCGCGATTCCAGGCGGTGGCGGCGCTGGTCGCCGACGCCGCGGCCGAAGCCGCGCTCGCGCGCGCGGCGACCGAGGCCGCGCTGGCCGCGGCGGTACACAGCGAGTGGTCGGCGCCGAACCTGGCGTTCCTGATCGCGGTGGCCCGGTCATGTGCGGGGCGAGCCACATCGACGGTGGTGCGCAACGCTCATCAGGTTCACGGGGCCCTCGGGACAACACAGGAACACGGCCTGCATGAATTCACGCTGCCCGCGTTGGCGTGGTGTTCGGAGTTCGGCTCGGTGCACGCTTGGGAGCAGCGGATCACCGACGCCGCCGTCGACGCGGGCGCCGACGGACTCTGGCCGCTCATCGTCGGGTGAGACGTGTCGGCGCTCCGCTCCTCAGGGCGCGAAACCCCGCTTCCCCATCACCGCAACCGTGAGCCCCGCGACCACCAGCGCGGCTGCCGTCACGCTCAACGCCAGGATGGCCGGCGACGACCCGAGGAACAGTCCGCCGAGCACGGCCCCGAGCGCGATGCCGAGATTGGAGGTGCCGTTGATCCATGCACCCGCCACCTCGGGCGCCTCATGGAACACGCGCACCGCAGCCGTCTGATACATCGAGGGAACGCCGCCGAACAACCCGTTCCACAGGGCGATCGCCACAACGAGACCGACGAACCAGGCGTGGGTGAGGCCGACCGCGAGGATGGTGGCGGCCAACAGCGCCAGCACGGTCAGCACCGTCGTGCGCGGGTGCCGGTCGATGGTGCGCCCGACGCAGGCGAGACCGGCCAGGCCGCACACTCCGCACACCAGCAGCAGCGGGCCGATCCAGGATTCGCCGGCGCCGCCGGTCAGCAGGATCACGCTGATGTAGGTGTACACCGTGTACTGGCCGATGAACGTGAGCGTGTTGGAGGTGACCACCACACCGAGCGCCGAGCGGGCGCCGGAGGTTTGGATGCGGCGGCCGGCGGGTGTGCCGGACACCGCCGGTAGGAACCGCAGGATCGCGACCAGGACACCGGCCGCGATCACCGCGAGCACCGCGAACGATCCCCGCCAACCAATCGCGGCGCCCAGTGCCGTCGACAACGGCACACCCAGTACGAATCCCGCGGTGGTGCCACCGGCGACGAGTGCCAGCCCTCGGCCCACCTGTCCACGTTCGACCAATCGCGGGACATAGCCGATGCACACCGAGAAGAAGAGCGCGTGCGCCACGCCGCCGACGACCCGGCCCGCGGCCACCACTGCAAAACTGGGCGCGAACGCGATGAGCAGGTTGCTGATCAGGTAGCCCGCCACCGTGATGAGGATCAGCGGCTTGCGGGGATATCGGCGCGTCGCCACGGTCAGCGGAACCGCGAACACGGCGACCATCACCGCGAACACCGTCACGAGCAGGCCGGTGACGGCGTCGTCGACCCCGAACGCGCCGCCGATCGCCGGGAGCAGGCCCACGGGCAGCATCTCGGTGGTGACCGCGAGGAACCCGGCCACCGCGAGTGCTGCCAGCGCAGGCATGCGTTGCCGAACGTCCTGGCGGGCGTCGGGCGCAGCGGTCGGGGTCGTGAGCATCTCACGAATATAATCGGTGTTCGAGTTTAATGTAAATGCCACAATGTCCGGGTGTCACTCCCGTCTCCCGGCCCGGGCGCCGCGCGTTGGTCGACACCGGCACGGTTGATCGATCTGGTGCGTTCGCGCCCCGGCGTCACCCGCGCGGTGGCGGCGCAGGAGTTGGGCATCGGCAGTGGGGCGGCCACCGATCTGATGGCTCGGATGCGCCGACTGGACCTACTCGACGAATCACCCGCGCCGGCGCAGGGTCGCGGACGCCCCACGACGATCCTCGAACCACATCCCGCTGGGCCGCTGGTGGTGATCGCGGAGTTGAGCCCGACCGGGTGGCGGGTGGCCACTGCGGATCTCTGTGGCGAACCCCGGATCGAGGCCGCGGCGGGCCGGTTACGGGGTGGGCCGGATCGGGTGCTCGCCGACATGGCAGACGCGATCGGCGCCGTCGTTCAACGCGACCCGTCACGGGTTCGGGCAGTGTCGGTGTCGGTGGCCGGTGCGGTACTCGACGACCGACTGGTCCAGTTCACGCCGCTGGGCTGGACCGACGTCGACCTCACCCCATTGACCGCGAACCTGTTGGCAGACAGCGACATCCCGATGCTGGTGGCCAACGATGCGACCCTGGCCGGGCTGGCCGAGGCCCGCACCGGTTCGGCGCGCGGTGTCGGCACGGCGTTGCACCTGATCATCGCAGTGGGCTTGGGTGGCGCCCTGGTCGTGGACGGCGTACCGGTTGTCGGCGCACATGGCGGCGCCGGTGAGTACGGGCACGTACCCTTCGGCGATCCGGCCAAGCAGTGTCCGTGCGGTGCGCACGGCTGCTGGGATCTCACCATCGACGGGCGCGCATTGGCCGAGCACCTGAGAGAACCGCCGCCGGACAATGCTTTTGACTATGCCCATGAGCTTCTTCGGCAGCATTCGGCCGGGGCGTCCGACGAACGCCACCAGCGAGCATTCGACCGCGTGGCCGCCGCACTCGGCCGCGGCATAGCCGGCCTTGTCTCGATACACGACCCCGACATGGTCACCCTCGGCGGGCTCGCGACCCCCCTGAGGGCGGCCGCCCCCGAACCTTTCGAGGCGGCCTACCGAGCCGGGTTGATGTCGTTTCGCAAGCACCTGCCGTCACCGGTCGTCGATGGAATCCACGGCGATGACGGGCCGCTGCACGGCGCCGCCCTGCGGGGCGTCGACCACGTCACCACTGTCGACGCGTTGGCCCAATGGGCGCAACGCTGAGATTCGCAAACAGACACTCTGACCTGCGGTGATCATTCTTGTCGGTGGTGTGTTCTAGATTGGTGTGTGCAGGATGAGTTGATGCGAAACGGGTGGGCGCGAACTCGCTGAATCCGGTCTCGGGGTCGGATTGATCACGGTGGGTGGCATATCGGAAATGATCCTGCATCAGTTGGTTGTGATCAGATCCGTGAAGGGTGCGCTCGTGTCGTCCGTGTTGTCCTCGCCGTCGCCGTGGCCGCAGTTGCCGCGTGACTTTCTCGGTGGTGTGGATGCGGCCTACCCGGATGAAGACCCCACCAACGACATTCTGCTCGGGATGGCCGAGCTCGACCGCGGTCGCGCCTATCTCGCCTACGCCGAATATCGTTCGGTGGCAGCACTCTACGACCGGCTGGTCGCTGCGCGTGAAGACACCGACGGTTTCGTGGTGGATGGCTTCGCCGACGCCGCGGCACGTATCTCCAAACTCCGCGGAACGTCTCGTGGCGCCGCGGAAACACTGCTCAATGATGCGGTCGCGTTGCGGGACCGGTTGCCGGAGGTGTCGGAATGTTTGCGTGACGGCGTGATCGGGCCGTGGCACGCGCAGAAGGCGGTCAGCCGGACCGACCTGCTCGACGATTCGTCAGCGGCGCCGTTGGTCGATGCGGCGATCGCACAGACGCTGCGGACCCGGAACGGGACCTGGAGCAAGGCACGTTTCCGCGACATGATAGACCGGATTGTGTTCCGTCATGACCCCGACGCGGTGCGGGAACGTCGGCAGCAGGCCCTTGATGACCGCCGGATGTGGACCCACCCGCGCGAGGACGGCACTGCCGAGATCACCGGGGTGATGTCGGCGGAGAACGTGCGGATCGCCGCCGCCGCGGTGGCCGCATTGGCCGACAGTGTGTGTGAACACGATCCGCGCACCAAGCCGCAACGACAATCCGATGCCATGTTCTGCCTGCTGTCGGGCACCATGTTCGAATGCGACTGCGGTAGTGACGATTGCACCGCGGTCATCCCGGAGCCCGGGGTGGTGCCGCCGGTGGACAGCCGGGCGGTGCTGCATGTGGTCGCCGACGAGGCCACCGTGAAAGGGATGGCGAACCATGCCGGTTTCATGGACGGCCACGGAGTGATCTCGGGCGAGCATGTGCGCGATATCGCCGCGCGTGCCGACACCAAGGTCTCCTATCTGGTGGCGCCCACGACCGAACCGGACCCCGATGGCACGTTCACGTTGCCGGCGCATCTGCCGTCGGATCCGTATCGGCCGTCGGCGGCGTTGGACACCTTCATCCGGTTGCGGGACGGCTATTGCACCGAACCTGGATGCCTGACCTCGGCGTGGCGTGGCGACCTCGACCATGTCGATGAGTACGACCACGCGTGTCCGCACAACGGTGGACAGACCACTGAGGTGGGGTTGAACGCGAAATGTCGTCCCGGACACTTGTTGAAGACCTTCGGCGACTGGGTCGATGATCAATGGCGTGATGCCGACGGGCGGCTGGTCACCGAATACATCACCCCCGAAGGCCTGGTGTTGCCCGGCGAAGCCGAAACCCAGGAAGACTTGTTCCCTGGGCTGCGCAGGATCCGGTTCACCGCACCCGCCCAGGCCCCACCCCCACACACCGGCAGCACGATCGAACGCAGCACCCGCGTCAACACACGGGTGGCGAACAAACACGCCCGCAGACGCGCCGAACGCGCCCGAAACCGCAAACGCGTCACCGACGCCGGCCCGCCACCGTTCTAGTCAGAGCACTTTCCCGATGGCGCCGGTCAGCTTCTCCGGCTTGGTCGTCGGGGCGAACCGGTCCACCACGTTGCCATCGCGGTCGATCAGGAACTTGGTGAAGTTCCACTGAATTCGGCCGCCGAGCAGACCGCGCTTCTGTGCCCGCAGCCACTCGTAGAGGGGATGCGCTTCAGAGCCGTTGACGTCGATCTTGGCGAACATCGGGAACGTCACGTCGTAGGTCAGCGAGCAAAAGTTCTTGATCTCCTCGGCATCGCCGGGCTCTTGATGAGCGAACTGGTCGCAGGGAAAGCCCAGCACCCGCAACCCTTTGTCCGCGAACTCGCGGTTGAGTTGTTCGAGGCCCTCGTACTGCGGAGTGAAGCCACACTTCGACGCCGTGTTGACGATGAGCAGCGGCAGCCCCGCGTACGTGGACAACGGCACCGGAGTGCCGTCGATGTCGGTGGCGGTGAAGTCGTAGGCGGTCGTCTTGTCGGAGCTGGTCATCGGTACCCCCTGTCGATGCCGGTCAGGTGTAGGCCGGCGTGCCGAGAATCTGGTCACATGCGGTGACACCTTCGACAATGCCACGTTCGAAGGCCGCGCCGCGCTCGGACCCACTGCCATGCGACGTCCGCTCTGGCAGCGAGTACATGAACGCCGTCGCCTCATCGCGTTCGGCAGCGGTCATCTCGCCGCTCCGCACGAACCACGACCACGCCGCCCCCGACCAGCAATCACTGGCCCACTCGAGTCGCCGCAGCGCGTCGGCGGGACCGAGAACGGTCACCGACACCGGCTTCAGACCGATGGCCTCCTGCACGCCGTGGCTGGACTCGTGTACGAACGTGGTCAACGCCCGCGCCGGCGTCCGGATCAGCGCCGCATCGGTGACCCAGTTGACGAAGGTGATGGTGTTGCAGTGGTGCAGACCGAGATTGAGCACCGTACCGACTTCGGCGTAGACGCACACATCCCGGTTCTGCGGATTCCACGAACCGCCCAGTGCTGGATTGCTCACCGCCACCGTCCGACGGACCGCCGTGGATCGTCCGGTGTGATCGAGCCACTCGCGGGTCAGTGCGACCGCACAGGCCACGTTGTCTCGCGGCAGTTGCGCATTCCGGCACAACGAGCGGTCGCCGTACAGGGTCACCGTCCCGGCGGGTGCGGGCGCCGCGGAAACGCCGGGCGCACCGCCCATCCCCGTGAGCACGAACGCCCCGACCACCACCAGGAGAAGTTTGCGCCCGACCATGTCGTACCGGTGCCCGGACGTGTTCACGGTTTCGGTGGATTCAGCATCGGCACCAGGTACTGGCGCGCAATCGCCGCCAACTGCTCGTCGTCGTGCACGTCGACGAGTTGACTGGGCACGGTGAGGAACGAGTTCGAGAATCGGACCATCATCTCCGCGGTCAGCTCGGTGTCGAGGTCGGCGGCGATGTTGCCGGCCGATTGCTCCTTGCGCAGTTGCTGGGCGAGGAACTGGCGGACCGCTGCGAGCATGCGGCCGTCGTCGGCGCCGATCGAACCGGCGAGCAGGGTCGGTTCGGTCTCGATGAGGCCACCGATGAGGGGGTTGCCGAGGATCGATCGCAGGGAACTGACGAAGCCGAACACCACGCGTTCCTCCGCCGTGTCCGCCTCGCCGATGTCGGCGAGAAAGCGCAGGAAATACCGCCGAAACTCGCGCAGGATGACCTGCTCGACCAGCGCATCCTTCGTGTCGAACTTCCGATAGATGGTCACCCGGGACAACCCGGCCCGCCGGGCGACCTCATCCATCGACGATCGCTGGATGCCCATGCGGCAGAACTGGTCGAAGGCGGCGTCGAGCAACCGGGCCCGGGTGGGGTCGTCGGGCTCGTCGAAATCGCCACCCACCACCGCCACATAGGCCCGCTGCAGCAGGGATGGGGATTGCGGAGGCGACTGGATGCCCGGCGTCGCGGCAGCTTGGCCTGGTTTCACTCTCACTCCTCGCCAGTCGTGCGCGAAGCATACCGCGAGGCCTCTGCGTTCGCCGTCAGCACGTGTGACTACACCTGTGACCACTTTGCCTTGTGAGTGGTGTCACACTGTGATAGTTCTATGTAACAGAGTTACAGCCTTTGTTACATCGCTTCATCATGATCGGGGCGTCATCGAGTCGGGTGGCGAAGACGGGAGCCAAGAAAAATGGAGAATCTGAGCAGGCGGAACATGTTGAAGGCCGGCGGCACGGTGGGCGCAGTGGGCGCTCTCGCGACCGTCAGCCAAGCAACACCGTGGACGTGGTCACCGGCGGGTTCGGTACCCGGACGGGGCAGCGGCGCCAACCCCCAGGGGGTCTGGGACGACGAGGCCGACCCCGTCGTGGCGAAGCTCTTGGAGCGCGGCCAGGTGCAGCGGGTCAATGAACTACTCCGCGGATGGACCAAGAACGGCCAGCCGTTGCCGGCCGGTCTCCCGAACGAACTCCGTGACTTCATGGAACACGCGCGTCAACTGCCATCGTGGACCGACCGCGGCAAACTCGAGACGGCGGTGCGGTTCAACCAGAAGCGAGGCACGTACCTCGGCGTCCTGTACGGCTTCGCCAGCGGCATGATGAGCACCGTCATCCCCCGCGAAGCCCGGGCGGTCTATTACTCGCAGGGTGGCGCGGACATGAAGGACCGCATCACCAAGACGGCCAAACTCGGTTACGACATCGGTTCGCTCAACGCTTATCGACCCGACGGCGAGATGATCGTCACCTGCCTCAAGACCCGACTGGCCCACGCGTCGGTGCGCACTCTGCTGCCGCAGTCGCCCTGGTGGAACCACTCGGCGCAGGAGAAGATCCCGATCAGCCAGGCCGACATCATGGTCACCTGGCACAGCCTGCCCACCACCGTCATGCGCATGCTGGAACGGTGGAACGTGCCGATCGCCGCCGACGAATCGGACGGCTTCCTGCACTCGTGGCAGATCACCGCACACATGCTCGGCGTCCAGGACCAGTACATCCCGAACTCCTGGAACCAGGCAGATGCGCAGGCCCGGCAGGTGTTGGACCCGATCCTCGCCCCCACCCCGGAGGGCAAGAAGCTCGCCGACATTCTGCTCGATCTCGGCATGAACCTCGACCTGAGCCTGTTGTCGCGCGGCGTGCTGGGTGCGCTCACCCGGTTCATGTTGGGTGACAAGATCGCCAACTGGCTCGAGATCCCGCGTGAGCCGGTGTGGAGCCCTCTACTCGAGACAGCCTGGGGGCCCTACGTTCTCGTTCGCGAAGGACTGCTTCAGGTGGGCATGCCGAAGGAGGCGTACTGGCTCTTCGACGAGTTCCTGCGCCAGTTCGTGCTGTTCTACATGTCCGAGCTGCGGATGCCGATCAACATCACCATCCCGGTGGCCAACAACCCGCGCTACAACTGAGGCCGGTACCGCTGTACACCAACGAAAGTCGGGGGAAGCACGATGACCGTGCGCGGCTGGTTCGTGGTGCTTGTCGTCGTGGTGGCCGGATTCGTCGCGCCGGCCACTGCGGCGGCGGTTCCTGCGCCGTCACATCACGCGAAATGTCCTGACCTGTACGTCCTGGCCATTCCGGGCACCTGGGCCGACGCCGCCGCCCCCGGGATTCTGCGTGAGATCACCAGCGATCTCAGACCCCGGACGCTGGTTCACTATGTCGGCTACAGCGCGACCGCCTTCCCTTGGGAGACAGCCATCTACGGTCGATCCAAGGCGCAGGCGGTGGCCAACACGACCGGCTTGGCCCGTGCCATGGTGCGCCGCTGTCCCGGCACCAGGTTGGCGATCACCGGCTATAGTCAGGGCGCCGACGCGGCCGGGGACGTGGCCGCCGAGATCGGCACCGGCCGTGGCGCGATCCGGCCAGAGCAGGTGGCCGGGGTGGTTCTCATCTCCGATCCCCGCCGCTCCCATCGGGACAACCTGGTGGGCCCACGACTGACCGGCCAGGGCAGCGGCGGACCGCGGTTGTCCGGTATGGGCTACCTGAGCCCACGCACCTACAGCATCTGCGCGCCACGGGACCTGTACTGCAACACGCCGCGCGACTATTACGTGACCCGGATCGTCGGGTATCTCGCCGAGACCAGCGACCCCACCCCGAGCCAGATGGGTCAGTATCAAGCCGAGGCCGGCGCCATCCTCGACGAACTGCTCGCCCAGGGTGGCATCGGCGCGGTCGGCCGTGAGGTGAGCAATCAGCGTGCCCGCCAGCAGATCACCGTGTTCAACAGGTTTCTGCAGTCCGGCGTGCACACCAACTACGCGGCCTTCGTGGTCGCCCCCGGAGTCAGCGCCGTGCAGTGGGCGCACAACCATCTCGCAGCCCTGGCCTCCGCTCATTCCTGACCCATGATCTGGAGCACCGTGTGATGGACAAGCAGATTCTCGAAGAAAGCCTGGCGTCGGTGGACCTCCCCGACGACGGCCTGACCGTGCGGTTCTACGAAATCCTGTTCGAGAGGTATCCCGACGTCGAGCCGATGTTTCAGCGCGACAACAAGGTTCAGGCGGCGATGCTGCGCACCGTCATTGTGTCGGTAATCGACAACCTCGATGACGGCGAGTGGTTGACCACCAACCTCGAGTCCCTCGGACAGCGGCACGCCGCGATGGGTGTCACCGCACCGATGTACGAGGCGGTCGGCGAATGCATGATCGCGGCGATGACCGAGATCGGCGGTGACGCGTGGACGCCGGCGATGACGAGGGAATGGGGCGAGGCACTCAGCGCAGTGTCGGCACTCATGCTCGCCGGATACCCGCAGACCTGACAGCCACGTTTCGGTCACCAGTCACCGGGGAACACCTTGGGTGAACCCGCATACGAAAGGTGTGAACGTATGAAGGCCATCCAAATCGTCAAGCCCGGCACCGAACCCGAACTCCGCGAGGTCGACAAACACACGCCAGGTCCGGGCCAAGTACTGCTGAAGGTGTCGGCCGCCGGCGCCTGCCATTCCGACGACTTCGTGTTGAACATGCCGGCCGACGGTTTTCCTTATCCGCTACCGATGACGCTAGGACACGAGGGCGTCGGTGTGGTCGCGGAGACCGGCACCGGCGTGGACAACGTCTCGGAGGGGACCGCGGTGGCGGTATACGGACCGTGGGGATGCGGAGTGTGCCACTTCTGTTCGCGTGGGATGGAAAACTATTGCAGTCGCGCAGCCGAGCTGTCGATCACCCCACCCGGCCTGGGCGTCGACGGTGCGATGGCCGAGTACATGCTCGTCGACGACCCGCGCCATCTGGTGCCCATCGGCGATCTCGACCCGGTGCGCACCGCACCTCTCACCGACGCCGGACTCACCCCGTACCACGCGATCAAGGCGTCGCTGCCCAAGCTCGTCGGCGGCACCACCGCCGTGGTGATCGGCGCCGGCGGACTCGGGCACGTCGCCATCCAGTTGCTGCGTCACCTGACCCCGTCCCGGATCATCGCGCTCGACGTGACCGAGGACAAGCTGTCCTTTGCCAAGGAGGTCGGAGCCACCGAGGCCGTCCTGAGCAACGACGATGCCGTCGACAACGTCCGCGCGATCACCGGCAAGGACGGGGCGACGGCGGTTTTCGACTTCGTCGGCTTTCAACCAACCCTCGACATCGCGATGGGTGTGGTGGGCACCATGGGTGATGTCGTCATCGTCGGCCTCGGTGACGGCGCCGCCACCGCCAAGGTCGGCATGTTCACCCAGCCCTACGAAGTATCGGTACGCGCACCATACTGGGGCTCACGCAGCGAACTGATGGAGGTACTCGAGTTGGCGCGCGATGGAGTGCTCGACGTGTCCGTGGAGAAGTTCGCCCTCGACGACGGCCTCGACGCCTACCGCAAGCCCGCCGCCAACGACCTGCGCGGACGGGCGGTCGTGGTGCCGGGCTGAATTCGGTCCCACACCACACTCACTCGCTACGGTCAGTTCATGCGCTACGGAATCTGCATCCTGCCCGACCAGCCGTGGACGTCGACTCGACCGCTGTGGCAGCGTGCCGAACAGATGGGCTTCGACCACGCCTGGACCTACGATCACCTGGTCTGGGGCGGACTTCCGGATGCACAGTGGTTCTCCTGCATTCCCACGCTGACCGCCGCGGCCACGATCACCGAGCGCATCGGGCTCGGCGCTTTCGTGGTGTCGCCCAACTTCCGGCATCCCGTGGCGTTTTCTCGTGAGGTCCAGACACTCGCCGACATCTCCGACGACAGGTTCCTGCTCGGCCTCGGTGTCGGTGGTACCCCCGACGACACACTGCTCGGGCAACCCGAGGTCACCGTCGGGCGGCGCGTGGACCGCTTCCACGAGTTCACCGATCTGCTCGATCAGACTCTGCGCGTCGACCACGTGACCGCCGACGGCGAGTTCTACCGGGCGCGCGACATGCGGTTGGTCGGCGGCAGCGTGCGTGAGCGGGTGCCACTGTTGTTGGCGGGCAACGGGCCCCGGAATGTGCGGTTCGCCGCCGAGCGTGGTGACGGCTGGATCACCACCGGTACATCGGCATCCTCGCTCGACGAGTGGTTCGGCGGCGTGGCACGGATGTGTCGTGTGCTCGACGAGGCGCTCGCCCAACGCGCACGCGCCGACTTCCCTCGGTATCTCAGCCTCGACGCCTCCCCGCGCAATGCGCTGGAAAGTGTGCACCTGTTCGACGACATGGTCGGGCGTGCCGCGAACCTCGGATTCACCGATGTCATCGTGCACTGGCCACGCGACGATGAGCCCTACCGTGCGCCACTCACCGTGCTGGAGGCACTGGCGGCCCGCGGTCTGTCCTGACTCCGACACCGCGACCGCCGGCCGTCGATAGACTCGGCCGGGTGAGTGTGCGTGCGGGCATCGTGGTGACCGGGACCGAGGTGTTGTCGGGGCGGGTGGCCGATCAGAACGGGCCGTGGGTGGCCGATCGCCTCCTGACGATGGGGGTCGACGTCGCCCACATCACCGTCTGCGGTGACCGGCCCGCCGACCTGCTCGCGCAATTGCGTTTCCTGGCCGCCGACGACGTCGACCTCATCGTGACGACCGGTGGGCTCGGCCCGACCGCCGACGACCTCACCGTCGCGACCGTCGCCGACTTCTGCGGACGCGCCCTGAATCTCGACGCCGAACTCGAGGCACACATCACCGCGATCATCGACCGCTGGATGAAGCGCCGCAACGCCCAACCGGACAGCTCCCCCCTGCGCGCCGGAATCCGCAAGCAGGCACTGGTTCCCGACGGTGCCGTACCGATTCCACCCACCGGTACGGCACCCGGTGTGGCGATCCCGGTCGACGGGGCCGGCATGCCGACGATTCTGGTGCTGCCCGGACCGCCGCGTGAACTGCAGGCGATGTGGCCGACCGCGCTCGACACACCACCTGTCCGCGATGCGTTGGCGGCGCGGATCGATCACCGCCAGGAGGTGATTCGTGCCTATGGGCTGTCGGAGGCCGATCTCGCCGAGACGTTGCGCTTGGCCGACGACACGATCAGCGGTGTCGGCGATCTGGAGGTCACCACCTGCCTTCGGCACGGTGAACTGGAGATGGTGACACGCTTCGTCGCCGAGGCGGCACCCGCCTACGCCGAACTGGCCGCGCTGATCGCCGAACACCATGGGAAGCAGGTTTTTTCCACCGATGGATCGACCATCGACGACCAGGTCGTGGCCGCGTTGTCCGGTCGGACCATCGCGACGGCCGAATCCTGCACCGGCGGCATGGTCGCGGCCCGGCTCACCGATCGCGCCGGGTCGTCGGCCTATCTGGTGGGCGGTGTGGTCGCCTACGCCAACGAGGTCAAGTCCGGGCAGCTCGGCGTTCCGGCGGCGATGATCGCCGAGCACGGTGCGGTCAGCGAGCAGGTGGCGGCCGCGATGGCCGACGGCGCCGCCGACCGGCTCGGCGCCGATGTCGCGGTCTCCACCACCGGGATCGCCGGACCCGGTGGTGGTACGGACATCAAGCCGGTGGGCACGGTGTGCTTCGGGGTGGCCGTGTCCGGCCGGCCCACCGCGACCTGGACGCGATATTTCCCCGGTGATCGCGCCAATGTGCGGATGCTGTCCACAGTGGCGGCGATGCACCTGGTGGCGGGCGTGCTGGACGACCCTTCGTGACGAGGACCGAGGTACCGAACGCCGCACCAACCGGATAGCTGGGCAGTAGCCGACAGATCCGGCTTGATAGCCTGCACGCAGAGAACGGTGCCCATCCGCGGTATGCGGATGTCAGGGAACCCGGTGAGAATCCGGGACTGGCGCGCAACGGTGTGGGAAGACGAGCTTCGTCCATCCCGAGTCCGACTACCTGCCGTTCTCGTATGAGTCCACCGGGTATCTCGCGCACAGATCCCCCGACATCACGAGGTAGCCGTGCACAACGCTCACCGTCATCACCCTCCCATGTACGAGACGACACCTCGGTCACGGTGGTGACCGCCCGCGCGGCGACCCCACCCGATCTTTCGGCACGCCGGTTGTCGCCCGCCCCGCTGGCCGTGGCATTGGCGGCACTTACCGCCGTCAGCATCGTCACGTCGGTCGCATTCGGTTCCGAACACATTCCCGTAGCCGACGTGTGGGACACGGTCCTGGGGAGGCTGACCGGCGACACCACCGACACCGCGTACTCGGTCATCATCTGGGACCTGCGGTTGCCGCGGTCGGTGCTGGCCGCCATCGTCGGTGCCGGTCTGGCGTTGGCGGGCGCACTGATGCAGGCGCTGGTGCGTAACCCCCTCGCCGAGCCCTACCTGCTCGGGGTGTCGGCCGGTGCGGCGGTCGGCGCCACGTCGGTGATGACGATGGGAACACTCTCGGCGCTCGGCTTGTGGGCGCTGTCCGGCGGTGCCCTGCTCGGCGCACTCGCTGCCACTGTCACGGTCTATCTGGTGGCCCGCGTGCAGGGCGGTCTCACCGCGATTCGACTGATTCTGTCCGGAGTGGTGCTCTCGTCTGCGTTCATGGCGCTGTCGTCGCTGATGGTGTTCACCGCCGGCGACCCGCAGGCCGCCGAGAGCGTCATGTTCTGGATGCTGGGCAGCGTCGCGGGTGCCACTTGGGCGAAGGTGCAGTTGGCCGGCGTCGTCGTGTTGGCCACCCTGCTCGGCATGGTGGTGATCCACGCCTGGCTCGACGCCTACGCTGCCGGCAACGACACCGCGTCCTCGCTCGGCGTGCCAGTGGCTGCGCTGCGCACCGCGCTGTTCGCGGTGCAGGGGGTTCTGGTCGGCGTACTCGTCGCGGTGGCCGGCGGTATCGGCTTCGTCGGCCTGATCATTCCGCACGCCGCCCGCCTGGTGGTCGGTGCGACCCACCGGGCGATGCTGCCGGTCGCGGTCTGCGGTGGAGCGTTGTTCCTCGTGTGGGTGGATGTGTTCTCGCGCGTCGCCGCGGCGCCGCGGGAGATGCCGTTGGGCATCGTCACCGGCCTGATCGGCGCACCTATCTTCCTGTTCTTGATGGGTCGTCGGCGCTACACGTTCGGACCCACCGAATGAGCGTGCGCACCGACGCCGCGTCCTACGTCGCCGACCTCCGGGCCAACGGTGTCGCGTGTCGCCGCGGATCGCGAACGATTGTCTCCGGCGTCGATGTGACGATCCCCGCCGGTACCCGGATGGCGGTGGTGGGGCCCAACGGCGCCGGCAAGACGACGCTGCTGCGGGTGCTGGCCGGCCTCGAGTCACCAGCAACAGGCGCCGTGTACGTCGGCGGCGCCGATCTGCATGCGATGCGCGCGCGACAGCGCGCACGGACGGTCGCCGTCGTCGCGCAGGAGGAGCAGCCGTCGGCGGAGTTGACAGTGGCCGAAGCGGTCGGCCTCGGGCGCACCCCGCACCGCAACCCGTGGGCGGCCGGCGCGGACGCCGAACGCGAGATCGTCGCCGACGCTCTGGAGATGGTGGGGCTCGGCGACGCCGGCGGACGTTCCTGCATCGCGCTGTCCGGGGGTGAACGCCACCGGGTCATCCTCGCCCGCGCGCTGGCGCAGCAGACCCCGATGCTGGTCCTGGACGAACCCACCAATCATCTCGATGCCGCCTGGAGGCTCCGGCTGATGCGCATCCTCGACAAGCTCGACCGCACCATCGTCGCCGCGATGCACGACCTCGACCTCGTCCTGCGACATTTCGACAGCGTTGCCGTCATCGCCGACGGTCGCCTCGTGACCCACGGCCCGCCGGTCGAGGTTCTCGACAACCGCGTTCTCCGTGACGTCTTCGCCGTCGACGGCGACATCATCACTCACCCCCGCACCGGCAGGCCACACCTGCTGCTCACCGACGCCACGCCGTCGCCCCCTCCCGGAAGGACACTCACATGATGCCCACCTTGCGTCCCGTCACCATCGGGATCGCTTCCGCCGCAGCAATTCTGGGCCTCACCACAGCCTGCGGCACGACGGACTCCACCGATGCCGATGCCGTCGCCGGCGACCACGTCACCGTCACCAACTGCGGCGCCGACGTCACCTACCCTCAGCCCGTGCAGCGACTGTTCGTCAATGACGGCGGCATGATCGCGATCGCCTTGGCCGCCGGGGCGCACGACCAGATCGTGGCCGTCAGCTCGATGGCCCGCGACTCCGAGGTGCTGCGGCTGGCCTACGGACCGCAGGTCGACGACCTCCATCAGGTCTCCCCCGATCAACCCACCCTGGAGAACATCGTCGGTGCCCGCCCGGAGGTCCTCTACGCCGGTTACAACTACGGCATGAGCGAGTCCCGCGGAATCACCCCGGAGATCCTCGCGCCGCACGACATCGACGTGTACCAGCTGTCCGAGGCCTGCCGACAGGTTGCCGGTGAGAAGACCCGCGGGACCATTGATCCGTGGGTCGCGCTCGACACCGACCTCCGCAACATCGGCACCATCACCGGCAATGCCGACGTCGGGGCGCAGGCGGCCGACGACGTCGCGACGCGACTCGACGCCCTGCGCGCAGCTCCCCAAGCCGCCGACAAGCCGACCATCTTCTTGTTCGACAGCGGCACCGACACGATCTTCTCCTCCGGCTCGTACGGCGGCCCGCAGGGCATCATCGACGCCGCAGGCGCACGCAACGCCACCGAGGATGTCGCCGACACCTGGACCACCGTCAGCTGGGAACGCCTGGCGACGGCCGACCCCGACCTGATCGCCTTCGTCGACTACCCCGGACAGACCGTCGACGAGAAGATCGCCGCGCTCAAGGACCACCCGGCGAGCAAGGATTTGGCCGCCGTGCGGGAGAACCGATTCATCAACCTGCCGTACGCGATGTGGGTGTCGAGCCCTCTCAACATCGACAGCGCCGAGACCCTACGCGCGGTGTTGGAAGATCACGGTCTGGCGCCGCAGAGCGATGTCGAACCCTCGCTCGATGTCTCGCAGCTCCGGCTCGGCGGCAACGACTGGCTGGCGAGCTGAGCAAGACGCGCCGGCGACCTGCGGACACATCCGCCCCGGCGACGGCTCCGAAGAAGGGGTGTGACCCCCACCCACACCGAGTCCGCACCGCAGGCGTCGGGCCACGCAGCCGACCTGGATCGGCGGGTCCGTGAACTCGCCGACAGCGATATCGCTCAGGTCGGCAGCGTGCTCCGGACACAGCTGGCCGACCACGCCGCGGTCCTGACCGGCGTCCATCCCGACCTCCGCCCGGTGAGCGCCGTACTCGCCCGCGCCGGCAATCGCGGTAAACGGCTACGCGCGTCGTTCTGCCTGTGGGGCGCACGCGGCGCCACCCGCGGCGAGTTGCCGCCGGGCGCCACACAGATCGCCGCGGCCGTGGAACTGTTTCACCTGGCCGCGCTCATCCACGACGACATCATGGACCACAGTGACCAGCGCCGCGGTCTGTCAACGATGCACCGCCACTTCGCCGACGAACACCGGCACAACAGCCGGATCGGTGACGCCGACGCCTACGGTGAGGCGGTCGCCGTCCTCGCCGGCGATCTGTGCCTCACCTGGTCCGACGACATCCTCGCCGAGGGCACCGCCGACCTCGACCGGACCACTCGGCGTCAGGTGCGGCGAATCTTTTCGGTGATGCGTGACGAAGCCATCGCCGGCCAGTTCCTCGACGTCGACGGTCAGACCCACGCCGTGACCTCCGCGACGCGCGCGGAACTGGTCCTCCGGTTCAAGAGCGCCAAGTACACGATCTCGCACCCCCTGCGACTCGGCGCCGCCGTCGCGGGTGCACCGGCGGATCTGCTCAGCGCCTACGACGCAATCGGTATCGCGGCCGGCGAGGCCTTTCAGCTGCGCGACGATCTGCTCGGAGTTCTCGGCGACCCGGCAGTCACCGGCAAACCGACGATCGACGACATCCGAGAAGGCAAGCGCACCCTGCTGATCGCCTGGGCCGAGGAGAACGCCGACCGCATACAGCGGCGCGTTCTGGACCAACATCTGGGCAACCCCGAGGTGACCCACGACGGCGTCCGGGAGGTGTGCGAGGTGCTCCGGGACACCGGTGCGGTGCGGCGGGTGGAGAACCGGATCGCGGAGTTGGCCGCGCAGTCGACCGAACTCATCGACGCCTCACCGGTCGACGAGGTCACCCGGCATGCGCTTGCAGGTCTCGTCGCCCGGTGCGTGTGGCGTGCGGCCTGAGCCGGCGCATTACCCGGCCGTCCGGACCGGCGGCCGGTACGGTGAACGAACATCATGAACCCGTTCGCATCTCGTGCGACCTTACTGGCCCCGCCGTACGTCGACCGGCGGCGGGTCGCGGTGCCGTGGGTGTTGTTCGGATGCGCATTCCTCACCCAGACAGCGTTCCCCTTCACCGACGGCGGTACGCGCGCGCTGACCACGGCCAGCGTGCTGTTGCTGACCGCGGCGGCGGTGGCACATGTGGTGACCAGCCGCGGCACCCGCCCGGCGGTGATCCTGGTGGTGGTAGCGGGAGGTGGCGGTCTGCTGGCCGAAACCGTCGGTGTGCACACCGGTTTCCCGTTCGGCACCTACGAGTACACAGGCAGTCTGGGCCTGCAGGTGTTCGGTGTCCCGGCTCTGGTGCCATTGGCTTGGACGATGATGGCATGGCCGGCGCTGGCCGCCGCACGACAGCTCGTCGGTGCCCACCGGCTGGTGACCCCTCTGGTCGGTGCGTGGGCGTTGACCGCCTGGGACGTGTTCCTCGATCCACAGATGGTGGATCAGGGGCACTGGCGATGGTCCTACCCACAGCCGGCGCTGCCCGGCGTGGAGGGTATCCCGCTCACCAACTTCGCCGGCTGGTTCGTGGTGTCAGCGATCATGATCACCCTGCTCGACCGGTTGATCCCGGCAGCTCCCGAGCACCCCTCCGATGCCGACAGCTGGGGTGGGGCAACAGATCTGCTGCCGGTTGCGGTCTATTTGTGGACCTACCTGTCGTCGGTGATCGCGCATGCGGCGTTCTTCGGTCGTCCACCCGTGGCGCTGGTCGGCGGCCTCGTGATGGGTGTGGTGGCCGTTCCGTTGGCGGTCACTGTGATGCGGGGTGCGACGCGTGCGCAGCGCTGAGGTCCGGCGGGTCGCGTTACGCGCCGCGAGCGTGGGTGCGGCGGCGTCGTTGGCGCTGACGCTCGACAACGCCCGCCGAATCCGACGTCCCGATCCGACGGCGATCGCCAACCCCGAGCCGCTGAACGTCCTGTTGCCGGTCCGCGACGAGATGGACGAGATCGCAGGCTGCCTGACCGCCCTGCGCGCCGCCGCCGACCGCTGGCCGGGCCGAATCCGCCTCCTGGTCCTCGACGACGAGTCCACCGACGGAACCGGTCGCCTACTGGACGAGTTGGCGCGCACCGACGAACGCATCGAGGTTCTGCACGGAACACCGACACCATCGGGGTGGCTCGGCAAATCATGGGCCTGCGAACAGTTGTCTCACAACGCCGACCACGACGGTGTCCTCGTATTCGTCGACGCCGACGTCCGGCTCGCACCCGATGCGCTGGTGGCGTCCGTTGCGCTGCTGCGCACATCCGGGCTCGACCTCATCTCGCCCTACCCGCGCCAACACGCGACCGGCCCGGCCGAGCGGCTGGTGCAGCCCCTGGTGCAGTGGTCGTGGATGAGCACCCTGCCGCTTGGGCTCGCCGAGCGTTCGGCGCGCCCGTCGATGTCGGCGGCGAACGGCCAGCTGCTCGTCGTCGACGCGGCCGCTTACCACCGCGCGGGCGGGCACGCGGCGGTGCGTGCCGACGTGCTCGAGGACATCGCGTTGTTGCGGGCGGTCAAGCGCTCCGGCGGACGGGGCGTGGCCGCGGACGGGAGCGCGGTCGCCGACTGCCACATGTATCACGGGTGGCGCGAGGTGCGGGCCGGCTACCGGAAGTCGTTGTGGTCGGCGTTCGGCTCGCTACCCGGCACGGTGGCGGTGGTGGCGCTGCTGAACCTGCTGTACGTGGTGCCGCCGCTTGCGGCACTGCGGGGTTCGCGGGCAGGGGTGCTCGGGTATCTGCTCGGCGTGACCTCCCGGGCGGTGTCCGCGCGGAGCACCGGCGGGCGGGTGTGGCCCGACGCGCTCGTCCATCCGATGTCGATCCTCGCGTTCACGGCGCTCACCGTGGATTCGGTGCTCGCGCGGCGCACCGGTCGGCTGTCCTGGAAGGGCCGCGCAATCTCCGAGACGACGCGATGAGCAGCATCGTGGTGGTGGGTGCCGGTGTGGGCGGACTGGCCGCGGCGCTGCGGCTGCAGGCGGCCGGACATCGCGTGACGGTGTTCGAGCAGGCACCGGAGGTCGGCGGGAAGCTCGGCGTGATCCGGCACGACGGTTTCATGTTCGACACCGGCCCGTCGCTGGTGACGATGCCGCATATCCTGGCCGAGTTGCTCGCGTCTGCCGGCCGGCGCCTCGAGGAGGTGTTGCCGTTGTCCCGTCTCGACGTGGCGGCGCACTACCGATTCCCTGACGGCACGGGCCTGGACCTCCCCGGCGAACTCGCACGGATACCTGCGGCGCTCGACGAGGCACTCGGCCCCGGCCGCGGGGACCAGTGGATGGCGTTTCTCAGTCGGGCCCGATCGATCTGGGCGGCGTCGCGCGGCCCGTTCCTGGAATCTCCGATCGACCCGCGCATCGTCGCCCGACGGGGCCGGCCGTCCGATCTGGTCACCATCGCTCCGTGGCGTACGCTGCGCGGTCTGGGAGGTCGCTACCTCGATGATCCACGCCTGGTGATGCTGCTCGACCGCTACGCCACCTACACCGGATCCGACCCGCGACGCGCTCCCGCCGCGCTGGCCTCGGTGCCCTGGACCGAACAGGCGTGGGGTTCGTGGTACGTCCCCGGCGGCCTCGGCCGGATCGCAGAAGTGCTGCGCGACAGCTTCATCGAACACGGCGGCGCGATCGAAACCGGAACCGCCGTCGATGGGATCGAGACCGACCCCTTCGGCCGCGTGAGTGGGGTGACGCCGGCAGACGGATCGTTCCGGCCGGCCGACCTGGTGGTCGCCAACGCCGATGCCCGCGAGGTGTACGGCCGCCTGGTGGGCGCGGCGGCCGCGGATCGCGCCGCCGAGCGCACACGGCGCACGACACCGTCGCTGGCAGGCTTCGTGCTCCTCCTCGCTCTGGACGATCCGCCGCCGTGGACGCCGCATCATCAGGTTCTGTTCGCCGACGATTACGACGACGAGTTCGATTCGGTGTTCGGCTTCGGCGGTCCGGCGCGCCCGGTGCCGGCTCCGACCGTCTACATCTCGGCACCCGACGATCCGGCGATCGTCCCCGGCCCGGGTACGGCCTCCTGGTTCGTGTTGGTCAACGCCCCACGACACGATCCGGATGGGGGCGTCGACTGGGACACTCCGGGCCTCGCCACCGATTATGCCGACCGGATTCTGCGGTTGATGGCCGACCGTGGAGTCGACGTCCGATCGTCGATCCGCCACCGCATCGTGCTGACACCGGCCGACCTCGAGCGCCGCACCCGCACGCCGGGTGGGTCGATCTACGGGTCGTCATCGAATGGTCCGCGCGCCGCATTCCTGCGCCCGCGCAACGCCTCCCCGGTTCCGGGGCTCTATCTGGTCGGTGGTTCGGCTCATCCCGGCGGCGGACTGCCGTTGGTGATGCTGTCGGCCAAGATCGTCGCCGGGCTGATCGGACCTGCGGGCTAGCCGCGTCGGTTCACCGGGTTGGTAGCGGCCCCACCGAGCGGTCGCCGCGAACCCGTTTGAGTACCAACTCGGCGCTGATCAGACACATCGGCAGACCGATGCCGGGGGTGGTGCTCGAGCCCGCGTAGTAGAGTCCCTCCACCTTGCGCGACGTGTTTCCTGCGCGCAGAAAAGCACTCTGCCGCAACGTGTGTGCCGGTCCGAGCGCGCCACCCGACCACGAGTTGAGGTCGGCGACGAAGTCACCGGGCCCCATCGTCCGGCGTACCACGATCCGCTCGGCGAGGTCGGGGATCGACGCCCAGTCGGCGACCAGTTCGATCGCCCGATCCGCGATCTGTTCGATGACCGGGGCACCCGCTCCGTCGACGCCACCGGAGCCGAGTAACGGATCGGCCGGTATCGGCACCAGGAGGAAGAGATTCTCGTCGCCGTCGGGGGCCACCGAGTCGTCCGACGCCGACGGCCGGCACACATATAGCGAGGCGGGGTCGGGTACCCGGGTGGGCGACTCGAAGATCGCGTCGAAGTTGGTGCCCCAGTCGCTGGTGAAGAACAGCGAGTGATGGGCCAGTTCGGGCAGCCGGCCCCGTACCCCGAGGAAGACCAGTACCGCGCCGGGGCCCGATGTCGCTTTGTCCCACCATTTCTGCGGGAAGGACTGTTGGTGCGGCGGCAACATCGTGGTCTCGATGTGGTGGAGATCAGCGGCGCCGATGACGAGGTCGGCGGGTAGGTCGCATTCGACGCCGGTACTGTCGCGGGTGCGCACCCCGCTCACCCGGTCGCGGCGTGAACTCCATCGTCTTGTCGGCTGCCGCGGCTCGGTGAGGATGGCGGTGGCAGCGGTTCCGGTGTGTATCCGCACGCCGTTCTCGACGGCCAGTTTCTCGAGCACCTCGGGTAGCCGCACGAAACCGCCGTCGGGGTAGCGGACGCCGTCGGCGAGGTCGAGCCAGCTCATCAGGTGATACATCGCGGGCGCCCGATCCGGGGATGCCCCCAGGAACACCGCAGGGTAGCCGAGGATCTGGCGAATGCGGTTGTCCCGGAACCGGGAGGCGATATGCGCATCCAGCTTCGCGGTCAGCAGGCCCACCAACTGCCGAGCATTGGCCAGTACCCGACGACCCGCGAAAGCGTCCACGGAGTCGAAGTTGGTGTAGAGAAAGCGTTGCACTGCGATGTCATAGGCACTGCGCGCGGAGGCGAGATAGTCGTCGAAGGCCGCGCCGGCCCCCGGTTCGAGCGACTCGAACAGCTCTCGGTTGCGGGCCTCGTCGCCGGCGACGTCGACGCTGTCGGCAACGCCCTCGAAGAACACCCGGTAGCCGGGTTCCAACCGCAGCAGATCGATCTGTTCGTCGGTGGAGGTGCCGAGTAGTTCGAAGAAGTGATCGAACACCTCCGGCATGAGCCACCATGAGGGTCCGGTGTCGAACCGGAATCCGTTGTGTTCCCATGATCCGGCACGACCCCCGGGGCGATCGTTCTTCTCGACGAGGTCGACCTCGTGGCCATCCGCGGCCAGCAACGCGGCACTCGCCAGCCCGGCGATTCCGCCGCCGATCACGACGATCCGGCGAGCGGTGGCCGTCATGCGTTCACCGCCGTTGTGGCGCGCCGCGGCGCTCCGCGGCGAAGGGCTGCCGCTGCGGCGATCCGCGCCTTCGCCGGGCCCGGCACGCGGACCCGGTGACGGCACGCGTCCTGCGGCGGGGTGGCCCGGAGTCGTCTCGCCAGTTCGGCGAACAGGTCGTGCGCCGTGCACACCGCCACGCGGGTTCCACTGGGCAGCAACGGAATCGCTTGCTGGGCGCAGGCCAGGTCGTCGTCGATGTCGTCCAGCCAGTGATGCCATGCGTCGGCGGACGGACGTTCGGGGTCCAGACCCACCAGGTATCGGCGCCCCAACTCGGCGCTGTCGGCGCCGATGTCGCGCAGGAAGTTGATTTTCTGAAATGCCGCGCCGAGCCGACGTGCACCCGGTGCGAGCTGGTCGTACCGCGCCTTCCGGTGCGGTTCGTCGGCGAGGAAGGCATGTACGCACATCAGTCCGACAACCTCAGCGGACCCGTAGATGTAGGTGGCCAGGCTCTCGGCGTCGTGGCTCGACCACTCCAGGTCCATCCGCATAGAGGCGAAGAACGGTGCGGTGAGCGACTGGTCGATTCCGGTGCGCCGAGCGGTGCGGGCGAAGGCGTGCACCACGAGATTGGTGCTCGTGCCGGTCGCCATCGCCGCGTGCGTCTGCTTCTCCAGCGCATTCAGTTCGGCGCGACGCTGGTCGACCGTCTGCCCGGGGCGCGGCGCATCGACGATCTCGTCGGCGACCCGCACCAGGGCGTAGATGTTGTGGACGTCGCGGCGGACCGGCGCGGTGAGAAGTCGGGAAGCCAGTCCGAATGACGATGAGTAGGAGCGGATCACCAGCGCAGCCGTCTGTTCGGCGACCTCATCGTAGTGGTGGTAGGGCAACGCCTCGGTGTCGCGGCCAGAGGTCGATGTCATCGCGATCACGCACCGATCCCGCGGTAGGGATCCGAGCCGAGTGCGTGAACCTGGTCGACGAACCAGGGACTGAACACCCACGGTGTTCGGAGCGCCGACGCCCAGACGTCCTCGATCGGTGCCCAGACCACATCCATCACCTCGTCCGGGTTCGGGATTGGTGAACCGCAGGGCCGTGCCCGATAGACCGGACACACCTCGTTCTCCACCATTCCGCTCGCGTCAACGGCGCGGTAGCGGAAGTTCGGCAGGACGCAGTGCAGGTCGGCGACCTCGAAACCCAGTTCTCGCGGCGCATAGCGCCGCACGGCGTCTTCGACGGGCTCGCCGGGTCGCGGATGTCCGCAGAACGAGTTGGTCCATACCCCGGGCCAGGTGCGTTTGCCCAACGCTCGGCGCGTCATCAGGATCCGCCCGACGTCATCGACGACATGGCAGGAGAACGCGAGATGGAGTGGGGTGTCGTGGCCGTGCACGCTGCCCCGCGGCGCCGTGCCGCGGGGCCTGCGCTCGGCGTCGACGAGTACCACCAGATCATTCGTCACCGGCCGTCCTCCGTTCGCTGGGCGGTGATGCAGCCGCTGCCGCATACGCTCCATTCTTCGTCACCACACGCGAATCGGATGGATCGGACGGCCAGATCTCGTGGCGCCTCGTCGAGGAAACCTCTCAGTAGAAGTGTTTCCGACCGCCGACCGCGCGTCCGGTTGCCCCGAGAACCGCCAGAATCGCTCCGACGACGATGAGAATGATGCCGATCGTCCAGAGAATCGGGATGCTGAAGATGAATCCCAGGATGAGCAAGATGATGCCGAGAATGATCACGGCCAACCTCCGATGTTCGGCGGACGGGCTGCTCGACGCTGCTGCAAGCATGTCCACCGTACGCGGCGTCCCGGTTGCCCATGTCCGATTTCGGAACCCGTGATCACGCCGTGTCCGGCGTGAGTTCGACGATCGCGAGTGGCCGTGACGTCTTCTGCTGGTAGGCGTGGTATCGCCCCTTGTTCACGCCGTCGACGAGGTCGAATCGCCGCGTGTAGTCGGGGTCATCGGGGAAGGTCGGCCGGGCGGTGACGGCCAGCCGGCGGCGCCCGACCTGGATCTCACACGCCGGGTTGGCCGTGATGTTGCCGAGCCATGCGGGCGGCCTCGGCGAGCCGCCGTTGGACGCGACGACCAGATATCTTTCCCCGTCGACGGCGTAGGTGAGGGCCGAGGTGCGCGACCTACCGGTGCGGCTGCCGATATGGCGGAGCAGCAAGGTCGGGTTGCCCATCAGTAGCCGATGACCGAGCAGCCCACCGGAGTGCTCGTAGATCCACTGATGGGTCTGCAGCGTGCGGACGAACAGGCTGGACATGCCCGCAGCCTAGCCGGTGTGCCGTTGCGTTCTCAGAGGTCCGAGAAGTCGCCGTGCCGTCCGGCTCCACCCGCAAACCGGGCAGCACCGGTGTGCCCGTCGGAATTCAGCGACTCGATGCCTACCGCGATTTCGAACGCCATCGCATCCGCTTCACGGCACCCCGCTTGTTCCTGCACGGATCGGCGGTCGTTGCGCATGCACGTCTGCGGGAACTGCCTGATCTGCTGCGCCAACTGCCGCGCTTCCGTCAGACTCATCCCCGGTTCGACCAGGCGGTTGACCAAGCCGAATCGCTCCGCCTCGAAAGCGTCGACCGGTCGACCAGTGAGGATCATGTCCATCGCGCGACTGGAGCCGATGAGCCGAGGCAGCCGGACCGTGCCGCCGTCGATCAGTGGGACGCCCCATCGTCGGCAGAACACGCCGAACGTCGCGTCCGATGCAGCGACCCGCAGGTCGCACCAGATCGCCAATTCCAGGCCGCCGGCGACTGCGTAGCCTTCGACTGCCGCGATGACCGGCTTCGACATCACCAGGCGTGTCGGCCCCATCGGCCCGTCTCCGGTCGGTGCCACCTCGTTGATCCGTCCGGTTCCGACGGCCTTCAGATCCGCCCCGGCGCAGAAGTGTCCACCACTTCCCCACAGCACGGCGACATCGGCCTCGGGATCGGAATCGAACGCTCGAAACGCCGACGCGAGTTCAGCTGCCATAGGTCGGTCGACAGCATTGCGCACCTCGGGCCGGCACATCGATATGGTGGTGACCCCTTCGAAGGTCTCCACCCCGATCGACGTGTACTCGGCTGCGGCGGAACCAGGATTCGAGCCCACCTCTCGGACTGTAGTCTCCTCGGCCGCGTCGCGGATGCCGAAGGGGATGCACAGTTCGACTCCACTCGGCTTTCACCGAGTACGCGGCGCCGCAGGGTCGCATACCGCGCACCGTCGCAGCCGAACGCTGCAGTCGCCGTCGGGTACGCGACGCCTGGGGCGCCATCGCGCAATCACGCTATGGAGTTCTCAAGGGACGGTTGCGGTCCCGACCGGGGCCGGGTGCGTGGGAAGTGGTCAGCGTGGCTCAGGCGGCGGCGGGTAGGTTGCCGAGATTCATCGTGCGTCGGTTGTAGGTCGGTATCGGCCGACGTGTCGGGTCGACAGCGACGGGTGGGATGAGCCAGGGATGTCGGTCGTGACCCATGATCACCTCCCAACCGTTGTGGTGGATGTCGGCATGACACGACGGGCACAGCAAACATCCGTTATCCAACACCGTGATTCCACCATCAGCCCAATGCACGAGGTGATGGCCCTGGCAGCGGGAGGCCGCCACGCCGCATTTGATGCAACACTCGTCGCGTTTGTGCAACGCCTTACGCAGATGGGCTGGGAACAGGCGCTTGTCTTTACTCATCTCCATCGGCACCGCCTCACCGTCGACGATCGCGACCGTCGCGGTGGTGTCACAGGTCAGGGTGCGCAGCATGGCTTCGGTGATCGACCCCATGAACGGTAGTTCGGCCAGATCAGGAGTATCGGCGGGCACCGACACCAGCATCTGGTGACGTGGTGCGGACGCCGCATCACCGCTGCGGGCGGCGATATCCAGGAGCGCTTCGAGGGCGTCGGCATGCCGGCGCTCGGTGGAACGCGCATCCGGTGAGCCGTCAGGTTCGGGCCGCGGTGCCGCCAACTCTTCCATTGCCGCCGAGAATTTTTCGCCGACTTCGGTGTTGAGGTCGGCGCGCACTTGCAGGCGTCCGTCACCGTCGACATCGTGGGTGAGCGTGTTGAGGTTGCGGTCCTCGGATGCCGGTAGCCCACCGGTGTCGGCGGCGGCCTGGTTGCCCAGACGACGCGCGCGTTTACCGATGTCGGCGGGGGTGGCGCCGGAAAAGAATTGGGCGAGAAGTTCGGTCACGATATTTAGACGCGCCACATCGTCGATCGGTTCCGCCGATCTTTTCCCGACATGATCGACACCTTTACCCACCGCGTCGACGTGTTCGGCGGAGATCGCCCCATCGGCGGCATGCGCGGCCAGAGTGGGGAGCTGCGCACGTGCGGTGGCGATACGGATCAGGCGGGAGGCGACCGCCGGGGCCAGGCCCATCACGATCAACAGTTCACTGAGTTTGCGGCCATGATCGCGGGCCACGCCGAGTCGGTCCAGGTGGCCGACCACCGTCGCGGCGTGATGGTCGATCAGACTACGCAACGTGACCAGAGCGGTCATCGCATCGAACGCTGCCCGACCGGACAAGTCGTCGTCGAAGCGCAGCTCACGCAGTGAATCAGTAATGGATGTGAGATCCCCCGAAGTTCTCATGATTCCAAGGTAATCGAAAGAATGTTCGATGTCAAGGAGCTGAGCGTGAGAATTGCTCTGGGACAGAGGCTTTGGATAGAGAGGCAGTGAAATATGGACTATTCAGTAGACTTTGGTGAACAGGAGTCACAGGAGTTACGCATTCTTGGGTAAAAATCACCGCGAGAAGACAATTTGATGGTCTCGTGATGACGCGCCGCATCGATCAGCCACCGCGCTCCGTCCGCGCCGAACGCGCACAGGTGGCTGACGACGCACCGCCGCTCGCCCCAAAGGAGGACCCACTGCCGACGGGCGAGTATGAAGATCGCCCGAGCTGTTCGGCCTACGCGATGGTTTCGCCGCTCGTCAGCCTCCGTGCCGCGATGCTGCAGGCCGACGACTGAGCTCCGCCGGCGAGTCCGTTTGTCGGCGCCGCATCCGCGAGGCCGTCACCGTGGTGCCGATGCTCGCGAGGATCACCAGCATGATCGCGGCGAGGCGCACCGGCCGAGCGATTGGTCGAGCAGTAACCATCCCGCGATGGCGGCGACGATCGGCTCGAGACTCAACAGCACGCCGAACACATGCTTTGGCAGGCGGCGCACGGCAGCGAACTCGAGCGAGTACGGGATCACCGATGCCAGCAGCGCCACGACCGCGGCCAGCGCGAGTAGGTGGAGGTCCTCGAATGCTGCGCTCGCCCCGGCCCCACCCAGCGGCATCACCACGACTGCGGACACCACCAACGCAACCGCCAGACCGTCGTGGCCCGGCACCAACCGCCCGGCGCGCGCACTGGTCAGGATGTAGCCGGCCCAGAACGATCCCGCCAACAGCGCGAACGCCACACCCACCGGATCGAGGCTCTCGGCGCCGGTGATGCTCTGTAAGGAAGGTTAGGTGAGGTGGCGTCGCTGACTGGCGTCGTGGGCGCTGGGTCGGGACGGTTTCGGGTCAGGACGCTTTCTCGAGGTGGACCTGGTAGCCGAGTTGTTTGAGTTGGT
>NZ_JAKGCU010000050.1 GCF_021556435.1 Gordonia tangerina
ATGCCCACCTGTGCCAGACCAGCGGCGACTCCGTGCGCCTGGCCCAAGCACTCGCCGGAAAGGGGGTCACCGCCCTCAACTGACCATCCCCGGTGGCGGACCAGTGGGCAGAATCATGTCCGCCACCGGGCACCCCTTCATGACCGCCTACGGGCAGTTTCCATGTCCGCCTATGGGCACTTACCGATGTCCCTTGACAACGCAAATGCATGGAGTTCCTACTGCCACACCTGGCCGACATGCCTTGCGCCACGATCACGCTGGAATCCCGAACCAACAGGACGCGAGCGACATGGACATGCTGCAAAAGCTCCGCGCCCGACAAGCCGTCGCCCCGACTCTGCGAATCGACCACGCTATCGGCCGTCACGAACCGGCGCTGTGGGTGGCCGACATCGTGTGCGGTGCCGTGGTGCAACAGCGGTGCGGCCGCGGGGACTACCTCGACATACTCGGCTCCGGTGTCGAAATACACACCATCGGCCCCTGAAAGACCGCGAGCCACAGGCCTCGTCGTCCGGCGAGTAATCCTGTGGCTGACTTCCAAACCCACCGCAATGGGCTGGCTACGGCTCCGAGTGTAGCCTCACTACGCGGCTACACGCCACCACCCGGCTTGACTCACGTAATCTGCCCGCGAAACACTCTCGGTGCCTCACATAGGTTTGCCCGCGAAATGGTGATCGTCGGGGGATGGGAAGTGGGTTGTCGATGCGGTCTCGGGCCGAGGCGACCAGCAGGTTCGCGCGGAACGCGGTATGCAACAGTTTTACTCGTAACGCTGCATATTCAATTGCTGCATATTCCAATCACTCGAACCGGGGCGCGCAGTCTGGCTAACTGGCAGCTTCGCGCAGGAGCAAGCCTGGGCGTCGGAAGTGGTGCGGCGTGGCGAATGAACGAGCGGGGTGCTGACCGGTCAGATAGGCCGCTTCGCTGTGCCGTACGACTCCGGTTCGCAGGAATCTCCTGCGTGACTCGTGGGCAATTCCATGCGACCAAAGCCAACTATAGTTGTGTTATTCTAACTTTAGTTGCATTCTCAGGAGGTGTCGGGCGTGCAATTGAACAAACCATTTGCCACGGTAACGCCGACCCTGGACGGAGACGTACTCGCGGTGTTGGCGTCCGCAGACGCTACGTTCACGATCAGCCAGGTCCATCGCATTCTCACCACGGCGTCGGCTGAGGGCATCCGCAAGGTCCTCAACCGACTCGCCATTCAGGGCGTGGTGTTGCACGACCAGGTGGGTAGGACGAATACCTATCGACTCAACACTGAACACCTCGCCGCTGAGCCGATCATGGCGTTGGCACGTCTGAACTCCGCGTTTCTGAACCGTCTCGAAGAGCACCTCCGAGAGTGGGGTAAGACGCTGCGGTACGCTGCGGTTTTCGGGTCGGCGGCGACGGGGCATATGCGGCGAGACAGTGACATTGACCTGATCCTGGTGCGCGCCGGGGACTGGGGCCGCGAAGGTGACGACGTGTGGGGGCATCGGGTGACAGAGGTTGCCCGGCTCATCACAGCGTGGACCGGCAACGACGGCCGCATAGTCGAGTACGCTGCGGACGAATTCCGCGCCGCGGCTGCCGCGGGTGAACCTCTGCTTCGTGACGTGGCGGAGCAAGGCCTCACCGTTGCGGGTACGCGGTCCTGGTTCAACGCGCAAATGCGCCCCGCGTCGGGGAGGTTCTGATGGCGTCGCAGCGCGACTGTGACTCCGCGGTCATCGCAGGGCGGATGTCGAAGGCGAACGAGTTCTTGGATGCCGCTGAGCATCTCGGGGAGGAGATGCCCAACGCCGCTGGGGACTTGTACATCGACGCTGGCATCGCAGCCTCAGATGTCATCTGCTGTGTTCGCCTTGGTGTGCACTCCAATACCGGCAACCACGCCGAGGCTGCAGCCCTCCTGAAGCGTGCGGACAGCGGATCCGAGCGACACCTGAACACGCTGTTGAACCTGAAGAACAAGGCTGCGTACACGCATCAGGACCTAACCTCCGCGGAGCTAACGCGGATGATCCGCGCAGCGCAGCACTTGGTTGAGTCGGCCAAACTGGCAGTAGCCGCTCGCGGATAGCGCACACGCCGACTCATTGAGTTCGAAGTCCCAGATCTGTGTCATCGAGTCTCAACTTGGGTGTCAAAGTCTCATCTACTTTGTCATCCGACAACGGCACGCTGCTGAATAGTGTTGCGGGGCAGCGTGATATGCAGGCTTTTGCTGGTGACCCTGCATATTTGATTGCTTCATATTCGACAGCCGGCGCACAGCCCGACCACTTCGTAGCGTTACATGTAACATGGGGGCCATGGCAGTGAGGGACAGGGTTGGTGAGTATCGACGCCGGATGCGTGAGCGCGGTTTGCGCCCGTTGCAGGTGTGGGTTCCTGACGTGCGCACGCCCGAATTTGCCGCGCAAGCCCACACGCAATCGGCGCTAGTCGCACAGGCCGATGCCGATGGGGGCGAGCAGGATTTCGTCGAGTCTGTCGCCGCGCCGTGGGACGACGAGGCGTGATTCGCGGTGAGATCTGGACTGTGGCGAGTGGTGTGTATGCATCGAAGCCGCGCCCTGCGGTCATCATCCAGGACGACCTGTTCGATTCAACTCTGTCGGTGGTGGTTGCGCCGATGACCAGCCGGCTCATCGATGCGCCGTTGTTGCGGATTCGCGTCCCAGGCGACCGCGATGCGATCTCGGGTCTCGAACGAGACAGCGACGTGATGGTCGACAAGCTTACGGCGGTAAGGCGGTCGAACGTGCTGACGCGTGTTGGCCGGCTGACGTCCGAACAATTAGTGGAAGTCGAACGCTCACTGATGGCGTTCCTGGGACTCGCCCGATGATGCGATGCGAGGTGGCAGCTCAATGTCGGGAGGGAGGGTGTTCGCGACCACCGAATCCCGGTGCGCTGCAACTCAATATGCCGAGTTTTACTGGTAACCCTGCATATTCGATCCCTGCATATTCCGGTACGGACGCGACAAAGTTGTAAAGTCTTGCCACGCAACTCGTTCGGTGTTCAGTGACGCTCCGAGTTTCAGGACTGAGCTCGGGCCACCGACGTGGACGTCGAACTCTTCGCCTCGATGGCCGTTCCAACCCACCGATGCAGGAATGCGCGTAGCTCGTTTGGGGGACGAGGAGGGGCGCCCGGGTCGACGAGGAGTGATTGGACGAACCGGAGCATGACTTCGACGAGCTCATTCATGTCGGCGTCCGTCCATCCATGTCCGGCCCAGTCGATCGGAAGGTGGTCGACGATCACGCGTCCTATGGCGATGGACCGCGTAGCGGTGACCTCGGCGGTGAGTTCTGTGTTGTCCGGTTGAACGAACAGCAGGGCGAATCGGCGATTATCTTGAAGGCGCTCGAAGGTTAGGGCGACTGCCTCGACTATCGCGTGGGAAGGTTCGGTGAGACCTTCAAGTGACCGCGCCAAGTCGTCGAGGAACTCGTTGGTGGCGTGTTGAGCTGTCGCGACGAGCAGCGCTTGGCTGTTGGGAAAGTACCGGTAGACGGTCTGGCGAGCGATACCCAGCTTCTGTGCGACCTGACGGATGTTCACATCGGTTGCACCCGACTCCATCAGCTCTCCGGCGGCGGCGATGATGCGTTTCGCAGCCTCGTCGTCGTCGGCCGGGGGAATCAGGCCGGCCCATCCATGTGTACGCACCTGCCCATTGTGTCGTGCTCGTCGATCCTAGTGGCGTATTGGATCGGGGGATCGACGCGAACGACTAGACATAGAACGTGTTTCATGTATGGTCATCGGCAAGGGCACTGGTGACGAGAGGACCTGGCATGACGACGTTCGAGAACCCCACCCCGAGCACGGGACCGACCGCCAGCCCGTTCGGAGCTGAGCTCACTCGACGAGCATTGGACCTGGCAGTTGCCAACACCACGGACATGGCCGAGTCGACACTGCGGGTGCCCCTGTCGTATTACCGCGATGACAAGATCGCCGAGTACGAACGGAACCAACTGTTGAGGGAGACGCCGCTTCCTCTGCTGGCATCGGCTCAGATCCCGAAGAATCATGACTATGTCGTGCGCACGGTGCTCGACGATTCGTTGCTGATCACCCGTGACCGTGACGGGCAGGCTCACGTCTTCTTGAACTACTGCCGCCACCGTGGCGCGATGCCGGCTTGCGGGGCAGGGAACAGCCGACGATTCACATGCCCGTACCACGCATGGGTTTACGACAACAAGGGACAGCTGCGGGGGATTCCGGGCAAGGCAGGGTTCGACGACGTCAATCGGGACGAATACGGTCTGGTCGAGCTACCCAGCGAGGAGCGTCACGGATTCATCTGGGGTGTCCTCAACGCCGATGCGCCGATGGATCTGGACACGCACCTGGGTGAGTGCGGTGCCGAACTCGCACGGTGGAATTACCAGGACTACCAGTACCATGACGAGCGATCCCTGAACTCCGCCGTCAGCTGGAAGGGTGCGCTCGAAGCCTTCGCTGAGGGTTACCACTTTCCATTCGTCCACGGCAACAGCGTCATCGGACAGAACACCATCGCGAACACCCACGTCTACGACGAGTTCGGCCCGCACCACCGTATCGGCTTCCCGTTCAACTGGGTTCGGGACCTCGAGGGTATGCAACAAGACGAGTCGTGGAATGACCCGACTGCGCAGATGGGCATCATCTATTGGGTTTATCCCAACCTCATCCTGGCCAACAGTCCTGTAGGAGTCGAGGTCATCGACATTCTGCCGGGTGATTCAGCCACGAGTTGCGTTGTGCGGCACAGTTGGATGGCGAAGTACCCTGCGGAGAGTCCTGAGCAGGTGGAGATGTATGCTGGCATATTCGCACAGGTTCATGCCGCTGTTCGGGACGAAGACTTCGCGATGCTCCCTCAGTGCGGTGAAGGAGTGCGCCGCGGGCAGCATGACCACATGGCCATCGGGCGCAATGAAATCGGCGTGCAGCACATGATCCGGGTGATGGCGGAGAAGATCGGGATCTCTCTCACATGACCGCTGATGTCGCGTCGGCATCGGGGGAGGGATGAGCGCAGTCGACTGGGGTCGCCTGGAAGGTGATCTCACCGAGGAGATCGTCTCTACGGTTCGGGAAGTCACGACGCGGTCTGCGGGGTCGGCGGTGTACGGCGCTGCGCTGACCGATGTTCATGCGCGGGACATGCTGTTCCTGTGGCCAGCCATCCGGGTGGCCACTGGCGTACCGGATTGTGCTGTGGCTGATCGGGGATGGGACGTCGATAGTTGGCCGGTGCAGGTCGACTGGTCAGGCAGGGGTGACAAGTGGGCTGAGACGCTGACAGCTTCCGTTGGTCTTGGTGACTACCTCTGGGATTCGGTCACCGCCCGGTTCCGCGAAAGTCTGGTGAGCGCATCCCGCCGCGCGACTCGAGCGCTGATCAGATCTGGTGCCGTCAACGAAGCGTTCGCGGTCGTAGTCCACGATCCGGACGATCCCGTTGCTGCGATGAAGAACTCACTCACCGTCGAGCAGCTTGCAACGCTGTTCCCGGAGCTGTACCAGCTCGCGGAGATCGAGGACCAACTCTCTCGACTCTCGGAGCCTGAACAAGTCGAGCAACTGGTCGAGATACTCGTACACGCCGATTCCCGCGTACAACATCACCTGGCGCACCGTCTGTTGGTTGCCGCCGGACCGACGGCTGTTTCACGCGTTGTCGCCGCGCTGGGCCTGCTTCCTTCGGAGGCGGCCGCGTCAGGTGGTATCGATCGCGTTCTTGACGTCCTGCTCGCGATCGGCGAGGTTGACGATCAGGCCGCCGAGCGAATCGTTGCGTTTGCAGAGGTTCCGACGACAACGGCAGAGGTTCGAGCGCGTACCGTGTCCGTGCTGAGTGCCGGCGGCCAGACCTGTAGAGCAATGAATCTCCTCGCGGATCTGCCGGACAATCTAGCTGGCAGGGCGGTGAGTGCTCCGTACGTCGATGGCGAGCGAAGATGTCGGCTCGACTACGCACCGATTCGTGAAGTTCTCGCTATGCGCCCGGAGCTGGACGAAGTGATGGCTGCAGAACTCACGTCCGATCGGATCCAGGACATAGGGCACGAAGACCTACGGACAGCTGCGGATGCGCTGGACTCATCGTCGCGCTTCATCAGGCGGCACGCGTCGATCGTGCTGCTGTCGTCTCACCTGTAGGACTGTCGGTGTCGGCTGACATCGCAGTTGGGAGGAATGACGCCAACCGGGGAGTCGGTGACCTGCGGCGAGCGCCATGTCGTAGTAATGGGTGTTGTGGTTCCACCGGTGTCGTACTTTGCGCACCAGACCACTCTGTCATGCCTGAACGAGACTTGCGAGGTCGCGACCGAGCCGCGGGCCGAGTCGCTCAACTGAAACGTCATGGCCGAGGAAGACGACGCCCAGGTATCTGTCACTCACTCCCATCTATCGTGTCAAACTCCCATCTACCGTGTCATCCGACAGTGTCATCCGACAGACAATCCCGGTGAGCTGCAACTCAATATGCCGTGTGTTACTTGACATAATGTATCTTATCGGCGCGAATACCTATCGAGTTCACGAATGGATGAGTCTCTTATCGGCGCGAATACCTATCGAGTTCACGAATGGATGAGTACTCGAGACTTTTGGCAATCGACTAGACCAACGGGAACCCGAATCAACCGGAAGAGCGACGGCGATCCCTCAGGTCCTCGAACCGGGCCAGGTTGTCGAGGTGCGTGGATCAACGTGGGCAGTCGCAAACGTGCAGGCTCAGGGCTTACCGCGCATGAAACAACTCAACACCGCGTTTCACCGGTTTCGAGGCGATCAAAACGGATTGATGACTCCGACGCCGGCAACTACAAACGGCTCGACATCCCGCGTTGCTACCTCAAACCCGTGTACCAGAGCGATTGCGGCGATGAATCCGTCAGCCACCCCGACGGCCACACCACGTCGCCGAGCTTGGGCCGCGAGTCGCGCATATGCGGCACTCGCCCGATCATCGAAAACCAGCACCCGTCCGGCGAATTGCGGAAGTAGGCGGCTCTCGAAGAGGTCCCCTAAACGGTCTCGGCGCTTACCTCGCGGCAAAGTCTCGATACCGTAGCGGACTTCGGCGAGCGTGATCGCAGTCAGATACAGGGTTTGCGGCGACTGTTGGTCCAGCCACGCGGCAGCCTTGCGATGTGGTTGCGGACGCATGACCTCAGAAATAACGTTCGAGTCGAGAACGATCACGAGAAATCGACTGGCTCGTCGGGTGTGCGATCGCGCTCGATCTCGATTCCGATCCCCGCCTTCTTGCCGATTTGGGTCAGCAACGTTCCCAGCTTTACCTGGTCGGCGGGCGAAACTGCCTCGTCGAGAATGGCGCGCACCTCCGCCTCGGTACTCCGGTTATGTTGTGCTGCGCGCGCTTTCAATGCCCGGTGGGTCTCGTCGGAAAGTCCCCGCACCGTGATTGCCGCCATGCTGCCTCCCCTGCTATCAATTCTCAAGAATGATAGCATGGCGATCGCATGGGTTGCCTCGACTCCTTCTCGAACGTCTCCGCGCGGCATTCGCCCGGGTGGTCTCATCCGCCTCGACACCGGCGTGCAGAATCTGCTGCTGACCGCACGTTCGCTAGGTCTTGGAGCCACGCTGACTGTCGCACTCTGATCTTGCAAGACCCGGTTTGGCAACATCTAGGAGGCTGCTGAAGAAGTGGTCTGTGTGCGGCTGGCCGTCGGTAATGCTGGGTCTGTTGATCACGGGCGAGTGTTGCTCGGGCGCTTGCCCCGCGGGGTCAGGCGGTGGTCAGGGTCC
>NZ_JAKGCU010000051.1 GCF_021556435.1 Gordonia tangerina
GCGCTTCACATGCCATCCGGGTGGCCCGGTCCTTGAGTTCCTCACTGTACTTGCGTGGTGCTGCCATGCTCTCCATCCTTCACAGGTTCGAGAGCCTCCGACAGACCCGGGGCGGTTCAGTTCGCGGTCGTCGCCGACGAGCGAGTCAGATATCTTCCCGTCCCGGCTGACCGCAGTGACCGACAACGAGCGAGCCTCCCAAGAAGTCCCGCGAACGGACAGTCCCGGTCAGAAGGTGATCAGCGGTTTGGCAATGTTGTCCTGCTTCTCGGCCATCATCACAAACGCGTCCTCGACATTGTCAAAGCCGAATCGATGGGTCGTCATTGTCGTCGGATCGACCTTGCCGGTCGGAATCGGGGTGAACAGTCGCGACATCCGGTCGCTGCCACCGTTACACAGTCCGGTCCGAATGGCTTGTCTCCCATGTCCAGTCCACACGCCATCAGATCGAGTGGCAGCGGCGCCGGATTCTCGCCGTGGCACGCGATATTCGACAGGGTGCCACCTGCCTTGAGGCAGGTCTACGCGGCCTCAAAGGTCTGCGGGAAGCCGAGTGCCTCGATCGACGCATCCACTCCGACGCCTCCGGTGAGGTCCATGATCTGCGTGACAGGATCACCGTCGGTGGAGTCGACGATGCCGTCGGCGCCGAAACGTTTGCCAGAGCTATGCGTTCAGGACGCGACACGACGGCGATGATCCGCCCCGTGCCCAGTAGTTCTCCCTCCCCCGATGGTGGCACACAATCCGACCGCACCCTGCGCGAAGATCGCCACGGTGCCACCGATCTCGATCTGCGCGTGCTCGGCCCGTCATGAGTCCGGTGCTGAGCATGTAGCAGGCGTAGACTGCAGCCTTGTCGCTCAACTCGTCCGGGATCGGGGCGAGATTGCCTTGCGCCGCCGGCACCACGAAGAACTCGGCGATGTTGCCGTCGACATGTGCGTGTACTTGTAGCTGCCGAGAAGCCGCATTGGCTAGTGAAACCCCGCTGACACTACGAACATTCGAAGCAGGGTGTAGCAACGTTCACTGTGACGCGCTGGCCCTCGGTGAAGCCGGTGACCGCGGATCCGAGTGCGGCGATCACGTCGACCGACTCGTGTCCGAGGGTGCGACCGTTTCGACGGGCAGACCGTTGCACTGTCCACATCTTGAGGTGCAGTTCAGCGCAGCGGGTTTCAGAAAGAGAAAGATTGGTGTGGCGGTGCCCGTGTTCGGGCAGGAGCGATCGGCCTGCCATGCCGGGGCCGGATGGCCGACCGAGGTGCGGGTCATCCGCTCGGGTACTCCTCGGACGTCCGACCCTGCAGGGGTGGCTCTACAGGGCCGGACGTCCGGGGGCTAACTCGTCAGGGCGTCGTAGAAGGCCGTCTCGAACTCCATGTACTTGGTGAACGAGGTGGGGTCGCCGAACGGCAGGATCTGGGTGGCCCAGTATCCGCCGTATCCGTTCTGGCGGTCGATCCAGTAGAAAAGATTGGCCAGCCCCGCCCAACCCTGGGCGCCTGCCGGGCGTCCGGTCGGCGCCGTCTCGTTGTTGATCATGAACGGCAACGACCACGACTTCGACTGTCCCGGGAAGAATTCCGCGTCGTTGGACAGCGACGGGATGACTCCCGGCAGCATGGTGACCGGCAGATCACCGAGATGATTACGCAGCGCCATCTCCACGGTCTCGGCCTTGAGGACCCGACCACCCTCTCCCGCACCGTCGTTGAGCCACATCCGGATGAACTTCATGTACTCACCGACGGTCCCGTACAGGCCGTGTCCACCGAAGTCCACCTCCGGCGGCGACGGTAGTTCCAGACCCATCGGGGTCAGCGACCCGTCTGCGTTACGCGCATGGATCTCGGTCAGATGCGACCGAAAGTCCTCACGCAGAATGAAACTCATGTTCTCGATCCCGAGCGGAGCGAAGATGCGCTCGGCGAACACTTCTCCGAGCCGCTTCCCGCGTAGCCCCTCGACCACCTGACCGGCCCAGTCGATGTTCGTTCCGTACTGCCACCGCTGTCCCGGATCGAAGAGCAGCGGTGTCATCAGCGCCGCCCGACTGGCGGTCGTGACGCTGGGCTGCCCCTTCTCCTCTGCGAGACGTCGATAGATCTCGTCGAAGAAGTCGTAGCCGAATCCGCCCGTGTGCGTGAGCAATTGGCGGGTGGTCGGCACCGACTTCGGAGCCCGCAGGATCGGTTCGCCGGCGTCGTCGAAGCCCTCGATCACCTGCAGGGTGCCGATGGCGGGCGCATATGTGCTCGCCGGCGCGTCGAGGTCGAGCAGGCCTTCTTCCACCAGCTGCAGCGCCGCGGTCGCGGTGATCGCCTTGGTGGTGGAGAAGATCGCGAACACGTCGTCGGTGGTCATCGGCGCCGACCCGCCCAGGCTGCGTTGGCCCGCGACACCGGAGTACACGGTGCGATCACGGTCGGTCACCATCGCCACGACGCCGGGCACGCGGGCGTCCCCGGTGACGGATTCGGCGAGAATCCGATCGGCTGCATCGGCGAAGGTGGAAATATCAAGTGAAGAGAATGCTCTGGTCATAGCTCTATCCTTCCGCAAAAATGACCTGGATCACACTGTCCGTCAGGACAGTGTGAAACCCTTGTACCCGGCCGCAGCGGCCTCGAGCGTGGCGTCCCGATAGGCGCCGACGCCACCGACGTAGGACAGGACCCGACGCGGTTTGCCGGGCACGTTCGACCCGACGTACCAAGAGTTGGTCTTGGAGATGAGGTTCGCGTCGGCGAGTTCGTCGTGGTGGGCGACCCAGGCTTCCTCACCCTCGGCAGTCGGCTCGATGACCGTCTTACCGGTGGCACGCATGTGCCGGATGGCCTCGCTGATCCACTCGGTCTGCTGCTGCAGGCAGGTCGTCATGTTGCACAGCGCCGCCGACGGCGCCAAAGGCGCCCCGGTGGTCAGCATGTTCGGGTAGCCGTGCACCATCAGGCCCATCGTCGTGCGGATGTCACGACTCCAGTCGTCAGCGAGGGTACGGCCGTCGCGACCACGGACGTCGATGCGAGTGAGCGCACCGCTGCCGGCGTCGAACCCGGTCGCCATGATAATGACGTCGAGCTCGTGCACGGTGCCGTCGGCGAGCTCGATGCCGTTCTCCCGGATGCGGGTGATGGGATTGTCGCGCACCGGCACCGCGGACACGTTGTCACGGTGATAGACCTCGAGATAGTTCGTCTCCAGCGGCACCCGGTGCGTACCGAAGCCGTAGTCGCTCGGGATCAGCAGATCGCACAACTCCGGGTCGACGAGGCGGGCGCGCATCTTCTCCCGGACGAACTCCGACACCTCCTCGCTGACCTGCTCGTCGGAGAAGATCTCGGCGAACGAGGCGAGCCAGAGCTTCAGGGAGCCATTCGCGTAGTCGTCCTCGAGCCGCGCCCGACGCTGCGCGGGGGTTAGATCCTCCCACGCGTCGGTGAAGTCGTATTCGAATCCGGTGAACGTGTGCGGCAGGGTGTCCTTCAGCTCGCCGAAACGCGACTTATACCAAGCGACCTCCTCGGGGCCGTAGGACGGATTCTTCATCGGCAGCGCGTACTGCGGGGTACGGATGAACACCTTCAGCTCGTCGACGTCGGCGGCAATCGACTGGATGACCTGGATTCCGGTCGCGCCGTTGCCGATCACGCCGACGCGCTTACCTGCGAAGTCGATGCCTTCCTTGGGCCAGCGGGCGGTGTGCACGAGCTGACCACCGAAGTCGGATTGGCCGGGGAACAGATCTTTCATCGGCGCCGAGAGCATCCCGCAGCAGGTGACGAGAAACTGTGCGTCGATGATGTCGCCGTCGGCGGTGGTCAGTGTCCACCGGTTGCGGTCCTCGTCGAAAACGGCGCTGGTGATCTCGGTTTCGAGCGAGATGTCGCGGCGCAGGTCGAGCGAGTCGGCGACGTAGTTGAGCCATCGTTCGATCTCCTCCTGTCCGGGGAAACGTTGGCTCCAGCTCCACCCGTTGTAGAGGTCTTCGTCGAACAAGTACTGGTAGATGTAGGCCTCCGAATCGAAACGGGCGCCCGGATAGCGGTTCCAATACCACGTGCCGCCGACGCCGGACGCCTTGTCGTAGGCCCGCACCTCGAGCCCTTGCTCACGCAGCATGTGCAGCTCGTACAGTCCGGCGACTCCGGTGCCGATCACGGCCGCGTCGAGTGTGGTTGTTGCCATCGGGTCCTCCTGGTTGTGACGGTCCTCACGTTCCAGGTAAGTGTCGAGAGTGTCCGGGTGGTCTCAGGTGTCCCAAATTGGGACACGATTCCTGACCCCATCGACGGTGTCGACGCAGTTGATGACGTTGCATAATCTGCTGTTGTGTGGCAGGTCACAATGGAGAGGGACCGACGAGATGAGGGCGCGCGATGATGAGCGATATCCGTGAGCGGCAGCTCCGCATCGCCGCCGCACGGGCCGACTTCCTCGAATACGGGCCAGCGGGCGCCGCGGGCGTTGACGACGTGGTCGCCGCGTCCTGGGAGCGCAGCCACGATGCCGGCGTCGATGCCGATCGCTACACCGTGGCGTTCTTCGAGGACATCGACTTCGATTCGCGGTTGGCCCGCTGCGCGCAGCCGGTGATCGAGCGCCTCGCCCGAGACATGTCCGACGTGCCGGTCACCATCGCCCTGACCGACGCCAAAGCCCGTATCGTCGATCGGCGCGACTGCTCCACGGCCGTCGGGCGTGTGCTCGACCGCGTCGACTTCCAGCGCGGTTTCTGCTTCGACGAGAGCGGCGTCGGAACGAACGGCGTCGGAACGGTATTCGAGGTCGGAGCACCCGTCACTGTGGTGGGAAACGAGCACTTCAACCAATCACTCGTGCAGTTCGCCTGTGCCGGCGCCCCGGTCTTCGACCCGCTCACCGGCCGCGTTGCCGGAGTCCTCGACGCCAGCATGCTCGCTGACACCTGGAATCCTTTGGTGGACGCACTGATTCGCTCGGCAGCGGCTGACATCGGCCGCAATCTGCTGCTCGACCGCAGTCAGGCCACACGAGCGTTGTTCGAGACCTATCTACGCGCTGACTCGCGCCCGCGCCAAGCAGTGATGGCCGTCGGCAGCGCCGCACCCCAGCTCACCGGCTCCGACACCGTGATAGCCAACGAACGCGCACGGGAGATTTTGTCGCCGGCAGATCAAGAACGCGTGGTGGAGTTCACGCGCTTCCTGATGTCCCGCCACGACTCCGGTGCCCGCCGGGTCACCCTCGACGACGGTCGAAGCATCCGGCTGCGGTCGACTGCCATCACCTACCACGGAGACGCCGTCGGTATGGTGCTCTTACTCGACGAGGTCGACGATTCTGCGCCGGGATCGATTCGCTTGCAACCACTTCGGTCGCTATCGACGCCGATCGCGCGGAGCGAGCCGGCGAGCAGCCCGGCGTGGCAGGCCGCCCGAGCCGAGGCACTTGCCGCGCTTGAGTCGGGAACCGGCGTACTGGTCATCGGCGAGCCGGGCTCGGGACGTCTGAGCTTGATCGCCGAGGTCTTCCACGAGGTCTACGGCGATGCACCAGTGGTCGTGATCGACGCACAGCGCGTTGAGTGCGGCGAACAGGTCGCCGGACCCGAAAGCGCCGTCGACGACTGCGCTCTGCTGGTGATCCGGCATCTCGACAAGGTCTCCGCGACTACCGTGGACACCCTGACTCTCGTGGTGGCCACCGCGACCGAAGCGGGATACCTGTCCGCGGTCACGATCGAACCGCCCACCGATGAGCATCCGTCGGCGGTTACGATGCCGGGCATCGGCCAGTCCGTCGCCATCCCACCCCTGCGGCTGCGGGGCAGCGACCTTCACACGATCGTGGTGCGCGTTGTCAAAGCCTTGGCGCCTCAACGCAACAGCCGGATCAGCCCAAAGGCCATGCGCGTCCTGGCCGCCTATTCGTGGCCGGGCAACATTCCGCAACTGCGCGAGGCCCTCGCCGAGGCACTGCGCAGGCGGCCCGTCGGTGAGATCCAGCCCGACGACCTGCCCGGATACTGCCGTGCTAACACGACTCGCGCGCTGACGGTCCTCGAGGCCGCCGAACGCGACGCGATAGTCACCGCGCTCATCGAATGCGATGGTAACCGGGTTCGCGCCGCCGCGTCGTTAGGGTTCTCGCGCAGCTCACTTTATCGAAAGATCCACTCGTACGGCATCTCCGGGGTGTGAGCCCGTTCCGGGATTCGCTCGGGCACGGTCACGACCCTTCGCGCTTCAGCTCGTCGCACTCGTGTCATCAGCTGTGGCCCGTGACGCCTGTGCCTGCAATTCGGCGACCGACGATCCGAGTCCGGAGGAGTGCAACTCGTGTCGACGAAAATACGCCGCCCCCGAGCGGTCGGCGTAGAAGCGCGGCCTGACTACTTGGCGGTCATCCGTTGATGCGCGGCCGCGAGGCGGCTGGAGAGCGCTGGATCATGTCAACATCGCGGAGCTCGTCAGGCGGGGCCTCGATCAGGACGGTCGGATAGGGCTGCCGACAACCGAACCCGCTCGTGACAACGTCTTCCACATCCCACTTCACAAAGCCGTCGGTAAGGTGAAAAACTAGCTCTGACCTGTACCTATCTGGTGCCCTCGGTGAGACTCGAACTCACACTGGACGGGTTTTGAAACCGCTTGAAGCAATAGTTACCACACGATGACACATCCGGTCAAGATGTACCGATTCAGCTGCTTAAACGGCACTCTCAGAACCGCCGAGACTGACCTACGATGACAGATCGAGACCCTAATAGTCTCCGACCTGCCCCACATTTGCCCCACGTGGGGCACACACCTGCCCCACGCTCAGGTAACCTCATGACCTATGGCGTGGACCGAAAAGCTAGCCAGCGGACGACACCGAGGCATGTACCGCGACGCCGACGGCAGAAAGAAATCGGCCGGCGTCTACGACCTCAAACGCACAGCGAAAGCCAAAGCTGACGAGGCAGAGGTAAATGCACGCGGAGAACAGACAGCGCCCGCCTCCTCGATGCCGTGGGGAGAGTGGGAACAAACCTGGCAAACGCATCGACGAGTTACCGAGGGCACCCGATACTGAATCGCCCCGGGTTTGCTGGAGGCTCGGTTAGTTGGTTCCAGCGTTTGCGGGGACCGGGTTCTCACGGTAGCTGGTGACGGTGTGGGTCGACCAGTAGGCGCTCTCGTACTCGACGGG
>NZ_JAKGCU010000052.1 GCF_021556435.1 Gordonia tangerina
GATCGAGTCCACGACTCCAACACCGCGCGCGAATCATCATCGAGAACCAACGCCGAAGTGGGCATACGGCAATTCTTCCACCCGAACGCCTGTAAGCGAATTAACGACGCGCAACACTAGCGCCTCGTTCCTCAGGGGGCAGGTGGCACACCTCAGGACATCGCGGCGTGCGCTCCCCGCGCCGACCAGTTCGGGCTGGCCTCGATGGCGCCGATGATGCGCGGGCGTAACTCGTCGGCGCGGATCACCGCATCCACCGAACCGACCTCGACGGCACGGCGGATGCTGTGCACCTTGTCGAATTCGGCCGCGATCTCACTGATCTTCTCCGCCCGCACCGATTGCCGAATGTCGGCCACTTCGGCGTTGAGCGCGGAGCGGTCGGGACCGGTGGCCTCGGCTGCCCGTGACTCCAGATCGCGCACCCGTGGATCGGCGCCCACTCGTTTGGCGACCTCGCCGGCGAACACCACAGCCGCCGCCGGGGCGCCACCGAGCACTGACGCGAAGGAGCCGTCGATGGCCAGGACGGTCATGTTCGGATTGAGTGCCTTGGAGAACACCACGAAGGCACCACCGTGATAGCGCGAGATAACGCAGAACACGATCGGACCGCGGAAGTTGACGATGGCCCGCCCGATCTCGGCGCCGTACTCCAACTGCAGTTTGCGCATCGACTCCGGTGACCCGTCGAATCCGGACAGGTTGGCCAGCACCACCAGCGGCCGATTGCCGCTGGCCACGTTGATGGCCCTCGCCGCCTTCTTCGACGACTGTGGGAACAGCGTTCCGGCAGTGTAGGTGTCGGGACCGTCGGTGGGCTTGTACCCGCGACGCTGCACCTCGCGCGACTCGATACCCAACAGGCACACCGGGATGCCGCCCAGATGCACGTCGCAGACCACGGCGGTCTCAGCGTCGGCCATGCCTGCCCACCGTTCGAGTACCGGATGGTCCTGGTCGGCGAGGGCGCGCATGACGGTTCGGATGTCGAAGGGCTTCTTGCGATCCGGGTTGCTCTCGGCCGAGAAGATCTGTCCGACCGTGGTGAAGTCGCTGCCGGCCAATACATGCGGGAAGTCGGAAACGTCGCGGTCGCTGGGGTCGCTGGTGACAGCGCGCCGCGGCGACTGCTCGCCCGGTGCGACGTAGGTGTGGTCGTAATGCGACATCAACACATCGCGCGCCGCGCCGAGGTTCGGTGCCCAGTACTGCGCCTGCCCGTTGGGGCCCATCACGCGGTCGTAGCCACCGATGCCGAAGTTGTCCTCGGCCGACACACCGCCGGAGAAGTCCAACGACTGCTTGCCGGTCAGCACCATCGCCGAGTCCGGGGTCATCACCAGAATGCCCCTGGTGTGCATGAGCATCGTCGCCTCGGCGTTCCAGTACGGCTGCGCACCGACGTTGATACCGGCGACGACGATGTTGATCTCCCCACCTGCCTGGGTGTATTCAACGACACGTTTGAGTGCCCGCGCCACCCAGTCCATGTTCTCGGTGCCCGAGTCCATCGAAATACGCGCGCCCGACGACAGCGCGTACCACTCGAGCGGGACCTGCATCTGCTCAGCCAGATCCAGTGCGGCGATGACCCGCGCACACTCCGGCTCCGACAGCGCACCCAGGGATTTCGTGGGGTCGCCGAGCAACACCACCCGCGTCACGCCGTCCGGATGTTTCTCGGTGGCGGTGGTGACCACACCCGCCACCATCGCTGCGCTGTTGCGCCCGCGCGGACGATCCACGGGCACCAGTCGCTGCTCTGCGTCGAGGTCGTATTCGGCGAAGTCACCGAGCAGACCGGCCAACTCGTACGGGTAGACGGTGTTGCGTTTGGCTGCCCGCAGCACCTTCTGCCGGTACTCGTCGACCGGTTCGATCGGTTCGTCGGCCGGCTCGCCGACCGCGACGTCGAATCCACCGGTGGCGTTGACCGAGAAGCGGATGGCGACCTTGGTCAGCTCGCCTGTGTCGCGCTCGCGCCGCCGTGCAATGAGCAGCACCTCTTCGAGCCCGACTCCGGTGGCCGCGCCTCGGAAGTAGTCGGCGATCGTGTTCAGGTCGTCGTCGAGTGCGTCGATCGGCGGCCACACGTACATGACGATCCGATTGGTGGACGACGTCAAACGCGACCCACGCTGGGCCCGCCGGATCGAATCGACACACGAGGCCAGCGTGGTCTCCGCGGTCGGCAGGGTCAGCAGCCGCCCGTCGTGCTCGCGCATGGCGGTCAGGTCACGCACCTGAGCGAAGGCGATCAGCCGCTCGTCGGCGGGGTTCTCCTTGGCCACACACCGGAACAGGTAGACCTCTTCGTCATCGGACGACGGCAACTGGGTGAGGTCGAACTTGCGTAGCCGTTCCATCTGCATGCGCTGCGCGATGTACGGGTGCAGTCCCCGAATGAGGCGTTCCTCCGACATGCCGGTTGCCGACGGTCGGAAGGTGAAGTGGTTGTGCATCCGAGCGTCGCCGCTGCCCGCGACAGTCACCGTGATCCGGTGGACCTGGGTGGGCATCGCTGTGGCGGAGATGATCTCGTGCAGCGTGGCGGCCATCGCATCGAAGGCGTCCGGCTGCTGTTCCCAGCTCAGGTAGATGTCGGCGTCGACCGACGCGGTGTCGCGGGCGAGCTCGGCGAGACCGTCCATGGTTGCGGGCAAATCGTCGAACCCGACCGCCGCCGACACGAGATTCGCGCCGTGGCGTTCGGCGACCACGAAGCTCGCGCCACCGGAGGGCTGGATGCGGATGTCGCTGAGCCCCTTGTTGCCGTAGTAGCGCCGCGTCAGCACCTCGAGCATCACCGAATTGTCGAGGTTGCCCCGCACGATGCGCTGACCGAGCAGCCGGACCAGCGGCTCGGTGCTGCGCACCATGTCCGCGATCCGCTCGGCGCGGTCGGTCGCCGTCGGGTTCTCGTCGAGGTAGCGCAACTGCTTGCGCACGTTGTTGTACACCCGGGCCCTATCCCGGCGCAGCAACGGTTGGCCGTACCAGGCGTAGATGACACCGCGGGCCAGATCGGCGATGGCCGGGAAGCGTACCTGCGTCGCTGCGACCAGACGGTCCAGCGCGCTGCCAACAGCGTCCTGGAGTTCGTCGCGCGGTGTGGGTTCGCGCAGCCACTCGCGCAGGAGTGTGCTGATCACGGTGACCGAGTCGGCCGGGTTCTGCAGCGCCAGGAAGATCCGGAAGACCGCGGCCTCCAACTCCGGGCTGCGCTCGAGATCGGGCACCCCGTAGTGGCCAAGTGCCCGACCGAGCTGGGTGTGGAAGGTCTCCGGGAGCCCGTCCCGTTCGACGTCGAGGCTCTGCAGGTACGTGTGGAAGTTCTCGCGGGCGCTGTGGACGTGTTCGACACCCAGCACCTCGCCGGACGGACGATTCTGGCTGAGCTCGGCCAGATCGGCGAACACGGTGATCAGTTCCAGCTCGTCGGCCAGCGGGCGGCGGCCGCTCTCCATCGCGTCGTGGCGGACGGCGAGGTAATCGTTGAGCAGGCGCGTCCGATCGTGCGGGTCGACGTCGAAGCCCAGCAGCTGACTGCGGAGATCCTCCTGCGTGCGAGTGGTGCGCTCGTGCGCCTGCACATCGGTGCGCTGCGCGGGCAGTTCGAGGTCGACCGCTTCGGTGGTCTCCTCGGCCGCCTCGGCGTCGTCGTCGTCGGCGAGTGGCTCCAGACGCAACAGGGTCGCGCCGGTCTCGACCTGGGTGCCGACCGAGACCATGGACTCCTTGAGTCGGGAGCGCACCGGGGCACGTAGCACCGTCTCCATCTTCATGCTCTCCAGCACCAGCACCGGCGCGCCGGCCTCGACCTCGGCGCCGACCTCCAGCGGTGTGGCCACCACCAGGGCCGGTGCCGGTGATCGCAGGACACCGCCTTCGTCGCGACTCACCCGGTGGGTGACGCCGTCGACGTCGACGAGGTGGATGGGTCCGTGAGTGTCGGTGACCAAGCGGTACCGGACATGATTGACCACCATCTGGGCGGTGTGATCGTCGAAGCGTTCGAGGTCGACATCGGCGGTGTGGGTCTCGACGCCTGCCTCGATCCCGACCCGGAACCGGTGTGCACCGATGCGGGCGACGCGCACCCGGTAGCCGACACCACGCAGTTTGAGATCCAGCGGACGACCACTGTCGTGCTGTACCTGCGGGCGCCCACCCGACGCGGTCGACAGCAAGCGCTGCCGCTCGACGAGTTCCTCCTCCTCGTAGGCATCGATGGCGGCGGCGGCCAGCGCGATGGCCGAATGTCGGTTGGCCACCAGCCCGCCGTCGGCGCGAACGCGATCGATCCAGCCGGTGTCGGCGCTGCCGTCGATCACCTCGGGTCGACTGAGCAGTTCGAGGACGAAACTCTTGTTGGTGGCGCCGCCGGCGATGATGACCCGGGTTTCACGCATGGCGCGGCGCAATCGGCCGAGCGCCTCCTCGCGGTCACGTCCGTAGGCGATGATCTTGGCGATCATCGAATCGAAGTCCGCCGGAATCGTGTCGCCCTCGCTGACGCCGGTGTCGACACGGATGCCGGGGCCGGCCGGCAGTTCGAGCAGCGCGATGCGGCCGGGTGCCGGCGCGAAGTCGCGGTCGGGATCTTCGGCGTTGAGCCGGGCCTCGATGGCGTGGCCCCGTTCGGCCGGCGGCTCGCCCTCCAGGCGGCCACCGGAGGCCACGTGCAGTTGGGCGCGGACCAGGTCGAAACCGGTGGTGGTCTCGGTGATCGGGTGCTCGACCTGTAGTCGGGTGTTGACCTCGAGGAAGGCCAGCAGGTTCTCGCCCGGGTGGTAGAGGAACTCCACGGTGGCCGCGCCGCGATAGCCGACGGCGACGGCGAGACGCTCAGCGGAGGCCTTGAGATTGGCGACCTGGTCGGCGGGCAGCACCGGTGACGCCGATTCCTCGATGATCTTCTGGTTGCGTCGCTGCACCGAACAGTCACGCACGCCCAACGCCCACGCCGTGCCCTGGCCGTCGGCGATCACCTGGACCTCGACGTGGCGTGCACCGGTGACCAGGCGTTCCAAGAACACCACACCGCTGCCGAAGGCGCGCTCGGCCTCGTCACGGGTGCGGGTGTAGGCATCGCGGAGTTCGGCATCGCTGGTCACCTTGCGAATACCACGGCCGCCACCGCCGGCCGTGGCCTTCAGCATCAGCGGGTAGCCGATATCGGCCGCCGCGGCCACCGCATCGTCGAGGGTGTCGACGCCACCACGGCTCCATGCCGCGACGGGCACACCCACCTCTTCGGCGATGAGCTTGGCGCCGATCTTGTCGCCGAGTTTGCGCATCGCCTCGGCCGACGGTCCGACGAAGGTCACGCCGATGCGTTCGCAGAGTTCGGCGAATAACGGGTCCTCGGCGACGAAGCCCCACCCGACCCAGGCGGCTTCGGCGCCGGTCTCGAGTAGCGCACGTTCGAGGATCTTGAGATTGAGATAGGGGCGCGACGCGGCCGGGCCCAAATCGTAGGTGACGTCAGCTGCCCGCACGAATGAGGCGTTGCGGTCGACGTCGGTGTGCAGGGCGATCACCTCGATCGGCTGTCCGGTCTCGGCGGACAGTCCGCGCACGGCGTGGATGAGCCGCATCGCGGACTCTCCCCGGTTCACGATGGCAATGCGAGTGAACATCACCGACTCCCTTCTCTGTGGTCGTGTCGGTCGGTCCGCGCGGGTGTCGCGCTCCCCGCCGAGCGGGTCGTGACGATTACCAGGTCGGGTGGCTCCGGCCGACGTTTCGGGTACATCGGCGACGGACACCGCTCGATTGTTGCGAATCGATTCCCTACGCGCGAGTACGTTGCGTGAGTCCGCGTGGCAGACCGCGCGAACACGTCGCCCGTGGGACGCCGAACCGGACCGCCGCCGCACCGAAAACAGGCCCGCAGCGGCGGGAATCCCGGCGAACGTGGACTCGTTGAGCGTCGGATCAATGCCAAAGATGAGGGATTGCTCACATTTCTTGCCGGGTGGTCGGTTGATCGCCGATGTGGTCGTCCCGGTCGCCACGTCTATCCTGACCACGACCCGTCCTCGAGATCTGGAGAGAATGCATGACACAGCTGGGAGTGGTCGGCGGCGGCACCATGGGCGCCGGGATCGCCGAGGTCGCGATCCGCGCCGGTGATGACGTCCTCGTCCTCGAACGCGACGACGCCGCGGCCGACGCCGCCCGTGCGCGCATCGACAAGTCGCTCGCACGTGGCGTGGCAAAGGGCAAGATCAGCGAAGACGACGCGCAGCAGGCCCTCGACCGGCTACGTCTCACCACGGCGGTCAAGGACTTCGGTGATCGCGAACTCGTCATCGAGGCTCTACCGGAGGTCGAATCGCTCAAGGTCGGGTTCTTCGCCGAACTCGACAAGGTGACCGCACCCGAGGCGATCCTGGCGACCAACACCTCGTCGATCCCGATCATCCGGGTCGCCAAGGACGTCGCCGATCCCTCGCGCGTGGTCGGTGTGCACTTCTTCAACCCGGTCCCGGTGATGCCGCTGGTGGAGATCATCAGCAGCCTCGCGAGCTCGCCGCAGGCGGTCGAGACGGTCACCGCCTACGCGCGCGACCATCTGGGCAAGAAGACCATCCAGGCCGGTGACCGCGGCGGCTTCGTCGTCAACGCGCTGCTCGTCCCCTACCTGGTGAGCGCCATCCGAATGTACGAGAGCGGTTATGCGTCCAAGGAGGACATCGACACCGGGATGATCAACGGGTGTGCCCACCCGATGGGGCCGTTGACCCTGACCGACACCATCGGCCTCGACGTGATCCTCGACGTCACCGAGTCGCTCTATCAGGAATTCCGCGAGCCGCACCTCGCGCCGCCGCCGCTGCTGCAGCGCATGGTGGAGGCCGGCTACCTCGGCAAGAAGAGCGGTAAGGGCTTCTACGACTACGCGAAGTAGACCCCCCTTCGTGACGCTCGCAAGCTCGCTCCTCAGGGGTCGGACCGCTGGTCCCTGAGCATCCTATGGGGTTGGGTGTCAAGAGGTTCCTGATGGTGGTGGCGGCGTGGGGTATGTGACCGCGGGCGTTGGTTTTTGTGCTCGCGGCTTTGGGGTGGCTTGGGGGTTGTGG
>NZ_JAKGCU010000053.1 GCF_021556435.1 Gordonia tangerina
TGTCAGCGGACATGAAAAACTGCCCATGGGCGGTCACGAAAGTGCCCGCTGACGGCCAATAAGGACTGCCCACTGGCGGTCAGGAAACTGCCCGTTGGCGGACACGATTTTGCCTGCACCTGTCTCATCCGACGGCGCGTCTGCGCTGTGCGGGCCTCTCCCGTTGGTTTCGATGGCGATGCCTAGTCGTATCGAACTCACGCACGGGAGAAGACCCTTCTTGAAGTCTGACGGAGAACTCATGGACATACTCAATGCCTACGACCTGACGGGGTCGTATCGGGCTGCTGCGCAGTTGTGCGGGTGCAGCCATCACACGGTCAAGCGGGCGGTGGACGATCGTGCTGCTGGGCTGGCGCCGGCGGTGCGTCGCGCCCGGTTGATCGACGATTTCCTGCCGCATATCGAGGGGTGGGTGCAGGACACGAACGGAAAGATCCGCGCCGACAAGGCGCACGAAAAGCTTGTCACTCTGGGCTATAGCGGCACTGAACGTACCACACGTCGTGCGGTGGCAGAAGTGAAAGCTTCATGGCGACTGGGTAATACGCGGGTACACCGTCCGTGGATCACCGAACCCGGGTTGTGGCTGCAGTACGACTTCGGTGACGGGCCGGTTGTTGATGGCCGCAAGGTCGTGTTGTTGGTGGCGTGGCTGGCGTGGTGCCGCTACCGGGTGGTCATCGCGCTGCGAGACCGCACCGCGCCGAGTGTGTTCGCCGGCCTGGACCGGGCGTTCCGCATCATCGGTGGCGCACCGACCTATGTGTTGACCGACAACGAGAAGACCGTCACCACCGGCCATATCGCCGGGGTCCCGGTCCGCAACCGCGACGCGGTGTCGTTCAGCCGCTACTACGGCACCACCGTGCTCACCTGCGAGCCGGCGGACCCGGCGACCAAGGGCGGGGTGGAAAACGCGGTCAAGCTGGCCAAGGCCGATATCGTGCCGACCGACACCAATCTGCTCGAGGCCTACGACTCGTTCGCGCAGGTCGTGGCGGCGTGTGAGCAGTTCATGGTCGAGGTCAACGACCGCGAGCACCGCACCACCGGTCGGCGGCCGGTGGAGATGCTCGCCGCCGAACGGATGCGGTTGCATCCGATTCCGCAGCTGCCGCATACCGCCGGGTTGGGGGTGACCCGTCAGGTTCCCAAGAACACGCCGATAATCGCCTTCGAACATTGCCAATACTCTGTTCCGGCAACACTGTTGGGTCAATCGGTGTGGGTGCGTCATCATCCGACCACCGACGAGGTGATCGTGTGTGCTCTCGATGCCGGCGGCCCGGTCGAGGTCGCCCGGCATGCCCGCGCCACTCGCGGGACCCCCGCGATCGACGACGCACATTTCCCCGGACATCAGCCGAAAACACCAGGCGACTATCGGATTCGGGCCCGCACCGCCGAAGAACAGGCATTCCTGGCGATCGGCGAGGGCGCCGGGTTGTGGCTGAAAGAAGCCGCCTCCGTCGGTACCGAACGGATGCGGGAGAAGATGCGCCACGCCGTCTCCCTGGCCGCGCTGCACGGGGCGGCAGATGTGGACTGGGCACTGGGCAATGCCGCGGTGCATGGCCGCTTCGCCACCGGTGACCTCGACTCGGTCCTCGCCGCCAAAGGGCTCGACCAGACGCGGCATCACGCCTCAGAAACCACGTCCCTGGCCCAGGGAACGAAGGGATGGAACATGTTGGGCACCAACACTATCGATGAGAATGAGGCCACCGAGGAGGAAACACGATGACCGCCGCCACAACCGCACCCCACACCGTGCTGCCCCCAGAGGTCGAGGCATTGATGCGGCAACTGCGGCTCCCGCACGCCCGCGCCATCGCCGGCGATGTGCTCGCCACCGCCCGCTCTCAGCGCTGGGACCCCGCCGAAGTCGTCAAAGCATTGCTCGCCGAGGAATCGGCCGGCCGGGCCCGCTCCATGCTCGCCTCACGGCGCAAATCGGCGAACTTCCCCACCGGCAAAACCTTCGACGTGTGGGACGAGACCGCCTCATCGATCCCGGTACCCACCCAGCACGCCCTGCAAACCCTCGAATGGGTCCAGCGACGGGAGAACCTCGTCGTCTGCGGGCCCGCCGGCACCGGCAAAACATTCTTCCTCGAAGCGCTCGGGCAGAAAGTGATCGAAGCCGGCATGCCCGTAGCCTGGTTCAGCCTCGAACAACTCGGCACCCTCGTGCGCGCCCACCGCGCCGACGACACCCTGGGCAAAGCCATCGCCAAGATCGTGCGCGCCGAACTCGTCGTCATCGACGACGTCGGCCTGCTCCCCGTCGGGACCGATGCTGCCGAGGGCCTCTACCGAGTCGTCGAAGCCGCCTACGAACGTAAATCCGTCGCGGTGTCCTCCAACCTGCACCCGTCGGGTTTCGACGAGCTGATGCCCAAAACCCTGGCCACCGCAACAGTGGACAACCGGAGCAGAGACGGGTTCCTGACGCCCGCATCGACTCGCTTCATCGCATTTCAGCAGCACAGAGACTACGTAGCAGTCTGAGTGGATGTCTGCTGGATTTGGCGAGTCGTTCCCGAAATTCAGGAGTTATCGTTGTAATCTTCGTGATCATGGCGGATTCCGGGACACGGATGCTTTCACTCGCCGAGACCGCGGCGAGTGAGAACGACGATGCACCTGTGCCGCCGCTGCTGGAGTCGGGACTGGCCGATGTGCTCACGCTGGAGCGGCGCAACGCTGCGGCGATGTCGAGTGGCGACGAGCAGAGCTTCTTTCTCGACACGGTCGCGGAGTACCAGTGGGCGAGGGATGCGGCGGGTTTGGCGCCTGCCACATTGGATGGATTGACCAAGCCGGTCATCGAGGTCTGCCGGCACTACGAGTTGGTGCCGTGGCGGCTGACTTCCCGCCAGGTCGACAAGTATTTCGCCGGAGTCGGGAAGCGGGCGCAAGCGACGGTACGCCGCAAGATGACTCTGATCGATCACTACTTCGCGTTCTTGGAACAGCGCTACGCCGGGGAGATCGCGCGCCGCTACGGTGCTGCGGTCGAGTCACCGATCGACGTGTTCAACCGTCCGCGCCACCGCGGCGACTTCGGTCTTCGCATACCCCCGTCGCAACGCGCCGTGCGCGAGTTCTTCGGCCGTTGGCGGGAATCGTTGGTGGAGGCTCGTAAGCCGATGATCGCTCGGCGTGACTACGTGATGGGCAAGATCACGTACCTGTCGGGAGTCCGCGCTGCCGAGTTGTGCGGAGTGCGGATCGG
>NZ_JAKGCU010000054.1 GCF_021556435.1 Gordonia tangerina
GGCGACCTGCATTGGGAATCCGGGCAGTGGGGACGGTTCTTGGTGCACGGCAAGGGTGCTCGCGGATCCGGGCCGCGTCACCGCGAGGCTTATTTGTTCGAGGAAGGCCGCGCGCTGCTGTGGTGGTACATCGAAGAAGTCCGGGCCGAGTTCTGCGATGACCCCGACAACCCGGACGCACCGCTATTCCCGTCTGAACGGATTCCGCAGGCCGTGGTGGCATTGAACGTCACGACACCGGCAATTGCGGTGACGCCGTCGACGTTTCGGCGCGCCCTCAAAGACGCCGGGCACCGGTTCCTCGCCGGGCCGGTGACCGAATTGCATCCACATCTGTTGCGGCATGCCTGCGCCACCCATAACTACGAACGTGGAATGTCGTTGTGGGAGGTGCAGAAACTGCTGGGACACGACCGCCCGACCACCACGGTGTCGTATCTGGCCACCGTCCACGCCGACCCGGAAACGGCCAGCCTGGCCGCGGCCGGACGTGCGGTGCAGCGCCTGGTCATGGACAAGGGGAACCTGCGATGAAATGGAACCTGCGGTGGGCAGCCGCCAAACGCGACATCTGGCGGCCGAGTGACCTGCTCGCCGCCTTCACCGAGGTTGGCTTCACACCCTCGCTGAGTAAAGTCGCCGCACTGTGGAGTGGTAAACCGACCACCGTGCGCCTGGATGACCTGGACAAGATCTGCGCCGCGCTGAACTGCACGGTTGCCGATCTGCTGGAGGCCGAGCCGCTGGCCGCCGACGGTGAACTCGAGCACGATGCGCGTCGCGTCGCCGGTGGCGACGACGAGCCCGTGCGGCCGACGCCGCGGCGCGGCAGGGCCCGCGGCTCGCTACCACCGAACTGAGTGGACCGGTGGCCTCGCCTCGGAAGAACTGGCCGATCGGGCAATGCCCAATCTGCTTGGGCTGGGGCGAGAAACGGCAATATACGACCTGCGGGGCCTGCGCGAAATGGCGACGAGCCTTCCCTCGGCAACAGCGCTGCCGGCGGTGCGGCCACGACAACCATGTCAACAACGACGGACTCTGCCGCGGCTGCCTGCAAATCCTACGCACCGACGACCCGGACTGGCTGTGTGAGCCCGCACCGCACCGGTCCCTACAGCTGGCGCTGATCGTGCCGGGACTGCGGGTGCCCAAGGCGGCTCCGCTCACGCTGCACGCGAAGCGCGCCAACCCCAACCCCGCCACGACCGCCGTTGACGGTAGGCCGGACGTACAGCACCAGCGTGGGCTCACGCCCCGCGAGCCGAAACCGAAAGTGTCACTGCACCTTGTTGATCCCGCGCAGCCGGAGTTGTTTCACGTGCGCCGGGACTGGCAACGATTCGCAGCCGGGACATCGGCGCCGCTGCCCGCGCTCACGCCCGGCGCCGAAGCATTGCTCGAACTGTTTCATCAACATGCCCGCGAGCACGGATGGCATGCGTCTCCACGCAACAGCGCCGCCCGCTCGTTGCGAATCGTGCTGGGCTGGCTCGGTGCCGATGCCCCCATTCGAGAGGAGGACATCCGCGCCCTCACCGAGAACCGCCGCAACGCGGGTATCCGCAGAGTTCTGCAATTCCTCGGCGCTCACAACATGCTCGTCACCGATCCGGAACACCACGGTGAAGCCGCCCAACGCGCCGTTGAGGCGCGCATCACCTCCCTTCCCACGAGCATTTCCAACGAAATACGTTGCTGGGTAAAGGTTATGCGCGGACAGGGACGCCTACCGCATCCCCAGTTTCCCTATGCCACCATTCGTTCGTACCTGAACTGCCTGCGGCCGGTACTGATGACCTGGACTCAACAGGTGAGTAGCCTGCGTGAGATCACCCCCGACGACATCCAGGCCGCACTCGACGATCGACCGCCGGTGACCGCACGCAATCTGCTCTCGGCACTGCACAGTCTCTTCCGAGCACTCAAGCAGGAACGCGTGATCTTCCGCGATCCGACCCGAGGCATCTCACTGCCCGCGATTCGTCGACTACCCGCACCGATTCCCACCGACCAGCTCCGCGGCCTGATCGACCGCACCGACGGCGCCATGGCCAAGCTCGTCGTCGCGCTGATCGCCATCCATGGACTCCGCAAGCAGGAAACCTGTCAGCTACAGCTCGACGACCTCGACCTTGCCGCCGGGCGCTTGCTCGTCCGCCGCGACCCTCGCCATCACACCGTCTACCTCGACGAACTGACCCACACACTCGCCGCCTCCTGGCTCTGCGAACGCCGAGAGCGGTGGAGCCGAACCGATAACCCGCACCTGCTCGTCAGCCAGGTCACCGCCGACGATCTTGCACTACCGCCCGTCTCGAACCGGGTGCTCGATACGATCTTCGAGCGACTCGGACTTACCCCGACCCGGCTGCGCCGCGACCGCATCCTCGACGAGGCCGCCCAGACCGCCGACCCCGTCCACCTCATCCGGGTGTTCGGCATCAGCGCCAAAACAGCGATGACCTACATCCAGGCCGCCCACCCAGAACGCCGCTCGACCGGCCCCCGGTGAGGAACCCAACCCCAACTCGACAAGAAAGACCAACCGACGCACGGGTTCCCGCAATTCCCCACGCGGGAATTCGCGAACCCACGCGCTTTCGGCTGCTGCACCATGCCCACCTGTGCCAGACCAGCGGCGACTCCGTGCGCCTGGCCCAAGCACTCGCCGGAAAGGGGGTCACCGCCCTCAACTGACCATCCCCGGTGGCGGACCAGTGGGCAGAATCATGTCC
>NZ_JAKGCU010000055.1 GCF_021556435.1 Gordonia tangerina
ACCCGATGACCCCGCCCGACAACGCATCGACACCCTCCGCGGCCAACGCGCGAAATCGGTAGAGCGCGCCGACACCCGCGCCATGGAACGCTGGAACACACAGAACCCACCACCGTACTGATCGGGGGTCATTCCTGCCCGAATACGGCCAGGCCCAGACCCGCCGCCACCAGCACCGCGACGTATGTGGCTACACCCACCCATCCGAACGCGGAGAACGCCAGCCCGCCCAGCGCACCCACCACCGAACTCCCGAGGTAGTAGTGGAACAGGTAGAGCGACGATGCCTCGGCACGGTGATCGGTGGCGCGCGCCGACACCCAGCTGCTGGCCACCGAGTGCGCGGCGAAGAAGGCCGCGGTGAACACGAACATGCCGACCAGCACGATTGGGAGATTGTCGGGCACGGTCAGGCCGAGACCGACCAGCATGCTCGACACCGCGGCGATCAGTACCGGCCGTCGTCCCCATCGGTCGGCGAACCGGCCTGCGATCGTCGCGGAGAAGGTGCCCGCCAGGTACATCACGAACACGGTTGCGACCACTGCCTCGCTGAGCCCGAAGGGGCCACGCAGCAGGCGGTAGCCCAAAAAGTTGTAGACGGTGACGAATCCGCCCATCAGCACGAAACCGAGGAGGAACAGTGGGAGCAGTCCCGGGTTGCGCAGATGGCCGAGCAGGTTACCGATCGTGGTGGCCGGTGAGATACGTTGCGGGGCAAAGAACTGCGACGCCGGGACGGTCCGCCAGAAGATGATGGCGAAGGCCAGCGACACCAGGCAGGCGATCTCTAGGGCCCACTGCCATGTCACCACGTCGACGGCGAAGCCCGGGATCAGGCGACCGGTCAAGCCGCCGATGGTGGTTCCGGCGATGTAGCGACCCATTGCGGTGCCGAGCGACCCGCCGTCGATCTCCTCGGCGAGGTAGGCCATCGCCACTGCCGGCACCCCAGCGCACAGCACGCCCTGGAGTCCGCGGCCGACCAACAGCAGTTCAATGGTCGGCGCCCACGGCAGCAGGATGCCGACGATCGATGCGGCCAGCGCGGAGATCGCCATGATGCGCACCCGACCGAAGCGCTCCGACAAGACGCTGGCCGGGATGATCGCGACGGCCAGGAAACCGGTCGTCAGCGATACCGACAATGCCGCGGAGGTGGGGGAGACACCGAAATGATCCGACAACTGCGGCAATAGGGCCTGCACATAGTAGAGCGCCATGAATGTCGTCATGCCGGCGGCGAACAACGCGATGGTGGCACGGCGATACCCGGGTGTGCCCGGGGTGCATCCGGTCCTCGCGGCTGTAGAGGCTGTGGTCGTCATCGCTACTCAGGCAAGCACCACATCGCAGATGCGCAAAATGAAGCATGTGCCAGTCTCTTATGCAGATGGGAATAATTGCAGGTAGATTGAGTCTGATGCACGATGAACTGGACTGGTTTATCGCCATCGCAGAGGCGGAGAACCTGACTGCGGCCGGCGAACAGGTTCACGTTTCGCAGCCGACGCTGTCTCGTTTCGTCGCGCGCCTCGAGCTCGACCTCGGAGTTCCGCTGTTCGATCGGCACGGACGGCGACTCGTCCTCAACCGCTTCGGGCGCGTCTACCTCGAGCGCTCCCGGCGCGCCCGGGTCCAACTCGACACCGCGCGACGGGAGATCGAGGACATGACTCGGCCCGCGCAGGGACCGATCCGCTTGGCCTTTCTGCATTCCTTCGGCGTTGCGCTGGTCCCCGATCTGATCAAGGGTTTCCGAGACGCCAATCCCGGGGCCCGGTTCACCCTCACCCAGGATGCGGCGGCCACGGTGGTCGATCACGTGGCCCGTGGCGAGGCGGATCTCGCGATCGTTTCACCCCGGCCGATGCGTACCGACATGGCATGGCTCGCGATAGCACAGCAGAATCTCGCCCTGGTGGTTCCGCGGGGCCATCGCTTCGCCGGGCGTTCGGTCATCGGGCTCGCCGAGGCCGCCGACGAGGAGTTCATCGTGATGCAGCGCGGATACGGGATGCGGCGCATCGTCGACGAGCTCTGTGCCGCAGCCGATATCGCGCCGACCATCGCCTTCGAATCCGCCGAACTGACCACCATCACGGGTCTGGTGGGTGCCGGTTTGGGGATCGGGGTGGTGCCCGTCGATGACACTGCGCTCCGACCGGGCGTGGAGCTGATCCCGCTGGCCGACGAGTCTCGCGAGATCGGGCTGACGTGGTTTCGTCCGAGACCGTTGCCGGATGCGGCGGACCGATTCCGGGACTTCGTGGTCGACCGAGCGCGCGCCGACTGAGCGCGGACGAACCAAGCGCCGACCGGCGCTTTCACTGCCGCGGGCCGGCGCGCAGCGGGGACTCGCCACTGATCGAAGCCGACGATGGTGACACCGAGAACTTTGCCGTGACCTGGCGTTCGCAAGGTCCGCCGACCGGGGGATCCGGTGGTGGAGGTGATGGCCACCGATCGGTGGGCCGTGAGGTGCGGGGGGATCTGTAAGGAAGGTTAGGTGAGGTGGCGTCGCTGACTGGCGTCGTGGGCGCTGGGTCGGGACGGTTTCGGGTCAGGACGCTTTCTCGAGGTGGACCTGGTAGCCGAGTTGTTTGAGTTG
>NZ_JAKGCU010000056.1 GCF_021556435.1 Gordonia tangerina
AACTCACCCTGGCGATCCGACTCACCCTGCATAACCTCAGGATCCCAGCACGGCGGCCAAAACCAGCGCATTCCCGCGCCGGAATCCACCCCCAATTATTCAGCAGTCTCCTAGCGGCTCGCGACTACTCGACCACCGGGTGAAGCGAGCGGCTCGCGCCTACTCGACCACCGGAATTGCCCTGACGAAAACTATTCTGGGCGCAGTGTCGATCTGCGCTCGTCTCGTTCGACGTAATGGTGAGGGGCACCGAACGAGCCCTGATTCCTCAGAGATGTTCACCAGAGAAAGGCAAGACCATGAAGTACATGCTGATCATGCGTTCCACCGCCGAAGCCGAAGCCGCAGCAGCCGATGTCGACTTCACCGAGATCATCAACGCCATGGGTCGCTACAACGAGGAGATGATCAACGCCGGCGTGCTGCTGGCGGGCGAGGGACTCACCGATGCGTCGGAGGGTTTCGTGGTGAGCTTTTCCGCCGACGAGGACCCACTGGTCACCGATGGCCCCTACGGCGAGATCCACGAACTGTTCAACGGCTTCTGGATTCTGCAGGTCTCCAGCAAGGAGGAGGCCGCGCAGTGGGCGAAGAAGGCCCCACTCGGCCCAGGCGTGAAACTCGAGGTGCGACGCGTCAGCGATGAAACCGACTTCGAGGAGTACTCCGACAACGAGTACGTCCAAAGGGAGAAGGGGTGGCGCGAACAGCTCGGCACCGCATGACCGATCCCGAGATCCGACGCACGATCGATGCGGTGTGGCGCATCGAGGGCAGTCGTGTGGTGGCGACGCTGGCGCGCATCGTGGGTGACGTCGGCCTCGCCGAGGATCTCGCTCAGGAGGCGATCGCCGAAGCACTCGAGAAATGGCCGGGCTCCGGCGTTCCGCGGAACGCCGGAGCCTGGCTGACCTCGGTGGCCAAGCGACGGGCCATCGACGGATGGCGCCGGCAGGAACGGCTCGACGAGCGCTATCAGATGATCGCCCGCGACCTCTCCGAAGTCGACGACGACGAATGGGTGCCCGTCCGCGACGACGTGCTGAAGCTGGTGTTCGTCGCATGTCATCCGGTCCTGAAGCGGGACGCGCAGGTGGCGCTCACACTGCGGGTGGTCGGCGGCCTGAGTTCTGAGGAACTCTCCCGGTTGTTCCTCACCTCGGTCCCGACGATCCAGCAGCGGATCGTGCGCGCCAAGAAGACGTTGTCGGCGGCCCAGGTGCCCTACGAGGTGCCCGACCCGGCGCAGTGGCCGCAACGGCTCAACAGTGTGCTCGGGGTCATCTACCTCATCTTCACCGAGGGATACGCCGCCACCGCGGGCGATAGCTGGATGCGGCAGGATCTGGCGGCGGAGGCCCTGCGGTTGGGCCGGGTGCTCGCCGCGCTGGTGCCGCGGGAACCGGAGGTGCACGGCCTCATCGCGTTGATGGAACTGCAGTCGTCACGATTCGCTGCGCGGCTCGATGCCGATGGCCGTCCGGTCCTGCTCGCCGACCAGGATCGTCGCCGGTGGGATCGTGGTCAGATCTCCCGTGGGCTCGCGGCGCTCGACCGCGTCGACGCGCTCGGTCGGGGTCGCGGACCGTACTCGCTGCAGGCGGCGATCGCGGCCTGCCACTCACGCGCAACCAACGTCGAGGCCACCGACTGGTCGCGGATCGTGATCCTGTACGAGGCGCTCGAGCAGTTGACCGGCAATCCGGTGGTCACGTTGAACAAGGTCGTCGCGGTGTCGATGGCAGCTAGCGCACACGACGCACTCACAATGCTCGACGCGGACGTCGATGTGACGAAGCTGGCCGGTTCCCATCTGGTGCCGAGTGTGCGCGGCGAGTTGCTCGCGCAGTTGGGCCGGACCGAGGAGGCACGAGCCGAGCTGCGCCGGGCCTGCGAACTGGCCACCAACGGCGCTCAACGTCGGGTGCTGGAGGACAAGATCGCGGCGTTGTGACTGGTGTTCGAACCCGGGTCGAGTAGGCCTGCAGCTCATCCGCTGATCGAGTAGGCCGAGCCGCTAGGCGAGGGCGTATCGAGATCGCTTGCAGCTCACGTGGTCTCGATACGCCGCTCGCCTAGGAGACTGCTGAATAATTGGGGGTGGATTCCGGCGCGGGAATGCGCTGGTTTTGGCCGCCGTGCTGGGATCCTGAGGTTATGCAGGGTGAGTCGGATCGCCAGGGTGAGTTTCTGG
>NZ_JAKGCU010000057.1 GCF_021556435.1 Gordonia tangerina
TCTTGTGTGTCCCTGTTGGGGGTGCATGGGGGCGGAGCCCCTGTGGGTGTAGGTGTTGTTGTAAGTGTTTTAGGGCGTTCGGTGGATGCCTTGGTACCAGGAGCCGATGAAGGACGTGGTAGGCCGCGATAGTCCTCGGGGAGTTGTCAAACGAGCTGTGATCCGAGGGTGTCCGAATGGGGAAACCCAGCACGAGTGATGTCGTGTTACCACCCAGTGAATGTATAGCTGGTGTGGGGGGAACGTGGGGAAGTGAAACATCTCAGTACCCATAGGAAGAGAAAACAATTGTGATTCCGTGAGTAGTGGCGAGCGAAAGCGGAGGAGGCTAAACCATGCGCATGTGATACCGGGTAGGGGTTGTGTGTGTGGTGTTGTGGGGCCTGTCTTCCCGGATCTACCTGTCTGGGCGTGAGTGATAAAACCGTGGGTTAGGTGAAGTGGCCTGGAATGGTCTGCCGTAGTCGGTGAGAGTCCGGTAGCTGAAAGCCTGTGGTCTTGCGTGATGGGTGCCCAAGTAGCAGCGGGCTCGTGGAATCTGCTGTGAATCTGCCGGGACCACCCGGTAAGCCTGAATACTTCCTGGTGACCGATAGCGGACGAGTACCGTGAGGGAAAGGTGAAAAGTACCCCGGGAGGGGAGTGAAATAGTACCTGAAACCGGACGCTTACAATCCGTCAAAGCCTGTGGGTTCTTTAGTGGACCGTGGGTGATGGCGTGCCTTTTGAAGAATGAGCCTGCGAGTTAGTGCTCGGTGGCGAGGTTAACCCGTGTGGGGTAGCCGTAGCGAAAGCGAGTCTGAATAGGGCGTTGAGTCGCTGGGTCTAGACCCGAAGCGGAGTGATCTACCCATGGCCAGGGTGAAGCGTCGGTAAGACGTCGTGGAGGCCCGAACCCACTTCAGTTGAAAATGGAGGGGATGAGTTGTGGGTAGGGGTGAAAGGCCAATCAAACTCCGTGATAGCTGGTTCTCCCCGAAATGCATTTAGGTGCAGCGTGGTGTGTTTCTTACTGGAGGTAGAGCTACTGGATGGCCGATGGGCCCTACTAGGTTACTGACGTCAGCCAAACTCCGAATGCCGGTAAGTGAGAGCACTGCAGTGAGACTGCGGGCGATAAGGTTCGTAGTCGAGAGGGAAACAGCCCAGATCGCCGGCTAAGGCCCCTAAGCGTGTACTAAGTGGAAAAGGATGTGGGGTCGCGAAGACAACCAGGAGGTTGGCTTAGAAGCAGCCACCCTTGAAAGAGTGCGTAATAGCTCACTGGTCAAGTGATCCTGCGCCGACAATGTAGCGGGGCTCAAGTACACCGCCGAAGCCGCGGCACTCACACGTTAGCTTGTCATCGCCTTGCGGGGTGGTGGCTAGGTGTGTGGGTGGGTAGGGGAGCGTCCTGCATCCGTGGAAGCCACAGAGTGATCTAGTGGTGGAGGGTGTGGGAGTGAGAATGCAGGCATGAGTAGCGAAAGCAGAGTGAGAAACTCTGCCGCCGGATGACCAAGGGTTCCTGGGCCAGGCTAATCCGCCCAGGGTGAGTCGGGACCTAAGGCGAGGCCGACAGGCGTAGTCGATGGACAACGGGTTGATATTCCCGTACCCGTGTATCCGCGCCCATGCTGAATCAACTGTACTAACCATCCAAAACCAGATGGATCACCTTCGGGTGACCGGATGGGGCTGCATGGGACCTTGGTTGGTAGTAGGCAAGCGATGGGGTGACGCAGGAAGGTAGTGGGGCCAGTCAGTGGTTGTACTGGTGTAAGCCTGTAGG
>NZ_JAKGCU010000058.1 GCF_021556435.1 Gordonia tangerina
CTCCTAGTAATTCCTTGAAAGGTGTGAGAGCCGAGACATCCTCCTGATGTGGTCGAGGGGCTTGGTATCCCAAATCACATCAAGGAGGATGTCGTGTCTCACGGTAGTCGATTGAGTCGTGGCGATAGTCGCCGTAATGACCGGTTGGGCCAGTTACGTCAGATCGTGCGTCGCGAGTATGCGGTGGTCGCTATCGATCTGGCCAGCCACAAGCAGGTGGTGGCGGTGACCGATCATGACTCGCGGGTGCTGGCGCGTCGAACGGTGCAGGTCGCGCCGGCGAAGCTAGGGCCGGTGCTGGACTGGGCGCGTGAGCAGGCGCTGGCAGCGGGCTTCACCGGGATCGTGGTGGCATGTGAACCCACCGGTCACCGATGGAAGAGCGTCTGCGATGTGGCGGCCGAGTCCGGCGTGGATGCGGTGTGTGTGCAGCCGATGCTGGTGGCCCGCGCCCGCGAGGCCGAAGACTTCACCCGCGACAAATCCGACGACAAAGACGCCATGCTGATCGCCCGGTTGACCACCCAATTGCACGTCTATCTGCCCGAACGCCAGCACCCGGCGTGGGCGCGACTGCGTCACCTGGGGGTACGTCGCGCCCAACAACTGACCCGCCGCGGCGCGGCCCGCCAGCAGGTGCGTGACCTGCTTGACGCAGCATGGCCGGCCGCCCTGGACTGCGCGCGCAAACCGTTGGACTCGATGACGTGGCTGGCGGTGATGGCGGTCATCGACTGCGATCCCGCGGTCCTGGCGGCCAAAGCCGCGACCGCACGCGGTCGACGCGCGTTGACCGCGGCGATCAGCCGTGAACTGCCCCAGTGGGGTGGCCAACGCATCCATACCCCCATCCTGACCGCGCTGATCGCCGCCGCGGTCGCCGAACCTGCCGCCGCCGACGCCCGCCCCGGCACCCTTGAACGCGCCCGCTACGCATTGGGCGACTACCAGCGCGCCGCCGCCGACTGCGACGACGTCGCCACCCGGATGCTCGAGGTTCTCACCGAGCTGCACCTGGCCACGCTGGCCGACTCCATCCCCGGCATCACCGCAGTATCGGTGGCCGCGATCCTCGCCGAGACCGGCGACCCGACCCGCTTCACCTCCGCACGCGCGGTGGTCAAACACGCCGGGCTGTGCCCGCGGGAGAACTCCTCGGGCAACTACACCGGCACCACCCGCATCAGCGGCCGCGGCCGACCTCGCCTGCGGCTGGCCGCCTGGCGTGCGGTATTCGGCGCACTGGCACACAACGAGGTCTACGCCCACCGCTACCGCCACCTGACCACCCGCGCCGACAACCCACTGACCGACAACCAGGCCCGTATCGCGATCGCCGCGGCCCTACTGCGACAGCTCCACACGATGATCACCACCACCACCGGCTGGAACCCCGCACTGGCCGGCCCCGCGCCGAGCACCACCGAAAGGACCGCCGCCTGACCCCAAAACCCCTCCGACCGGGACAAGCTCGCAACCTCCTCGGGCACCAAACCCGACCCTGAGCCTGAGCAGTCCCACCCTCACGCGACCAAAGCTCGGATGAAGGATGTTGGGCACCAACCCGTTTGCACGCTAGGTAGAGCACGCGTCAGGGCAGACCCCGGCCCGGAACCCACAACCCCCAAGCCACCCCAAAGCCGCGAGCACAAAAACCAACGCCCGCGGTCACATACCCCACGCCGCCACCACCATCAGGAACCTCTTGACACCCAACCCCATAGGATGCTCAGGGA
>NZ_JAKGCU010000005.1 GCF_021556435.1 Gordonia tangerina
ACGTGTTACTCACCCGTTCGCCACTCGAGCACCCAGCAAGCTGGGCCTTTCCGTTCGACTTGCATGTGTTAAGCACGCCGCCAGCGTTCGTCCTGAGCCAGGATCAAACTCTCCATGAAAAAACACTGAAACCAAAAAGTTTCAACACAATCAGGAAAGCAAAACCTGACAAAAACAATCCAAAAAACTGGCAAAAAACTCCACAGACATCCCACACACGAGGAGTGCAGGACATCCACAAAACCAATGCCACCAAAAAAATGGCATCAGACAATCCATCAACACACTATCGAGTTCTCAAAGAACACACACCCGCTGATACGTCCCCTACTAAGAGGCGTTCATCTGCGAGCTGATGTTCAGAAGTGTTACTCTCGTCTCCGAGGCAACTCTTCTAGCCTACCCGGTCGGATTCCGGTGCGCAAGTCTTTGCGTCCCGGACCCCTGGCCGGCTCCGCAATATTCCGAAACGGCTAGGTTCGGACACTCTGCTTCTGCCCGGTTCCTGTCGGCTCCGGGAAGTTGCTCTCTGCGGTGCGTCGATTAAGTTACACAGACGAGAACAACGCGTCAAATCGCCTGGTCAGAGGACTACGCGTGCTCCAGCGAAACTCTTCTTGCCTCGGCGGATCACCAACCAGCGACCGTGTAGTAAATCGCCTGCCTCCGGCCGCCAATCCGCGTCGCTCATCTTCACATTGTTGACGTATGCGCCGCCTTCACCGATCGCACGGCGCGCCGCCTTGTTGCTCTCGGACAAACCCGTGTCGACGAGCAGCTCCACCAGTGTGGGGCTCGTTCCCGCGTAATCGGCGACCGTGGTCTCACCCACGGCCGCGGCGAGCGTGCCCTCATCGAGATCAGCCAATTCAGCCCTACCGAACAGAGCCTGACTGGCCAATTCGGCGGCGGCGGTATGCGCGGCGCCGTGGATCAGCGTGGTCATCTCCGCGGCCAGACGCTTTTGCGCGAGCCGGAGGTGCGGCGTTTCCTCGGTAGCCCGCGCGAGGTCGTCGATCTCGTCTCGTCCGAGGAAGGTGAACCACCGCAGGTACCGCACCACGTCGGCGTCTGCGGTGTTCACGAAGTACTGATACCAGGCATATGGGCTGGTCAGCTCCGGGTCCAGCCACAGGCTGCCGCCGCCGGTGGACTTCCCGAACTTCTTGCCGTCCGACGACGTGACGAGTGGCACCGTCATCCCGTGCAGTGACGTCGCGTCCAGTCGGCGCGCGAGATCGACACCGCCGACGATGTTTCCCCATTGATCGGAACCACCGACCTGGAGTACACATCCGTGCCTGCGGTTGAGTTCCACGAAGTCATTGGACTGCAGCAGCAGGTAGCTGAACTCGGCGTAGCTCATTCCGTCCGACTCAAGCCGGCGCTTGACGGTGTCGCGAGCCAGCATCACATTGACGGAGAAGTGCTTGCCCAGGTCCCGGAGGAACTCGACGGCACTGAGCTGTTGAGTCCAGTCGAGGTTGTTGACCACCAATGCGCCGGTGGGCGAGTCGTCAATGCTCACGAACCGGCGCAGCTGTCCGCCGATCCGGTCGGCCCAGTCGGCCACGGTGTCAGGTGCGTTCATCGCGCGTTCGCCGACATCGCGTGGGTCACCGATGAGTCCGGTCGCGCCACCGGCCAGCACGATCGGTCGATGCCCCGCCTCCTGGAACCGGCGCAGCGTGAGCAGTGGGACGAGGTGTCCGGCGTGCAGGCTCGATGCCGTCGGGTCGAATCCGGCATACAGGGTGATCGGTCCGCGCGCGATCTCAGCGCGGAGATCGTCGAGGTCGGTCGACTGCGCGATCAGGCCACGCCACTCGAGTTCGGAGAGGATGTCGGTCGTCGGCCGGTCAGACGTCTCGGTACTCACGACTCGATCCTGTCACCTGGGCGGTCCGTCGCGATCACCTACCCACAGGTCAGACAGACCCGGATGCGTCGCCGGTGATCCGGGCGTGTTCGTCGTCGGCCACGGCACGCGCCTCGTCGGCGAGCATGACCGGGATGCCGTCGGAATCGATCCGGTAGGCCACCCGCAGCCGTGGGTTGTACAACTCATCGCCGGCATCGAGCAGCGGACCACGATCCTGCGGGCACACCAGCCGCTCCCGCGTGATCGGATCGATGGATTCGGCTCGTGTCGCCATGTCCGCGCAGTCCCCTCGTCGTTCACCGTGTACTAGGGCTTCACTCTATCGCCCGCCGCGCTGACCTCAGTGATCACTGGCAGCCGGGGCGTTGCCACCGGCGCCGGCTTGTACCGACCACCCCATCGTCGCCGCCGCCGACCGCGTGTACCTGCGATAACGCCCCTCGCTGTCCCGGTACCACACCTTCGAGCCCGGTCGCGGTAGACCGCGTTGCGCGAAGCCGGACGACAGTGGGCGGTAGGCGTCGGAGACGGGAATCTCATCGACCAGGTGGATCAGATGGGGACGCTGTTCGGCGACGAATTCGCCGAGGGCAATGCGCAATTGGGTCACGGTCAAGGATTCCGCCGGGTGATCTGCGCGTAGCGTCAACGCGGCTACCGCCACTTGCCGGCCCGGCGCACCGACTCCATAGGCAACCGCTTGATCGACCGGTTCCATTTGCGACAGGATCGCCTCGATCGGCGGGATGAACACCGGGCCGTCGGAGGTTCGGATGATGTTGTCCAGCGACCCCAGGAACCACAGATCGTCATCGACGTCGCGGACGAACAGATGTCCGGAAACCTCCCACCGGTCCTGAGGGGTGAAGACGTCGCGTAGCACTGTCGCCGAAGTGTCGAATCGATGCCGGGCGCGGGCCAGAAGCAGCCCAGGCTCGCCCACCGCAGCCTTGCGGACGAAACCATGGTCATCGATCACGAGCCGATCGGCGGCGAGGTCATAGGCCGCCACCTCCAGCGGGTTCGTCTCCGGCAGCGGACGCCCCATCGACCCGACCTTGTTCGCGGACACGTTGGCGAGAATCGCCGAGCCGTCCGCGGTGGCGAAGAACTCCAGCACGCGTGCGCGGGGGAAATGCTCCATGACGTCGTCCCACAGTCCCACCGGCATTCCCGAACCCATGAACAGCCGGATCGGGTTGTGCTGGTTGATGCGGAACCCTTCGGCGCGCACGATCTCCCGCATCATCGTCCACGTGTAGGAGACCACGGTGATCCCGTAGCGGTTGACCTCGGCGGTGAAGGTGTCAGGATCTATTCCGTTGGACAGCGCGATCCGTGACCGCCCCACCACGGTGGCGCCGAGCGTGGTGAGCAGGCCGGATGCGTGATGTAGCGGCGGCAGGCAGTACACGGTGTCACGATCGGTGAGACCCGCCGCCGATGCCGCTCCGAATGCCGACTGCGCGAACCGATGGTTGGTCACCGGCCACGGAGCCAACTGACCCGCGCTGCGGGTGAACAGGATGAACGCGAGGTCACCGGCCAGACCGGGGTCCGGTCGATACCACGTGGGCATCACCACTTCGGCGGGATCGATCTGTTCCATGTCGATCACCGATGTGCCGTCCGCCTCGGAGATCGACCGCGACCCGCCACTGCCGCCACCGAGCACCAACACCCGGTCGCACACACCGGACGCCTCCGACAGATGTCCTGGGTCGGTGACCACGACCGAAGCGTCGGCCAGCCGCAGCATCTCCCGCATGTCGCCATCGGCGGCGAGCATGACGGCGACCGCGCCGAGTCGTGACAAGGCCGCCACCACCACCAGCGCACTGGGGCGCGTCTCCATCAGCACGCCGATGTGCTGGCCCGGCCGCACCCCGCAAGACACGAGGCCGGCGACCACGTTGTCGATTCGCGTGTTGACGTCCGCATGGGAAAGCACACGGTTCTCGAACAGGAACAGTTCCTGCTCGGGTGCACGCTTGCAGTTCTCCGACATCAACTTTCCGAGCGAGATCCGGGTACCCGACTGGATCTGGCCGAGCCGGAACAGGCGCGGCACGGTGCGCACCGATTCCTGTGCCACTGCCCGCGTGGTGCGCTGCAGCGAGTTGGCCATCACCAGCAGTTCGCGCGAGACGCCACCGCCGGCGTCTGCCAGTGAGCCGAGCCCGTGGGTGATCCGCGACGACAGGCTCACGCCCGAGCCGTGCGGATCATCGTCGTCGGTCATGTCCTCGACGAGCGGCGGACGTTCGCCGAGTCCGGCTTGCCACAACACCCAGTCCGAGGTGGTCGGCCAGGTATGTGCCCCTGCGGTACTACCCACCACCAAACCGAAATGTCCGACCGGTACGCGGGACTCGAAGACGGCGGCAGCCGGTGCCGCGCGGCGTATTCCACGTACCGCCTGAGGCTGACCGATGTCGTCGGCCTCACCTACGAAAGCCAGTACCGGGCAAGTGATCTCGGTGAGTGAAACCAGGTCTCCATTGATCACGAACCCACCCGACATCATCCGGTTGTGCACCACGAACTGCCGGAGTAGTTCCGCGACCGCCGGGCCCGACCACGCGACCCACCCCTCGGCCTCGATGAAGCGCCGCTGGTCCTCCCGCGGCAGCAACGCGTCCCGGTTGTGTAGTTTGCGCAGGAAGTCGATCCGGCTGCGCGCGGTCTTCACCGGGTCGACCAGCTGGAATCCGGCTCGAGCCATCCAGCCGGGTACCCACAGACGGTTGAACACCTTGTCGGCGAGGATCTCGGCACTCGGGACCACCAGGGCCGGCGGCAGCCCGAGCGGCAGCGCCGCGAGCACATCGACCGGACTACCGAAGGTGATCAGGCTCGCGATGCCCGTGGACTGGCGATACGCCGCGGTCTGATACGCGAACATGCCACCTTGCGAGTAACCCGCGAGATGGACGTCTTTCCCACTGGACTCGATGATCAGGTCGATGGCACGGCTCACGGCCACGATGTGGTCGGCGAGGGTCCGCTCCATGCCGCCCTCTTCGGAGTCCGGTGAGCCGAAGTCGATCACGAACGGGGTGATCCCCGCCCGATGCAGCACCGAGACCGCACCATTGTGTTCGGTCACGTCATAAACGTTGGCCGACACCATCATCGGCGGGACGAGCAGAATCTGCGGTCCGGTGCTGGGGGTGTCCGGGAAATACCGGCGGAGCCGGAACATCTTCGATGTCTCCACCACGTTGAACGGCGCCGGCTCGGTTCCGGTGTCGAGTCCGCCGAAACGCAGCACCTCGAGGCCGTTCTGCGCGGTGGCGAGAACCCGGTCCACCGCGGCGCCGACGTCGGGCAATGCGGGTAGGCCCACCATGACGTCGTTCCCCTCCCGTAGTCGTTCACGTGATGCACGTCACTGTACCGACCTCCCCGCGGGCGGCGTCATCAGCGTACTCAGATGGTTGGCGTCTCCACGCCTCTCGACCATTCGGCGCGCCGCCGGGCCACGTCGGCGCGGACATCGGACAACTGACGGGCGACCTGAACCGAGGCCGTCCCGCCCTGGGCGTTGCGTGATTCGATGGAACCCCGGACGGTCAACACTTCACGCACCTCCGGCCGGAGATCGGGGCTGATCGACGCGAGCGTGGCATCGTCGAGATCGGCCAGGCCGACTCCGCGCTCCTCGGCGGCACGAACACTCGCACCGGCCACCTCGTGCGCTACCCGGAACGGAATTCCTTGGCGCACCATCCATTCAGCGATGTCGGTGGCCAGGGTGAAACCAGCCGGGGCGAGTTCGGCCATGCGGTCGGTGTGAAACTCCAGCGTCGCGACCAGGCCGGTGATCGCCGGTAGCAGCAGGTCCAACTGGGCCACCGAGTCGAATACCGGCTCCTTGTCCTCCTGAAGATCGCGGTTGTAGGCCAACGGTTGGGCCTTCAGCGTCGCGAGCAGACCGGTTAGGTTTCCGATGAGCCTGCCGGACTTGCCGCGAGTGAGTTCGGCGACATCCGGGTTCTTCTTCTGCGGCATGATCGAACTGCCCGTCGACCAGGCGTCAGCAAGCGTCACATACCCGAATTCCGGTGTGCTCCACAGGATGATCTCTTCGGACAGCCGGGACAGATCGACCCCGATCATCGCCAAAACGAAGGCTCCCTCAGCGGCGAAATCGCGCGACGAGGTGGCATCGATGGAGTTCTCGGCCGCGCGGTCGAACCCCAGGTCCGTCGCGATCGCCGCCGGATCCAGTCCCAGTGATGACCCGGCCAGCGCGCCGGAACCATACGGCGACACCGCGGTTCGCCGGTCTGCGTCGGCCAGCCGATCGATGTCGCGGAGCAATGGGTGCGCGTGTGCGAGCAGATGATGCGCCAGCAGAACCGGTTGCGCGGCCTGCAGATGCGTCTTACCCGGCATCACCGCGTCCGGGTGCGACTCGGCCTGGTCGGCCAGGGCGTCGACGACATCGAGCAAGCCAAGGGCCACACGACGCATCGCGGCGCGCAGCCACATCCGGAACAGCGTGGCAACCTGATCGTTGCGTGAACGACCGGCGCGCAGACGCCCGCCGAGCTCCGGCCCGACCCGCTCGATCAGCCCGCGCTCGAGCGCTCCGTGCACGTCCTCATCACTCTGTGCTGGGACAAAGGTGCCGTCGGCGACGTCGGCGGCGAGCTGCGACAACCCGGCGAGCATCGCCGCACGGTCCGCGTCGCTGAGCAGGCCGGCGCGATGCAGGACCCGCGCATGCGCCATCGACGCCTCGATGTCGAAAGGTGCCAGCGCCCAATCGAAGTGAGTGGACTTACTCAGGGCGGCCATGGCGGCGGCGGGTCCGTCGGCGAACCGACCGCCCCACAGCGAGCCCTCGTTGGTGCCGTGCGAGCTCACAGGTCGAGATCTCGCTTGGCCGCGATCTTCGAGGACAGGCCGTGCAGCTCGACGAATCCGCGTGCGGCGGACTGGTCGAAGCTGTCGCCCTCGTCGTAGGTGGCGAGGTTGAAGTCGTAGAGCGACTCACCACTGCGCCGGCCGGTGACCGCGATGTGCCCGCCGTGCAGGACGAGGCGGATGTCGCCGCTGACGTGCTCCTGGGTGGAGGCGACGAAAGCGTCCAACGACCGCTTCAACGGAGAGAACCACAGTCCGTCATAGACCAGTTCGGCCCACTTCTGGTCGGTGTGCCGCTTGTAGCGGCCCAGCTCTCGTTCCAACGTCACATGTTCGAGTTCCTCGTGGGCGCGGATCAGCACCATGGCGCCGGGGGCCTCGTAGACCTCACGGCTCTTGATGCCCACCAGTCGGTCCTCGACGACGTCGAGACGGCCGACACCCTGTGCACCGGCGCGGCGATTGAGTTCCTGGATGGCCTCGAGGACACTGACCGGACGGCCGTCGATGGCGACCGGGCGACCTTTCTCGAAGGTGATGATGACCTCGTCGGGCGAGTTCCAGTTGATGGTCGGGTCGTCGGTGTAGTCGTAGACGTCCTTGGTGGGCGCGTTCCACAGGTCCTCGAGGAACCCGGTCTCCACTGCTCGGCCCCACACGTTCTGGTCGATCGAGAACGGCGACTTCTTGGTGACGTTGATCGGGATGTCGTTCTCCTCGGCGAAGCTGATCGCCTTCTCACGCGTCCACGCGTAGTCGCGGACCGGTGCCAGGACCTGCAGGTCGGGAGCCAGGGTGGCGAAACCCACCTCGAAACGCACCTGATCGTTGCCCTTGCCGGTGCATCCGTGGGCCACGACGGTGCCGCCGTGATTGCGGGCGGCGGTGACGAGGTGCTTGGCGATCAGCGGGCGTGAGATCGCCGAGACCAACGGATAACGATCCATGTAGAGCGCATTGGAGTTGATCGTCGCCAGGCAGTACTCGTCTGCGAACTCGTCGCGTGCGTCGACGACGACGGCCTCCACCGCACCGCAGTCCAGCGCACGTTGACGGACGACATCCATGTCCTCGCCGCCCTGGCCGAGGTCGAGGGCAACCGCGACGACCTCCTTGCCGGTCTCCTTGCCGATCCAGCTGATCGCGACCGAGGTGTCGAGACCTCCCGAGTACGCGAGTACGACGCGTTCCGCCATGTGTTTGTCTCCTCTGTGTGCTGCGCGCCGGCGCGGGCGTCCTCCCGCTCGTGGCGCGTTGTGAGTTGATTGTTCTCTTGTGGGCTGTGGCGCGTGGCCACTATCTGAAGCTGTCCGGAACGGGCCGCGTGGTTACACGAGGCCCTCGATTCGTCGGGCGAGTTCGGCACCGTCGATCGGTTCCCGGGCCACCACGAAGATGGTGTCATCCCCGGCGATCGTGCCTACCACGTCGGGTAGGCTCGCGCGGTCGATGGCGCTGGCGAGGTAATGGGCGGCGCCGGGCGGGGTCCGCAGCACAGCCAGATTGCCACTGGAGTCGGTGGACACGAGCAACTCCGCCAGCAGTCGGGAGAGACGGTCGGTACCGCCGAAGACGCCGCGCACCGGCGACCCGTCCTCTGGGACCACGTAGCGACCGATGCCGCCGTCGGCGCCGCGTAACTTGATCGCACCGAGTTCGTCCAGATCCCGGGAGAGCGTCGCCTGGGTGGCCTCGATGCCCTGGTCGGCGAGCAGGTGCTGCAGTTCGGCTTGGCTGCGTACCTGGTGGGCGGCCAACAGATCGACGATGCGCGCGTGCCGTCCGGCCTTGGTCGCCGCCAGCCGGGTCTCGCCCGCGGTGAGGCGGGACGAGGGGGCTGCCGACCGGGCCGTGGGAGTGCGTTCTGCGGTCATCACTGCCTCAACAACCAGACCAGCAGCGCCTTCTGGGCGTGCAGCCGGTTCTCCGCCTCATCGATGACCACGCTGGCCGGGCCATCGATCACGGCGTCGGTGATCTCCTCGCCGCGGTGTGCGGGCAGACAGTGCAGCACGATGGCGCCGGGGTCAGCTTGTGCCAGCAGCTCGTCGTTGATCTGGTACGGCCGGAAGGGTCCTTTGCGATCCTTCCCGTCGGTCTCCTGACCCATCGATGTCCAGGTGTCGGTGACCAGCACATCGGCGCCGGCCACCGCGGTCGCCGGGTCGGCGACGACCCGCACCGAGCCGCCAGCCTGCTCGGCACGCGCCCGAACCGCCTCCAGCACCTCGGCTGCCGGCTCGAAACCGGTTGGCGCACTGATGGTCACATGCATCCCCGCGGTGACGCCACCGAGTGCCAGCGAATGGGCCATGTTGTTTGCGCCGTCGCCGAGGTAGGTCATCGCCAAGCCGGCGGGGGGCCCCTTGCGTTCGATGATGGTCTGCAGATCCGCGAGTACCTGGCACGGATGGAAGGTGTCCGACAACGCGTTGATCACCGGCACCGTCGCCGTGGATGCCATCGCCTCGAGGCGGTCCTGACCGAAGGTCCGCCACACGATCGCATCGACGAATCGCGAGAGCACCCGCCCGGTGTCCTCGATGGTCTCGTCACGCCCCAGTTGGGTGGTGGTGCCGTCGACGACGACAGCGTGCCCGCCGAGCTGCGCTATCCCCATTTCGAAGGAGAAGCGGGTACGGGTCGAGTTCTTGTCGAAGATCACCCCCACCCCGCGCGGCCCCTCGAGGGGCCGCTGTGCGAACGGCGATGCCTTGAGCTCGGCGGCCAGAGCCAACACCTCGGCCTGCTCCGCCGGCGACAGGTCGTCGTCACGCAGAAAGTGCCTCGTCATTCCTACTCCCCCTGCTCGTCTGCGGCCGCCTGGTCCAGGATCGCGGGCAAAGCGGCGACGAAGCCTGCCCCCTGTTCTTCGGTGAGGATCAGCGGTGGCGCCAACCGCAGTACATCCGGCGCGGGCGCGTTGATCAGGAATCCCGCGTCACGCGCGGCCCTCTCGGCCCGCGCGGCGAGCGGGTTGCGCAGCACGACACCGAGCAGCAGACCCGCCCCGCGCACATGGGACACCTGTGGATGATCGAGTTCCTCGATGCCCGTCGCGATCGATTTGCCCACCGCGGCCACCTGATCGACGAGCCCCTCTTCCTCGATGACCCGCAGAACCGCAAGCGCCGCAGCCGTACACGTCGGATTCCCACCGAAGGTGGTGCCGTGCTGGCCCGGCTCGAACAGGTCGGCGGCGCGACCGGTGGCAATGCAGGCCCCGATCGGCAACCCGCCGCCGAGCCCCTTCGCCAGGGTCATCACGTCGGGTACCACGCCTGCGGACTGGTGGGCGAAGAACGCGCCGGTACGTGCGATTCCGGTCTGCACCTCGTCGAAGATCAGCAGCGCTCCGCGTTCGGAAGTGATCCGCCGCGCTTCGGCGAGGAAACCGTTGGGCGGCACCACGACACCACTTTCCCCGAGAATGGGTTCGAGGATGACCGCCGCGGTGCGGTCGGTGACCGCGGCGTCGAGCGCCGCGACATCTCCGTAGGGGACGAACCGCACACCGGGCGGCATGGGCTCGAACGGAGCACGTTTCGCCGGCTGACCGGTCATCGCGAGCGCACCCATGGTGCGACCGTGGAAGGCCCGCTCGGCGGCGATGATCTCCGGCCTACCGGTCAGCCGGGCGAGCTTGAACGCCGCCTCGTTCGCCTCGGTGCCCGAGTTGCAGAAGAACACGCGACCGGAATGGCCGAACTTGTCGAGCAGGCGCTCGGCCAGTTCCACTGCGGGCGCACTGACGTAGAGGTTGGAGACGTGCCCCAGGGTCTGCAGCTGGGTGGTGACGGCGTCGATCAGGGCCGGGTGGGCATGTCCGAGTGCATTGACCGCGATCCCGCCGAGCAGATCAAGGTACTCCTTGCCGTCGGCGTCGCGCACCACGGCACCGGACCCACTGGTCAACGCGATCGCCGGGGTGCCGTAGTTGTTCATCAGTGCGGCCGACCACCGCTGCTGCAACGGTTCTGTCATGCGAGTTCCCCCTCGTTGTCGGCGGTCACGGTGGTGCCGGTCGAGCTCTCGGTCAGGAGTTGGGCGATCACCGAATGCGGTACGCGCCCGTCGATCACGTGGGCCGCCCGCACCCCTCCGGTGACGGCTCGCAGGCAGGCCTCCATCTTCGGCACCATTCCAGCGTCGAGTGATCCCAGCAGCGCCGCGAGGCGGTCGGTGCCGATCTGCGCGACCAGCGACGTACGGTCTGGCCAGTCGGTGTAAAGGCCCTCGATGTCGGTCAGCACCACCAGCCGCGACGCGCCTAGCGCCTCCGCGAGCGCACCCGCGGCGGTGTCGGCGTTGATGTTGTGCACCACTCCGTCACGATCCGGGGCGATGGTGGACACCACCGGAATCCGGCCGGCGGCCACGAGATCGAGCACCGCCGAGGTGTTGACCGAGGTGATGTCGCCGACGAGACCGATGTCGGTCGCGACACCATCCACCCGCACGGTTCGCCGGGTCGCGGTGAACAAGTGCGCGTCCTCGCCGGTGATACCGACCGCGTACGGGCCATGCGAGTTGATCAGGCCGACGAGTTCACGTCCGACCTGTCCGAACAACACCATCCGGGCGACGTCCATCACCTCGGGAGTGGTGACGCGGAACCCGCCGCGGAACTCACCCTCGAGGCCGAGTCGCTTGAGCATCGCCGAGATCTGCGGTCCCCCGCCATGCACCACGACAGGATGAATTCCGCAGGCGCGCAACAACACCATGTCCGCGGCAAAGGCACATTTGAGGTCGTCGTCGACCATCGCGTTGCCGCCGTACTTGACCACCACGGTCGCACCGTGGAGTGACTGCAGTGCCGGCAACGACTCGGCGAGCACCATCGCCTTGTCGAGAGCGCTCAGCTCTGATTTCCCGCTCATGACGAATACGCCGAATTCTCTTCGACGTACGCGTGCGAGAGGTCGGTGGTGCGGATACTGGCCGACGCGTCTCCCTGCCCGAGTTCGATGCGGACCGCGATGTCCTCACCCGACAGGTCGACATCGCGTGCGCCGGCCACTCCACAGCCGGCCTCGCAGACCGGGGTCCCGTTGAACGACACCGCGATCCGGTCCGGGTCGATCGTCACCGATGCCATGCCCACTGCAGCCAGCACGCGACCCCAGTTGGGGTCGGATCCGAACAGCGCCGTCTTGACCAGGGAATCCCGTGCGACGCTCCGCCCGACCGTCACGGCGTCGTCCTCGGTCCGGGCGCCGGCCACGGTGATCACGATGCGCTTGGTGACGCCCTCGGCGTCGGCCATCAGCTGCGCGGCCAGGTCGTCGCACACGGCGAGTACCGCGGCGTCGAGATCGGCCTGGTCGACCGGTATCTGGCTGGCCCCGGAACTCAGCAGCAACACGGTGTCGTTGGTGGAGCACGAGCCGTCGACGTCGAGTCGGTCAAATGTCAGTGCGGTAGCGCGACGCAACGCGGCGTCGAGTTGCTCGGCACCGACCTGTGCGTCGGTGGTGAGCACACACAGCATGGTGGCCAGCGAGGGCGCGAGCATGCCCGCCCCCTTCGCCATGCCGCCGACGTTGAATCCCTGCGGATGATGCAGGGCAGCCTGTTTCGGAACGGTGTCGGTGGTCATGATCGCGTGCGCGGCGTCGGTTCCGCCGGACAGTCCCCCGCCCATCTCGTGCACGATCTCGGTGACCCCGCCCAGCACACGATCCATCGGCAGCCGATCACCGATCAGTCCGGTGGAGCACACCGCAACCTCGACGGCACCGGTCTCGGTCCCCCAGTTGCTGAGCGCATCGGCGACCGCCTCGGCTGTTGCGTGAGTGTCCTGGAAGCCACCCGGGCCGGTACAGGCGTTGGCGCCGCCGGAGTTGAGGACGACGGCACGCAACCGGCCGGCGGTGAGCACCTGTCGGCTCCACAGCACCGGCGCCGCCTGCACCTGATTGCGGGTGAAGACTCCGGCCGCGGCGTACTCCGGTCCCTCGTTGAAGACCAGCGCGAGGTCCGGAGCGCCGGAAGCCTTGATGCCGGCGGCGATTCCCGCCGCCCGGAATCCCAACGGCGCGGTGACACCCTGCGCGCGCACGAGGCGGGGCGCGTCGAGCGGGGCTCCCGGAGTGATCCGATCGTCTGCGGTCACGGTGCCACCCCCACGGTGCTCAGACCCTCGGCCTCATCCCAGCCGAGCGCGAGGTTCATCGATTGGACTGCTGCGCCGCCGGTGCCCTTGGTCAGGTTGTCGATGGCGCCCACCGCAACCAGCGTCTGGGCTCGCTCGTCGACGGTGACCGCCAGCTGGACGGCGTTGCCACCCATCACCGACCCGGTGCTCGGCAGTGCGCCTTCGGGCAGTAGGTGCACGAATGTCTCGTCACCGTAGGCCTTCTCGTAAGCGGCCCGCACCTCAGCAGTCGACGCGGAGGTGCGCGCGGTGCAGGTGGCGAGGATACCTCGCGCCATCGGCGCCAACACCGGGGTGAACGACACGGTGACAGGCGTGCCGGCCGCCTCCGACAACGCCTGAGAGATCTCGGGGGTGTGCCGATGGACGCCACCCACGCCGTACGCCCGTGCCGAGCCGATGACCTCCGAGGCGAGCAGATCCACCTTGGGGGACCGGCCGGCGCCCGACGCCCCGGTCACCGCGACCACCGTGACATGCGGGTCCACCAGACCGGCTGCGATGGCCGGCCGCAACGCCAGAATCGACACGGTGGGATAGCAGCCCGGGACCGCGATCCGCGAGGCGTCGCGCAGTCGGTCACGGTTGCCGGGCAGTTCGGGCAGACCGTATGGCCAGGTCCCGGCATGTTCGCTGCCGTAGTAGTCGAGCCAGTCCTGCGCGTTCTGCAACCGATGATCGGCGCCGCAATCGATGATGAGCGTCGACGGCGGCAAGGCATCGGCGATCTCGCCGGACGTACCGTGCGGCAGACCGAGGAACACGACGTCGTGACCGGCGAGCACCTCGGGGGTGGTGTCCTCAAGGATCCGGTCGGCCAGCGGCAACAGGTGCGGATGCAGGGAACCCAGCGTGCTACCGGCGTTGCCCCCGGCGGTCAGTGCACCGATCTCGAGGTCCCCGGTGCGCAGGCGCGGATGCCCGCAGAGAAGCCGAAGGATCTCACCACCCGCATAGCCGCTCGCACCGGCGACTGCCACCCTGATCGTCATATGATGATTATGCACGCTGATGCAAATCAATTCAGCGGCGGGGTCTCGATACGCCGGCTCGCTTCGCTCGCGCGGCTACTCGACCAGCAGAAAGGGCCAGCCCACTTCACTCACAGTCACACCACCAGCAAAAAGGGGCAGCCCACTCCAGTCACGATCACGTCACGAGCAGATGGGCAGGTCTGCGTCAGCGCATACGCGCGCCGACCTGTGCACCTGCATGGGCGACGGCGGCGAGTTTCGCCTCGTTGGCCTCGTCTTCGGTCAGCGTGCGGTCGGCGGCGCGGAAACGCAGCGCGAACGTGAGCGATTTGCTGCCCGTACCCACCTGTTCGCCCGTGAACACGTCGAACAAGTCGATCGCCTCGAGCAGCTCTCCGGCGCCGTCGCGCAACGCGGCCTGTACGTCGGCGGCGGCAACGGTGTCGTCGACCACCACCGCCACGTCCTGCAGGACGGCCGGGAATGGTGACACCTGCGGGGCGGGCAGCTGTTCGACGATGGGCACCGCATCGAGATCGATCTCCACCGCGCACAACCGCTTGGGTAGGCCCGCACGTTCCAGCACCGCCGGATGCAGTTCACCGGCAAATCCTACGGTTGTGCCGTCAACGCTGATCCGTGCACACCGACCCGGATGCCATGGACGACGCTCGGCCGAGGTCAGCTGTACCTCGACCCCGGCTGCGCGCGCAATCGTGCGGGCGGCCTCGAAGGCGTCGACATGGTCGGCCACTCGCCCGGGGCCCCATGGGCCGGCGGGATCGCGCAGTCCGGTGAGGGCGACCGCCACATGTAAGGGCTGATGCGGTAGCGACGCGTCGAGAGCCGCGATATCGGATTCGGCGGGTCGTTGCGAGACATCAAGAGCGCCAACCGGCTCGACATTGTCGCCGGCGAAAACAACCTGCCCGATCGTGTACAGCGAGAGATCGCGCTGGCCGCGCGCGATGTTGCGTGCCGCCATTTCCAGCAGCCCCGGCAACAGTGTGGTGTTCAGTTCGGGGCGTTCGGATTCCAGCGGGTTGAGCACCGTGACGGTACGCCGGCGATCGTCGTCGGCCGGCAGATCCCAGACGTCGAACACCCCGGCCGGCATGAACGGATAAGGCAGGACCTCGACAAAACCGTCGAGCGCAAGCGTGCGCCCGACTGCGCGGCGCCGACGCTGCGGGGCGGTCAGGCCGGTGCCGGCCGGTGCGCGCGGCACCACAGCCGGGATGTCCTCGAGCCCTTCGAGCCGAAGGACCTCCTCGACGAGGTCCGCACGCTGGCGAAGATCCGGCCGCCAGGACGGCGGGGTCACCTCGAGGCGTTCGCCACCCTCGACCACGCATCCCACCTCCCGCAGCCGCACCGCAGTGGTGCCGGCGGGATAGGTCAGGCCCGCGGTCCGGTCGGGTTCGTCGGCGGGGATCGAGATCGCCGACGGTGTCGGCACAACCGCCCGCGCCTCACTCAACGGCGAGGTCACCGAACCGCCCGCGATGTCGACGATGAGCTGTGCCGCGCGATCCGACGCCGCCGCCGTGACCTCGGGGTCGACGGTGCGTTCGAAGCGCTTACTCGCCTCCGAGGTGAGTTTGTGGCGTTTACCGGTGCGGAAGACACGGACCGGATCGAAGGTGGCCGACTCCAGCAGGACCGTCGTGGTGGCGGCACCGACCTCGGTGGCTCCGCCGCCCATGACCCCGGCGAGCGCGACCGGACCGCTCTCGTCGGCGATCACCACGTCCTCGGTGTCGAGTACCCGATCGACACCGTCGAGAGTGGTGAGCTTCTCCCCCGGCTGCGCCGAGCGCACCGTGATGGTGCCGGTCAGCTTGTCGGCGTCGAACGCATGCAGCGGCTGGCCGAGCTCGATCATCACGTAGTTGGTGATGTCCACGATCGCGGAGATCGGGCGGATACCGGCGACCATCAAGCGTTTCTGCATCCACCACGGCGACACCGCCGTCGCGTCGACACCGGAGATGACGCGCGCCGTGTAGCGGGTGGCCGACGAGTCGTCGTCGATGGCGACCGGCCAGGCGTCACCCGTCGCGTCCGAGGCGGTGGCGGCGAGCGCAGGATCGACGAACGGCACACCGAAGCTGCCGGCGAGTTCGCGACCCAGGCCGCGGATCGAGAATGCGTATCCGCGGTCGGGCGTGACGTTGACGTCGATGGCCGCGTCATCGAGGCCGAGCACCTCACGGGCATCCGCACCCGGCTCGGCGGTGCCCGGCGCCAACACCAGGATTCCGCTGTGATCGTTGCCGATCCCGAGCTCGGAGACCGAGCAGATCATGCCATCGGAGATACGCCCATAGGTCTTGCGGGAGGCGATCTCGAAAGGACCGGGCAACACCACACCCGGCAGCGCCGCGACGATGAGATCACCTTCAGCGAAATTGCGTGCGCCGCAGACAATGCCACGGGGTTCGTCCTCCCCGACCGCCACCGTGCAGAACCGGATCGGCTTCTTGAACTCGGTGAGTTCCTCAATGGTCTCCACCCGACCGATCACCAGCGGGCCGGTGATCGTCGGGAATGCGTCGATGTCCTCGATCTCGAATCCGACCCGGACAAAGGCCTGGTCGATCTCGTCGGCGGTCGCCGACCATTGCGGATCGCCCTGCCGGAGGACCTCGGTGTACCAGGACTGTGGGGCACGCACGTCAACCAACTACTTTCATCGATCGGGTCTCGTGGGACGGATTTCCGGGCGGTGGCGTCGGTCAGACTGCCGGGCCGAAGGGGACGGTGAAGCGAATGTCACCTTCGACCATGTCGCGCATGTCGGAGATGTCGTTGCGGAACTGCAGGGTCCGCTCGAGCCCCATGCCGAAGGCGAAACCGGAGTAGACGTCGGGGTCGATTCCGCTGGCCCGCAGCACATTCGGATTGACCATGCCGCAACCGCCCCACTCGACCCAGCCGGGTCCACCCTTCTTACCGGGGAACCACACGTCGACCTCTGCCGAGGGCTCGGTGAACGGGAAGTAACTCGCCCGCATCCGCGTGGTGGTCTCCGGACCGAACAGTGCGCGGGCGAACACCTCGAGGGTGCCGCGCAGATTCGCCAGGGTCAGCCCCTTGTCGACGGCCAGTCCCTCGATCTGATGGAACACGGGGGTGTGCGTGGCGTCGAGTTCGTCGGTGCGGAAGGTTCGGCCCGGGCAGGCCACGTAGATAGGCAGGTCGCGACTGAGCATCGAACGCACCTGCACCGGCGAGGTGTGCGTGCGCAGGACCTGGCGCGATCCTTCGGGTGCGATGTAGAACGTGTCCTGCATAGAGCGGGCGGGATGGTCGGGCAGGAAGTTGAGTGCGTCGAAGTTGTGGTGCTCGGTCTCGACCTCGGGCCCTTCGGCGATTTCCCAGCCCATCCCCACGAAGACGTCGGCGACCTGTTCGGCGATCACCGTGATGGGATGGCGCGCGCCGACGCGGCGCCGCGCACTGGGCAGGGTGACGTCGACGGCCTCGGCGACCAGAACGGCGGCATCGCGTTCGGCCTGCAACGATGTGGTGCGCAGATCGAGCGCGGCACTGACGCGACCGCGGACCTCGTTGACCAGTTTGCCCGCTGAGGAACGCTGGTCCTTTGGAAGGCTGCCGAGCGCCCGCCGCGCCAGCGCGACGGGAGACCGATCGCCGAGGTGCGCGGTCTTGGCCCGCGCGAGTTCGTCGAGATCTCCGGCGGCGTCGAATGCCGCGACGGCGGCCGCCGCTGCGGCGTCGAGTTCCTGCGGTTCGGGGAACCGGATCTCTGGGGCGTCGTCGGCAGAGCTGGCCACGGTCGGCGGTCTCCTCGGGATCGAAAACGGGCGTCTAGGTGCGGCTACAACAGTAGACGAGCCGCTGGTGGTGCCGCGGCGCAGGTTCCTCGCCGGCGGCCCGCTTCAACGCCGACCGGCCATCGCTCTCGCGAGTAGAGCGCCGGTAACCGCGACTGCAGCCCACACGAGCCCGTCGTCGACGAGACCGTTGCGCGCAGTCATCAACGTCGCGCCACCGGTGACGACGAGAGCACCCGACACCATGAGGTCACGCGACCGGGCGGCGCCGGTCGCAACCGGCCCATCCCACCAGGGCAACAGGCGGTTCTCGAACACGGACAAGGCAGCGACCGCCGGAACCATGGCACCCAGCAGCAGCACCGTCTGGGTGCCGACGACCGCTCCGAACAGGACAGCACCCTGCGCGGGGTCACGGCTGAGTCCGATCGACTGCCCGGCGACGATGAGCAGCGCAAGCATCGGCAGGTGCCAGAGGTACAGGGTCATCGCACCCCGGTTGCCCGACACCACCCACCACCAGATGCGAGCCCTCGAGGCCAGCCTCGCCAACGGGCGGCGCACGGCGATCGCGGCGCCACACAACACGATCGCGTGACCGGCGAGCAACAGACTGGGCGGGTTCATGTTCGACACCTGTTGCCCCGGCACGGTCACCAGCGACGTCTCGTACGGACCAACGGAGACCAGTGCGATGTCGACGATGAGTAACCCGAGTGCACCGGCAGCGGCCTGCGGTGGTGACACCAACCCTTTGGCGTACGCGACACCGAGGATCGCGGGAATCGACCACACCGTCAGAAACGACAGATAGCCGACTGTCGGCCAACCCACGGCGAGTCTGAGCACGTCGACCACTGCGGTGATCCCCCACGCCGTCGCGAGTGCGACCACAACATGCACCGGTACGCAGATGCGTTGCAGCAGTGGGACGACGGCGAGCACAAGGAGGTACGCGCCGAGGAACCAGAGCAGTTGCACACCGAGACGGGCGACCACATCGGCGGCGGCGTGGGCGCCGACCGCGGACGTCGCCATGCTCGTGGCGAGCACCGCGAGCAGATACCAGAACACCGGCCGGAGCAACCGTTGGGCCCGGGTGAACAGCCAGTGGCCGGCGGCGGGCATGGGTCCTGCGGAGAGTCCGTAGGTGGCCGCTGCCGCGCCTGCGAAGAAGAACAGCGGCAGGACCTGCAACAACCAGGTGGCGGCCTGCAGCATCGGGAAGTCGGCGAGCAGATTTCCGAGTGTGAGGCCCCCGGCGTCGACGGTGACCGTCAACATCACCGAATGACCTGCGATGACGACGACGAGCGACGTCAATCGGATCAGATCGATCACCCGGTCTCGGTCACCGGTCAGTGCGTCGAGATCGGATGCGGAGGGCAGACGCCCACGACGGCGCGCAGTGTCGGTGCTGGTCATGGTGCCAGCGTGGCCTGTCGTGAGCTGCCGGACCTGAGCACAACTACTCAGATCGGCCGCGCAAACACCCGCCGCTGTGTGAGGTGCCGGGACGCGGGGATCACGCGAGGTGATGCTGTCGGGCGCTCGCGTACAGACAGATCGCGGCTGCCGACGCCAGGTTCAGGCTCTCGGCTCGACCGCGGATAGGGATGGCGACACGATGGTCGGCAGCGGCTGCGACATCGTCGGGCAATCCGTGGGCCTCGTTGCCGAACAACCATGCGGTCGGCCCGGAGAGGATGTCGTCGGCGTCGTCGAGGGATAGTTCACCGTCGGCGGCCGTCGCCAGGGTGGTGATGCCAGCGGACCGGATTCCGGCCAGACCGCTGGCCACGTCGCGGTGGCGTACGACCGGGAGGTGGAACACACTGCCCGCCGAGGCCCGCACGCATTTGGCGTTGTGTGGATCGACCGCGTCGCCGAGCAGGATCATCGCGTCCGCACCCATGGCGTCGGCGCAGCGGATCAATGTTCCTGCGTTGCCGGGCTCGCGTGGTTCGATGGCGACCGCGAGCAGCGCCGGCTGCGCGTCGAGCACCGCCGACAGGGTCCGGTCCAGCAACGTGCAGACCGCGAAGATCCCCGGTGGCGTGGTGGATTCGGAGAGCTTGTTTACCGCGCGGTCGGACAGCATCTCGATCACCACGCCGGCGGACCGGGCCTCGTCGATCAAAGGCGCGTGGCGCTCGACATCGCCCTCGCCGACGAGTACTCGTTCGGCGCGTCCGGTCGCCAGCGCGGCACCGACGGAATTTGGTCCCTCCACCAGAAACCGTCCCTCGGCCCGACGAACCGAGGTGCGATGGAGCTTCGCATACGACACGACCCGTGTGGAACGTTCGGAGAGAACTTCCATCACGGGTCGTGTGCGGGTGTGGCGGTCGCGATCAGGCAGCCGGTGCGTTCACGTCGGAGGGCAGCGCCTTGCGGGCGACCTCGACGAGACCGGTGAATGCCTCGGGATCGGTGACGGCGATGTCGGCGAGAACCTTGCGATCCACCTCGACACCGGCGGCCTTGAGGCCCTGGATCAGCCGGTTGTAGGTGATGTCGTTGGCGCGGGCCGCGGCGTTGATACGCGAGATCCACAGCTTGCGGAACTCACCCTTGCGGGCACGACGGTCCCGGTAGGCGTAGGTCATCGAGTGGAGCTGCTGCTCCTTCGCCTTGCGGTACAGACGCGAACGCTGTCCGCGGTAACCCTTGGAGGCCTCCAGGGTCGAACGACGCTTCTTCTGGGCGTTCACCGCCCGTTTCACGCGTGCCATGTGTCAATCCTTTGTTCGTCAGATGTCGGTGTCGACCGTCGCCGGGGGATCCCCCGGTCGGGTCACTTGTTCAGCAGTCGCTTGATGCGCGGGGCGTCGCTGTCGCTCACGACGGCGATGCCGTCGAGGCGGCGGGTGCGCCGCGAGGACTTGTGCTCCAACAGGTGGCGACGATTGGCCTTCTGGCGAACGACCTTGCCGCTGCCGGTCACCTTGAAACGCTTGGCGGTACCCTTGTGGGTCTTGCTCTTCGGCATGTTCTTCCTTCATTCGGGCGAACGAAACCACCCGTGTCGCCACGGGTGTGTCTCGCACGCTGCGGTCAGTGTCTGAGCGACCGGACGGCTCTGAGCCATCCGATCGGCTACTGGCTGGTCTTCTCGTCCTGGGCGGCGGCCGCAGGCTTGGGACCGCGGTCGCGACCCTGCTGGGCCTTCTGTCGCGTCTTCGCACCCTTGTGCGGTGCCAGCACCATGGTCATGTTGCGGCCGTCCTGCTTGGCCGAGGTCTCGATGAAGCCGTAGTCGGCGACGTCGTTGCCCAGGCGCTGCAGAAGTCGGTAGCCCAGTTCGGGGCGCGACTGCTCGCGACCGCGGAACATGATGGTCACCTTCACCTTGGATCCGGCCTCGAGGAACCTGACGACGTGACCCTTCTTGGTCTCGTAATCGTGGTCGTCGATCTTCGGGCGGAGCTTCTGCTCCTTGATGACGGTCATCTGCTGGTTGCGACGCGACTCGCGCTGCTTCTGGGCGGCTTCGTACTTGAACTTGCCGTAGTCCATGATCTTGCACACGGGTGGCCGTGCGTCCGGCGCGACCTCGACCAAGTCGAGATCGGCCTCGTAGGCCAGGCGAAGCGCATCTTCAACACGCACGATGCCCACCTGCTCCGAGTTGGGTCCGACGAGTCGGACCTCAGGGACGCGGATGCGCTCGTTGATGCGGGTCTCAGTGCTGATGGGGCCTCCTTGATCAGTTCTTCTCTGGTGACCGCCAGGAGTCGTGACTCCGGTGGCAGGAGGATCGCTCTCAGCAGAAGAGCCCCGGGACGCTGATCGCATCCGCAGGGCTCCGATACCGACCGGTTCGCCGACGCACACGTCGAACCGACGCGTTCGCGCAGCTCAGCAGCTTCGCGACCATCGGCGTGAACCGGACCGTACAACTGCGGACTGGCCGCGTCGTGACGGTGGGAGCGGAACTCCACTTGCGACCCCGGCGCGAACCGGGGCGGTCGTACTGTGGGAGTCTAGCAGCCATGGCCGAGAACTCCTATTCGTCACCTGCGCAGATGCCCGGTGAGGGCGATCCGGGAGGGAGCGACGGGGCACTCGGTCCGGAGCAGACCGACATGGATAACGTGCGCGATCTGGCCGATATTCCGTCCATCGAGGTCATCACGCGCGCGATCGTGATGTTGATGAGCGCGTCCGCGGAGAAGCTCGGTCTGGCGGAGGGTGCCGACCCCGACAGCGTGGACCTCGACGAAGCACGCAAACTGATCACCGCCCTGGCCGGGCTCGTCGATGCGTCGAAGGCCGACCTCGGGGTTCATGCCGCGCCCATCCGCGACGGCCTCAAGCAACTGCAGTTGGCGTTCCGCGACGCGAGCGCCTATCCGGACGAGCCGGGCGAGGGTCCGGGAGAGAAGTACACCGGTCCGGTGCGCGACCGACGTCGCTCACCCGGAGGCGCGACGTAGGCTGGAGGGGTGACCAGCCACACACCGAAGGACCCGAACCCGGACGTCATCGAGGGTGAGGTCGTCGCCGACCCGGCATCGGCTCCCCCGGCGACGTCCGAGTCCGTCCCACCGGTCACCGACCCCTATTACTCCGAGTCGGGCGTGCCCACCTTCGACTTCGTCCGCGACAAGATCGAGAACCGCATCTCCACCGCTATCGGCAGCGAGGAACTGGCCCATGCCAGCCCCGAGGGCCGGCAAGTCGACGAGATGATGCGCACGCGCGACGAGGCCGCCAAACGCAAGCTCGACGAGATCCGCAAGTCCATGGGCAAGTAGCCCCCAGCCCCCGGTTTCGTAGTACGAACCGGCGTTTTTCGTACAGTTCGGACTACGAGAACTGAGGTGGAACCGTCAGTGGCGCCGGTGCGTCCAATCCGCATGACGGATTTGGCAGCGTTGCGCAGGATGATCGCCGATCACGACGGGGTGTTCAGCCTCACCCAGGCGACTGCCTGCGGCGGCAGCGCCGACGGTGCCCGACGTCGTGTCGCTTCCGGTGAGTGGATTCGCGTGACCCGCTCGGTCTATCGCGTCGCGGACCGGCTGCTCGACGACCGCATGCGTGCCCGAATCGCGGTTCTCTCCGCGGGACCGGGCGCGGCGCTCTGCAGCGGAAGCGCTGCGTGGTGGCACGGCCTGATCCCCCACCCACGGTCGACGATCACGGTGATCACGCCGCACGGCCGACGCGGTCGGCCGGTGCCGGGCGCCCGCGTTTGGCACCGCACGCTGCACGCCGCAGATCTGACCGCCATCGACGGCCTGCCTGTGACGCAGGTGCCGCTGACTGTGCTCGACGCCGCCGTCGACATCGGCGTGCGGGTGATGGACAACGCGCTGCTCAATCAGCACACAACACTGTCTGCGCTCATTGAGGCGCAGAAGCGCAACGCGGGACGACGAGGCTCGCCGCGTTCGCGTGCGATGTTGGCCGCCATGTCGTCCGGTGCGCGCTCGGAGGGCGAACGCAAGACAGTGGCCCTGCTCGAGTCGTCGGACATCGTCGGATGGACGCAGAACCATCCCGCGTGTGGGTACGTGCTCGACATCGCGATCCCCGACCACAAGATCGACATCGAGATCGACGGCTTCGCCTTCCACAGCGATGCCGACGCGTTCCAACACGACCGGGAAAGACAGAACAACCTCATTGCCAACGGCTGGACCGTGCTCCGGTTCACGTGGCACGACATCACCACGCGCCCGCTGTGGGTCCTCGCCCAGATCCGGGCCGCCGTCAAGCAGGCGACCGCGGCATAAGCCTCCCCGGATCCGTAGTACGAACGTGTGAAATATCGACGGTTCGTACTACGAAATCGGGGTTAGCCAGCGGAGGCGACCGTCTCGTCGACGTCGAGGATGTCGGCGAGGAACTTTCCGGTGTGGCTGGCGGGCTCGAGTGCGATGTCCTCGGGGGTGCCTTCGGCTACCACGGTGCCGCCCCCGGTACCGCCCTCAGGACCCATATCGATGATCCAGTCGGCGGTCTTGATGACGTCGAGGTTGTGCTCGATGACGATCACCGTGTTGCCCTTGTCGACGAGACCGTTGATCACCGCGAGCAGCTTCTTGATGTCCTCGAAGTGCAGACCGGTGGTCGGCTCATCGAGGATGTAGACGGCCCGACCGTTGGTCCGCTTCTGCAACTCGGACGCCAGCTTCACGCGTTGCGCCTCACCACCCGACAGCGTCGGGGCAGGTTGACCCAGCCGGACGTAGCCCAGGCCGACGTCGACCAGCGTCTTCAAATACCGGTGGATCGACGTGACCGGTTCGAAGAACTCGGCGGCCTCCTCGATCGGCATGTCGAGGACCTCGGAGATGGTCTTGCCCTTGTAGTGCACCTCGAGGGTCTCGCGGTTGTAGCGCGCACCGTGGCACACCTCGCACGGGACGTAGACGTCGGGCAGGAAGTTCATCTCGATCTTGATGGTGCCCTCGCCGGTGCACGCTTCGCAGCGACCGCCCTTCACGTTGAACGAGAATCGGCCCGGCTGGTACCCGCGCACCTTGGCCTCGGTGGTTGCGGCGAACAACGTGCGGATCTTGTCGAAGACTCCGGTGTAGGTCGCCGGGTTGGACCGCGGCGTGCGCCCGATCGGTGACTGGTCGACCCGGACGAGCTTGTCGAGTTGGTCGAGTCCCTTGACCCGGGTGTGCCGACCGGGCACCTGTCGTGCGCCGTTGAGCTTGTTGGCCAGCACAGTCGCGAGGATGTCGTTGACCAGCGTCGACTTACCCGACCCGGACACCCCGGTGACGGCGGTGAGCACACCGAGCGGGAACCCGACCTCGATACCCTGCAGGTTGTGTTCGCGCGCACCCACCACGGTCAGTTGCTTCTTGCGTGAGATCGGACGGCGGATCGCCGGGATCGGCAACTCGTCGCGGCCCGACAGGTAGGCACCGGTCAGCGAACGACGATTCTTCAACAGATCTTTGTAGCTTCCACTGTGCACCACCTCACCGCCGTGTTCACCGGCGCGTGGGCCTATGTCGACAATCCAGTCGGCCGAGCGGATGGTGTCCTCATCGTGCTCGACGACGATCAGCGTGTTGCCGAGATCACGCAGGCGCGTGAGGGTTTCGATGAGGCGACGGTTGTCGCGCTGATGCAGACCGATGGACGGTTCGTCCAGGACGTAGAGAACCCCGGCCAGACCGGAACCGATCTGGGTCGCCAGTCGGATGCGCTGCGCCTCGCCGCCGGACAACGAACCCGCCGCACGCGACAGCGACAGGTATTCGAGACCGACGTCGAGCAGGAAGGTGATTCGCGCCTGTACCTCTTTGAGCACCCGCCCGGCGATGGCCGCCTGCCGTTCGTCGAGTTTCAGGCCGTTGAGGTAGTCGGCGCATTCGGCCACCGACAGTGCGCACACCTCGGCGATGGACATCGCGCCGTAGCTGGGATGGTCGAGGGTCACCGACAGGATCTCGGGCCGCAGGCGTGCGCCCTGACACGCGGGACAGGGGATGTCGCGCATGTAGCCCTCGTAGCGTTCCTTCATCTGCTCGGACTCGGTCTGATCCATCCGCCGCGCGAGAAACGAGAGCACACCTTCGAACTCGGTGTAGTACGAGCGGGTTCGGCCGTAGCGGTTGCGGAACTTGACGTGCACCTGATGGTCGCTGCCCTTGAGGATGGCGGTACGCGCCTTGGCCGGCAGTTTCTTCCACGGAGTGTCCACCGAGAAGCCCATCTGATCGGCCAGGCCGCCCATGAGTCGCAGGAAGTAGTCGGCGTTGTGACCAGTCGACCACGGCGCGATGGCGCCGTCGGCCAGCGACAGCTCAGGGTCCGGGACGACGAGTTCCTCGTCGACTTCCTTGCGGATGCCGAGGCCGTCGCATTCCGGGCACGCACCGTAGGGCGAGTTGAACGAGAACGACCGCGGTTCGAGGTCGTCGATCGCGATCGGGTGACCGTTGGGGCATGCCATGCGCTCGGAGAAGCGTCGTTCGCGGTGCGGGTCATCTTCCTCGAGGTCTACGAAGTCCAGCACCACGATGCCGTCGGCCAGCCGCAGCGCGGTCTCGATCGAATCGGTGAGACGCTGCTTGGCCGTCGGTTTGACGGCCAATCGATCCACGACAACCTCTATGTCGTGCTTTTCCTGCTTCTTCAACTTCGGCGGATCGGTCAGCTGGTGGACGACGCCGTCGATGCGGGCGCGGGAGAAACCCTGGGTTTGCAGTTCGGCGAACAGATCGACGAACTCACCCTTGCGGGTGCGCACCACCGGCGCGAGCACCTGGAACCGGACACCGGCCTCCATCTCGAGCACCTGGTCGACGATCTGCTGCGGCGTCTGCTTGGCGATCAGCTCGCCGCATTCCGGGCAGTGCGCACGGCCGGCACGGGCGTAGAGAAGCCGCAGGTAGTCGTAGACCTCGGTAATGGTGCCGACGGTGGACCGCGGGTTGCGGTTGGTCGACTTCTGGTCGATCGACACCGCCGGCGACAGCCCCTCGATGAAATCGACATCCGGCTTGTCCATCTGGCCGAGGAACTGCCGGGCGTACGCCGACAACGATTCGACGTAGCGACGTTGGCCCTCGGCGAAGATGGTGTCGAAGGCCAACGACGACTTCCCCGACCCCGACAACCCGGTGAACACGATGAGACTGTCGCGCGGGAGGTCGACATCGATCCCACGCAGATTGTGTTCTCGGGCGCCGCGGACAATGAGACGGTCAACCACTGGATAAGTCCTCGTTCGTTGCTGTCCGGCATGCCGGAAGTGCTGGCAGGTGAGCTGGGTGGAGGCGGTCGGCCTGCTGGTTGGACCGCTCCGCGCGTACCTTATCGACGGACTCCGACAACTACGTCGTGCCGTCGACCACTGCTCCACGATACGCGCGTGGCATGACCGCTGATCGGGGCAGAACCGTCGGGCACACCGACCACGGCGCCGCACCGGTGGCATAGCCTGGCCTCATGAGCCCTCAGGATGTTTCGATCAGCGACAGCTACAGCGGCGACCTGTCCGAATCGCCATCCCCGCAGCGCAGGAACCTCTCCTCTGCGTCGATCGTCAAGATGTCGGTCGGCCCGATGGACAACAACGTGTACATCATCACCTGTTCCGCGACCGGGAAACAGCTCGTCATCGACGCCGCCAACGACGCGGACCGGATTCTGGCGGTTGTCGATGGGCTGCCCGGAACACCTGAACTCATCTTCACCACCCACCAGCACCCCGACCACTGGCAGGCACTCGCGGAGGTGGCCGCCCGACTCGATGTCCCGACCGCCACCGGCCGGCTCGACGCCGACCCCCTGCCGGTGACGCCGGATCGGTTGATCGACGACGGCGACACCATCTCGGTGGGTGACCTCACCCTGGAGGCCATCCATCTGGTGGGACACACTCCCGGATCCATCGCGCTGGCCCTCCGCGACGGCGACGTGGTGCATCTGTTCACCGGCGACTGCCTGTTCCCGGGTGGCGTCGGCAAGACCTGGCAGCCCGGCGACTTCGAGACGCTCCTCGCCGACGTCAGCGCGAAGGTGTTCGACCGCTACCCGGATTCCACCGTCGTGTACCCGGGCCATGGCACCGACACCACGCTGGGCGCCGAACGACCGGCCCTCGCCGAGTGGCGCGAACGCGGCTGGTGACCCCGGGGCAGACCCTGACCGGACCTCCGAACAGGGCACCTGCAGACGCTGCCGGTGACCGGTAACCTCGATAAGGTTCGCCACTCAAGCCATGGGGGTGAGCATCCGAGTCATGTCACGAGGAGGCCGTCAGTGTTGATCCGCCGAATTGCCCGACCCATGCTCGCCACTGCGTTCGTTGCCTCCGGCATCGACGCCCTGCGGAGCCCGACCGCGAAGGCCGAGACGGCACGCGGTTTCATCGACAAGTCCGTCGAGACCCTGCCCGACGATGTGACCGAGAAGGTGCCAACCGACCCGGAGACGCTGGTCCGGATCAACGGTGCGGTACAAGTGGGTGGCGGAATCCTGTTGGCCACCGGCAAGTTTCCGCGGATCGCGGCATTGGCGCTCGCCGGGTCGACGGTTCCCACCACGATCGCCGGCCACGCGTTCTGGGAGGAGACCGATCCCGAGGCCAGGGCGCGACAGAAGACCCAGTTCTTCAAGAACGTCAGCCTCGTCGGCGGCCTGCTGATCGCCGCTGTCGACACCGAAGGCAAACCTTCGTTGGCCTGGCGTGGAAAGCGCAAGGCATCCGACGCCAGCCATGCGATCGCGGCCGCCTTGCCGCTGACCGCAGCCGCATCGGAATCCGGCTGGGACTCCTTGGTGGAACGCTCCCAGGAGGGTGCGCATGTCATCGGTGAGCGCTCGGCCGAAGCGGCCGACGTGATTCGCCAGCGGGCACCGGAGTTCGCCGAGCTGGCACGCGAACGGTCCACAGAGGCAGCTGACCTCATCCGCAGCCGGGCACCCGAACTTGCCGAGGCCGCCCGCGAGCGGTCCGTCGAGGCGGCCGAACTGATCCGTCAGCGCGCCCCCGAGCTCGCCGAGGCCGCACAAAAGCATTCGACCGAATTCATCGAGGCGGCGCATAAGCAGTCGGAGAAGGCCGGCAAGGCCGCCAAGGCAGCACAGAAGAAGTCCGACAAGGCCACCAAGACTGCGCAGAAACGCGTCGACAAGGCGGCCAAGACTGCGCAAAAGCGTGCCGACAAGGCCACCAAGACCGCGCAGAAGCGAGCCGACAAGGCGATCGCGGAAGCTCAGCGACGCTCCGACAAGGCTGCCGGCGTAGTCCGGGACCGGGCTCCGGAGTGGGCCGACGAGGTCAGCTCGCTCGCCGATACCGCGCGCGACAAGGCGTCCAAGGGCGCCGACGAGGGTCGGCGCCGGTTGCGAGAGGCCCGCTCATAGCTCCGTCATCTGATCCCGCCCACTCGGGCCGGGGTTCGTCACCTCGGCTGCCCGCCCACGAGTATCCGTGGGCGGCACCCGATATGGACGGCGACCTACTCACCCGGCCCCGTGACATCGAGGGCCGCGACCTCGTCGTGGCGGTGGGATCCAACGCGTCACCGGAGGTGATGCGGACCAAACTCGCCCGCATCGCCACCGGTGACCCCGGCCCGCCGATGGCCCGGGTGACGGTGTCGCACGTCGCTGTCGGTCATTCCGCGCACGTCTCGGCGCGGGGCTACATCCCGGCGGCGCCCTATCACTCGCCGGGCGCCGTGCTGCACAGCGTGGGCGCCTGGCTCACCCCGGCCGAGGTGTCGATGCTCGATCACACCGAGCCGAATTACCGTCGCGTCGAGCTGGCCGTCGGCGATCATCCGGGCATCGACCATCCGAGCGGCATCGGCGCGACGTTCTCGGTGTATGTGTCGCTGCACGGCGTGCTCGCCGATCCCGATGCCGAACCTGTGCCTCTCGGTGCCCAGCGCGAGATCGTCGACTGGCTCGGCTCCCGCATCTGCGACAACGCGTTACACGGTCCGACAGCGGAGGCGTGCCATCGCCTGGCCGACCCTCGTGTGGGGGCACGGGTATCGGCGTCCATGCGATCGGCCGGCCTGTCGCGACCGGCCGGACTCCCCATCCACGACCCCGAGACAGGACCAGCACCGCGGTGAGTTCGACAGAGACCGACGTCGACACCCGCATCACCGAGGAACAGGAACACCTCGACCAGGTGTATGCGCGGCTCGACCGAATGCGCTCGAATACCCAGCGACGACTCTCGTCGACACTGCGCGAGAGCGGCGGAACCCCCCAGGCCCGCTCGGAACGCGAGTCCTACGAACGGATGTACACCGACGACCTCGCCAAATTCGATGCGGCCGAACATAACCTGTATTTTGGGCGCCTCGACCTGGACGACGGCGAGACCCGCCGCATCGGCCGCATCGGTGTCCTCGACGACGCCGCCGACACCACACTGCTGCTCGACTGGCGCGCGCCGCTGTCACGGCCGTTCTATCTCGCCACCCCGGCCGCACCTGAGGACGTCGACCGGCGCAGGCACATCCGGACCCGTAACCGTCGTGTCCGCGCGGTCAACGACGAATTCCTCACCCTGGGTGAGGCCTCCGCCGACGACGTGGGACATGGCGACGTGGTAAATGAGAACGCGCTGGTCGCGGCGTTGAACGCCGCACGCACCGGCGAGATGACCGACATCGTGGAAACGATCCAGCGCGAGCAGGACCTGATCATCCGGTCGACACATCGCGGCGTCACCGTCATCCAAGGTGGCCCGGGGACCGGAAAAACCGCGGTGGCCCTGCACCGTGCCGCCTACCTGCTCTACACCCACCGAGACATCTTGTCGCGCAGCGGCATCCTCATCATCGGACCCAACGACGACTTCCTCACCTACATCGGCCAGGTGTTGCCGTCGCTCGGCGAGTCCGGGGTGCTCCTGTCGACCGTCGGCGACCTGTTCCCCGGCGTCCACGCCACCGCGCGCGACGACCGCCAAGCGGCGGCGATCAAGGGCGACCTGCGAATGGTCGACATGCTCAAACGTGCGGTGCGGGCGCGTGAGTCGTTGCCCGCCAAGCCGGTCCCGGTGGATTTCGACACCTATGAGGTGATGATCGACTCCGCCCTCGTCAAGGAAGCACGCGCCAAGGCCCGCAGCACGCGCAAGGCGCACAACCTTGCGCAGCCGACATTCCTTCGTGCCGCACTGGACGGTCTGGCCCGCGCGCACGCCGGCACGATCGGTTCTAGTCTGCTGGACGGCTCACAGTTGCTCAGTGGTGCCGATATCGCCGACATCCGGACCGAGATGAGTCAGGATCCGGAGATCCGACGGGCCTTGCTGCAGTTCTGGCCCACGCTGCACCCGCAGGAGATGCTGCGCGACCTGTACGGCGATCCCGCCGCAGTCCGGAAAGCCAGCCCGGGATGGTCGGACGCGGACCGGGCAGCACTACAGCGCGACACCACGTTCCGACAGGATGATGGCAGCGACTTCTCCCCTGCCGATGTGCCGTTGCTCGACGAGTTGGCCGAACTGATCGGGTTCGGCACCGATGACGCCGAGCGCGCGGAACGCGAACGCTGGCGCCGACAGCTCGCCGATGCCCAGGATGCGCTCGACATCCTCACCGGATCGGCCCCGCAGGATCTCGAGGACGAACTGGATCCGGAGATCCTGATGGCCTACGACCTCATCGACGCCGAACAGCTCGCCGCCCGGCAGACCGACACCCAACGCCTGACCACGGCCGAACGCGCGCACGGTGACCGTAACTGGGCCTTCGGACATGTGATCGTCGATGAGGCACAAGAACTCTCGACGATGGCGTGGCGAATGGTGATGCGGCGCATCCCGAACCGATGGATGACGATTATCGGCGACACCGCCCAGACCGGCGACCTCGCGGGCACCCGCGAGTGGGGCGAGGTGCTCAGCCCCTATGTGGCCGCACGGTGGCAACTGCGGGAGCTCACCGTGAACTATCGGACGCCCGCGGAGATCATGACCTACGCGACCCGGGTCCTTGCCGCGATCGATCCGCAGATGACCCCGCCGACGTCTTTGCGCAGCAACGGTGTGGAGCCGGTCGCGATTCGTACCGAAGCTGCTGATCGCGCGCCAACCGCCGTTGCCGCCACCGGACGACCCGATCTCACGGGTCTCAGCGTCGTGATCGTTCCGTCGGAGCTGCACGAGCAGGTCCGAGCCGTCGCCGATGCGGCGGCCGACGACTCCGGGCACCCACCACGAGTGCTCACCGTTGCCGCGTGCAAGGGTCTCGAGTTCGACAACGTCGTGCTGGTCGAGCCGAGCGCCGTCGTCGCCGACTCACCGTTGGGCCTGTCCGATCTGTACGTCGCGCTGACCCGCGCGACGCAGCGACTCGTGGTGGTGCACGCCGACGATCTGCCCGCGGAACTCGCCGACATGCCTGCCGGGCAAGTCTGACATTCCCCGTCGGTCAGGCTGCCCCGGTTGCCCGCAGCTGCGACACCGCCTCCTCGAGGTCGATCACATCGGCGTATTTGGCCTGCAGGTCCAGCAGATTCGCCTCGTGCAGCCGGGGTTCGCGGTCGCCGCACGCATCGGCCACCACCAACGGTCGGAACCCGTGCTGCATGGCGTCGGTGGCGGTCGCTCGTACACAGCCGCTGGTCGACAGCCCACACAGGTAAACGGTGTCGATGCCCTGCGCGGTCAGCGTGGACGCCAACGACGTCCCGAAGAAGGCACTTGCGTACTGCTTGGTGACCACTACGTCGTCTGGCTCCGGGCGACACCCCGGAACGTGGTCGGCCAGCGGTGATCCCTCCTCGAACACGTTGAGCGACGGAATCTTCCGCATGAACAGACCACCATCCGCACCGCCCGGCCGATAGCTGACACGGGTGAAGATCACCGGTACCGCAACCTCCCGTGCCACCGACACCAGCGTGGTGGCGGCGGTCACGGCGTCCTCGACGGGAGCCCGCAGCGGTGATGAATCGTCGAGATAGGCCATCGTCAGATCGATCACCACCACCGCGGCCCGCGCCCCGGGACCCAACCGCCCGGCGAACCCCGACGCCCGGTAGTCCCCGAGGGTATCGGTCACGCCCCGACCGCCTTGCGCACGTTCACAGGTGGGCGTGGTGCCGGCAACCCCGTCTCCTCCTCGCACCGTTCGAGCAGCTCGGGGATCGACGGCCCCTTGTCGAATACGGGCAGTTCGCCGCGCTCGGCGCGGATCGCTTCGCGGCGTGCGCCGGTGGCGGCCACGTCGACGGTTCCGTCGGCGTCGCACACCACGCCGTAGGCGTCGGCCGCGGCGTCCGCACCCACCAGCCGGCGGCGGACCTCAAGGGCGACGAGCTCCGGATCGCGTTCGAGCGGATCGCCCCACCCGCCACCGCCCCAGGTCACGAAGTGCAGGACATCGCCGCGCGCCACCGGGACGTCGTGGATCTTACTCGGCAGGATCTCCACCTCACCGGTGGCGCGCTGAATCCACTTGCGGCCCCGCGCACCCGGTTTCCCACCGTTGACGCCCCACGGATAGGTCAGCCACCGGTCGTCGTGGATCGCGATCGTGCCCGGCTCGCCGAAGCGGTAGGCGACGTCGACGCCGTTGCCACCGCGATGCAGACCCGCACCGCCGGTGTCGGCGATCGTCTCCCATCGTTCGATGCGCAGCGGATAGTACGACTCGAGGTACTCACACGGGATGTTGACGAATGACGGCCACAGCGAATGGCCGTCCGGGCCGTCCCCCATGGGCCGGCCGGGAATGCCGCCGAATCCGATGGAGTACAGCTGGAACCATTCGCCGTCGCGCGGTCCGCCGTCGTAATGTCCCGAGTACATGAAATGCGGCGACGACGAGAAGCCGGCGGCGTTCAGGATCTCCGGGTTCTTCTTGCCGAGCAGGCCACCGAACAGGTCGAACACCCGCCCGATCCCGTGGTTACGACCGTTCAGTGCCGCAGGGTATCTCGGCTTCCAGAACGAATCCTCCGGGATGGTGACGTCGATGAGCGGATAGAAACCGTCGTTCCAGAGAATCTGCGGGTCGGCAACGGTGATCACGTAGATGCCGAAGAACATCCGGACCAGGTTCTCGTTGATGAAGTAGTTCACCGGCCCGACGGCCTGCGGGGCGGCCTCGCTGAAGTCGAGATGGATCTTCTCGCCGGTGCGGGTGAGCTTGATGGTGAGCTCGTACGGCCCGTAGCCGCACCCGTCGTCGCAGATGAAATCGCTGAACTCGATGGTCTCGCCGTCGTCGAACAGTGTGGCCAGCAACACCTTCATCGCCTGATAGTTGCGGTCGAGCAGCGCGTCGAGCGCCGAGAGGTACACCTCCACCCCGAACCGGTCGCACAGTTCGACGATGCGGCGCGAAGCCGTGGTGCACGCGGCGACGAGGCCGTTGAGGTCGGCGCGGTTCCAGTCGGGCATCCGCACCTGATTGAGGATAATGTCGAGCGCCGTCTCGTTGAGCTCACCGGATTGGTAGAGCTTGAACGGCGGGATCACCACGCCCTCTTCGTAGATGGTGTGCGCATCGGCCGGCATCGAACACGGTGTCTTCCCGCCGACATCGGACATGTGCCCGAACATCGACGACCAGCCGACGACGCGTCCGCTGTGGAAGATCGGCAGCACGATCAGCCAGTCATTCGCGTGGCTGATCGCCGCCCCGCAGGCGTACGGGTCGGAGGTGAGCAGGATGTCGCCCTCGCCCACGGTGCCGGAGAAGTTGTCGAGGAAGTCGGGCACCGACAGCCCGAACTGTCCGACGACCATCTTGCCGCTCGGGTCGGCGATGAGCGGGAACTCATCGTGCTGCTCCCGAATCCCCGGCGACAGCGCGGTGCGGAACAGGACCTCATCCATCTCGTAGCGGGCGTTGCGCAGCGCGTTCTCGATGATGTCGAGGGTGACCGGGTCAACCGGCACCTTGGTGACGGGGTCGGTGGTTGTCTCGATGATGGTGGCCATCGTGGCTCCTGGGGGTGAGAGGTCGAAATGCTCTGGTGGGTCCGGGAGGTCGTTCGGGCGGAGCTGGCCGGGTCAGGCCGTGGCGCCGCCGGACGGCCGAATGAGCAGGCTGGCGTTGGGATGCACGGTGGCCGCGTGCCCACTGAGCACGAGCGTGGTGGAGTCCATCTCGGTGATCACCGCCGGACCCTCGATCACGTTGCCGGCAGACAGTTTTGCCCGGTCGTAGATGCCCGCACTCACCATCGCGCCATCCATCCACACCTTGCCGGTGCGGATGAGCGCCGCCGACGGATCGGCGTCGCCTTCGGTGAGCGGCTGCCAGGCCACGTCGGGCCGCGGACCGCTCACCGTGACGCGCAGATTGATCACCTCCCGCTCGTTCTTGAGCAGGAACGAGAACAGTCGCTGGTGTTCGGCGTCGAAGGCCTCCCCAAGACGGGACAGGACATCGCCGCCGGTCAGTGCGTCGGCGTCGAGATCGACCGGGATCTCGAAGCCCTGACCGTGGTAGCGGAGGTCGACCTGGAAACGCACGGTCTGCTGCTCGCGCGGGACCCCCTCGGCCGCGAGCCGTTTGGCGGCCGAGTCGGCCAGCTCCGAAAGCGCCTGACGCACCTCATCATCGGAGGTCTCGGAGAATGCGCGGATGAGGGTTCGTGCGCTCTCGTCCCGGACGCAAGTGGTGGCATCGCCGTAGGCGCAGAGTACGCCCGGCGACGGCGGCACGATCACCGGCCACGATCCGGTGAGCCGGCCGAGCGCATTGGCGTGCAGCGGCCCGGCACCGCCGAATGAGACGAGTGCGAAATCCCTCGGGTCGTATCCCTGTTGAACGCTCACCAACCGCAGCGCGCCGAACATGTTCTCGTTGACGATGTCCACGATGCCGGCAGCCGCAGCCTCCGGGCCGTCGAGTCCCATCGCATCCGCGATGGACGCCACGGCGGCTCGACTGGCAGCCGTGTCGAGTTCGACCTCACCGCCGGCGAGTTCGCTGGGCAGGTAGCCCAACACCACATTGGCGTCGGTGACGGTGGGTTCGGTGCCGCCGTTGCCGTAGGCGGCCGGGCCGGGATCGGCTCCGGCCGACTGCGGGCCCACGCGCAGTGCGCGTGTCAGTTCGGGCACGTGGGCGATCGAACCGCCACCCGCACCGACGGTTCGGACGTCGACGCTGGTGGCGCGCACGGCGAGGTCCCCCACCTTGGTCTCCCGACCGATCCGTGGTTCACCGCCGAGCACGAGGGCGACGTCGGTGGAGGTTCCGCCCATGTCGAAGGTGAGGAAGTCCGTGTAGCCGGCCTGCTCGGCAAACCATGCCGCGCCGGTGACGCCCCCGGCCGGTCCGGACAGCAACAGCGATACGGGATCCTCGGCCGCCTTCTCCGCCTGCACCAGGCCCCCGTCGCTCCGCAGGATCGACAGTGGCGCATCGATCCCCTCGTCGGCGAGAGACCGTGCGAGATTGTTGACGTATCTCGAGACCTCCGGCTGCACATAGCTGTTGGCCACCGTAGTGAGGGTGCGCTCGTACTCGCGCATCTCGGGTAGCACATGACTCGAAATGGACACCGGGATACCGGGGAGCTCTTCGCCCGCCCACTGCGCGACCTGCTTCTCGTGCGTGTCGTCGACGTAGGAGTTGATGAGTGAGACAGTCAGCGCCTCGATACCCGCACCGGAGAGGCTGCGCAGTTGATCGCGCGCCTGGTGCTCGTCCAGCGGGGTCACCTCCGCGCCGTCGGCACCGATTCTCCCCACCACCTCCACCGTGTGCTCCAGTCGTGCCAGCGGCTCGGGTTTCGGCCAGATGATCCACCCGGCGAGGCCGCCCGGGACGAACGACCGCGCGATCTGCAGCACCTGCCGGAACCCGTCGGTGGTGACCAGCCCGACTCGCGCGCCCCGTCCCTGCAGGATCGCGTTGGTGGCAACGGTGGTGCCGTGGAAGATCTGCCCGACGTCGGCGAGGGCGATACCAGCCTCGGCACACACCTTGCGGATGCCGTTGAGCACGCCGATCGACTGGTCGGCCGGGGTGGACGGAGTCTTGGCCCGGTAGGTGGTGCCGGAGGTCTCCTCGAGCAGCAGCACGTCGGTGAAGGTTCCTCCGACGTCGACGCCCAATCGATAGCGCATGTGATTCTCCAGGTGTTCGGTTGTGCAGGGGTGGTTTTCAGATGACGCCGCGCTCGGTGAACGCCATGCGCTCGTCATCGGACAGGCCGAGAACCCGGCCGTAGATGTCGGAGTTGTGCTCGCCCAGTTCGGGTCCGGCGTGCCGGACCGACCCCGGGGTGTCGCCGAGTTTCGGGAACACCCCAGCCATCGGCAGCTCACCGAAATCGGGGTGGGCCACACGGACGATCGCATCTCGGGCGGCGAAGTGCGGGTCGTCGAACATGTCACGGGCGGTGTAGATCCGGCCCGCCGGGACACCGGCCTCGTGCAGGATGTCGAGCACCTCATCGGTGCCGAGGTCGGCGGTCCAGTCCGCGACGAGCGCGTCCAGTTCGGCCATGTTGACACCGCGGGAGGCGTGGTCGGCATACCGCGGATCATCGATCAGATCCGAGCGTCCCATCGCCGTTGCGAGACGGGCGAACACGGTGTCCTGGTTGGCCGCCACCAGCACCATCTCACCTCCTTTGGTCGGATAGACGTTGCTCGGCGCGATGTTCGGCAGTACCGACCCGGTGCGCTCGCGCTGATATCCGCCGACCTCCCATTCCGGCAGCAGAGATTCCATCATCGCCAGAACGGCCTCGTAGATCGCGGAGTCCACGAGTTGACCGCGTCCGGTGGTGGTGCGGTTGTGCACCGCGACCAGGATTCCGATCGTCGCGAACACCGCAGCGAGCGAGTCACCGAGGGATATCCCCGCACGCGAGGGGGTGCTGTCGGCATCGCCTGTCACGTAGCGGATCCCGCCCATCGCCTCGCCGATGGAGCCGAAGCCGGCCCGCGACGCATACGGCCCGGTTTGTCCGTAACCGCTGACCCGCGCCATGATGAGTCGCGGATTGAGCTCGCGGAGCTCGGCGAAGCCCAGCCCCCACCGCTCGAGGGTGCCGGGCCGGAAGTTCTCGATCACGATGTCGGATTGTGCGATCAGCGACCGCGCGAGCTCCTGCCCCTCGGTGCTGCGCAGATTGCAGGTGACTGATTTCTTGTTGCGGGCGACGACCGGCCACCACAGTGACTTTCCGTGGGCCTTCTCCCTCCCCCACTGGCGCATCGGATCCCCATTGCCGGGCGGCTCCAGCTTGATCACCTCGGCACCGAAGTCGGCGAGCAGCTGCCCGCAGAACGGCCCGGCCAGCAGCTGGCCCATCTCCACCACCCGCAGGTCGGCCAACGGCCCGGTTGTCGTCATGTCATCTGCCTCTCTCGTCGTCGTCGACGTGATCCGCGGCCGCTGGCCCGGGTCCATCCGGAAGCGACTGCAGGAGAACATGCTTGGCCGCACGCACGTGGGACCGCATCACCGAGTCGGCCCACACCGCGTCACCGGCCCGCAGCGCGGCGATCAGATCACGATGGTGTGCGCCGCTGCGTTCGAGGTCCGCTGGCGAATATCGATGAAATGTGCGCAGCACCAACGGGAGCTGGATCACCGCGCCCAGCATCGTGGTGAGCCGGCTGCTGGCCGCCGCCGCACGAACGATCGCGTGGAACTCGTCGTTGAGTTGCGCCACCAGATCGAGCTGCGGCCGGGGACCCGACGCGGCGTCCTCCATCAGGCCGGAGAGCTCCTCGAGTCGATCGATGTCCTTGCCGGCGATCCGTGATGCCGCTCGTTCGGCGGCCATCGCCTCGAGCGTCATCCGCAGGTCGTAGATCTCCTCCAGATCCTCCGCGGTCCACGCGCAGACCCGCGCGCCGCGATGGGGCAACACCTCGACGAGACCTTCCATCTCGAGTTGTCGCAGCGCCTCGCGGACCGGTGTCCGGCTGGCCTCGGTGAGGTCGGCGATCTCGACCTCCCCCAGCCTAGTTCCGGGGCCGTAGGTGCCATCGATGATGCCGTCCCGGATGTGGGCGTAGACGCGATCCACGGCGCGGGCCATGTAGTACCTCCGCTCATCGAATTGTTCACAATGTAAACGCTACGCACCTCGGACGCTGGGAGTTTTCGTAAACAATGTGTTTCGATGGCCTCTATTGCATACAACTGGCGCCTACCGCAAGATGGAGCGATGAGTGAGTTCACTGTGGTCGAGGTGGGTCCGCGCGACGGACTGCAGAACGAGAAGACACCGCTGTCGGTCGACGACAAGGTCTCGCTGATCACCCGACTCGTCACCGCGGGGGCGCGGCGCGTCGAGGCCGTCAGCTTTGTCAATCCGAAACGTGTTCCGCAGATGGCCGGCGCCGAGGAGGTGATGGAACAGCTCCCGCGGGATGCGGGGGCCTCCTACATCGGCCTGGTCCTCAACCGACGTGGACTCGATCGGGCGTTGGCCGCCGGCGTCGACGAAGTCAACGTGGTGGTGGTGTCGACCGACGAGTTCAGCACCCGCAATCAGGGTTGCACTGTCGCCGAAGGGATCTCCGCGGCCCTCGACATCGTGCAGGAGGCGCGTGCGGCAGGCGTGTTCAGCACGGTGACCATCGCCGCGTCGTTCGGTTGCCCGTTCTCCGGCGAGGTCGCTGCCGATCACGTGGTGGACATAGTGCGTCAGGTGGCCGCGGCCGGACCCGATGAGATCGCACTGGCCGACACGATCGGCGTCGGTGTCCCCGCGCAGGTGCGTGCGCTGGCCGCCGGTGCGAGTCGGGTGGCGTCGGAGATCCCGCTGCGGTGGCATTTCCACAACACCCGCAACACCGGGTATGCGAATGCTCTCACCGCGTTCGACTTGGGCGCCGCTGCACTGGATTCGAGCGTCGGCGGTTACGGGGGTTGCCCGTTCGCTCCCGCCGCGACCGGCAACATCGCGTCAGAGGATCTGGTGTACGCACTGGAACGGTCCGAAGTGTCCACCGGAATCGACCTCGCCGCGATGGTCGAGACGGCCGAATGGCTCGCCGGCAAGCTGGGTCAGGACGTCCCGGCCTTGTTGGGTCGGGCGGGACCGTTCCCGGGCCCGGCCTGAGGCAAAGACGAACCGCTCACCGGTGGCCGGTGAGCGGTTCGCGAAAAGTTGCGTTACTAGGTCGTGTGCACGATCAGTACGTCGCACGCCGACTTGCGCGCCACGTCTGCGGGCACCGATCCGAGCAGTCGTCCAGCGATGGAGTTCAATCCTCGGTTGCCCACTACCAGCAGGTCCGCCTTGGCATCGGTCACGAGTTGCAGCAGCGCGTCGACCGGAGCGCCCTTCACCGAACGCGGGTCTATGTTGCCTGCGCCGGCCTTGGAAGCCCGCTCCTTGGCGGTGCGCAGGATCTCCTCGGTCGGCGAGGAACCCATCACCTGATAGGCCTCGTCCTTCAGCACGTCGGCTGCCCCGCCCGCACCACGATCATTCGGGAAGTAGGCGCACGCGATGACCAACGTGGCCGACTCGCCGGCGATTGCCCCCGCACGGTCGACCGCCTTGAGCGATGACTCGGAGCCATCGGTGCCGACGACGATCGTCTGATATGCGCTCATCCATCCTCCACGTGTCAGTCCGCCTCGACCGGCGTCGAGGCAGGTGTCATCCCCACACTGTAGAACCCCTGATCCGGCAGATTAGTTTGCGGCGCCCGGTTTGTCCGCCGTTCGTGGGGATCGGCACATTTACTTGATACCCGCGGCATCCATCCCACGGAGTTCTTTCTTCAGGTCGGCGATCTCGTCGCGGAGCCGTCCGGCCAACTCGAACTGCAGGTCCCGGGCCGCAGACATCATCTGATCGGTCAGCTGAGACACCAGATCGGCCAGTTCGGCGCGCGGCATCGCCGATGTGTCGCGCTTCTCGATGACGCCCGCACTGCCCGCCTTGGACACCTCGCCTTGGGCCCGGCGACCGCGGCTGGCGTTGCGCCCGGAACCACCGACGGTGACCGCTTCGTCCTCGGCTTCGCGGTACACCTGGTCGAGGATGTCAGCGATCTTCTTGCGCAACGGCTTCGGATCGATGCCCATCTCCTTGTTGTAGGCGATCTGCTTCTCGCGGCGACGTTCGGTTTCGTCGATCGCGTTGCGCATCGAATCGGTGATCGTGTCGGCATACATGTGCACTTGTCCGGACACGTTGCGCGCGGCGCGGCCGATCGTCTGGATCAGCGAGGTGGTGGACCGCAGGAAGCCCTCCTTGTCGGCGTCGAGGATCGCCACCAGCGACACCTCCGGGAGGTCGAGTCCCTCACGCAGCAGGTTGATGCCGACGAGCACGTCGTACTCACCGGATCGCAGCTGCCGCAACAGTTCGACGCGGCGGAGGGTGTCCACCTCGGAGTGCAGGTATCGCACGCGGATACCCAGTTCCAGCAGGTAGTCGGTGAGGTCCTCGGCCATCTTCTTGGTGAGCGTGGTGACCAGCACACGCTCGTCGCGTTCAGTGCGTTCCCGAATCTCGTGCACGAGATCGTCGATCTGCCCCTTGGTGGGTTTCACGACGACCTCCGGGTCGACGAGACCGGTGGGCCGGATCACCTGCTCGACGAACTCGCCGTTGGCCTGCCCGAGCTCGTAGGGGCCCGGCGTCGCCGACAGGTACACCGTCTGTCCGATGCGATCGACGAACTCATCCCAGGTCAGTGGCCGGTTGTCGATCGCCGACGGGAGCCGGAAACCGTAGTCGACGAGGTTGCGTTTGCGCGACATGTCGCCCTCGTACATGCCGCCGATCTGCGGGACGGTGACGTGTGATTCGTCGATGACGAGGAGAAAGTCCTCGGGGAAGTAGTCGATCAGGGTCGCCGGGGCGCTGCCCGGACCACGACCGTCAATGTGCCGGGAGTAGTTCTCGATACCCGAGCAGAAACCGACTTGCCGCATCATCTCCAGGTCGTAACTGGTGCGCATGCGCAGCCGCTGGGCCTCCAGAAGTTTGCCCTTGTTCTCGAGTTCGGTGAGACGCGCCTCGAGTTCCTCCTCGATGCTCTTCATCGCCCGCTCCATGCGCTCGGGACCCGCGACGTAGTGAGTGGCCGGGAAGATCCGCAGGTTGTCGACCTCGCGGACCACATCGCCGGTCAACGGATGCAGGTAGTACAGCGCTTCCACTTCGTCGCCGAAGAACTCGATGCGGACGGCGAGTTCCTCGTAGGACGGAATGATCTCCACGGTGTCCCCACGCACGCGGAAGCTACCACGGGTGAACGCGGTGTCGTTGCGCGTGTACTGCACGTCGACCAGCAGCCGTAGCAGGGCGTCGCGATCGATCTCGTCGCCCACACTGACCTCGACGGACCTGTCCAGATAGGACTGCGGGGTACCGAGACCGTAGATGCACGACACCGAGGCGACCACCACCACGTCGCGACGGGAGAGCAGACTCGACGTGGCCGAATGCCGCAACCGCTCGACATCGTCGTTGATCGACGAATCTTTCTCGATGTAGGTGTCGGTCTGCGCGATGTACGCCTCGGGTTGGTAGTAGTCGTAGTACGAGACGAAGTACTCGACGGCGTTGTTGGGCAGCATGTCCCGCAGTTCGTTTGCGAGCTGTGCGGCCAGGGTCTTGTTGGGCGCCATCACCAGCGTAGGGCGTTGCACGCGTTCGATGAGCCATGCGGTGGTCGCCGACTTGCCGGTACCGGTGGCGCCGAGCAGGACGATGTCCTTCTCCCCGCTGGTGATGCGCTTCTCGAGGTCGTTGATCGCGGTGGGCTGATCACCCGCGGGTTCGTACTCGCTGACCACCTCGAAGTGGCCACCGGTCCGTTCGATCTCCCCGACCGGCCGGAACTCGGAGTGCGCGACGACCGGACGTTCTGCTGCAAAAGCCATAGTGCCAGGGTAAACGCGGGCTATGACAGTTGTGTTCCGTCGCCTGACCTGCGGGTTAAGGTGTTGGCCATGCCCAGCGGACCGCCTACCCCCAAGCGCCATCCACCCAAGCGCGAGGTATTCGACGTCCCCGCGATGACCAACACCGACAACAAGGGCTTCGTGCGACCGGTGGAGCGCTACGAGGTGACCGACCACGGCCTGTACATGTCGCGCACCGCGGATCATCCTCGGTTCAACCGCCTGGAGTCCTGGCTGCTGCCCGCGCTCGGGCTGCGGGCCAACATCTTCCACTATCAGGGTGGCTACCGCGACGGTCAGCGCCTGTATCTGGACGTGGGCCGATTCTCCGGGCCCGACGAGCATGGCCGCTGGCATGCCGAGGATTGGTATCTCGATCTCGTCGACGTGCCCGGTAAGCCATTGGAGTTGCTTGATGTCGACGAGTTACTGGACGCCCGTGTGGCCGGGTACCTCGGCGCCGAAGCGTGTGAGCAGGCGATCATGAGCGCGACACGCGCGCTAGTCGGTGCGGCCGAACGCCAGCATGACGTTCAGGCCTGGCTCGACGCCGCGGCCGGCGGGCCGGTCTTTTTCCGAGACCGGCCCGCCTGAACGCTCAGTAGATCGGCAACACGAAGCAAGCACCGGCCCGGATGAAGTCCGGGAACTGCACACCCGGTCCGACGGTGACCGTGCGCTTCTTGGTGACGCCGTCCAAGGTGGCCGTCAGCACGTGTCGACCCGGCTGGGTCGGGCGCCAGACCGGATGCTCCATCATGCTGGTCGGCTTCTGGTTGTAGAGCGTCACGGTCTTGCCGTTCACCGTTGAGGTGAGCTTCAGATTCCCCTTCGCCGACCGCGGGCCGGCCACCGGCACGTCGAGTCGATAGGCGCACCCCGCGCCATAAACGTTGTAGTTCAACGAGCCTGTCGCCGACGAACCATAGCCGGCGGGCGTGTCGACCGCGACACCTTGCAGCGTTGCCGCTTCGGCCGGCGCCCCGAAGGCCACCCCGCTCATCGCTGCCGCACTGAAAGCGATTGCACCCCCGACCATGCGCAACCGATTCCGACTTCCCCGACCAGTCATGCTCAACTCCACTTCACTGCGATTGCACTGTCAGATCGCGCCTCCAGCGGGCGCGATGATGACGCTAGCAGGCACAAATATGAAATATGACACATTGGGTCACAATCGTAACCAGATGTCGCAATTAGTCCCAACGCCAAAGCGGGACGCCTCGGACCTGTGTAGTCCGAGACGCCCCGCACGGCGTCATGAGCGGTTCGGCGTCAGGAGGACGTGACGATGCACGATCCCGCGAGCGGCAGCTGGATGGTGATCTTCCCGAGTTCCGGAGCCGGAACCTCGAAGCCACTTCCGACCTGCAGTCCGTCCGGTGGTCGTCCCGACGATTGCGATCAGTTTAGGTATTCCACAGGTATCACGATTCGGCAACTTTCAAGCGGCAGAATCGCCGTTTCGTTCCTGAGTGTTCACGCAAGCTGCTAGCGCATCAGTAGAGGATGATGCATGAACTGCCGGTGTAGACACCGACTCCGACGTTGAGTGGGCCGATCGACTCGCCCTCATCGCCCGCGCCCTGAGTCGCCTTGATCGTGTATTGCCCCGGATTGAATGGGAACCAAGGATACACCGCCTTGCCGCCGTCGGGCTTGATTGAACCGACCTGGTTGCCGTTGATCCTGAACACGACGTTTTCAGTGCTGTCCTCGGGCACGGTGGCAATTACGCCGTACCCGCAGCTCGCTCCATACCGCTGATCGAGCGACCCGAGTAGCGCAGAGTTGTCGATCTCGAGCTTGCTGACGTCCGCACTCGCAGGCGCGGCCATCACCGCCCCCGCGGCCGCAACACCGGCAAACGCTACGGTCGCCGCCGCGGCGCGCCCCTTCGTGCGTGCACCCATGGCTGTTCTCCCTCGACTAGAGCAGTGATGTAGGTCGCACCCGTGGGTGCGGCTTCACGCTAGCAAAGGTTCACGTCATGCACGATGCCGAAATGGGTTTCTGCGCACACCCGTTGCCAGAGTTCATCCGATTGTGTGAATCGGTGCAGGTGCGAGCCCTTCGTGACGCTCGGCTGGCGCCTCGCTCCTCAGGGATCAGGAACAACGCGCGGTGGGTTCCCCGGTCCGCAAGCAACACGAACAACGCACGATGGGCACGCCGGGCGTCAAGACTTTGTGGCCTTCCAGGCGGTGACCCGCCGGTAGGCATCGTCGAACCACTGCTCTTTGGCCGCGACATAGCGACCGAGATCGCTGTCGGCCGCCTGCAGCGCCACCCGCTTGACCTCGGCGTACTCCGCTCGGGCCGCGGCGTCGTCACGGAGCCAATCGCGGAAATCCAGCGCAAACGCGCGGCCCGGCGAGTCCGCGGCACGCAGGTGTACATTCACCGGTCGCCCCGGGTCGGCCGATCCGTGCAGCCGTCTTCCCCAATCCCCCTCGTCCACCGACCCGGTCGCCGGATCGGGTTTCGGATTGTCGCCGTCGATACCGGGCACTCGGGGAAATCCGCCGTCGGCGAGCACTTCGGCCAGTTGATCCGCGACACCAAGGTCGGCGACAGTGATCTGCAGATCGATCGTGGGCTTGGCGGCCAGACCCGGAATCGCGGTCGATCCGATGTGATCAACGGCCGACGCCTTGTCGCCGACCACCGCCCACAGTCGGTTCACCAGGCGGATGCCCTCGGCGGCCCAGCCGGGATCGGGATCGGCCAACTCCAACGGACCTGCTACCACCGTCCGCGACCGGACGTTCTGCTCGAAGGGAACCAGACGTTCCTCCCAGAGCGCTGCCGCCGCAGCGGCGAGATCCTCGGGACTACCGGAGTTGTCGAGCCACACATCGGCCACCGCTCGGCGCTGCTCATCGCTGGCCTGCGCCGCAATTCGCGCACGCGCGTCATCTTCTGGCATGCCGCGCGCCGTGGTCAGACGCTGCACACGTGTCTCAGCGTCGGCGTGCACGATCAGCACGAGATGGAAGAACGGAGCCATGTTGCCCTCTACGAGCAACGGGATGTCCTGCACCACGATGGCGTCGTCCGGCGCGGCCTCGAGTAACTCCTGGGTGCGCGCACCCACCAGCGGATGGGTGATCGAATTCAGCTTCTGGCGCTGTTCGTCGTCCACGAAGGCCCGGGCGGCCAACGCGGGTCGATCCAGGCTGCCGTCATCGGCCAGGATCTCGTCGCCGAATGCCTCCACCAGGGCGGCCAGTCCCGGTGTCCCCGGTTCCACCACTTCACGCGCGATCTTGTCGGCGTCGATGTGGTAGCCACCGCGGTGGATGAATGTCGTGGCCACGGTTGATTTGCCGGCCCCGATTCCGCCGGACAGCCCCAGTCTGATCACCCGACCAGTCTGACAAATCCTCCGCGAACCGATCACCGCTCCCTCGTTTCGTTCGCGCTGCATCGTTCCGAGCAGGTGGAACGAAAGGAGGGGGCGACGATCAGCGCTGCTCGAGCTCAGCCGGTGACACCGGTGAGTTCGATGGTCGGCTGCGGCAGTTCGGCCTGCGCCGTCTGCTCTCCGGTGGCCAGATCGACCGCGGTCACGGTCCTCGCATTCGGGTCGGTGACGTAGGCGACGCCCTCCTGCACATGAACGTTCGGCATCGGCGACTGCCATTCATCGGGCTCGGTCCACGCGTCGATGACGTCGATCTTGCGCACCTGATCCCCGGTCATCGGGTCATAGACGTACAGTGCACCATCGGTGCCGAGGATCACGGCTTCACCATCGGGTCCGCGTTCGATCGACCGGAAGCTGTAGCTGGCCGGGAAGTCGACAATGCGAAGATCGCCGGTCCGAGTGTCGGTGAGAGTGAACCGGTTCGGCCGCTCGAGTTCGGCGTCCTCGTCGGTCTTGTAGTCACCCAGGACGATCGGCGATGTTGCCGAGCCGGCCTGGTTGCCGATGCGTCCGTAGCCGTCGGGGCTGGCCACCTTCTCGATCTCGTTGCCGCGCACGACGAGAATGCCGTCCTGGCAGCCGAAGGTGAGGACACCGTCGGCGGCGGCGGCCTCACCGTGGACCCCGGGGCACTCGTCGGTGCTCGCGATCTCGTTGCGCTCCTTGTCGAGGATCGCGATGCCGCTGCGCTCATCCTCGTTTCCTCGTGTCACCACCAGGCTGCCGTCCGCGCGGAAGACCGCCACGCCATGATGAGGCTCAGGCACCGTGTACTCGGTCGATTTCGCATTGCCGCGCAGCAGCTCCGCCGGTTCGACGATGTCGACCTCCCCCGTGCCGTCGCTGAACAGCGTGATGCGGGAATCGTGCGGCACCACATGGCCCGGTTCCTCGCCACCGAAGGTCATGTCGGTCAGCTCGGGTTCTGATGTGTAGTAGTGCCCGTGGTCGCCGTGCTGGACGGTCCAGGTCCCCATGTCCAGAACGCGGAAACCGCCCGATTCCGAGACGAATACGTTGCGTCCGTTGTCGGCGCTGTTGAGTCGGATGAACCCCTCGGTGGGGATGTCGGCCACCTGCTCCAGGTTTTCCGCGTCCAGCACCAGGATGCCGCCGTCGTAGGTGAGCGCCAGACGCGGTGTGGCGCTCTGCTGTTCAACTCGTTCACCAGAAGCGTCGGCAGTGCTGCTCGGCGCAGCATCGTCGGTGCTATCGGTGCCACACGCGACCAGCGCGAACGATGCGGCAGCACACAGCGCCGCCACCCTTGTCAGATTTGTCTTCTTCACATGCACGGGAGACAGTCAACGTGTTAATGAAAATTATTGTCAACTGCTAATGGTTCGATTCCGCTGACCCAGGTCGACCAGCATTGGCAGGTTGGTCGAGTGGGTAGCGATGCTCCGCTCCGGTCACTAACTCAGCGGTCCGTGATACCGGCACCGATCGACGCGGTGTGGGATCGCGTCAGCCGAATGGAGGGCATCAACGATGAGCTGATGCCCTACCTCAAGATGATGCTGCCGCGCCGGCATCGCGGGAAAACACTGGCCGACATCGAGGTCGGCACGAGCGTGGGCAAGGTGCGCTTGCTGTTCGGCGGTTTGTTGCCGCTCGACTACGACGAACTGACCATCGTCGAACTCACACCTGGGCGCGGATTTCGCGAAGAGTCCTCGATGGCCTCCATGCGGGTGTGGCATCACGCCAGAACACTGACACCGCTCACTCTCGAGCGCACCGAGGTTGTCGACACCGTCGCGTTACGCCCACGTCTGCTGCTGAGGCCGGCCGCACCCCTGCTCGCCCGGTTCGTCGAGCATCTGTTCCGGCACCGACACCGGCGGTTGGCCGCGCACTTTGGCGGTTGAGTGCGTCGGGTACAGACGCAACCACCATCAGGGTCATCTCCGCTGCTGCCGACGACACCTGGGCTCAGGACGATCAGCACGAAGAACAGAACTCCCCGACTCGTGATGAGCCGGGGAGTTCTGTGTCAGTGAGATTCGAATCAGGCGTTGCCCGACAGCTTCTCGCGCAGTGCGGCGAGCTGCTCGTCGCTGGCCAGCGAGCCACCCGACGATGCCGGAGCGCTGCTGCCGGTGCTGCGGCTCTCCGATGCCGACGAGTAATCCGACGGGGCGTTGGCGGCCTCGGCGGCGGCAGCGGCGAACTTCTCCATCTGAGCGGTGTGCATCTTGTGGCGACGCTCGGCCTCGGCGTACCGGGCCTCCCATGCCTCACGCTGCTGCTCGAAGCCCTCGAGCCACTCGTTGGTCTCCGCGTCGAAGCCCTCGGGGAAGATGTAGTTGCCCTGCTCGTCGTAGCTGTCGGCCATGCCGTACTTCGACGGGTCGAACTCCTCGGTGTAGTCCTCGTTGGCCTGCTTGAGGCTCAGCGAGATCCGGCGACGCTCCAGGTCGATGTCGATGACCTTGACCATCGCGTCGTCGCCGACGGAGACGACCTGATCGGGCACCTCGACGTGGCGCTCGGCCAGCTCGGAGATGTGGACCAGGCCCTCGATGCCCTCGTCGACGCGGACGAACGCACCGAACGGCACCAGCTTGGTGACCTTGCCCGGCACGATCTGACCGATCGCGTGGGTGCGGGCGAACTGACGCCACGGATCTTCCTGGGTGGCCTTGAGCGACAGCGACACACGCTCGCGGTCCAGGTCGACGTCGAGGACCTCGACGGTGACCTCATCGCCCACGGCGACGACCTCGGACGGGTGATCGATGTGCTTCCAGGACAGCTCGGAGACGTGGACCAGACCGTCGACGCCGCCGAGATCGACGAACGCACCGAAGTTGACGATCGAGGACACGACGCCCTTGCGGACCTGTCCCTTCTGCAGCTGATGCAGGAACTCGCTGCGGACCTCGGACTGGGTCTGCTCGAGCCATGCACGACGCGACAGGACCACGTTGTTGCGGTTCTTGTCGAGCTCGATGATCTTGGCCTCGATCTCCTTGCCGATGTACGGCTGCAGATCGCGGACGCGACGCATCTCCACCAGCGACGCCGGGAGGAAGCCGCGCAGACCGATGTCCAGGATCAGGCCGCCCTTGACGACCTCGATGACGGTGCCCTTGACGGCCTCGTCCTTCTCCTTGAGCTCCTCGATCGTGCCCCAGGCGCGCTCGTACTGCGCACGCTTCTTGGACAGGATCAGGCGGCCTTCTTTGTCCTCTTTGGTGAGAACCAGGGCCTCGACCTCGTCACCGACGTTGACGACCTCGTTGGGGTCGACGTCGTGCTTGATCGACAGTTCGCGCGACGGGATCACGCCTTCGGTCTTGTAACCGATGTCGAGCAGAACCTCGTCCCGATCGACCTTGACGATGGTGCCTTCGACGATGTCGCCATCGTTGAAGTACTTGATCGTGGAGTCGATGGCGGCGAGGAAGTCCTCAGCCGAGCCGATGTCATTGACGGCTACTTGCGGCGAGGTGATCGTGGGGGACGACATATTTGTGAGTTGCTCCGGACAGGTGTGTTGTAGGTACAGTTCAGTTGCCGCCGTCGGTGAACGGATGCTGAACTCCGGGCACGACGGCCGCACGCGCCGAGGGCGCATGCGCGTAGAAGGTTACGCCAGTCCGCTTGCCCTGGGCAAATACGCTCTCCTCGGCCGGTCCGGTGACGCCCGACGACCCGGTGCCGCGGGGTCTTCTCGCAGGCGAAGGGTCACCGTCCTCGAGGTGGGCGGTCCCTCATTTCGGCTGGTCAGCAGCTATCGGGCGCGGCTGAGAACACTCACCGGCCACGACGAACCGCTCACCGGCACTGCCTGCTCCCTCACCTCGATACCCACTCGATACCCAGGTGCTCGCCATTCTGGTTGACTGGCGCCGTGGCGCATTCCATCGAGCTCCTGCCCGATGAGTCGATCGACGCCCGTGTCCGCGCCGAATGGCAGGCGCTGGCCGACGCCGGGCTGCCCAGCGCAGCCCGTATCCGCGCCTCGACCAATCGCCCACACGTCACATTGATCGCGGCCGGGCACATCGACAGCGGTGTCGATGACGCACTCGGGGCCTGTGCGAAAGACCTGCCTCTGCCGTGCCGGATCGGCGCTCCGGTGCTGTTCGGCCACGGGACCCGCCGCACGTTGGCTCGAGTGGTGGTGCCGAGCGCCACGCTGTTGGCGGTGCACCGCCGGGTGTGCGACATCGCCACACCTTTCCTCGGTGAGAACGGCGCCTTCGCTCATGCCGCCCCGGGCGACTGGACTCCGCACATCACACTCGCCCGGCGCGTCGACACCACGCAGCTCGCCGCGGTCCTCGACGTCCTCGACGCCGTCGGCTCGCTCGAGGATTCCGGCTCATTCACCACGGTGCGTCGTTGGGATCCCGACAACCGTCGCGACCACATCGTCGCAGGCGGACCGGCCGCGACGACACCGTGAGAGAACCTCACCACCGCGTGAGAGCGAACTGAGAGCGAGGAGACGCATCGTTGCCCCATGAGCACAACAACACCTTCGACAACGACACCCTCCACATCAACGACCACGACTTCCCCCTCCCCCGGACCGACGCACTCCGACGACCGGCCGGTCACGGCCGACGCCTTCGCCGAGCGCATCTTCACCTCAGCACTGGCGACCGCCGAGACGATGAGTATCTATCTCGGCGAACGCCTCGGGTGGTACGACTGCCTCGTCCAGCACGGCCCGGTGTCGGCTGACGAGTTGGCCGACCGCACCGGCACTCATCGGCGCTACGCCAGAGAATGGCTGGAGATGCAGTCGGCCTTCGGGATACTCGACGCCGACCTAGATGCCGACCCGATCCGCTTCGGCATCCAACCGGGCGTGGCCGAAGCCCTCACCGACACCGCCAGCCTCGCCTATTTGGGCACGCTGCCGCGGATGTTCGCCGCATCGTTCGGCCAGCTTCCGGCCCTGCTCGACGCCTACCGCACCGGCGGCGGTGTCAGCTGGGCAGAACTGGGCGCCGACGCCCGCGAATGCCAGGCGGCACTCAACCGCCCGTGGTTCGACCGTCAACTCGCGCCTGCGCTCGCCGGCGTCGACGGCCTGCACGCGCGGCTCTCCCGTTCCGGCGCCCGCATCGCCGACGTCGGATTCGGCGCCGGTTACTCGACCATCGCGCTGGCCAAGGCCTATCCGGAGGCGACATTCGTGGGCCTCGATGTCGACGAGGCGTCGGTGCAGATGGCGCGTCACGCAGCAGCGGAGGCCGGCGTCGACGATCGGGTGGAGTTCGTGCTGGCCGACGCCTCCGACGCAGGGCAGCGCGGACCGTTCGACGTGGTGTTCGCCTTCGAGTGCGTCCACGACATGCCCCGCCCGGTGGAGGTGTTGGCCGCGGCGCGGGCGGCGCTGGCGCCCGACGGTGTCATGGTGATCATGGACGAGGCGGTCTCCGATGAGTTCGCCGGCCCCGCCGACGATCTGGACAAGATCATGTACGCCTTCTCGCTGTTCGTCTGTCTGCCCGACGGGATGAGTTCGACACCGTCGGCAGGCACCGGAACGGTGATGCGCGCATCGACACTGCGCACCTACGCCCAGCAGGCCGGGTTCGCCGAGGTGGAGGTGCTGCCGATCGAGGAGTTCAGCTTCTTCCGGTTCTACCAACTCACGCCGGGCTGAGCGCTGCCAGCGCCGCGGCCACCACATCGACCCGCGGTCGATCGGCGCCGCGCATCATCGCCTCGTCGAGCGTCGGGTCCCCGAGACGCTCCCGCAATCGACGATGCGCGGCGTCGAGTCGTTGGGCGTCGGTGCCGTAGGCCCCCGCCCCGGTGATCTCATCGGCCCGGCGCATCGCGCCCAACAACTCGGCCGCCGCCTCGGGCCGATCGAGTTGTAGCAGCACATCGACTACCGTGCGCAGCGACACCCACTGGTGTGTCCAGTTGCCGGCGTCGCGCCAGTGGTTGAGCACATCGGTGAACAGACGAGCGGCCACCTCCGGTGTCCCGCAACGGGCTTCGATGGATGCCCGGGACACCAGTGCCACACCCATCAGATAGCGGTCACCCGTGTGCGCAGCAGAAGCGATCGCATCGTCGAGCAGCTCGCCGGCTCGACTCGGATCGTCGTCGAGAATGCACTCACCGGCACCGTAGCGCGCCCATCCTTCGACGACGGTCTCCCCTGCCGCGGTGCATAAATCGGCGATCCGCAGCGAAGCCCGATGCGCGGCGGGCCCGTCGCCGGCGTAGGCGTTCATCAGCAGCACGCAGAGGTCGGCCATGCGGCCCGCGCCGGCCATCCCCGCGACCGTTCCCGCTGCCCGGAAATCGCGGGCCAACTGCGACGTCGCCGTCACATCCCCTTGGAACAGGCCGACCTCCACGAGCATCATCCGCAGGTAGACCTCCACGGCGGGTGCGGGGCTGCACGCCAGCCCACACCGAACATACTCCTTGGCGGTCAACAGATTCCCGTCGAAGCGGGCCCCGGCGGCGGCCACCGCCCACGCCGCGGGCAACTTCGGAGGATCTTCCACCGACACATCGGCGGCTGCGCGAAGCCGGCGTGACCAGGCGGTGGCCTCGGTGCTCATGGTCAGCTCCAGAAATGGGATCACCCCCGCCATCATCCGGTCGCCGAGCGTCGGATCGACCTCGCAGGCATGGTCGACCGCCTGTCTCACATCGTCGAGGCGCGCCGCGACCAGACCGGCTGCCGCGACGTGGCCGGGGCCGAAGAGATCCCGGACCAGTGGCGCGATCCGATCGGCCACCAGGTGCGCATGCGCCGCTCGCGCCGATGTGCGGCGACCGTTCTCGTCGAGTCGTCGAAGTCCGAAGGCGCGCAGAGTCTCGAGCATTCGGTAGCCGGAGTCGTCGGCCGAGAGCATCGAATTGTCGACGAGCTCACTGACGATATCGGCCACCTCGTCACGCGGTACCACCTCACTGTGCCCCGCGAGCGCTTCCGCGTCGTCGAGGTCGAAGCGCGCCGGAAACACCGCCAGGGCATCGAACAAAGCGCGACCCGCATCACTCAACAGCGCATACGACCAGTCGACCAGCGCATGCAGACTCCGGTGCCGGCGGTCGGTGTCCCGGGGACTGTGCAGAATCCGGAATCGCCACTGAAGGCGGTCCACCAGCGCCGCCGGAGCAATGGCGCGGGCTCTGGTCGCGGCGAGTTCCACGCCGAGCGGCAGCCCGTCGAGTCGTCGGCAGATCTCGGCCACTGCTGCGGCGTTCTCCTCGGTGAGCACGAATCGATCGTTGCGGGCGTGCGCACGAGTACAGAAGAGCTGCACCGACGGGCTCTCGGCGATGGCGGCCGACGACGCGTTCGCCGCCGGCACCGTCAGCGGCTCCAGCACGCTGACCTGCTCGGCGGTCAACCCCAACGGAACACGCGACGTCGCCACCACCGATAGGTCGGCACATCGACTGATCACCGATTCGACCAGCTCGGCGGCCGCGTCGACCACGTGCTCGCAGTTGTCGAGGACAAGCAAACCGACTCGGCCCGAGAGTGTTTCGACGAGCGCCTCGAGATCGCCGAGATCCCGCCGCGGAGCGGCCCCGGTTGCCGACACGACGCTGTGTACCACGTCGGCCGGCGACGCCACGCCCGACAGCTCTGCGATCCAGGTGGCCCCTTGGTGACGAGCATGTTCGCGCACCAGCGCGGTCTTGCCCACTCCGCCGGGCCCCACTACCGTGACCACCGTTCCCGGGCGGATTCGAGCCGCGAGATCGGCCAGCTCAACATCACGGCCGATGACTCTCACGGACGCCTCCGGTGCGGGTCTGCGGCGTGTCGGCGGCGCGGTGCCCGTGGGCGTTGCAGGGGCGGTGGGTGTCGGCGCCCGTTCGCCGGCGAGGATACGTTGGTGCAGGTCACCGAGCCGAATGGTGGGTTCGGTGCCGAGGTCGGTCGCCAGCCGTGCCCGCAGTCGTCGGAACACCGCGAGCGCCTCGGCGGGGCGGTCGGCTTGCCAGAGGGCGAGCATCCGCGCCTGGTGCACACTTTCCCGGTACGGGTGTGCCGCGGCGGCGGGCTCGAGTCGACTCGCGGCATCTGCCGGTCGTCCCGAACGCAGCAGCGCATCGGCGGTCGCCTCGACGATCCGTACCCGGGTTTCCTGCAGCGCCTCGACATCGCCACGCACCCATGGCTCATCGGCGAACTCGCCGAATGGTCTTCCACGCCAAAGACTCTCCGCAGAATCGAACAGCGCCACCGCAGCGCCCGGGTCGGCCTCGGTCACCGCACACCCGGCATGGAAGCGGTCGGCGAACGCGAGGAGGTCCAGTTCGTCGCGGTCGACCCGAAGCGAGTAGCCGGGAGCGGCGGTGACGATCGCCAGTTTGTCTGTCACGCCGTGCTCGCGCAGTTGCGCACGCAAGCGGAACACCAGGTTGTGCAGCGCAGCCTCCGGATTGGTCGGCGGACTCTGCCCCCAGAGGATCTCCGCGAGCCAGTCGGCGTCGGCAGCGACATTGGCACGGGCGCCGAGCGCGGCCAACAGGCACCGCAGCCGTGGACTACCGAATTGAGCAGCGCGCGCTTCCGTCGGTCCCGACACATCGATCGGGCCCAGGAGCAGGAGGCTGACCACGCGCGATTTTATCACCGTGTGCGCTGCTGGCGGCTCCGATCCAGCCGATACCAGTCGCTAGACTCACCGGCATGAGTGAGGAGCGCACCGACGATGCCGGCTCGACGCATCGACCTCCGCGCATTCTCGGGCGCGTCGACTCACCGACGAGTGACCGCGCCAACCGATGGTGGTGGGACCACGACGCCGACAACTATCACGCCGAACACGGCGCCTTCCTGGGAACCCATGCCGCCGGCGGGGACTTCGTGTGGTGCCCGGAAGGCCTGCGAGAAGCTGACATCGGCCTGCTCGGTGACATCGCAGACCGCGACATCCTGGAGGTCGGCTGCGGCTCGGCACCGTGTGCCCGGTGGCTGGCCGGACAGGGCGCTCGTGCGGTCGGCGTCGATCTGTCGCGTCGCATGCTCGGCATCGGACTCGCCGCGATGGAGCAAGACCGCAGCCGGGTCCCGCTGGTGCAGGCGACCGCCGAGGCACTTCCCTTCGCGGACAGTTCGTTCGACGTGGCGTGCTCGGCCTTCGGCGCGGTACCGTTTGTAGCCGACTCGGCGCATGTGATGGCCGAGGTGGCCCGGGTCCTGCGCCCCGAAGGACGCTGGGTCTTCGCGGTCAATCATCCGATGCGCTGGATGTTCCTCGACGACCCTGGACCCGACGGCCTCATCGTGCAGATCCCCTACTTCGACCGCACCCCTTACACCGAGGTCGACGACGCCGGCGCCATCACCTACGTGGAACACCATCGGACCATCGGCGATCGCGTCCGGGAGATCCGCGCGGCCGGGTTGGTGCTCGACGACATCGTGGAACCGGAGTGGCCGGAGGGTTTCGAGGAGGTGTGGGGGCAGTGGAGTCCTTTTCGCGGACAATACTTCCCGGGCACCGCGATCTTCTGCTGCCGAAAGGTGTGAGGTCGGGGCCCTTCGTGACACTCGGCTGGCGCCTCGTTCCTCAGGCAACAGTTGGTGACACTCACAGGACGCGCTCGGAAGCAGTTGCCTCACAACAACTTTGACAGGAAGCCCTGAGTACGTTCGTGTTGCGGGTTGGCCAGCACCTCACGCGGATCACCCTGCTCCACCACCACACCGCCGTCCATGAACACCAGTTGGTCGGCGACCTCACGAGCGAAGCCCATCTCGTGGGTGACGACCACCATCGTCATCCCGCTGGCCGCGAGTTCACGCATCACGCCGAGCACCTCCCCGACGAGCTCCGGATCCAGCGCGGACGTCGGCTCGTCGAACAGCATCAGCTTGGGTTCCATCGCCAGCGCACGGGCGATGGCGACACGTTGCTGCTGTCCGCCCGACAGTTGGGCGGGGTAGGTGTCGGCCTTGTCGGCCAAGCCCACCCGGGCCAACAACGTGCGGGCACTCTCGGTGGCCTCCCGTTTGCTCTTCCGTTTCACCTGTGTCGGCGCCTCGATCACATTCTCCAACGCGGTGCGGTGCGGGAACAGGTTGAAGTGCTGGAACACCATGCCGATGTCGCGGCGCTGTTTGGCTGCGTCCTTCGGGCTCATCTCGTGGAGCTTGTCACCACGTTCGCGGTAGCCGATGAGATCACCATCCACGTAAAGCCGTCCCGCATTGACCACTTCGAGATGGTTGACGCAGCGCAGGAACGTCGACTTCCCGGAACCAGACGGCCCGATGAGGCACAGCACCTCGCCACGGCCCACCTCGAGAGTGATGCCCTTGAGCACCCGCAGGGAGCCGAAGTTCTTGCAGACCCGGTCGGCGTAGACCATGGGGCGTTCAGCGACGCTCATCGCTCTCCCCTTCCGCGATCGTTGTGTTCGGTTTGGCAGCCATGGCCTTGAGCTGTCGGGCGGTCATCTGCCGGCTGGCACCCTTCGAGTAGTACCGCTCGAGGTAGTACTGGCCGACCATCAGGATGCTGGTGATCGCCAGGTACCAGGTGGACGCCACCAGCAGCAGCGGAATCGGCTCGAAATTCACCCCGGAGATGTCCCGCGCACGCCCGTACAGATCCCCGGTGAAGGGCACCGCAGCCACGAGGCTCGTCGTCTTGAGCATGCTGATCACCTCGTTGCCGGTCGGCGGGATGATCACGCGCATGGCCTGCGGTAGCACCGTGCGCCGCATGGCAAGCGACCATGACATACCCAATGCGACGGAGGCCTCCATCTGACCCTCACCGACCGACGAGACACCCGCCCGCACGATCTCGGCCATGTAGGCCGCCTCGTTGAGCGCGAGGCCGATCATCGCGAAGATGAACGCCGAATACAGTGCCTGGATATCGAAATGCGCGAACTGCACGACGAACGGGATGCCGAGGTCGATCTGCTTGTAGATCGCCGGCAACAGCCCCCAGAACACCAACTGCACATACACCGGTGTGCCGCGGAAAACCCAGAGATAGACCCACGCGGTCGACCGCAACACCGGATTCGACGACAGTCGCATCACGGCGAGCAGCACGCCCAGCACGATCGCGATGATCATCGACAGCACGGTGAGCACCAGCGTGTACCACATGCCCGTGAGGATGCGGGTGTCGAAGAGATAGTTGGCGTAGGTGTTCCACGCGTACGCGCTGTTGGTGGCCGCGCCGTAGACGAACAGCACCACCAGCACGAGCACGATGGCGGCGGCGAACCACTGGCCCGGGTGACGCAGTGGCACCGCCTTGATGGGTTCGGGCTCAGCGGAGACGCGGTCGGCCCCGCTCGGACCAGTCGCTGGTGCCGTCACCGGTCAGCTGACCGCACCGTTGATGACCGACGTGGGGATCGTGCCCGCTCCGAGACCCCAGTGCTCGGCGATCGTCTGGTACTGGCCGTTGTCGATCAGGTACTGGACCGCCTGCTGCAGCGCCTGCGCCAGCTGCGATCCCTTCTGCACGGGATAGCCGTACGGCGCAGAGTCGAACACACCACCGGCCGGCTCGAGCTCGCCGTTGGACCGCTCGATCGCGTACGAGGTGACCGGCGAGTCCGCCGACATCGCGTCGACGCGGCCCAGCATCAGTGCGTTGGTCGCCTCGTCCTGGCTGTCGTAACGCACCTTCTCGATGGCGGGCTGACCGGCGTCGGTGCAGGCCTGGCTCTTCGCCGGGATCTCGTCGGTGTCCTCATAAGTGGTGGACTGCACCGCAACCCGCTTGCCGCAGGCATTGTTGGGATCGATACCCGCGCCGACCTGTTGGGCCCACTGCACACCCGCGCTGTAATAGGTGACGAAGTCGACCTGCGCTTCGCGCTCCTTGGTGTCGGTGAACGACGACATGCCCACGTTGTAGGTTCCGGCCTGGACCGACGGAATGATGGTGTCGAACTGAGCTTCTCGGTATTGCGGTGTCAGGCCGAGCACGCTGCCGACCGCGTTCATCAAATCGACGTCGAAGCCGATGATGTCGCCATTGGCGTCCTTGAACTCGTTCGGCGCGTACGGCACATTGACGCCGACGATCAGCTGTCCGGACTCACGGATCGGGGCAGGCACCAGGTCGGCGATCTCGGCCACCGGTTCCACCTCGACGCTGGTCGGCGAGATGTCGGCACCCAGGCCCTCACTCTCCTCGTTGTTCGAACAACCCGCCAGTGCGAGGACCAGGATCGACAACAGTGCGATGAGCACACCGACCGGTCGCGACGATCGCAGAAAACGCATCAGATACCCCATCTGTTCTCTTCCCCACCATGCAAGCGCATGATCGGGCGCGCACTCGAGACGCCGGCGGCAGCCATCGACGCACTGTTCGAACACTAGTGGCTGGCAAGCCGTTCCACCTGACGGTTACGAGAGATTTACGCCGCGGCGACCAGACGCATCGGTCAGTGCGCTGCGTCGTCCCATGACCGGCCGAAGCCCACCGACACCTCCAGCGGCACCGACAGGGTGATCGCGCTACCCATCTCGTCGCGGACGACGGCCTCCACCGCTTCGCGTTCCCCGGCCGCGACCTCGATGACGAGTTCGTCATGTACCTGTAGCAGCATGCGCGACTGCAGCCCCTCCCGCCGGAGCCTGCCGTACACATTGATCATCGCAACCTTGATGATGTCGGCCGCGGTGCCCTGGATCGGCGCGTTGAGAGCCATTCGTTCCGCGGACTGGCGACGCTGCCAGTTGTCGCTGTTGAGGTCGGGTAGGTAGCGGCGCCGACCGAACAGGGTCGCGGTGTATTCGTTTCGGCGTGCCTCATCCACGACGTTGTGCAGGTAGTCACGCACTCCGCCGAACCGCGCGAAGTAGGCCTCCATCTGTTCCTTGGCCTCGTCGCGACTGATCTTGAGTTGGGCGGCCAGCCCGAAGGCGCTCAACCCGTAGGCGAGCCCGTATGACATGGCCTTCACGCGATGACGCATCTCGGTGGTGACCGCGTCGATGGGCACGCCGAACGCCCGCGAGCCGACGAAATTGTGCAGATCCTCGCCGGTGTTGAACGCCTCGATCAACCCGCCGTCCTCGGACAGGTGCGCCATGATGCGCATCTCGATCTGGCTGTAGTCGGCGGTCATCAGACATTCGTGGTCCGATGCCACCACGAAACCCTCGCGGATCTGTCGGCCGGCCTGCGTGCGCACCGGGATGTTCTGCAGGTTGGGTTCGGTCGACGAGAGCCGACCGGTGGCCGCGATCGTCTGATTGAACGTGGTGTGCACCCGCCCGTCGTCGGCCACCGATTTGAGCAATCCATCAACGGTGACCTTGAGCCGGGTGGCGTCACGGTGCTCGAGCAGATGCGCCAGGAACGGATGCTCGGTTTTCTCGTAAAGGCTCTGCAGCGCATCGGCATCGGTGGTGTAGCCGGTTTTGGTCTTCTTGGTCTTCGGCATGTCCAGTTTGTCGAAGAGCACGGTCTGCAACTGCTTGGGTGAACCCAGGTTGATCTGTTCGCCGATCACCTCGTAGGCGGAGTCTGCCGCGGTGCGGATGCGTTGGGCGAAGTCGGCTTCCAGTTCGCGGAAGTGCTCGACGTCGACAGCGATGCCGGCGGCCTCGAGTTCGGCCAGGACGAAGGCCAGCGGCAGCTCCATCTCGGTCAACAGGGCCAGCGAGTCGATGCGCTCGAGCTCGGTGTCGAGGGTGTCGGCCAGCTCAGCCACCGCCCGGGCCTCCAGCATCTGCTGCTCGGCGTGCTTGGCGTCACCGCCGTCGTCGTCCAGCAACGACATCTGACCGTCGTCGGGCGCGGCGTCGTCGCGTAGTTCACGCCGCAGATATCGCAGCGTGAGGTCGTCGAGGTTGAACGTCCGTTGCCCGGGTCGCACCAGGTAGGCCGCCAGCGAGGTGTCACTGGTGACCCCTCCGAGGGTCCAGCCGCGCGCTCGGACCGCGTGCACGCCCCATTTCGATTCATGCATGGCCTTCGGTCGCTCGGTGTCGGCCAGCCACCCCGCCAAGGCCTGCTCGTCGTCGGCGTCGACGGACGTGACGTCGATGTAGGCCGAGACGCCGTCGGCAGCGGCGATCGCGATCCCGGTCGCATCGGCGCCGACGACCTGATGGGGTGAGGTGACCGCGATGCCGCTGCGGCCCGTCGTCGTGTGGTCGGCCAGCCAGGCGCGGACCTCGCCCGGTTGCAGTACCGCGCCATCGAGGTCGAAGCCGGCTTCGGCTTCCGGTTCCACCGACGTCAACGTCGAGAACAACCGATCACGCAGGACACGGAACTCGAGATCGTCGAAGAGCACGTGGATGCGGTCGCGGTCCCAGCCCACCATCGCGAGGTCGTCCGGCCCGGACGGAAGCTGCATGTCCCGGACGAGCTCGGTGAGCTGCCGGTTGGTCTGGACCGACGCCAGATGCGTGCGTAAGGCATCGCCCACCTTGCCCCGGACCTCGTCGACATGATCGACCAGGCCGGCGAGCGACCCGTACTCCCGAATCCACTTGGATGCGGTCTTCTCCCCCACTCCGGGAATCCCGGGCAGGTTGTCGCTCGGGTCGCCGCGCAGAGCGGCGTAGTCGGGATACTGCGCGGGCGTCAATCCGTACTTCTTCTCGACCTCGGCCGGGGTGAAACGGGTGAGGTCGGAGACACCTTTGCGGGGATAGAGGACGGTGATCGAGTCGTTGACCAGCTGCAATGAATCGCGGTCGCCGGTGACGACCACCACCCGGTAACCCGCGGCGTCTGCCTGTGTCGCCAGGGTGGCAATGATGTCGTCGGCCTCATAGCCCTCGATGGCCATCACCGGGATGCCCAGCGCGTCGAGCACCTCTTTGGTCAGATCGACCTGACCGTTGAACTCGTCCGGTGACTTCGAGCGCTGCGCCTTGTACTCCGGGAACATCTCCGACCGGAAGGTCTTGCGGGAGACGTCGAAGGCCGCCGCGATGTGGGTGGGCTCCTCATCACGCAACAGATTGATAAGCATGGAGGTGAAGCCGTACACCGCATTCGTGGTCTGGCCGGTCGCGGTCTTGAAGTTCTCGGCCGGCAGCGCGAAGAACGCCCGGTAGGCCAGCGAATGCCCGTCGAGCAGCATCAGCAGCGGGCGTCCGTCCGAACCCGACTTGCCGGCGGCGCTGGCGGACTTCTTCGCGGGCACGGTGGAACTCTTGGCAGGACTCACGGTGCTGAGTCTAGTGACCCGGCCTGACAGGTCGGCGGGGCCCGCAGGCGTGCGGGGCCACCTGAACACTCCCGTACAGCTCAGCCCCGGCGAAACATCGGCCAGACCGTCGGCCCATCCATCGGCAGCGTGATCTCGCCGGTCACCGCGAAGCCGTACCGCTCGTATAGCGGCACGTTGGCCTCATTGGAACTCTCCAGGTAGGCCGGTCCGTCGACGCGGTCGATGCCGGTGCTCAACAATGCGCTACCCACGCCCGCTCCCTTGATGGTGGCACCCACCTGCCCCAGGTACCAATGCGGCTCGCGGGGCCTCACCTTCGCGAATTCACGTTCCAGGGCTGCGCCGCGAGCCACCCGACCACGCAGGACACGAACGAATCCCACCATCGAGCCCACCTGTTGAACCGTCGACAGCTTGTGCCCCGGTCGATCCCAGACCGCGGTGCCCACGGGAACGCCGTCGCGAACGGCCAGGTCGATCGACGCGGCCTCGCCATGTGCCCACCGCAGTAACGTGTGGAAAATCTGTTTGTCCCGCGCCGGGTCGGGATTCATCCAGCGCACCACCGGGTCGTCGGCGAAGGCCTGCGCGAGCAACGCACTCACGAGGCCGAGGTCCCGGGAGCTCGTCACGGCAATCGACGTCATGCCCCCACGGTAGAGCCCGGTCCGGTCAGAAGAGCCCGATCGCATCAGAGGTGTCCAGGACGCCTTCAGCGGTCAGCCATTCCGCCCACATCGCGGCATGGGTGGCTGCGGTGGTGGCGGGTTCGGCGAGGCCACGGCCGCTGACCCAGGCGGCCGCCCGGACACTCTGGAAGAACAGGCCGGTCGCACGTTCCTCGCCGATCGTGTCGCCGACGATGGACGCGGTGAACAACTCGCTGAGATCCGTGCCGTAGTCGGCCTTGATCGACGCGACGATCTGCGGGGTCGCTTTCCCGAGGATCTCGCCATAGAGGTTGAAATCGGCCCACCGTTGCCGGCTGGTGTCGACGGCGTCGAGCGCGGTCGGCAGGTCCAGTATCAGATGCGAGTTCATGCCGGAGTTTGCAACGCGTCCGCCGCTGTGGCGGCAGTCGGTCGCGTACTGGTAATACCGCTGCCATTCACGAGGGACATCGGCGCCCGTCGCGTGCGCGTGAACCGAGGCGAGGTAGCGATTGACGAAGTTCAGCGCGAGCCGGCGAGCCCACTCCGAATCCGTATAGACCCCTTGGCGGATAGACGGCACGGTGGTGTCCAGGATCGGCGCGTACACGTCGGCGAAAGCGCCGCGCGGATCACCCTGGTCACCCCAGATGTCCGCGATCTGATGCACGTTGGACTGGGCATCGACCAACGTCCGGTTGGCGGATGGAGCCGACAACGCGGCGATGTGCTGCGCTTCGACGCCGGGTAGCTGCGGGCGGCACGTGGTGGTGCCGTCGGCGGCGTGGGCGGGCACGAGAACCCCGGTGACCGTGAGCAACACGAGCCCGAGGACGACGGTGGATCTGCGTAACAAGGTCATTGTGTGCGGACTGTAACGAGCAGCACCTCGCGTCTCAACCCGAGCAGACATCAGGCGACCCCGAGGTACGCCTCGCGCACGGCGTCGTCGACGAGAAGGTCTGCGCCCGCTCCTTCTTTGGTGATCGATCCGGTCTCCAGGATGTAGCCGCGAGTCGACCGACTCAGGGCCTGTTGGGCGTTCTGCTCCACCAGCAAGATGGTGGTGCCCTCGGAATTGATCGTGGTGATGATCCGGAAGATCTGTTGGATCACCATGGGGGCCAGACCCATCGACGGTTCGTCGAGGAGCAGTAGCCGAGGCCGGGCCATCAACGCCCGCCCGATGGCCAGCATCTGTTGCTCGCCACCCGACATCGTTCCGCCGAACTGCTTGCGCCGCTCACCGAGCCGCGGGAACAGCTCGAAAACATGGTCGATCGATTCGCGGTAGGCGGATTTGGACGAGAATCTCCTTCCGTAGCAGCCCATGTCGAGGTTCTCCAGAACCGTCATCCCGGGGAAGATGCGCCGCCCCTCCGGAACCTGGATGATGCCGCGTTTCACCCGCTCGTGCGGCGGGAGACCGGCGATGGACTCGCCGTCGAACAGAATGTCGCCCGACGACAGGCGGTTGAGTCCCGATATCCCCCGCATCGTGGTCGACTTGCCGGCGCCGTTGGCCCCCAACAGCGTCACCAACTCGCCGGGCGCCACGTGCAGGGAGATACCGTGCAGCGCACGGATCCGACCGTAGTGGATCTGCACATCCCGCAGTTCCAGGACCGCTGTGGCCGAGGTGGTCTCAGGCGAGTTCGTCATCGGGCACTCCCAGGTAGGCGGCGATCACGGCAGGGTCGTTACGCACCCGTTCCGGGCTGCCCTCGGCGATCTTGCGACCGAACTCGAGCACCACGATCCGGTCCGTGACCCCCATCACCAACCGCATGTCGTGTTCGATGAGCAGCACCGTGTAGCCGTCGTCGCGGATCTTCTGGATCAACTCCATGAGTGCGGTCTTCTCGATCGGGTTGAATCCGGCGGCTGGTTCGTCGAGGCACAGCAGTTTCGGTTCGGTGGCCAACGCGCGCGCGATCTCCAGCCGACGCTGGTCTCCGTAGGGCAGGTTGGCCGCCTTCTCTGCGGCGTGCGGTCCGATTCCGACGAACTCGAGCAGGGCCATGCCCCGGTCCACCGCGTCGCGTTCTTCGCGGTAGTGGCGAGGGGTGCGCACGATCCCGCCGAACACCGACGTCTTGTGTCGCGCGTCGGTGCCGACGCACACGTTCTCGAGCGCCGTCATCTCACCCCAGAGGCGTACGTTCTGGAAAGTCCGAGCGATTCCGAGCCGGGTGATCTTGTGGCGCTTGATTTTCCCCAGCGGAGAGCCGTCGAACAAGACGCGTCCCCGGGTGGGCCGATAGACGCCCGTGATCGCGTTGAAACAGGTCGTCTTGCCGGCCCCGTTGGGCCCGATCAGCCCGAGGATCTCCCCGCGCCTGATGTCGAAAGTGACGTCGTCGAGTGCGGCGAGACCACCGAAGTCCACCGTCAGTCCCGACACCTCGAGCAGGACATCTCCGGCGGCAGTGTGGATGTCGCGCTGGGGAGCGACCGCGTCGGCGACCGCCTCGGGATCGGTGAGTTCGGGATCGATCGCGGCCGGGTCGACGATCGCCCGGGCCTGCGGGTCGGCCACGGCGTCGGCCAACTGTTCCTCGTTTTCCGACCTCGCGACGGTATCCGGGCGTCGGGCCGGGGCTTTCGGTGTCGAATAGTCGTCGCGCCGATGTCGGCTCATGCCTCGGTCTCCTGCCGTTGGGACTGCGCGGCGATCGGGGCGCGGGTGACCGCACCATAGAGCCGACGGCCGAAGGTGACCAGTCGCGCTCGCGCCGGGAAGAGCCCCTGAGGTCGGAAGATCATCAGGACCACCAGAGCGAGCCCGAAGAACAAGTACTTGAACTCACTCAACGATTGTCCCCCGATCTCGACGCCCTGCACACGAGCAGGGAGGTAGACGATGATGAACGCGCCGGCGATCACGCCAAGCTTGTTGCCTTGTCCGCCGAGCACCACGGCGCACAGGAACAGCATCGAGTTGATGACGGTGAACGCTTTCGGGTCCACATACTGCACCTGCCCGGCGTACACCGCTCCGGACAGACCGCCGATGCCGGCCCCGATGACGAAGGCCCACAGTTTGTATTTGAACGTCGGCACACCCATGATCTCGGCGGCGTCCTCATCCTCGCGGATGGCCACCCAGGACCGACCGACGCGGCTGCGCTCGAGGTTGCCGACCACGATGAGGACGCCGATCACCAAGACGATGCCCAGCCAATACCACCACACCCCGTAGTTGAGGGTGCCGGCGTTGTTGGCGGTTGAGAACACGCCGTTCGGGTACTCGGCGGTGCGCCCGATCTCGGGGTACAGCACACCTTGCAGTCCGGATGCTCCATTGGTGATATCGCTGAGGTTGTCGGCCAGCAATCGGACGATCTCACCGAAGCCCAGGGTCACGATCGCGAGGTAGTCGCCGCGAACACGCAGCGTGGGAGTGCCGAGGATGACACCGGTGACGCCGGTGAGAACGATGGCCAGCGGTACGCACGCAAGCCAACCCCAAGGACCCGAGAAGATACCGTGGTCGGCCGTGTCCCACAACGGGCTGGCCGGGCTCGTCAGCAAGGCGACGACGTACGCACCGACAGCGTAGAAGCCGACATAGCCCAGATCGAGGAGGCCGGTTTGCCCGACCACCACGTTGAGCCCGATCGCGATGAGTGCCGTCATCGCGAAAGTCGCCATGACGACGCCGAAATCTGTTGCCGTGGTGGTGATCAACGGTGGATTGAGGACCGGAAGCAAGGCGATCAGGATGATAGCGGGAACACCGACCAACCACTGCATCACGCGAGGCAGGCCGTTCCACCATTGGCGGATGACGTCGCCGATGCCGCGCGGCGGCGTGGCATGTGAGGGCTCCGGAGCGGACGGTGGTTGCGCTGAGGTCATACCCGTGCCTTCCCGAGTTTCTCGCCGAGGATGCCGGTGGGGCGGAACATGAGCACCAGGATCAGCAGGACGAAGGCCACGACGTCGCGCCACTGGTTGCCGAGCACCACCGACCCATAGTTCTCCATCACGCCGAGCAGCAGGCCGCCCAACAGCGCACCCCGGACATTGCCGATGCCACCGAGGACCGCCGCGCAGAACGCCTTGATACCGAGGATGAATCCGCCGTAGTAGACGATGTTGGTGGGGACACGCAAGGAGTAGAGCAAGGCTGCGGCGCCGGCGAGCAGACCACCGATCAAGAACGTGACCATGATGATCCGCTCTCGCGAGACCCCCATGAGCAGCGCCGCGTCCGGGTCTTGGGCCACCGACTGGATACCGCGGCCCAGGCGCGTCCGGTTGATCAGGAAGTCGGTCCCCAACGCGAGGACAAGCGCGGAGATGATGATGATCAGCGTCAGGTTGTAGACCGGCGCGCCGAAGATGTTGAACTCCTGCACGGGCTGGACCAGCCGGATGGTCGGTTGGGCGCTCGATCCGCCCAACGTCGGATCCACCGGCACCTTGGGCAGCAGGTAGTGCACGAATTCCTGCAAGACGAACGACATGCCGATCGCCGTGATCAGGAAGGCCAACGGCTTCGCCTTGCGTTTGCGCAGCGGGCGGTAGGCGACGAACTCCAAACCGACTGCGGCACTGCCTGACACCGCCATGCCGCACAAACCCGCCAGCAGCAGGTAGAGCACGGTCATGACCGTGCCTTCGGAATAGGTGTTGCCCGACGGTGTGAAGCCGAGCAACAGCAGGCCGATGTACTGCCCGAACATGCCAAGCATGAACACCTCGGAGTGGGCGAAGTTGATCAGCCGCAGAACTCCGTAGACGAGGGTGTACCCCACGGCGACGAGCGCATAGATCGCGCCGTAGGTGAGTCCCTCGATGGTGAGTCCCCAGAACCCTTCCCGGAGTGCGCCGAGATCGAACCCGATGGTCGAGGCCACCGCGGTCGTCTCGGCCATCGAGTACACGATCATACGTGCCTTTCAGCCACGAAACACCACAGAGACCACGGTGCGCCCGGGCCCGACCACCGCCCGGACGCACCGTGTTGTGCTGTGCCTTATTTGACCTCGTACACCCAGATCAGCGAGGACGTCAGCTCGCCGGTGGGACTCCACTCGTACTGACGCGCCAGGCCGGGGCCCTGGTAGTCGCTGACGTAGGAGAGGAGCTCGGGACGGGTGCGATTGCCCTCGGCGATGCCCTTCATCAGGATCGAGGCGAGGTCGTAGGCCTCCACCGAGTACACGCCAGGCGCCTGGTTGAACGCCGCCTCGTATTCGGACTTGAACTGATCCGGCGCCGGACCACACGGGCACGACAGAATCGCGCCCTTGGCGCTGTCGCCGGCCTGGGCGGTGAACTGCGGATCGTTGGCGCCGTCGCCGGAGACGAACGTCTCCTGGAATCCGGCCGTCTTCAGCTGCTGAGCGAGCGGCGCGGCCTCGGCGTAATACCCGGAGTAGAACACCGCATCCGGGTCGGCGGCGGTGACCTTCGAGATGATCGCCGAGAACTCGCGGTCGCCCTTCTTGACGTCACCGGAGCAGTTCGCGTCAGCGGCCGGACCGAGCGACTCGGTCATCGCCTGGGCAAGTCCCACACCGTAATCGGTGTCATCCTTGATCACACAGACCTTCTTCTTGCCCATCGTGCCGGTGAGGTACTTGGCGACGGCGGGGCCCTGCACATCGTCGTTGGCGAGACCGCGGAAGAAGGTCTTCCAGCCGTTGTCGGTCAACGTGGGGTTGGTGGCCGAGGCGGTGACCGAGACCAGGCCCGCCTGGTTGAAGATGCCGCCGGTGGCTTTGGTCTCGCCCGAGAACGCCGGGCCGATCAGGCCGACGATCGACTCATCATTGACGATCTGCGGGGCCACCTGGGTGGCCTTCTGCGGATCGCCCTCGGTGTCGAAGGTCCGTAGGACGATCTGGCAGTTCGGGTTCGCTTCGTTGTGTTGGTCCACGGCGAGTTGCGCGCCGTTTTTGATGTTGATGCCGAGCGCGGCGTCCGCACCGGTCAGTGCGCCGGCCATCGCGATGGTGGTCTCGGGGCAGTCGGCGTTGCCGTCACCCGCCGGTGTGAGCGCGTCGGCTTCCGAGGCCACCGGCACCTCGTTGCCCTGAGTATCGATCTGAGCGAGCGGAGCGATCGTCAAACCGGAACTCGCAGCAGCTGATCCGCTGGCCCCGCCCGATCCGGAGTCGCTCGATTTGTCGCTACACGCGGATACGGCGAGCACGCCCGCCAGCGCCACCGCGAGGGCACCTGTCGTCACACGACGATGCATTTCGTACCTTCTTCACTTTTCCCACCCTTCCGGCACAGGACGTTTCGCCCGTGCCGGCCGATCTGCTGAGGAGACCTTGAGAAAACATAGACCCAAACCCGGCAACGCGCGCTGGATTGAGAAGGAAGCCGCATGACACCGACGGCGGATTTTCACAGATTTAACGACGACCCCGCCCCAACCGTCAGTTGGTGGCTCCCAACGTCTCCACGACCACCTGCGCGACGGCCTTCATGGTGGTGCGACGGTCCATCGCGGCACGCTGAATCCATTTGAACGCTTCGGGTTCGGTCATCGAATGCTTCTCCATCAGCAAACCTTTGGCGCGTTCGACCAGTTTGCGCGTTTCGAGACGATCGGTGATGGTGGCGACTTCCTTCTCGAGCGCGACCACCTCCTGATACCGGCTCACGGCGAGCTCGATGGCAGGCACCAGGTCGGCTTTGGTGAACGGCTTGACCAGGTAGGCCATCGCACCGGCGTCACGCGCCTTCTCGATGAACTCGCGCTGACTAAAGGCGGTCAGCATCACCACCGCGGCGAGCTTGCGGCTCGCGATCTCCGATGCCGCATCAATGCCATCACGTACGGGCATCTTCACGTCCATGATCACCAGGTCCGGGGTGAGGCTCTCGGTCAGTTCGACGGCGACCTGGCCGTTGGGGGCCTCCCCCACAACGTCGTACCCCTCTTCGCGGAGCATCTCGATCAGATCCATGCGGATCAGCGAGTCATCCTCGGCCACGAGCACCCGGTGCGTCGTCTGTTCGCCGGTCCGAGCCGCAGCCCTGTCTGCCACCGTCACATCCCCTCCTCGGAACGCCTACCCCTGACCAGCATTATTCGTCAGAGCTGATGCGTGCAGAGTACCGGTTGGCCCGCGCATGGGCTGATCATCTAGAGTGGACTGTCGCGGCTGCCACACAGTGGCAGCGCAGCACACGCCCTCGTAGCCCAATTGGCAGAGGCAACGGATTCAAAACCCGTCCAGTGTGAGTTCGAGTCTCACCGAGGGCACCACGAAACCCCTGGTAACAGGGTTTTGTGCCGTAGATCGAAGTCACATGCTGACTCCGATCTACGGCACAATGTCACCAGGGACCGACCTCGCCGGCTTCGGTCAGTAGACGGGCGGCTCCCCCTCCGCCGCAGGTCCCTTCTCGATCGGTTCGTGTTCGATGATCGCCTGGTACGCGTGGTTCTCGTGGCGGACCATTGCGACGAAGAAACCGATGAACAGCGCCACCGCGAGGATGAAGACGATCCACACACCCACCGAGAAGCCGCCGAAGGTGAACACCACTCCGGGGTCGTCGTAGGAATCGATCGGACTGAACATCTACTTCACCTCTTCTTTGGGAATCGTGACGACTTCGCCCGCATCGTCGGCCGGCACGGCGACGATGTCACCGGTGTCGCCGCGCATGACGGTCACCGGAATGCCTTCGGGGTAGGGCGTGGCCGGGACCTCGGCGAGGTCGAGGCCCTGCGCTTCGACCTCCGGCGGGATACGCAGCATGCCGATCTTCTTCATACCCAGGGACACCAGGTAGGCCGGGATGAAACCGAGCGCCATGAAGACCACGGCGCCGACGAGCTGGCCCCACAGCGAGATCGACGGGTTGCCATCGGTGTTGGGATACCCGGACAGGAAGACTCCCACCATGACGACCGAGTACAGACCGACACCGCCGTGGACCGCCACCGCGCCCACCACATCGTCGATCTTGAACTTCTCCAACAACTTTCCGATGTACGGGATGAGGCCGCCGGCACCGAGCGCGATGATGAACGCCAGGGCGGGATGGTAGAGGTCCAACCCGGCAGCGACGCCGATGACACCGGCCAGGCCACCCGAGATGGTCCAGAACGGCTCACCACGCGACATCAGGTAAGCACCGATGATGCCTCCCGCCAGACCCATCAGCGTGTTGAATGCGAAGGCGGACAGGGTCGTCGGACTCCCGTAGATGGTGGCGTAGCCCTCGTTGCTGTAGATGACGCAGCCCATCAGGAAGCCGAAGAAGCCGGTGAAGATCAGCATCAGTCCGACCATGGTCAGCGGCAGGTTATGCGGCCGGATCGTGACCGGGGTGCCGTCAGCCTTGAACCGACCCAGCCGTGGGCCGAGGTTGATCAGGATGCCGAGGGCGGCGAATCCGGCGATCATGTGGACGCAACCGGCGGCGCCCACGTCGTGGAAGCCGAGTTCGGTCAACATCCAGCCGGCGCCGTGCCAGCCCCACGCCGCGCCGATGATCCACACGACCGAGCCGACGAGCACGGTCAGCACGAGGAAGGCGCTGGTGCGAATCCGCTCCAGTACGGCACCGGACATGATGGAGCCGGTGGTGGCCGCGAACAGCGCAAAAGCGCCCCAGAAGATGCCGCTGGCGGAGTCCGCGGTGTTGGGCCCCATGTTGTCACTCCAGGGCAGGGCCGCCTGTGCGGCGTCTGTCATCTCGATAAACCCGCTGGGCATCGCGTTGTACAGGAACCAGCCGACGAAGAAGAACGAGGCGATGATCGTCGCGAAGGCAAGCAGGTTCTTCATCGCCGTGGCGAGCACATTCTTCGAGCGTGATGCACCCACCTCATAAGCGAGGAACCCCGCGTGGATGAGCATCATCAGCGCGATGGACATCCAGTAGAAGAATTCGTTGTTGACCGACCCCATCGTGGTGATGGCGCCCTCTACATCTGGTGGCAAGGCAGGACCTCCGCAGGCAAGGAGTGGGAAAAGGAGCGTTTCGCATCAGTGTTCGGTGCGCACTACCGGTGTACGCACGATTGACCATAAATTAGCGAACGTTCCTGTGCAGTCCTCGATGGTAAAACCGACGTAACCGGCGCGGCGCGGCAGAAGTTGCTGTTGCACAACCAGACCTGCGGATCGCCCGTGGCTATGTGCAACCCCGTGTTCACCAGAACAAAGTGCCGGGTTTCGCAGCGGCTACGCCTACTTGCGCCGGAAGAGTTTGTTGCCCAACCACACGAGTGGATCGTAATGACGATCGGCGACTCGTTCTTTCATCGGAATCAGGGCGTTGTCGGTGATCTTGATGTGCTCGGGACAGACCTCTGTACAGCATTTGGTGATATTGCACAGCCCCAATCCGTGCTCGTACTGGGCCGAATCCCGCCGTTCGGCCATATCGAGGGGATGCATGTCGAGTTCGGCCACCCGCATCAGGAAGCGTGGCCCAGCAAAGGCCTGCTTGTTCTCCTCGTGGTCACGGACGACATGACAGGTGTCCTGACACAGGAAGCACTCGATGCATTTACGGAACTCCTGCGAGCGTTGCACATCGACCTGTTTCATGCGGTACTCCCCCGGCGCCAGACCTTCCGGGGGTGTGAACGCCTGGACCTCACGAGCTTTCGCATAGTTGAACGACACGTCGGTGACCAGGTCACGGATGACCGGGAAAGTTCGCATCGGTGTCACGGTGATGACCTCGTCCTCGGTGAAGGTCGACATCCGGGTCATGCACAGCAGTTTGGGGCGGCCGTTCACCTCTGCAGAACACGATCCACACTTACCGGCCTTGCAGTTCCAGCGCACCGCCAGATCGGGCGCCTGGGTGGCCTGCAACCGGTGGATGATGTCGAGAACCACCTCGCCTTCGTTGACGGGCACGGTGAAATCCTGGAGGTCACCGTCGTCGGCGTCCCCACGCCATACCCGGAACTTCGCGTCATAGCCCATATCGGTTCTCCTCGTTGCGGTCAGTTCTCCCTGGCGCCTCCGGCGTCTGGATGACCGGCGATCTCGTCGGCCGTGTAGTACTTCACGATCTCGTCGAACTCGAACACCTCCAACAGATCCGGACGCATCGGGACCTGTTGCTCGGTGACCACGGTGACCTCTGGGACCGGCGAATCGTCGCCGGTCACGGTCTTACAGACCAACAACGTGTTGCGCCACGCCGGGTCCATGTCCGGATAGTCGTCGCGGGTGTGCCCGCCGCGGCTCTCGGTGCGCATGAGCGCCGCCTTGGCAACGCACTCGCACACCAGCAGCATGTTGCGGAGGTCGACGGCCAGGTGCCAGCCCGGATTGAACTGACGATGCCCCTCCACCTGCATGCCGCCCAGGCGGGCGCGCATCTCCTCGAGCGCGGTGATCGCCTGCTGTACCTCCGCCTCCTTTCGGATGATGCCGACCAGATCGTTCATGAACTGCTGGAGCTCGGTATGCAACGTGTACGGGTTCTCCGGCGTCCCGTCGACGGGCGGATCGAAGGGCGCCAATGCGTACGCCGCCGCTCGCTCGATGTCATCGGCAGCGACCGTCGGGCGGTTGTGCAGCGACTCCACATACGACGCCGCACCCAGCCCCGCCCGGCGACCGAAGACCAGGAGATCCGACAGCGAGTTGCCGCCCAATCGGTTCGACCCGTGCATGCCGCCGGAGCACTCTCCGGCGGCAAACAACCCGGGGACGCGGGACGCCCCGGTGTCCGGATCGACCTCGATACCGCCCATCACGTAGTGACAGGTGGGCCCCACTTCCATCGGTTCGGCGGTGATGTCGACGTCGGCGAGCTCCTTGAACTGGTGATGCATCGACGGCAGCCGGCGAATGATCTCCTCGGCGGGCATACGAGATGCGATGTCGAGGTACACACCGCCGTGTTCGGTGCCGCGCCCGGCCTTGACCTCTTCGTTGATCGCGCGGGCGACCTCGTCGCGCGGTAGGAGATCCGGTGTGCGCCGGGCGCTGTCGTTGTCGGCCAGCCATTTGTCGGCCTCGTCTTCGGTTTCGGCGTATTGGCCTTTGAAGACGGGCGGGATGTAGTCGAACATGAAACGTTTGCCGTCGGTGTTCTTCAGGACGCCACCATCGCCGCGCACCCCCTCGGTGACCAGGATCCCTTTGACGCTCGGTGGCCACACCATCCCGGTCGGATGGAATTGGACGAACTCCATGTTGATCAGGCTGGCACCGGCTCGCAGGGCGAGTGCATGACCATCGCCGGTGTATTCCCAGGAGTTCGACGTCACCTTGAAGGATTTGCCGATACCGCCGGTCGCGAGCACCACCGCGGGCGCCTCGAACAGCACAAACCGACCCGACTCGCGCCAGTACCCGAAAGCCCCGGAGATGGCGTCACCGTCCTTGAGCAGTTCGGTGATGGTGCACTCGGCGAACACCTTGATGCGTGACTCGTAATCTCCGGTTGCCGCATGGTCTTCCTGCTGCAATGAGACGATCTTCTGCTGCATGGTCCGGATCAGTTCCAAGCCGGTCCGGTCGCCGACGTGGGCCAGCCTCGGATAGGTGTGGCCGCCGAAGTTGCGCTGGGCTATCCGCCCGTCCTCGGTTCTATCGAACAGCGCACCATAGGTTTCCAGCTCCCAGACCCGATCGGGCGCTTCTTTGGCGTGCAGTTCGGCCATGCGCCAGTTGTTGAGGAACTTGCCGCCCCGCATCGTGTCCTTGAAATGCGTCTGCCAATTGTCCTTGGAGTTGGCGTTGCCCATCGACGCGGCACACCCGCCCTCGGCCATCACCGTATGGGCCTTGCCGAACAGCGACTTGCACACCACTGCGACCGAATAGCCCTTCTGACGGGCTTCGATAACCGCACGCAGACCGGCACCGCCGGCACCGATCACGACGACGTCATACTTGTGGCGTTCCGGTTCGGTCATCTGGCAGAAACTCCCAACGTCAGATCGATTGCGCAGCAAACGCTGCGCGTCAAGCGAATCACCCCACGAACCTCAGGTCCGAGATGGTGTTGCTGGCGACCAACATGATGTAGAAATCGGTGAGCACCAGGGTGCCGAGGGTGATCCAGGCGAACATCATGTGCCGGGTGTTGAGCCGAGTCACCTGAGTCCACATCCAGTACCGAACCGGATGTGCGGAAAAGTGTTTGAGCCGACCACCGGTGGCGTGACGACACGAATGACACGACACCGTGTAGGCCCACAGCAGGATCACGTTGACCACCAAGATCACGTTGCCCAGGCCGAAGCCGAACCCCCCGTCCTTGCCGTGGAACGCGGTGATGGCGTCGTAGGTGTTGATCACCGTGACGATCAACGCGACATAGAAGAAGTAGCGGTGCGCGTTCTGCAGCTTTAGCGGCAGCCGCGTCTCACCGGTGTACCCGCGGTGAGGTTCGGCGACCGCGCACGCCGGCGGGGACTGCCAGAACGACCGGTAGTAGGCCTTGCGGTAGTAGTAGCAGGTCAGGCGAAAGCCGAGCAGAAACGGCAGCACCACGAAGCCGAGGGGAATCCACATCGGCAGTTCCGGAAACGGTGTGCCGAAATGACTTGATCCCGGCACGCACGAGTCGCTCAGGCACGGCGAATAGAAGGGTGTCAGGTAGTGATAGTCGGCCACCCAATAGGCGCTGCGAACAAACGACCGGACCGTCGCGTAGACGACGAATGCCGACAGGCCCAGGACAGTGAGCAGCGGCGACAGCCACCATCTGTCCGATCGAAGAGTGCGCGCTGCGATGCGCGCCCGACCCGGGGAGAAAACCCCGGCAGTGTCCCGCTCAGCTGCGGGCGCGCTCACTTCGTCCGCTCACGCGAGTGGAAGCCCAGCCCTTCATCCTGCGCGCCGAGCCACGCGGCTTCGTCCGACTTGCTGTCCGGGACGTAGATGACGTCGTCCTTGCCTTTCGCGCGAATCCGCGGTGGTAGTGCGTGCTCGAACTCATGCAGGTCGATCTCGAGTCGGTCGAGGTCGTTGGCCATCCGTCGCACGGCATCGACATCCCCGTAATGCGCCTTCAGCGTGACGAGGTGATGCCGCAGCGCCCCGATGCTGCGATGGAGATCCTTCATGTCGGCCGCTACCATGGTTTTCCCTCCAGAATGATGTGACAAACACCACACTACTGGGTGGGTCGGCCGAGTCAACGGCTTTGACCGAACGTGTCCCGTGACTTCTCGACCGGCGCACAATACGTTGTTGCCATGACGATCAAGACCCAGCCGACCGATGCGTCGGTGCAGGAGTTCCTCGATCGCGCCACACCCGCCCACCGGGTCACCGAAGGGCACCGCGTCGACGAGATCATGCGTACGGAGACCGGCGTGGAACCGGTGATGTGGGGGCCTTCGATCGTCGGGTACGGCTCGTATCACTACGTCTCACCGTCGAAAACCTCTCGTACGGAAGGAGACTGTCCCAAGGTTGGTTTCTCCCCCCGCAAGTCGGCACTATCCTTCTACGGCCTGAAGGATCTCCCCGAAGGAGCTGCGCTGCTTCCCGACCTCGGCACCTACACCGAAGGCGCCGGGTGTGTGTACGTCAAACGCCTGGAGCAGATCGACCTTGATGTGCTACGCCGACTGATCCGCATCGCCTACAGCCGAGGCGACGATCCACGTAGCTGACCACCGAGGTGTATGTGTCCGATTCACTTGCGGCGTGCCACTCAACGCCGGTAGCGCTCGGTGAAGCGCTTCAGAATGGTGGGCGGGTGCTGTGCGTCGGTCGCCCGCGCGGTGGCCTGTAGCGCGCTCGCCTCGCTCGGGTCGAAGTAGCCGAAGTCGCGGTAGACGTCGATGCGCGTGCACAGACTCTCCGCGTCGAGTTCAGGGTGGAACTGGGTGGCATAGACATTGGTCCCTACCCGAAAGGCTTGCACCGGACAGTCAGGTGAGGAAGCGAGGTGTACCGCGTGCTCAGGTAGCCGCGTCGCTGCTTCTTTGTGCCCGCCGTAGGCCGCGAAGCCGGCCGGTAGATCGGCGAACAGCGGATCGTGGTGCGCAGCGTCGGTCAGGGTGACCATCAGCGGCCCGACCGGCTCGCCGTGGGTGCGGTCGATTGCGGCACCGATCGCCGAGCCCAGTGTGCCCACGCCGTAGCAGCAGCCCAAGAAAGGGAAATCCGCGGCGACGATCCGTTCGGTCAGCTCAGACAGCTCCGCCTCCACGCGACGCTGGGTCGCGTTCTTCGCCGCGATGGGGTCGCTCACGTTGTACGGTCCGCCGCCGAGGATGATGCCCGACCAGTCGTCGAGATCGACGTGTCCCAACGACCGCTGGGTCAGATTGATCGCGCGTAGTTCGTTCTCGGCCAAGGCGCCCAACCGCAACACAGACCGATGCTCGTCCACGGCGGCCGCCGGCTCGGCGCGGATGGACAACAGCAGGAAAGGGCGCGCACCAGCTGTCGTCGGCGGATCCTCTCGTCTGGGCACGAACAATCATTGTGCCCTGACCGATCATCGTTGCCGCCCGAATTGCCAACGGCAGACCCGAATTGTCTCCGGCAGACTTTGTAGAGTCGGTGATGACAGTCAACCGCCGATTCAACCCTCACGCCGGAGGAATCATGCGCCTCACCAAGCACACTCACGCGACCGTCACCCTCGACAAGGGTGCGGGCGTGCTGCTGATCGATCCGGGGGCGTTCACACCGAATGCGGCAGAACTGCTGAGTCAGGCCGACACCGTACTGATCACCCACGAGCACTTCGATCATTTCGACGGTGACGCGATCGTGGCGGAGATGCAGCGCCGACCTGAGTTGCAGCTGTACGGGCCCGCCGCCGTCACCCGCAAGCTCACCGACGTCGCCGACCGCGCGCATGCGGTCTCGAGCGGGGATACGTTCACCGCAGCCGGATTCGACGTCGTCGCCTTCGTCGCCGATCATGCCGTGATCCACCCGGAGATCCCGATGGTCGACAACGCGGGCTTCCTCATCGACGGGCACGTCTTCCATCCCGGCGATGCGTACCTCAACCCCCACTGCGCGGTCGAGGTGTTGCTTCTGCCCATCAGCGGTCCGTGGATCTCGACGGAGCAGGCGATCGACTATGTACGAACGCTCGCCCCGAAACGCACGATCGCGATTCATGACCTCATGCTCAGTGACACTGGCAAGACCAGTTCGGAGATGTTCCTCGGCGAGAACTCGCTGACGAAGACGCCGATGGAGATCATGGGTGTCGGCGAGGTCACCACACTTATCGTGTCGGGCTGATCTGCTCGACTCGTCGATCACCTCGCCTGCCGTCGGACCCGGCGATCAGCGCCCACAGGACCAGTACCGGCTGGAAGAAGAGACGCACCAGTCGCTTGGTGTCGGTGTCGAGTCCGAATGCGTCGATGTGCTCGAGGTATTGATATACATTGCCCGGGAACACGGCGACGAAGAACGCGGCCGCGATCCAGGACACGAGCTTGCGATACCTGGGCAACGCGATCAGCGCCAGACCCAGCACGATCTCGACACCACCCGACGCGAGCACGACGAAGTCCTTGTCCAACGGCACCCAGTCGGGCACCTGCGCCTGGAACTCGGCCCGTTGGGCCGTGAGATGCCCCACGCCGGCGACCACCAGCACGACGCCGAGCGCCACGCGTGCGATCGCTCGTCCGAGAGACTGACGAGTGGTGTTCGGTGACAACAACATTGATCCCCCAGACGCTCGTTCTCGGACGTCGCGACACCGTCCCGGCACGTCATCGACGGTAGCCGAGATTTATGTGGTGCACAACAATGTTGCACACCATAGAGATCAGAAGGAGATTCCTAGCGACCAGGCGAACAGCGTGTACCCGGCAAGCGTGATCAACACGATCCCGATGAGGTTGAGCCAGACCCCACCGCGGATCATCTGACCGATCGTGACGTATCCGCTGCCGTAGGCGACCGCATTGGGTGGGGTGGCCACCGGCAGCATGAACGCACACGTCGCCGCGAGGGCGACCGGCACCGTCAACGCCAGTGGGTCGATGCCCATCCCCATCGCCACCCCGCCCGCCACCGGCAGGAAGGTCGCCGCTGTCGCGGTGTTGCTGGTGATCTCGGTGAGAAAGATGATCGCCGCGGTCACCACGATGATCAGGACGATCACCGGGATGGCGTCGAGGCGTGCGGCGACGTCACCGATCCATGTGGTCAGGCCGCTGGAATCGAACTGTTCCGACAAGGCCAACCCACCGCCGAACAGCAACAGGACACCCCACGGCAGCCGCACCGCCGTCTCCCAGTCGAGTAGCCGGACTCCTGGTGTGACGCCACTGGGGAGCAGAAACAACAGGACCGCGGCCGTCATGGCGATCCCGGTGTCGGAAATGGGTGGGTCCTCATCCCAGATCAGCGGCACGGCAATCCACGAGGCCGCGGCGAGGGCGAAGATCACCGCCACCCTGATCTCGCCCTGTGACATCGGCCCGAGGTCGTCGAGTTCACCTCGGATCAGCTGCCGACCGCCAGGAATGTCATCGATCTCCGGTCGGAACAAGACGTGCGACAACAGAAACCAGGCGATGACGAGGAACACCACGGCCAGCGGCACCCCTGCGATCATCCACTCCAGGAAACCGATGTCGATGCCTTCGCCCTCCAGGTACCCCACCAGCAGAGTGTTCGGCGGCGTGCCGATGATGGTGCCCAGCGATCCGATCGATGCGGCATACGCGATGCCCAACATGAGCGCGGTGCCGAAGTTGCTGGTGATCACGGCCTGGGTGATCGCGTGCTGATCGCTTGCTGTCGCCGCATCGGTGTCCTCGGTCGAGTCCGACGTCTCGGTGTTCGACCGCAGATCGAGGACCAGGATGAGTACCGACACCCCGATCGGGATCATCATCACCGCGGTGGCCGTGTTCGACACCCACATCGACAGGAATGCGGTGGCGATCATGAAGCCCGCGATCACCATCGTCGGCTTCGTCCCCATGGCGCTCACCGTGAGCAGGGCGATGCGGCGGTGCAGGTTCCACCGTTGCATCGCCAGCGCGAGGATGAAACCGCCCATGAACAGGAAGATGATGTTGTTGCCGTAGGAGGCACCGACGTCGTTGACCGAGACGTCGGAGTCGAACACCGGGAAGATGACCAGCGGAAGCAGCGCCGTCGCCGGGATCGGGATCGCCTCGGTCATCCACAGCACGCCCATCAGCACGGCGGTCGCAGCGGTCAATCGCGCGGGATGGTCGACATCTGAGGGCAACACGAGGTAGACGATGACCGCGAGGAGTATGCCCGCGCCGAGTCCGAGCCACTGACGTCTGCGCCGGCCCGGCTTCACCTCCTCGGCCCGCTCGCCGGCGGATCGGCGGTCGACCTCGTCGAACTGATCGGCCGATCGCTGATCGTTGTGATCGCCACCGCCAGCCTGTGCCATGCGACCTCCTCGTCTGCGGTCACCATGGCACGTTTCCTGTCCGCAGCACGCGGGAATGGCCATAACATCGTTGCCAACCACGTGGCGAGATCGCTCCTACCAGCCGGTACGAGGTGCGATCGACGCGTCGGGCACGACTGCGCTCAACGGGTGCCGGCGTAGCTCAGCAATTCTCGGATGTCCGCATCGGTGATCGGCTCGAATTCGTCGTAGGCCGCGCACGCACCGCGGAAGGACTCCAACAGAGTCGGGCAGATGACGTGGTCGACATCGCCGAACCTCTCCGACATTCCCGGCGGCCCCACCGGGACCGCAACAGTCACCTGTGCCGCACCGAGACGGCGTAGCGCGCCGACCGCCGCGCGCATCGTCGCTCCCGTCGACACCCCGTCATCGACCACGACGACGTGAGCGTCACGGACCGCAATCCCGGCACGTCCATGACGATGGACACGGGTGCAGCGTTCGAGTTCGGCCCGCGTACGACGTACCAGCGTGTTCCATTCATCCGGAGTGATGCCGAGGCCGCCGATGATCTCGTCATTGGTCACCATCACCCCCGGGTACGCGATCGCACCAGCCGCGAGCTCCGGTTGATCCGGTACACCGATGGTGCGCACGGGCAAGACGTCGAGGGGGGCGTCGAGGTGTTCGGCAACTTGTCGAGCCACCGGCACTCCCCCGCACGGCAGCGCAATCACGGACGTCTCGGCGGCCGGTGCGGGCAGAGCGGAGAGGTGCCGCTCGACGTGCTCGGCGAGGATTCGCCCGGCATGCACCCGATTGCGGTACGCCCGCCCGGCGAAGATGTGGCTCGTCATGACAACCTCGTTTCAGCTCAAATGCCACGCGACCGGTTGTCTGAAGCCGCACCAACGCAAATGAGACTACCCGCGACGAACGGTCCGAAACATGACTGCGCGTAGGCTGCCGGTCATGGCCTTCACCGGTTTCCCCGAGGCTGCACTCGACTTCTACGACGACCTGGAAATCGACAACTCCAAGGTGTATTGGGAGCTCCACAAAGGCACCTATCGCACTGCGGTCGCCGTGCCGATGGCTGAACTCACCGACGAGTTGGCCGCCGAGTTCGGCTCAGCCAAGATCTTTCGCCCCTACCGCGATGTTCGGTTCTCCAAAGCGAGACGAACGCAATATACAAGACGGTATGTCAGTTACAGATAGCGCGCAACCCGCCGGCCTCCGCGTCCTCGGTCGGCTCCGGATCTCCCGAGCCCGCGACGAGTCGACCTCGATAGAGCGCCAGCGCGAGATCGTCCAGCAATGGGCAGATACCCACGACCACAACGTCATCGGCTGGGCGGTCGACGAAGAGGTCTCCGGAACCGTCGACGCGTTCGCAGCTCCGGAGCTGGGTCCGTGGCTCACCGACCCCGAGCGCATCGAGAGCTACGACGTCATCGCGTCGTGGAAGCTCGACCGGCTCGGCCGTAGCTCGATACAGCTCAACAAACTGTTCGGCTTCTGCCGGGACCACGACAAGACGCTGGTGTGCGTCGCCGACAACATCGACCTGAGTACCTGGGTCGGTCGGTTGGTGGCGAACGTCATCGCCGGACTCGCCGAAGGTGAGCTAGAAGCGATCCGCGAGCGGATACTCAGCTCGCGCCGGAAGTTGCGCGACACCGGGCGATGGACCGGCGGACGACCACCCTACGGCTACAAAGCCGTCCCGCTCGACGGCGGCGGAAAGCGGCTCGACCTCGACGACGAGACCTCGGCCCGCGTCCGCGAAGCGTTCGACCGCGTCGTCACCGGCGACTCGGTCGGGTCGATCGCCGAGGACTTCACCCGGCGTGGTGTCCCATCGCCCGCCGATGTAGTCAGGCTCCGCAACGGTAAGCCGACCACCGGCGCGGCGTGGCGGCGCGGGACGCTGCACGAGATCCTGACGTCCCCGTCGCTGCGCGGGTATGCGATGCACCGCGACGAGATCGTCCGCGACGGGCTCGGACAGCCGGTACGCAAGGGTCCGGAGCTTCTCGACGCCGACGAGTTCGACCGGCTGCAAGCTCATCTCGCCGAGCGGTCGAAGCCGTCCGACCCGACCCGGCGGACTCAGTCCCCGTTGTTGGGCGTCGTGTGCTGTGATGCTCCCGGCTGCGGTATGAACATGCACCACAAGGCCCAAGGCTGGACGCGCGCCGACGGGTCTCGCGCGGTCACCCGCTACTACGTATGCCCCGACAAACACGGCGGGCAGGTCAGAGCCGAAGAGTTAGAACAACTCCTCGAAGACGAGTTCCTCGAACACCACGGCGACCGCGAGGTCACCGAGCGCCGGTTCGTCCCGGCGCAGTCGCACGAGACCGAGCTTGCAGACGCTCAGACGTCGCTGGACGACCTCACGAGGATGTATGCGACCGCGAGGTCCGACGCGATGAAACAACGCTTAGAGAGCCAACTAGCGGCCCTCGACGAGCGCGTCGCGGAGCTGGAGACGATGCCCGTCCGATCGGCCCGGTACGAGACGATCCCGACCGGGCGTACCTACGCCGACGAGTGGCGAGACCGCGACACCGAACAGCGTCGGCGACTGCTGGTGTCATCGGGTATCCGGTTGTCGGTGTTCCGATACGAACGGTCTAGCGCGCTGCGGTGGGATCTTCGGGTCCCGTCGGACTGGTCCGGAGACCTGCCCGCCGAGCCGCTCCAGCCGCCGGAGACCGAGTAGCCTCCGGCGACCGAGCTGTCGCTTACCGTCGCCGATAACTAGGCAGCGGAGCTGCCGACTCGGACCGCAAGTCATCGCTTGCGGTATTGGAGAGACTCCTTCTTCTGACGGAGGTTCTCCTTGCGTTGTGCCTCGTCGAGGTCCTTGACGATGTACGTCGGACCCTGCTCCTTGGCGTTGGGTGTGACCGAGCCGTTGATGAGCGAGTTGATCGCCGAACCGACAGCGCCGGACGACGAGAACCCGAGATCGGATGCCAGCGTCCGGAACGGAGCCTGCGCGATCTGTTTGCCCGACCCGATGAGGTCGTCACGGATCTCTTCGTCCCACGCCTTTTTCACCCGCTCGGCGAGCGTCTTCGACGCGGCTTCGGCTGGGGTGGTGTGCTTCATACCGTTGGCGAGACCCTGGACGATGTTCCTGCCGAACCCGAAGAACACCCGCGACGGCGAGAAGATCTCCAGGACGTTCGAGAACGCGCCGGCGATGTTGCCTGCGATCTCTCCGGCCTTCGCGATCACCGCGCCTGCGCCGGACACGATGCCGTTGAGCAAGCCTTGCATCATCTGCACACCGATGGTGAACAGCGTCGACGCGAGACCCGACAGCGCGCTTTGGATCTGTCCCGGCAGCGCCGCGAAGAACGCGAGGATGTTCGACACGCCTGCCGAGACCGCCGACACCGCGGACTCGATACCGGTTTGCACCGCGCTGACCACGGAGCGGAACGCGCCTCCGGTTGCGGCGACGACAGCCGACCACGCCGAGGCCAGCAACGCGCCGACCCGCGCCGGGAGTTGGGTCACCGCAGAGATGATCTTGCCGACCGCTCCGGAGACCACCGACGCGACGGTGTTCCACGCGGCCCGCGCGCCGGCGACCGCGGTAGTCCACGCCTGACCGAGCACCCCGCCGACGGTCGAGACGATCGCTGCGATGTTGTTGAACGTGTTGGTGACCGTCTCCACGACGCTGGCGAACGCGGTCTGCGCGGTCGTCGCAACCCAGTTCCATACGCCGGTGAAGGTGTTCTTGATGGTCTCGCCGACGCCGACGAATTGCTGTTTCAGCCACTCGATCGACTTACCGACCGGAGAGTTGGCGAAGTCCATGTTCACGAACGGGTCGGTCAGATCCTTCTTGATCGACTCCCACGAGAAGAACGAGCCTTCTCTACCCTCTTTCGGAGTCAGCGCCGGACCGAGCAGACCGGGTCCGCTGTTGAGCTTGTCGGACAAGTCGACGATCTTCGCGAGGAGATCCCCGATGGTCTCCAGGCTCTTGATGAACTTGTCGACCTTCTCCGGGTCGGACATAAAGTCGAGACCCTTCTCGCCGAGCTTCCCGAGGGTCTCCAGGATCGTTTTGAGCGTCTCGCCGAGCTTGTCGAAAGCGGTATCTAAGGTGCCGTTCTCGCTCATCTTGTCGATCCAGTCGGTGAACGACTTACCGGCTCCGTTGAACCACTTAGAGATCGACGGGAGCTTCTCGGACAGCTTCTCGGCGAGCGTGATGAACCCCGAGGTGAAGTCTCGGACGCCGGGTGCCGAGTCGGATATAGCCTCTCCGATATTCGAGATCGTGTTGCGGATCTGGCGCATACCCTTCTGCGACGTGACCGTGTCCGCGAACGACTTCGCCACGTCGGCGAGGCCCTGGGACACCTTCGGCAAGCTCTTCTCCAGCGTCGGAAAGATCCGACCGAGCTGTTTGAACACCGGGGTGAACTGAGACTCGACCTTGTCGGACATAACCCGTTTCAGATCCGCAAGCGGAGCCTCCAGCGTCGACGCGGCACGCTTCAGCCCGTCCATACCGAGCGCGAGCGCCGCAACCGGCGTCGCGACCGCAGCAACCAGACCCGGCAGCGTCAACAACGCGGTGGTCACCAACCCGACCAGCGGAGCGAGTACGGCGATCAGCGCGCCGATGGCTACGGCACCACCGACGCGGCCTCCGAACCCCCGCATCCGCGACATCTGCTGAGACATCCTCGACAGCCCGCTCAACGCCTGCTGCGCCTGGCGGCTGTCGACCTCGACGGGGATCTCGACCTTCTGCGCGCGGGCGAGAGTTTGTAGCTCGGCGGTGACCGCTCGTAGCTGCGCGCGGGTACGCGCGGGGTCGATCTGGGTCTTGATCCGGACCGGGCCGGCGTCGTCGCCGAGCGAGCGTAGCTGCTGCTCGACCTTGGCAACCGATTTCTTCGTGAGCTTGACCGGGACTTTGACCTTCAGTCCCTTCGCGGCACGCTTCAGCGACCGCTCGGCATCACGCCGGAACTTGCTGGTGTCGGGCATCACGCGTACGGATACGCGCCCGACTACCTTTCCTTCTGCCATATGGCAATTCCTTTCTGTGGGGTCGGCAGGATCTCCCTACCGATACGACGAAACGCCGGACCCCACGGAGGGGTCCGGCTTCGCGTCTGACTAGTGGATGACCCGCATCCCGAGCCGGAACTCGCAGACGTTGAACCGGGTCATCAGCCCGTCGATGACGAGCTCGTGAGCGCCGCGGCGTGCGGCCTCGTCGATCTCGTCGAGCAACCGGCACGCCTCGTCGAGGACGTCGGTGTCGGCGTCGGGGTAGCGCGCGAGGACGTGTTCGCGGTACCGCTCACCGACCGAGGTCACGCGTAGGTGATCGCAGCGCCGCGCGGGGTGGTGCCGGTGCCTGCGTAGGACCGGACCCGCTCGTCTTCGAGCGCGTCGACCAGCTCGCGCGACTCCCGCGGCGTCTGAAGCCGGAACTCGACGCCGTCGCGTGCAGCGGTCAGCCACAGCGGGTTGAGCTGGCGTTCGACGCCCGACATCGACCGTCCGCCCTTCTGGTGGGCGTCTGCCATGTCGTAGAACACCTTCGGTGTCGTCGGGCGGATCAGCCGGACCGGCGGTTGAGCCATACGCCCGACGCCGGGGAGATCCGATAGCCCGGTCACGAACGAGTCGAACACCGCGAGATCTGCGGCGGCTCGCTTCGCATCGTTGAGCGCGCCGAGGACGTCGGCGTCGCCTCCGTTGACGATCTGCTCGGTGGTGACGCCCACCGGGAGCCGGTTGACCGCATCCGCGTACCGCGCGGCGGCGGCGTCGAACTCGGGTGCGAGCTGGTCGACCGCGTCGGGAGCTGCTGCGGCCAGCGCGTGCAGCGCGCGGCGTACCCGGTCGGTCTCGATCTCCTTACGCGCACGTTCCATCGCCGACCGCGCGTCGACCGACAACGTCGGCAGAAGCTGCTGCGCGCGGTCGCGGACGACCTGCTCGGCGTTGGCTTCGGTGATCTCGACGTCGGGCAGACCCGGCGGTCGGGTGTCGACGAAGCGCAGCGCGTCGAGTTCGGCGTCGAGCCGGACGAGTTCCTTCGAGAGCGTGACGCCTGCGGCTTTCCAGGCGTCGAAGGTGTTGCGGACGGTGAGTTCTACGGGGATTCCTGATGCCATGATGTGTGTTCCCTCCTACGGGTGGTTGTCCCGGTTCCGGTGGAGCCGAGACTTATTCGTTGCGACCTTCGGCCGGCGTCGGGCCGACCAGGTCGCGGATGAGCTGCGCTGTCTGCGCGGTCTGCGGGACCGAGGTGTCGCCGCTGAGAGCGGCTCTGACGACGTCGGTCACGCGGTCGGTATTGAGAGGTAGCGGGTCGGTGGCGGGATCCGCTGCGGGCTTCTGAGAGCCGTATTTGCGCTGGAGCTGTGCGGCTCGGACGATCGGGTCGGACGAGGCGGCTTCGTCGCTGTCGGTGGCGATCCCGAGAGCACCTCGGAGCCCGTCGGCGGCGGACGGCTTGCGGGTGATGTCTGTCATGCGGTGGTGAGTCCTTTCCGGACGTCGGGGTCGACGAGTACGCCGGAGCGGACACCGGTAATCCACCCGCGGTCGCTGCGGGTGAGTTTGCGGGTGTTGTCTGCGCTACAGAGGAATTGGCAGTTCTCCAGCCTGTGAGCGCCTCCGGCTGCGATCGGATGTTTGTGGTCGAGCGTGAGGTTCTCGGTGCTACCGCAGACCGCGCAGAACTCGCCGCCGAGATGCTCGACAAGCTCCTGTTTGGTGAAAGTCTCGATAACCGGCGTCAGACCGTGGTTGCGGGCGGACTCGCGATAGTGCTTCTCCCAGCGCAGGTGTGGTGCCTCCTCATTCCGACGCTGGCGTTGTTCTCGTGCCCGGTCGGGGTTGGCTTTGCGCCACGCTCGCGCGTGCTCGCGGTGGTAGTCGCGCTTCTCAGCGAATCGAGCCGACGTACACGACTTACACCTCGCTCGGAGACCGTCGCGACCAGTCGCGTCTCGGTGGTACTCGGTCGTCGGCTTCGCTTCTCCGCATCCGGTGCATGTCTTCATGCGCGCTCCAGCTCGTCGGCGACCGCGCGTAGACCCTCGGCGATCGCGGCGTTGAAGTCGCTATCGGACGCGTCGGTCGGCAGCGGGATCGTCGCGGTCGCGATCTGCTCGCCGCGGAGCGAGATCCCCATATCGACCGGGACCGTCTCGCGGACCAGCGGTACGAGGTTGCAGTTGTATTTCATCGGAGTCCCTCCAGAAGTGTTTCGAGGTCGCCGAGCCGGAACCCGGCGATCGCGTTGTTGGGGTTGAGCCGGATAGCTCCGGCGGGTTCTAGAGCGCCGCCGGCGACGAGCCGGATGATCGTCCTCATATCGGCAGCGCCGGTCGCGACGAGGTCGCGGACCGAGTAGAGCCTGGTCATGGTGTGCCCTCCTGTTACGAGCGTCGGATGATGTATTCGACGCGCTGGGTTTGTCGAGATCCGTTGTATTTCAACGGGTCTCCGTCGATTGCGTATCTATCTCCGTTCCACCCGATCTCGGATTGAGCGCCGAGCGCGGCGAACGTCCGAGGCAGCCGGAGCCGGTAGGTCTCTTCGGTTGCGAAACCGACGGCGTCGTCCTCGTCGGGCGGCCCGACCGGTTGTACCGAGGCTCGGGTGACGACGCCGACCGCCGACGGGCGGGTCAGGACGTTTCCGTCGGGGTCGGTGACGGTCTCTTCGGGGTAGACGGTGACGGTCTCGCGGAGACCGCGGTCGAGCAGGCTCATGGTGTGGTGTTCCTCTGTTCGGCGGCGGCGGGGTTGAACCTCTGCCACGCGGATAGATCGGCGGCGACGTCCTCGGGACGCTCGCCTCGGGTGAGCCGGTCGAGCCACTCGTCGTGGCGACGCTTCGGGATTCCGAACCGGTAGCGCAGCGTCTCGGCCTGCTCGGTGATCGGCCGGTGGTCGCGGCCGGCTTCGATGCCGCGGTTCCAGGTGAGCTGCGCGAGCGACGGCTCACCGAGCCCGTAGGGGTAGACGTTGGTCCCGCCGAGGATGTAGGGGACCTCGTCGGCGAGCTGGTCCCAGTCGATATCGACGAAGAACTCGTCGAGGAACGAGCCGTTGAGCATCCGGAGGTCGCAGAAGCGGTCGAGCGCTTCGTAGGAGTCGATCAAGAGATCCCTTCGTACTTCGCTGGTAGTTCCACTACCCAGAAGTCCCAGTCTTCGTAGAATGTCGACATCGGGATGCCGAGCCACTGCGAGATCGCGTGTACGGAACCGATCTGCGGTGTGGTCTTGCCGCGCATCCAGTTCGACACGGTGGCACCGCTTCGGCCTACGGCCGCACTCACATCAGCCTGTGTGTAGTCGGACAGCGCACGTCTGAACGCGTTCAGGTCGAACGTCAGCATGTGCGACCACAACCATCTGTGTCGCATAGGGCCGTTTACCGACAGTTCGTCGGTGGTTTCGTAGAACTTGCGGTGAGGTCCACCGTGACGCTGCGCGTCGTCGGAGTTCTCTTGAGCCGTACCCCAGCGGAGGTTCTCCGGTCGGTTGTTCGCCGGATCTCCATCACCGTGGAGTACGTACCGCTTGTCCAAGCTCGGCGACGGGCCGTGGAACGCCGCACAGATCAGCCGGTGGACGCGTTGTACCGTCCGTGTCCCGTCGATCTCGACACCGACCTGTTTATGGCCGAAGCGGGTCGACGACTGTTTGAGTACCTTGGCTCGGTACTCGCGGCGGACGGACCTACCTTGTCTGGTCAACCACACCGTTCTCGGCATCCGCACGACATCGCCGTCTGGGGTGGCCGCGTACCGCTGCTGTGTGCCGGGGACGTATCGCCAATCGTCGGGGATCAACCAGCCGTCGCCGTCGGGGCGGATCAGATCTGCTGGAGACATACCAAGGTCACTCCTATTGTTGCGATTAAGTCGGGTCTTAACCCGTTGTGGGACACAAGAAAATGCGGCGAACGCTTGTAGTGCGCTGCCGCGTAGGACTTGAGCAGTCGGCCGGAGCCGACGACTCGGAAAGTTGAGGCACCGGGAGCCGAGTCCGGAGGGGGTAGACCGTCTCAACCGGTGCAGCACCGAGGACCAGGAAAGCCGGATGACGAGCCGGCGTGACTTCGGTGCGCCCTATCCGCGCGAGAGGAGGAGCGCGGGCGGGGGATCTTCGAGGTGGTCGAGCCTGCGGGCTCTTACCCCTCTACTTTGAGTAAATCTGCAATTATTCGAGGTTCGGAGCCATCGGGTGACCGAAGTCACTCCAGTGAGGTTCTCTCCCTCATAACTTACATACCTTCCAGTTTTCAGTTCCGACGGAACCGAACAGAAGATTGTGACGCAACCGACACCGCTCGACGGAGTCGGCAGGATTGATCCGGCGGAAGACGGATCAACCTAATACGGTCGACCCGAAACGATCTCGACCGGTCTTAGGGACCGGACGACCCGAAGCCTAAGCGGAGGGTCGATCGACCGACCGATCGTCTCCGTCTCCCTATGGGTCGACGTCGACGTCCACCGAGACCCGAAGGTCGACGGTGGTTGTTCAGTTGTGTTCGTAGGGTCGGTCGTTCGGTCGTCTCGGTCGTCCTTCGGACTCCCTCGACTCCCTCTCTCCCTCTACTTAGAGTGAATCTTCAACTTTTCGCCGATTCGTTGTTCTGAGGCCGAAGTCAAGTTAATCGTTATAGTCCTGTTACCGCCGAGGGGTATCTTCTACAGAAGATCCATCTTTCGCACTCCGGTGGTCCCCGTCAGGATGCCCGTTCCCGGCGCTGAGAGCGACGCTGACAGACTTTTACCCGTTATCGGGTACCGATACACCCCGAAGGGGTTACAGACGCTCTCAGAGCGTCGGGTAGTTCGATGTATGAGTCCTCATACGCCGGGGCCGACGTCGGTAGCGACGGCCAACCTCGGCAGAGTTGGCCTCAAGAGGTCGCAGCGGAGCTGAGACCGACCCCGCGTCGATCCGGGTTCCCGACCAGAAGTCGGGGACCTCTTCGAGCGACGGACGAAGTCCTAGCTCCGCGCGTTTCCACGCCTTGCGGTACTTGCGAACAGAGTCTCTCGATTTGAGCCCGGTAATGCCTTGCCCCGCTAGCTCAGAGAGTGAAAGTGACGACTTTTCGCCACTTGTCGGACGTCCCTTCGTCTCGTAGGTGAACGCCCACACCAACGCGGCGCGCTTCCACGGCCCGAGCTTCGCTCGGACGCGCGTACGCCCTTCGGGCTACCACCGCGGTTCGGTGCTTCTAAGGCCGGCTGAACCGCTGGTCGTCGCTGAGATCATCGTGGTTTAGTTCGAGGACCGAAGTGTTTTACCTGTACACGACCGTCCGGACGTACCACGCGGCGGGACTCCTGGGGCGGGGGCGGGGACACCCCCCTGGGGGTCCGACCTCTGCGGACGCCGAAGACCAGCGCGACGACGCGGAACGAAACGCGGCGAGCGAGGTCGATCGAACAGACGACACCGCGACACCGGGTCGGCTACCCCACCGGCTACCCCCCACCGCCGGCCTTGGTGCCCTGATGGCCAGCGTCCCCAGCACCGGAGACGAGAGCACGTCGACACCCCGTCCCCGTAGGTTGCGGAGCCGTGCCCTATGTCCCGTAGATCCGGTGGTGGGGACAGGGCCACCGTTGTGCACGTCGGAAAGCGAGACACCCCCTCCCCGCTGCCGTTGATCCGGCGACACCCCGAAGAGTTGCGCCCTACCCCGGCTGTGTTCGCGGGATCATCGGGGTATGGCGGATACGACCTTGGCGCTTGTAGTCGCGCTCATCAGCGTGGCCGGCAACGCGGCCATACCGTTTTTCAACTGGCGGCAGAAGTCCAAGGAACTCGACAAGACCGACAAGCACCTGATCTCGAAGGAAAACCGCGCGTACTACGAGCGGATGATCGCGGCGTGGCGCGACGGGGTCGAAGAGGCTCGGCAACAACACAGCGCGTGGGACTTCGAGACCTCGGTTCGTGGCGCTGAAGCTCCCTACCCGACGGTCGAGGGAGCGGCGTGGTTCGAGAGCCTGCGCCCTCGGCTGCCGAAGAGCCTCGGGATCACCGACGACCTATCCGGCATCGTCTGTGATGCCGGGTTCGCTGCCGAGCTGCACCGGCAGATCAACAGCATCGAGCGCGGGTGGTTCCCACCGCCGGACGCCGAACAGGATTGACCCGAGGAACCGAGGGTCAACCTAACCCCGTCTCCGTCGTCCTCCTTTTGTTCCGGACTCCGTCGTCGGTCGGAACCGAGGGAGACCGACGACCTCCGGCTGTTCTCAGCCGTCGGTAGGTCCGACCCTTCGGTCTGGGGACCTTCGGGTCAGTCGGTCGAGCCGACCCCCGAGGGGAGGCTCGGTGTCGGTTGGTCGTCTCGTCTTCCGTTGGTATTCGTCTTCCGATGAGAGCGAGCGAACGCGAGCGAGACGAAAACGGTCAGTGGGGGTAGAGGGTTCTCGAAGAGGTTCCTCTTATAGGGGGTCAACTGCAACAGTCAACACCCCCTCTGACCTGCGACGATCCGAAGGGGTGTTGATGGGTGTTGCAACGGGCTGCAACAGCTCTACCTGCGGTTATGTCTCTAGGCTCCAACGGGTTGCAACACCTGCACCGGACCTCGCGAGTAGCGCGCCGAAGCTCGTCCGGCGGCTCAGGTGAGAGACAGCCGATGCTTTCGAGATCCCGTCGAACTCGTCGGCGATCATCTCCCCGGCCCGGTTCTGGGTGACGCCCTGGCAGTGGTCGACGACCCATCGGGCGATCTCGGCGTTGCGGTCGAGCGTCTCCGAAGACCGCTCCGGCTTGCGCTCCGGCTCGACGACCGAGAACCGGACAGCGGAGTCGAGTAGCTCCCCGTCGACCACGACGTCGGGACGCTTACCGAGGTTGCCCTTCCGGGTCAGCCGTCGTCGCTCGATCCCGAACCCGTCGACGTCGGCGACGTGGATGCCGTGCCTGCGCCACGCGCGGTACGCCGTAGGTCCCATCGGACCGTCGGGAGAGATCCGACGACCGTTGTCGGCGCGGTACGACTTCGCGGAGTGGTGCAGCGCCACCACCGGCACACCGGCGCTGACGATCCGCGTCAGCGGCCGCAGGATCTCCGACGGGTCGGCGTCGTTGATCCCTCCGGACAGCGCTCCGGTGACGTTGTCGAACACGACCAGCGCGACGCCGAACTCGGTTGCGATGTCGAGGTACGCGTCCCATCGGGCCGGGTCGAAGTCCGCGATCAGCCAACGGTCATCGGGTACGTCGAGGTCGTCGGCTCGGGTCCGCCACTCGTGGCGCTCGCCGGGGTCGGTGGTGATGACTAACACCGGACCCGACGACTCGACCGGCTCACCGAGGAACTCGGAGTCTCCACGCGCGACGGCAGCGGCCATCGCCGCGACGAGCGCTGTCTTACCAGACTCCGGCTCTCCGGTGACCATCGTTGCCGACGACGCGAGGTAGCCGTCGATCAGCCACCGAGAGTGCTGCTCGTCTTCGGCGATCTCCGACGGCGTCATCGCACCGGCAAGGAACTTCAGGTGTTGCCGGTTCTCCTCCGGCGTCAGCTCGTATCCCTCTGTCACGCGATCACCTTCTGTTGCGCGATACGTAGGATCATCCGCGTGGTGTGTTCTGAAGCGCGGAACCAAACATCATGCGCGGTGACGCCCTCAAGCGACAGCATCTCTACGGCATGTAGTGCGTCAAACCGTAGGGACCACTCGGCGAAGCCCTCCAAGTTGGCTTGGCTCCCTTCCGTGGGTATTCCCGTATCGAGGTAGCACCACATCAGATCCTCGTAGGTCCGGCACAACCGATCGAACTCGTCAGCCCCGCCGACCAGTCGTAGGAGGTAGTCGTCCACAAGCGCGACCGTGTCTCCGGCTCGTAGCGTCCGGTTGTCGTGGACCGCGTCGAGCAACAACTTGTTCATCGTCCGAGGTCCTCCGGACCGACCTTCGCGTAGAACTCGGTGACCGAGCCCCCGACGAGCGCGTCGGGGTGGTCGGGCGTCAGCTCGACACGCTCGGCGAGTTCGTAGCCTCCTGATGCCAGCTCAGCGGCTACGGGTGCGAACGCCGGGTCGGTGTCGCGGACCAGCCGCGACCGGTGGACGACAACGCCCTCGGCGGTCGCGTGCGCGTAGATCAAACCCGGCTCCGCGACCAGTTCGATCGCGGTTGTGTTCCATGTGTTCATACTTCAGTTCCCTCCTGTGCGAGCTACCAGCTCATCGAAAGTCGTTGGTGGTTGGTCGCCTTCGAGAATCCGGCGAGCCTCAGCGACCAGCCGGTCGAACTCGACGTCGGTACTCTCGTGTTCCTGGTATTGCATCGTATGTTCCCTCCTCGGTCTTGTAGGTTGCGTCCTATTTGCCAAGGACAAAGCCCCTTATAAGACCCATCAGGGAGCGTTCGTCGCGGTCGGTCCGGCGACCGGCTACTACGTCCAGATCGGAGCGCCCGGCGTGCGGGTGGGCGCCGGGTTCTACGAGGCTTCCGGCGAACGTCTCGCCGCTCTGCGATCGGCTATCGACAATGCGATTCACGGCGCCGAACTCGAGCAACTGGTCAACAAGTACACCCGAACCGGATGGGAACTCGGCGGTGACGTGCTCAAGACCGCGCCGCGGGGTTGGTCAACCGATCATCCGCGTATCGAACTGTTGCGACACAAATCGTTGACGATCGCCCGCGACTACGGCTTCGACGAGATCATCCACTCGGCGGCCCTGGTCAAGCAGATACGCAAGGACTGGCGTGCCGCAACGCCGCTCATCGACTGGGTGTGCCGGCACGGGTGACGCTCAGCCTTCGACGGTTCCGTCCAGGTAGACCCACCGACCGTCGCGCCGTTCGAACCGGCTGCGCTGGTGCAGCGCTTTGCGCTCGCCGTCCGCCCGATAGTGCGCGGTGAACGTCACCTCGCCGGTGTTGTCGAAAGGCGTTCCCCCCGAGGCGGACTCGACATCGAGTCGATACCACTGGATGCCGTCGTCGACGACGAGCCGACGCGGACGGGTCCGCGGGTGCCAACTGTCGAGGATGTGGTCACGATCGCCGATGGCGAAAGCGCTGAACCGCGACCGCATCAATGCCTCGGCGGTCGGCGCGCGGCGTGCGCCACTCAGGATCGGACCACAGCATTCGCCGAACGTGAGACCCGAGGTACAGGGGCAGCGTCGATCTCCATCCGCAGCACCGGTCACGTCACTCATGTCGGCGAGGATAGCGCCGACCGCCGGGGTCGCCCGCCCCAGGTGCTCGCACAGACGTCCCCGGCCGGGCAGTGCGCAGCGAACTGACAGCCACGCCACACGTCCATCGCAGGGCGCGACGATGACATGGGTGCCATGAACAACACACGACAGCTCCATACGACCACTCCCACCGCCACCACAGACAGCATGCTGGTCGTGATGGACGGCAGTACCCGGGCGCAGTCGGTGGTGCACGAGATCCTGCGGTCTGGCCGTCGAGTCGTGTTGACCTCCGCCATCTCCCACGACCTCGTTCCGTTCATTGACGCGTCGGTCAGCGGCCGGGTGTGGGCGGTGGTGTCCGACCCGTCCGATCCGGTCCAGATCGAGTCGATCATCGAGCGCGCCGAGGACCGGATCGGTCCGGTGGTGATGATCGTCGATCCGGGTGGTCTGCTCACAGACGTGGCGGCCGCCGATCGTCGCGTGGCCTGACCGCGAGTCGTCTGACCGCGAGTCATCTGACCGGCTCACCGGCCCCGTACGAGGACATAGCGGGACCATCGACTCTGGTGCCACACATGCGAGATGACAGACTGTCGAAGGTGATTCGTCGACAGTGAGGAAGCGACATGCCGGACAGCATCGTGGTGGTCATCGGTTCGGGCGGCATGGGTCTGGCCATCGCCCGACGTCAGGCCTGCGGGCGTAAGGTCGTCCTCGCCGACGTCGACGACGCCCGCCTCGAACGGGACGTCGCCGCCCTCGGCGACGAGGGCTTCGATGCGGTCGGACGCACGGTTGATGTCGGATCGGCGGACTCGGTGACAGCGCTGGCGGAGTTCTCGGCGTCACTGGGCAACGTCGACCAGGTGATCCACACGGCTGGGCTCTCCCCGGTGCAGGCACCGGTGGAGGCGATCCTGCGGGTCGACCTGCTGGGCGTGGCGTTGTCGCTCGACGCGTTCGGCGCCGTGGTCGCCCAACGCGGTGCCGGGGTCGTCGTAGCCAGCATGGCGGGCCACATCTATCCCCCACTCGCGGCCGACCACGCCGCCGCGCTCGCCATCACCCCGAGTTCCGAGCTGCTGTCGCTTGACTTCCTGACCGAACTGGCCGGGGACCCGGGAAGCGCCTACGCGATTGCCAAACAAGCCAACCATGTCCGGGTGCGTGCCGCGGCCGGCGTATGGGGTGCGCGTGGCGCCCGCGTCAACAGCATCAGCCCCGGGGTCATCGCGACCGCCATGGGGCAAGCCGAGCTCGGCGGCGACAGCGGTGATGCCATGCGTGCCATGATCGCGATGTCGGGAACCGGCCGACTCGGAACCGCCGCCGACATCGCCGACGCCACCGCTTTCCTGTTGAGTCCGGCGGCCTCCTTCATCACCGGGACAGATCTGTTGGTCGACGGTGGCGCCGTGGCAGCGATCGCCACACCACGCGAGTGAGTCGATTCGCGTCGCAACAGCACTGAACTGCGCCACGGATGGTCACTGTTGGCCATCTCCTTTCCGATCCGCCCTCGCAGGTCCGGTGCCACGGGATAGCATCCAGAACGCCGTCGATGCCGCTCCGGACATGACTGCCGGCGGGCTTCGCGGTCGCCCACACCTGCAGACTGGACAGCTCAAGGGAGAGTCATGTCTACCTCGACCAACACGGCATCCGAGATCGTCACGGGCGTCGGCGGCGCCGGCAACATCGAGAGTCTGACGCACTGCGCGACCCGTCTGCGTTTCCAATTGCGCGATGCCTCCGAGGTCGAGCAGGGCACCCTGGAAGCGATCGACGGCGTCATGGGCGCGGTACCCCAGGCAGGCAACCGCTACCAGATCGTCATCGGCGGTGCCGTACAAACGGTCTACAACGAGATCATGGCGCTGCCACAGATGGCCAACGCCGGCGGTGACGCGGCGGCCATCAAGGCGGCCGCACGGGCGAAGGGACCGCGCGGCAAGAACGCGTGGTTGGATTCCCTGTTCGAATACCTGTCGGATTCCTTCCGACCGATCCTGGGCGCTTTGCTCGGCGCCTCTTTGTTCATCACGTTCATGTCGCTGATGAGCACCCTGGACATCATCGGCAACTGGGCCGACCCCCGCACCGACCTGTCCCCGTCGTGGCAGTTCGTGAACCTCTGTTGGCAGTGCGTGTTCGTGTTCCTGCCACTGATGATCGCCTACAACGCGTCGAAGAAGCTGGACGCGGATCCGTGGGTGGGATTCGCCATCATGGCCGTACTCATGCTGCCCGGCTTCACCGCGTTCATGGATCAGGCGACCACCAACACCGTCTTCGGCTTCGAAGTCCAGACCATCGATATCTTCGGCATACCGCTGACGGTCTTCGACTACAGCTCCCAGGTGTTCCCGCCGCTGCTGATGGCAGCCGTTCTGGGCCCGCTGTACAAGTACCTCAAGAAGATCATCCCGGAGAACGTGCAGCTCATCTTCGTGCCGTTCCTAGCCATGCTCATCATGATCCCGTTGACGGCGTTCATCATCGGGCCGATCGGCGTCTACGTCGGTGCGGGTCTGGCCGACGTCCTCAAGTCGATCAACGACTTCTCCCCGTTCATCTTCGCGATCGTGATCCCGCTCGCCTACCCGTTCATGGTCCCGCTGGGCCTGCACTGGCCGATCAACGCGATCATGCTGCTCAACATCCAGACCATCGGCTACGACTTCATCCAGGGACCCATGGGCGCCTGGAACTTCGCTTGCTTCGGGGCCACTGCCGGTGTGCTGCTCATCGCGTGGCGCGAACGCGACATGCAGATGCGGCAGACCGCCACCGGCGCGCTGGCCGCCGGACTCCTGGGCGGCATCTCCGAACCCTCGCTCTACGGTATCCATCTACGCTTCAAACGGATTTATCCGAGAATGTTGGTCGGCTGCTTCGTCGGCGGACTGATCATCGGTATCGGCGGCGGCGTGACCACGAACGCGTTCGTCTTCACGTCGCTGCTGACGATCCCCGCATTCGACAGCATCGTGCTCTACGGCATCGCGGTCGCCGCCGCTTTCGCCGTGGCGATGATCCTGGTGGTGTTGTCCGGGTACCGCACTGCCGAACAGCAGGCGCAGTTCGAGGCCGCCCGCGACGCCGGACTCGAACGTGCCGGCGCGATCCCGATCGACGATTCCGCTGAGGGGGTGGCCGCGGCCGCCGCAGCCGCCGCGGTGCCGAGCGGCGCCGCCACCGCCGTGAGCACCGCGCCCGCCGCGACCGCCACCGCGCCGTCCACAGCCGAGTCGGCCGCCCCCACCGAGCGTGGCGTCGTCACCGAGATCGGCGCTCCGCTCGAGGGAACCGTGGTGGCGCTGTCTGATGTACCCGATCCGGTGTTCGCCAAGGGCACCATGGGTGGCGGCGTGGCGATCGAACCGTCCGGCGATACCGTCTACGCTCCCGCAGCGGCGATGGTCGTCGCCGCGCAGCCCACCGGTCACGCCTTCGGCCTGGTACTCGACGGTGGCATCGAGCTGCTCATCCATGTCGGCATCGACACCGTGCAACTCAAAGGCGAAGGGTTCGACGTCAAGGTGAAGGCGGGACAGAAGGTCGATGCGGGCACCCCGCTGGTGACCTTCGACCGAGCGGTGATCGAGAGGGCGGGCTACCCGCTGATCACACCCGTGGTGGTGATGAACACCAAGAAGTTCGCGTCCGTCGATCAGATCGCCGAGGGCACCGCCACCGTGGGCACCCCGGTGATCGCAGTCGAGGCCAAGCCCCGGCCGCCGGCCTGAGCCGCCGCCCGACCGGACGGATCAGCTTGTCACCCGGTTCATCCCTACCATCACGAACTGCCGGACGCGCCCGGCCACCGATGCCGCACACGTCGAGTGCAGCGGATCAGACATGTGCTCTGCCAGGGTCACTCCGATGGGTCCATCCGGCCCCGACAGCACGACCTCGATCTGGTGGTCGCCTCGGCGGACGTCGACCGGACTGAGCGCATCGATGCGGTCGTCGCCGGTTGCGCGACGCACGAAATACTGGGCGGCCTGCACCGCGTGTGGCAACGACGTACGGCCGCGAAGGAACTCGTTGTCGAGCCGACCATGCGTGTAGCGACGCACGATGGCCGACGGTTCGTCAGCGGAATCGACTGCGCCATAGCAGAGCCCATGCGGAAACAGGATCATCGTCGCGGCAAATCGATCCCCACCGAGGTGGGAGCATTCCCACGTCCACTCCGGGTACTCCGCCGCTATTGCCGCGGTGGCGGCGCGCCCCCGCACCGCGCAGCACTGGTCATGTTTGCCGTGCGCGCACACGGCCACGAGCGGATCATCGGACCGTTCGCCGTCCGTCCCATCGAGCGCCAAGTCGAGATACTCCGCCGGTGAGGCGACCTCACCGTGGTGCACCGTTTCTGATCCAGGACGCGCGTCGACGATGAACCACCGCCACCGGGGCACCGATGGGCGCCGACCGGGACGACGAATCGCGACGATCCGCATTCGCTCGGTCTCCACGCGCCGCACGATCGCGCGGCCGAGCCGGGGGTCGAGGATCCGCGGGGATTCCAGGAACGCTGACGGACCCCACGCACCGCTCATCTCGAGGAGCACCCACTTGTTCCCGGCCGACGCGGTGCCGAACATCGGATCACCGCGGTCGCGGGCGGAGTCGCTGCACGGGAGACGATCACCCATCGGACTCGGTGCTGTCGTGGGGCGTCGGCTCGATCGGGCACGGCTCGACGGGCACCAGCACGGCCTCACGCAATAGTCTGCGCACCAGCACACATCCGTCGGAACCGTCAAGCCCGGGCAGGTTTCCTGCCATCACGGGTTGCCCGGACCGGATCGCCACGAGCGCGTCGGCGCATGAGGCCGGAAAGGTGATGCTACGGTCCGGAAGCCGAAGTGTGACAGAGCTGTTGGAATGCCGGAGGGAACCGATCAAACCGGGTCGCCAGCGGAACGCCGTCGTTGTGTCCACTCGGCCGATCGCGTCGAGCGTCGCCAACGGTGCCACCGCCACCGCACGGGTTCGTTCGGCGTGGCGTCGTGACAGACGGGTCGCTGCCGCATCGGCGAGTTCGTCGGTTTCCTCGCGCAGCACGTCGATCACCGAGGTGAGTACCGAGCGGGCGGTGACCGCGGTCTGATCATGATCGGCCAAATCCAGTGGAATGGCCAGTGATTCGCGAAGCATGTCGTTGTCGCCGAGCGCGTCGACGATGGCTCGGACGACGTCGTGTCGGGTCACTGCGGAGACGCCCACGGTGAGGTGAATCGAGGTCTCCCCCATCGCCTGCGCCGAATGCACCCAACCGCGCGGCAGGTACACCGCATCGCCGGGCTCGAGGACCGTGTCGATCACCGGCTGTTCGCGCGCCCGCGCTTCGATGGCGGGCCGGTGATCGGTCCACGGCTGGGTGTCGAGCGGATCGCGGTGCACCGGATCGTGCACCAACCACCGTTTGCGGCCGGACACCTGAAGGACGAACACGTCGTGGACGTCGTAGTGCGGGTCGAATCCACGATTGGCGGGTGGGGTGATGTAGGCGTTGGTCTGCACCGGGTGGCCGAGATCGTCGACCATACCCCGCGCGAAGTCGATCACCGGCGGCCACAACCGGTGCAGTCCCTGCAACACGATCGTGGCACCCTCGGCAAAACGCGACAGCACCTTCGCCGAGTCCACCTGATCGCCGATCTCCGCTCCGAAGCCTGCCGGACCGACATAGCAGTCCCGAGCCAGCAACCCGCCGTCCTTGGCCATCCGGATGAAAGGGGCACGCACCCCGCGTGCGGTGAGCAGTTCGTCGACGGTCGCCGGCGAGAGCAGATCACCGAAGTCACGCGGGAGCGTGTCGGCCCGGCTGAGCAACGGGCGCCGGCCCCAATGATCGCGTGCGAAATCCGCGGCACCGATCGAGATACAGCGGCTCAGCATTCCGTCGTTCAGGCGGTGCCGTCGGCGCCGCCGTCATGACCGTCCGGGTTGGAGCCGCCGTCGGCAGGACCCTCACCGGCATTCGCGGTGCCATCGGCCCCACCGTCGTGTCCACCCGGATTGGAGCCACCATCGGCAGGACCCTCACCGGCATTCGCGGTGCCATCGGCCCCACCGTCATGTCCACCCGGATTGGAGCCACCATCGGCGACGCCTTCGCCGCCGGAGTCGGATGTCGTGATGTCATCGTCGTCGAGGGCCATCGATCGTCCTTTCGTCGGCGGAGCCGTGGCTGTCACGACTCCTCTTCCACTATGGGCACTGCCTCGGGCGCGCGGGTCCGGTTCACGAGATCGCCTCCGGGCCGACGCGTCGACCTACCGGCGTACCGGGCTCACCCGTTTTGGATGATTCCCCGCGGCCAGCCGCGACAAACATCCGGCGCGCGCGAAACCGGGCGTAGCGTGAACGCGGTGCGAAAGTGGAGCGTTCTCATCATCTTGTGCGCCGCACAGTTCATCATGGTGCTCGACACGACCGTGATGAACGTGTCGGTGTCCAGCGTGGTGGAGGACCTCGACACCACGCTGACGCAGGTTCAGTTGGCCATCACCCTGTACACGCTGGTGATGGGCTCGTTCATGTTGTTCGGCGGACGGCTCGGCGATCTGTTCGGCCGGCGGAGGGTGTTCGCGATCGGGTTGCTGGTCTACGGGACCGGTTCACTCATCACCGCCTTCAGCCCCAACATCGGTGTGCTGCTGTTCGGTTGGTCGTTTGTCGAGGGCGCCGGTGCGGTGCTGGTGATGCCGGCGATCATCTCGTTGACCGCCGCCAACTACGAGGGGCGCGAGCGTGCCACCGCCTACAGTGCCCTCGGCGGGATCGCGGCCGCAGGCGCCGCCGCCGGCCCGCTCATCGGTGGATGGGTGACCGAGACGTTGACCTGGCGGGTCGTTTTCGCCGCCGAGACGGTGGTCTGCATCGTCGTCATCGCATGCGTGAGGGTCATCGCCGACACCAAAGTGTCGGGCTCGCGTCGCCTCGACTGGGGCGGCACGGCGCTGTCGGCCTTCGGGCTGGGTCTGATCGTGATCGCCCTGTTGCAGGCCGGTTCGTGGGGCTTCATCCGTCCCTCCGGCGCATTGACCGTCGCGGGGACCGAGATCACGCCGTTCGGTTTCTCGGTGGTGCCGTTCATGATCGCGGCAGGCGTCTTCGTCTTGATTGGGTTCGTCGGTTGGGAGAACCATGTCATCTCGCGCGACGGCACACCGCTGATGCATCCTCGGCTGCTGCGAACACTGCATCTGCGCAACGGATTGGTGATGCTCATCGCCCAGCAGACCATCATCGGCGGCATGTTCTTCGTCATCCCGATCTATTTGCAGTATGTGCTGCTGAAGGACGCGTTCGACACCGGCCTGAAGTTGGCTCCCATGTCGGTGGCGATGCTCATCGCCGCCTTCGCCAGCCCGAAACTCGCTGCGACACAGTCGCCGCGGCGAATGGTCCGGATCGGTTTGGTACTGGTGATAACCGGATCGTTCACCTTGGTGAGCACCATCGAACCGCAACTCCAGGGTGTGCCCTTCGCCATCGGGATGGCGGTATTCGGCGCCGGTTTCGGCTTCATCGCATCGCAGTTGGGCAATGTGATCATGTCGTCGGCGAGTGAACGTGACCGCGGTGAGGCAGGGGGATTGCAAGGGACCGCGCAGAACATCGGAACCTCGGTGGGGGTCGCGATGCTGGGTGCGCTGCTGATCGCCTCCCTCAGTAGCGGCTTCAACCAAATGGCACACGCCGACCCCGACTTGTCCGAAACGACCAAGAGCCAGATCGCCGACGCATCTGCCGACGGTATCGAGATCATCAGCAGAGATCAGCTCGATGATGTCGCGGCGGCGAACGCGATCCCGGAGCAGGAGGTCGCAACGCTCATCGACAGTTATGTCGACGCGCAACTCACCGCGATCAAGGGAGCGATCCTGTTGGTGATCTTCCTCGCTGCGCTCGGCCTGGTGATAGCGCGACGACTGCCGCGGATTCCAGGGGCCGAACTCGGCACCCCGGATACCGACGACAGTCGTCGCGTCTCGAACGGCTGAGGACCCGTCAACTCCCGAGGATCTTGGCCTTCTGGGCAGCGAATTCCTGCTCGGTCAAAATGCCCTGCTGATAAAGCGCACCGAGTTCTTTGAGTTGTTCGATGGTGTCCTGTTGCGGTGCCGCTGCCGGGGCGGGTGCAGGAGCCGGGGCGGGTGCGGGAGCGGGAGCCGGCGCGGGCTGCGTGTAACGCTGCTGGTTCTCGTACTCCTGTTGCGCCCAGCGGTTTGCCTGGCGACGTGAGACACGATTGCTGACCGAGGTTGCGGTACCGGCGATGACCGCGGTGCGTGCGGCCGCGCGGATGAGTCCGGGCATGAGGTTCTCCTTGCTGTGATGTGGTCAGGGGGGACGGCCGAAGCGTCAGGCGTCCGCGGCGTCGGCAGCCTCGACGGCTTCGACGAAGGCATCCATCGGGATGCGACCGGACGCCACCATCTGGGCACCGTTTCGGCGTAGGGCACCGGCAAACGGTGCGGCCCAGGCATTCTCGTAGACCATGATCGCCGCGGCGGTTCCAGGTTGCAGGACCGATGCGGCCTCGGCGATGTCGTCCTCGCCGATCAGATCGCTCGCCGCACCGTCGAGAACCTCGAAATCGACGCCGAGTTGGTCGATCTCGAGGTGCGTCAGGGTCCCGTCCTCACCCTTCTGCACGAACGCGAGATCGATGACGCGGATGATGCCGCGGTCGACCAGTTCGACGAGGTACGGGATGGCTTCTCCGGTCGGCTGCTGCCCACTCCACTCCAGAACTATGTAATCGATGGGTCCGATGTCGGGAACGACTTCTTCGGTCATGACGACTTCCTCGCTGCGTCGCGATTGACAGGGCAGTGTCCGGTCGCGGCATGACGCCCCTACCCCGACCGTCCTCCACGATCCTAGTGTCCCGCGCGACGCGCGTGGGTACTTCTCAGCGCAGGTCGATCACGTCGGCGTCGCCGGCATCGTCGTACAGCTTGCCGATCCGCTCGGCGTACTTGGTCGCAATCGGCTTACGACGCAGCTTCATCGTCGGGGTGAGTTCGTCCCCACCCGGGTCCCATGCCGCCGGGACGATCGTGAACCGCTTGACCTGCTCGACCCGAGAGAGTTTGCCATTGCCCTGCCGTACTGCCGCGGTGACCTCGTCGATCACCTCGGTCCTGCTCGACAGGGTCGCCATGTCGGCGTCGGGGATGTTGAGCATCTTCGCCCGGGCAGCCGCCGCGTCGGGGTCGAGCACCACCAAAGCCGAGATGTAGGGCCGCCCATCGCCGATCGCCACCACCTGGCCGATGAGTGACGAGGCGGCCTTCATGGCGTTCTCGATGTTGGTCGGCGACATGTTCTTGCCCGACTCGTTGATGATCAATTCTTTCTTGCGATCGACGATGGTCACGTTGCCCTCGTCGTCGATCTTTGCGATGTCGCCGGTCGCAAGCCACCCGTCCGCGTCGATGGTCTCCGCGGTCTTCTCGGGTTGCTTGCGGTAACCCCGCATCACCACGGGCCCTCGGATGAGCAGCTCGCCGTCGTCGGCGATCTTTGCCTCCACCCCGGTGACCGTCTTGCCGACGGTACCGATCCTGAGGTTCTCCGAGGTCGTCATGGTCGAGACACCGGTGGTCTCCGACATCCCCCACACCTCCAGGACGGGGACGCCGAGGCCGAGGAAGAACTCCAGCACCTCTGCGGGGATGGCCGCGGCACCGGAGCCGGCGAAGTGGACCTGGTCCATGCCGATCGCCTCACGCACCTTGTGCAGGACCAGCTTGTCGGCCAGGCCGTGTTGCAGCCCGCCGACCCGCCCCGGGTCGCGGCCTTCGAGGTGGGCACGTGCGGCCGAGGCGCCGGCACCCAGAGCCCATGCCGCCAGGTTCTTTTTCACGGGGCTGGATTCCTCGGACATCTTCGCCTCGATACCGGCGCGGATCTTCTGCCACACACGCGGCACGCCGAAGAAGAACGTGGGACGCACTTCTGGCAGCGCAGCGGCGATCTCCCGCGGATCGGGCACCGTGGTGATCTGGATACCGCGCACCATGTTGGCGGCGTGCGACGATACGCGATCGGCGATGTGCGCGGCGGGGAGATACGAGATCACCCGGTCGTCGAAGCCTGCCTGGACATGCTCGGCGAGTGCCGCGAGTTCGGCGATGATGTTGCGGTGGGTGATCTCGACACCCTTGGGCGGCCCGGTGGTTCCCGACGTGTAGATCAGGGTGGCGAGGTCGTCGGGTTGCACCGCGCGCCACGACGCCTCGAAGTCGAAACCCTCAGGTGCGGCGGCCTGTTCGAGGTCGGCAAGCGACATCGCATCACTGGCCGTGCCGTCGACGACGATCGTCGTGGTGACATTCGTGTTCGCCGCGCGAAGCGCCGGCAGGAACACCTGTTCGGTGACCACGACTGAGTTCTCCGCGTTGCCGAACAGGTACTCGATCTGGTCCGACGCGCTGGTGTTGTAAATGGAGAACGGAATTGCGCCCAGGTGCAGGGCGGCCGTGTCGACGAGATGGAACTCGGGGCGGTTGGTCAGCATGATGCCGACGGTGTCGCCGTGGCCGACACCGAGTGTCGCGAGCCCACGGGCGATCGCCTCCACCCGCCGCCCGTACTCCGCCCACGTGATCTCCTGGATTCCGCCGACTGTGCGCAGGGCTACTGCGTCGGGGCGGACGGTGATCGACTGTTGGAACGCCTCGGGCAATGTGGTCACCTGGGCCCCCGTCTCGTGGGGAAAGGTGATCTGTTCTGTCTGCGTCATGACCGATGTCCTCGCTCGTCTGGTCAGAGTGGTCGACATCACAGTACCGAGCACTGTGCGGCGCCGACAGACTTCCGTGCGATTGGTAATCCGAAAGTAAAACGACGTCGTCAGACGAACATTCGCGATCGGCCGAGCAGACTCAGGTGGTCACCGGGCGCAGCTCCCACTCGCCACCGCCGGTGAGTTCGAGGACCTCTGTGTGGTGCTGATCGGTGGTACTGCGATGACTCACCGACACCAGGATCGTCTCCGGCAGTTCCGCGCGGATCAGCGAGTACAGCGAGTACTCGAGCCCCTCGTCGACCGCCGAGGTCGCCTCGTCCATGAACACCACCTCCGGACGGGTCAGCAAGATGCGCGCGAATGCCACCCGCTGCTGCTCCCCCGGTGACAGCACCTTCGACCAGTCCTCTTCCTCGTCGAGGCGGTCGACGAGATGCGGAAGGAAGACCCGCTGCAAGGCGGAGCGGATCGCGTCGTCGCCGACGTCGTCGGGCGCGGCCGGGTAGGCGACCGCGGTGCGTAGGTCGCCGAGCGGGATGTACGGGATCTGGGACAGGAACAGGGTGCGTCGTCCGAGCGGACGATCGACCTCGCCGTCGACGAACGGCCACATCTCGGCAATGCCGCGCAGCAGCGTCGTCTTTCCCGAACCGGAACTGCCCTTGACCACCAGTGCGTCTCCAGGTGTCATCGACAGCGACAACGACCTCACCAACGGACGGTCATCAGGTGTGGTGATGTCCACGTTCTGCAGCGCAAGACGCCGCTCTTGGCTCTCCTCCGTCGGTATCCGCCTCAGCTCGCGTGACTTGTTGTTCGCGTCGTGCAGACCGTCGAGACGGATCAGCGACGCTCGCAGTTCGGTGAACTCGTCATAGGACTCGCGGAAGAACGAAAGCGAGTCATGCATGTTGCCGAAGGCTGTCGACGACTGCATCACCGCTCCGAGGGTGATCTCGCCGGCGATGAACCGAGGAGCCTGAACTATCAGCGGGAAGACGACAGCGGTCTGATTGACCGTGAGGTTCCACCCGTTGAACTTCAACGTCCGGAAGACAATTCGCCAGAAGTTCCGAATGACCTCAGCAAAGCGAGAGAGCAGGCCCGCACGCTCCACCCCCTCCCCGCGATAGAACGCCACGTTCTCGGCGCCATCGCGAATGCGGACCAACGCGTAGCGGAAATTGGCGGTGAGACGTTCGTTCAAGAAGTTCAGTCGAATCAACGGTCGGCCGATATAGAACGCGATCACTGTGGTCACCAAGACGTAGCTGAGGACGATCCACATCATCGCGCGCGGGAACGTGACACCGAGGATCGTCAACGGTCCCGAAAGGTCCCATAAGATCTTGGTGAACGACACGATCGAAACGACGGCGGAGACGGCACCAAACGCGAGGCCTCGCGAATACGTGACGAAGTTGGTGATGTCTGCTTCGATACGCTGATCCGGGTTGTCGATGTTGGCCTCGCCGACGAAACGGTTGCGGTAGTAGGCCTGTCCGTCGAGCCAATCGGCCGTCATCCGGTCGGTCATCCACGTTCGCCATCGAATATCAAAGGCCTGACCGGCATAAAAGTCGACGAGAGAACGAATGACGTGGAGGGTGGCCAACAAGCCAAAGATCCCGATCGCACGCCAGAACGCGGACGCGGCGGAGTCGCGCGCAGCGAGATCGCCCTGGACGAGTCCCTCGGCGATACCCTGCATTGCGGTGTACATGTCGTTGTACTGGTAGGAAATCAGAACGTTGAGGCGCACGCTGAGCAGGGTCAACAACAGCAGCCCGGCAAGGATGGTCCACGTGAGCCACTTGCCTGGGCCGGTGAAAAAGCCCCGAGACAGACGCCAGAATTGACGGCCCCACTTCGTGTATCGCGCAAGCGCGGCGCAGATGGCGATTCCGGCGGCAGCCGAGATCGCGAACGCGATGGCCAGCCAGATCGTCGAGGCAAGCCACTCGTGGCTCCAGTCGATGCTCTCGTCCACGCATCCCCTCCATGCACACGTCAGCGCAAGCCGACGACCGACAGATCGCCGAAGTCTATCCCGGGTGAACGCCACGCACCGGACAACGGCACATGGGACAAGGGCACATGGGATAAGAGCACACGCGTCACGACACGGGGCGCAGCACTGCCCCTTCGCTGAGTGCGGACTCAGAAACGGTCTCCTGGAACGAATCTCCGATGCGTACGACGTAGCCACCCCGTGCGGCGGGCACATCGTCGGCGGTGAACGGCATCTCGCAGCGCCCGTCCTCGGTTCGCGGGGCACCGAGCCGGGTGGACGCCAGTTCTTCGCCGGTCTCGTCATAGATCCGCACCGGCGATCCGGGGGCCACGTCGGCGGCACCGGTCGCGCAGAGCACGACCCCGCGCGCTCCGAAGGAGGCCGCGGCGACCGAACCCACCATCACCGCGAGCACAGCGACCGCGGCCAGCACCAAGCCTGCGACCGCACTGACGAGGATGATCGGCGAGCGGGTACGTCGTTGCCAGGTACGTTGCGGCAGCATCGGTCCGGGCTGCAGCCAGTATTCCGGCTGTGTATGCGGCCACCCATCCGACCGGGGCGGCTGGGCTGAGGTCATGGCGACCAGTGTGCCATCTGTGCGGTCAGCTCTTCGGTGGGAAGTATTTGATCAGCGCTTCTTGCACCACCGAGGTCGCCAGCGTGCCGTCGCGCATCCAGAAGCGTCCCGATCCCATGCCGCGCGAGCCCGATGCCACCGGAGAGCGGGTGGCGTAGAGCAGCCAGTCATCGAAACGGAACTCGCGGTGAAACCACATCGAATGGTTCACCGTCGCGGCGAAAAGACGGTCGATCCCCCACGACAACCCGTGTGTGGTGATGATCGAGTCGAGGACGGTGGTATCCGAGGCATAACACATGGCGGCCACATGCATGATCGGATCGTCGGGCATCTCACCGTCGGTCTTCATCCAGACCCGATTGTCCTTGAGCTTCTCCCCTGCGTCGCGCACCTTCCAGGTCGGGTCGTTCGCGAAGCGAATATCGATCGGGTGCATAGCGTTCACGAAGGTCGCGATCCGATCCTCGAAACCCTTGAAATGCTCGCCCAACGGTGGCAATTCCTCCGGGTAGGGCACCTGCGGGATCTCCACCGCGTGCTCGAGCCCGGCCGCATTGTCCTGAAAGGCCACCAGCATCGTGAACACCTCGGCACCGTCCTGCATGGCGGTGACCTGACGGTTTGCGAAGGCTTTTCCATCGCGGAACCGCGCGACGTGGTATTCGAGCGGCTTGTTCACGTCACCACCGCGGATGAAATGCGCGTGCAACGCGTGGATCGGCGGGTTGCCCCGGGTGAGGGTGCGCGATGCCGCGACCACACCCTGCCCAAGGAGCTGTCCTCCGAATGTGCGGGCCGTCTTCTGCTCGGGGTGCTGCCCGATGAAGAGGTCGTCGTCGCGCTGTTCGACGTCGAGCAGGGCGAGCAGTTTACCGAGGTCCTCGGATTGTGCGGTCATGAGAGCACACCCTATGTGTTGAGGGTGCGGGGTCTCGATACGCCTCCTCGCTGCCGCTCGTCGGCTACTCGACCAGCGGAAAGGGCGCGCACTCGTCGGCTACCCGACCAGCGGAAAGGGCGCGCACTCCTCAGCTACCCGACCAGCGAAAAGGGCGCGCGCTCCTCGGCTACTCGACCTGCGGGAGGTGGGTCAGTGATCCTGTTCGCCGATGCGGTGGACGTGGATCATGTTGGTGGAGCCGACGGTGCCGGGCGGTGCGCCCGCGACGATCACCACCACGTCACCCTCCTTGAGGCGACCGATCTTCAGGAGCTGATGATCCACCTGGTCGATCATGTGGTCGGTGGTGTCGACGTGATCGACGATGAACGTCTCCGTGCCCCAACTCAATGCGAGCTGACTGCGCACCGCCTGGGTCGGGGTGAACGCGAGCAACGGCAGCCGTGAATGCAGCCGGGCCAGGCGCCGCACGGTGTCACCGGACTGGGTGAACGCCACGAGCGCCTTGACCTCCAGCCGCTCGCCGATGTCGCGGGCAGCATAGGAGATGATGCCCCGCTTGGTTCGCGGCACATGCGACAGCGGCGGCACATCACGCGAGCCGCCCTCGACGGCGCGGGCGATCTTGTCCATGGTCAGCACCGCATCGATCGGCCACTTGCCCACCGAGGTCTCACCGGAGAGCATTACCGCGTCTGCACCGTCGAGCACGGCGTTGGCGACATCAGAAGCCTCAGCGCGGGTCGGGCGCGAGTTCTCGATCATCGAGTCGAGCATCTGGGTCGCCACGATGACCGGCTTGGCGTTCTCGCGCGCCATCTGAATGGCCCGCTTCTGCACCAGCGGCACTTCTTCGAGGGGCAACTCGACACCGAGATCGCCGCGGGCGACCATGATGGCGTCGAAAGCCAGGACAATCGCCTCGAGGTTGTCGATCGCTTCCGGCTTCTCGAGCTTCGCGATCACCGGCACGCGCCGACCGACACGGTCCATCACCTCGTGCACGATCTCGATGTCGGCCGGGCTGCGCACGAACGACAGAGCGATCATGTCGACGCCGAGTTTCAGGGCGAATTCCAGGTCGGCAATGTCCTTTTCCGCCATCGCGGGCACCGAGACGTTCATCCCGGGCAGTGATAAACCCTTGTTGTTACTGACCGGACCGCCTTCGGTGACCCGGCAGACGACGTCGTTGCCGTCGATCGCGGTCGCGGTCAGCCCGACCTTGCCGTCATCGACCAGCAGGCGATCGCCCACCGATGCATCCTCGGCAAGCTGTTTGTAGGTGGTCGACACCCGATCCTGGGTACCTTCGATGTCGTCGACGGTGATCCGCACTTCGTCGCCGGTGTCCCACATGACCTCGCCGTTGAGCGTCCCTTCGTCGCGGAACTTCCCCAGCCGGATCTTGGGTCCCTGCAGGTCAGCCAGCACACCCACCGCTTTGCCTGCGGCGTCGCTGGCCTTGCGCACACGCGCATAGACCTCTCGATGGACATCGTGGGTGCCGTGGCTCATGTTCATCCGAGCCACATCCATGCCCGCCTCGACGAGCTCTTTCAGTTTCTCGTCCGAGCTTGTGGCCGGTCCGAGGGTGCAAACGATCTTTGTACGACGTGTCACTGTGATCACCTTAGTCCCGTTGCCACGCCATCTCTATCCCGGCGACGATTGGTCATCCGCTCGCCATGTCGGGTTGTCGAAATCACCATCGGACGAGTGAACACTCATCGCACCGACAGCGGCAAGGCCGCCGGCCGGACCGGTGACGGCAGGTCCGATTCACCCATCAGGAACTCATCGACGGCCCGGGCGGTGGACCGTCCCTCCGCGATCGCCCACACCACCAGCGATGCCCCACGATGCGCATCCCCACACACGAACACCCCGGGCGCGTCGGTTTGCCAGTCGCTTCCACACGAGAGCGCCCCGCGCCGATTCGGCTCGATACCGAGGTCGTCGAGCAACTGACCCCTACGCACACCGGCAAAGCCGATAGCGAAAAGGGCCAATTCACAAGGGATCTCGAACTCCTCACTGACCGGTGTCACCACTCGGCGACCATCGGTTTCCCGGGTGACCTCGACTTCCGCGAGGACCATCGCCGCAACGTTGCCGTTGGCATCGCCGACGAAACGCTGCACTGCCACCTCGTACTTGCGCACACCGCCCTCGGCGTGGGCCGAGGATGTGCGCATCACCAGTGGCCAGGTGGGCCACGGTGATCGGTCGTCGTCGCGGTCCTCGGGCAGCGCCGGGTTGTAGTCGAGCTGCACCACCGATGCGGCACCTTGGCGATGTGCCGTACCCAGACAGTCCGCACCGGTGTCACCGCCGCCGATGATGACCACGTGTTTACCGGCCGCGGTGACCGGCGAGAGCCCGTCACCTTCGCATTCCTTGTTGGCCGGCACCAGATGCTCCATGGCCAGATGTACGCCGGCCAGGTCGCGTCCGGGGACAGGGTTGTCGCGTGCCTCCATCGCACCGATGGCCAAGACCACCGCGTCGTGCTTCGCCTGCAGATCGGCGACAGACAGATCAACACCCACATCACAATTGACGACGAATTCGGTACCTTCGGCTCGCATCTGCGCGACCCGGCGATCGATGTCGGACTTCGGCAGTTTGTACTCCGGGATGCCGTAGCGCAGCAATCCGCCGATCCGATCGTCCCGCTCGTAGACGGTCACGTCGTGACCGGCCCGGGTGAGCTGCTGAGCGGCCGCCAGACCCGCCGGCCCCGACCCCACCACACCGACCGACTTGCCCGATCGCGATGCCGGCGGCTCGGGCCCGATGATCGCCTCCGCCCACGATTCGTAGGCGATGGTCTTCTCGATGCGTTTGATGGTGACGCTGCCGCCGGTGGTGGCCTCCGAGATCGACAACACGCATGCGGCCTCACACGGTGCCGGACACACCAACCCGGTGAACTCCGGAAAATTGTTGGTGGCGTGCAACCTTGCGCTGGCCGCATCCCATCGTCCGCGACGCACCAGATCGTTCCACTCTGGGATCAGATTCCCCAGCGGACAACCGGCAGTGCCGGAGTGACAGAACGGGATCCCGCAGTCCATGCACCGGCGGGCCTGTTCGGACACATCAGTGAGCTCGAGCATCGGGTTGTCGGGATGGGCGTACACGTCGCCCCAGTCCTGTACCCGCTCGGCGACGGGACGGTACTTCGATTCCTTCTTCGGAACCTCCAGAAATCCGCGCGGATCAGCCACGTGCCGCCTCCATGATCGCTGAATCGACGTCGCGGCCTTCGGCTTCGGCCATCCGCGCCGCATCGAGAACCCGTTTGTAGTCGGTCGGCATCACCTTGGTGAAGCCCAGGCATCGCCGCGGCCAGTCGGCCAGCATCGACGCACCGATCGCCGAGCCGGTCAGTTCGGTGTGTCTGGTGATCGTGTCGTGCAGGAACTGTAGGTCGTCGGGATCCGGGCGAAGCAATTCGACCATGGCCATGTTCACCTTGGACTCGTCGAGGTCGTAGACGTATGCAATGCCGCCGGACATACCCGCCGCCAGATTGCGCCCGGTGGGTCCGAGGATCACCACCCGACCGCCCGTCATGTATTCGCAGGCATGGTCACCCACACCCTCGACCACCGCTGTGGCACCCGAATTGCGGACGGAGAACCGTTCGCCGACCCGTCCGCGCAGGTACACCTGGCCCGACGTCGCGCCGTACAGGATGGTGTTTCCCGCGATCACCTGGTCTTCGGCGATGAACCACGCGTCGGGATTGGGCCGGACGATGATCTTGCCGCCACACAGCCCCTTGCCGACGTAGTCGTTGGTGTCGCCGGCAAGGCTGATGGTGACGCCCGGCGGCAGGAATGCGCCCAGCGACTGTCCGGCCGAACCGGTCAGGTTCACCGTGATGGTGTCCGCGGCCAGCCCCTCGGCACCGTAGCGGCGGGTCACCGCCGATCCGAGCAGGGTGCCGACTGTGCGGTTGACGTTGCGCACCGGCAGTTCCAGGGTGACCGGGTGGGCGTCCTCGAGCGCTCCTTCGGCGAGCTGGATGAAGGTCTGATCGAGCGCGCGGTCCAGGCCGTGATCCTGGCCGCGCAACCGGCGGGTGGGACCTTTGTCCTCGAACTTGCGGAAGATGGGAGCGAGGTCGAGGCCCTTACTCTTCCAATGCGCGACGGCCTCATCGGTGTGCAGCCGCTGCGACTGCCCGATCGCTTCATCAAGCGTGCGATAACCCAACTGCGCCAGATACTTCCGGACGTCCTCGGCGACGAAGCGGAAGAAGTTGACCAGATGTTCGGCCTGACCGGTGAAACGTGAACGCAACACCGGGTTCTGCGTTGCGACACCTACCGGGCAGGTGTCGAGATGACAGACCCGCATCATGATGCAGCCGGCCACGATCAACGGTGCGGTGGAGAATCCGTACTCTTCGGCACCGAGCAGCGCCGCCATGATGACGTCGCGGCCGGTCCGCAGCGCACCATCACACTGCACGGTGATGCGGTCGCGTAACCCGTTGAGCATCAATGTCTGTTGAGCATCGGCGAGACCGATCTCCCAGGGGGTGCCGGCGTGTTTGAGCGACGTCAGCGGCGACGCGCCGGTGCCTCCGTCGTGACCGGAGATCAGCACCACGTCCGCGTGTGCCTTCGATACACCGGTGGCCACCGTGCCGACTCCGACCGCGCTCACCAGTTTCACGTGGATCCTCGCGTCGGCGTTGGCGTTCTTGAGGTCGTGGATGAGCTGGGCGAGATCCTCGATCGAGTAGATGTCATGATGCGGCGGCGGTGAGATGAGTGCAACGCCGGGCGTGGAATGACGGGTCTTGGCAATCCACGGATACACCTTGTAGGCGGGAAGCTGGCCGCCCTCACCGGGTTTCGCACCTTGGGCCATCTTGATCTGGATGTCGGTGGCGTTGGTCAGATAGTCGCTGGTAACGCCGAAACGCCCAGAAGCGACCTGCTTGACCGCACTGCGCCGCTCCGGGTCGTAGAGCCGGTCGACGTCTTCGCCGCCCTCACCGGAGTTGGATCGGCCGCCGATCCGGTTCATCGCGATGGCGATCGTCTCATGCGCCTCGGCCGAGATCGATCCATAGCTCATCGCGCCGGTGTTGAACCGCGTCATGATGGCTTCGGCCGGCTCGACCTCTTCGAGCGGGATAGGGTCGCGGGCACCGAGGTCGAAGTCGAACAGCCCGCGCAGTGTGCCACCTTCGCGGGACAGTTTGTCGACCTCGTCGGAGTACTTCTGGAAGACCTCCGCCTGGCCGGTCTTCGTCGCATGCTGCAGGAGGAAGATCGTCTCGGGGGTGAACAGATGCAGTTCACCCTCGCGGCGGTACTGGTATTCACCACCGACGTCGAGGCGCCGGTACACCTGTTCGGTCGGGTTCTCCGGGAACGCGCGGTGATGCCGCATACGTACTTCTTCGGCGAGTTCGTCGAGGCCCACACCCTCGATGCGCGACACGGTCCGCGTGAAGTACTCCTTGACCACCGCCGACGACAGGCCGACGGCCTCGAAAGCCTGTGCCCCGGTATATGAGCTGATGGTGGAGATACCCATCTTGCTCATCACCTTCAGCACGCCCTTGCCGAGCGCTTCGAGATAGTTGCGGGAAGCCTTCGACGGCGACACACCGATGAGTTCACCCTCGGCGATGAGGTCGTCGATCGTCTCCAACGCGAGGTACGGATTGACTGCGGCGGCACCGAAGCCGATGAGGGTGGCGATGTGGTGGACCTCGCGGGCATCGCCGGATTCGATCACCAGCGCGACCTTCGTGCGCTCCTTGGTGCGCACCAGATGGTGATGCACCGCCGATGTCGCCAGCAGCGACGGGATGGGGGCATGGTCGCGGTCGGTGTGGCGATCGGAGATCACCAATGTGGAGTGCCCCTCGGCGATCGCCTGACTCGCCCGGGTACGCAGATCTTCGAGGCCGGCGGCCAACCCGGCACCGCCGTCGTCGACGTCGTACAGGCTGTGCAGCACCTTCGCCGACAAACCGGGGTTGTCGCCGTCGTCATTGATGTGCACCAGTTTGGCGAGGTCGTCGTTGCCGATCACCGGCCAACGCAGCAGGATCTGGCGGCATGAGGCCGCGGTCGGGTTCAGCAGATTCTGTTCGGGTCCCATCACCCGTGCCATCGAGGTGACGATCTCCTCGCGGATGGCGTCCAATGGTGGGTTGGTGACCTGCGCGAACAGTTCGACGAAATAGTCGTAGAGCAGCCGGGAACGTTGGGACAACACGGCGACGGGGGTGTCGGTACCCATCGAACCGAGCGGCTCGTAGCCCGACGCGGCCATCGGTGTGAGCAGGACACGGAGATCTTCTTCGGTGTACCCGAACGACAGTTGCCGGCGGACCACGGTGTCGTGGTTGGGTTTGTACACCGGTCGCGCCGGCAGCGTTGCGATGTCGAGAAGTCCGGCGTGCAGCCACTCGTCGTAGGGTTCGGCGTCGATGAGGTCGGCCTTGATCTCCTCGTCGGGGACGATCCGGCCCTGCCGGGTGTCGACCAGAAACATCCGGCCGGGTTCGAGTCGCCCCTTGGCGATCACGTCGTCGACCGGGACGTCGAGGACGCCGGCCTCCGATGCCAAGATGACGCGGCCGTCGCGGGTCTGCCACCAGCGTCCGGGGCGCAGTCCGTTTCGGTCGAGGACGGCGCCCACCACCGCGCCGTCGGTGAAGGTGACACACGCGGGACCGTCCCATGCCTCCATCATCGAGGCGTTGAACTGCAGGAACGCGCGGCGCTTGGACTCCATGTGGGGCACGTTTTCCCATGCCTCGGGCACCATCAACATCACCGCGTGATGCACGCTGCGACCGCCGAGGTGTAGCAGTTCGAGTACCTCGTCGAGGGACGCCGAGTCCGACGCCTCCGGTGTGCAGATCGGGAATGCCCGCTTCAGGTCTCCGGGGATGAGGTCGGTCTCGAGCAGCGCCTCGCGCGCCCGCATTCGGTTGCGATTACCGCGCACGGTGTTGATCTCACCGTTGTGGGCAACGAACCGGAACGGGTGGGCCAGCGGCCACGAGGGAAAGGTGTTGGTGGAGAAGCGCGAGTGCACGATCGCGATGGCGCTGTGGCAGCGATCGTCGCGTAGGTCGTCGTAGTACAGCGGCAGCTGCATCGTGGTGAGCATGCCCTTGTAGACCATGGTCCGACTCGACAGCGACGGGAAGTACAGCCCGGTCCCGGCTTCGTCGATCTCGGCGGTGACACGTTCGGCCTGTTTGCGGAAGGGGTAGATGAAGCGGTCGAGTTCGAGGCCGCCAATGCGGCCGGCGCCGGCGGCGGGCTCGACGGTGACGAACAGCTGCATCATGTAGGGCATGCAGCCCAGTGCGGTTTCACCGATGTCGGCGCCGTCCGGGTCGACGGGCAGGTCGCGCCAACCGAGGATCGTGATGCCCTCGTCGGCGGCGAGTCCGGTCACCCGCTCGATCGCGCGTTCCCGCAACGCCGGGTCGACCGGCAGGAAGCAATTCCCCGCGGCGTAGGTGTTGTCGCCGGCGGCGGTGGGTGCGGGCAGGTCGAAGTCGACCACTGCCCGCAGCAACTCGTCTGGCAGCTGGATGAGGATGCCCGCACCGTCGCCCGAGTTGACCTCCGCGCCGGCAGCGCCGCGATGCTCGAGATTCTCAAGGGCGAGCAACCCGTCGGCGACGATCGAATGGGACCGACGGCCGTACACGTCGGTCACCATGGCAACGCCACAGGAATCGACTTCTGCTGCGGGGTCATACAACCCCTGTTTGGCCGGCAGCGCAGAAAACAACATCTCGAACCTCCACTCGACTCGTGACGAATCGCAATGCTCGATTGTCCTCAGGGACAACGCTGGCCCGTGGAGCAACATCGGCGACCGAGTCGGATGGGCTGATCCGGGACGCCGTGAAAAACCACTCTATCCGACCGAAACCAGCGGTGCCGATTTCCGCGCTGTGATCGATGCCGGATCGTCGTCCGGACGTGTGCCGGGCGGGCTGCTACTTGGCGTCGGTGTCGTCGGCGGTGTTGTCGGCGTCGTCCGAGGTTCCCTCGACGACATCCGGGGTTCCGTCGGCGTCGTCGGGGGTTCCGTCGGCGTCGTCGGGGGTTCCCTCGGCGTCCTCGGGGGTTCCGTCGGCGTCCTCGGGGGTTCCCTCGGCATCCTCGGGGGTTCCCTCGGCATCCTCGGGGGTTCCCTCGGCGTCCTGGGGGGTTCCCTCGGCCTGCTCGGCGGTGTCGCGGTCGGACTCGAGGACCCACGCGTCGCTGCTGCTCGACGACGTGATCGGTTCACCTTCCGCGTCCCGTGGGGTGTGCCGGGCGATCGCGGCAGCCAGCGCGTCCTGCGCAGAGCTCGGTTGTCGGTCGGCGGCGCGCGCTTGTTCGTCGACCTCATGATCGGGGCCGTCGGCGCGGTCATCGATGTAGCCGACCGCACCCATCGCCTCGAGTTCCTCGGCGCGGTCGGCGTGGTAGATCTCGAGCCCCTGCTCGCGACCCTTCGGCGCGACCAGGAAGTAGGCGGCCGCACAGGCGAACACCAGCACGGCGGTGAACACGTTGATGCGGGTGCCGAAGATATGGGTCGCGGGGTCCGAGCGCATCAGTTCGATGCCGAATCGGCCAACGCAGTAGCCCGCTACGTACAACGCGAACAGGCGCCCGTGGCCGATCCGGAACCTCCGGTCCACGGCGACGAGCACGATCACCACCGCGACGTTCCACAGCAATTCGTAGAGGAACGTCGGGTGCACCACTGCGACGACGGTCCCGTTCGACGTGCCCGAGATCAGGCCGGGGTCGGCGAAGCCGTTGGCGTCGACCCGCTCGTAGATCTCCAGTCCCCACGGCACGGTGGTCTCGCGGCCGTACAGTTCCTGGTTGAAGTAGTTGCCGAGTCGACCGATGGCTTGGGCCAGCAGGATCGCCGGGGCCAGTGCGTCGCCGAACGGCGGCAATTTGATGCCGTGGTGGCGCGCGCCGATCCAGGCCCCCAGCGCACCGAGCAGGACCGCACCCCAAATGCCGAGTCCGCCGTCCCAGATCTTGAGGGCGTCGATCGGGTCCTTGGGCCCGTCCCCGAAGTAGGTCTGCCAGTCGGTGGCGACGTGATAGAGCCGTCCGCCGATCAGGCCGAACGGCACCGCCCAGATCGCGACGTCGAGGACCTCACCATCCTGGCCGCCGCGGGCGATCCAACGCCGGTTGCCCCACCACACGGCGACGATGATCCCGACGATGATGCACAACGCGTACGCCCGGATCGGCACCGGACCGAGATGCCAGACACCCTCAGGAGGGCTCGGGATGTAGGCCAGGATCGTCGATGTCGGATGCGTCGATCCGGTGATCGTCGTCGGCCCAGCGAGGAGTGTCGGCACCGTCACGCTGCCACCCTAGCCGACCCGTGGTCGGCCCAGATCAGGGTGCCGTCGAGACCGGGGAACGCACCCCGTCGGCCAATTCGGAGACAAGAGATGCGAGGGCGTCGACACCTGTCTTCGCCGCGCTGACCAACGCCGACCCGACGATCACGCCGTCCGCGTAGCCCGCAATCTGCGCCGCCTGCACCCCGCTGCGCACACCGAGACCCACGCCGATCGGGATGTCGGAGTGGGTGCGAACCCGCGCGCACAGTTCCGGTGCCGCGTCGGACACGGCGTCGCGCGCCCCCGTGACACCCATCGTGGACGCGGCGTAGATGAATCCGCGCGAGGCGTCGACCGTCATGGCCAGGCGCTCGGCCGTCGAGGACGGGGCGACCAGATAGATCCGGTCGAGGTCGTGCTCATCGGAGGCGGCATGCCATTCGGCGCCCTCTTCGGGAATGAGGTTCGGGGTGATCATTCCGGCCCCACCGGCCGCAGCCAGGTCGCGCGCGAACCGATCCACCCCGTACTGCAGAACTGGATTCCAGTAGCTCATCACCACGGCCTGCCCACCGGCATCGGCAATGGCCTGCACGGCGGTGAACACGTCTCGGACGCGGACCCCGCTGCTCAGGGCGGTGTCGGCAGCCTCTTGGATGGTCGGTCCGTCCATCACCGGGTCGGAGTACGGGACGCCGACCTCGATGATGTCGCAGCCGGCGGCCACCATCGTGCGGAAGGACTCCAGCGACGTCTCCACGGTGGGATAACCAACCGGAAGATAGCCGATCAGGGCGCCGCGGCCTTCGTCACGGCACCTCGCGAAAGTGGCGCCGAGCCGGGACGGAGCGGTGTGTCGGATCGTGGCGGTCATACCGTCTCCCCCGTCTGTTCGCCGCCCGCGGACGCCTCGTCCTGTGACGGCGGTTTGTCGAACAGCTCGAACCAGCGGGCAGCCGTGTCGACGTCCTTGTCTCCGCGACCGGACAGACTCACCACGATGATCGCGCCGTCACCGAGCTCACGGCCCAGCTTCAGCGCACCGGCCACCGCGTGCGCGGACTCGATCGCGGGGATGATCCCCTCCCGACGACTCAACAGGGCCAACGCATCCATCGCTTCGGCATCGGTGATCGGCCGGTACGTGGCCCGCCCGATGTCTTTGAGGTAGGCGTGCTCGGGTCCGACCCCGGGATAGTCGAGTCCGGCCGAGATCGAGTGCGACTCGGTGGTCTGCCCGTCTTCGTCCTGCAACAGATAGGAGTACGCGCCCTGAAACGCGCCCGGGGTGCCGCCGGTGAACGTGGCCGCATGCCGACCGGTCTCGACGCCGTCGCCGGCCGCTTCGAACCCCACCAGGCGGACGTCGGTGTCGTCGATGAACGGGTGGAAGATGCCGATGGCGTTGGACCCGCCACCGACACAAGCGGTCACCGCGTCGGGGAGCCGCCCGGCCTGCTCCAGGATCTGTGCGCGTGCCTCCAACCCGACCACCCGCTGCAGATCGCGCACCATCATCGGGAACGGGTGCGGGCCGGCGGCGGTGCCGAAGCAGTAATAGGTGTTGTGCGCGTTGGTGACCCAGTCACGCATGGCCTCGTTGATGGCGTCCTTGAGGGTCGCCGAGCCGTTGTCCACCGCGATCACGTCCGCGCCGAGCAGCCGCATCCGCGCCACGTTCAGGGCCTGCCGGTCGGTGTCCACGCGGCCCATGTAGACCACGCACTCCAGGCCGAGCAGTGCACACGCGGTCGCCGTCGCCACCCCGTGCTGTCCGGCACCGGTTTCGGCGATGACCCGGGTCTTGCCCATCCGCTGCGCGAGCAGCGCCTGACCCAGCACGTTGTTGATCTTGTGGGATCCGGTGTGGTTGAGGTCTTCGCGCTTGAGGAAGATCCGCGCCCCACCGGCCGCCTCACGCAGCCGCTTCGCCTCGTACATCGGAGACGGCCGTCCGGTGTAGTCACGCTGTAACCGGTCGAGTTCGGCGAGGAAGTCGTCGTCGGACCGGACCTTCTCGTAGGTGGTGGTGACCTCGTCGATCACCGCCATCAGGGCTTCGGGTACATGACGGCCGCCGTACACACCGAAATGCCCGCCCTGATCGGGTTCGATGGAGGTGCGCGATGCCAAGCCGGCGCTCGCTGTCGGATACCTGACGTCTGAGCTGTGGGTGTTGGCGGTCACTGTTCTCTCGTCGTACTGGCAGGGGTGGGAAGCAAGGGTTTCGCCGGGACCGAACCGCCGGTCAGCGAACCGGTTTCGGGCAGGACGGATGCGTACCGGCGGTAACCAACTCCGAGACGGCGGCCCGCGGATCACCACTGGTGACGAGTCCCTCGCCGACCAGCACGGCGTCCGCGCCGGCACCGGCGTAGGCGAGCAGGTCTGCCGTGCCGCGTACACCCGACTCCGCTATCCGGATCACCTGGGTGGGCAAGCCGGGGGCGATCCTGGCGAAACTGTCGCGATCGACCTCGAGGGTCTTGAGATTGCGGGCGTTGACGCCGACCACCGATGCTCCGGCCTCCAGCGCGCGGTCGGCCTCTTCTTCGGTGTGCACCTCCACCAGAGCGGTCATGCCCAGACTCTCGGTGCGGTCCAGCAGTGCGGCGAGAACATTCTGTTCCAAGGCCGCCACGATCAGCAGGATCACATCGGCGCCGTGCGCGCGGGCCTCGTGAATCTGGTAGGGCCCGACGATGAAGTCCTTGCGCAACACCGGGATGTTCACCGCGGCGCGCACACTGTCGAGGTCGGCCAGCGACCCGCGGAAGCGCCGTTCCTCGGTGAGCACGCTGATGATGCGCGCACCACCGGCTTCATAGGCGCTCGCGAGATCCGCCGGATCACCGATGGCGGCCAGATCACCCTTCGATGGGCTGGCCCGCTTGACCTCGGCGATCACGCCGATGCCGGGCTGACGCAATGCGGCCATCGCGTCCTTGGCTTCTGGAGCCTTGGCCGAGGCCGCCTTGATCGCGGCATAGTCGATGACGGCCTCGCGTGCGGCCACGTCGGCTCGCACTCCTTCGATGATGGAGTCGAGGACAGTTGGCGTACTCACGCGGGTGGCCCCCTTTCGGTGTTCGTGTGCTCTCAGCGTAAACCGGTGCCGGATCTGCGTTGTGCCCGGGTTGGCCGATCAGCCGCGGTCGGATCATCGGTTGTCGGGCTCGTCGGATCGACCGTCCGATGGCGCCTGTGGCGGGTCCGCGCGGGGCCCGGCCTCGGGACCGGTGGCCGAGGTGTCGCCGTCGACGTCGGTGGGGTCGATCCCGGTGTCCAACGCGTCCCACATCATGCGTTCGTTCGCGGGCGGTGCGTCGTTACCTCCCGCAGGGTCGTCGGCACGCGCGGGGCGGCTCGCGGGCGCCACACCACCGTCCTGGCCGTCCGGCTGGTGTCGGCGCTGCTCGTGCTCGGCGAAGATCTGGCGTTCCAACTCTTCCCGACGCGCGCCCGGCGTCTGGTACTTCGATGACATGCCCGACGCCCCGCCGGCAACCCGCAGCAGCAGGACCCCGGCCAGCACCGAGCACAACGACCCCACCAGAACGACAGCCGCAGCCCAGTCGACAGTGGTGATGAGCAGCACCTGAAAGCGCCCGGGGATGTCGGCGGCGCTCGCGGCGTAGTCGGAATCGGCGCCGCCGGTGATCAGGGAGAGCGCCGGTACCGCCGAGAGCACTCCGGCCGCCGCCACAAGGATCGCGATCACGCGCAATCCCCAACCACGCAGCGAGAAGGCGGCCAGGATAGCCGCCAACAAGACCAGCGCGAGCGGGGTCAGCCAGGGACTCCAGTCCGAGCCTTTGACCTCGAATGTCCGCGGCGGCGCCAACCCGTCGGAGGCGAGCACCCGACACCACACCAGCCGCGACGCCGACCACAGCGCGAGCGCCGACACCGCCAGCAGAACGGCGGCCAGCACCTGGCGCCGACGCAGATACGCCTTGGTCGACTCGGCCGGATCGAGACGCGAGGGCGCCGAGCCCGACGGCGTCCGCCCGGCGGATTCGGCCGGCTCCGGGGTGCTCATTCTGACGCCTTCCCGGTGCCGGACCCGACCCGCTCCATCGTCGCGGCCGCCGCCACCGCATTGAGGACCGCGGTGGCCTTGTTGCGCGCCTCGTTGTATTCGTATTCGGGTTCGCTGTCAGCGACCACACCGCCGCCGGCCTGCACGAAGGCCCGACCGTCGGCCATCAGGGCGGTACGGATCGCGATGGCCGTGTCCGCGTCGCCGGCAAAGTCGAGATAGCCGACGATGCCGCCATACAGTCCGCGGCGCGTCAGTTCGTGCTCATCGATCAGTTCCATCGCGCGCACCTTGGGCGCCCCGGTGAGTGTGCCCGCCGGAAAGCATGCGGTGACCGCGTCGAGCGCATGCTGATCGTCGCGCAGTTCGCCCGAGACCGTGGACACCAGGTGCATGACGTGGCTGTAGCGCTCGACGTGACGGTAGTCGCCGACCTTGACGGTGCCCGGGCGGCAGACCCGGCCGAGGTCGTTGCGCCCGAGGTCGACGAGCATGAGGTGTTCGGCGTTCTCCTTCTCGTCCTCCACGAGTCCCTTGGCGAGCAGGTGGTCCTCTTCCTCGGTGGCACCCCGCCACCGGGTGCCGGCGATCGGGTGGGTGGTGGCGACGCGGTCCTGCACCGTCACCAACGCTTCCGGGCTGCTGCCGACGATGGTGAACGGCCCTCCGCCCACGGGTCCGCTGCCGAGCGCACCGGGCATGCGCAGCAAATACATGTAGGGACTCGGATTCGATGCCCGCAACACCCGGTAGACGTCGATCGGGTCGGCGTCGGTGGCCATCTCGAAGCGCTGGGACGGCACGATCTGGAAGGCTTCGCCTGCCTCGATCTCGCCGACCAGGTCGGTGACGATCTCGCTGTACTCCGCGAGGGTGCGCTGCGCCGAGTACTCCGGGGTGGGCCGATCGTAGTGCGACACGGTCGACGGAGCCGGCGCGGCGAGTGCCTCGGTCATCCGGTCGAGCCGGGCGACCGCGTCGACGTAGGCCTCGTGGACCCGGTCGTCGGACCCGTCCCAGTTCACCGCGTTGGCGATCAGGGTGATGGTGCCCTCGTGGTGATCGACTGCGGCGAGGTCGGTGGCCAGCAGCATCATCATGTCCGGTAGGCCGAGATCGTCGACGGTGGTCTCGGGGAGGCGCTCGAGTCGTCGCACCATGTCGTAGGCGAAGAATCCGACGAAGCCGCCGGTGAGCGGTGGCATGTCCGGGAACCGGTCGGTGGCCAGCAGTCGCAGCGACTCGGCGAGCACCGCCAGCGGATCGCCACCGTCAGGCGCGCCGTTGGGCACTTCGCCCCACCAGCGCGCTTCGCCATCGACGACGGTGAGCGCGGACGGCGACCGCACCCCGATGAACGACCACCGCGACCACGAGCGGCCGTTCTCCGCCGACTCGAGCAGGAAGGTGCCCTCCCGGTCACCGGCGAGTTTGGCATATGCCGACAACGGGGTCTCGGAGTCGGCGAGGACCTTTCGGGTCACCGGCACCACTCGATGATCGGCGGCCAGATCCAGGAACTCGTCGAGGGTGGTGGTCGCGGCGCTCATCCCAGCGGCTCGCCGCCGACGCCCCACTGCTGGCGGGGTACCTCGGTGATGGTCACCCACACCGAGTCGGGGTTCTTCCCGGTCGCCTTGGCATACGCCTCGGTCACCGCCGCGATGGTCTCGCGCTTGACCCGGTCGGACAGGCCCGGGGTCTGCGAGATCTGGATCAGTGGCATGGACGCCGTCACCGCCTTTCTGGTGGAGGACAGGGCTCGTTCATTCTCCCGCGGTGCCGGACTGCCGACCGGCAGGGGTGGTTCAGTCGGTCGACGTCAACAGCGAAGGGGTGTCGAAACAGCTGTGATTGCCGGTGTGGCACGCCGCGCCCACCTGGTCGACGACCAGCAACACGGTGTCGCCGTCACAGTCGAGGCGGACATCGTGCACGTACTGGGTGTGTCCGCTCGTCTCCCCCTTGACCCAGTACTGCCGGCGCGAGCGCGAGTAGTAGGTCGCGCGCCGGGTGGTCAGGGTCTGTTCGAGGGCGGCGTCGTCCATCCACGCCATCATCAGCACGGTGCCGGTGCCACGTTCCTGGGCGATGGCGGCGAACAGCCCATCGTCGTTGCGCTTGAGCTGTGCGGCGAGGTCGGGGTCGAGGGCCATCACCGCACCGTGATTCCCTCGGCGTTCATCGCGGCCTTGACCTCACCGATGCCGAGTTCACCGAAGTGGAAGACCGACGCCGCCAGAACGGCGTCGGCTCCGGCCTGGACTGCGGGGGCGAAGTCGGCGACAGCGCCGGCACCGCCGCTGGCGATCACCGGGACCTCGACGGCTGCCCGCACCGCGGCCAGCATCCGGAGGTCGAATCCCCGTTTGGTCCCGTCGGCGTCCATGGAGTTGAGCAGGATCTCCCCCACGCCCAGTTCCTGACCGCGTCGCGCCCACTGCACCGCGTCGATCCCGGTCCCGCGCCGGCCACCGTGAGTGGTGACCTCCCAGCCCGACGGTGTGGGCTGTTCCCCGGCCGGGACCGTGCGGGCATCCACCGACAAGACTATGCACTGGGAGCCGTAGCGTCGGCTCATCTCGCCGAGCACCTCCGGCCGGGCGATGGCCGCGGTGTTGACGCTGACCTTGTCGGCACCGGCGCGCAGCATCGCATCCACGTCGTCGACGGTGCGGATGCCGCCGCCGACGGTGAGCGGGATGAAGATCTGGTCGGCGGTGCGCTTGACCACGTCGATCATCGTCGCGCGACCGGAACTCGATGCGGTGACGTCGAGGAAGGTCAGTTCGTCTGCCCCCTCGGTGTCGTACCGGGCGGCGAGCTCCACCGGATCACCCGCATCGCGCAGGTTCTGGAAGTTGACCCCTTTGACCACACGGCCGTCGTCCACGTCCAGGCACGGGATCACACGGATCGCGACAGTCATGAGGCTCCTCCGGTTGTGTCGGGTCGGGCACTGTGCGGCTGCGCGCCCCATTCGTCTCCGACGACCTCGGCGATCACCGCCATCAGTTCGGTGTGCAGGCGCGGCGCCGCGCACACCAGCGACGGCGACGAAGCGGTCCAAGGCGCTCCGCTGAGATCTGTGGCGACCCCACCTGCGGCGCGTACGAGTGCCGCTCCGGCGGCGTTGTCCCACGCGTGCCGGCCGAATGCGATCGCACCGCCGAAGACGCCCGCCGCGGTGTAGGCCATGTCCACGCCGGTGCTGCCGGTCATCCGCAGTCGGGACACCCGTGAGCTGAGCGCGCTCAACACATCGGCGCGACGCGCACCCGGGTAGCGGCCGTGGCCCGCCACGTTGAACGGGCCGTAGGAGACCACCGAAGACGCCAGTTCGGTGGGCTCCAGCGGTGCGACGGGGTGGCCGTCGACGTACAGCGGGCCGTCGACGTGTCCGGCGTAACGACGGCCCAACAACGGTAGCCAGGTCAGCCCGAGCACGGGTTCGCCGTCGACGAGCAACCCGAGCAGTATGCCGGTCAACGGCATCCCGGACGAATAGTTGTAGGTGCCGTCCACCGGGTCCAGCACCCAGACGGCGCCCTCGGTGACCGGCGGTCCACCGAACTCTTCGCCGTGCACCGGGATTGCGGTGCGTTCGGTGAGGTCGGCGGCGATCCGGCGTTCGAGATCGAGGTCGACCTGGGTGGCGAAGTCCGTCGCCCCCTTCTCGACCGCGCTGGGCGCCCCGAGGCCGTCGACGAAGTACTCGGCCACCGAGTCCAGGATCTCGCCCGCGGTGTGGAGCAGGGCCGTGTGGTCGGTCACGCTGCCATCCATCGCGCTGTCATCCATCACGCCCCGGCGACGGCGGTCAGTGCGTCGGGCAGGGTGAAGCGGCCGGCATAGAGGGCCTTGCCGACGATCGCGCCCTCCACCCCCTGCTCGACGAGACCCGAGATCGCGACGAGGTCGTCGAGTGCGGACACACCGCCCGAGGCGACGATGGGTGCGGACGTGGCGGCGGCAACCTCCGCGAGCAGGTCGAGGTTCGGTCCGCCGAGAGTGCCGTCCTTGGAGACGTCGGTGACCACGTAGCGGGCGCAACCGTCGCGGTCGAGTCGGGTCAACACCTCCCAAAGGTCACCCCCGTCGGTGACCCAGCCGCGGCCACGCAACCGATACGACTCGCCGTCCCGGATGACATCGAGACCGACGGCGATGCGGTCGCCGTGGCGGTCGATCGCTCGCGCGCACCAGTCCGGGTTCTCCAGCGCGGCGGTCCCGAGATTCACCCGCGCACACCCGGTGGCCAACGCGGCGTCCAGCGAATCGTCGTCGCGTATACCGCCGGAGAGCTCCACCTTGACGTCGAGCTCGCCGACGACCCCGGCGAGGAGCTCACGATTGTTACCCCGGCCGAAGGCCGCGTCGAGGTCGACCAGGTGGATCCACTCGGCTCCGTCGGTCTGCCAGGCCAGTGCCGCGTCTCGTGGCGACCCGTACGACGTCTCGGTGCCTGCGGCACCCTGGACGAGGCGGACGGCCTGACCGTCGGCGACGTCGACGGCCGGGAGGAGTTCAAGGGTCTTACCCATCGGTGGCGGAGTTCCTGTCTGTCGGTTCGGTGCGGCCCGGGTTCGGGTTGGGCGGTATCTGGGGCGAGGTGGGCGGCGCCTGAGGCGGTCGGGCGGTGGGCTGTTCGGTGGCCGCGCGCGCCGCAAGGATCTCGCGTTCGGCCGTGGCGATGATCCGGCGAGACACCGTACCGATCGCCGCGATCATCGCCAACACGGCGATCAGCGCGACGACCAGGCCGGCGACGGGTGACCACTGCGCGATGAGCAGGATGATCGGGATCGACACCAGCAGCACCAGCACCCCGGCACCCAGGGAGTACAGCACCATCTTGCCGAAGGAGAAGTGCGTGTCGTGAAGGCTCATCGGAGCGATTGCACCCAATTGCGGAGCAGATGGGCCCCGGCGTCTCCAGATTTCTCGGGATGGAACTGTGTGGCTGCGAGCGCACCGTTCTCGACTGCGGCGAGGAAACGGCCGCCGTGGTGGGCCCAGGTCAGTTTCGGCGCAGCCAACGGGGTGCCCTCGTTGTCCATCTCCCAGCTCTGTGCGGCGTAGGAATGCACGAAGTAGAAGCGGGCGTCGTCGTCGAGGCCGTCGAACAGCAGCGAGTCGGCCGGGGCGTCGACGGTGTTCCAGCCCATATGGGGCAGCACCGGGGCGGGCAGTCGGCTGACTGTGCCGGGCCACTCGCCGCAGCCGTCGGCCTCCACCCCGAACTCGACGCCGCGTTCGAACAGGATCTGCATACCCACGCAGATACCCAGAACGGGCCGTCCGCCTGCGAGGCGCTGGTCGATGATCCAGTCGCCCTTGACCTCCACCAGGCCCTCCATGCAGGCGGCGAACGCACCCACACCGGGTACCACCAGGCCATCGCAACCGATGGCGGTGTCGCGGTCGTCGGTGACCGTGACGTCGGCGCCGGCGCGTTCGAGCGCCCGCTGGGCCGACCGCAGATTGCCCGAGCCGTAGTCGAGGATCGTCACCGCGGGGGCGCCGGCCATCACAGCGCTCCCTTCGTCGACGGCACACCGGTAACGCGGGAGTCGTACTCGGTGGCCGCGCGTAACGCGCGGGCGACCGCCTTGAACTCGGCCTCGGTGATGTGATGCTGATCGCGTCCGTAGAGCACGCGGACGTGCAGTGCAATCCGTGCGTTGAGCGCGATCGACTCGAAGACGTGGCGGTTGATGACCGTCGAATACGGCACGCCCGGGTAGCCGCCGATCACCGCGGTCAGCAGGTGATCGGGTTCGCCGGTGTGCACGCAGTACGGCCGGCCGGAGACGTCGACGACGGCGTGCGCAAGCGTCTCGTCCATCGGGATGAAGCAGTCACCGAAGCGGCGGATGCCCTTCTTGTCACCCAGCGCCTCCCCCAGAGCCTGCCCCAGCACGATGGCGGTGTCCTCGATGGTGTGGTGACCCTCCACCTCGACGTCGCCGGTGGCCTCGACAGTCAGGTCGAAGCTGCCGTGCTGACCGAAGGCGGTCAGCATGTGGTCGAAGAACGCGATCCCGGTCGACACGTTGGTGATGCCGGTGCCATCGAGGTTGAGCTCGACGACGATCGACGACTCCTTGGTGGCGCGTTCGACGCGCGCGATCCGCGGTGCGGGCGTGGTGGTCACTCGGTTCTCTCCAGGTCGGTGGCTGCCAGGGTGCGGCTGACGGCGAGAAACGCGTCGTTCTCGGCTGCCAGTCCGATGGTGACACGCAGGTGTCCGGCGATGCCGACGTCGCGGATCAACACGCCGTCGTCCAGGTAACGCTGCCAGCTCGCCGGGGCATCCCGGAACGGGCCGAACAGCAAGAAGTTCGCGTCGGAGTCGATCACCCGGTACCCGGCCGCCTCGAGTTCGGCCGCGACCCGCTTGCGTTCGGCGATGATCGCCGCGACACCGGCGAGGGTGTCGTCGCGGTGGCGGAGCGCGGCGCGCGCGGCTACCTGGGTGAGCACCGACAAGTGATATGGGAGCCGCACCAACTGCAACGCGTCGACGATGGCCGGCGACGCCGCGAGGTAGCCCAGACGTCCGCCGGCGAAGGCGAACGCCTTGCTCATCGTGCGGCTGACGACCACCTTGGTCGGGTACTCGTCGATCAACGCCACGGCACTGGGTTGTTCGGAGAATTCGCCGTAGGCCTCGTCGACGACGACGATGCCGGGCGCCACCCCGACGATGGCGCGCAGTTGGTCGTTGTCGAGCGATCCCCCGGTGGGGTTGTTCGGCGAGGTCACGAAGACGACGTCGGGGCGCCGATTGGTCACCTCGGCGACCGCGTAGTCGACGTCGAGCGAGAAATCGGACGCGCGCACCGCGTGCAGCCAGGTGGTGTCGGTGCCGTCGGAGATGATCGGGTGCATCGAGTAGGAAGGGACGAACCCGAGTGCGCTGCGGCCCGGCCCGGCGAAGGCCTGCAACAGCTGCTGCAGGATTTCGTTGGAACCGTTTGCCGCCCAGAGATTCTCGGTGGTGAGCGCAACCCCGGTCGCCTCCGTGAGGTACTGAGCCAGGTCGGCGCGCAACGCGACGGCGTCACGGTCGGGGTAGCGGTGCAGTTCCGCGGCCGCCGTGCGTACCGATTCGGCGACGTCGGCGATCAGGGCGTCCGACGGCGGGTGCGGGTTCTCATTGGTGTTGAGCACCACGGACACCTTGAGTTGCGGTGCGCCGTAGGGGCTCTTGCCGCGCAGATTGTCGCGCAACGGCAGGTCGTCGATGGTCACGCCGAGCCCGGGAACCACCGTCTGCGGAGTGCTCACGCCTGCCCTCCGACGAATCGCTGCTTGATCGCATCACCGTGCCCGGGAAGATCTTCCGCATCGGCCAGGGTCACGACGTGGTCGGCGACATCGCGCAGCGCAGCTTCGTCGTAGTCGATGACGTGCACGCCTTTGAGGAAGGTCTGCACCGACAGCCCGGAGGCGAATCGAGCCGAGCCCGACGTCGGCAGAACGTGATTGGACCCGGCACAGTAGTCGCCGAGGCTCACCGGAGCGTAGGGCCCGACGAAGATCGCGCCCGCGTTGTGCACCCGGTCGGCGACTGCGGCGGCCTCACGGGTCTGGATCTCGAGGTGTTCGGCAGCATAGGCGTCGACCACGGCGAGGCCCGCCTCGAGGTCGTCGACGAGCACGATGCCGGACTGCTTGCCCGACAGCGCGGTGGTGACCCGTTCCCGGTGCTTGGTCGCGGCCACCTGCGCATCGAGCGCCTCGTCAACGGCGTCGGCGAGTTCGGCACTGTCGGTGACGAGCACCGAGGCCGCGAGCACATCGTGCTCGGCCTGACTGATCAGATCGGAGGCGAGGATGCCCGGATCGGCGCTGTCGTCGGCGAGGATCGCGATCTCGGTGGGTCCTGCCTCCGAGTCGATGCCGACCACACCTCGGCAGAGCCGCTTGGCGGCGGTGACATAGATGTTGCCCGGACCGGTGATGAGGTCGACCGGGTCGAGAACCGAGCGCGGGTCGTCGGCCGCATCGGTGTCGATGCCGCCGTAGGTGAGCAGTGCGACACCCTGCGCACCACCGACCGCCCACACCTCGTCGACGCCGAGCAACGCGCACGCGGCGAGGATCGTCGGATGCGGCCAGCCACCGAACTCCTTCTGCGGCGGCGAGGCGATGACGAGCGAACCCACCCCCGCTTCTTGTGCGGGAACGACGTTCATGATCACCGACGACGGGTACACGGCGTTTCCGCCGGGCACATAGAGCCCGACCCGACGGACCGGAATCCACTTCTCGCTGACCACACCCCCGGCGACGACCTGTGTGCGCGTGGTCTCACGGCGTTGATCGGCGTGCACCATCCGGGCGCGGCCGATCGACTCGCGCAGCGCGTCGGCGACCGCCGGGTCGAGCCGGTCGAGCGCATCGGCGATCACCGATGCGGGCACCCGCACCGACGTCGGACGCACACCGTCGAACTTCTCACCGAAGCCCAGCGCCGCGTCGGTGCCCTGCTCGGAGACCGCGTGCACCACCGGCGCCACCGTGTCGAGGACGGCGTTGACATCGGTGCCCCCGCGCGGCAGCGCACGTCGCAGCTCGGCGAGCGTGGGCGCGGTGCCGCGCAGGTCGGTTCGGGCGAGCATGATCATCTCCTGTTGTGCTGGGATTTCCCGTCCAGGATATGGGGTGACACCACCCGGTTTCGAATCCGGTCGGTGGCGCCGAACGCAAACGCGCAACCGCCGCGTTCTCGCGCATGTCGCGAGGTGCGCCCGAACGCGATGGCGGCGCGGATGATCCGGTCAGTTCACCGGCGTCGGCGCGGCGATGTCGAGCCCGAGATCGAGTGCGGTCACCGAATGCGTGAGTGCACCGACCGCCAGGTAGTCCACACCGGTGCGGGCGTAGTCGGCGGCCATGTCCAGCGTCAGGCCACCGGAGCTCTCCAGTTTGGTCTGCGGCGAACGCGTGTTGCGTCGCTGCACGGCCATCTGCGTCTCCCAGAGAGCGAAGTTGTCGAGCAGAACCAACTGCGGTTCGAGTGCCAACACCTCGTCGAGCTGGGCCAACGAGTCGACCTCGACCTCGACGGGGAGGCCCGGCGCGGCCGCCCGGACCGCGGACAGGGCCGCGCTGACCGATCCGGCCGCGGCGACGTGGTTGTCCTTGATGAGTGCCGCATCGCCGAGCCCCATGCGGTGGTTGACTCCCCCGCCCGAGCGGACCGCGTACTTCTGCAGGTGCCGAAGCCCCGGCAGGGTCTTGCGCGAGTCGCGGACCTGCGCTGCGGTGCCGTCAACAGCCGCCACCCACCGGGCAGTGGCGGTCGCGATTCCCGACAGGTGGCAGATGATGTTGAGCGCAGTCCGTTCCGCGGTGAGCAACGAACCAGTGGGTGCATGTACGCCGAGCACCACCTCACCGGGCCCGACGTGCGTACCGTCCACGACTGCCGAGGTGACCTCATAGGCACCGGCACCGATGACCTCATCGAAGACGGCCAGCACCACCGGAAGCCCCGCGATGACACCGGCGCCACGGCTCGCGATGGCGGCATCGGTCATCGCGTCGGCGGGCACGGTCGCCGCAGTCGTCACATCCGGCCCGTGACGCAGGTCCTCGTCGAGGGCCGTCCGGATCAGCGTGCGGACCTCGTCGGTGATCTCCAGACCGAGTTCATCGACGGCACCGAGTTGTCCGACGAATCCCTCACTCACCGGAACCCGGATTTCCGATGGCGATCATCCGTTCCACGCTCTTACGCGCTCGCTCGGCCACATCGTCGGCGACGAACACCTCGTCGCGCCCCTCGCGCAGTGACCGCAGTAGCGCGGCGGGCGTGATCATCTTCATGTACGGGCAGGATGCGCGGTCGTTGACGGCCTGGAAGTCCACCCCCGGCGCCGCCTTGCGCAGCTGGTGCAGCATGCCGATCTCGGTCGCCACCAGCACCTGCTTTGCGCCGGTTTCGCGAGCAGCGTCCAGCATGCCGCCGGTGGACAGGATCTTGACCTTGTCGGCGGGCACCGCACCTTCGCCGGCGAGGTACAGGGCCGAAGTGGCGCAACCGCATTCGGGATGGATGAACAGGTCGGCGTCCGGATGACTGCCGGCCTGGTCGGCCAGTTCGTCACCGTTGATGCCCGCGTGCACGTGGCATTCACCGGCCCAGATGTGGATGTTGTCGCGCCCGGTCACGCGCTTGACGTGCGCGCCGAGGAACTGATCTGGCAGGAACAGCACCTCGCGGTCGGGATCGATCGACGCGACCACGTCGACGGCATTGGACGAGGTGCAGCAGATGTCGGTGAGCCCCTTCACCTCGGCGGTCGTGTTGACGTAGGAGACGACGACGGCGTCGGGGTGCTCGGCCTTCCACTCGCGCAACTCGTCGGCGGTGATCGAGTCGGCCAGCGAACATCCGGCGCGCTCGTCGGGGATCAGCACCCGCTTGCGGGGGCTGAGGATCTTGGCGGTCTCGGCCATGAAGTGCACACCGCAGAAGATGATCTCGTCGGCGTCGACCTCGGCGGCGATGCGAGACAGCGCCAACGAGTCGCCCACGTGGTCGGCGACGTCCTGGATCGCCGGCAGTTGATAGTTGTGCGCCAGCAGCGTCGCATTGCGCGCTCGGGCGAGACGGCGCACCTCGTCGGCCCATTCCGGTGTGGGCTCCACTCCGGTGTATCCGCCCGGACCGTCGGTCCAGTGCGCATCGGGCAGCCCCACGGTCTGCGTCTCGACCATGACGGGGCGGTCGCTGGTGATGCTCATCTGACACTCCTCACACGTGCGGGTCCCGGGTGGCTGTTCCCGGCACCAGAGTTTTCGACTGGCAATCGAAAACGCTGCCCATGGTAACACCGGTCACAGCTGCGGCATTCCCGTGCACGATTCGAGTAGTCGACTACGCGTTTGCTTCGCACGAGCGAAACCTAGCGTCGGGGATGTACCACTCATCCGCCCAGGTCCGGCCGCGATAACCCTGGCCAGGCGGGCCGTAAAGAAGATTGCGAGCAGCGTGATGACCGTTTCCCCGTACGACGACGCACTGTCCACTCCGCCGCGCACCATCCTGCCGCCACGGACATCGAGTCCCGCGGATCGCCGCGCCGACGCCGCCGTCGCGCGCCGTGAGGCGGCGCTGGCGCGGCTGGCCGCTCGCCGGATGCCGTTGCCCGGACAGCCCGCACCACCGCACGCCCAGCATCGCCCGACGGTACGGCGCCCCCTCGACGACGCACGTGTTCGAGGACATGTACGGCTGGTCGTCGAGCCGCGCGACATCGTCGAGCAGTCGGCTGCCATCCCGGCCGCCACACCCCGCCCGGCCACAGCCGTGCCCGAGGCGGCACCCCGACGCCGACCGGGGCTGACCGAGCGCGAGATCCAGGTGTTGCGGACCTGGTTGCTCACCGACTCCAAGATCGTGGTCGCCGAGGAACTGTCGATCTCGATCGGCACCGTCAACACCCACCTGACGCGTATCCGCGCCAAATACACCGCGGTGGGACGGACAGCACGAACCAAGGCCTCGCTCGCGGCACGCGCCATCCAGGACGGCATCATCGCTCTCGACGATCTCTGAGACCCGGATGGTCGGTGCGGGTCGGCGCGACGTCGCCGCCATACAATCGACGCCATGCCGACGCCCCCGCCGAGTGCGCCATCTACCGGCGGGCCGCCCGTCGAAGTCGAGACGCTGACCGCTGTGTTCCAGGTCCGCGACATCGCTGCGGGCGCCGAGCCGGCGCTGTGTGTCCTACTCGCCGATGACGGGAACTCGGCTTGGCGCCTGCCCGGCGGCGCCGTGGCGGCCGAGGAACCACTGGACGTCAGCGCACGCCGGGCCGTGGCCGACACGGTGGAGATCACCACTATCGCCCACCTCGAACAGCTCGCCGTGTTCTCCGATCCCGCCCGGGTCCCCGGCATCCGCACGATCGCCTCGACCTACCTGGGCCTGGTGCCCAGCGATGCCCCGACCGAGCTCGCCGTCGACTCGGCGTGGCATGCCGTCGATCACCTCCCTGCCCTGGCCTATGACCACGATCGGATCGTGGACGCCGCGCGCCACCGGCTGGCCGCAAAGCTCTCCTACACCAACATCGCCTTCGCCCTGGCCCCCGCTCGCTTCCCGATGTCACAGCTTTCGGAGATCTACTGCGCCGCTTTGGGTTATCCAGTGGACACCACCAACCTGCTCCGCATCCTGAGCCGCCGCGCCGTGGTGGTGGCCACCGGCACCGTCGGCAAGACCGGACGCACCGGCGGGCGACCGCCGGCGCTGTATGCGTTCGCCGACGCACAGTTGCGCGTCACCGACGAGTTCGCGACGCTGCGGCCGCCGATGTGACCGGACGTGCGACCACACGTCCCGCTGATCACCCGCGCACAAGCCCTTATCTCGTCACCGACCGCTGGACCGCGTCAGTATCTCGGCGGCTCCGTCGGTGACGGCGATCGTGTGCTCGCTGTGCGAGGTACGGGACCCATCGGCCGACCGGATCGTCCAGCCGTCCGGGTCATAGATGATCCGCGAGGTGGATTGGGCCAGCCACGGTTCGAGCGCCAGGGTGAGTCCGGGCCGCAGCGCCAGCCCTTTGCCTCGACGTCCGAGGTTGGGCACATGCGGGTCCTCGTGCATGGTGCGACCGAGGCCGTGGCCGCCGAACTCGGTGTTGACCCGAAAGCCACGCGAGGTGCAGACCTTGCCGATCGCCGCCGAGATGTCGCCGAGCCGATTACCCGGGCGTGCCGCGTCGATTCCGGCGGCCAATGCCAGCTCGGTGGTCTGCACGAGAAACTCATCCTCGTCGCGGGCGGCGCCCACGATCACGGTACGAGCCGAATCGGCCACCCAGCCATCAATCGAGACGGCGATGTCCATACTCAGCACGTCGCCGTCGGCGAGCGCGCAATCATACGGAAGGCCATGCAGCACAGCATCGTTGAGGGATAGGCAGATCACATTGCGAAACGGCCCACGCCCGAAGGACGGCGCATAATCCCAATAGCAGGACACCGCACCACGCCGACGGATGAGCTCGCGGGCCCGCATCTCGAGGTCGAGCAGATTGACTCCGGGAGCCGCCAGACCAGACAGGTCGTCGAGCAGGTCCGCGATGAACCCACCGGTGGTTCGCATCGCGTCGATTTCGTCACGCGACTTCAGTTCGATCACAACGCCCTCTCCAGGTCACCCGCCCATGGTCACCCGATGGCGGTCGGTATTTAAATACCACAGTAGAAGAGGTGGTGGTATTTTCATACCGGTGCAGCTCAGCGGTTGGACCACTAAGGTGATTGCATGGTTCGCGCACCGCTGACCCCAGAGCAAATCGCCGCCGGACGCCGGCTCGGCGCGGTGCTGCGGGAATGGCGCGGCCCTCGCACCGTGGCCGAGGTCGCCGAAGGGGCCGGGATCTCACCCGAGACGCTGCGCAAGATCGAGAGCGGGCGGCTGCTGACCCCGTCGTTCGCCACGGTTGTCGCGCTGAGCCATTCGCTCGATGTACCGGTGGAACTGCTCGCCGACGCGGTTGCCGGGGCCGCCCCGATGCCGAGTGCCCGGTCGACCGTCTAACGGCTACTACTTGCCCTTCGTGACGCCCTCCGCAAGCTCCAGGCTCCTCAGGGAACAGTAATCACGCTCGGCCAGCGCCTCGCTACTCAGGGAGCGGGTGCCGACAGCGTGTTTTCGGGTATCGAGGGCAGATCTCCGACGCCGAGATCGGCCCGGCGAGCCGCGAGCGTGACGCCCAGATACACCAGCGCGGCGGCCAGCGGCGCGCACACGAACAGAGCCCAGGGGCCGCCCGTGCCGCCGCGGACCGCACCGTCGAGCCAGAGGTCGGGCACCACGTCGAAGGTCGAGCCGACCGGCAGGGCACGCGGGTCGTCGAAACGCCAGTCCGCCACCCAGGTGCCGACGGCGGCCGCGATGAGCGACCCGATGGTGGTGGCCACCGCGAGCACCCCGAACCCCACCGGCCCGCGCCATGATCGAGCAGTTGTCCACCCGATGATCACCGACACCACGCCGTAACCGAAAAGCAGGAGGGCAAAAGTACCGACAGCCGCGAACTCGGACCCGAATGCGCTGGCCGGTACCACGGCAGAGCCCTCCGACACCACGCGCCCACTGAGCGCCGGGGTCACCGCCGCCCAGAGCGCGCCGAGCACGACTCCGAGCAACATCACCGTCACGGCCACCGCCACGAGCCCGGACACCGACCGGTGGACACCGCGGCGTGCATCCGCACCGCCAGACAGATCGTCGTCGGAGACGACCGGTGCCGGATCGGTCATCGTTGCCCCAGCTCGGTCGAGTCGACCGTCCCGTGCCGCGAACATCGTGCTCCCCAGCCGTCCGGGCGTACCTGCACCACCATGCGCCGGCCGCATTGCCCGCAGAAGCGCGGTGGCTCCAGACCGAGGCGGGCGGCCGCCGGTATCGCGTCGGCCGACTGCAGCTCCAGTTCCAGTCCCGTGTACACACCGAAGCGGCAGGGCTGCGCAAGCGGGCCGGGGACCTCGAGCGTGGAGTGCAACGGTCGGGGCGTTGCCGCCGAACCCGGATTCGTCATCGACATGGTCACCTGTTCGAGCCTAGATGCTGTCGTTGAGTGCCTTGATGGGCATCGACAGATCGGTCAGCAGGTCGAGGTCTTCCTCGGCGGGCCGTCCCAGGGTGGTCAGGTAATTGCCGACGATGACGGCGTTGATGCCGCCCAGGATGCCCTGCTTGGCGCCGAGGTCACCGAGGGTGATCTCGCGTCCGCCCGCGAAACGCAGGATGGTGCGCGGCAGCGCCAGACGGAACGCGGCCACCGACTTCAGCGCCTCGGCCGCCGGAAGCACGTCGAGGTCGCCGAACGGGGTGCCGGGACGCGGGTTGAGGAAGTTCAACGGCACCTCGTCGGGCTCCAACGCCGCCAGGTCGGCGGCGAACTCGGCTCGCTGCTCGAGACTCTCACCCATCCCCAGAATGCCGCCACAACACACCTCCATGCCGGCTTCACGCACCATGCGCAGCGTGTCCCAGCGCTCCTCCCATGAGTGGGTGGTCACCACATTCGGGAAGTGGCTGCGCGCGGTCTCGAGGTTGTGGTTGTAGCGGTGCACGCCCATGTCCTTGAGCTGATCGACCTGCTCCTGGGTGAGCATGCCCAGGCTGCAGGCGATCTGGATGTCCACCTCGTTGCGGATGGCCTCGATTCCCGCGGCGACCTGGCTGAGGAGCCGCTTGTCCGGGCCCCGCACGGCGGCGACGATGCAGAACTCGGTGGCGCCGGTCTTGGCGGTCTGTTTGGCGGCCTCGACGAGCGATGGGATGTCGATCCAGGCACTACGCACCGGGGAGGTGAACAGACCGGACTGCGAACAGAAGTGGCAGTCCTCCGGGCAACCGCCGGTCTTGAGCGAGATGATCCCCTCCACCTCGACTTCCGGTCCGCACCAGCGCATCCGCACATCGTGCGCGAGCTGCAGCAGTTCGGTGAGTCGATCCTCGGGCAAACGCAGCACCTCGAGCACCTGGGCCTGATCGAGGGCCTGGCCCTTCTCGAGAACCTGTTCACGGGCGACGGCAAGAATGTCGTCGGGGGTCTGCGAATGCGATGTGCCGGGGGCGACGGGGGCCTGGGTCACGGGAGAACTCCTTGTCTGGACTGTTGAACGATGGGCTGGGTTGCTGTCGGCGAGAATCGGGTGCCGTCGGCGAGAATCTGGGAGGCTTCGGCGGGCAGAGATCTACAGTGCCGTCGGGGCGACGTGGGTTGCCGCCGGCCGGGTGGGTGCGAGTTCGCGGGCCGTCCATTCCCGGTCGAACCAGGCCGGCGCCCGCCGACGGAACTCCGCCGGGTCGAGGGCACCGGCACCGTCCGGGATGACCCCGACGACAGGGGCTCCGCTCAGTCGGGGCAGGTCGTCGCGGTTGCAGCGCATGGCGAGATCGGGTTCCGTCGGCCAGGAACCGATCACCAGACCCGCGACGCGCAATCCGCGTGCGCGGACGGCGCCGACGGTCAGCTCCGCATGATTGAGGGCCCCGAGTCCGGCCGGGACCACCACCAGAACCGATGCGCCGACATCGGCGCACAGGTCGAGCAGGGTCAGCTCCGGCGCCAAGCGCACCATGACCCCACCGGCGCCCTCGACGAGGGTCACGTCGTGGTTCGCGGCCAGGCGATCGATGGCTGCGCGGGCGACGGCGCGCTCGAGCGGCGGCACACCGGCCAGCCGCGCGGCGGTCTCCGGCGCGAGGGGATCCGGATAGCGGGCACACTCGGCGGTGCCCAGCGGCCCGACGAGGTCCTCGATCACAGCCAGATCGCCGGGTTGTCCGGGCATGACGCCGGTCTGCGCGGGTTTGCACACCGCAGGGTTCACACCCGCCGCGCGGGCGGCGGCCACCAGCGCAGCGGTCACGATCGTCTTGCCGACGTCCGTCGAGGTGCCCGCAACCGCCAGCACGTTCTCCGACGCCGCGGTCATCGGGCACCCACCGTGCGCAAGGCATCGAGCACGATGCGCGCGACCCGTTCGATCGTCACGTCGTCGAGATCGGCACGCACTGTCAGCCGCAACCGCGAGGTCCCGGCGGGCACCGACGGCGGACGGAAACACCCGACGAGCACATCTCGGTCGCGGCACGCAGCAGCCGCGGCCACCGCGGCGTGCGGATCCCCGACGATCAGCGAGACGACGGCAGCAGCGGGCGCCGGGGCACCGATGGCCTCAGCCAGTCGAGCCGCGTTCTCACGCAGTCGGTCCGGCATGGCGGGATCGGCACGTAGCAGCCGCAGCGCGGTGTGGGCCGAGCCCACCGCGGCCGGATTGAGGCCGGTGTCGAAGATGAACGTCCGCGCGCGATCGACGAGATGCGATCGCAACAACTCGGGTCCGAGCACGACTCCGCCCTGGGCACCCAACGACTTGGACAGCACGGTGGTCATGATCAGGTCAGGGGCACCGGACAGGCCGTGTTCGGCGATGAGCCCACGCCCGCCCGGACCGCGCACGCCGAGCGCATGCGCCTCGTCGACGAGCAGCGCCGCCCCGCAGTCGCGTGCGACGGCATACAGGTCGGCCACCGGGGCCGGTTCGCCGTCGATGCTGTACACCGAGTCGGTCACCACCAGCGCGCGCTGCTCGGTGCGAGCGCGCAGGGCGTCGTGAACGGCCTGGTGATCACCGCGGTCGACCACGACGACGCGTGCGCGCGAGAGCCGACATCCGTCGATCAACGACGCGTGGGTCCCGGTGTCGCTGACGATCAGGTCGCCGCGTCCGACGAGGGCCGTGATGGCGCCGACGTTGGCGAGATATCCCGACGAGAAGGCCAGCGCGCTGTGGAACCCGAGGAAATCGGCGAGGTCGTTCTCCAGCTCGATGTGGGCCTCAGTGGTTCCGACCACCAGTCGCGACGCCGTGGCACCGGCGCCCCACTGCGCCAACGCCGCCTGCCCACCGGCGACGACCTCGGGGTGCGTGCAGAACCCGAGGTAGTCGTTGGAGGCGAGGTCGACGACCGGGGTGTCGGCGCGTCGAACGATGGGATCGCGATGCAGACCGGCGGTCCGCACCCGGTCGGCCTCGTCGGCGAGCCACCCGAGCGCCCCCTGTTCGGTGGCGCGCGCGCCGACGGCCGGATCGGCTCCACGAGTGGCGATGTCGGTATCGGTGAGCTCGGTCGTGGTCATCAGGACATCACTCCCACGGTGTGGTCGGCGGACAGACTGGCGGCGACGGCGGCGTGAACTCCACGGCAGATGGTGGCGATGTCGTCGGCGGTGCAGATGAACGGCGGCATCACGTAGACGTTGTTACGGAACGGCCGCAACCAGACCCCCGCGTCGACGGCCGCGGCCGTGGCAGCGACCATGTCGACCGGCCGGTCGAGTTCGACGACCCCGATGGCTCCGCGGACGCGGACATCGGCAACCCCCGGCCGCGCCGCGAGATCGCCGAGCCCGGTGCGCAGGCCCGATTCGATGGCCTGCACGCGGGCCCGCCAGTCCGAGGCGAGCAGTTCCTCCACGGAGGCGACGGCCACCGCACAGGCGAGTGGATTGGCCATGAAGGTCGGGCCGTGCGCGAGCCCACCGGCCTCCCCCGCGCTGATCACCTCGGCGATCTCACTGGTGCACATGGTGGCCGCCAGCGTCAGGTAGCCGCCGGTCAGCGCCTTGCCCAGGCACATGATGTCGGGGGTCACGCCGGCATGGTGGGCGGCGAACAGTTCGCCGGTACGACCGAATCCGGTGGCGATCTCGTCGAAGATCAACAGCACACCCGACTCGTCGCAGATGCGCCGGAGTTCGGAGAGATAGCGCGGGTCGTGGAACCGCATACCGCCCGCCCCCTGCACGACGGGCTCGACGATTACCGCGGCGAGCCGTTCCCGGTGCTCGGCGACGGCTGTTTCCAGGACGGCGACGTAGCGCTCGTCGAAGTCACGCGGGGGCGGGGGCACGAACACCTGATCGGTGAGGACGTCGGTCCACATCGCATGCATCCCGCCGTCGGGATCGCACACGCTCATCGGGGCGAAGGTGTCACCGTGGTAGCCACCCCGCCAGGTCAGCAGTCGATGTCGCCGGGGTTCGCCGCGGCTGCGCCAATACTGAACGGCCATCTTGACCGCGACCTCTACCGACACCGAGCCGGAGTCGCAGAAGAAGATCTTGCGCAGATCGGGCGGGGTGATCTCGACCAGCAGTTGAGCCAGTCGCGCCGCGGGTTCATGGGTGAGACCGCCGAACATGACATGTGACATCGATTCGACCTGCTCGGCGAGCGCCGCATCGAGCACCGGATGCCGGTAACCGTGGATCGCCGCCCACCACGAACTCATCCCGTCCACCACGTGTCGCCCGTCGGCCAATTCGATCCGGACGCCCCGGGCACCCCGAACGACGATCGGCGCCACTGCCGCCGGCAGAGCGCCGTACGGATGCCAGATGTGCTCGGCATCGATGCGGCTGATGGTGGCATCGTCCACGCCGGATCACCCTCACGAGTTTGTCGGGGCGCGTATGCGCCGGGATTACCTGATCCTGAACGCTGTACAGGATCGATGTCCTGGACACTGTACAGGTATTTCCTGAACGGTGTACAGGACCCTTATCCTGGCCGGGTGAGCAACAGTCGAGCAGATGTCCTGCAGGCGGCGCGGGAGATCCTCGCCGAGCACAGCCTGGCCGATCTGTCGATGCGGCGTCTGGCCGCCGATCTCGGCGTCCGCCCGAACGCCCTGTATTGGCATTTCCCCAACAAGCAGACCCTGCTGGCGGCGCTGTCGGACGACATCCTCGAGCAGATCCCAGCGACACCGCAGGATCTGGGTTGGGATCAGCGCCTGGCCTACCTCGCCACGGGCCTGCGCGCTGCCCTGCTCGACGTCCCCGACAGCGCGGAGATCGTGTCCTCGAGTTGGGCCAGCGGACTGTCAGCGCGGACCATTGCGGGGCAACTGGCGGCGGTGGCGCGGGACGGCGGACTCGACGAGCGTGACGCGCAGGCCGTGGCGACCGCCGTGTGCCAGCTGACCATCGGGCTGACGATCGAGGAGCAGACCCGGTCGCAGATGGAACGACTCCAGGTGACCGGACCGTCCGGACGCGACTTCACCGCGGAGTTCTCCGGCGGTCTGAGCGTGATCCTCGACGGTGCCCGGATGCGGGCACAACGTCTGACGACCGCCGCCGGCGTACCGCAAGGTAAAGAAAAGTAAAGGTCAGCGCGGGTACGACACTCGCCTCGGCACGCCGCGTCGAATCGAGATCTCGGTGCGGCGGCATGTAGATTGCTGGGCGGACCTACGGCCTCTATCACGTGATGACCACCGGTCGGGTCCGATTGCGACAACCCGGCCCCAGCGGCCACCGATAACAGAAGGACGCATCCAGGCAGTGGCAGCCCCTATCCACACCGCCACCCCGGCCGGTCCGGCTCCGGCGGACAACGTGCCCGCGTACCGCACCGACCTCGACGGTCTGCGCGGCATCGCGATCGCGTTGGTCGCCTGCTTCCATGTGTGGTTCGGCCGGGTGTCGGGCGGGGTGGACGTGTTCCTGGCCCTGTCCGGCTACTTTTTCCTGGGCTCGCTGCTGCGTCATGCCATCCACAGCCAGGCCACCCATGTGACGCTGCGCGACACCATCAATCCGTGGCCACGTCTCAAACGCCTGCTGCGGCGCCTGATCCCGGCACTGTTCACGGTACTGATCGCCGTTGCCGTCCTGACCGTGATCATCATCCCGCAAACCCGCTGGGTGAGTATCGGGCGCGAACTCATCGCCAGCGCCCTCTACTACCAGAACTGGCATCTGGCCTTCAATTCCCAGGACTATCTGGCGGCCAGCTCGGCGAACAGCCCGTTGCAACACATCTGGTCGATGTCGGTGCAGGGCCAGTTCTTCGTGCTCACCATGCTGGTCGCGCTCGCCTTCGCGGCATTGATCAAGCTCTGCGCGCGGTTTCTCGCGCCGGTGGCCGAACCCCGGGTGATCCGGGTTGTGGTGGGTGTCGCCGTGCTGGCGGTGGCGCTGGTCTCCTTCTATTGGGCGCACATGCGGATGGGCGTCAACCAGCAGTTCAACTACTACGACACCTTCTCCCGCGTCTGGGAGCCGCTGGCCGGTGGCCTGCTCGCCATCTGGTTGCCCAGTTGGCGGGTCCCGCGATGGCTCCGGACGGTTGCCGCGATCGTCGCGCTGGCCCTCATCGTGACCTGCGGCTGGTGGATCGACGGCGTGAACGCGTATCCGGGGCCGTGGGCGCTGGTCCCCGTCGGTTCCACGCTGCTGATCATCTGGGCGGGTGCCACCGCGTTGGAGCGTCCGCGACCCGGCTCCGATGGTCCGCAGGGGCTGCCGCCGGTCAATCGCATGCTCGCCAGTCGGTGGCCGGTGTGGCTGGGCAGCATCGCCTACGCCCTCTACCTCTGGCACTGGCCGCTGTTGATCTTCTATCTGACCTGGCGAGAGAAGAACCACGCGAGCGTCCTCGAAGGTGTCGGCCTGCTCACGGTGTCGGTCGGGTTGGCATGGCTCACCAAGCGCTACATCGAGGACCCGCTCCGTGGCGGGCGCTCCGAGCCGTCGCATGCGCGTCGCGACGGTCGGTATCGGTGGCTGACCTACACATCGGTTGTTACATCGATTCTGGTCATCGGCACGTTGGTGACCGGCATCGGCATCAAGGTGTGGGACCACCGGGTGTCCACGATGGTGGTGGACACCAGAAACCTGGACCCACGGACCTACCCGGGGGCCCGCGCGCTGCTGAACGGGTGGCCCGTTCCCGCGGTCGACCCGCAGCCGTCGCCGCTGATGGTCACGCAGGATTTCCCGGAGACTTCTACCGATGGCTACATGAGCAACTTCGAGGACCCTGAGATCCATGTCGGCGTCTACGGTGACCCGAACGCCACCGAGACCGTCGCACTGATCGGCGGATCACACGCCGAGATGTGGATCTCGGCGCTCGACGAGCTGGGCCGGCGTAACCACTTCAAGGTCACCACCTACCTCAAGATGGGGTGCCCGATGTCGACCGAGCTGGTCCCGAAGCAAGACGGCGTACCGTATCCGCAATGTCACGACTGGGTGATGCGGGTGATGAAGAAGGTGATCGCCGACAAGCCGACCGCGGTGTTCACCAATTCGACCCGGCCGCGCGATTATCAGCCCGGCGACTGGGTGCCACCCACCTACACCCCCATCTTCGACGAGTTCCTCGACGCCGGCATCGAGGTGTTCGGCATCCGCGACACACCGTGGCCGCACAACGCGAAAGGCTTGATCGACACTCCGACGTGCCTGGCCGACGGCGGCACCGCGACGAGCTGCGCCACGCGCCGCGACGTCGCGCTCGCCCCGGAGGACCCCGCGCTGGCCCTGGCTGCCACCCGCCCGGGCTTCCATGCCCTGGACCTTTCCGACGGGGTCTGTGACGCCGAACTGTGTCCGGCGATCGTCGGCAACATCGTGGTTTACAAGGATTGGCACCACCTGAGCGCCACCTATGTTCGTAGCCTCACCGATGAGCTGGGACGGCAGATGGCCGCGGCCGCTCCATGGACCGGCCCAGCGGCGCCGAGATAGTCGCCCACGCCACACCAGCGCGCGATCGCTCCGAGATGAACCCCCGACCATTGACGGCTAGTGTCATGTCATGGAATCGCCGAAGGCCGAGATGACCCCGTCGCCGGCCCCCGACGCGGATGGGCGGGACTCAGCCGAACCCGCCGAGATGGTCGACATCCCCACACCCGGCACCTGGTCTCCCAGCAGTACGGAATCGACACCGTTTGTCGTCTGGCCGGGCAACGCTTACCCGCTGGGCGCCACCTATGACGGTGTGGGAACCAATTTTTCGCTCTTCTCCGAGGTCGCGACCGCGGTCGATCTCTGTCTGATCGACGCGACCGGCGTGGAGCAACGAATCCGGCTCGAAGAGGTCGACGGATACTGCTGGCATTGCTACCTGCCCAACATCGGGCCGGGTCAGTTCTACGGGTTCCGGGTACACGGCCCCTACGACCCGGCGCAAGGTTTACGGTGCGACCCGAGCAAGCTGCTGCTCGACCCGTACGGCAAGGCATTTCACGGCGATTTCGACGGCGACCCGGCGTTGTTCTCCTACGCCATGTCCGACCCTGACGAGCACGCCCCGGAATCCGAACCCGCCGCCGAATCCGGTGACGGGCCCTCGGGCACGGCAACGTCGTCCGCAGCACCGACCGCCACTGTCGAGAACGCGGAAAATCAGGTCGATGCAGCAGTCGACGCCGACACGCCCGTGCAGACCGACCCCGTGCGAGCCACCAGCGGTGAACCGAGCCCGGCAACGACGAGTACCGCCACCCCCAGCGTGCCGATGGCGTCGGCACATCCCACCGACATGCCGCAACTCGACTCGCTCGGCCACACCATGGTCTCGGTGGTCATCAACCCATACTTCGACTGGCAGAACGACCGACCACCACGTCACCCCTACCACCAGACCGTCATCTACGAGGCGCATGTCAAAGGGATGACGGCGACTCATCCCGACGTACCCGAACATCTCCGCGGCACCTACGCCGGATTGTGCCACCCGGTCATCATCGATCATCTGAAATCACTCGGAATCACCGCCATCGAACTGATGCCGGTGCACCAGTTCATGCAGGATTTCGTCCTGATCGACAAGGGCCTCCGAAACTACTGGGGCTACAACACTTTCGGCTTCCTCGCGCCGCATCTTGAGTACGCCTCGCAACCCGAACAGCCGGCTGCGGCGGTAACCGAGTTCAAGGCCATGGTGCGCGAGTTCCACCGCGCCGACATCGAGGTCATCCTCGATGTGGTCTACAACCACACCGCCGAGGGCAATCACCTCGGCCCCACGATCTCGTTCCGCGGTATCGACAATGCCGCGTATTACCGTCTCGTGGACGGCAATCCCGAGATGTACATGGACTACACCGGGACGGGCAACAGCCTCAACGGACGTCACCCACACACCCTGCAATTGATCATGGACTCGCTGCGCTATTGGGTGCTTGAGATGCATGTCGACGGGTTCCGCTTCGATCTGGCGTCCACGCTCGCCCGCGAACTGCACGACGTGGACCGGCTCTCGGCGTTCTTCGATCTGGTGCAACAAGATCCGGTTGTCAGCCAGGTGAAACTGATTGCCGAACCATGGGACGTCGGCGAAGGCGGCTACCAGGTGGGCAACTTCCCACCATTGTGGACCGAATGGAATGGCAAGTACCGCGACACGGTTCGCGACTACTGGCGCGGGGAACCGTCCACGCTCGGCGAGTTCGCGTCCCGCCTCACGGGCTCCTCCGATCTCTACGAGGCCACCGGTCGACGGCCACTGGCGAGCATCAACTTCGTGATCGCCCACGACGGTTTCACCCTGCAGGATCTGGTGTCCTACAACGAGAAACACAACAGCGCCAACGGTGAGGACAACCGGGACGGGGAGAGCCACAACCGCTCGTGGAACTGTGGGGTCGAGGGACCGACCGACGACCCGGATGTGTTGGCGCTGCGTGGCCGCCAGCAACGCAACATCCTGGCCACCCTGTTCCTCTCCCAGGGCACACCGATGTTGGCCCACGGAGATGAACTCGGCCGCACCCAACAGGGCAACAACAACGTGTACTGCCAGGACTCCGAGCTCTCCTGGATGGACTGGGCGCTGGCCGAGAAGAACGCCGACCTGCTCGAGTTCACCCGCAAGGCGATCAACCTGCGCACCCGACACCCGGTGTTCCGTCGACGGCGGTTCTTCGCCGGCAAACCGATCCGATGGGGCGAGCAGACGCTGGACATCTCCTGGCTGACCCCGGCCGGCCAGGAGATGACCTCCGAGGACTGGGACAGCGGGTTCGGCCGCAGCCTCGCGGTGTACTTCAACGGTGACGGGATCGGAGAGCCGGACGAGCGCGGAGAGAAGATCGTCGACGACAGTTTCATCGTCTGTTTCAACGCCCACGACGGCGACATCGACTTCACGCTCCCACCGTCCTCCTGGGGCACAGAATGGGTGGGCGAACTCGACACCACCGATCCGACCGGCACCACCGACATGACCGCCACCGCCGGTTCGGTGGTCACCGTGGGCGCGCGCTCGGTGTTGGTCCTGCGCAGGACGTCGTGAGTCGACGGTGATGGCCACTCCCTCACCACCCGGCGTCGGCGGGCAGCGGGAGCCCGTCGCCACCTACCGGATCCAACTCACCCCCGACTTCGGTTTCGCTGACGTCATCGGCATCCTGGATCACCTGGTGTCCCTCGGGATCAGTCACGTCTACCTGTCCCCGATCGGACGGGCCACGGCCGGTTCGACACACGGCTACGACTGGGTGCCGCCCCCGGCGGTGTCGCCGACGCTCGGTGGACTCGACGGGCTCCGGGAGCTCCGCGCCGCGGCACGTACCGCCGATCTCGGCCTGATCGTCGACATCGTCCCGAACCACACCGGGGTCGCCGACGTCACGCAGAACCCGTGGTTCAGCGACCTGCTGCGCTACGGTTCGGCGTCCCGCTATGCCTCGTGGTTCGATGTGGACTTCTCCACCGCCAACGGGGCCGACGGCAAGATCGCCCTGCCCGTCCTCGCGGCCGACGGCGACCTGTCCTCGCTCACCGTCTCCGATGGTCACCTGCACTATTACGATCACGCATTTCCCATCACTCCCGGCTCGGCCGCGGCCGGCAACCCGATCGACGTCCACGAGCGACAGCACTACCGACTGGTCCCCTGGAACAGCGGACTGATCGGGTACCGCCGATTCTTCACCGTCAACGAACTCGCCGGACTGCGGCAGGAGGAGCCGGCAGTCTATGCAGCAACTCACGACTGGCTGCTCGATCTGATCGACGAGGACCTCATTGACGGTGTGCGCGTGGACCATCCCGACGGACTCTGGGATCCGCAATCTTATCTGCGTAGGCTGCGCAGCGACGTAGGCGAACGGCGGTTGCTCTACATCGAGAAGATCCTCGCCCCCGACGAACCACTGGAACCGTCACTGCCGGTCGACGGCACCACCGGCTACGATCAACTGCGCATCATCGACGGGGTGTTCACCGCGCCGAGCGGAATCGTCGAACTCGGGGAGATCCATGAGCGGATCACCGGGCAACCCGGTGATTCCGACTGGCTGCACGGCACCGAACGCGCACGCAAACTGGCCACGTTGCGCGAGATGTTTCCCACCGAGCATCGTCGGCTGGTTCGGGCGATCACCCACTCCGATCCGTCTGCCGACGCGGCAGCCGTGGCCGATGCCACGGCCGAACTCATCGCCGAACTCGGTGTGTACCGCGCCGACTATCCCGCGCTGCGCTCCCGGCTCGAGCGGGTGGCGTCGGCCATCGCCGTGCGGATTCCGCGGCTCGCCGAGGCGCTGGAGTTGGTGGTCCGCACCACCGCGAGCCCCGGTGCGGCAACCTCGCGACTGGCCCAGACGTGTGGCGCGGTGACCGCCAAGAGCGTCGAGGACAGCCTTTTCTATCGCACGGCGCGGCTGGTGTCGGCGCAGGAGGTGGGTGGCGATCCGGCCGACCCCACGGTGAGCATACGAGACTTTCACGCCCACAACATCCGTCGTGGCACGCAGTGGCCGTGGGCGATGACGACCACCGCCACGCATGACACGAAGCGCGGCGAGGATGTCCGCGCTCGCATCGCGATACTGACCCAGGTGCCCGAGCGATGGTCGATGGTGGTGTCCGACCTGTGGAAGATGGCTCCGCCACCCGACGATCTCACGGGATACTTCCTGTTGCAGAACATCATCGGAGTGTGGCCAATCCAGGGGCCGGTCGACGACATCCTGCGCACCCGCATCACCGATTACGCGACCAAGGCGGCCCGAGAGGCGGGACTGCACACCACGTGGACCGAGGTGAACGAGGAATTCGAGTCCGACCTCGCCGAGTGGATCATCGCGATCACCACCGGTGCTGCGGCGCAGACGATCTCGGCGCTGGTCACCGAGATCACGCCGAGCTGGCAGTCCGAAGCGTTGGGCCGCAAGTTGATCGCCCTACTCGGGCCGGGCGTCGGCGACATCTATCAGGGCACCCAGTGGTGGGATGACTCGCTGGTGGATCCGGACAATCGCCGCCCGGTTGACCACAACCGCTCGACGGAACACCCGAAAACCCACCTGATTCAGGCTGCGCTACGGGCGCGCACCGCCCATCCCACCGCATTCGGCGCGGGCGGCGACTACACGCCGATCCACGCCGACGGTCGGGGTGCGGACCACGTGATCGCGTTCGCACGCGGAGCGAGCGGCCGCGCCGAGGTCATCGTGATCGCAACCCGACTCACTCACAGCTTGTCCGACACCGGCCGCGCGGCAACGACCCTCACCCTTCCCACCGGCCGGTGGGAAGACGTGCTCGGGCCCGCCCCCGGACGGACGATCGACGGCGGTGTGCCGACCGCACTCACTGAGCTCGCCACTTTTCACGGTGTGGCGTTGCTGACCCGAACCGACTGACAAACGGATCGTCACCGGCCGGCCGGTGGCCACGGTGCTGCCTTGGCCAACCTCAGCCGGCGGGGGCGGGCGCGGCAGGCGCCGGTTGGGCGCCATTCGCACCACCCTGTTCCTCGCCGATGCCGGCCTGGGCCCCACTGAGTTCCGACACCAGCCATCGCCCGTCCTCGTGGCGCAGATCGAGCCACAGCAGCATCAGACTCTTGCCACCTTCTGGGGCGATGGCGCTCTTGCCACTGACCTCCATCAGCACCGCCGTACGGGCGGAGTCGGTGTCGAAGGTCTCCACCGACACCGACTTGACCGCCGACTGGGCGTCCTGCAGGTTGAGTTGCTCGACGGCCTGCGCGGTATCGGACTGCTGCTGCTCGAGATGCTGTCTGAACTCGCCGGTCGACAACGGGCCGAGCAACTCCTTCATACTGCCGACACCGTCCTTGGTCATCGTGCTGACCAACTTCGTGACGAACTCCTCGGACGCGGCCTTGCTGCCATCGAAGGCGTCGAGTCGCTGTCGCTCCTGGTAGTAGCCCCACCCGAGCAGCGCCACCCCCACCACGGCCGCGATCACCACCACGACGCAGAGCACCTTGGCCAGTCCGGCAGTGGTGAAGGTCAGCGAGATCTGACGGGGTTGTGAGGTCGGCCCCGGTACCGCGTCAGACGAATCGCGACTGTCGGCGCTGGGGCCGCCGGTGTCTGGGGTGCCACTGTCTGCGGTGCCACGGTCTGCGGCGCCGGAGTCGGCTGCCGACAACCCGGTCCCCGCCGCGCGATTGCGTGCGGACTTCGTTCGCGGTCGAGGCGGGGTCGGCGCGGTCTCGGCACCCCCGCTGTCGGAGTCCGGCTCGGGCACCTCGGGGGTGCGGTCTGGGTCAGTCGGCTTGTCCTGCTCGGTCATTCCTACTCTTCACGTCATTTGTCGAGCGGCACGGTCCGCGCGTTCGGGTCGAAATTCGGCGGCGGGCCGGCGGTGTCGTCGCCAGGCGGGCGCGGCGCATTGGCCGATCCGCGGATCTGCTGATTCGGATCTTCAGTGACACAGTACAGATTGGTCGGAACGCTCAGTTCCAGGATCTTGGTCGGGCGCACCGGGGTGACCGCGTAGTTGCAGCTCGGCCGTGGGTAGACCGATCCGAACGCCCACCATGCCCCGTCGTGGAACATGCTCAGACTCTTGATGCTCGCGTCCCGGATCGACGGCAGCAGATTGGCGATCGCGGGCGCTCGCAACGCACCTTGGCGCGCGATGTCGACGAACTGGGCAAGGACGTCGGTGATCGGATCACGGATCTGGTTCATCGAACCGGTCAGACTCGTCAGCTGCGTGGGTCCCTGATCGAGCAACACCCGTAGCTCTTTGTCGGCGGCCACAGCAGCGTTGACGAGGGTACTCATCGAGTCGACCGTGGTGCCCAGATCGGGTTGGATGTCGGCCGTCGTCTTCAGGATGGTGCCGGTGTCGGAGATCAGTTTCGTGGTCTGCGGCAACACCCGGGCCAGATCGGCGAAGATCGTTCCACCGGAGACGAACAGCGATCGCAGAACGTTGTCGCCCGAACCATCCGCCCCGAGAGCCACCTCCAAGTTGTCGATGGCCGAACGCAATTCGACGGGATCGATCTGGTCGACAACATTGAGCGTTGCCTCCAGTGTCTGCGGGAACGGCGCGGTCACGCGGGTCTGGTTGATGGCGATCTCGTCGCCGTTCACGAAGTACGGGCCGTCCGCCGTCGCGGGCTGGAAGTCCACGTACTGCTCGCCCGCCGCGGACAGCCCGAGCGCGGCCACCACCGCGTTGCGATTGATCTGGACGTCCTCGGCGATCTCGACGGTGACGTCCACCGATTCCGGTTGCACCCGGATCTGCTGGACATCACCGATCCGGGCGCCGCGCAAGGTAACTCCCGATGTCTCCTGCAGACCGCCGGAGTTCGGGAAGTGCACGGTCAGCTGATAGGTGCCGCGGAACGGGTCCCAGCGCAACGCCCCGAAGGACAGATACGCCAAACCCACCACCATCACCAGGATCAGTCCGATGTTGCCGACCAGGATCGAATGCTTGCGCACCCAGGTGATCGGACCGGTCACCGCGCTCATCCGCAGCACCCCTTCGTTCCGGACAGTCGTGCCAACAAGCGGGTCAGCGTCTGCTGCAACGACTCCGACGCCGAGTCGACGTCCTCCAACTCCGGCAGCCGCGTCGCCGCGTCGAAACCGACGCCCGGATTGAGGTAGTACACCTTCGACGACAGCGCCGCCGCACTGCCCGGGGTCGCCTTCACCCATTTCGGGGTCAGCTCGGCCAGGTTGTCGGCCAGCGGACCCAAGGTCTTGGCGCCTTCACGCAAACCGCCGAGGGCGGTGTTCAGATTCGCCAGCAGTTCGACGAGGTTGCCGCCGTCGGACTGCAGGAAGTCGTTGGTGGCCGCCGTCACCTGATTGGTTTTGTCCAGCGTCGTCAGGATCTGGCCGATCTGGCCGTTGACCGCGTCCACGGCGGGACCGAGTTTGTCGATCGAGGCCATGATCTGAGCGCGGCCGGCGGCGAGCTGACCGGTCAGCACCTGGGTGTAGCGCATCGATTCGTCGACCCGGGCGGCGTTCTCGTTGAACTTGGTGATCGCGGTGGTCAATCCTTCGATCGAGCCGGACAGCGCATCGGGATTCGGGGCGACCGCATTGCTCAACTCGGTGAGGATCACCGTCAGCGAATTGAGCGATCCGCTGTCGACCACACCGGCCGTGCTGACCAGTAGGTCCTCGACTGTCGCGGCCGCCGACGTCGGGCCGGTCAGTTGGTCCCCGTCGCCGAGGTAGCCCTCCGGGCTACCCGGCGGTGGCAACAACGCGACGAACACGTCGCCGAGCGGGGTGGCCTGCCGTAGTTCGGCGCCGGTACCGACGGGCAATCTGGTCGCGGTCCCGACCTGCATCGTGACGATGGCGCTGTAGTTCTCCGCCTCGATCTCCGACACCTGCCCCACGTTCATGCCGTTGAGCTTCACCTTGGCGCGAGTGGGCAGGTTGAGCGCGTTGTCGAAGTCCGCGGTCAACGTGATGGAGTCACCGATGCCGCCGGGCGCCGGCAGCGGGATCTGCTCGACGGTCAGTCCGGGAACGACGCCGCATCCCGACATGGCCAGCGTGGCCGCAGCGGTGAACGCCACCACCCAGCGGCGCCCGATTCGGCGATCACGGCGCCGCCCATGCACGGTCCGGAACGGATGCATCTGATCACGGCCGGTCATTTCGTGAGCTCCAGCATCGCCGAGAAGACACCGAGGTCCGGGCCGAAGTCCTTGAGTTGACCGGTGCGACAACCGTTCTTCTGCAGGTTGATCGCCTGACAGAACGTCGACACGAGTTCGGTGTCGATCAGCGACTTGTCGAGCAGGACCTGTGCGCGCCAGGCACCCTGTTCCGCCGAGACCGAATTGCTGAGGTTCTGTAACAGCAGCGGTGCGATGTCGATGGTCTCGACCACCTGACGGGAGAAGTCGCTCAGGTTGGCGGTCAACGCCGCGAGCCGTCCCGTCGACGAGCTGATGGTGCCGGAGTTGTTCTGCAGGAACTCCGACGTGTTCCGCAGCGTGGCATTGACGTCGGCCAGAGTGGCCTGTAGCCCCGGTGCCTGCCTACCCAGCATCTCCGCCACGTCGTTGATGGAGTTGGAGAAGGCGGTCATCTTGGGATAGTTGTCCACCAGCGTCGTGGTGAGCGCCTGAACGGTCCGGATGATGTCGACGAGCGCGTCCCCGTTGCCCGAGGCCACTTCGGCGGCCTTGCCCAGTTCGTCGAGGGCCACCCGCATCCGCTCACCGTTGCCACTTGTGATGCCCGAGGTGATGTCGATCATGTCGGCGATCGGCCCCTCACCGGGCGCATCCCCCGACAGCGACTCCATCAACCGGTCGATCGAGTCGAACAGCTCACCCACCGACACCGGGCTCTTGGTCTCGGGAATGACACCTCCGTCGGCGAGTTCCGGTCCCTCGGTGTAGGCCGGCGAGAGTTCGATGTGCCGCGTCGTCACGATGGACGTGTTCACAATGGCTGCGGTCGCGTCCGCTGGCACCACCACGTCCTTGTCGACGGTGAAGGTAACCTTCACCCGGTTGCCCTGCTGCTGCACCGACGTCACCTGACCCACCGGCATCCCCAGCACGGCGACGTCGTTGCCTTCGTACAGCCCGGAGACATCGTCGAAGTACGCAGTGGCCTCGATCGCCGAGCCGAACGCGGCGGTCCACGACGCAGGGATCAGCGAGCAGCCGGACAGCCCGAGCACCGCCAACAACGAGACTGCGGTCAACGCCAGCGAGCGACGCATCCGGTTGGCACGCCCCCGCCTGGTGGTGATCAACATCCGTCCACCACCCGTGCGGTGCACAGCCAGTTGTCCGGGAAGATGCCCCACGGCAGATAGCCGTTCGCGTATGGACCGTCGCCCATGGTGTTGTTGGTGACCCGGGCGGTGACCGGCAGAATCTCGAGCATCTTGCGCAGATTCTCGCGGTTCTTCTCCAAGCCCTGCGACATCGTGTTGAGGTTGGCCATGATCGGTGCGAACTGATTGCCGTTCTCCGCGGCCACCGCACGCGCCTGCTCGGTGAGCTGGGCGATACCGTCGAGCATTCGGGTCACCAACGCCTCACGCGCGGCGATCTTCTCGGCCAGTTGCTGCCCCTGACCGACGATGATCGACAACTGCGCCTGACTGTCGTCGACGATCCCGGTGACCGCTTTGGTGTCACTGACCAATTGGTTGATCTGATCGCGGCGATTGGTGATCACCTTCGACATCTCGGTCAGCGAGTCGAGGGTCGGTTTGGTCACCGCGGGCGCTCCGGCCAGTTGCCGGTTGAGCGTCCGAATACTCTCCGACAGTTCCACATCGTCGATTCCGGCGATGATCGGTGTCCCCTCCTCGATCGTCTTCTGCAGGTCGTAGGGTACCCGGGTGTCGGTGATCCGCTCGCCGTCGAGTGGATCGGGTGAATCACCCAGCGACACATCGACATAGCGCTGCCCGAGCAGCGTCGACATCTTGATCTCCGCCGATCCGTTCGCGGTGACGTCGACACCCTGGTCCACCTTCATGGTGACGTCGACCTGATTGCCGGCCAGTTCGGTCGCGCTGACCTCACCGACGTCGATGCCGGCCACCCGCACCTTGTCGCCCGGGCGGATTCCGCCTGCCTGGGCGAACTCACCGATATAGGTCTTCTTGCCGAGATGGGCCTGGGCGATCCCGACCACACCGAGCGTCAACAGCACGATCACCACCGCGCCTATCGCCCCGTACCACATGCGCCGGTTCTCGTTGTAGTGGTTGCGCCATCGTCTCATCGGCACACCTCCGAGTGTTTCGTCCCGCCGATCTTGTTGATGATTCCCGGAGGGAACAGGACGTCGCCGATGGCGATGTCGAGATCGCAGGCGTAGATGTTCAGGTACGCGCCCTGCCCCTGCACCAGCGGGAAGTGGCCGAGGAAGATCGGCAGCTGCTGTGCCATGTTGTCGAGTTTCGCGCCGTTGGCGATGAGGGTGTCGGTGGCGGCGCGCGCTTTGTCGGCCGCGTCGGCGAGCGACGACCGGCTCTGCGCCAGGACATCACCGAAACCGGTTGCGGTCTCACCGATCTGCGACACCGCCTGGCCGAACGCAGCCGAGTTGCTGTTCAGGTTCTCGATGAGTGTGCCGATGCTGTCGATCACGGTGCTCACCTGACTGCCCTGCATCGCGAGATCGCGCATCACGCCGCTCAGGTTGTCGATGATCGCGCCGATCACCGCGTCGCGGTCGGCCATGTCACTGGCGACCTGACCCACCTCGGCGACGGTGTAGCTCAGCGAGACCGCGTTGCCCTGGAATGCCTGCACCAGTCCTTCGGACAGCGCGTTGACCTGTTCGGGGTCGAGCGTCTCGAAGACCGGCTGAAAACCGGCGAGCAACTTGGTCACGTCGAAGGAGTCCTCGGAGGGTTGTTGCAAACTCGCACCGGCGGCCAACGGGGTACTCGGCTCGTCCGGCACCAACGTCAGCGACAGATACCGTTGCCCGATCAGGTTCTGATACCTGATCGCCGCCATCGTGTTGGTGAACACCGGCTGGTCGGTCTGCACCTCGAACGTGACACGGGCCCGCCCGTCATCGAGGGCGATGTCGGACACCCGACCGACCCGCACCCCCGCCATCCGGACGTCGTCACCGGAGGCGAGTCCCGAGGCGTCGTTGAAGTAGGTGCTGTACGACGCCGTGTCGCCGGGCAGGGACCGTTCCAGCGTGGAGTAGATGATGTAGGTCAACAGCAGTGCGACGACCGCGAACAGCGAGAACCCGATGAGCGGTTTGCGGATACTGGCCTGGCCGTGACTCATCGGCCCCCTCCCTCGGCCTGTGCGGACTCGCCCGGTTCGGACTCACCCGGCTTGATGGTCGAGGACTGCACGAGTGGCCCCAGCATCAGCGTGTCCGCGGCGTTCGGTTGACGCTTGAGCGCCTCTGCCAACGTCAGATTGTCCGACGAGGTGCTCACCGCGCCGAAGGTCTGTGCGGCACGCCGCATCCCGTCGGACGGGTAGATCAGCAGCGGCCCAGAGCTCGTCGGTCCGGTGCCGGTGCCCGGACCCTGACAGTTCGGTCCACGCATGGTGCCGTACTCGCCGGCGTTGTAGACCGGGCAGTTTTGGCGTGTGTATCGCTGGAACGCACCGAAGTTCACGCCGATGTTCAGCTGGAGGTGCCCGTTGACGCCGGTGAACACCGTCAGCACCCGCGCAGCGAGGTTGTTCAGCGCGTCGAGCGCCTGCGGTAGCGATTCCGGCTCCAACACCGCGGCCCCGACGGTGCGATTGAGGTCGCGCACGACGCTCTTGCCGCGGTCGCCGTTGGCGGCGAACAACGCCTGGGTCTCGTCGAGCAGACCCTGGCCGGCCGACAGCATCGCAGTGAGATCCTGCTGCTTCTCGGCGATGGTCATCGCCGGGATGACGCTGCGGCCCAGAGTGTCCAGGAGCTCGGGAGTGCTCTCCGACAATCCACGTACCGCATTGTCGAAGTTGTCGAAACCGCCAGGTGCACCGGGTGGGAACTGGGCGTTGATCTTCTGCCAGTAGTTGTCCAGCAGCGGCACGAATGCGCCGAACACCGCGCCACCGCCTTCGAGCGCGTCGGCGATCACCCCCAGTACCGACGCAAGGTCTTCCGGCGGCACAGCACGCAGCAGCGTGCGCAGCTCATTCTGCGCGTCCTGGAGTTTCAGCGTCGCCATCGATTCGTCGGCGGGGATGACGTCGCCGGAGGACAGGTGCTCGGTGCTCACGTCGGCGGGCCGGACCAGCTGCACCGAGTTCACACCGAAGAGGTTGGCGGGCACCGTACGCGCCGTGACGTTGGCCGGAATTCCCTCGGCCTGCGCGGGATCGACGTCGATCTCGACGTTCTTGTACTGCAGATTGCCCGGGCCGACCTCGTCGCTGAGTTCGATCGACTTCACCGATCCGACGATCAGACCGTTGTAGCGGACGTCGGCCTGCGTGATCAGTCCGTCGCCGACATCGGTCAGTTTCGCGGTGACGGGAACCGTGGAGGTGAACACACCCTGATAGCGCATGAACAGCAGCACGAACAGGATGAGCAACGCCACCAGAAAGGCGACCCCACGCAGGATGTACTGCACCAGCGAGGGATTCCTGCCGTCGGTGTCGATTTGCATCGGTCTCCCCCTAACCCGAGATCTTGATTCCGGGTGACGTGCCCCAGAACACCAGTGTCATGACCAGATTGGCGAAGACGATGACGATGATCGCCATCCGGATCGCGTGACCGGCCGCCACGCCCACCCCCTCGGGACCGCCCGACGCGAAGTATCCGTAGTAGCACTGGATGAACGTGGTCAGCAGCACGAACACAATCACCTTGACGAATGAGAAGGCCATGTCCCCGGACACCACGAACTGGTTGAAGTAGTAGGTGTAGGTGCCCGCGCCCTGTCCACTCTGTACCTGGAACATCAGCTGACAGGCGATGTAGTTGGCGGCCAGCGACACTGCGTACAGCGGGACGATCGCCAGCACGGCCGCCGACATCCGCGTGGTGACCAGATACGGCAACGGCCGGATCGCGATGGACTCCAGCGCGTCGATCTCTTCGCTGATCCGCATCGAACCGAGCTGGGCGGTGAAGCGGCAGCCCGATTGCGCGGTGAACGCGGTCGCCGCCAGCAGCGGCGCGATCTCGCGTGTGGTCGCGAACGCCGAGAGCCCGCCGGTCACCGGCCCCATGCCCAGCAAGTTGAGGGCGGTGTAGCCCTCGATGCCGACCGTGGCTCCGCCCATGACCCCGAGGATCACCATCACCCCGACCGTGCCGCCGCCCACGACGATGGCTCCATTGCCCCATGCGACATCGGAGAGCAGGCGCCACACTTCCTTGCGGTAGTGGGTGAACGCGATGGGCACGGCACCGATCGACTTGACCAGGAACGTGATGAGGTGGCCCATCGCGGCCAGCCCGGAGCGCGGTCCGCGGTAGATCGATTTGGCGGCCTCCAGTGGCCGCAGGGCCGGCGGGACGTACCGTGATGCCGTCAACTCACACCACCTTCGCCGGGAAGAGCATCGCGAACAACTGCGTGAGCACGACGTTGACGGTGAACAGCAGCAGCACCGAGTTCACGACCGCGGCGTTCACGGAGTTCGCGACGCCGGCCGGCCCGCCCTTGGTGCTCAGACCACGGTCACAAGCGACAATCGCCACGATCGCGCCGAAGATGACGGCTTTGGCTGTTGCGAACACCAGGTCGGAGACCGAGGCGAAGGCCGCGAACGTACCGGTGTAGCTACCCGGGGTACCACCCTGGAAATAAACGTTGAACACGTAGCCGGTGATGAACCCGACGAAGCAAACGAAGCCGCACAGCAGAAAACTCACCACCATCGTCGCCAGCAGACGTGGCGAGATGAGCCGCTGGACCGGGTTGACCCCCATCACCCGCATGGCATCGATCTCGTCGCGAATGGTGCGCGATCCCAGGTCGGCAGCGATCGCCGACCCCACCGCGCCGGCGAGCAACAGCGAGGTCACCAGGGGTGCGCCCTGCCTGATGACGCCGAGACCGGTGGCCGCGCCCGAGAACGAGGTGGCACCGATCTGCCCGGCGATGTTGGAAACCTGGATCGACACGATCACACCGATCGGGATGGCGACCAGAAACGTCGGGAACACCGAGGTGCTCGACATGAACGCACACTGCCGGATGAACTCACCGAACGGGAAACGGCGCTTGAAGATGTCCACGATCAGTACGCGGAACACCTCGACGAACATCCCCATCTGACGTCCGAACGTGTCGAACGACGCCAGCACGTGGTCACCGAACCACTTCCGTATCCCCCCGGCGCGTGCACGTGTCCCCTCGCCATTCGAGGTCACCGCGTCAGTAGTCACTCCCCTGCCCCTGCTGTCGGCTGCTTCCGTAGAAGGCTCGTCGTATCACATATATGTTCGGTGAAGGCACTGCTGCGTGCAGATGCTTTCACTCGTTCTCCCCCTCGAGGACGAACCCCCGGCCGGTAATATACCCCGCTTCGCCATCTCCGCTGTGCCACGGCTCACATTACCGATGTCTGCGCCGCCATCACCGGCGACATACCTTGTGTTGGGTGACAGATCAGTCAGGGACTCCCGACACCATAACTGGGACGAGCGACCAAGGTGGCCAAAACACTCCCATCGAGGTGTCGACTGCGCCGTTCACCCCACCACGCACCGCTGCCGACATCACGGTCTGGGCGCCCACTGCGGCCTCGGTGACACTGCTGATCGGCGGAGACGTCGGTCAGGACGAGATCGAGGTGGGGCTCGTGCCGCTGTCGACGTCGCCGGGCTGGTGGGGCGCGGCACCGGGGTCGGCCGCCGCCTCGGCCACGAACTCCGCACCTGCGCGGTATCGGTTTCGCATCGACGGCCGCGACCCGGTGCCCGATCCGCGCGCGGTTCGACTACCCGACGGTGTACACGGCGCGGCCGAACTACACCGGCTCGACGAGTTCGGGTGGACCGATCACGATTGGGCTGGTCTCGACCTACGGGGTGCGGTGCTCTACGAACTGCACATCGGGACGTTCACCCCTGCCGGGACCTTCGACTCCGCGATCGAACAGCTGCCGCACCTGGTGGCGCTCGGCGTCGATGCGGTCGAGGTCATGCCCGTCAACGCGTTCAACGGCACACATGGCTGGGGCTACGACGGCGTCGCCTGGTACGCGGTCCACGAACCCTATGGCGGGCCGGATGGATTCGCGCGCTTCGTCGACGCCTGTCACGCGCTCGGCCTCGCTGTGGTCCTCGACGTGGTCTACAACCATCTCGGCCCGTCGGGGAACTACCTGCCCGAGTTCGGCCCCTATCTCACCAGCGGCACCAACAGCTGGGGATCATCGCTGAATCTGTCCGAACCGGATTCCGACGCCGTACGCGCCTACATCGTCGGCAACGCTCTGAGATGGCTGCGTGACTTCCATGTTGACGGCCTGCGGCTCGACGCCGTGCACGCGCTGATCGACCACCGCGCGCTTCACCTGCTCGAGGAGCTCGCGATCGCCACCGACGCACTCGCCGCCGAGCTGGGTCGACCGCTCACCCTGATCGCCGAGAGCGACCTCAACGACCCGCGGTTGATCATGCCGCGGGAGGTCGGGGGGTACGGGCTCGGTGCCCAGTGGGACGACGATATCCACCACGCGATCCACGCCACGGTCTCCGGCGAGCGACAAGGCTATTACGCCGACTTCGGCGGCCTCGACGGCCTGGCGAAGGTACTGACCGGGGGCTTCTTCCACGACGGCACCTACTCGTCGTTCCGGCGCCGACGACACGGTCGCCCGATCCCCACCGAGATCGTCGACGCCGACGCGCTGGTCGCCTACACGTGCAATCACGACCAGGTGGGCAACCGGGCGGTCGGCGACCGGCCATCGGCATACCTCGACGGCGGGCAACTGGCCATCAAGGCCGCACTGGTGCTGTTGTCGCCGTTCACCCCGATGCTGTTCATGGGCGAGGAATGGGCGGCCGACACCCCGTTCGCGTTCTTCACCTCACATCCGGAGCCCGAACTGGGCGAGGCCGTGCGCACCGGTCGGCGCAGCGAGTTCGCCGAGCACGGTTGGGATGCCGTCGATGTCCCCGATCCGCAGGATCCGGCGACATACGAGCGCTCCAAGCTCGACTGGTCCGAACCCACCGATGCCGGCCATGCCCGAATGTTGCAGTTCTATCGGGATGTGATCGCGCTGCGAAAGTCCACCGACGACCTGATCCGGGGCGACTTCGGTTCCGTGCGATGCACTTTCGATGCCGACGCGGGTTGGTTCGCGATGCTCCGCGGCTCATGGGCAGTGATCTGCCTACTCCGCGCAGACGAGGTGCCCGTGCCGATCGGGCTCGACCCGGTGCTGTGGTGGGACGAGGTGACGCCGATGGCCGGCGGGATACTCAGCGGTGGCCCCAACGTCGTGATCGGACGGCTGACCGACGTGGATCAGGTCAGGTAGTCATACGCCGGTGTGCCCGGTTCCAACCGCTCGCAGTGCAGGCGGGAATGGGCCATCCGGTCCATCAGGTCGGCGAGTCCGGCCGGCTCACCGAGTTCGATACCCACCAGCGCTGCGCCCGTTTCCCGGTTGTTGCGTTTGACGTATTCGAACAGGGTGATGTCGTCGTCGGGGCCGAGCACCTCGTCCAGGAAACGCCGCAGCGCGCCCGGTTCCTGCGGGAAGTCCACCAGGAAGTAGTGCTTGAGGCCGCGGTGTACCAGGGATCGCTCGATGATCTCGCCATAGCGCGAGACATCGTTGTTCCCACCCGAGATCAGGCACACCACGGTGGCATCCGGCGGCAGCTGAAGCGACGACAACGCGGTCACCGCCAGGGCGCCCGCGGGCTCGGCGATGATGCCCTCATTCTGGTACAGCGCCAGCATCGTCGTGCAGATCGCCCCTTCGTCGACATGGGTGATGTGCGCGGTGCCCGGCGAGGTCACGTGGCGTGCCGACGCGTCGACGACCGGTACCGCCGCCGGCGACGCGACCCGTGACAGCACCGGATGGTCGGTGATCGTCGCCCCGAGTTGCGCCATCACGCGGTGACCGATGGACCCGATACGTTTGACCGCGGCGCCGTCGACGAACGGATCGATCGTCTCCAGGGTGACCGGCTCCCCAGCGGCGAGCGCGGCACTCAAGGAGACCGCTCCGGTGGGCTCCACTCCGACGATGGCCACATCGTCGGACAGCGACCGCAGATACGTCGCCATGCCGGCGAGACAGCCGCCGCCGCCGACCGGCGCGACCACCACGTCGGGGACCGCACCGAGCTGTTCGACGATCTCATGGGCGATCGTGCCCTGCCCGGCCGCCGTCCGCGGATCGTCGAACGCGTGGATCCACGAGGCGCCCGTACGGATCACGTCCGCCTGCGCGGCTGCCGCAGCGGCGTCGTAGGTTTCTCCGACGGCGAGTAGCTCCACATAGTCGCCGCCGTGCCAGCGAATTCGGTCACGCTTCTGTTTGGGCGTGGTGGTCGGTACGTAGATCCGACCGGGCACGCGCATCGACCGGCAGGCGAAGGCGACACCTTGCGCATGGTTCCCGGCGCTGGCGGCGACCACCCCGCGGGCGAGCTCGGTGTCCGACAGCTGCGCCATCACGTTGTACGCACCGCGGATCTTGTAGGAGCGAACCGTCTGCAGGTCTTCACGTTTGAGCAGAACCCGGGCGCCCGCGGCCGCGGAGATGCGCGGCGCGTCCTCCAGCGGGGTGCGGGCCACCGCGTCGGCGATCCGCGCGACCGAGGCGCTGACGGCATCACCGGTCAGTGCGTGGTCGTGCTGATGAACCGGCGCCTGCTGAGTACTCACGATCTCCATGCTCTCACCTGCCGCGATCAGCGGCGCGGGGGAGGTCGGGCCACTACACTGCACGACAGGGGATCGACCAGATCGCCTCTTCGGGATACGTTCGATGGCGTCGGCTCAGGTCGACGCTGCCCGACCGGGGTGGCCACCATCGACGCGGAGGTCGACATGTTCGGACACGCTCACTCGAATCCTGCTCCCCCCGCCCGATCAGCCCCGGCGCCACGCTCGTCGCACCACTCGCGACGACGCCGTCAGATGATCTGCGCGGTTGCCGTCGGCACCCTGGCCGCCGGGCTGATCACCGCACTCACCCCGGCGAGCGCGTCGGCCGCTCCGGTGTGTCCGGGCGCCGGGCAGGCACCGCGCGTGGTGGGCACCGTACCCGGCGCCGCACTGGAAGGTCTGACGGTCGACCGGGCCGGTCGGCTCTACACCACAGATCTGATCTCGGGCAGGGTATTTCGCCTGTCGTCGCCGGGCGCGCCGGCCGTGCCGATCGCCCGCGTTGCCGACGGTGGGGCCGGCGCACTGGCCTGGGCTCGCGACGGGGCACTCCTGGTCGGCTACGGAGCCGACGCCCGGGTCATCGTGGGTGACGCCCTGCGCCATGCCGGGATAGCGCGGATCGACGTCGGCACCCGGACCCTGCGACCGTGGGTGCGTGGGTTCTCGGCCGCCAACGGCATGGATGTCGCGGGCAATGGGATCGTCTATGCCACCAACGACTTCGGCAATCTGATCGGACGGGCGTATCCGAACGGCGTGGTGCAGGCGGACTGGGGTTCGCTACCGAGCGCCAACGGCGCCGTGCTGAGTCGTGACGATCGGTGGCTCTATGTCTCGCGAACCTTCGTCAATCCCGGCGTGAGCCGGATCTCGACGTCGAATCCGCGGGTTGTGCAGAGTCTGCTGAACCTGGGCGGCGACATCGCGGCCACCCCGGATGGCTTGACCCTGGACTCCCGGAACAGGCCGGTGGTGCCTTTCAATGCGGCCGGCCAGGTCGTACGGATCACCTCGCCGGGACGGTACTGCGTCCTCGGATCAGGGATGCCACTGTCGAGTGTGGTCTCCTACGGCCGCGGGGACCGCGGCTTCTCCGCGGGACGGCTGTTCCGCGCCGGATTCGACGGACGAATCTATGAGGTGCCCGGCGGATTCGATCGTGGTGCGACCGCCGCGTACCCCGGTCGCTGACCGCGCCGCGGTCGGCTATACCCCGCGACGGTGCGAGAACCAGATCCGCTCTCCCCACCAGGTGGCGAGCAGCACGGCCGCCGACGTCCAGGCGACGACGAGTCCGGAGCCGGTGAGCGCGAACACGAGCACCGCGACGACGACGGCGAGCAGCACCGCATGCAGTTTGTGGACCGGCCAGCGCACCCCGGCGACCTCGACGGTCGGCGTCGGCGTGTGCCGCGCCTCGGAACGCACTTCGACAAACGCGGTCGGATTCGCTGCGGTCATCGTCACTCCTCGCGGTCGGCGGTGATCATGGGCTGGATGATCTCCACTGTCCCGAGTGTAGCGCGAAGTGAACTCAAATGTTCGGGCACCCGAACATTGCCGTTGGGGCCGCCTACTGCCCCAGGCAACTGGGCCCGAGCAACGCCTTGAGATCGCCCATCAACGCCGAACTCGGGCTGACCCGCAGCGCCTCGGTCAGCCGCAGGACCGTGGACCGCTGTTCGCTGACCAACGTGACGTGCACGTCCGCGGTACCCGGGTGGCGGGACAGCACCTGTTTGAGTGCCTGCACACGGTCCGGGGTGCAGATACGTGCGCTGAGCGTCAAGGCCACGGGTTTCGCCGTCCCGACGGCAGCCAGATCGGGTACCGCGAGATCGTTGGCGCTGATCATCGTGGAATCGTCACGCACGTTGACCCGCGCCTTGATCAGCACGATGTTGTCGGGGACGATGTCCATCCCGTACACGGAGAACGAGCGCGGGAAGAAGTAGACCTCGACACCGCCGACCATGTCTTCGAGGGTCACCACCGCATACGGCTCGCCCTTCTTGTTCACCCGCCGGTTGACCGCCGAGATGATGCCGCCGATGGTGATCTGCGCCCCGTCGGGCACCGTCCCCTCCAACAGCTGGGTGATCGACGTGTCGGTCTGCGCGGCGATGGCGTGCGCGACACCGGCGAGCGGGTGGTCGGACACGTACAGACCGAGCATCTCGCGTTCGAGAGCGAGTTTGTGCTTGGACTCCCACTCCTCGTCGGGGATCTTGACCGCGAACACCTCCGCCATCGAGTCATCCGCGCCCCCGGCATCGCCGAAGAGGTCGAACTGGCCGATGGCCTCGGCCTTCTTGGTGCCGATCACCGATTCGACCGCGTCGCTGTGGACGAGGAACAACCCCTTGCGCGGATGGTTGAGCGAGTCGAAAGCACCCGCCTTGATCAGCGACTCGGTGACCTTCTTGCTGCAGGCGGTCACGTCGATCTTGCCGAGGTAATCGGAGAAGCTGGTGAACTTTCCCTTCTCGTCGCGCGCTGCGAGGATCGAGGACACCACGCCGGTGCCGACGTTGCGCACCGCGGCGAGACCGAAGCGGATGTCACCGCCGACGGCACCGAAGTTGCGCTGCGACTCGTTGACGTCCGGCGGGAGCACGGTGATGCCGAGTTTGCGGCAATCCGACAGGTAGATCGCGGCCTTGTCCTTGTCGTCGCCCACAGAGGTGAGCAGACCGGCCATGTACTCGGCGGGGTAGTTCGCCTTGAGATAGGCGGTCCAGAAGGAGACCAGCCCGTAGCCGGCGGCGTGCGACTTGTTGAACGCATACCCGGCGAACGGGAGGATCGTGTCCCAAAGCGCCTTGATCGCGGCCGAGGAGAAGCCGTTGGACTTCATCCCCTCCTCGAAGCCCTCGAATTCGGCGGCGAGGACCTCGGCCTTCTTCTTGCCCATCGCGCGGCGCAGGATGTCGGCTCGGCCGAGCGAGTACCCGGCCACCTTCTGCGCGATCTGCATGATCTGCTCTTGGTAGACGATCAGGCCGTAGGTGTCGGCCAGGATCTCCTTGAGCGGTTCCTCGAGTTCCGGGTGGATCGGCTTGACCTGTTGGCGCCCGTTCTTGCGGTCGGCGTAGTCGTTGTGGGCGTTCATGCCCATCGGGCCGGGGCGATACAGCGCCAACACGGCGACGATGTCCTCGAATCCGGTGGGCTGCATACGTTTCAGGAGTTCACGCATGGCGCCGCCGTCGAGCTGGAACACACCGAGGGTGTCACCACGGGCCAACAGTTCGTAGGTCTTGGGGTCGTCGAGGGGCGCCGCATCGAGGTCGAGGTCGATGCCGCGGTTGGTCTTGATGTTCTCGATCGCGTCACCGATGACGGTGAGGTTGCGCAGCCCGAGGAAGTCCATCTTCAGCAGGCCTATCGCCTCACACGACGGGTAATCCCAGCCGGTGATGATCGCGCCGTCCTGTGCACGCTTCCACACCGGAATGGCGTCGGTGAGCGGCTCCGAGGACATGATCACCGCGCAGGCGTGCACGCCGGCGTTGCGGATCAGTCCCTCGAGACCGAGCGCGGTGTCGTAGATCTTCTTGACATCCGGGTCGGTCTCGATGAGGGTGCGGACCTCGGTGGCCTCGGCGTAGCGCTCGTGATCCGGGTCGGTGATGCCCCAGACCGGGATGTCCTTGGCCATGATGGGCGGCGGCAACGCCTTGGTGATGCGGTCGGCGATCGCGAAGCCGGGCTGGCCGAACTGGACGCGAGCGGAGTCCTTCAACGCCGCTTTCGTTTTGATGGTGCCGAAGGTGATGACCTGGGCGACCTTGTCACTGCCCCACCGGTCGGTGGCATACCGCACCATCTCACCGCGGCGACGGTCGTCGAAGTCGATGTCGATATCGGGCATCGACACACGTTCGGGATTGAGGAATCGCTCGAACAGCAGCCCGTGCGGGATCGGGTCGATGTTGGTGATGCCCAGCGCCCACGCGACCAGCGAACCGGCCGCCGAACCGCGCCCGGGGCCCACCCGGATGCCGACCTCGAGAGCGTGCTGGATGAGGTCGCCGACGACGAGGAAGTACGCCGGGAAACCCATCTGGATGATGACGTCGAGCTCGTAGTTGGCCCGACGCTGGTATTCCTCGGGCACCTCGGTGCCCGCGAAACGGGTCTCGGCGAGGCCCTTGGCGACCTCTTTGCGGAGCCAGGTCTGCTGCGATTCACCTTCTGGGACCGGGAAGATGGGCATCCGGTCGCGGTGGGTGAACACATCGGCGTAGCTCTGCACGCGCTCGCCGATCTCGACCGACGAGTCGCACCCACCCGGGACCATGGAGTCCCACAGTTCACGCATCTCGGCAGGTGACTTCAGGTAGTAGCCGTCGCCGTCGAACTTGAATCGGGTGGGATCGGACAGCGTCTTGCCGGTCTGCACGCACAGCAAGGCCTCGTGGCTCTTGGCGTGTTCCTGCGTGACGTAGTGGCAGTCGTTGGTGACCAGCGGCTTGATGCCGAGCTTGCGGCCGATGTCGAGCAGACCGTCGCGAACCCGTCGCTCGATCTCCAGACCGTGTTCCATCAGCTCGAGATAGAAGTTCTCCTTGCCGAAGATCTCCTGCCACTTCGCCGCGGCCTCGAGGGCCTCACGTTCGTGCCCGAGTCGCAGCCGGGTCTGCACCTCGCCCGACGGGCAGCCGGTGGTGGCGATGATGCCCTCGGCGTATTGCGCGATCAGGTCGGCATCCATGCGCGACCATTTGCCCAGCTGCCCCTCGATCGACGCCAGCGACGACAGCTTGAACAGATTGCGCAGACCGGTCGCATTCTCGGCGACCATCGTCATGTGCGTGTAGGCACCGCTACCGGAGACGTCGTCGGACTTCTGGTCGCGGGTGCCCCAGGTGACGCGCTTGGTGTTGAACCGCGACTCGGGGGCGACGTAGGCCTCGATGCCGATGATCGGCTTGATGTCGTTGCTCACCGCGGTGTTGTAGAACTCGCTCGCACCGAACATGTTGCCGTGGTCGGTCATCCCGATTGCCGTCATGCCGAGGCGTTTGGCCTCGGCGAACAGCGGCGACACCTTCGCGGCACCGTCGAGCATCGAGTACTCGGTGTGGTTGTGCAGGTGCACGAACGAATCGGCCACGGACGTCTCTCACCTCTGATGTTCGCTGACGTGTCGGTGCGCTTCGAACACGTCCGGTGTGTGCACCGCACGGTCTGAAGAAGCGTCCCCAACTCTATGTCCACGCCCCGACAGACCCGGGCATGGCACGCCCTATGTGACAGATGGGGCGACGCGGTGCGGTGTGTCGGCCCGGCGTGTCGACACACCGCCCGGACTCCTCGGCGCGATTCGGGGTTCTGTCGGCGCGATTCGGGGTTCTGTCGGCGGGTCAGGCGTCGCGGAGGACGTCGAGAGCGTGCTGCAGGTCGGCGGGGTACGGGCTGGTGAACGTGACCTGCCGCCCGTCGACGGGGTGCGCGAACGACAGCGAGCGCGCGTGCAACCACTGCCGCGCCAGCCCGAGCCGCCCGGCGAGCACCGGATCGGCGCCGTAGGTCAGATCCCCGCAACACGGGTGGTGCAGCGCCGAGAAATGCACGCGGATCTGATGGGTCCGCCCGGTCTCGAGGTGGACGTCGAGAAGCGACGCCGAGGCGAACATCTCAACCGTGTCGTAGTGGGTGACCGACGGCTTGCCGGCTGCGGTCACCGCGAACTTCCAGTCGCTGCCCCGGTGGCGACCGATGGGTGCGTCGATGGTGCCCTCCGGCGGGTCGAGATGCCCCTGCACCAGGGCGTGGTAGCCCTTGTCGACCTCCCGCTCCTTGAACGCGCGCTTGAGCAGCGAGTACGCACGCTCGGAGACGGCCACCACCATGACCCCCGATGTCCCGACATCGAGACGCGACACGATGCCCTGCCGTTCGGAGGCACCCGAAGTGGCGATACGGTAGCCGGCCGCAGCCAGCGCACCGACAACGGTTGGACCCGTCCATCCCTGCGACGGATGGGCGGCGACGCCGATGGGTTTATCTACCACGATGATGTCGGAGTCGTGGTAGATGATGTCCATCCCCTCGACCGGGGTCGGCTCGATCCGCAACGGCTCGTCCGGTTCCGGCAGCGTGACGTCGAGCCAGCTCCCGGCGGCGAGCTTGTGCGATTTTCCGACCGTCACACCGTCGACGGTGATGTCGCCGTCTTCGGCGAGCGCGGCGACGACGGAGCGGGACAACCCGAGAATGCGCGCGACACCGGCGTCCAGCCGCATCCCGTCGAGCCCGTCTGGCACGGGCATCGATCGTGACTCACGCATCGGCGTCCTCCGCCGCGGACCGATCTCGGTCGCCGCGCCGCCGCGCCGCCCATCCGGTGCGCGAGCCGTCGTACTCGAATCCCAGCAGCGACAGGGCGACCAGCAACACCGCGCCGCAGACCACCGCCGAGTCGGCCACGTTGAACACCGGCCACCACCCCACCGACACGAAGTCGACGACGTGCCCGCGCAACGGCCCCGGCGATCGGAACAGCCGGTCGGCGAGGTTGCCCATCGCCCCACCCAGCACCAGACCGAGCCCGAGGACCCACCACATCGACCGCAGGCGACTGCTGTAGCGGATGATTCCGAGCACCACGAGCAGGGCGACGATGGTCAACACCCAGGTGTAGCCGGAGGCCATAGAGAACGCCGCGCCGCTGTTGCGGACCAACCGTAGCGTGACCGCGTCACCGATGATCCGGACCGGCTGCCCCGGGTCGAGCAGGTTGACCGCCAGCGTCTTGGTCAGCAGGTCCAGACCGATGACGGCGGCCGCGATGGCCAGCAGAGTCCCGACCACCCGGCGGCTCTGGTGGGTAGGCGACCGATCGCCTTCGTCGACCGGACCGGGTGTCGGTTCGCTCATGACTCCATCATCCACCCCATCATCATCCACGAGCCCTCCAATACGCTGACTGCCGTGTACCCCCGTCGCGCCGGCCTCATCATCACCGCAACCCTGCTGATCGGCCTCACCGCCTGCGGCTCCGACGACCCGAACTCCGACACCGCCGGCCCCGCGACGGCGTCGGCGGGTTGCGCACAGGAGTCGACCTCGGGACTCGACGGGGTGAACCTGCTGCCGATCCCACCTGCGAAGGTGACCGTCCTCGACGCCGGGACCGGCGAGAAGCGTCTCCCCGGCGCGGCACCCGATCGCAGCGCCGCGCAGACGGTGACCGTGACGACGACGTCGACCGTGCGATCGCCGGGTGCCGACGAGGCCCAGACCGTGGAGATGCCGCTGCGCGCACTCTTCCACTGCACCGACTCCACCGATCTGGAGATGACACTGGGCGAGGTCACCTCGCCCGATGCCACGTTGGCCGATCAGCTTGCCGCGACCTCCGGCTCCCGGGCCGGATTGGCGATCGGCCCCGGTTCCATGCCGATCTCGCTGCGTCTGTTGCCCGCCGAGGACGCCGGACCCGAGGCCCGCCTGGCGGTGGAGCAGACGCTGGTCCAAGCACTGCAGATGTCGGTACCGCTGCCGACCGAGGCGATCGGTGCAGGTGCGCGCTGGCGGATCGAACGCACCATCGATTCCGCGGTCACCGTCACCCAACAGATCGACGCCACTCTCACCGCCTGGGACGGCGATCGGATGACGATCGACGTGACCGTGGATCAGACCCCGGTGAATTCGGTTTTCACCGTTCCCGGCGCCGGCGGCTCATTGAACATCGCCCGGTTCAGCAACTCGGGCAACGGTGAGATGACCCTCGATCTGACCCGCGGTCTACCGATCTCGGGGTCGATCGAGCTCAGTGGCGCCCGCGAGCTCGTGGGTGCCGATCCTGCCCGACCGTTGATCCAGCAGACCGGGTTGTCGGTCGGCTGGCAGTGAACGACGTCGCTCCCCCGTTGCGCTCGGGCTGCTTCTGGCGAAGCAGCGGGGCGCCCCGAGGGAGCGACGTGTGGTGACGGGTCGTCAGCGACGAATGATCAGTTGCCCGATTCCGAAGCCGCTGCCGAATCCGTACACATCGGCGTCTGCACATTGTTCGCCGAGATCAGCGGGCAGACGGTGTCGCGCGACAGCTTCCAGCGACCGTCGACGTAGACGATGCTGGCATCGAGCTTCGTCGGCGGGTTGTCGGGGAGCTTGACCTGCACCTTGACCGTGGCCTTGTTGGGCCCGGCCGGGATCACCGGCGGGAAGATCTCGTAGGTGACGTCGGGATTGTCCTGCTTGGCCTTCACAAGTTCATCGAAGATGGCCGGGTCCGCCGCCGAGCCCTCGACGAGTTCGGTCTTCTCCGAGTTCGGCACGTTCGGGTCCAGGGCCTCTTCCAGCATCTGGTTCAGCACCGCCACCGACGGCTGGGTGTCGGGGTCGTTGACGCCCCCGCCCTCGCCCGAGGCGGCTGCGGTCGCCGACGACACCGTCGGGACCTCTGGGACGTCGCTGTCGTCACTGCCACAGGCGGCAACCGATGCCACTGCCCCCGCAATCAACGCGGCGGTCACGATCTTCGGAAACTTCACCGAACATTCCCCTCACTAGTCGTTCGTCCGGTCTGCGTGTTCGTCTCGCAGATCCCGGTGGATTCTGGACGCTCATCCCCTGCGGGGCCGCCAAAACTCCCACCACTATGCCAAACCGACGAGAACGCACCCAACATTCGATGCGGGTCGTCGCACGTCGGAAGCGCAACGGTCGGGAGGCGCCGTGGGTTCCCGGGCCCCGAGACAGTACGCCGCCCCGAGACCATACGCTTGGAACCCATGACGGCCACCCGCATCGTCCTGATCTCGACCGGCGGCACGGTATCGGCCCGGACGACCGCCGACGGCGCGGTTCCGGCCCTGTCCGGGCACGACCTCCTCGGCACGGCCGACGGCGATCACCTCGCGTTCGACGAGGTCGAGGTGACCACGACGGATCTGATGTCCGTGGACAGCTCGGCGATGTCGGTCGCCGACCAGTTCGCGATTGCCGCCGCGGTCCATGACGCCCTCGCCGATCCCGCCGTCACCGGCGTCGTGGTGACCCACGGCACCGACACGATGGAGGAGAGCGCCTACCTCGTCGACCTGTTCCACACCGATGACCGTCCGGTGGTCTTCACCGGAGCGCAACACACCGCGGACTCGCCCACCGCCGACGGTCCGCGCAACATCGCCGATGCGATCCGGGCCGTCGCGACCGCCGACCACCGGGGTCGCGGCGTCCTCGTCGCGATGGGTGGCCGAATCCATTCGGCACGTGGGCTGTTCAAATCCTCCACCACCGCGCTCGAGGCGTTCGACACCGTTCACGACGCCATACCGAGGGTCGTCCTCGACGTAGCGCCACCGGCCACCGGTCACGTCCGAGTCGACTCCTTCGGCCTCTACCCCGGCGTGTCCCCGGGACTCATCGCGGCCGCGATGAGCCAGCACGCGGCGGGAATCGTGCTGGCGGGCACCGGTTCCGGGAACACCCACCCGGACATCACGGCCGAGGTGAGCGCGGCGGTCCGGGAGGGGATCGTGGTCGTGGTGTCCACCCGGGTGCCGTTCGGTCGGGTGGTGCCGACGTACGGGGGCGGCGGGGGTGGGGTCGATCTCGAGCGCGCGGGCGCCATCGTGTCGCGTTGGCTGCGTCCGCCGCAGGCCCGGATCGCGTTGGTGGCGTTGCTCTCCACCGGTGCCACGGCCGAGGAGGTCCGCGGCTTCTTCGCCCGGATCGACCCCGCCTGACCCTGCCGCGCTACGGTTCGGCGGATCAGTCGTCGTCCACTGTGGGACGGACGTCGGGCCACGCGAGGCTGGCGATGGGATCCGCGCGGGCGAGGGCCGGTTCGTCGACCGGGAACGTCACGGCCCGGCCGGGTCCGGTGGCCCGTGTCTCGAATCGCACGGTCACCACACCGTGCCCGCTGCCCTGCACCCAGCCGTGACCGTGTTCAGGGTGTGCCACGTCGGTCCCGGTCTCCCAGCGCAGGGCCGACGTTTCGTCCGGCGGTCCGGCGGTCGGCTCCGCCACGTCGGGTGAGGGACCCGCGGTGACGAACGCCGCCTCCACGTCGTCGACGTCGCCGACCTCGACGACGGCCTCATCGGGCCGGTCGTCCAGGTCGGTGAACAACGAGAACTGCTGCACCGCAGTCAGTCCCGAGTATCCGACGCCGACCAGTCGGATCGGTCCGATGCTGCGCGGATCGAGGGCCAACCGCTGGGCCGCCGTCGAGAGCACCGACAGTTCGCTGGTCGCCGCGGGCAGCGTCGTCGACCGGGTGAGGATCGAGAAATCCGAGCGCCGGAGTTTGAGCACCACGGTCCGCGCGCCCCGGCCGTCGGCGAGCAGCCGCCGGTGCGCGCCCTCGGCGGCGGCGTCGATGGCGGGCCGGAGTTCGTCGAGGTCGACGAGGTCGCGGGGAAAGGTCGATTCAGCGCTGATCTGCTTCGCCGATGCCCGTTCGGTGACCGGACGTTCATCGATGCCCTGGGCCAGACGATGCAGCGCCGGGCCGAGCGTGGCCCCCAGCACCGAGACGACCTCCAGGTCGGACATCGCGGCGAAGTCGCCGATCGTCTCGATGCCGAGCCGATGCAGCCGGTCACCGGAGACGGGACCGATCCCCCACAGCTTGCGCACGGGCAGCGCGTGCAGGAACGCGAGTTCACGGCTCGGTGGAATCGCCATAACCCCATCGGGTTTGGCGAGGCCAGACGCGATCTTCGCGATCTGCTTGCCACTGCCGAACCCGACCGACGCCGAGATGCCCACGGTGTCGCGGATCTGCGCACGGAGCCGTTCGGCGAACGCGGTCACGTCCTCGACGCCGGCGCCGGAGAGTTCCGCGGGCTCGCCGAACGCCTCGTCGAACGACAACATCTCGATCACCGGTATCGCATCCCGCACGAGCCGGAACACCCGGGCACTGACCACCCGGTACACCCCGCCTCGAGGCGGCAGCACCACGACTCCCGAGCCCACGAGTCGTCGCGCCTGGTGCATCGGCATCGCTGACCGGGCACCGAATGCGCGCGCCGCGTAGCTGGCACCGGCAACCACTCCCCTACCGCCGGTGCCGCCCACCAGCACCGGCCGGCCACGCAGGGTCGGGCGAGTCAGCTGCTCCACGGAAGCGAAGAACGCGTCCATGTCGAGATGCATCACCCACCGCGCACTGCGTTCGGTATCGGCGTGCCCGGGCTCGGCCTCGGGCGGGACGGCGGAGTCCACCCCCGCATCGTATGCGGCCGCAGATCGGCGATTCCTCAGCGGATCTCGAAGACGGGCAGGTCGTCGACGTGCCGGGCGAGGGTGGCATCGTCGGGCTCGGTACCCATCCCCTCGGGCAGGAACCGCTTGACCTCCCATCCCCATTTGTCGAGGTAGGCGCGGATGATCGGCGCGCGGTCGGCCGGTGCCACCTCGACCAGCCGGACCGACCGGCGACGACGGCCGCGGCGCAGCTTCGCCGCGTCGTTCACCCGGGCGTTGCGCGCCCATTGGGTGTTGCCGCGCGGCGAGACCAGGTACTCGCGGCCCTCGAACGGCATCGGGTTGACCGGGACGGTCTGGGGCGTGCCGGACTTGCGTCCGGTGACGGTCAGCGTCTGTGCGCCCGCAAGGTTCACCCCGCGTTCGACCAGCCATCGAGCGACCCGGTTGAAGGCGGCATCCATTCCCTTGGGCCCGCGATAGTGCGGCTGAGCTGCGTGCATGATGAGTCCCCTTCGTGAGATCAGAATCGAGAGCACCGCTCTCGTTTTCTAGTGTGCGCGCCCCCGCGGGAAAATTCAAGAGCACTGCTCTCAGTTGTGCGACGATGTCCTCATGGCCACCACCACACGCGCCGCGAATCGGGCGGCGATGGAATCGGAGATCCGACGACTCGGCCGCGAGCACCTGCGCACCTACGGCGCCGCAGGCCTCTCACTCCGTGCGGTCGCCCGCGATCTCGGCGTGGTCTCCTCGGCGGTGTACCGCTATGTCCCGAGCCGCGACGACCTGCTCACGTTGCTGCTGGTCGAGGCGTATTCCGACGTGGCGGACTCCGTCGAGCAGGCGATGGGAGCAGTCCCGCCGGACCGTCATCGGAGCCGGCTACGCGCCGCAACCCGAGCACTGCGCGCCTGGGCAGTCGACGACCCGGCCCGGTGGGCACTGCTCTACGGAAGTCCCGTCCCGGGATACTCCGCCCCCGCCGAGCAGACCGTGGAGCCTGGCACCCGGGTGGTCGCGATGCTCATCAACGAGATCGCTCGCGCGGAGGCCGACGGAGCACTGCAGTGCCGGCAGCAGGACCTGACCGCCGGCCTCCGCAGCGACCTCGCCACGATTCGGGACGAATTCGGCGTCGAACTCTCCGACGCCGCGCTCGTGGTGGCGACCACCCTGTGGTCGACCGCCATCGGTGCGGTCAGCCTCGAGGTGTTCGGCCAGTACGGCGCGAACACCTTCAGCGATCCGGCCGCGTTGTTCGACGTCGCCATCGAGCGCGCACTGGCTCCTCTCGCCGAGGCGCCCCGCGACTGAGCAACGCCGGTGCTCAGCGGGCGATCGGTCGCTCCGTCTCGATCCCGGTCAGCTTCTCCGGATTCCGGACGGCGAAGATGTCGTGCACCACCCCGTCCGCGAAGTCCAGTACGAACACGCCCTGCAGACGGCCGTCGAAGTAGATCCGCAGGCCGGGCAGGCTGTTGAAGATCCCGGCTTCGAGCCGGAAGTCGGGATGTATCGACCCGACCCGGTTGAAGCCCGACAGCAACCGCGCCACCGCGAGCGCGCCCTTGACCGGCCGCCGCACCGCCGTGGCCTTTCCGCCCGAATCGGCGGTGAAGACCACATCCGGCGACAGCAGGGTCATCAGCTGCTCGACATCGCCGGACGACGCGGCCGCCAGAAAGGCCTCGGTCACCTCGGCGGTACGCGCCGAGTCGACCGGCTCGAAGCGATGCCGGCGGGCGTGCACATGCGCCCGGGCGCGGTGCGCCGTCTGGCGCACCGCCGACACGGACTTGCCGACCATGTCGGCGATCTCGTCGTGGGCGAACCCGAAGACCTCCCGGAGCACGAAGACGGCGCGCTCGTCGGGCCCCAGGCTCTCCAGCACGACCAGCATCGCCGTCGAGACCGATTCCGCGAGAACGACATCCTCGGAGGCGTCGCGCTCGTCGAGCAGGATCGGTTCGGGCAGCCACGGCCCGACGTACTCCTCGCGCCTGCGCACGGACGTGCGCAATATGTTGAGTGCCTGGCGGGTGACCACCTTGGCGAGATACGCCTTGCTGTCGGCGACGGCGTCGAGATCGACGTCGGCCCACCGCAGATAACTCTCCTGCAGCACGTCGTCGGCGTCGGTGGCCGAACCGAGGATCTCGTAAGCGACGGTGAACAGCAGTGGCCGCAGTTCGGTGAACCGTTCGACGTGCGCGTCGGTACCGGCCGTCATCCGGTCGCCTCCAGGCGCGGTGGCTCGACGAGTTCGCGTGGCCGGCCGAACGACGGCGTGACACCCGGATGACGCCCTTCCAGGCGCAGGCTCAGGATGACGCCACGGCACACGAGTTCCTTGATCGCAGCGGCGGTACGGCCGGTGATCGCGGTCTCGAGCGGGCTGTCGTCACGTCGCGTCGGCTGGACGACGGCGGCGTGCCGGCCCAGTGAGGTGCACTGCCCGAGGAACGCGAGTGCCACCGGCTTCGGTTGCGTGCCGGCCAGTCTGGCGCGGACGGTGTCGCCGGCGTGCGGACCGAGCTGATTGGCCGCCTGGCAGCTCATCCGGAACGGTTGCCCCGACGGCGCGACGGAATCGCCCGCGCCGACGATACGTGGATCGTCGATGCTGGTGAGGGTCTCGTCGGTGACGAGTCTCCCGATCGCGTCGGTGGTCAGACCGCTCTTCGCGGCGAGGTCGGGAATCCCGAACCCGGTGGCCACGACCGTCGTCGTACTCGGCAGGATCGCGGTCGACTCGCCGGCGGACACCGTCACCGTGTCGGCACCGATGCTGTGCACCCGGTGGTTTTCCAGGATCTCCACGCCGAGCTTGGTCAACCGCCGCCGGGCGATGCGTCGCGAACGGTTACCGAACGACGGGGCGAGCACGCCGCGGCACACCAGACGAACCGACCGTCCGGCGTCGGCGAGCTCGGCGGCCATCTCGATCCCGGTGAGCCCGCCGCCGATGACGGTGATCGACGCGTCCTCGTCGACCTCGGCCAGCCGGGCACGCAGTCGCTCGGCGGCCTCCCATTCGCCGATCGGATAGCCGTGTTCGGCCGCACCCGGAATCGTGTTCGCGGACAACGCGGTCGAGCCGACGGCGTAGACCAGATGGTCGTAGTCGAGCGTGTCACCGCCGGCAAGCTCGACCCGGCCGCCGGCCACGTCGATGCGGGCGGCGGAGTCGACGACCAGACGCACGTCGGGACCGAGTACCTGGTCGAAATCGTGCTCGGCCTCCCCGGTTCCGGTGGCCCATTGATGGAGCCGGATGCGGTGGACGAAACGTGGGCGCGGGTTGACCAGCACCACGTCGGGTGCCGGTTCGGTACCTGCGCCGGCGATCCGGTTGGCGGCCATGGTCCCGGCGTAGCCTCCGCCGAGGACGACGACCCGCGGGCGTCGAGTGGTCTTCATGGGTTGCTCCTCTCGAAAAAGGTGGACAACCTCTGAGACACCGTACGCCCGCGGGACGTGACAGAGAGTGACTCAGATCACACTCAGGCGCGCGCCATCTTCGCCACGTCTGCGGTGACCCCGTCGCCGAGTTCGACGCCACCCGCCGCACCGGCTTCCGCGTCCACGACGTCGAAGGAGACCGCGAGAATCTCACCGGCGATCAGATCGGCGTGCGTCCGTGCCCAGTCGGCGCGGTTCGCCGGCACCACGAGCCGGACGCCGATCCGATCGGAGACGTCGAGACCGAGAGTGCGCCTGGCGTCCTGCAGTTCGCGGATGCGGTCCTTGGCCCAACCCTCGGCCTCGAGTTCCGGGGTGACGGCCGTGTCGAGGACGACCAGGCCGCGGCCGCCGGGCAGTTCCGCGGTCGAGTCCGGCTCCACGGCGACCAGGCGGCGGGTGTATTCACCGTCGTGTAGTTCTATACCGCCGGCGATGACGACCTCGCTTCCGTCGGCTCCTGCACCGACTGTCCAATCCCCGCTCTTGACGGCCTTGATGGCGGCCTGGACATCCTTGCCCAGGCGCGGTCCGGCCGCACGCGCGTTGACCGCGATCTCGTAGCGCCCGTAGTCATCCGCGTCCGTGGCCAGTGACACCGACTTCACGTTCATCTCGTCGGCGATCAGGTCCCGATACGGCGTGAGCTGTTCGGCCGTCGGCGACGCGACGGTCAGACCCGGTAGCGGCAACCGCACTCGCAGTTTGTTGGCCTTGCGCACGCTGGATGCGACCGAGCAGACCTCCTGCACCTCATCCATGGCCGCTACCAATGCGGTGTCCGCGGGCAGGTCGTCGGCCGCGGGCCAGTCCGTCAGGTGCACCGACCGGCCACCGGTCAGACCGCGCCAGATCGCCTCGGTGGCCAGCGGTAGCAGCGGAGCGGCCAGGCGAGCGGCCACCTCCAGCACCGTGTAGAGGGTGTCGAACGCGTCCGGATCGTCGTCCTGCCCGGCCCAGAACCGAGCCCGGGAGCGGCGTACGTACCAGTTGGTCAACGACTCGACGAACTCCCGGAACGCCTCGCAGGCACCGGCGATGTCGAAGGTGTCGAGTGCCTCGGTCATCGTGTCCCGGGTGACCGCGAGCTTGGCCAGGATGTAGCGGTCGAGGACGTGGGTGGAGTCCGTCCGCCACGTCGCGGGTCGCTCGGCGTAGAGCTGCAGGAAGCTGTAGGCGTTCCACAACGGCAGTAGCGCCTGGCGAACTCCTTCCCGGATACCGCGTTCGGTGACCACGAGGTTGCCACCACGCAGCACCGGCGATGCCATCAGGAACCAGCGCATGGCATCGGAGCCGTCGCGATCGAACACCTCGTTGACGTCGGGGTAGTTCCGCTTGGACTTCGACATCTTCTGGCCGTCGTCGCCGAGCACGATCCCGTGGGCGATGACGCTCTTGAACGCCGGCCGGTCGAACAGTGCGGTGGCCAGCACGTGCAGGTTGTAGAACCAGCCGCGACTCTGCCCGTTGTACTCGACGATGAAGTCGCCCGGGTTGTGCGGCACATCGCCCGAGTCGCTGTTGCCGTCGAACCAGTCGGCGTTCTCGAACGGATAGTGCACCTGCGCGAACGGCATCGATCCCGACTCGAACCAGCAGTCGAACACCTCCGGCACCCGGCGCATGGTGGAATTGCCGGTCGGGTCATCGGGATTGGGACGCGTCAGCTCGTCGATGTAGGGCCGGTGCAGATTGTCCGGCCGGACGCCGAAGTCACGTTCGAGCTCGTCGAGGGAACCGTAGACGTCAGTACGCGGGTGCTCCGGGTCGTCGGAGATCCACACCGGGATCGGCGCGCCCCAGAAGCGGTTCCGGCTGATGTTCCAGTCACGGGCACCCTCGAGCCACTTGCCGAACTGGCCGTCGCGGATGTGCTCCGGCGACCAGGTGATCTGCTTGTTCAGCTCGAGCATCCGGTCCTTGATCGGGGTGACCGCGACGAACCACGACGGAACCGCCATGTAGATCAACGGCTTTCCCGACCGCCACGAGTGCGGATAGGAGTGCTCGATGGTCTCGTGACGCAGGATCTTCCCGATCGCCTTCAGGTCCTTGATGATCGCCGGATTGGCGTCGAACACCATCTGGCCCTCATAGGGCGGCACCTGCGCGGTGAACCGGCCGCCCGGATCCAGCGGCTGCACGACCTCGATGCCGTTGGCCATCGCGAGGTCCATGTCCTCCTCGCCGAACGCCGGCGCGAGGTGGACGACGCCGGTGCCGCTGTCGGTGGTCACGTAGTCACCGAGCAGCACCCGGTGCGCGTTGGGATGACCGACGAAGAAGTCGAATGGCGGCAGGTAGGACATTCCCTCCAGATCCGCGCCGCCGTAGCTGCCGAGGATCTCGGGCTCGACGATCTCCTTGGCATAGCCGGCCAGCAGCGCCTTCGCGAGCAGGTACTCCTGGCCGTCGGCCGCACGGACGTGTACGTACTCGACATCCGGGTTGACCGCGATCGCCAGGTTGGACGGCAGCGTCCACGGCGTGGTGGTCCAGATCAGTGCGTTGACGCCGTCGAGTTCGGGGTGGGCATCGGTGCCGACGAGCGGCATCCGCACGGTGACGGCCGGGTCCTGACGCATCCGGTAGGCGTCGTCGAGCTTGGACTCCTGGTTGCTCAGTGGCGTCTGCTCGTACCAGCTGTAGGGCAGCACCCGATAACCCTGGTAGACCAGACCCTTGTCGTGGAGACGTTTGAACGCCCACATGACCGACTCCATGAAGTCAAGATCGAGCGTCTTGTAGTCGTTGTCGAAGTCCACCCACCGGGCCTGGCGGGTGACGTAGTCGCGCCACTCACCGGTGTAGCGCAGCACCGAGTCACGGCAATAGTCGTTGAACTTCTCCATGCCCATCGACTCGATCTGCGACTTGTCGGTGATGCCGAGCTGACGCTCCGCCTCGAGTTCGGCGGGCAGACCGTGGGTGTCCCAACCGAAGCGACGCTCCACGCGCTTGCCGCGCATCGTCTGGTACCGCGGTACCAGATCCTTGACGTAACCGGTGAGCAGATGCCCGTAGTGCGGCAGGCCGTTGGCGAACGGCGGGCCGTCGTAGAAGACGAACTCCTCGGCGTCGGCCCGGTTCTCGATGGAAGCGGCGAAGGTGTCGTCGCCGGCCCAGTAGGCCAGAACATGCTGCTCGACGTCCGGGAAGGACGGAGCGCTGCGACCGCCGCCGGCGGTCATGTCGACGACGGGATAGACGCGGGCGTCGGCGAACGTATCCACCTGCGGGGCCTCGGGTCGGACGGTGTCGGCCATGATGCTTCTCCTCGTGCCTGGCATGTGCGCAACTGCTCTGGCACGGGGACGCTCACCGGCTGATTCGACGATCATCCGATCCGCGCGGTACCACCCCGCTTGCGGTGAACGCCCTCTGAGCCGTTCACCGCCACTCACCGGCCCGCGATGCGGCGCGAGCCCACGGCTGTCACGGGCCGCTCCCGCCCGGTTCTACTGAGAACCTGCCACGCTGCGGTGTCGGTCCCGTTCTTCCGAGTGCTCCCCGGTGATGGCCGGATCCACGCAGCAACGAGTGTAGCCGTCACCGGCCGCGCACGACGAATCGCTGGTGCGTCCGGCGGGGCCGAACGCCGAGGTGACGGCGGCGTGGACCCGACCGCGGTCAGTCGAGCGGCGGGCGCCAGTTGGGATCCAACGGATCGAACCGTGCCCGGCGCTGCTCCCGTGGCTCGTCCGACGCATCGGATTCCTGGCCGTGAGTCGGCGACGTGGACGACGCGGACGGGGATGGCGAAGAAGACGATGGCGAGGAAGGCGATCGCGAGGACGGGAAGGACTCCGTGACGTCGTCGTCGTGACGGCCGGCACCACCGGTGGGTGCACCGTGGGTCCCGGGTGCAGGCTGCGGCGCGGGATAACCGCCCACCGACCTCAGATAGTCGTCATAACCACCGTCTCGACCGACCCCGGCTTGTGTCGGCGACTGCGGCGCCCGCCCGTGGCGGCCGACTCCCGGCGGACCCGGCGGCGGGACCGGACTCTGCGGGGTCGGCGCTGCGGCTGACCCGTACTGCGACGGCGGTATCGGTGCCTGGGGTGTCGGTGACGGGGGTGTCGGTGACTGGGGCACCGGTGACTCGGGTGTCGGCGACTGGGGCACCGACGAATGCGGCCGGGCGACCGGCTCGTCGTCGATGCGACGATCGGCCGGGGTGCCCCGGTCACCCGACTCGCCGTCCGGCGTCTGCCCTTCGGCCTGATCAGAGTCGACGAAGTCGGCCAGTGTGGGCTCGTCGTCGCCGCGGCGCCCGGCCCCGACCACATCTGCGATCAGGAAGCCGAGGCCCGCCAGACAAACCACGATGCATGAGATCGCCAGCCATACGGTGCCGGTGATCAGGCCCAACACCAGCAACACGAACCCCACGAGCGTCGCCGCGAGGGCCAGTGTCAACACCAGAAACCTCCCGCTGGTCCCGGATCAGCTCGGGGAGTAGCTGGTGAAACCACCGTTGCCGGGATCTGATGAGAACGAATCGGACCGGCCACCCTCGACCGGAGCGGCGCTACCGCGCTGCTGCAGTTCCTCCAGCTGGGACTCCAGGTAGGTCTTGAGACGAGTGCGGTACTCGCGTTCGAAGGTCTTCAGCTGCTCGATCCGACCCTCGAGCACGGTGCGCTGCTGATTGATCGTGCCCATGATCTCGCTGTGCTTGCGCTCGGCGTCGCTCTGCAGCGCGTCGGCCCGCTCCTGGGCCTGGCGGACCTGGGCCTCCGAGCGGGTCTGCGAGTCGGCGAGGATGGCCTCCGACCGCTGTCGGGCATCCGACAACAGGGCGTCTGCCTTGGACTGCGCCTCCGACACCATGGCGTCGGCACGCGAACGCGCGTCAGCGACCAGCGAATCCGCCTCTTGACGAGACGTCGAGGTCAACCGGTCCGCGGTGTCCTGGGCCAAGGCCAACACCCGCGCCGCGCGCACGTTCGCATCGTCGTCGCTGAACTCGGGCTGCGGTGCGGCCGCAGGGGCCGGCGCCTCGGCGACCGGGGCCGAGGCGAACACCTGGGTCCGCTCCTCGGCCGACGGCGCGGCGGCCGACTTGGCGGCGGGTGCGCCCGACCGTGCGTCGGCGAGGTCGCCTTCGAGCTCCTCGACGCGCTGCTTCAGGTCGCCGTTCTCCTCGATGAGTCGCGCCAGTTCGGCCTCGACAAAGTCGAGGAACTGATCAACTTCATCCTCGTTGTAGCCGCGTTTACCGATAGGCGGTTTGCTGAACGCGACGTTGTGCACATCAGCTGGTGTCAGCCGCATGTCGGTTCCCCTCATTTGTCAGTCGAACTGTCTGTATTTGGTAGGCCGGATCAAGCCCGTATTCAGTTGGCAGCATCACCCGCTCGACGACCGTCTCAGCCAGTGTTCGACACTCGCCGCTCTCCACATCGAGAGTCATGGGTCTGCACAGTCTTTGCTACAGGCTGTCACTGTTTATTCATACCAGTCCACTGGGTAACTGGCGTCAAATCCTGTCACACGAGAACCGTTCGTAGCAGACGATCGATACTGTCTCGCAATCGAACGGTCACTCGACGATGACACTCAACGGTAAACCACTGCGGGCCGATGGTCACGAAGTGGTCACGGTTGGCGTGTCGGAAACGATGAGTCAGCGAGCGCCAAGCGGAGTGCAGAACTCACCCGAGCCCGACCAGAGCCGAGGCCGAACTGCGACTGAGCGAACTGACCACCTGCATCGCGATGAGCACCACGATCATCACGATCATCAGGGACAGATCCAGGCGCACGGGCCCCAGCGGGATGGGCGGCAACACGCGACGCAGCGCACGGATCGGCGGGTCGGTCGCGGTGAACACGATCTCGATGACCACCACCGCCACACCGGTGGGTCGCCATTCACGCGCAAACGACCGGACCAGCTCCACGACGAGTCGCGCGAGCAGCAGCAGCCAGTAGATGAACAGGACGTAGTACAGAACCTGGAACAGAATCGTCACGACTCAAGGTTGCCTGATATGTCGCACCCGCGCCGCAGCCCCCCGCTGACCGGCGTCGGAGCGCTTGTGGTGCGCGAGTGCGAGCGCGGATCAGGAGTGGTTGTAGAAGCCGGTCTCGGCAATCTTGCGTCGATCCTCCGGCGAGACGTCGACGTCGGCGGGCGAGAGCAGGAACACTTTGGTGGCCACCTTGTCGAAGGAACCCCGAAGCGCGAACGCCAATCCGGCGGCGAAGTCGACGAGCCGCTTGGCGTCGTCGTTGCTCATGTCGACGAGATCCATGATCACCGGGTTGCCATCGCGGAACCGCTCACCGATCGTGCGGGCCTCACCGTAGTCCGAGGGCCGCAGCGTGGTGATCTTGTGCAGGGGCCCGTCGGCGAAGACCCGCTCGAGCTCGGCGCGCTGATCTGAACCCGCGGCCGAACGCGCGACCCCGGCGGTGCGCATCCCCGATCGCTGCAACGGTTCGAGTCGATGCGGAGCCCGCATCCGATCGACCGGCTCGCCTCCGTGCCGCCCCCCGGCATAGGCGTACTCCGGGACCGGCTCGAAACCCGCGTCATAGCCGTTGGGGTCGTAGCCGGCAGGCGCGAAGCCCTGTGGTTCGAACTCCCCGGGAAAGCGTCGGTCGTCGACGTAGGCAAAGTCGGCGTCGCGGGGACCGTCGCGGAAGCCGGGTTCGCGATAGCTCGCGTCACCGTAGTACTCGTCCCGATAGGAACGTCCACCGCGAACAGGACCACCCGGCTCCTCCAGGTAGTCGTCTTCGTAGTCACCCGGAGGCACCATGCCGAAATATGCCTTGAACTTCTGCATCGTGGTCATAGCTGGCCTCTCTGTCGTCCAACGCTGCCGGGGAGCAGTGCAGTGGTGCAGTTGTTGATCTTGGTTTCGTTGGTTCTCGTGTGACCAATGTGATTACTGAGAGACTAACGGCCGCGGCCCCATGATCGCGGTACCGACACGCACGCATGTCGATCCGTGCGCCACCGCTTCCTCGAGGTCACCCGACATGCCGGCAGAGAGCTCCCGGGCGTCGGGATGGTCGGACACGAACGCGGCGTGGATCTCCTGCGCGCGGGCCATCCATCGCTGCGCTGCACCGTCCACCGGCGCGATCACCATCAGCCCCTGCAGGGTCAGTCCATGAGCGCCCCGGACGTGTTCGGCCAGCTCCGGCAGCTCCTCCACCGTGACCCCGCCGCGGTGCGGATCACCATCGAGACTGACCTGGAGCAGGATGCCGAGGTCCGCGCTGCGCGAACCGGTGTCGCAGGCCTCCTGGACCCCAGACGACAGGGCGTCGACGACCTTTGCGCGATCGACCGAGTGCACCGTTCGCGCCCACCGCGCAACGGATTTCGCTTTCTTCGACTGAACACTGCCGATCATGTCGAACTCGGCGGCCGCCACCGCGGCGTCGGTCGCGTCGGCCTGCCGGAGTTCGGCGATCTTGCGGCCCGCCTCGGGCTCGCGCGACTCGCCGAAGGTCCGCACCCCGAGGCCGATCAGGTGGCGGACATCTGCAGCCGGGAAGAACTTCGTGACCACCAGCAATTGCACGTCACCGGGACTGCGTCCGGCGGCCGCGACCGCGGCATCGAGTCGCTCGCGAACGGCCGTGTACCCGCGCGCCAGCTCCGCTCGCCGCGCGTCTGACTCAGGTGGGGTCATCGCCGTTCCCGGGCGCGACCGGATCGATCCAGATCACCGACGCCAACCGGCCCGTCGGGGCGCCCCGCCGGTGACTGAAGAGCTCGGGGTCCTCGATCGTGCAACGCGGATCGGCAGCCACTGCGGCAACTCCGGCCGCGAGCAACTGCCGTCGCAATCCGGCGCGCAAGTCCAGTCCACTGGTCCCCTTCTCGGTGACACATGCACTGCCCGGGAGATGCTCTTCGACATCTCGCTGCATAGGGGCCGGCACCTCGTAGTGCCGCCCGCTGGCGGCCGGTCCGAGCAGTGCCCCCATCCGTTCCGGGCGAGCACCGAGCCGAATCATCTCGCGCAGCGTCGCGGGCACGATCCCTACTCGGGCGCCGACCCGTCCGGCATGGATTCCCGCGATCACGCCTGCCTCGTCATCGGAGAGCAGCACCGGGACGCAGTCGGCCGACAGCACCGCCAGCGCCAGCCCCGGCTCCGTGGTGACGAGCGCATCGGTGGCCGGGACCGGTTCGTCGACCGGCCCGGTGACGACCGTGACGTTGCGGCTGTGGATCTGCTCCATCCAGACGATCCGCCCCGGTGCCAGACCGATCTGCTCGGCCAGCCGAGCGCGATTGTTCGCGACTGACTTCGGATCATCCCCCACGTGGTCGCCCAGGTTGAACGAATCGTAGGGCGCCACCGAGACGCCGCCGGAGCGACTGGTGACCACTCGGCGTACCCGCACAGCGCGGCTCAGCGCTTCATGAACGACGGCACGTCGACGTCGTCATCGTCGAGGGTGACGTTGTTGCGGCGCGGCCGCTCGGGCTGCTCCTCGGTGAACGGATCCCCCGACCCGGTCGGCATCTTGCCGAACAGCGGGTCGTTGTCCTTCGACGGGGACGCCACGGACCCGGCCTGACCGGACCCGACCGTCGACTTGCCTGCCGCTGCCGGGACGTCGGTGCGCTTGCGCGGTGCGCCGCCGTCGAATCCGGCCGCGATCACCGTGACGCGGACCTCGTCGCCGAGGTTGTCGTCGATGACCGTGCCGAAGATGATGTTGGCGTCCTCGTGGGCCGCCTCCTGCACCTGCGTGGCGGCGTTGTGGATCTCGAACAGTCCGAGGTCACTGCCACCGGCGATCGAGATGAGCACTCCGCGAGCACCTTCCATCGACGCCTCGAGCAGCGGCGAGTTGATGGCCGCCTCGGCGGCCTTCTTCGCCCGGTCCTCACCACGGGACGACCCGATACCCATCAACGCGCTGCCGGCGTCACTCATCACGCCCTTGACGTCGGCGAAGTCGACGTTGATCAGACCGGGGGTGGTGATCAGATCTGTGATGCCCTGAACACCGTTGAGCAGTACCTCGTCTGCGCTGCGGAACGCGTCCATCAGGCTGACCTGCGCGTCACCGAGCTGCAGCAGCCGATCGTTGGGGATCACGATCAGGGTGTCACAGGACTCCCGCAGGGCAGTGATGCCCGCTTCGGCCTGGCCGCCACGACGCTTGCCCTCGAAGGAGAACGGCCGGGTGACCACGCCCACGGTGAGGGCGCCGAGTTTGCGAGCGATGGACGCGACCACCGGCGCACCACCGGTGCCGGTGCCACCGCCCTCCCCCGCGGTCACGAAGACCATGTCCGCGCCCTTGAGGAGTTCCTCGATCTCGTCGCGGGCGTCCTCGGCGGCACGGCGTCCGACCTCGGGATCGGCACCCGCGCCGAGACCGCGGGTCGAGTCACGTCCGACGTCGAGCTTGACGTCGGCGTCACTCATCAGCAGGGCCTGCGCGTCGGTGTTGATCGCAATGAACTCAACACCTTTCAGCCCCTGCTCGATCATTCGGTTGACGGCATTGACGCCGCCGCCGCCGATGCCGACGACCTTGATCACGGCCAGGTAGTTGTGCGGTGGCGTCATGTGCCCGCCTTCCTCGTTCGATCCGAAACCCTAAACCTGAACCATAGATTTAGAGTTATGTCAAGTAGTTGGATGTTGGGGATGACGCTAGGCATCCGATGGCCGGGCCGCCAGCAAGCGCGCGGCGTGTCGCGAACTTGACCGGCATTTTTTGCTCAACCCAGTGATTCGGATGCGCCGCGCCACGGAATCACTTGAACGCGGGAAACTCCGGACTCGAGACGTTGTACGTGGAAGCGGGGCGCGTGAGGATGGCGGTGAGGGTGCGGGCCTTCTCCGCGCCGCGTTCGCTGTCCCCCCACACGACGGTCTTGTCACCCTTCAACGTGAACTGGATGTCGACCGGCGACGACGCCGTGACCGCGACGAGTTGACCGGAGATGGATTCCGGGAGTTCATGGACCGCACGCAGTGTGGCCACCGTGGTGGGGTCGCTGGGACCCGGGTTGGGTGTGGAGAACTCGGGCAAAGCGTTCACCTCAGGTGGCACACCGGTCGTGCTGTCGTAGGTCAGGTAACCGACCCCGGACCGGTCGAGCACGTGGACCTTCTGCCCATCGGTCACCTTGACCACCGGCTGACGCTCCACCACGGTGATGGTCAACGACGACGGGTAGCTGCGCTGCACCCGCACCGACTCGATGGACGGGATCGCCGCGATGCGCTGCGCGACAGCCGCGGTGTCGACCTGCAGCAGCGGAGTCCCGTCGGCCACGTCGGCGGCACCCACGATCTGATCTGCCGGCACCGCCTGGTTGTCTCGGACATCCGTCGAGCGGACGGCCATCAGCGGGGTGTAGTAGGCGATGAGCCCGAGCCCCACCACCACCACGATGACCGCCAAGGTGCCCAGCAGCAATCGTGGGCGAGGAAGAGTACGCCCGGTGCGTGCCCCGGGGGTGGTCACGGTGGGGATCCCGCGGCGTCAGCAGGTGCCGGTCCGCTCACGGTCGGCGGCATCTGTGCCTCGGCGCCGGGAGCGCGGCGCAGTTCGGCAAGGATCTCGGGCCCCTGCATGGTGATGTCGCCGGCGCCGAGTGTCAGCACGACGTCGCCAGGTTTGACCCGATCGACGACGAGCTGCGCCAACGTCGAGAGATCCGGCACGAAGAACGCCGGTCGGTGCACCCGATCGGCGATCGTCGCGCCGCTCACACCGGGGATCGGTTCTTCCCGGGCCCCGTACACATCGGCGATCACCACCTCGTCGGCGAGGTCGAGGGCCGCCGCGAACTCGTCGGCAAACTCACTTGTGCGCGAGTAGAGATGGGGCTGAAAGACCGCGATCACCCGGCCACCGTCGTCGCCACCCGGCGCTTCGACCGCCTCGGCGGCTCTGCTCTCGACGGCCTGTCGTGCCGCGGTGAGCACGGCCCGTACCTCCGTCGGGTGATGCGCGTAGTCGTCGTACACCTCGACGCCGCCGGCGCGGCCACGCAACTCGAAGCGCCGATGCACCCCACTGAACGCCGCCACCCCGTCGATGACCGACGACAGCGCACTGCCGGTCACCCGACAGGCGACGGCGGCACCGATGCAGTTGAGCGCCATGTGCTTACCGGGCACCGTCAACTGCATATCGCGTTCGGCGGTGGGCTCTGCCACCGGCGCACCGAACCGCACCCGGGCCAGTCCGCCGGCACCGCGCGGCGACCAGGACACCAGCTCGGCGACATTCGACACCGACGGCGCGAGTGCGGCGTGACGACCCTCGCCATAGCCGAGGACGGCGACGCCGCGTTCGGCAAGCCCATCGGCACATCGTCCCGCGAAGGCCGCTGCGCCCTCGTCGTCAAGGCACACCACCAGCGACCCACCCGGCCGAATCCGCTCGGCGAAGGCATCGAAAACCTGCACATAGGCTTCCCGGGTCCCGAAGAAGTCGAGATGATCCGCCTCGATGTTGGTGACCACCGCAACATCGGGTTCGTACTCGAGCAGGGATCCGTCACTCTCGTCGGCCTCCGCGACGAAGATCGGGCCGCTGCCGTGGTGGGCGTTGGTGCCTGACTCGTTCAGCTCGCCGCCCACCGCGAACGACGGGTCCTGACCGCAATGCTGCAGGGCCACCACAGCGATCGAGGTGGTCGAGGTCTTGCCGTGGGTGCCCGCGATCAACACCGTGCGGTAACCGGCCATCAGCTGCGCGAGGACGTGCGGACGCAGCAGGATGGGGATGCCGCGTGAGCGCGCCGCGACCAGCTCCGGATTCGTCTTCGGGATCGCGGCGTGGGTGGTGACCACGGCGGTGGGCCCGCCGGGCAGCTGATCAAGCGCCGACGGATCGTGGCCGACCTGGATCCGGGCGCCCCGGGTGCGCAGGGCGAGGATGCCGCGGCTGTTCTTCGCGTCCGATCCCGACACCCGACCGCCGCGGGCCAGCAGGATTCGGGCGAGCCCACTCATCCCGGCGCCGCCGATCCCGACCATGTGCACTCGCCGCAGCATCTCCGGCAGGTCGCCGACGGGGGCGATCGGTCCGCTGCTCATCGTCTCACCTCCGCAGCCGAGCGCCGGCGAGCGCCGCCGGTCACGTCCAGTCCTCTGCTCATTGTCACCGTTCGTCCGGTGATGCGGGCGAACGAAACGCGGTTCGCAGACGCGCCCGGTACGAACCCGAGCGACGGCGGGCGGCGAGCTCGAGCGCGGCGGTCGCGACGGCGTCGGCTGCATCGCGGTGGCCGGTACGGCCGGCCGCGGTCGACATCGCCGACAGCCGATCGGTGTCGGCGAGCATGGCCGGCACCTCGCGGGCAACCCAGTCCGACGTCAGGTCGACATCGTCGACCAATACCCCACCGCCGCCGTCGACGACGGGCAGGGCGTTGAGTCGCTGTTCCCCGTTCCCGTGGGGCAAGGGGACGTAGATCGCGGGCAGGCCGGTCGCCGATATCTCCGCGACGGTCATCGCGCCGGACCGGCACATCACCAGATCGGCGGCGGCGTAGGCGAGGTCCATCCGTTTGAGGTAGCCCACCCCGCGATAGGGCGGCGCCCCCGGCGGCGAGACCGGAGAGATCGAGTTCTTCGGCCCGTAGGCGTGCAGGACACCGATACCGGCGTCACCCAACGCCCCGGCCGCGCCGGCGACCGCGTCGTTGAGTCGCTGGGCGCCTTGTGAGCCGCCGAAGACGAGCAGCGTCGGCGCATCGGCGTCGAGACCGAAATAGTGACGAGCCTTGGCGCGCAGCCCGGGACGGTCGAGTTCGGTGATGACCCCGCGTACCGGGATGCCCACGACCTCGGCCTCGAGACCGGAGCCGGCCACCGCGGCCATCACCCGATCGGCGAACCGGGCGCCGACCTTGTTCGCGATCCCGGCACTCGCATTGGCCTCGTGGATGATGATGGGCAGCCGGCTGCGGCCCCGCACCCGCATGCGGGCCGCGAGGTACGCGGGCAGCGACACGTAGCCGCCGAACCCGATCACCACGTCGGCGCCGACCGCGGCCAGCACCGATCGGGTCGCCGAGACCGCACCGACCAGCCGCGCAGGCGTCTTGGCCAGTTCCATCCCGGGCTTGCGCGGCAATGGCACCGGCGGAATGAGTTCGAGTTGGTAGCCCCGTTCGGGGACCAGCGTCGTCTCCAGACCACGGGTGGTGCCCAGCGCCGTCACCTGAGCCGTGGGGTCCAGCCGGGTCACCGCGTCCGCCACGGCGAGAGCCGGTTCGATGTGTCCGGCGGTCCCGCCTCCGGCCACCACCACCGACAGTGGTCGATCCGACCGCGACCGACCTCGCTCAGCACTCACCGCTGCCCCACTCCATTCACGTTCACGTCGTCGTTCGCCGGTGCCCCCGCGGTTGCGCATGTCCCCGCGGTCCGGCCCCACGGTCGGTGCCGCGACACGTCGACCGACAGCGGGATCTCGATCGGTGTCAGCGCCGGGCGCCGGGGCCGCGTCGCGCCGACGCCCACGGGCCGGCCGATCCCGACCGGCTGCCCCACGCGTTATCCGCGCCGGCACTGTCGGCTCCCCGACGGTTCGGCCCACCGCGTGTGCGTGAGCCGGCCGATGCGCGATCACCGCTGCCGCGGCTGCCGGAATACCCCGTACGGTAGTCGACCCGGACGGCGGAGGTGCGCGGTGCCCGGCTGCGTCCCGCCTGACGCCGATCGGCCGGGGCGCCGGGCTCGGGCGCACCGCCGGGCCGCAACCGCGACCAGACCGTCGCACCCGCAGTCACCGACGGCGTTCGACGGGCCCGCTCGGGCCGCTGCCGGTCGAGCCGGTCGCGCAGTGCGTCGGCACGACTGGGCCGGTACGGCACCGGAGCGGGCACCCGCAGCCATCTCCCGAACCTGCCACGTTCGCCGCCGGCGAGCGCCGCCACCGCCTCGGGTTCGTGTCGCGCGGCGTTGGCCAGCAGGCCCAGCATCGCGAGCACGGTCAACGTCGATGTACCGCCGGCCGAGAGCAGAGGCAGCTGAATACCGGTCACCGGCAACAACCCGATGACGTAGCCGATGTTGATGAACGCCTGCGCGGTGATCAGCACGGTGACGGTGGCCGTCATCAGACGTAGGAACGGGTCCACCGATCGCGCCGCGATCCGGAAGCCGATGAAGGCCAGGATCGCGAACAGGAGCACCACCAGCAATCCGCCGACCAGTCCGAGTTCCTCACCGATGATCGCGAAGATGAAGTCGTTGTGGGCATTGGGCAGATAGTTCCATTTGGCACGGCTCTGGCCGAGTCCGACGCCGAAGACACCACCGTTGGCCAGGGCGAACGTCGCCTGCCGGGCTTGATAGCCTGCGCCCTGCGGGTCGTCGATGCTGCCGAGAAAGCTCATCACTCGCTGCGACCGGTAGCCCTCGACCAACGCCAGCACCACCGCCAGCGCGGCGCCGACGGCGGCAAAGGAGAGAAACACCTTCACCGGCAGGCCGGCGAACCACAGCAACGCACCGACGATGATCGCGATGGTGATGGTGGTGGACAGATTCGGTTCCAGGATGATCAACACACAGATCAGCAATGACACCGGCAGCAGCGGGATGAGCAGTTCCTTCAGCGATGCGTTCTCCCGGCGCCGCGACGCGAGCAGGTGGGCACCCCAGACACAGAGCGCCACCTTCACCAGCTCCGAGGGCTGCACCGACAAACCGCCCACGACGAACCAGCGCCGGGCGCCCTGGCTCAGCGTACCGATACCCGGGACGAGCACGAGCGCAAGCAGGACCGTGGTGATCACGATCAGCGGTGCGGCCACTCGACGCAGCAGCCGCACCGGTAGCCGCACCATCACGTAGAAGCCGAACAGACCCAGCAGCGCGAAGATGACCTGTGTCGCGAACAGCCCGTAGGCCGATCCCTGCTTCGAATAGCCCTCCACCGAGGAGGCCGAGAGCACCATCACCAGACCGAACGCGGTCAACAGGAACGCGATGGTCAGGATCAGGTGGTACGACGCCAACGGTCGCGAGAGCAGATTGCGGATGGCCTCGACCACGGCGGCCGGCCAGGAGCCCTCGAACGTCGACCGGGAATCGGATCGTGTCGTCGACTGGGATCGACCGGCCGACGACGCCTGCTCGGTCGGCGAGCTCACTGCGACGACCCGCCCGCCCGTCGGGCGTCCGGCAACGCCCGGGCCGCGTCGGCGAAGGCGTCGCCGCGGGCACCGTATCCGGCGAACATGTCCAGCGATGCGGCTGCCGGCGCCAGCAGGACCGCGTCCGGGCGATCGACGGCACGTGTCGCGAGGTGGGTGGCCACCTCGACCGCGCGGGTCATCACCGCGCCCGCGGGCTCGACCGACCCTCCGAAGGGTCGGGAATCCGCCGTGATGATCGCCGGGAAATCCGCGGTGCGGTCGCTCACCGGGGTCGCAGAAGCGTGCTGAACGGTCACCCGCCCATCGTCCCCTGTGAACACTGTGACTGCTGGGACTTCTGGGGCGTGTCGCGCGATCGCCTCGACGATCAAGTCTCGGTCCCGGCCGATGGCCACGACACCGGCCAGTCGGTCCCGGGTGTCGCGGATCATGTCGTCGACGGCCGCACCCTTGAGCAGCCCACCGGCCACCAGCACCACCCGGCGATGGCCGAGGATCGCGGCGTGGGCGGCGTGCGGATTGGTCGCCTTGGAGTCGTCGACGTAGTCCAGACCCGCCGCCGTCGCCACGATCTCCCCGCGGTGGGCGGCCGGACGGAATTGCCGCAGGCCCGAGGCCACCTGGTCTGGCGTCAGACCCGCGGCCAGCGCCAACGATGCGGCGGCCAACGCGTCGGCCACCCCGGACGGCCCCGGCGGGTGGATCGCCGACGCCTCGATGAGGTCTCGCGACGAGTCATCGGGCCCGAATGCGCGGTCGACGAGGATGCCGTCGCGCACACCGAGTTCACCATGGCGCCCGGGTGGGCCGAGGGTGAAGCCAACTCGGCGGCCGACGACCGGCAGCCCCGACGCGATCGGATCATCGAGACCCACCACCCCCACGGCTCCGTGCAATGCGTTGGCCTTCGCGTGCGCGTAGGCGTCGAAGGACCCGTGCCAGTCGAGATGGTCCTCCGCCACGTTGAGCACCACGCCCGCCTCCGGCGCCACCGAGGGTGCCCAGTGCAACTGGAAGGACGACAGTTCGACGCAGAGGATGTCGACCCGCGGACGCCGGTTCATGGCGTCGAGGACGGGTAGGCCGATGTTTCCGCAGGCCGCGGCGGCGCGACCGGCACCGGTGACGATGTCGGCGAGCATCGAGGTGGTCGTGGTCTTCCCGTTCGTGCCGGTCACCACCAGCCAGGTGCGTGGCGGACCGAGCAGACCTGCCCGGTCGATCCGCCACGCCAGTTCCACTTCACCCCACACCGGCAACCCGGAGCCGTGTAGCCGGGCGATCAGCGGGTGCGTCGGCGCGAAACCCGGTGACACGATCACCAGTTCGAACGCATCAAGCCCACCGTCGGCATCGGCCAATGCGTCGATCGCGATCTGGTTTACGCCGGCGGCGGTGAGCTCGTCGTCGATCTGGTCGGCGAACCGGGCGTCGACCACGGTCACCTCCGCGCCCATGGCGATGAGGTGATGTGCCGCGGACCGGCCGGCGGTCCCGGCACCCGCCACCAACACGCCGGTACCGGCGATGGCGGCGACGTCGATGTCGGCGCGCTCAGCCACTGACGGCCAGGAACTCGCTGTAGAACAGGGACAGGCCGAGCGCACACGCGATGGCGGTGAGCAGCCAGAACCGGATGATCACCGTCGTCTCCGCCCAACCGCCGAGTTCGAAATGGTGATGGAACGGGGCCATCCGGAACACACGGCGACCGGTGGTCCGGAAGAACGCGATCTGGATGACCACCGACACGATCTCGGCCACGAACAGCGCGCCGATCACCACGGCGAGCAGTTCGGTGCGCGTCGTGATCGACAACCCGGCCAGCATGCCGCCCAGAGCCAGCGATCCTGTGTCGCCCATGAAGATCTTGGCCGGCGCCGCATTCCACCACAGGAAGCCGAGGCAGGCCCCGCCACCGGCCACCGCGATCAGCGCGAGGTCGAGCGGATCGCGGACCACATAGCAGCCCGGCGTGATCTCCTGTGTCGTCTTCGGTCCCCCCGTGCATGCGTTGCGGTACTGCCAGAACGTCACGAGCACATAGGAACCCAGCACCATCGCCATCGAACCGGCCGCCAGGCCGTCGAGACCGTCGGTGAAGTTGACCGCGTTCGACCAGGCGGCGACGACCAGCCAGCAGAACACCACGAAGACCGCCGACCACATCGAGATCGCATCGATGTCGCGGACGTAGGACAGGTTCGTGCTGGCCGGGGTGTAGCCCGCGTCATTGCGGAACTGCAGCACGAGCACTCCGAACAGAATCGCTGCGGCGAACTGCCCGATGGATTTGGCGGTCTTGTTGAGCCCCAGATTGCGGTGCTTGCGGATCTTGATGATGTCGTCGAGGAAGCCGACTCCGCCCAGGGCGGTCGCGAGCCCGAGGACCAGCAGGCCGGAAGCAGTGACGCCCGTGCCGCCGGTGAAGAGGCCCACGAGGTGAGAACCGAAGTAACCCGCCCACAGGCCGACCAGGATCGCCACGCCACCCATCGACGGGGTGCCACGCTTGGTCTGATGGCTCTGTGGGCCCTCGACGCGGATCTCCTGGCCGAAGCCCTGTCGGGTGAATAGCCGGATCAAGACCGGCGTCAGCAGGATCGACACCGCCAACGCGATCCCGCCCGCGATCAGGATCTGGGTCACCGGCGCATCCCAGTCTGCCCGGGCGCCATGAGTCCCCCAGTCAACCTGCCTGCTTCCCGTCTGACCGCAGTCGTCTGCTCGAGGAGTCGGTCCCCTGTCACGCTCGTCACTGCCTCTCGTCCGTCGTCATCTGTCCCCGCCGCACGGTCCCCCACACGACTTGCCGGCTCATACCCGGCCCTCCTGCCAGATCCCGGCGAGCGCCGTGACGGCCGGGTCGGCGCCTGCCACGAGGATCACGTCATCGGGCCCGGGCCGCCACCCGGAGTCCTCGGCGAGCACCGCACCGGCCTCGTCGGCAGTCGCGACCATACGCACCTCGTCTCCCCAGGAGCCTTCCATCACCGCGCCCTGATGCAGCGCCCGCACCGCGCGCGATTCTCCCACGCACAAGGTCTTGTCGACTGCCAGACGGACAGCCTGGCGACCGATGCGGTCGTGCTCGATCACACGCTCGTTCTCCGACGTCTCGCCGCTGACCGTGAGTTCGCCGAGGACGGCCCACGTACGGACCCCGTCGGCGGACGTGCGGGCAGTGGCCGCGGCCTGCACCAGGTCACGCAACATCACGCGCACGTCCTCGACTCCGCCTCGGGCCGGCGCCACCAACACCGTGGGCGCCATCACGAGTCCTCGGCGCCGGTGGACGCTCGTATGGAGTCGAGTGCCTCGGCGGCCACCACGCGATCGTCGAACGGATGCTTCACCCCGTTGATCTCCTGTCCGGTCTCGTGTCCTTTACCGGCGATCAACACCGTGTCCCCCGGCTGCGCCCACTGCGTCGCCGCGCGGATGGCCGCAGCGCGATCACCGATCTCCCGGACCTCGGCGCCACCGGTCTCGTCGACCGACCGGGCTCCGTCGAGCATCTCCGATCGGATGGCGGCCGGGTCCTCGGTGCGCGGGTTGTCGTCGGTGATGATCGCGAGGTCGGCTGCGCGCGCCGCGATCTCGCCCATCATCGGCCGTTTCCCGGTGTCGCGGTCGCCTCCGGCGCCGACCACCACCGCGACCCTGCCACGGGTCTGCTGCCGCAGCGTCGCGATCACCGCCTCGAGGGCGGCGGGTTTGTGCGCGTAGTCGACGACGACGAGGAAATCCTGTCCCCGATCCACCCGTTCGAGGCGGCCGGGCACCGACACCTCGGCGATTGCCTGTGCCGCGGTCGTGGTGGGCACCCCCGCACCGACCGCGATCGCGACGGCCATCGTCGCGTTGGCGACGTTGTATCGGCCGGGCAACGGCACGGTCAGCTCATGGTGCGCGCCACCCGCCACGGCGATCTGTGCATGCTGGCGACCGTCGGCATCGATCGTCGAGGGCCCGGCATGCCACTGAGCCGGCACGGGACCGGTGGAGACGGTGACCGGCGCTCCCGGACGGTCCACGGTCCGCGGGTCGCCGCGCGCGACCTCGACCATGCGCCGGCCCCAGTCGTCGTCCACGCAGATGACCGACCGCACCGCCGCGGTCGGCGAACCGGGGGCAAACAGTTGGGCCTTCGCGTCGAAGTACGCGCGCATCGTCCCGTGGAAGTCGAGATGATCCTGCGACAGGTTGGTGAAAGCGCCGACCGCGAAATGCGCGCCATCCACCCGACCGAGCGCGAGCGCATGGCTGGACACCTCCATCACCACGGCGTCCACCCCGCGCTCGAGCATCGTCGCCAGCAAGGCCTGCAGAGTCGGTGCCTCCGGCGTGGTGAGGGTGCTCGGTTGCGCCACACCGTCGATCCGGGTCTGCACGGTGCCGATGAGCCCGACCGAGTGACCCGCCGCCAGCAGCGCGGCCTCCACCATGTAGGCGGTCGTGGTCTTGCCCGAGGTGCCCGTGATACCGATCAGCTTGAGGCGGCGTGACGGATGGCCGTAGATGCGCGCGCTGAGCTGACCGAGAACGGCGCGCGGATTCGGGTGGACGAGCACCGCGCACGCGGCGTCGGGACCCAGCACCCCCGCCAACTCCGCGCGGCCCGCAGGGTCTGTCACTATCGCCGTCGCGCCGGCGGCAACGGCCTGATCGGCGAACCGGGCGCCGTGCGTCCGGTCGCCCGGCAACGCCGCGAACAGATCACCGGGGTGGACGTCCTGGCCACGCAAGGTGACCCCGGTGACCGCCACGTCTGTGGGTACCGTGCCGACGAGGTCCACGCGGGCCCCGGTGGACGCCGACAACACCGACACCGGGGTCGGGGACACGGTGGTCGGCCGAAGCATCTCCGCAGCGACCTTCGAACGCTTACGGCGAGTCGACGCCATCTCCTTGCTCCCGCCTCCTCGCTGATCTTCTCGTCACTACCCGGGTCGGGCACGCCGGAACTCACTCACGATACCGTCAGCCACACCGACCCCGTGTACCGGAGAGGCCGATCTGGACATGCGTGCGCCGGCCTGGACACCCGTGAGCCGTCAGTCCGCCTGCAGGGTCAGCCGCGCCTGCGGCTTGGCCGACAGCGGCACCCGGTCACGCTGCATCAACCAGGAGGCGAGGGTCCCGAACATCGGCGCGGCCGACTGGCCGCCGGAACCGTCCGAGCTGCGTTTGGGATTGTCGAGCATGATCCCGATCACGTAGCGCGGATCGTCGGCCGGCGCGATCCCGGCGAAGGTGATGTTGTAGCGCGAGTTCGAATAGCAGCCGCAGTCGGGGTCGACCTGCTGCGCGGTGCCGGTCTTGCCGGACATCTGATACCCCGCAACCGCACCCGTGTAGCCGGTCCCCTGCTGGACACCCATCGGATCCTTCTGAAGCACCGCTCGGAACATGTCCCGCACAGTGCCGGCCGTCTGCGGACTCACCACCCGCACTCCCGCCGGCCGGGTCATGTCGTCGACCGGTTGCCCGTCACGCTGCTCGGACAACAGGATTCGCGGCGGTATGCGTAAACCGTCGTTCGCGATCGCCTGATACATCCCGGTCATCTGCAGCAGAGTCATCGACAGACCCTGCCCGATCGGGAGGTTGGCGAAAGAGCCGCCGGACCATTGGCTCAGCGCCGGAACCTCACCAGCGCTCTCGGCCGGCAGGCCGACGCCGGTGCGTTGCCCCAGACCGAATCGGTTGACCATGTCGGCGAAGCGCTTCTCGCCGACCTTGCGGGCCAGCATGAGCGTGCCGACATTCGACGATTTACCGAAGATCCCGGTCGTGGTGTAGGGCTCCACCCCGTGCGCCCAGGCGTCGTTGACGGTCACCCCGGCCATGTGGATGTTGCCCGGAACCCGATGCACCTCGGTGGGCGTGGTGACGCCGTACTCGATTGCCGCGGCGGCGGTGATGATCTTGTTCACCGAGCCCGGTTCGAACGGCGAGGTGACCGCGCGGTTGCCCAGATCGGCGTCCTGCTGGTCCTCGAGCGGTTGCGCCGCGTTGAAGGTACTGTCATTGGCCATCGCGATCACCTCGCCGGTGTGTGCGTCGAGCACCACCGCCGAGGCGTTCTGGGCGCCAGAGGCCGCCTTGGCGGCGTTGACCTGACTCTGCACGAACCATTGCACGTCCGAATCGATGGTCAGGCGCACCGCAGCGCCATTGATGGCGGGATGGACGTTGCGGGTGCTGCCCGGGATGACCGCGCCGTCCGAACCGCGATCGTAGGTCTTGGAGCCGTCGGTGCCGGCCAGGGTGGAGTCCAGTGACGCCTCGAGTCCGATCAGTCCGTTGCCGTCGTAGTTGACGTCGCCGATGATGTTGGCTCCCAACGACCCGCCGGGGTACAGCCGGATCGCCTGGGGATCGGCGCCGACTTCGGGGAACTCCGAGGTGATGGCGCCGGCCACCTCGGGGCTGACCGAGCGGGCGAGGTAGACGAACGTGTCATCGCTCTTGAGTTTGTCGAGCAGATCCTGCTCGGCGATCGATCCCCCGAGCGCTGAAGACACCCCGCGGGCAATCTCGGCGAGTCGTTCGTCCACGTCGGGTAGCGCGTCGTCCTTCTCGTGTGCCTCCGCGATCGACTTGCGTACCGCCTGTGGCAAGAACGTCAACGCCCGCGCCTCGTCGGTGTAGGCCAGAGGCCGGCCGTTGCGGTCGAGGATCGCCCCGCGTTTCGCGGTGAGCACCTGGGTGTACTCGCGCTGCAGCGCGGCTTCCGCCGAGATCGACGACGCCTCGATCGTGTGCACGACGATCATCCGGACAGCGACCGCGAGCACCGCCACGATCACGATGATCCCGGCGATCCGGCTGCGGCCGAGGAAGGAATCGGGACGGTTGGGTCTCCGGCCTGCCGAGCCCGAACCCCGACCGCGTGATCCACCTCGTCCACTCCCGGACCCACCCGCGTCGAGGCGCTGGAAGACGGCACGTGTCATGGTTGCCAATTGTCCGCTCGCTTACCGCGATTCCGCCGAATTTGCGCTCGGCGCGTTGCCGGCGGTGGGCAACACATTCGGGGCCGGTGCTACCACGCCGGCGCTCGGCGACGTGTCGGCCTCGCTATCGGCGCGCGATGTCGACGTGCCCCCGGATTCGGTGTCATCCGGTGAACTCGATTGTGACTGTTCGGAATTCGGCTGATCTCCGGCGGATTGGCTGCCATTCGACTCGGCCTGTTCGGCGGAGCCGACAGCGGTGCCGGGCAAACCCTGGGAGTCGTCGACCTTCTCGGGGTCGATACTGGCAACCGGGTCCGGCTCGGTCGGCGGATTGATCGATCGCAACGCCTTGCCCTGCGCGGGTTCCGGATCGCCGACCACACGCGGTTTACCCGGGCCGTTCACGATCATCCGGGCCGGGTTGTTCGCGGGAATCAAGCCGAGACGAGAAGCCTTGTCGGACAGTTCCGGCGCCGAATCACTGGATTCATAAGTCCGCTTGAGGGAATCCCGCTTGTCCAGCAGAGCCTGGTTCTGCTGTCGCTCCTCACCGAGGCGGTAGGAGTCGGCGGCCGCCTTCGTCGACAACCAGAGACTGAGCCCGAGCCCGACGACGAGCAAGGCGATGATCGGGACGACGAATGGGACCGATGCGATCCGGTGACGCAGACCCGGGCAGGGGGCGCGGCCGGAGAGTCTGGCAGCGGAGCGCTCGGCCACCCGGGCGGTGCGGGCCTCCCTTTCACGTCGCTTCGCGCGCCGGTCGATGGCTCGTTGCGCCGCAGCCGATCTGGTGGCACGCGAGGTGCGTTCGCCGGTCCGTCGTCGGGCCCGACCCGCACGCGGGGCATCGCCTGCTTCTCCGGCGGCGTCGGCGGTGGGCGTGGCGACGTCGGTGTCGTGCAGCACAGTCATCGGAGATCCTTTTCCTCGACCCGTTCGATCACCCGCACCCGGACCGGAGCCGATCGCGGGTTGCGGTCCTGCTCCGCTTCGTCGGCACGTTCCGCACCGCGGGTGACCAGCCGGAAGTCCGGCGCCGAACCCGGCAGTTCCACCGGGAGGCCTTTAGGCGATGAGGATGTGGTGCGGGACACGAACTCTCGTTTGACGATCTTGTCCTCGAGTGACTGGTAGCTCATCACCGCGACCCGGCCGCCGACGCGGAGCAGCGACAGCGCAGCAGGCAAGGCGCGCTCAAGCGCGTCGAGCTCGTGATTGACCTCGATACGCAGCGCCTGGAAGGTCCGCTTGGCCGGATGCCCGCCGGTCCGCCTGGTGGCTGCCGGAATGGTGTCGTAGAGCAACTGGACCAGCCGCGCACTGGTGTCGAACGGTCGGCGCTCACGTTCACGCACGACGGCCGACGCGATACGCCCGGCAAACCGTTCCTCCCCGTACTGCGACAGGATGCGCGCCAGGTCTCCGTGTGAGTACGTGTTGAGAATCTCCGCAGCGGTGAGCGTCTCGGTTGCGGTCATTCGCATATCCAGGGGCGCGTCGACCGCGTAGGCGAACCCGCGATCGGACTGATCGAGCTGCATCGACGAGACACCCAGATCGAACAACGCGGCGTCGATCCGATCGATGTCGAGGTCGGCGACCACGTCACCGATCTGGTCGAAGCGCGCCTGGCGGAGGACCAATCGGTCCGAGTGGCGCGCAAGCCGGTCCTCGGCGATGGCCAAGGCGGCACGATCACGGTCGATGCCGATCACGCGGACCCGGGGGTGCGCATCCAACAGGAGTTCGGTGTGGCCTCCCGCACCGAGCGTCGCATCGACCACCACCGGATCGATGTCACGCCGCGACCCGGTCAGCGCCGGCATGAGGAGTTCGATCATCCGGTCGGCCATCACCGGGAGGTGTCCGTGATCACCCGATCGGTGCCGCGGCGAGGAACCGCGGGATCGCCCGCCGGGCTCTCCCGGTTCCTCGTGACGTTCGTTCACCGACCCTCTCCTCAGACTGTGCGGTTCGGGAAGCTCTCGACGCGAGAGTCGACCCCTGTGACGCTGGCGTCGGCACCAGCTGTGCCGGCGTGTCCGATGGGGCGGGGTCTCGACCCGATCACGCACCTGGCGTTGGGGAAGTACGCCAGGGTCGCGCCGGGCCGAGGCCTCGACCCACCCGATCCGCTGTTCAAATGTCTGTCTGCTGGTGGACGCCGCTCAGAGCAAGGCATCCAGCGCAGCAGATCCCGCGGCGGAGAAGTCCTCCTCGTGTGCACTCTGGTAATCACGCCAAGCCTGTGCATCCCAGATCTCGAGGTGGTCGAAACCACCGATCACCACGCATTCCTTCGACAGGCCCGCGTATGTCCGGTGTTCGGCCGACAGGGTGATCCGGCCCTGCCCATCGGGGCGCTGCTCATCGGTACTCGCGAAGAAGTACCGCTGAAAGGCCCGCGCTTCGGGGTTGTTCCGCGAAGCCGCCATGGTCTGCTCGGCGATCGCATCGAACTCTTCGGCTCGATACACCGACAGGCTGCGGTCCTGGCCTCGTGTGACCATCACGCCTCCTGCCAACGCGTCGCGGAACTTGGCGGGCAACGTCAGTCGCCCCTTGTCGTCCAACTTGGGCGTGTAGGTGCCGACAAATCGCACGGACATGTCGCCACCTCCTGCCCCACCGGGTTCGACGTCCGGTCCGCCTCACCCAGTGATGCCACAGTACCCCACTTTCCACCACTTTCCACCCCAAACACCCCACGGTTGCCCCACACGATCGTAAAAGACCAGTTCAAACCCGTGATGTTTGGTGGCAGGAAGTTCGAACGCTCGGCGTGTATAGGTCGACAACGCCGTTACTGCTGATACTCACGACATCTCAAGATGCTGGTGAAGCGACTTTCGACGGCCGGTGGGGGAAGGTGGGGAATCGGGTGGGGGAAGGTGGGGAATCGGGTAGGGAATGGTGGCGACGACGACGGAATCCGACGGAGGACTCCATGGGGCCGCGCGGGACGACACGGGTCGCCGGTCGGTTCCGGTCACGCGGGTCGGTTCCGGTCACCACCGACGCCGACGCCGGCAACAAAGGCCGAGCACGACGAAGGCCGCACACCGTTACGGTGTGCGGCCTCTGCGCAAGTGTGACCGATCAGTCGGTCTCGGGAGTGGTCTACTCCTGTTCGAAACGACGGTTGAAGCGGTCCTCCATGCGCTCGGAGAACTTCCGCTTGGCCCCGCCGGCCTTCGGCTGCTTGGCGGCGGACCCACCCGCCGACTGATTGCCCGTGGAGCCGCGGCCGTCACCACCCCACAACGCCATCAGGCCCGCGCCGAACATCACGAGGAAGCCGATCAGGCTGATGATGGGGAACCCACCGACACGGACCTCGACGACGAGACCGCCGACGAGGAGTACCAGGCCGATGACGAAGATCGCCACCGCCTGCAGACGACGCCGACCACTGGACCTTCCGAGACGACGACGCTTGACGCTCGACGCGAACTTCGGGTCTTCGGCATACAGAGCGCTTTCGATCTGTTCGAGCATGCGCTGCTCGTGCTCCGAAAGAGGCACCGACCCTCCTTTATCCCAACTCCACCGACCCCGATCACAGACCCTGGAGGTCCGCGGTCGTCATCGACGCACCAAGAGCCGCTTGTACGGCTTCAATCCTCATGATACGAGCAGAATCATCCGCCGACCACCATTACCCGTGGTTGCGTCGAATCCCACGCCTCAGGCCGTCCGATCCGGACTGGTCTCCCGCTCGGACAACTTGCCCTGTTCGTGCGCGATGAGCAAGTCCTCGACATCATCGAGGAGCGCGAGCACCTGCCGACGAGTGAGCCGGAGGGTCGTCTCACCCACCGTACGGACGAGTCCGGACTCGATGTCGAGGCGGATGCCCGAATGGTGGGCGAAGTACTCGGCGTGGTCCGCGAGCTCGGGCACCACGATGGGCAGGCGGTTCCAGGCGCTGCGCGAATGCCGACGCCGAGTGGGCCGAATCGACGGCTCGTGGATCTCGAGCACGGCCCCCGCGGCTCGCAACGCGGTCAAGTAGTACTGACGGAAACGTTCTGCGGAGTCCTCGACCCCGTCGGCGTTGTCGAAAAGGATCAGCGCGCGATCGAACAGGTCGCGGCTGCGTCGGACCACGATCGGGTCGATGTCCGGCGTCGCATGGCGCGATGTGGGCGAATTCGGCATCTTCACCTCCCCTACTGATCACCGGTGATCGTGCTTGTAGAGACGATCACGGCACTGCCTGCTATCGCTGTCACCCGCACGCTTCTCGTGCCGGTGCCGTGTTCAACTGCTTTGTACAACGCCGGTCCGACAGCAAACGCTTCCCTCGTTCGCACATCGGACCGGCGCCGCAGCGTCGTCGGGGCCGGAGAACAGCTTGCGGAGGCTGGTTCATCGAACACCCGTTCGACATATTCAATATAGCTAGCGGGTGTGACAGCTTCAAGCGGTCGACGACCCGGATACCGAGAGTTCGACGAGAGGACAGATCTTCGTTGACGATCCGCCTCGTTGAGCTGACCGGGCAGGACGCCCACGCCTGGCTCGAGCCCGCATTGACCATCTACGTGACCGCGATGAACTATCCGCGCGGCACCGAGGTCCACCGTGCCGGGCTGTGGCGCGAGCACATCGGTCGCCCTGGGTGGCGTGCGGTGGGGGCGGTGGCGACCGTGCCGTCGGCCCAGCTCGACTCCCCGCTGATGGCCACGCGGCGGCTGGCACGGCCGGTGGCGGTCGCCGACAACGAGATCCTGGTCGGCATCGCCTACGGCTATCGCGGCGCTCGCGACCAATGGTGGAACCAGCAGTTGCGGATCGGGCTGCGGCAGTCCGGGCGCAGCGACACCGACATCGACGCGATCACCGAGGACTACTTCGAGCTCACCGAGTTGCACGTCCACCCCAGCGTCCAGGGGCAGGGGCTGGGTCAATGGCTGCTGGATCGCCTGTTGGCCGGCCGTTCCGAGAGCAAGGTCCTGCTGTCGACACCGGAGATCCCCGCCGAGGACAACCGGGCGTGGGCGCTCTACCGTCGCCTCGGCTTCACCGATGTGTTGCGGCACTTCACCTTCACCGGCGACCCGCGGCCGTTCGCATTCCTAGGTCGCGCGCTGCCCCTGCACCCCGACAACCCGACCGACCACCGCCGATCGGCATGGCCACGATGACAGGGCGCGTTGTCGGGGTGCAGGGGCTGCGCGCGGCGCCACGCACCCATCCGGTACGCGACGCCGTGGTCATCGGAGCGGGCCACAACGGGCTGATCGCGGCCGCATATCTGGCCCAGGCGGGCCGTTCGGTCCTGGTTCTCGAACGCGACACGGTCGCCGGTGGAGCGGTGTCGACCGTCGAACGCTTTCCGGGCTACCGCGTCGACCGGGGGTCGTCGGCGCACCTGATGATCCGTCACTCCCCGATCCTCGACGAGCTGGACCTGGCCACCCACGGACTGCGCTACGTGGACTGCGACCCGTGGGCCTTCGCCCCCGGCACCGCCACCACGGCGCCGATCATCTTCCACCGGGACCTCGAGGCCACCTGTGCGTCCATCGCGGCCGCTGTGGGCGTCGCGGACGCCGAGGCCTACCGACAGTTCGTGTCCGTGTGGCGCCCCCGCGCCCGCGCGGTCATGCGGTCGTTCTACGCGCCCGCCGCTCCCGGCCGATTCGCGACGGCGTTCACCGGCCTCACCGGTACCGCCGAGACCGCGCGTTCGGGCCCGATCGCGAGCAGGACCGGCGCCATGCTGTCGCTCACCCAGGAACTGATGGCTTCCGGTGATGCGCTGTTGGACCGGTGGTTCGTCGCCGAACCGCTCAAGGCCGCCCTCGCCTGGTTCGGCGCCCAGTCCGGACCACCGATGAACGCGCCCGGGACGGCCCCGATGATCGGTTTCGCCGCTCTCCAACACGATGTTCCCCCCGGCCGGGCGGTGGGTGGCAGCGGCGCGCTCACCGAGGCCCTGTTGCGTCGGATCGCCGACGACGGCGGCGAGGTGGCCACCGACTCGCCTGCGGTCGCGATATCCCGCTGCGGCGACCACTGGCGGGTCGGCACCGCCGATCGGGGTCACTGCGCCACGACCGTCATCTCCGCCTGCCACGTGCTCACCACATTGGATCTGTTGGCCGCGGGTGGATACGACCCGACGATCATCAACCGCTGGCGTTCGCAGATCGCGGTCGGCGACGGCATCGGGATGGCCGTCCGATTCGGCACCGACGCCCTGCCCGTCTACCCCGACCTGCCCTCGGACCTACCGACGCACGGGGTGCATTCCGCCCTGGGCCTGCTCGTGACCGATCGCGCACAATTGCGGCGCGCCCATACGGCCGCGAGCGTCGGCGAACTCCCCGATCGGCCCGCCGTGGTCGCGATGGGCTATTCGGCCATCGACCCGACGCTGGCGCCACCCGGCGAACACCTGCTCAACGTGTGGGCCCAATGGCATCCCCGTCGCCTCGCCGACGGCACCGACTGGCGATCTGCCGCCCCGGCCGCCGCAGCCGCGGTGACCGCCGAACTCGATCGATATGCCCCGGGTTTCAGCGATCACATCCGCCACACCCACATCCAGACACCGGAGGATCTCGAAACCGAACTCGGCCTGGTCGGGGGCAACATCATGCACGTGGAGATGAGTATCGACCAGATGTTCTTCTGGCGACCGCATCCCGATCTGTCGACGCACCGGGTGCCCGGCGCCGACGGCATCCTGCTCGCCGGCGCCTCGACCCATCCCGGGGGCGGGGTGACCGGGGCGAGCGGACGCATCTCGGCACACCTCGCCCTGCGTCGACGCTGATCGCGACCCGGCAGGGCGATGCCGGGAGCGTCGGCCACGTCGGCGCGGCGTCGTCTGGCACGATGATCACCGTGCGCCCGACATCCCGCTGGTCCGCGATCCTGCTGCTGCTGTCCTTGGTGGCCGCGACGCCGTTGCTCGCCGGGTGTCTCGAACGTTCGACAACCGTAGGTGACCGATTCTCCGGAACCGTGGTGGTGGCGACCTCGCCGGACAATCCCCGCGGAGCCCCTCAGCTCGACGTTCCCGAGTCCATGGCATCGCGGGTCACCCTGACCGACTACTCCACGGTGCCCGAGTCGGAATCGGCGGCACCGGACGGCGAGGGCTCGGCGGACGAGGGCTCGGCGGACGAGGGCTCGGCGGATGAGGGCGCCGAGGACGAGATCCCCTACGTCGGCACGCGTGCGGTGTTCACCGACCTCACCAGCGGCCAGTTCGGTCAGCTCGGTGACATCGTCGCGGCCGCGTACGGCGACTCGGCCATGAGCATGGACCTCACCGCCAAGCGCAGCGACGATGTAGTCCGATTCCGCGGCAACGCCGATCTCAGTGACCTGACCGCGGGTCGCGATCTGGTGGACCTGACCGTCGTCTTCGGCGGCCCGGTGACCGCGACCAACGGCGAACAGATCGGTGAGCGCACCGTCCATTGGACACCCGAAGCCGGCAAGCCCGCCGATTTCAGCGCCGACGCCACCTACCCGGATCCGGCAACTGCCGCCGTGAGCAGCTGGTCGTGGTTCATCGCGCTGCTCTGTCTGGTCGTCGTCGGCCTGGTGGTGCGGCTGGCCTTCGCCAACCGTGACCGCAGCCCGCGGCCCGGACGTCCGCGCCGCACTCCCCGTCGCGACCGCGAGCGCAGGCCGAGCAGCGCCTCGTCATCGACGGAGGCCCGGCCGACGGAAGCCCCGCCGACGGCCACCGACGCCTCAACGGGTTCGGGGCCCCGCAGCTGAGCGCACGGGTCGTCCGCGCAGCACTCAGTGCGACGCGGCGGGCAGGGCCGAGCTGGTGTCCACGCCCAGCCGTTCGAGGACCTCGCTGGTCGCCTTGGCGAAGTTGAGGCTGCAGAAATGCAGGCACGGGACGCCCTCGGCCACCAGCCGCTGCGCCATCTCGGTCGCGAAATCGATACCTACCGCGCGGACCGCCTCCCGGTTCTCCTCTGCGCCGTCGCCGGCTGCGGCAGCGAACCTCTCCTGGACGTCGGCCGGGATCACCGAGCCGGAGAGTTCGGCCATCCGTCGCACACTGGCCAACGAGGTGATCGGCATGATGCCCGGGATCAGCGGCTTGGCACCCTGTTCCGGGTCGGCGCGATTGACCCGGTCACGCAACCGCAGGAAGTCCTCCACATCGAAGAACATCTGGGTGATCGAGTATTCGGCGCCGGCACGGAGCTTGTTCACCAGGGTCCTGGTGTCGTGGTCGAGATCGGGTGCGCGGTGGTGCCCTTCCGGGAAGGAGGCGACCCCCACATGGAAATCCCCGAGATCGGCGATCAACCGCACCAACTCTTCGGCATACTCCACGCCGGCTGGATGGCGGACCCATTCGCCGAGCGGATCCCCGGGCGGATCGCCGCGCAGCGCCAAGATGTTCGTGATGCCGTTGTCCGCATACGAGCCGACCAGAGCGCGCAACTCGTCGACACTGTGGTTGACCGCGGTCAGATGAGCCACCGGCAGCAGGGTGGTCTCGGTCGCGAGTTCGCCCGCGATCCGCGCCGTGCGGTCACGGGTGGATCCGCCGGCGCCGTAGGTCATCGAGACGAACGCGGGTCCGAGGCGCTCGAACGCGCGGACCGCCCGCCACAACCGCGCCTCCGCCTCGGCATCACGCGGCGGGAAGAACTCCACCGAGAACGGAACCGTTCCGCGGTGCGGAGCCGACAGCCGGTCGACGATCGACGGGGCGGGGTGGGCGGTTGAAGTCACCTGAACAGTGTACGGACCGGCCGCGCGGCGTCGGTACCCGCGGGCGCTGGGACGGTCCACCCATGTCCTCGTGGTCACCGAGGCCTACCACTAGCCTGACAGGGTGACATCCGCGCTCCCGATCCCCGCCGGACTCGACGACGTCCCGGCCGCCGTCGACTCCGCGCTGACCGCGTTCTTCGACCGCGCGGTCCCGGCGGTGGCCGCGATCGATCCACGGGTCGGGACGGCCGGGGCGGCACTGGCCGACTTCGTCCTCGGCGGCGGAAAGCGTGTGCGCCCGGTCTTCGTCTACGCCGGTTGGCTCGCGGGCAGATCGTCGCCGGCGCCACGCGCAGCCGCCGGCCAGGATGATACCGATGCACTACGAGTGGCCGCGGCGCTGGAGTTGGTCCAGGCCTGCGCGCTCATCCACGACGACGTCATCGACCGCTCCGACACGCGCCGCGGCCGCCCCACCGTCCACCGCGACTTCGAGGAGCGCCATCGCACCGACCGCTGGGCCGGCGACGCGCCACATCACGGTGTGGCCACCGCCATCCTGCTGGGTGATCTCGCGTTGTCGTGGGCCGACGACATGGTTCACGGCCATCTACCCGGCGGCCCTGCCCCCGACGACGGCCCGATCCGTCCGCTGCCGGCCGCCGTCGGCCGCGTGTGGTCGTCGATGCGCACCGAGGTGCTCGGCGGGCAGTATCTCGACATCGTCAACGAGGCTGCCGGTGACGAATCGGTCGACGCCGCCTATCGCGTGATGGAATTCAAGACCGCCGCCTACACCGTGGCCCGACCGCTCGAACTCGGCGCAACGCTGGCCGCCGCCCCACAGGGGCTCATCGACGACCTGCGCTCGGTCGGTCACGACCTCGGTGTGGCCTTCCAGTTGCGCGACGACCTGCTGGGCGTCTTCGGAGATCCCGTCCAGACCGGCAAACCGTCCGGTGACGACCTGGTGGCAGGCAAGCGGACCGCGTTGCTCGCGGTCGGGTTGGCACGAGCCACCGAGCGCGACCCGGCGCTGGCCGACACCCTGCGACACAGCGTGGGCCGTGCTCTCACCGACGTCGAGATCGACACCGCCCGAACCATACTGACCGACGTGGGCGCGCTCGACGAGATGGAACAGCGGATCTCGGCGCTGCTCACCTCCGCCCTGGACACGCTCGCCGCAGCCGATCTCGGCGACACCGTGCGTGCCGAACTGGTCGCCTTCGCCAGGCGCATCGCCCACCGATCGACATGACCGCCCCAACGTCGCCATCCGCTTCCACAACCCCCGTCCGAGGTCACGACGGGGCGGCCTGGCGCCGGATGCTCGCACGTCCGGGCTTCGTCGATCTCCTGCTGGGAACGGCGGGTTCGGTCGCCGTGTGTGTCGGCAGTTTCGGGGTCGGTGACATCGCCCGCAACAACACCGTCGCGCAAGATCTCGGGCTGTCGATGATCACCTACGGTCACGGGAAGACGTTGTTCGGCACCATCTTCTGGCTCGGTGTCGCGACCATGATCATCGCTTGGGTGCGGCTGGGCCGGACACTGCTCGCAGCTCGCGGGAGTTCGGCGCGTGCCGCGCTGCCGACGGTTCGGACGATGCAGACCGGCGTGTTGATGTGGGCGGCACCGCTGGCGGTCGCGGTCCCGGTCTACAGCCGCGATGTCTACGCCTACCTCGGCCAGGGCGCCGTCTTCCGCGAGGGCTTCGATCCCTACGCCGACGGACCCGCGCACCACGCCGGTCCCCTGCTGGACAGCATGGCCCAGGTGTGGGCCTCCACCACCGCACCGTACGGGCCGTTCTTCGTCGGGGTCACCCGGGTGGTCACCGAGATCACCGGCGACCACGCGATCCTCGGCGTCTACGCGATGCGGTTGGTACTGCTACCCGGTCTGCTGCTCGCGTTGTGGTCGATTCCCCGTCTGGCCAACCACTTCTCGGCGTCACCGCAGAGCGGTCTGTGGTTGGCGGTGGCCAACCCGATGATCCTCATCCATCTCGTCGCCGGCACCCATGTCGAACTGCTCATGATGGGAATCCTGGTAGCAGGGGTCGCGCTGGCGGTCAGCGGACGTCACGCCGCCGGACTCGCGGTACTCGGGATCGCCATCTCGATCAAGGTCACCGCTGGGATCGCGATCCCGTTCGTGGTGTGGATCTGGTTGGCGCACATCCGCGCACGACGGCCGGCACGCGTCACAGACGTGGCGGGCGTGTTCGCCGCGGTGATCGTGATACCGGTGGCGGTGTTCACCGTGTGGACCGCCGTGGTCGGCCTCGGCCTGGGCTGGCTCACCGGCCTCGGGTGGGCAGATCGGATCATCAACTGGTTCACCGTGCCAACCCTTGCGGCGCATGTGGTGACGATCGTCGCCGCGCCCTTCACCGCATTGAACCTGCAACCGGTCCTGACGGTGACCCGAGCGGTCGGTGCGGTGGTGCTGGCGATCATCCTGGTCGCGTTGTGGTGGTGGGGACGCCGCGACGAACGCCGGGCGATGGCGGCGATGGTGTGGGCGATGCTCGCGGTGCTGTTGCTCGAACCGTCAACGCTGCCCTGGTATTACACCTGGGTGCTCGGCCTGGCGGCGGCCTTCACAGTCAGGCCGCGCATCTGTGCCGTGGTGGTCTTCGTGTCCACCTTCATGTTGATCGTGTTCCAGCCCGACGATTCGATCCTGTTCTACAAGCTGCCCGAGACACTGCTGGCCATCGCGCTGTCGGCGCTGGCGGCCACTGCGCTGCTGCGACCCGACCCGTTGCGACTGCGCCGCGTGGTGGACTGGTTCACCGCACGGCCCACGAGCACACCCGCGGTACGCGCCGAGAGCGGGTCGCCGTCATCGGACACCGCTGGTCGGATGTGACGCCCGGTATTCAGAACGCCTGGGCCTGAGCCCGGCGCACCACCTCGCGAGCGGAATGGGTGTGCAACGCCTCCGCCGGATGCAGACCGAGATCGTCTTGAACCGTGAACAGCCATCGCATCACGTCGTCACGTGAGTATCCGCCGTCGAACAACACGTCGACGAGACCCGTGAAGTGTTTGGCGATCCCGAGATCGTCGAAGAAGATCGCGGGTACCGCCGGCTGTCCCCCACGGGACACGGCAAGCAGGTGGTGATCGCGGATGAGGGTGCGAACCCGGTTCGGTGAGACCCGCAGTCGGGCAGCCACCTCGTCGACGGTCAATGTGGCGACATCGGTCGGCAGGTTGTCCTCGGACAACGGTAATGAACCCACACCGGGAAGCCTACCGGCTCGCCGACCGCTTCGGTCCCGAGTGGCCGGTGGTACGCCCGGTAGATTCGGCTGCGTGACATCTTCGGCCGATCCTCTTGTGGGCGCGACCCTCGAGAGCCGCTACCGCATCGACGCACCGATCGCGCGCGGCGGAATGTCGGCGGTGTATGTCGGTGTCGATCTGCGACTGGGCCGTTCGGTGGCGGTGAAGGTGATGGACGAACGCTACAGCGGGGATCCACTTTTCCTGCGTCGATTCGAGTTCGAGGCCCGGGCCGTCGCCGGGCTCAAGCATCCCGGCCTGGTCGCCGTCTACGACCAGGGCATCGACAACGGAATCGTCTTCCTGGTGATGGAGCTGGTGGAGGGCGGCAGCCTGCGCGAATTGCTGCGCGAACGCGGACCGATGCCACCGCACGCCGTCACCGCGGTGGTCGACCCGGTCCTCGGTGGCCTGGGCACCGCACACGCCGGCGGCCTGGTCCACCGCGACGTGAAGCCCGAGAACGTTCTGATCTCCGAGCGCGGCGAGGTCAAGGTCGCCGACTTCGGCCTGGTCCGCGCAGTTGCCGAGGCCGGTGTGACATCGGCGAGCGTGATCCTGGGCACCGCCGCCTACCTATCTCCCGAGCAAGTCGAGTCCGGCGACGCCGACGCCCGTAGCGATGTGTACTCGACAGGCGTCATGATGTTCGAATTACTCACCGGCCGAACCCCTTTCCGCGGCGACACGCCGTTGGCACTGGCCTATCAGCGGTTGAGCTACGACGTGCCGGCACCGGGTGACGTCGTCGACGGAGTACCCGAGGAGTTCGACGAGATCGTGTTGCGGGCCACCGAACGCAATCCGGCGGAGCGCTACGCGGACGGATTCGACATGCAACGGGCGTTACTCGCCGCGGCCGAGGACCTCGACCTTCCACCGTTCACCGTGCCCGCACCGCGTCGTTCGGCCGAGCGGGAGACCATGGCGCGCATGCGTGCCGGCGCTCCCGCCGGCGCGCCCCCAGCGACACCCGGTCCACCCCAGCACACCCGGGTCCAGTCGCAGGCCACCCCGGGGGTCCCGCCATCGCGCGGTCGGGCGGCACAGCCGACCCGCGCCGCCCGCGCGGTGCCGGCCGAACAGGACGACAACGGAGCGCTGCGCGCGGCCATCTGGATCGGCCTGGTCCTCGTGCTGGCCATCGCGATCGGCGCCGCAGCCTGGTGGGCGGGCCAGGAGTTCCTGATCTGACCGTGCACCGGCTACCCCGCATGGCACATACGACGTTCCCGGGATCCCGATTCGTCAGCCGCGCAACATCTCTGCGACCAAGAAGGCCAACTCGAGCGACTGCTGGGTGTTGAGCCGAGGGTCACACGCGGTCTCGTAGCGGCCGGCCAGGTCCAGATCGGAGATGTCCTGGGCCCCACCGAGGCATTCGGTGACATCCTCTCCGGTCAACTCGATGTGGACCCCGCCGGGATGCGTACCGAGTGCCCGATGGACCTCGAAGAAGCCCTGGACCTCGTCGACCACCCGGTCGAAGTGACGGGTCTTGTAGCCGGTGGACGATTCGTGCGTATTGCCGTGCATCGGGTCGCATTGCCAGATCACCTTGTGCCCGCTGGCCTCCACCGCGGAGACGATGGCCGGCAGCACGTCGCGCACCTTGTTGTTGCCCATCCGAGACACCAGGGTGAGGCGGCCGGGCCGGTTGTGCGGGTCGAGACGTTCGACGTACTCGACGGCCTGCTCCGGAGTCGTCGTCGGCCCGATCTTCACACCGATCGGGTTGCTGATGAGTTCGGCCAGCGCGACGTGTGCACCGTCGAGTTGTCGGGTGCGCTCGCCGATCCACAAGAAGTGCGCCGACAGATCGTAGAGAACCTTCTCATCCGGATTGTCCGGGTCGTCCGCCAAGCGCAGCATCGCACGCTCGTAGTCGATCACCAGCGCCTCGTGCGAGGCGAAGATAGACGCGGAGTCCAACTTGGAGTCGGTCACTCCACACGCATCCATGAACCGCAACCCGCGGTCGATTTCCGACGCCAGGGCCTCGTAGCGGGCACCGGCGGGTGACGTGCGGACGAATTCTCGGTTCCACAGGTGCACGCGACGCAGGTCGGCCTCCGAGCCGGTGAGGGCGCGCACCAGATTCATCGCAGCGGCCGCGTTGGCGTAGGCCCGCACCAGCCGCGACGGGTCGTGCACGCGGGCGGCCTCGTCGGCGACGAAGCCGTTCACCATGTCGCCGCGGTAGGACAGCAAACCGAGCGCGTCGGTGTCCGACGATCGCGGCTTGGCGTATTGACCGGCGATCCGCGCCACCTTCACCACCGGCATACTCGCGCCGTAGGTCAGGACCACGGCCATCTGCAGCAGCGTTCGGATGTTGCCCTTGATGTGCGGCTCGGTGTTGTCGACGAAGGTCTCGGCACAGTCCCCGCCCTGCAGCAGGAAGGCGCGTCCCTCGGCCACCTCGGCGAGCTGGGCCGACAGCGCCTGGACCTCGACCGGCATGCAGATGGGCGGCACACTCTCCAACACGGTGCGCATCTTGCGCGCCTCATCGGCGGGCCAGCTGGGCTGCTGGAGCGCCGGACGGGCGATGGCATCATCGAACCGGGCCTGCAGGTCGCCGGGCAGCGGCGGGAGCTCCGGGAGATCTTCGATCGGAACGTCTACGGTCCAGTTGGTCACCACGGATACAGGGTAGTGGAGTCGTCGAGGTGCCCGATCGAGGGGCCGAGGCATGCCTCGGCGACCATCAGCGCTTCGACTGTTCGATGACCTGCCAGCGACGCAGGTTGTGCCGCGCGTCGGTCAACGCGTCGTGGGCATCACGGGGAGACGCCGGCAGACTCGGTCGGCCCGCCGCCTCCCAATGCTGTCGCAGTTCACGGGTGAAACGCGGCATCACCCGAGGTAGCGCGGTCATCGGCCCCCACAGCTGACACAGCACCACGTGGTCATAGGCGCCCACCCATGCCCACAGCTCCACCTCGTCGTCGGCCTCGGTGAGAAACGCCAGCAGGTCGTCGCGGATCTGGCGCCTGCCGCGCCAGGCCGGCGATGCAGGCGAGGGTAGTTTCGGCAACACATTGGCCCGCACCCAGTCCCCGGCCCGCGCCGGGTCGAACTCCGTGGAGACCGCGTAGAATTCCCGACCGTCCTCGGCGACGACACCGATCGAGATGAGCTCGATGGTGGTGCCGTCCTCGATAAACTCCGAGTCGTAGAAGAACCGCATAGCCACCAGTATTCACACACCCTGTGAGCGGAGAGACGCCGAGACCATGACTGTCCTGTCCGAGGCCGATGCCCGGCTGCACCGATGGGTACCGTCGGTGCCCATCCGCAGCGTCATCGCCGTGGCCTTCGCAGCGTCGGTGACCCTGCAGATCGTGGGTGTTCCGTTCACCTCCAGCTTCGGTACCCGCACCCGTATCGATCTCGACGTCTACCGGCTGGGTGCGCAGATCTGGCAGCAGGGTCAGAGTCTGTACGCGGACGGTTCGATGCCATTCACCAGCGATGGGATCTGGCTGCCGTTCACCTATCCCCCGTTCGCGGCAATCGGTTTCGTTCCGCTCGGTCTGCTCGGTCTCGGCCTCGCCGGATTGTTGATGTCGATCCTGACGGCCGCACTCGTCGTGATCTGCGGACACATCGTGCTCGGGGTGCTGTCGGTGGGTAACACCGCCAACCGGTGGTGGATCGCGCTGATGGTGGGCGGAGTCGCGGTCTGGTCCAATCCCTTGTGGATGACCCTGGGCTTCGGTCAGATCAACATCGTGCTGATGACGTTGATCATCGTCGACGTGTTCGTCGTCGGCCGGGGCCGCGCGCGGGCGGCCGGCCCGCTGCAGGGGGTGCTCACCGGCGTCGCGGCTGCAGTGAAACTCACCCCGCTGGTCTTCATCGCGGTCTTCCTCATCGCGCGTAGCTGGCGGCCGGCAATCGTCGCGGGCGTCACCTTCGTAGGCGCGGGAGTGCTGGCCTGGATCTGGCTACCCGCCGATTCGCTGACCTACTGGACCCACACCCTGTTCCACACCACTCGCATCGGCGACCCGGCCGGACGCATCAACCAGAACATCAATGCGATGTGGATTCGGCTGGTGCCGCACGCCGAGATGACCGAACAGTTGCTGTGGGTGGCCAGCTCGGTGGTGGTGACGGGCCTGGCCGTCGTCGCGGCCCGCGCCTGTCGTCCGGTGTCGGCTTTTCGGGCGTTGCGCGCGCCCGACACCCCCGCGCCCGACGCATCGTCGGCGCCGGGGTCTGCCGGGGTCGCGGCCGTCCTGGTCACCTGCGTCGTAGCGACCTGGGGTCTGCTGGTGTCGCCGACATCCTGGGCCCACCACTGGGTGTGGGCGATTCCGACGATCCTGGTCGCGACGGTGGTGGCTGCCCGTAGCACCGACCGCCGCGTTCAGGTGGCGCACGTGTCGGTCGCGGCGAGCGGTGTCGTCATCTTTGCGCTCGGCCCGTTCCAGTTCTTGTCGCCTGCGGTGCGACAGTGGTCGGTCGTCGATCATCTGATCGGCAACGCGTACACCCTGTGGGGTCTCGGGTTCCTGGTGGTGGTGTGGCTGCTGCCGCCGCAGTGGACCGAACGTCGCACCGCCATGCCACGCACGGAGATGGCCGGGACCGGCGCCGCATGATCCTTTGGCCATGCGGATCCGGCGGGCCCGGTTCGCGCGGTGGGAGTGAGGCGGTATGAGTCAGGCGGCAGCCGGCTCCGCCGGCGCGGTGGGCTTGTTCTTGAGCGACGCCGCGTAGATGTCCACGTACTGCTGCCCCGACAACTGCATCAACTCGTACATGATCTCGTCGGTGACCGCCCGCTCGATGAACCGGTTGCCCTGCATCCCCTCATACCGCGCGAAGTCGAGCGGCTCACCGACCTTGATGACGATGCGCGACGGTCGCGGAATGATGGTCCCCGGCGGGTTGAGCTTCTCGGTGTTGATCATGGCCACCGGGATCACCGGCACCCCGGTGTCCAGGGCCACCCGGGCCAGGCCCGTCTTGCCCTTGTAGAGCCGCCCATCCGGAGAACGTGTGCCCTCCGGATACATCCCCATCAGGGTGCCCGCCTCGAGCTGCCGACGGGCGGCGGTCAACGCACCCGCGGCGGCCTCGGCGCCCGATCGGTCGATGGGGATCTGCCCGACCGCGGAGAAGAACCAGCGCTGGAACGCACCCTTGACCCCTGTGCCCGTGAAGTATTCGGCCTTGGCGAGAAAGTAGATCCGGCGGCGGACCATCAGCGGCAGATAGAAGCTGTCCATCACGGCGAGGTGATTACTCGCCAGGATCGCGGGCCCACGCTCCGGAATGTTCTCCAACCCCTCGATCCTGGGTCGGCCGAGGACTCGCAGAATCGGTCCGAGCAGCACGTACTTGAATGCGTAATACCACATCGATGACTCCGAACCTCGTCGATCGCCGCCGCCTCAGACACTACCCGCCGAGACCTGGACCACAGGGTCGATATCCGCGCACAATTGGCGGTTACCGAAACCCGCTGAAACGATACCCGCAGAAACGATACACACCCTCAGCTTCGGGTGGGCGCCTCGGCGAGGTGCGTACTGATGGCCTGGCGCGCAACCTCGGCGGCACCCACCACACCGGCGCTCTCACCAAGCTGCGTGCCGCGGATCCGTGCCAGCTGCCGGTGTCCGGCACCGGTCACCAGACGCGCGTAATGTTCTCGCGCCTCGTCCAGGAACAGTCCCGACGCGGCCCCCACGCCACCGGCGAGCACGATCAGATCGGGATCGAAGATGTCGGCGATCATGGCGAGTCCCTGCCCGAGCGATTGCGCGAATTGCGCGAACGCCGCCAGCGCGACGGCGTCACCGTCGGCGGCAGCACCGGCGACGCGGCGGCCGGTGAGCGCACCCGGGTCTGCTGCGACATCTGCGGCCAGTTGACTGCGCCCCCAGTCCCCGTCGGCCAGCAGCTCAAGCACCGTGTCGACCAGAGCTGTTCCGCTGCAATACCGTTCCCAGCAGCCAAGCTTTCCGCAGGAACACGGCCGACCGTCCGGGACCACGGTGAGATGGCCGAGTTCGGGCGCCACACCGAAGCTGCCCCGATAGATCTGTCCGTCCAACAGCAGGCCCGCGCCGATGCCGGTGCCGATCGCGAGCACCAGCGAGTTCCGGCCGCCGGCCGCGGCCCCGAAACGTCGTTCGGCGACCGCAGCGGCATTGGCGTCGTGCTCGGCGAACACCGGGATGCCGATCCGGGCGGTCATGTCCTCGGCGACGGTGGCCTCCCGCCATGGCAGATGCGGCGCGAACCGGATCACCCGACGGTCCGGTGTCAGAAACCCGGCGATCGCCAGGCCGACAGCCTTGGCCGCCCACCGGGAGGTCAGCTCACCGACCAACCGGTCCAGACAGTGTTCGAGTGCCTGCGCGGTCGGCGGAGTTGCCGCACGCAACGTGTCGAGCATCGCACCACGGTCGTCGACCACCGACGCACGCACGCTGGTACCGCCGATGTCGATACCGATCGTCAAGTCCCCCATCAGTCCTCACCTTCGAACTCGCGATGGTGGACGTCCGACGGACCACGCGTGTCGATACGTACCGCGATCTGCTGATAACCGGTGTCGGCGCGCGGAGAAGTCTGTGGGGTCGATCGCAGCGCACTCGCGATCGCCTCCAACACCGCGATCAACGCGGAGATGAGGCGGGCGAGCAGGTCACCGAGCTCGGCGAGCAGCGACGTGATCTCACCGGACAGGTCGACGAGATCCGCCACATCGGCGGCGGACTCCGGCGAACCCGCTCGGCCCCGACCCGACGCGCTCGACTGGCGCTGGCCCGTACCACCGAACATCGCGGCCACCTGGTCGATCTGGGCGGCCAGGCCCAACAGGAAGTCGCGCAGCGGATCACCTACGGGACCGCGCGCGTGGCCGGCGACGTTGTCGTCACCACTCCCGGTCGTGTCGTCCGAGGTCATCTGGGCAGCTCCCCCTGTCCGGCTCGGCAGTAGTGTACGCGACGTCGGCCGCGCCGCTGTGTGGCAGGCAAACGACGACGTCAGCGACCTTTCGGCCACAGCTTCGGGTCCGGTACAAACCGCACGACGAGTTCGGTGCCGTCCCAGGCCGCGTCCACCACGACGCATCGCCGCAGCACCGAGGGCAACCGGACCGGATGGCGGAAGCCACCAACGGTGACCAGCAGGTCGTCACCGGATCGTCCGAGCTGCAGGGTGTCGGGTTCGGGAAGCCGTTGCCGCCACGTGAGTTCGAACACCCGATCCTGGCCGCGCACGGTCTCGGAACCGTCGTCGGCGCCGACCTCCGCCACGCGCGCGGCTCCGGTGCCACACCGGCGTCCGTCCGGGCGCGCGAACGTGACGCCGACCTTGCGAAGCCGGGCCGCCCGATCGATCGGCTCGTCCACCCGGTCGACGTTGATCACCTCGACGTCGCGGTCGTCGTGCACCACCGACCGTAGGCGCGCCACGCGACGGTCACAACCGTCACCGACCCCGCGGTTGACGATCACCGAACGCAGGGCAAGGCCCATCACATCGACATTTGCCAGCAAGGCCGGTAGCAGTCGCTCGGCGCGACCGTCGGTGCCGATCACCAGATGTACTGCGACACTGTGCGCATCGGTCGTCAGTTCGGCGATGTCGACACAGTCCCGGTCGATCGCGTCGACGGCCGCGGTCACCTGGGCCAGGACCGGCCGCTCTGCCGCAGCGGCCAGCCGACGGTGGCGCGGCCACAACCGATTCAGCGCCTGACTGAGCACCGAGGCGGCCCGCAGGAACTCGAACGGGTCGCCGAGTCCCGAGACGTCGACGACGATCCGTCGCCAGGTGCCGCCGGCGGCCTCGTCGCGGATCCGACGCAGCAGCAGGAAATCCTCGATACCCGGCAACGCGGCGAGTTCACCTGCGGAGATCTCCGATGCCACCCCGAGCCCCGGCAGCGATACCCGGGAACGGGCCACCGTCTCCGACAGCACGGCGGTGAAGTCGGACCACGACCGCTCCACCAGTCCGAGCCGATCCAACGACAACAGATGCAGTCGGGACGACACCGCCACCGGCTCCGCCGACGTTCGGTAGACACCGAACAGTTCCGCGGTCGGCGACCAGCGGTCCACGGTGATCAGCAGCGTGTCCTGCTCGGGCACGAGACCGCTTCCGGCGCCGCGGGTCCGGGGTCCGGCCCGCTGTCCGCGGGCCCGACCCAGTGCCCCCGATGCCGCGGCCACCGAGACCCCGGCGCCACCCGGCCCGATCACCACATGAATGGGCGTGAGATCGATCAGCCTTCGACCCTCTTCTTCAAGTCGTTCAGTGCGGCCTCGGTGATGGCCTTCTCCGCACGCCGTTTGAGTTGCCCGATCATCGGCACCAGCAGATCCACCATGAGTTCATAGGTGACCTTGGTGGAACCCGGGACCTGCTGGGACAACACATATCGCCCGCGTTGGTCACGTTGCAGATCGCTGCTGACCAATGTCCATGCCACCGTCCGGTCGTCGGCACCCCAGTCGTAGCTCAGAACATAAGTGTCCTGGAGCACGCCGGCATCGAGGACGAACCGCACCACTCGTGGCCGACCGTCGACCCCGGTCTCGATCACCTCCACCTCCCGCGCCGCGGACACCCAGTCGGGATAGTGATCGAAATCGGCGATAACCGCCATGATGTCGGAAGCGTCGGCGTTGATCACGATGGAACGCTCGGTGTGGTCGGCCATCACCGCACCACTTTCGTGGCCGTCGCGTTCGCCGACGTGGTGTCGGCGTCGGGGTCCCGGGTCGCCGGTCCGCCGACCACACGCCCGGACTCCAGGCGCGCCTTCACCTCGAAAGACATCGCCCGGCCGGCGGCGCGACGGCGACGGTTGGCGTTGGCGAGCCCATCCGCATCCCAGGCGCCGGCCCCGGTGTCCACCGGTTCGGCGTGCAGGAAGTAGTGCAGGGTGAACCCGTCGAGGACCGGTTCGCACCAGACCTCCATACTGCCCACCAGTGGACCGTCCACCGTCCAGCGAACGCCCTGCGCACCGCGATCCTCGATGACGCCGAGACGGAGATCGGGCCACCAGCGCCGCCAGTTGCCCTGGTCCCCGACCGCCTCGGCGGCCAGCGACGGAGCCGCCGCGACAAAGGTCTCGTCGGCCACCTGAATGCTCGTCACGTTCACTAGCTTCACATACTCTCGGTGGCCCCGGACAGCAGACCTGACGGGACGCGCGTACGGTTTGCGCGGCGACGGGACTACCATCGCTGATGAGAACCGAGGCTGAAAGGTGGCCCGATGACCGAGTTCAGCGTCCCGGCGCGCTTCTCCATCCCGGAGAATGCCGACTGCACGGACATCATCTTCCGGATCGCCGAACGCGAACCCGACAAGGTGGTCTTCCGACGCAAGGTCGACACGGATTGGCAGCCGGTCACCGCCGCCGAGGCGGCCGCGCAGATCACCGCCATCGCCAAGGGCCTGATCGCCGTGGGCGTGTCGCCCGGCGACCGCGTCGCACTCCTCTCGCGTACTCGCCTCGAGTGGAACCTGATCGATTTCGCGATCTGGTCGGCCGGTGCCATCACGGTGCCCATCTACGATTCGTCGTCCGGACCGCAGATCGAATGGATCATGCGCGATTCCGGGGCCGGGGCGATCATCGTCGAAGATGACGGCCATCGTCGGATCGTCGACGGCATCGACGGCCTCGATTCGGTGGACGTCTTCCAGATCGACGCGTCCGACGGTGACGGCGCGATCGCTCACCTCACCGCGGTGGGCGCCGAGGTCCACGACGACGAGGTACTCAAGCGGCGCACCGCCCTGCGTTGCGCCGATCCGGCCACGCTGATCTACACCTCCGGAACCACCGGTCGCCCCAAAGGATGCGAGCTGACGCACGCCAACATGCTTTCCGAGGTGCGCGGGGTCCTGGAGAGCCCGATGCACACCCTGCTGGGCCCGGGCAAACGTCTGCTCATGTTCCTGCCGCTGGCACATGTCCTCGCCCGCGCCATCACCCTGGTGGCCATCGAGGCCGGGGTGGAGGTCGGCCACCACGCCGATACCCGCACCCTGGTCGCCGAGTTCGCAACGTTCCGGCCGTCGGTGATCCTCTCGGTGCCACGAGTGTTCGAGAAGGTCTACAACACCGCACAGCAGTCCGCCCACGACGACGGGAAGGGCAGGATCTTCGACCTGGCCGCGGATGCGGCGATCGAGTACTCCTCCGCCGACGAACGCGGTTCGGTCGGACTGTTCCTCAAGTTAAAGCACGCAGTGTTCGATCGTCTCGTCTACGGAAAGTTGCGCGCCGCTCTGGGCGGGCAGTGCGAGGCCGCGATCTCGGGTGGCGCACCCCTCGGCGCACGCCTCGGCCACTTCTTCCGCGGCATCGGAATTCCGGTGTACGAAGGCTACGGACTCACCGAGACCACGGCGGCGTTCAGCGTCAACACCCCCGGCGCCGTGAAAGTCGGTACCGTCGGGAAACCGTTGCCGGGCAACCGCGTCCGGATCGCCGACGATGGCGAGGTAATGCTGTCGGGTGGTGTGGTCTTCGCCGAGTACTGGCAGAATCCGGAGGCGACGGCAACTGCTGTCGAAGACGGCTGGTTCCACACCGGTGACCTCGGCACACTCGACGAGGACGGCTACCTGACGATCACCGGACGGAAGAAAGAGCTGATCGTCACCGCCGGCGGCAAGAACGTCTCTCCGGCGGGTCTCGAGGACGTGATCCGGGCCAATGCACTCATCTCGCAGGCACTCGTCATCGGCGACGCGAAACCGTTCATCGCAGCGCTGGTCACGATCGATCCGGAGGCGTTCGGCGGCTGGAAGCAGCGCAACGGGAAGCCTTCCGACGCCACGGTTGCCGACCTGGTCGACGATCCGGACCTGCGGGCCGAGGTGCAGGGCGCGGTCGACGCCGCCAACGAGACCGTCTCGCACGCCGAGGCGATCAAGAAGTTCCGGGTGCTCGCCGACGACTTCACCGAGGAGACCGGCGAGATGACGCCGACGCTGAAGGTCAAGCGGAATGTGGTGGTCGACAAGTTCTCCGACGACATCGACGCGATCTACGCGCGGTAGCCGACATCGCACGGCGCCAGGCGGGCGGCTCGAGCTACAGCAGCTGACGTAGACGTGCCGCGATGGCACTCCACTGCCAGCTCTGCAGCACGTGTTCGCGTCCGTTGGCGCCCATCTCGGCGGCAGCGGAGCGATCGCTGAGGACCGCGGTGATGGCGAGCGCCACGGCGTCGATGTCGGTCCCGTCGACCACGGTGCCAGTGACGCCTTCCACCACGGTCTCGGGTGCTCCGCCGGATTGTCCGGCCACCACCGGCACCCCTGTGGCCGATGCCTCGAGGTAGACGATGCCCAATCCCTCCACGTCCAGCCCACCCCCACGGGTGCGGGCCGGCATGGCGAAGACGTCGGCGACATTGTGGTACTCGGGTAGCTCCGCCGACGGCACCGAACCGGTGAACACCACGTGGTCGGCGACCCCGTCGTCGTCGGCGAGCCGATGCAGGTGCTCCGCATAGGGGCCACCACCGACGATCACCAGCACCACGTCACCGACCTCGCGACGGATCAACGGCAGCGCCCGGATCAGGACGTCCTGACCCTTGCGCGGCACCAGTCGGGACAGACACAGCACCGTCGGACGATCGCCCAGTTCCAACCGGTCGCGTAGGCGCCGACGTGCGCCGGGATCAGGCGCGAAGCGGTCGGTGTCCACGCCCGGCGGTAGGTACTCCAGTGCGGCGTGCGCACCGAACGCGGATGCGAAACGGCCACGCGTGTAACGACTCACGAAGGTCACCGCGTCGGTGTGTCGACCGATGTGGGCGAGCACCTGCCGGGCGACCGGCAGCATCGACCAACCGACCTCGTGCCCGTGCGTGCTCGCAACGACCCGTTGTGCCCCCGCCCGCCGCATCGCCGGGGCGAGCGTCGCCAATGGCGCGGCGGCACCGAACCACACCGTCGAGATGTCATGGGTCGCGATGAGCCGGGCGGCACGCCGCGCGACGGCCGGTGTCGGCAACATCAGCGACGTCGGGTGACGGACAATTGTGTAGGGCTGCGCGGCGTCGAACTCCTCGTGTCCCCGCCATCGCGGTGCGTAGACCACCACTTCCTCGGGCGGCAACAGATCCACCAAATTCTGCAGATACGACTGGATTCCGCCCGGCCGGGGCGGAAAATCGTTGGTCACCAACAAAGTACGTCGCATCAGCGCACCTGGGTGCTCAGCCAGCGCCGCCATCCCGCGACGAATTCGGTACGCGACACACCGAGCACGTCCACGATGGCCTCATCCTGCTGCGCGGTGTCGTCGGTGGCCGCGACTCCGATGTAGAGCTCACGCAGCCGGTCCTCGCCGTAGCGGTCGGCGACGTAGGCCGCCACCGACCACGCGGACTGGTAAGCACGTCGTGCGCCGTCGGAATCGACCGCGAAGTCGCGGTCGGCGGGTAGGTCCGCGGGGAGGTCGCCGACGTCCACGGCAGCCGCGAGATCCGGTGCCGCATCCGCGAACCGGGTATAGGTGCCGTTGCGTCCGACATATTCCGGTACTCCCTCGGTGATCCACAGCGGCGCGCCCGCCGCGGTGTCGACGCGCGCTGCGACATGGGTGAGCTCGTGGCGCAGCACCACGCCGAGTGCCGCATTCGACAGCCGCGCGGCACCCGGCGTGAGAACCACTCGCTGCCCCACCGCCACGCCGTCGTCAGTGTCGACACGACTGTAGACGGTTGCGGCGGCAGCTGCGGCGACGTCGGTCCCGGCGCTGCGCGTCAACGTCCGGAACTCGCCTGGGCGCGCGGTCGCCACCACGACCGCCCGCCGGGGCCAGTCCTCACCCCAGAACGCCGTCACCGCCTCCACCGAACCCGGCGCGAGTTCGCGGACACGCGCGACCACCTCGGCGGTCCCCGGATACGAGGCGATCACCGAGGTGCCGCCGGACGTCTGGACATCGGATGCTCCCAGGCCGGGCAGATCCCACAACTGGGTGGGAGCGGCGTCACCACCGATCGCTGCGCCATCACCGACCACCGTCCAGTCGTCGCCGTAGCGCGCCATCACCAGCTGCATGCCCACCACCACATCCGGTTCGTCGACCCCCGGGGTGCTCGCGCCGCCGAGGGCGTATCGGAGTTCGATCGGCGCCACCCACGAGTCCGAACTCCCCTGTGCGTCGAGTCGCTGCTGCAGGTCCGCAGGCACCAGCACCTCCGCCTCCGTGGTGGGCGCGACCTCGTATCGGAAATCTTTGAGCCGTAGTGCAGTTCCGCGCGGCGCCACGGTCACGACCGTGGGGGACGAACCACTCGGCTGTGACCTGGGGGGCGCCGACGAGTTCGGTACGCGGCCGGTCGTCGGCGGCGACGAGAGCGGCGCGGTCGACGGCCGTGGGGCCGTTGGTCGCGGGGACTCCGCGCTCACGACGCTGCCGGAGAGGTTGACCGCAGCGGCGCGCAGTCGGGCACGGAACTCGGGTGTGGCGGCCGGATCGATGAGCCCGTCCACCCGATCTGCATCGCCTGCACTCAGCGCGCCACTGAGATCGTCGAGCGTTCGCTGTACGCCGTCCGCACGTTGTTGTTCAAAGACGTTCAGCGACGTCGTCGCGGTGGTGGACGCGCTGCTCGATGGCGTGCCCTGCTCGGCCGGGGCCGCACAACCGGCAAGGACCGCAACGGTGAGCACAGCGAGGAGTGCGCCCGGGGCTCGGCGCCACCGATCCGTCTGGTTGCCGGTCACCGGCACGTGTTCGTCGCCGATCGCCACTCAGTACCGACGGGCGGTGTTGTACGGTCCGGCATCGTCGATCGGCACGACCTTCACCGGCACGCCGAACGTCGAGGCATGGATCACGTAACCGTCGCCCACGTACATGCCGACGTGGTGGGCGTCGGAGTAGTAGATGATCAGGTCACCGGGCTTCAGGTTCTGTCGATCGACCGGTTGACCGGACCCGCTCTGCGCTTCACTGGACCGCGGCAATGTCTTGCCGGCCTGCTGGTAGGCCCACACCATCAGACCCGAACAGTCGAACGAACTGGGCCCGGTCGCGCCCCACACGTACGGATCACCGATACGAGTCAGCGCGGCCTGCACCGCGACGAGAGCCGACGAGGTTCCCTTGGGCACGAGCCGGGGGTCGAAGTCGAAATCTGGGCCGCGCAGGGCAGCGAGCTGCTTACCGGTCATCGATTCGTAGACCGCCCGGATCTGCACCGCCTGCAGTTGCAGATTCGCCTGCTTGGCCTGCAGTTCCCCACGCGTTTTCTCCGCGGCGGCCACCGCCGTGGTCGCATCGGCCGCCGTCTTGTCTGCCGCCCGCTTGGCCTCGGTGGTGGTGGCGCGGGCGTCTTTGAGGCCCTGGAGATCTGCCGCGGATTGCCGGGAGATGAGCTCCAGACCGGACATCTGGTCGAGCAGCGCTTGCGGCGAGTCGCTGACGAGGACAGCGTAGAGCCGGTTGACCCGCGCACCCTTGTAGCTGGCACGTACGACCGAGTCGACCCGGGTCTGGTAGTTCTCCAGCCGTTGCTGCGTCGATGCCAGGGTGCGATCGGCCTCGGTCGACGCCTTCTTCGCCTGAGCCACGATGCGCCGCTGCTTGTCGTATTCGATCTGGGCGTTGTGCATCGCCTCGGCCGATTTCTCGGCGTCGTCGCTCAGCTTCTTGTACTCGGCGAGGAGTTGGTCAGGAGTGCGAACCGGAGCCGCCGCCGCCGAACCGGCGGTCATCGCGGCACCGAACTGCCCGGACACCATTCCCAGCGCGACCAGGACCGCGACGAGCAGTACCGGCACGGGTCGTCTGTGTGTCCCCGACCGGCCGGAAACCACGGCTGTCACCTCTTCACCACCATTTCCCCCACATCACCGGGCGGTCGACGCCACTGGTCGACCACGGACCCGCGTGATGTGTCGGGCGGATCACGTGATCACGTGATCCGCCCCACAAAGTCCACTCCGTGCTGCGACCCGATCGCTCAGTAACGACGGATTCCGGTCAGCGACCAATTGCTGACGTTGTCCTTCTTCACGGGCGTGCCGTAGGTCGACGAATGCACGAATTTGCCGTTGCCGGCGTAGATCCCGGCGTGGCCGCCACCGTTGAAGATCAGCACGTCTCCCGGCTTTGCCTGCGCGATCGAGGCGACCGGGGTGCCGCCGCCGAGCTGTCCGTAGCTGTCACGGGGAATGGTCTTGCCGGCCTTCTTGTACGACCAGTAGACGAGGCCGGAGCAGTCGAACGCGTTCGGCCCGGCCGCGCCGTAGGAGTACGGCGAGCCGATCTTGCTCTCGGCGTTGCTCACGGCCTTCTGCGCCACGGTGGGCTGCACGCCGAGGATGCCGCCGCCGCCACCCTTGGGCTGGAACTGCTGCGGGATCTGGTCGTTGTTGAGACCCGGGACCGTGAAGGTGCCGATGTTCGGGATCTCGACGCTGGCAGCCGGGTTCTTGGCCACCGGGGCGGCCTGCGGCGCAGCGGCCTTGGGCTCCTGGAATTGCTGGGGGATCTGCTTGCTGTCGACCCCAGGAAGTTCGAAATTGCCGATGTTCGGCACGTGAACCGGTGCGGCGAGCGCGGGACCTGCCGCAGCGGCGAGTGAGCCGACGGTGATCGACCCGGCCACAACCGCGCGCTTGGCCACTTTGCTGCCCCGGTTGGGCTGCTCCAAACGATGTTTCGCCACGAAGCGACTTCTCCTTGCTCTCCCTTCGACCGCCGACCGGGTTAGCTGTCGGATTCGGGCCGGAAGAATGGCCCTACGCAGCACATCCGACGACAAACAGCGTCGTCGGGCATGCGCGATTCACCCCAATTCGGATTGCTCCGAAACTGATGGTTCCCCGGTTCGCCCAGATGGGCGATTGAGCGGTGACCGATCCAGACCACTCCTGTTGGAGCGGGACGCTCTGAAAAGGTCTCGGAAAGGTTACGAAATCGAATGCGGGTCTGTCCACCGACCGACTTAGGCCGGTCGCGCACCGAAATCTCAACCAGCGCGCAAAATCCGCAGGCGCTGCCCCGAAACAGCCTCGTGAACAGTGGTTTTACTCGTTCTTGCAGATACTGCAGACGCTCTGGTGACCATCGCAGCATCGACGAAGACATCGATCGCGGCGTCGATCACCGCGTCCGGCGAACGGCCCGATTCCGTGACCTTTCCTCCACCTTGACCCACCGGGTTTTCGCAGTTGGGGGCATCGAAGAGGACCTGCATCATGCATCCGTCACAGGCGGCCGGACGGCCCGGGCAGGTCTGGCAATCGACGTACATCTGTGATCTCCATCTCACTTGGCTGCGGTCGGGATGTCGACGCGTGTCGGAGTCACCCTCCGGCCCGATTCGTCGCTTGCGATGAAGCGTAGGAACGACCACCGACAGAATCGGCGCGAAGGACACCAAACCCACCGTTCCCGCCTGTCACATCAGCATCTGTCGTTGCATCGAACTAATGTTCGGTGCGTGGCTATCAAGGCGGTGGGCGACGGACAACTCACCTTTTCCGACCTCGACGGTGACGCCGGTCTCGACGACGACGATTTCGACCGTTCACTGTTCGACACCACGATGGTCGTCGTCGACCTCGAGACCACCGGCGGCAGCGCGGCGAACGATGAGATCACCGAGATCGGGGCCGTCAAGATCCGCGGCGGCGAGGTGATCGGCGAATTCGCCACCCTCGTCGACCCCGGATGTCCGATCCCGCCCAAGATCGTCACGCTCACCGGGATCACCGAGGCGATGGTTGCGGATGCGCCCATGATCGGCGAGGTGCTCTCCTCGTTCGTGGAGTTCGCCCGAGGAGCGATCCTGGTGGCCCACAACGCACGGTTCGACATGGGCTTCCTGCGGCACAACGCCCGCGCCCTCGGCATCGAATGGCCGTTCCACACCAGCTTGTGCACGGTCACATTGGCGCGTCGCGTTCTCACCCGCGACGAGGCCCCGTCGGTGCGGCTGTCGGTCCTCGCCGACCTATTCAACGTCTCGGTTCGGCCCACCCACCGCGCGCTCGACGACGCCCGGGCGACCGTCGAGGTGCTGCACCATCTGCTCGAACGGGTCGGCAACCAGGGTGTCGGCACCTACCGTGAGCTGACCGCCTATCTGCCCCGGACCAATCCACGCCTACGCGCCAAGCGGTCGATGGCGCAGAGTCTGCCGGCGCGTCCGGGGGTGTATCTGTTTCGCGGGCCGTCTGACGAGGTCCTCTATGTGGGTACCGCGGTGGACCTGCGTCGGCGGGTGTCGTCCTACTTCACCGGCAGCGACCCGCGTCCGCGGATGAGTGAGATGGTGGGGCTGGCAACACGAGTCGATCACATCGAATGCGCCCATGGGCTCGAAGCCGGGGTGCGTGAACTGCGTCTGCTGGCCGCCCACGCACCCGCCTACAACCGCCGCTCGACGCAACCGCATCGTGGGTGGTGGGTGGTGCTGACCGGTGAACGGTTCCCTCGTCTGAAGGTCTCACGCACCCCCACCGACGACAGCATCGGCCCCATCGGTAATCGCACCACCGCCGCCACCATTGCCGACATGCTCGCGGCGGCCACCGGTCTGCGGAGCTGCACGACACGCAGCGGGTCCGCCTCCCACCACTGGTGCCGTTCCGAGGCGGCCGGTGGGCCTCGCATCGGAGGCTGCCACGCCGCTTCGGATCGGCCGCTGACACTCCCCGACTATCTGCCTCGGGTCTCGGCTGTCCGCGATGTCATGACCGGCGATTCCGACGTGGCGCTCGCGACACTCACCGATCGCCTGACACACCTGTCCGAGATGCAGATGTTCGAGAGCGCCGCCCGCCACCGGGACCGCTTGTCGGCGACCATCGACGTGCTCGCGCGATGTCAGCGGTTGTCCGCACTGAATCGGATCGCCGAACTGGTGGTGGCCCGGCGTGACGAGCAGCACGGATGGGAGCTGGCGGTGATCAGACACGGCCGTCTCGCAGGTGCAGGCGTCGCGCGTCGCGGGGTGCCGCCGATGCCGGTGGTCGACACCCTCGTGGCCGCCGCCGAAACCGTCCTACCGGGTGTCGGCCCCCTGTTCGGGGCCCCCGCCGAGGAGTCCGCGCTGCTCTACCGCTGGGTCACCGAACCCGGCGCGCGCATCGTCGGGGCCAGCGAGCCGTTCGTTCTGCCGGGCGCATGCGCACAACGATGGTCGGCCTGGTCGCGTGTCGCCCACGACGCACGCGAGTCGCCCCGTCGCGCCGGGTGACACGACGCACCGCACTACTGTGTCAACCATGATCACCGCCATCGTCCTGATCCACGCCGACGTCCACCAGATCCCGGAGACCGCGCAGGCAGTGGCCGACATCCCCGGGGTGTCGGAGGTCTATTCGTGCGCCGGTGACGTGGACCTGATCGCGAAGATCAAGGTGCGTGACCACGACCAGATCGCGGACGTGGTGACCGGCAAGATCAATCGACTGCCCGGGGTGACCCACAGCGCCACTCACATCGCATTCCGCAGTTACTCGCGGTCAGATGTCGAAGGCGGATTCTCCATCGGTGAGGAGTGAACAGGGCCCGTCCCCGACCAACCCGGGTCTCGGCCTGATGCGGATCTCAGCGCTCGTCGGCGAGTTCGGCGCTGAGCGACGCCCAGCGTTCGAGTAGACGGGCGACGTCACCGCCGTCGAGCACCGCAGCCGCGCGGGTCATCGCCTCGGCCATCACATCCGTCAGCCCGCTGTCGGTCAGCACGGCGCGTTGTTCGAATGCGACCAGCGCCGCCGCCGCATTGAGGAGCACGGCATCGCGCACCGGACCGCGGGTGCCCGCGAACAGATCGCGCGCGATAGCGGCGTTGCGCTGCGCATCGCCACCCTGCAAGGCGGCCAGTTCGACGCGTTCGACCCCGAGGTCGTCGGGATCGAGAGCGAGCCGGGTGACCTGACCATCGACGACCTGCCACACCGTGGATGTGGTGGTGGTGGTCAGTTCGTCGAGTCCGTCGTTGCCACGCACCACCAGTGCCGAACTGCCACGGTCGGCGAACGCTTGCGCCAGTACCGGCGCGAGATCGTCGAACGCACATCCGATCAGGCCACTCGAGGGCCGCGCCGGGTTCGTCAACGGCCCCAGCACGTTGAACACGGTCGGGATACCGATCTGCTTGCGGGGCGGTCCGGTGAACCGGAAAGCCGGGTGGAACACCGGTGCGAAGCAGAAGCCGATGTTCACCTCGTCCACGCATCGCGCCACCGCGTCGGGCCCGAGCGTGATGTCGACGCCGAGGGCTTCGAGCACATCGGCACCGCCGCTCTTCGACGACGCCGCACGATTGCCGTGTTTGACGACGGGCACACCCGCAGCAGCCACCACCATCGAGGTCATCGTGGAGATGTTCACCGTGTGCGAGCGGTCTCCGCCGGTGCCCACGATGTCCACCGCCGGCCGACTCACCTCGACGAGGGCCGCGTGCTCCAGCATCGCCGACGCCAGGCCGCGTAGTTCGGCGGGAGCCGCGCCCTTCATCTTCACCCCGACACCGAATGCAGCGATCTGCGCGCCGGTCGCGGCATCGCTCATGATCTCGTTCATCGCCCACGACGCCTCGTCGACGGTGAGATCGATCCGGTCGGTGACGCGTCCGAGGATGTGCGGCCAGGTGTACGCGGAAGAGTCCGTGCTGCTCACAGAGAAAACAGTAGTGGCCCGCCGATCAGCGACCCGCCACCGGTGGCTGCAGGACCTGCCAGCGCAGCACTTCGCCACCGTGTCGCGAACCGAGGCTGGCCATCCGTGAGCGCTCCTGCGACAGATGCATGGCATCGAGCAGCTGCACCCGAGCGAGCACGACGATCACCTCGTCGGCAGTGCCGGTGTCGGATGCGAGTTCGTCGACGGGCCCCACCTTGGCCGATTGGTACCCGTCCAGCCCGGCGAGCGCGACCGCGTCGTCGACCTGCGAGGAGGGCAGTCGCAGCACATGACGCAGCACCACCTCGTCGTCGGCCCGCCACGCCGAGTCGGCCAGGGCAGTCGAACTCGCCACGGCATCGTCTGCGGATTCGACGACCACCACCAGGCTCGGGTCGTCGACCTGCACCTGCGCGGCCACCTCACGTCGGCCCAGTACCCGGTCACGTAACCGCGTGAGTCGGCCCACCTCCACCGGGCGGCCGTTGAGGTCACGCCGCACCGGCGAGGCCTCCGGTCCACCAGCTCGATTCACCCGTCACACCTCCAGGAAACCATGCTCGTCCAGACACGCCGGAACAGTCGGCGACCGGCGACTACCAGCGACGAAACAAAAAGTTCCGGTGAATATCGGACCCAAGTGGTCAGCCCTTACTACGAACCGTCATACTTCATTTTGTGACTAGCGCTGTAGGTACCTCAGGAACAGCCATCACCTCGCGCGTGCACTCGCTGAACCGGCCCAACATGGTCAGCGTCGGCACGATCGTGTGGCTGTCCAGTGAGCTCATGTTCTTCGCTGGACTGTTCGCGATGTATTTCGTCGCGCGCGCCAACTCCTCGGTGGGTTGGCCACCGGAGCCGACCGAGCTCAACCTCACCCTCGCGATCCCGGTGACGACAGTGCTGATCCTGTCGTCGGTGACGTGCCAGATGGGTGTGTTCGCCGCCGAGCGCGGCGACGTCTTCGGTCTGCGCCGCTGGTATGTGCTGACGTTCCTGATGGGTGCGTTCTTCGTGGCCGGACAGGGCTATGAGTACTACCACCTGGTGCACGAGGGGACGACGCTGAGCTCGAGCGCCTATGGTTCGGTCTTCTACATGGCCACCGGTTTCCATGGTCTGCACGTCATCGGTGGTCTGGTTGCCTTCGTCTTCCTGCTGATCCGCACGAAGTTGTCCAAGTTCACGCCGGCCCAGGCCACCGCCGCCATCGTGGTGTCGTACTACTGGCACTTCGTCGACATCGTCTGGATCGGCCTCTTCGTCACGATCTACTTCATCAGGTAGCCGTTCCCGGCACGCCTGCACAACAGTCCGCCCGCTTAGTAGAGAGTCACAGATGAGTTCATCTCCACCGCGACCGTCGGATAACGACGACGTGGACGCCGGTACGGATTCCCCGGTCGGCGCCACCCCGGCGCGCAAGGCGAAGTCCCGGCGCAAACTGCGTCGTCGTGCGAGCGGCACTCTGCTGCTGCTCGTCGGTCTGCTGACCGCCGGTGTTCTGGCATCGGTCCTGACGCCCAAACCTCAGGTAGCCGTCGCCGACGAATCGAACGCCGCCCTGATCGCCGACGGCAAGAAGCTCTACGAGACCTCGTGCATCACCTGTCACGGCGCCAACCTGCAGGGTGTGGACGATCGCGGCCCGGCTCTGTTGGGCGTGGGCGATGCAGCGGTGTACTTCCAGGTCTCCACCGGCCGCATGCCGGCCGCGCGCGGCGAGGCCCAGGCCACCCGCAAGCCGCCGAAGTTCACCAAGGCCCAGATCGACCAGCTCGGCGCCTACATCCAGTCCGAGGGCGGCGGTCCGCAGGTCATCTACGAGCGCAACGCCGATGGCTCGGTCAAGATGGAAGACGGCCTACCCGTGCTCGCCCAGGAGTCGCTGCGCGGCGACAACCTCGGCCGCGGCAGCGAGTTGTTCCGCCTCAACTGCGCCTCGTGCCACAACTTCACCGGTCGTGGTGGCGCGCTGTCATCGGGCAAGTTCGCCCCCAACCTCGATGGCGTCGAAGAGCAGCAGATCTATACGGCGATGCTCACCGGACCGCAGAACATGCCGAAGTTCTCCAACCGGCAGCTGTCGCTGGAAGAGAAGCGCGACATCATCGGCTTCATCAAGTACGTCACCGAGTCCAATCCGCAGGGCGGCCTGAACATCGGCGGTTTCGGCCCCGTCAGTGAGGGCATGGTGATGTGGGCGATCGGCGTCACGGCGATCGTCGCCGGCGCGATGTGGATGGGATCACGGACATGAGTGCACACGACGGTAAGGACACCCCGTCGCAGGACGAGCTCGACCAGATGAGCAACGACGATCTGGTCAAACTCGGCACCAACCTCGACGGCGTGGAGATCATCCACCGCGCCGAGCGGTTCCCGGAGCCGGGCACCGGCGTGGAGAAGCGCGCCGAGCGTCAGGTCGCGATCTGGTTCACCATCGCCGGTCTGTCCGCGATCGCCTGCTTCATCATCTTCATCTGGAACCACTGGGAGTTCGCACTCCCCGATTCCGCCGACTACTGGCGCTACACCCTCAACACTCCCCTGTTGGGTATCACCTTCGGTCTGTCGGTGCTGTCGATCGGCATCGGCATGGTGATCTTCACCAAGAAGTTCATCCCTGCCGAGATCTCCGTGCAGGATCGCCACGACGGTGGTTCCAACGAGGTCGACAGGCGGACGGTCGCAGCGGAGTTCAACGACTCCCTGACCACCTCGACCCTGCCGCGTCGCAAGATGATTCTCGGATCGGCCGCCTTCGGACTCGGCGCCTTCGCGGTCACCGGGCTCGTCGCCGGCCTCGGCGGCATCATCAAGAACCCGTGGGCCAAGGGTGACGACGCGCCGCTGTGGCACACCGGTTGGTCGCCGATCTACAACCCCGCCGACGATCCCAACGAGACCGTCTTCCTACGCCGCGACACCGGCAACCCGCACCAGGTCGCCCTGGTCCGGCCGGAAGACCTCGACGCGGGCGCCATGGAGACGGTCTTCCCGTGGCGCGTGTCCGACGGGTACGGCGAGACCGAGGAGTCACGCCACAAGCTCGTCGAGGGTCTGCGTTACGTCAGCAACCCCGTCATGCTCATCCGCTTGCGCCCCGAGGACGCTGCCCGCGCCATCAAGCGCAAGGGGCAGGAGAGCTTCAACTACGGCGACTACTTCGCCTACACGAAGGTGTGCAGCCACCTCGGCTGCCCCACCTCGCTGTACGAGCAGCGGACCAACCGCATCCTCTGCCCGTGCCACCAGTCGCAGTTCGACGCGCTCGAGTACGCCAAGCCGGTCTTCGGTCCGGCCGCCCGGGCACTGGCGCAGCTGCCGATCACAGTGAACAATCAGGGATACATGGTCGCCGCAGGCGACTTCATCGAACCCGTCGGACCGGCATTTTGGGAGCGTAAGTCATGACCATCGCCGACCGTGTCGCGGCGCAGGCCAACGAGGTCGACTCGCGATATCACGCCGCCCCGGGCATCCGGCGGCAGATCAACAAGGTGTTCCCCACCCACTGGTCGTTCCTGCTGGGTGAGATTGCGCTGTACAGCTTCGTCATCCTGCTGGTCTCGGGTGTCTACCTGACCCTGTTCTTCGATCCGTCGATGAGCGAGGTCATCTACGACGGCGCCTATCAGCCCCTCAATGGCGTGATGATGACCAAGGCGTACGCCACCACCCTGGACATCTCGTTCGAGGTTCGTGGCGGCCTGTTCGTGCGTCAGATCCATCACTGGGCGGCACTGCTGTTCGCGGCGTCGATCGTGGTGCACATGGCGCGCATCTTCTTCACCGGCGCGTTCCGTCGTCCGCGTGAGGCCAACTGGATCATCGGCTGCGTCTTGCTGATCCTGGCCATGTTCGAGGGCTTCTTCGGCTACTCGCTGCCCGACGACCTGCTCTCGGGTACCGGCGTCCGCGCCGCCATGAGCGGTATCGTCCTCGGTATCCCGCTGATCGGCACCTGGATCCACTGGGCTTTGTTCGGCGGCCAGTTCCCCGGCGACATCATCATCCCGCGCCTGTACATGATGCATATCCTGCTGTTCCCAGGGATCATCTTGGCGTTGATCGGCGCGCATCTGGCACTGGTCTGGTACCAGAAACACACCCAATTCCCCGGCCCCGGCCGCACCGAGAAGAACGTCGTCGGTGTGCGTATCCTGCCGGTGTTCGCGGTCAAGTCAGGTGCGTTCTTCGCGATCACCACCGGTGTGCTGGCCATGATGGCGGGCATTTTCCAGATCAACCCGGTCTGGACCATCGGCCCCTACAACCCGGCGCACGTGTCCGCGGGCTCTCAGCCCGACATCTACATGATGTGGACGGACGGTCTGGCCAGACTCATGCCCGCCTGGGAGTTGTACCTGGGCAATTACACGATCCCGGCGATCTTCTGGGTGGTCGTGGTCATCACCATCATGTTCGCGGTGATGTTCGCCTACCCGTGGATCGAGAAGCGGTTGACCGGCGACGATGCGCATCACAACCTGCTGCAGCGTCCGCGTGACGTGCCGGTGCGCACCGGTATCGGCGCAATGGCACTGTCGTTCTGGATCATCCTGACCCTGTCGTGCATGAACGACATCATCGCGCTGAAGTTCGACATCTCGCTGAACGCGACCACCTGGATGGGCCGGATCGGTCTGATCGTGGTGCCGCCGCTGGCCTACTTCATCGCCTACCGGTGGGCACTGTCGCTGCAGCGCAGTGACCGCGCGGTGCTGGCCCACGGCATCGAGACCGGCATCATCAAGCGGCTGCCGCAGGGTGAGTACATCGAGGTGCACCAACCTCTCGGCCCGGTCGACGACCACGGCCACCCGATCCCGCTCCCCTACGAGGGTGCCGCACTGCCGAAGCGGATGAACAAACTCGGTTCGGCAGGAGCACCCGGTACCGGCTCGATCCTGCTCGAGGATCCGCCGGAGCAGCAGATCCGCAACACCGAGCGCGAGCACGAGGTGGAGAAGTCCGAGCAGCAGGCGCTGCGCGAACTGCAGGCAAAGGGTGGCAACCCGCTCGACTGATCTGCGGTGAGCATCGACCACGGCCGCCGTCGCACATCGCGACGGCGGCCGTGTTTGCGTGCGTAGGATCGAGGAGTGATCAGTCCGCGCCGCTCGCCCCGTGCCGCTCTCCGATCCCGCTGGGACTCCACGGGTTTGCGCGAGATCACCCGCGGACTGGGCACACTCGACGCGGAGATATTCGAGACCATTGCGCAGTCCCACTCCCCCGGACTCGACGCAGTGATGCCACGGCTGACCCGGGCCGCCGATCATTCGAAACTCTGGTTCGCGATCGCCGGCGCGATGGCACTCGGCGGTGGCGCGACGGCGCAACGTGCCGCGGTACGCGGAGTTGTGACGGTCGGCGTGACGAGCGTGCTCACCAACCAGATAGCCAAACGCATCCGCAGTCGTCCTCGGCCCGAGACGGCATCGGTTCCGCTGCAGCGGCGATCTCGGCGGACCCCGACCTCCAACTCGCTGCCGTCGGGACACTCGGCCAGCGCGGCCGCCTTCGCCATGGGCGTCGGCATCGAACACGCCCCGACGGGACTCGTCCTCGGTGGCCTTGCCGGCCTGGTCGGATTGTCCCGCATCGCCACCGGCGCACACTACCCCGGAGATGTCTTGGCCGGGTTCGGGATCGGGGCGACCATCGCAGTCATCGGCGGGCGTCTGGTGCCGCCCATCACCACTCACGACATCGCGATCGCCCCGCCGTCGGATGTACCCGCGCCGGCGTGTCCGGCTGGGGCGGGCGTGGTGGTGGTCGGTAATCCGGAGTCGGGGTCCGGCAACGGACGACAGGTGCTCGACAAAGTGCGTGCACTGCTCCCCGACGCGGAGATCATCGAAATCGGCCCCGACGACGACATGCCCAATCTCTTACGTCGGGCCGCGGAACGGGCCGACGTACTGGCGGTGTCCGGCGGCGACGGCACCGTCGCCTGCGCCGCGCCGGTGGCGCTCGAGGCGGGGGTTCCCCTGGCGGTTCTGCCCGGCGGTACGTTCAACCACTTCGCCCGGGATCTGGGCATCCGGTCGGTGGCCGACACCGTCGGCGCCATCGCCGAAGGCCGCTTGACACGCGTGGACATCGTCCGGCTCAACGATGACACGGTCGTGTTGAACACGGCTAGTATCGGCGCGTACCCGCATTTCGTCCGCACCCGGACCCGCCTGCAGCACAAACGTAGTCGGCCTTTCGCCACCGCCGTCGCGCTCATGGCCACGCTACGCCGCACCCGCCCCGTCCGGATTCGTGTCGACGGGGTGGTCATGGAGACGTCGCTGTTCCTGCTCGGCAATTCGTTGTACCGGCCGTCCGGTTTCGCACCATCGCGACGACTGCGGATCGACGACGGACTACTCGATGTACGCATCCTCGAGGTCGGTCACCGATTCGCACTCGCACGTCTGGTGGGTTCCATGCTCACCGGACGGTTGGAGCGGTCGCCGCTGTATCACGAGTTGCAGGTGCCCGAGTTCTCGTTCTCCGCGGTGGACGAGCCGCTCGTGGTGGCCCACGACGGCGAGGTCGGTGAGAGCTACGACGAGGCCACATTCCGCGTCGATTACCGTGCGCTGTCGGTCTATACCCCGGCGCCCCGACGCTGACGGCGATCCCCGACGGGGCCAGCCGGCGTACGACGACAACGGCCGCCTCCGACCGGCGTGGTCAGGGAGGCGGCCGTTGTCAGAGGCTGCTGTGGGTCAGTGCTTCTCCGGACCCACGTGGTACTCGAAAACGAGTCCTGCCGCGGTGCCGATGATGACGAACCCCGCGAAGATCGCGAACCACAGGTTGTGGGTGGCGAAACCGATGCCGAACAGGGCGGCGCCGAAGGCCAACAGGATCGGCCACCAGGAGTGGGGGCTGAAGAAGCCCAATTCGCCTGCGCCGTCCTCGACCTCGGCGTCTTCGTAGTCCTCGGGACGGATCTCGACACGACGAGCGACGAACCGGAAGTAGGTGCCGGCGATCAGCGTCAGGCCGGCACTGAAGAACATTCCGGTCACGCCCACCCACTCGACGCCGCGACTAGCGAACGCAGTGCAGATCGTGTAGATGATGCCCGCGAGGAAGAAGAATGCCGTCAGCAATTCGAAGATTCGGGCTTCGATTTTCATCCGTTTGCTCCCACCGTGCAGTTAGGCAAGGACGTGTTGGAGGCATCACCGAGGTCGGTCGGGGTGTCGCCGTCGGTGGCGCGTCGCGTGTCGAACGGAACCGTCGTCACCGACTCGGGAACCTCGCAGATCTCTTCGAGCGCCTGCGCATTGGTCGCCTGCGGGTTGTCCTCCCGATAGCGGATGTAGGCGTCGAACTTCTCCGGCGAAACCGCACGGACCTCGAAGTTCATCATCGAGTGATAGGTGCCGCACATCTCGGCGCAACGCCCGACGAAGGCACCCTCCCGGTCGATGCTGGAGATCTGGAAGACGTTGTCGGAGTGGTTCTGCTCCGGGAACGGCATCACGTCGCGCTTGAAGAGGAACTCCGGCACCCAGAATGAGTGGATGACGTCGGCCGCGGCGATCTCGAACTCGATGCGCTGGCCCGTCGGCAGCACCAACACGGGGATCTCGTTCGACGATCCGACCGTTTCGATCTGGTTGAACTGCAGGTAGTTCCGGATATCGTCGTCGCGACCGCCGGCCGGGAGGGGCAGCTCCTCACCGTGGTGGTTGGCCTCGTTGCGTGCCTGCAGCTCGAACGGGCTGCCTTCGCCCTCGAAGCCGTCATAGCGCGAGCCGTCGGTGAACTCGACCTCGCGGTAGCCGAACTTCCAGTTCCACTGGAACGCGGTCACGTCGACGACGACCTTGGAGTCGTCGGTCTTGCTCTCGACGTCGTTCTGGACCACGACGGTGAAGTAGAAGAGCACGGCGATGATCACGAACGGGATCGCCGTGTAGGTCAGTTCCAGCGGCACGTTGTACGCGGTCTGCCGGGGGAAGACGTCCTTGCCGGGCTTGGCCCGGTGGAAGGTGATGGTCCAGAAGATCAGGGCCCACACCAGGATGCCCATGAGGAGTGCGGCGATGACCGACCAGGTCCACAGCTCGCCCATCTTCTCTGCTTCGGGGGTCACGCCTTCGGGCCAACCGAAGCGCATCGCCGTACGGGCGTCACATCCCGACAGCAGCAACGCCCCGATGCCGAGTGCGACGAGTGCACCGACCTGCTTGATCGTCCGCGATGCGGAACGGGCCCCTGTCGCCCGCGGCCGTCCACCGTGTGCCAATTTCACGCCTTCCCGCTCGCTCGATGTCGGCACACGTGCCGACCGAGTTGCCATGCCACATGACTCGCACAGGGCTTTCTTCGCCCGCGCCGAGTCAAGTCGCACCCAGCGCCAAGGCAATTCTTGCACCTAGTACTACGCAGCGTAGACCAAGCCGTGCAACGTTTCGTGATTGGGGTTTACCTGCGTGCCTCGCCACGGCACCACGCTGAACCGACCCGCGGACCGTACGCCTTGCGTGGCGCGTACGTCAGGCATACTCGACGCGTCAGAACAGCATCGCGACGTCGACGAAATGGGGCCTGTCTGGTGTGTGGTTTGCTCGGTCTGCTGACCTCGGACGGTTCGGCATCCGACGCTGTCGGATCGGTGTCGGACGCGTCGCGCTGCATGCGCCACCGCGGCCCGGACGAGCCGGGCACCTGGCATGATGCCGACCTCGTCCTCGGATTCAACCGGCTGTCGATCATCGACATCGAACACTCGCACCAACCGCTGCGGTGGGGACCGCCAGAAAACCCCGACCGGTACGCACTCGTGTTCAACGGCGAGATCTACAACTATCTCGAGATCCGCGCGGAACTGACTCGCGATCACGACGCCGAGTTCGCCACCGAGGGTGACGGCGAGGCCATCGTCGCAGCGTTCCATCACTGGGGACCGGACGCGGTGCGTCGCCTGCGTGGCATGTTCGCATTCGCGATCTGGGACACCCGGCAACGCTCGTTGTTCCTCGCTCGCGACCCATTCGGCATCAAGCCGCTGTTCATCGCGACCGGCCCCGGCGGTACCGCGTTCGGCAGCGAGAAGAAGAGCCTGCTCGAGCTGACCGGGTTGCTCGGGTTGGGTGACGACCTCGATCCTCGGGCCATCGAGCACTACACCGTGCTGCAGTATGTTCCCGAGCCGGAAACCCTGCATGCGGCGATTCGACGACTCGAATCCGGGTGTCATGCGTCCATCCGCCCGGGCCAGGCGCCACAGATCCAGCGATACTTCACACCCCGTTTCCCGGTACGACCGTTCGGCAGCGGGGACTCCCAGGCCCGATACGACGAGATCGCCGAGGTCCTGTCCGATTCGGTGGCCAAACACATGCGCGCCGACGTGACCGTGGGGTCATTCCTGTCCGGCGGCATCGACTCCACCGCGATCGCTGCGCTGGCGATCCGCCACAACCCCGACCTGGTCACCTTCACCACCGGCTTCGAGCGCGACGGATACTCCGAGATCGACGTGGCGGTGGAATCCGCCGAGGCGATCGGCGCCAAACACGTCGTCAAGGTCGTCAGTCCGCGAGAGTTCATCGAGGCCATCCCGGAGATCGTGTGGTACCTCGACGACCCGGTCGCCGACCCGGCCCTCGTGCCGCTCTACTTCGTCGCCCGGGAGGCCCGCAAGCATGTGAAGGTGGTGCTCTCCGGTGAGGGCGCCGATGAGTTGTTCGGCGGCTACACGATCTACAAGGAGCCGCTGTCACTGAGTGCGTTCGACCGGCTGCCCGGCGCGTTGCGCCGGCTCGCGGGGCGGGTGTCCGACCGGATTCCGGAGGGGACCCGCGGCAAGAGCCTGCTGCACCGCGGCTCACTGACGCTCGAGGAGCGCTACTACGGCAACGCCCGCAGCTTCGACGATGCGCGACTGCGCGCGGTGCTCCGCGACTACCGTCCGGAGTGGACCCATACCGACGTCACCGCGCCCATCTACGCAATGTCGACCGACCTCGACCCCGTCGCCCGCATGCAACACGTCGACCTGTTCACCTGGTTGCGCGGCGACATCCTGGTGAAGGCCGACAAGATGACGATGGCCAATTCATTGGAACTGCGCGTGCCGTTCCTCGATCCCGAGGTGTTCCGCGTCGCAGAGACACTCCCCTTCGACGAGAAGATCGCCCATGGCACCACGAAGTACGCCCTTCGGCAGGCCCTCGAACAGATCGTTCCGCCCCATGTGCTGCACCGCAAGAAATTGGGCTTTCCGGTGCCCATCCGCCACTGGCTGGCCGGCTCCGAGATGTTCGACTGGGCGCACGAGGTCATCGAGCATTCGCAGACCGACCATATCCTCAACAAGAACGTCGTGGTCGAGATGCTCAACGAGCACCGCGACGGAGTCGTGGACAACAGTCGCCGGCTGTGGACGCTGTTGATGTTCATGGTCTGGCACGGGATCTTTGTCGAGAAGTCGATCGTCCCCGACATCACCGATCACCACTACCCGGTGCGGTTGTAGCGGGTCGAGTCCCTTTTCGCGCCGACAGAACCCACAAAATCGCCGACAGAACCCAGATTTCCGTCGAAAGAATCACTCGCACGCGTGCGGCTGGGCTTGGGCTCAAGTGGTCACCGCAACAGCCTGTCTGTTGGAGGTTGCTGGTGGCGAACAATCGTGTGCCCGCGGTGAAGCGTGAGCGGTTTTGGGTAGCTCTCGGGGAGGGTAGTTCGGTGG
>NZ_JAKGCU010000060.1 GCF_021556435.1 Gordonia tangerina
GTATCGAGCTATGGGGCCGGCTTCGCCGGTGACGCGGAGATGCGAAGGTTTGCCGTGGTTGAGTCGGGTGGACGGGCGATACTGGTGGGTGTGTCACGTTGTGAACCCGTTGATCTCTAGCGCCTGCCCACGTGGCGAGCCTGTTATCGAGCTTGGGTCGGAGAGCCTGCCGCGGGAACCGCGGATTGTCGCCGTAGAGCACGCCTTACAGACTTCGTTGAGTTTGTCGCTCTCCCGTGACGCACGCCTTCTGCGGGTCAGACCGGCCCGGTCGCGAACAACGGGAGAACATCATGGAAGTGCTCCATGCGCGATGCGCGGGCATCGACATCGGTAAGAAATCGGCGAAAGTGTGTGTGCGGGTCCAGGGCTCAGGTAGCCGCAAAACGACCAACGAAGTGATCGATTGCGGGTCGATGACCCGCGAGATCCTGCAGTTACGCCAGTATCTGGTGGCCGAGCGGGTGACCTGCATCGTGATGGAGGCCACAAGCGACTACTGGAAACCCTACTATTTCCTCCTCGAAGAACTCACCAGCGAAGGGGTCGAGCTGATCCTGGCCAACGCGCGTGCGGTCAAAAACGTGCCCGGCCGCAAGACCGACGTCAACGACGCGACTTGGCTGGCCGATCTGGCCGCGCACGGCTTGGTGCGCGCCTCGTTCGTGCCGCCCCCGCCGATTCGGGAACTACGTGATCTGACACGCACCCGCACCATCGTGGCCCGCGAACGGGTCCGGGAGATGACCCGACTGGAAAAGCGGCTGGAATCACCGGGTATCAAACTGTCGGTGGTCGTGTCCGACCTCGACGGTGTCTCCGCGCGACGCATGCTTGACGCCCTGGTCGCCGGGGAACGCGATCCTCTCGTACTGGCCAACCTGGCCGTGCCACAGATGTATCGCAAACACGAGCAGCTCGTCGATGCGCTGACCGGCCGGTTCAGCGATCACGACGCGTTCATGATCGGGCTGCACCTGCAACGCATCGATGAACTGGCCGCCACGATCACCACCCTCGACGACCGAATCGAGGAGGCGATCGCCCCTTTTCGCCTAGCCCGTGACCTGCTATGCACCATTCCCGGGGTCTCCACCGTGGTCGCCGATATCATCATCGCCGAAACCGGCGGCGACATGAGCGTGTTCCCCACCGCCGATCACCTCGCGTCGTGGGCCGGCGTGGCACCCGGACAGCACCAATCCGCAGCCCGCAAAACCAACGCTAAAACCAGGCCGGGAGACTGCTACCTCAAGGGCGCTCTGGGTATCGCATCAATGTCGATCGCCCGCAGCAACGCCCACACCCACATTGCCGCCCGCTACCGACGCCTGCGATCACGCCGCGGCTTCAGTCGCGCCCTCGTCGCCACCGAACGCGAAATCCTCGTCGCCGTCTGGCACATGCTCACCACCCACACCGACTACCACGACCTCGGCGAAAACCACTACCAACATGCCCACGCCCAACAAGCCACACGCCGCGCGGTCCACCAACTCAAACAACTCGGCTACCAGGTCCACCTCGAGAAAGCGTCCTGACCCGAAACCGTCCCGACCCAGCGCCCACGACGCCAGTCAGCGACGCCACCTCACCTAACCTTCCTTACAGA
>NZ_JAKGCU010000061.1 GCF_021556435.1 Gordonia tangerina
GGCCGGAGGCCAATTCGGTTGCGAGCGCAGCGAGTGCGGGTTGCCGGATTGGTCGCAGCGCGTGGGCGGAGCGCAGCGGAGAACACGCGGAAGTCACCAGGCGTGGGTTGACAGGTCGGGGTCCCCGGCCGGTCACAATGAGGGCGACGTACGCGCACATACACGCAACCACCTACCCAACTCGCGAACCCCCGACCCGAAGGGGAGGGACAAGCGCAGTGCGGCCTGTGGTCGCCCGTCGTTGTGTGCGGCGCCGGGGGCGGGCGCTTGGTGCGCCCGACCCCGGCGTGGTGGTCAGCCGTAGGTGATTTCGCCGAAGATTCCTGCTTGCACGATCAGATCGGCGTCGCCGGCGTCGATGTCGCCGGCGTCGTTGGCGCGGCTGGCTGCGGTGATGTGGCGGCGCAGCTTCTCGTGGAGTCGGATGCGGCCGGTGGTGATGGCGTTGAGTCCTCGGGCGACGGTATCGAGGGTGATGACGTGTTCGCGGTCATCGTTGTCGATTTCCTCGATGACGGCGCGCTGGGTGGTGCTCCAGCGGTATTCGGTGCAGGTCGACCAGTAGCCGATGCCTCCCTCGAGGGCGCAGGTGTAGATGTCGGTGAGAAAGCTGGTGCGGGCGTCGGTACGAGTGGTCATCGTGGCTCCTTCGAGTGGGCGCGACCCAGTGTCGCGCGTCGCGGTGCCTGGGACACGGCGAGGGTGTGCGGTCAACCCCGAAGAGCGCAGCGTGGGTTGACCGGTCGGGGTCCCCGACGTGTCAGGCTGACAAGACGTGTGACAGGACAGTTCTTCTGGTGTGGGCACGTGGCCGTGAAGACAACAGCGGCGACGCCGCAGGCGGCGCGTCCGATGTCTGTGCACGGCGTAGCCGGACTGGTGTTGATGCGGGTGACAACCGCAGTGCACGCGCAGAAGGCGGGGCCGGGCCGCCGGGTGGCGGCTCCGACCCCGTGCTGGGTTATGCGGTCCAGCGTCCTGGCGTGATGTGTGCTTCGTAGCGGCCGATTCGGGCTGCGGTCGCGGCCGCGTCGGCGAGGATCGGCCAGGGTTCGGTCAGTTGGCGCTGCCACGTTGCCCAGTCGGCCTCGTCGGCGGTGGCGGCGAGGTCCGGGTGCCGGGAGGCCGCGACGATCGCGGCGAGCTCGACCGCGGCTTGGCCGTGGCGTGCTGTGGTGCTGCCGCCGACGATGAGTTGGGCGGCTGCTTCCCGGATGGGGTCTGCGATCTCGGGGTTGGTGACGGTGAGGTCGGCGGCGATCCAGAGGATGTTGGCGACGCTGCCGGTGGCGGCGGAGGTGGCGGTGGTGCTGGGGATGTATCGCATGGCGTTCCTTTCGGTTGGTGTCGGCCGGTGTGGCGGACGTCGTAGACCTGGGGGACCGGCGGGGGTGGGCTGTCAACCCCGGAGAGTCTGGTGGGCCGGAGGCCAATTCGGTTGCGAGCGCAGCGAGTGCGGGTTGCCGGATTGGTCGCAGCGCGTGGGCGGAGCGCAGCGGAGAACACGCGGAAGTCACCAGGCGTGGGTTGACAGG
>NZ_JAKGCU010000062.1 GCF_021556435.1 Gordonia tangerina
TGGTTGAGCGCGCCTGAAACGTGAGCACGCCGTTCCCTGTCTAGGTTTCTGAGCTGTCTAGGACCAGGAACCAGTGAGCGGAGAACGGCGTGCAGAACGCCACCTTATGGCGAGCCCTGTTGGGGGTCGAGAAGACAGTCGTGGAGGACATCGAGTTCGACGAGGACGAGCAGACTCTGGTGGCCTGCGTTCGGCCCACGCGACGTGCGGGAGCTCGCTGCGGACGATGTCAGCGACGGTCTCCTTGGTACGACCGTGGCGAGGGACGTCGTCGGTGGCGGGCGCTGGACCTGGGCACCATCCAGGTCCATCTCGAGGCCGACGCACCGCGGGTCAACTGCCGCGAGCACGGGCCCACGGTCCGCGCGGTGCCCTGGGCCCGGCATGGCGCCGGACACACCACCGGGTTCGATGAGCAGGTCGCCTGGCTGGCCACCCAGTGCTCCAAGAGCGCGGTCACCGAGTTGATGCGGATCGCCTGGCGCACCGTGGGGGCGATCATCACCCGGGTCTGGGCCGACGTCGAGAAGCTGCATGACCGGTTCGCCGACCTACGCCGGATCGGGATCGATGAGATCTCCTACAAGCGCGGCCACCGCTACCTGACCGTGGTCGTCGACCACGACACCGGTCGGCTGGTCTGGGCCGCCCCCGGCCGGGACAAGGCCACCCTCGAGGGCTTCTTCGACGCCCTCGGTGAGGAGCGGTGCAGCCAGATCACCCACGTCTCCGCCGACGGTGCGGACTGGATCAGCACTGTGGTCGCCGACCACTGCCCCCACGCGGTCCGCTGCGCCGACCCCTTCCACGTCGTCCGGTGGGCCACCGACGCCCTCGACGAGGTCCGCCGAGCTGCCTGGAACCAGGCCCGCGGAGCGGCCACCCAGCGCCGTGCCGGCCGCGCATCGGGACACGCGAAGGCGTTGAAGCATGCCCGCTACGCGCTGTGGAAGAACCCCGAGAACCTCACGGTCAGGCAGCAGGCCAAGCTGGCCTGGGTCGCCAAGACCGACCCGCGGCTGCACCGTGCCTACCTGCTCAAAGAAGGCCTGCGACTGGTCTTCCAGCTGCCCCACGCCGAGGCCGCGGAGGCGCTCGAGGTCTGGATCCGGTGGGCGCGGCGCTGCCGGATTCCCGCCTTCGTGGAGCTGCAGCGTCGCATCGTCAAACACCAGGCCTCGATCCTCGCAGCGATCGAGCACGGTCTGTCCAACGGTCGCATCGAGTCGGTCAACACCAAGATCCGGCTGATCACCCGCGTTGCCTTCGGATTCAGGTCTCCCGAGGCTCTCATCGCCTTGGCCATGCTCAACCTCGGCGGCCACCGACCAGTCCTCCCCGGCCGGTCATGACCCACGGATCGGTCAGGAGAGCC
>NZ_JAKGCU010000063.1 GCF_021556435.1 Gordonia tangerina
TGAGGTTCCCCCCGAACCGTAGAGGCATCGATAATGAGGAGCACGATGCCAGAGAAGCGGAAGAAGTACGACCGGGAGTTTCGTGATGGGGCGGTCCGGATCGTCGAGGAGACAGGTAAGCCGATCGCCCAGGTCGCCCGAGACCTGGGGGTCAACGAGGGCACGTTGGGCAACTGGGTCAACCGGGCGCGCGCCGAGCGGGAGGGCAGCGGCGAGCTGACCCCTGATGACGCTGCTGAGCTCAAACGGTTGCGCGACGAGGTCGCCGAGCTGCGCATGGAGCGTGATGTCCTCAAGCGATCGGTGGTCCTGTGGGTGAAGGAGGCGACGAAGTGAGCGTGGCACGCTTTGTCGCCGACCAGAGGACCAAGTACCGGGTGCCACACGCGGTGAGCTGCCGGCTACTCGGGGTCAGCGAGGCGTGGTTCTACAAATGGCACAACCGGTCCCAATCACCGGGTGCGGCAACGGGTTTGCACACCACACGCGACTACCGCCGGGACACCATCGACCGTGCCGTCGCGGTGGCCTTCGACAAGGCCCGCGGGCTGCACGGGTCGCCGCGCCTGCATGCGGATCTGCGTGCTGACGGGTGGACGGTGACCGAGAAGACTGTCGCTGATTCGATGTGTCGTCAGGGCCTGGTGGCGCGGCGGATCCGCCGGCGCAACGGGCTGACCCGCCAGGACAGAACCGCTCCGAAGTTCCCCGATTTGTTGGGTCGCGATTTCACCGCACAGTGCCCCGATGAACGGTGGGTCGGAGACATCACCGAGATCCCGACCGCGGCGGGCAAGCTGTATCTGGCCACGGTCATCGACCTCTACAGTCGCCGTCTGTTGGGTGCGGCCACCAGTCGCCACCCGGATGCTGCGTTGGCGTGTGCGGCCATCGAGATGGCGGTCGCCACGCGGGGCGGTAAGCAGGCGATATGGCGTGACGACGATGCGCAGAAGCTGATTTTTCACACCGATCGCGGGTCGACGTACACTGCGAAACGGTTCACCAAGCTGTGCCGGAAGATGGGTATCCGGCAGTCGATGGGGCGCGTCGGATCGTGTTTCGACAACGCCGCCGCCGAAGCATTCTTCTCATCCCTGGAGTGGGAAGTGTTGTCACGCAATGATTTCAACACTATCATGGAGGCGCGGGCCGTCGTGTTGGAGTGGTGCTACGGTTTCTACAACCACCAGCGCCGGCACAGCACGATCGGGATGGTGAGTCCGGTCGACTACGAGAACGCCGCACTGACCGAGCCCGAAGCCGCATAGAGGAGTCCTCCACGATTCCGGGGGAACCACA
>NZ_JAKGCU010000064.1 GCF_021556435.1 Gordonia tangerina
ACCATCGAGTTGGGGGTGTCGATCACCGACGCCGCTATCGACGCCGAGGACCGCACGCACCTGTTTTGCGAACTGCTGGCGCCTGGCAACGTCTGCCCGGCCTGCGGGCAGTCGGGCCGGCTGCGTGATCACGTCGACCGTGAGGTCGCTGATCTGCCGATTGTCGGTCATCCCACCCGCTTGCACCTGCGGGTACCGCGGTATGTGTGCAGCAACCTCGAGTGCGCGACCTCGATCTTCCGTGCGAATATCACCAGCATCGTCGCACCGCGTACCCAAGTCACTCGACGCACCACCACCTGGATCATGCGCCGGATGATTCTGGACAAGATGAGCGTCACGGCCGTGGCTGCCTCGGTCGGCCTGGGCTGGAACACCGTCAACACCCTGGCCCTGGACGCAGCCCGCAAGCTGGCGGCCGCACCCGACCGGCTGGCCGGTGTTCGGGTCTTGGGTGTGGATGAGCACAAATGGAAACACGTTCGCGGTGAGGGTGATTCGAGTTTCGTGACCGTGCTGGTCGATCTCACCCCGATCGTCGATGGCACCGGGCCGGCACGGTTGCTCGATGTGGTCGCCGGCCGCTCGAAAGCCGCACTCAAGGACTGGCTCGATGCTCGCGACCAGTCGTTTCGCGATCGTATTCGGGTGGTCACCATGGACGGGTTCGTCGGCTACCACACCGCCACCGCTGAAGCCCTCGACAAGGCCCGCACCGTGATGGACCCGTTCCATGTGGTGCACTTGGCGGCGCAGAAGCTAACGTTGTGTCGTCAACGCGTGCAACAAGATACCTGCGGGCACCGCGGCCGCAGCGGGGATCCGTTGTTCGGTATCCGCCGTACTCTGCTGACGCGGATCGGGTTGCTCAGTGACAAACAAGCAACCAAGCTGCAGACCGGGCTGGATGCCCGGGATGAGCATGTGGCCGTTTCGGTCACCCACGCGGTGTATCAAGACCTCATCGGCGCCTACGAGCACCCGGACAAGCGTGCGGGCAAGATCGCGATGTACAAGCTGCTCAAACGCATCCGCACCGGCCTGCCCGCCGGACTGTGCGAGCTCGCCCAACTCGGCCGATCGTTGTGGGCGCGGCACCGCGAGATCCTGGCCTACTTCGACACCGGCGCCTCCAATGGACCGGTTGAAGCGATCAACGGCCGACTCGAGCATCTACGCGGCATCGCCCTCGGATTCCGCAACCTCGGCCACTACATCTTGCGGTCCCTGATCCATTCCGGACAGCTCGCCGAACGCCTGGATGCACTCTGAATCAGGAAGAGCC
>NZ_JAKGCU010000065.1 GCF_021556435.1 Gordonia tangerina
CTGAGAGGTGATGCGTAGCCGTTGCGGCGAATTCCATGATCCTATGCTGCCGAGAAAAGCCTCTAGTGAGTTGGTACACGGCCCGTACCCCAAACCAACACAGGTGGTCAGGTAGAGAATACTAAGGCGATCGAGAGAACTGTGGTTAAGGAACTCGGCAAAATGCCCCCGTAACTTCGGGAGAAGGGGGACCCATCCCGGTGACCGCCCTCGCGGTGTGAGCTGGTGTGGGTCGCAGAGACCAGAGAGAAGCGACTGTTTACTAAAAACACAGGTCCGTGCGAAGTCGTAAGACGATGTATACGGACTGACGCCTGCCCGGTGCTGGAAGGTTAAGAGGACCGGTTAATCACTTCGGTGGTGAAGCTGAGAATTTAAGCCCCAGTAAACGGCGGTGGTAACTATAACCATCCTAAGGTAGCGAAATTCCTTGTCGGGTAAGTTCCGACCTGCACGAATGGCGTAACGACTTCTCTGCTGTCTCAACCACAGACTCGGCGAAATTGCAGTACGAGTAAAGATGCTCGTTACGCGCGGCAGGACGAAAAGACCCCGGGACCTTCACTATAGCTTGGTATTGGTGTTCGGTTCGGTTTGTGTAGGATAGGTGGGAGACTGTGAAACTCGCACGCTAGTGTGGGTGGAGTCGTTGTTGAAATACCACTCTGATCGTATTGGACTTCTAACCTCGGACCCTGATCGGGTTCAGGGACAGTGCCTGGTGGGTAGTTTAACTGGGGCGGTTGCCTCCCAAAATGTAACGGAGGCGCCCAAAGGTTCCCTCAGCCTGGTTGGCAATCAGGTGTTGAGTGTAAGTGCACAAGGGAGCTTGACTGTGAGACGTACATGTCGAGCAGGGACGAAAGTCGGGACTAGTGATCCGGCACCAACGTGTGGAAGTGGTGTCGCTCAACGGATAAAAGGTACCCCGGGGATAACAGGCTGATCTTCCCCAAGAGTCCATATCGACGGGATGGTTTGGCACCTCGATGTCGGCTCGTCGCATCCTGGGGCTGGAGTAGGTCCCAAGGGTTGGGCTGTTCGCCCATTAAAGCGGCACGCGAGCTGGGTTTAGAACGTCGTGAGACAGTTCGGTCTCTATCCGCCGCGCGCGTCTAGAAACTTGAGGAAACCTGTCCCTAGTACGAGAGGACCGGGACGGACGAACCTCTGGTGTGCCAGTTGTCCCGCCAGGGGCACTGCTGGTTAGCTACGTTCGGAAGGGATAACCGCTGAAAGCATCTAAGCGGGAAGCCTGTTCCAAGATGAGGTTTCTCACCACC
>NZ_JAKGCU010000066.1 GCF_021556435.1 Gordonia tangerina
GCTAGTGTTGCGCGTCGTTAATTCGCTTACAGGCGTTCGGGTGGAAGAATTGCCGTATGCCCACTTCGGCGTTGGTTCTCGATGATGATTCGCGCGCGGTGTTGGAGTCGTGGACTCGATCATCGACGGTGAGTGCGGGTCTGGTTGAGCGTGCCCGCATCGTGTTGTCGGTTGCCTCGGGCTCCGGCACGTCGGCGACCGCCAGAGCGTTGTCGGTGTCTCGGCCGACGGTGATCAAGTGGCGGGATCGGTTCGTCGAACACGGGATCGACGGGCTGCACGACGAGCCACGCAGCGGCCGGCCCAAGACGATTGAGGACGCCGAGATCATCGCTGTGACACTGGAGTCACCACCCGAGCGGTTGGCGGTCACCCACTGGTCGACCCGGCTGTTGGCGAAACAGTTGGGGATCGGCGACGCGACCGTGGCCCGTGCGTGGCGACGGTACGGGATCAAGCCATGGCGGCGCGAGACGTTCAAGTTTTCGACCGATCCCGAGTTGGAGGCCAAGGTTCGCGATGTCGTCGGCTTGTATTTGAACCCGCCCACGAACGCCGTGGTGCTGTGCGTGGATGAGAAGAGCCAGATCCAGGCGCTTAACCGCACTCAGCCGATCTTGCCGATGCGGCCGGGTCTGCCGGAGAAGGCTACCCATGACTACAAGCGCAATGGCACCACGACCTTGTTCGCTGCACTCGAAGTGGCCACGGGATCGGTGGTCGATCGATGCTACGAGCGTCACGGGAAGGCCGAGTTCCTCGACTTCATGAAGATGGTGGCCAGAGCCTATCCGCGCCGCAAACTGCACATCGTGTGCGACAACTACCACACCCACAAGCACGCCGACATCACCACGTGGCTGGCCAAGAACCCGAGGGTGACAATGCATTTCACCCCAACATCGGGATCATGGCTCAACCTGGTCGAGGTGTTCTTCGGCATCATCACCCGCCAGGCCATCCGGCGCGGTTCCTTCGATTCCGTCCGAGAACTCGTCGCCGCGATCCGCGCCTTCATCGACGGCTGGAACGACCGCTGCCACCCATTCGTGTGGACCAAACCCGCCGAGGAAATACTCGCCGGCGCGAAACGTAAACCAACTTCAGACGCGCAACACTAGC
>NZ_JAKGCU010000067.1 GCF_021556435.1 Gordonia tangerina
GATCGAGTCCACGACTCCAACACCGCGCGCGAATCATCATCGAGAACCAACGCCGAAGTGGGCATACGGCAATTCTTCCACCCGAACGCCTGTAAGCGAATTAACGACGCGCAACACTAGCCCCAGCGAGGGGGCCGGGCACTCGCCCGGCCCCTCGCCTCGCCTGGCGGCATCCTTCGTGGAAAGGCTTGCGTACCGACAAAACCCCGGGCTGCGAATCGCCCACCTGCACAACGCAACCACGATGGCCCTGTGGCAACCGACCCGCCGGGGAGGGCGGCAGCGCAGCGCCAGCGGAGTCAGCTCGTGGCTTCCCCGAGTCGTTCGACCTGTCCGCCAACCTCGTCGGCGTACGCCTGAGCCTCGGTCGCCTCATTGTCGGTGTAGACCCGGACGTCTGCCGGCCTACCGGCCGGCCGCACGATCAACGTCAGCTCCCCTATCGCGACGCGACCGCGTTTAGGTGCGACGCGATTGGTGGGCCCGGCCCCGGCATCGTTGTTCTCGGTCATCGCTCGGCGGCGTCCTGTCTCGGTTGCAGCGCCTCGGGCGGCACCCACATGGTGATCGTGGCCGAGGAGACGCGGTTGGCGCTCTCGACTGGCATCTGACATATCCCGCGCCAGAGGCCGTTTGAAGTTTGGAGCCACGCTAAGAGAAGCGCGTTCATGGTGGGTTCGATCCGGGCACCGGATGCGCGGACTCGCAGTGACACTCCCCCACCGGCGGCATACGAGCGTCCGCAGGACGGGTCAGCGATCGCCATGTCGATCAGCACGGGCCTCGGTGGGTCGACCACGCGTAGTGTTCGGGTGTCGGGCCAGTGGTCGAACATGCCATCAGTGTCATCTCGCAAGACATCGGTGACAGTTCTGCATCAGGCCATAGGTGACAGAGTGAGGGGTCTTGGTGGTGACACTTCTTCATTTGGTTTCCGCCACGCACCGCTATGTGCCTTGCGTTGCGTGGCGCGGTTGCCGATGAGGGGGGGCTGACGCAGGTGCTCAACTGACCGCG
>NZ_JAKGCU010000006.1 GCF_021556435.1 Gordonia tangerina
CCTGCACGGGGTGTGCGCTACGGGCACGGTGCACCACCTCGGCCAAGGGCCGCTCCGTCCACCTCGGTGAACACCATCGGCTCCAGCGTGACCATCGAAAACAGTTCACCAACAACATGATCCAGCAATCATATCGACAGCATCGGCCTATGGTGGAACGCTCGATCGCTTGGCTGACCCGCGGTAGCCGCCGCGTGCCGTACCGAGGAGTCACCGCGAACAACAACTGGCTGCACCACCGCGCCGCCGCGATCAACCTGCGCCGCCTGATCACCCTGGGGCTGAGCACCACCAACAACACCTGGACCCTGACCACCGCCTGACCCCGCGGGGCAAGCGCCCGAGCAACACTCGCCCGTGATCAACAGACCCAGCATTACCGACGGCCAGCCGCACACAGACCACTTCTTCAGCAGCCTCCTAGCGGGTCCTCTGTCGCAGTGCTGGTCATCCCGCACTCCATTCTGCCATCGACCATCTTTCACACGTAATGATACCTAGCATCTATCACAAATGCTAGGTAGCATGCTCGGTGATCGACTCCGATGACGACAGCGAAGGGTGGCGGCGATGGGTGTACGGCGGCCGTGGAAGATGCGGTGTCACTACGACCGCACGAAGGTGTCCAGCGGCGACCCGGAGATGGTGGGCACCTACACGATTGACACCGCGCGGCCGATCGATGCGATGTCTGCCCACGCTGATCGGGAGGTGGCCGAGGATGCCGCGCAGACGGTGTCACGCAATGGTGGGCCGTGTCCTAGCGCGACCCCGCCACCACCCAAGCCAAAGTGGTCAAACGCCAGATCGGCAACGCCGTAGCCGTACCGGTCGCCACCTTCCTCGGCCACCGCGTCGCCGCCAGCCTGTCCACCAGCCCCACCACGGTGGCGGCATAATCCACCCCACCACCCCGGAAAGGACCAGCACCGTGAGTACGTCCCGCCAGGTCGCTGTCAGCTATCAACCGCTCTCGCAGAAGATCTACGCCGGCACACTCAACGCCGCCGGCAATGCCTTCCTCGCCGGTAAACGCGATGTCACCCACTCCGCGATCGCCGCAGCCGCCCAGTACATCCTCGATACCTATCCCGAGGGCATGGTGCTCTGTGGCCCGGACGGCACCGGCTGGAGCATTGACGTCACCCCGCTACCGGCCGCCGACCCCCGCGACGGTGAGCCTATCGACGGCGAGCACAGCGACCGGTGATTACCTACCTCGAGCACGCCCGCACCGAGGCTGGCCTCACCCAACAACAACTGGCCACCGCCGCCGGCGTGCACCGCATGACCGTCGCCTCGATCGAGGGCGGTAACGCCCCCAAACCGGCCACCGCCACCAGCCTGGTCACCGCACTGGCCCACCACGGCATCGACGACGTCGACCCCACCTCGGTGCACCAGGGACGACTCCGCAGCGACCCCGACGCCGCAGCCGCGCTCTATCAACTCGGCCGCCTGCTGACCTACCTGCCGCTGCGCTCACCCAAAGACGAGTTCTGGACCATCCTCGGCGAACACCTCGGCCGCGCACCGGACTTCCTACGCACCAGACTGCGCACCCTGCACACCGACATCTACGACCTCACCGACCACGAACTGACCGCCGTCGACGACCTCGCCCACCTATTGCGCCACCTGCCGGCCACCCCAGCCACCGCCCACGCCCTACGCGGCGGCCACTGGTTCGCCACCGACGACATCGCACTACTGTGGCTCACCACAACCACCACCGCCGCCTGGACACTGTGGCTGCACACCAACCCCGACCACCTACCCCGCTGACACCCGCCGATTCGCTACCTACTCAGGAGAGAGATTGCGCCTCTACCGTCGAACTCGTTCGGCCCTGATGTTCCTCATTTGTACTGTGGTTGCCGGAACCCTTGTAGCAGCATGTGGGTTTCAAGAAACGCCGTACCGCAAGAGCATCGACGCGAACGGCGCTGCCGAACGCATCGAACGACGAGGTATGCACGTCCCCGACGGCTTCGAGTTCGCCCAAGGCTACGTCTGGCCGATCGCTTCGGTCGGCTCCTCAGCGTTCGCCATCCGGTACGACGGGCCAGCCGATCAGTTCCGGACGTTGCAAGCAGCGGACTTCACTAGCGGGCTGTCGCAGTTCGAGGATCTGCCGTGCGCGTCTATTCCCTCACCGTGGGCCGGCGACGATCTCACCGAGCTCGGTTTGGCTTGCCCCGCCGGCGGTGGCGCGCGGATCAGCCGGTCCCAGAGTGCCCGCAATCCCGACCAATCTCTGACCCAGGCTGAACAGGCAATTGTCCTGAACTCCACCCCGTCACATACACAGGTGTTCGTGGTCTACAGCGGGACGTAGCCGAGCCACCGGTGCGCAACCGGCGACTCGGCTACTGGCTTGCTAGCGCAGGCCTTCCCACGCGATCTGACTGCCATGTCCGAAGACCTGGAACCACTTGTTGATGCCGAGCCGGAACCCGCGCAACGTGATCTCCGTGGCGAAATCGACCGGAAGCGAGTTGGTGTACTCGGGGTCGAAATCGTAGACATCGTAGGTGTGTGCCTGCTGCACCAGCTTGATCGGATGCTGGCCCGCCGGACCCGGCCGTGCGATGACCGATGTGCACGCCGACATCGAGTACCTGCCGGCCGCGTACCACTGATCACTGCCCGACAGCCCTCGGGTCAGAATCCAGCGCTTGCGCTCAACTCCCTCATCATCCTTGTCGATCGCGATGAAGGTCGCTTTGAAGGGCTTGTTGAGCCGATCGGCATATTCGATGGCGGTGGCGACAGTCCGGTCACGATTGGCAGACCGCACCAGCGCGGGTGCAGTGAAACCGTCGATCCCGGTGAACGACTCTTCCATCCACTCGTCGATGGTGCTCGGTGCCAGTGTGACGGCGATGCCCGGGTCTTCGTACATGTGCTTCCACAGGTACCGGGTAACTTCATAACCCCCCAAGGTGGCCAGGGCGTTGTCGACCATGACCGCTTCCTGGCGATTCTGCTCAGCCAGAGAGCCGTCGGGATCATCGACGGTGTTCCAGTCCGCGAAGGTGTCTGGCGTGGGCGGCCACGCGGGATACTCCGGGAAAATCCAGGTGTCATCGAGGGTCAACTCATCGGACTCGTCGACCTGGTGAACGCCGCCGAGCTGGCCGTCCCACAGTTGGATCGTTCCTCGTTGGAATGTCTGCGAGACGTTATCGCCGGTGTAGACCGGGTCACCTGTCGGGTAACCGTACGGTCCGGCTTCATAGCCCGAGAGACCCCAGAACATGTGCAGCGGCCCGTACACCGGGTGCGCCCCGGTGGTGGGGTGCCAATAGATGGCTCCGCCCTGGAAGGTGGTGAAGCGGCCCGTGCCGTCGGGCGCGACGACCTCGTCCGAGGTCGGGAACTTCAGCACCCCGGTCTCGGCGCCGAGGGCTGTCCACTTGTCGTAGATGGCGCCCTGGATCGAGTGCGCTCCGGTAGCCGGCGACCAGTAGATGTGGCCGCCCTGGAACTGCTGGCGGCGGCTGATGCCGTCAGACAGCACGATCTCGTCGGTCTTCGGGTATTTGAGGAACCCGGTCTCATAGCCGTGATCGCCCCACTTGAACAAGAACTCGTGGGCGACCGGGTGCGCGCCGGTGGCCGCCGACCAGTAGATGTTGCCGCCGATGAACTCCGAACGCTTGCCGGTGTTGCCCGGGTTGGTCAGCTCATTGCTCTTGGGAAACAGCAGAAAACTCGTCGGTCCGCCCATCTGGTTGTACTTGTCGCGGATCGCACCGCACACCTGGAACGAGGTGGGCGGGTAGATCTGGCAGCCGGCCGCCACTGCCGCGGTAGCCGCTGCGGTGGCCGCGAAGTCCTGCACGGCTGGCGCGTTGCCCTCGTCGACGGTGGTGGCCGCAGCCGCGGCTGCAACCTCAGACGTGGTCTTGTCCTGCATAATCACTACTCCTTGCGATTGTTGAAATCGTCGCCTTCTAGTGGCGGCGAGTTGCTCGATGACGGTGACGAGCTAACGACAGACTGGCACCCCACACTGACAAGTTAGAGAACCTCCAGGTCACCACCTCATTCGACAGAAATACTCGTCGACCGTCCCGATGAATGCGTCGTGGACACCTGTCCTCAACACAACACCGCAGATAAATCACCCATTTCCCCACCACCGGAACCGCCGTCGGCGCCCACCTGTCAGACCGGCCCGGTACCTCTACGATCAGGTTGCACAGCAAGCCTTTACCGCCACTAACGCAGCCCGGCTGGCACCAGCACGCCACCGTCGCGGCGACACTGTCAACCACCGTGGAACCGTGAATACAGAAATTCGCTCAATCACCAGAAAAGGAGAATTAACCACATGGCAGATACATTGTTTGCCGATATTTCCGAATGGCAACCGGTACTCGATGACAGCTATCCCTACACATGGTTGTCAATTCGATCGAACAACGGCACATATCGCGACCGCAATTTCACACATAATTGGGATATGGCGCGGTCGTGGCTCGATTCCGGACGGTTGCGGGGACTGATCGTGTATTGCGTGTACCGGCGCAACTGGCGCGATGTGTTGGCTACCCACCTCGACCTGCAGGGCGAGAACCGCCCCGATGTCGTGTCGATGGTCGACGTGGAATCGTGGGGCGGACAGATCACCGGCGACAACAGCGACGCGATCAACCGGCTCGTCTGGGCGATCGGCGACTGGCGCGGCCCGCACATCCACGGCCGACCGCGCCGGGTGATCGGCTACCTCAACCCCCACGACGCCCACATCTGGCCCCACCGTCCACCGATCGGGTTCGTCGTCCCCTCCTACGGGTCGGCGCCGGTGTTCCCGCCCGGCACCGGAGACCTGGCAGCGCAGATGATCGCCCACCAGTACACCAACGGCCAGGGCTACGGCCACGGCCTGCCCGAGGGCTACGGCACCGTACGCTGCGACATGAACGCCGCCAACGGGTATGACCCCGACCAGCTGCGCACCGCCACCGGCATCGGACGGTCAGCGCGAACACCCGCCCGATGACCCCAGCCGCTGGCCGCGTCCGACTGTCACCCCCACCCCCTATCGTGCGAATACATGTTCGACCAGGAGGTGAGGGGTGACACGTCAGATCATCGGGCATCCCGGCAGCTATAGCCCAACCAACACCCACACCCCACGCCATCGTGACGTGAACGCCCATGCACGCCGATAACAGCGCCCACCTACGCGCTGCCGCCCGCCGCCGCCACGAACACACCCGCAACCGCGCCCTCGCCGCCCTCGACACACACCCCGGCCCCATCACAGTCTCAGAACTCGCCCGTACCGCCGCCGTCGCGCGATCGTGGATCTACACCCAACCTGAGCCGTCCTGGGTCTGGTGGAGACCGTGATCTCACCAGGAGAATGTCGGTATGGCTGCACCACGCAAGTTCGATCAGGAGACTCGTGAGCGGGCGGTTCGGATGTATCACGACCGTCTGAAGGAGGCGGGTGAGTCCAAACTCAGCGCCCGCAAGCACGTCGGCGGACTGCTCGACATCAACCCCGCGACGCTACGCAATTGGATCGAGAAGGACGCCCCGATCGACTCGGCCGAGGGCGCCAAGACGGTCGCCGAGCATGAGTCCGAGGTGCGTGCTCTTCGGCGCGAGAATGCCGAATTACGTAGGGCAAATGAGATTTTGAAGACAGCATCCGCGTTTTTCGCAGCGGCGGAGGTCGACCGCCGACTGCGGTGATCGTCGAGTACATCGACGCTCACAAAGCCAGGTTCGGGGTCGACCCGATCTGCCGCGTGCTCACCGAGCACGGGATGCAGATCGCCCCGTCCACTTACTACGCACGCAAACAAGCCGGCCAGGTCCCCGAATCGGTGCTGGCAGAAGCTTACGAGGCGCACGCGGTCTACCAGGTGTGGGAACGCAACCGCAGCGTCTACGGCGTCCGCAAAATGTGGCATGCGATGGATCGTGCCGGGGTTCGGATGGGCTGACGGCGCTCATCGAAATTCCCCAGTGATGCTCATCTGAATTCCTCACCCGTGTGGCTCCGCCAGAGTAGGCGGGCCTCCCGTGATGCTGATGGTCTCTGACCACTCACCAGCAACCTCGGGAGGCCCGCTTTCATGTTGACACGGGAGAGCGATGTGGAAGTACATGCACTGCACAAACGGGGGTGGACGATCTCGGCGATCGCCCGCCACACCGGCCACGATAGGAAGACGATCCGGGCCTACCTCAATGGTGAGCGCACCCCGGGCGAACGTAAGAAACCGGCGGTGGATCCGTTCGAGCCGTTCCTGGACTATGTTCGGGCCCGACTCGACGAGGACCCGCATCTGTGGTCGCGCACGTTGTGCGATGAACTTGAGGACCTCGGCTACGCCCAGTCGTATCAGACCCTGACCCGCCAGATCCGGATTCGCGGTCTGCGACCAAAGTGTGCGGACTGCGCGCAGGTCACCGAACGGGCGAACGCGATCATTGAACACCCGCCAGGTGAAGAGACGCAATGGGATTGGGTGGAGTTGCCGAATCCTCCATCGCAGTGGGGTTGGGGTTCGACCGCGTTCTTGCTGGTCGGGTCACTGTCGCATTCGGGGCGGTGGCGCGGCTATCTGGCACCTGATATGACCCGCCCGCAGGTGATCGCCGGTATCGACCGCATCACCCGCCGCTTGGGTGGGGTCACCAAGTCGTGGCGGTTCGACCGGATGGCCACGGTGTGTCACCCGGCAACCGGGGCCTTGACCGCCGAGTTCGCTGGTGTCGCCAAGTATTACGGTGTTTCGGTAGCCGTGTGTCCACCCCGGCGTGGGAACCGCAAAGGTGTGGTGGAGAAGTCCAATCACATTGCCGCGCAACGCTGGTGGCGCACACTTCCCGACGAGCTGACCGTCGAGCAAGCCCAGGCCAGTTGTGACACGTTCTGCCGGACCCGCTCAGATGTGCGTATGCGCCGAACCAAAGATGGGCGCTCGAACGTGGCCACCGTCGCCAAGCGCGAACCGCTCAGCGCCCCGCCAGCGGCTCCGTACCCGACGACGGTCACCGAGGTGCGGAAAGTGTCTCGCCAGGCGTTGGTGGCGTGGAAGGGCAACCAGTACTCGGTGCCCCCGGAGTTGGCGATGAACGACGTGCACGTCAGCGAACGACTCGGCGACGGGCATATCGACATCGCCACCGACTCGGGCATCGTGATCGCCCGCCACCGCCTGGCCGCTGCAGGCTCGGGAGCCCAAGTGCGTGACCACGGCCATGTCGTCGCCCTGGACACCCTGGCCCAGGCCGGCGCCTCATCGAGTCGCCGGCCGCATCGCCGCAAGGAACGCATCCCACCGGGCCAAGCCGCTCGACAAGCTGCAGAGGCGCTGCGTCACAACACCACACACACCACCGCGCCAACAGCTCAGGCGTCGGTGATCGACCTGAGCGTGTATGAACGCGCCGCACAGAACAGGACCCAACTCCCATGACCAACAAGACCGACACAACCACCACCACCGTGAATCCGACCAATGATGCGCCGCAGTCACAATCGGCGGTCTCGGTGTATCAGCAGCTGCGTGGGCATCTCGCCGTACTCAAACTCGACGCCGCCGCGCAAGCCCTACCGCAGGTGCTGCAGATCGCTGCCGAGCAGGAGTGGACGATGACCTACACCCTTGAGCACCTACTGGGCATCGAGGTCGATGCCACCGAGGCCCGTCGCCTGGCCGGGCGGCTGCGGTTCGCCTGTCTGCCCACCCCCGCCACCCTGGACGGGTTCGACTACGACGCCGCCCCCGGAGTCGACCGGGCGTTGATCCGTGAACTGGGCACCTGCGCGTATCTGGAATCGGCGACGAACGTGCTACTCATCGGCCCACCCGGCACCGGCAAAACCCACCTCGCGGTCGGGCTGGCACATGCCGCGGTGCACGCCGGCTACCGCACCTATGTGACCACCGCCGCCGATCTGGCCGCGCGCTGCCACAAAGCCGCCATCGAGGGCCGCTGGGCCACCTGCATGCGGTTCTTCGCCGGCCCCACCCTGCTGGTGATCGACGAACTCGGATATCTACCATTGCCGGCCGAAGCCGCGTCAGCATTGTTTCAAGTTGTGGCACAACGATATTTGAAAACAAGCATCGTCATCACCACCAACCGGTCAGTCGCCGAATGGGGTGAAGTCCTCGGCGACACCACCGTCGCCGCCGCCATGCTCGACCGACTGCTGCACCGCTCAGTCGTGCTCAAACTCGACGGCGATTCCTACCGACTACGCGACCACCACGCACGCACCCAAAACCAGCGCACCGCCACCGCGCCAACCCGACGGACGCTACAGTAGGAGCCGCCCACAGGTGGGGAATTTCAGCGAGCACACCTGGGGAAGTTTCTTGAGCCTCGTCAGGGCCGCGATCAGGTCGGTCGACTTATGGGGATCTGCGGTGCCGCCGGTGCGGTCCGCGGCCAGCACCGCACCACGACGACCACCCGCGATGATCGGGCGCCTCGTTTCCCGGATCATGTTGATCGGCAATGGGATCGTCCCGATGCACCGGATCAGCTTTGGGTGGCCGATTTTACGTATGTGTGGACGTTGGCGGGGTTCGTGTATGTGGCGTTCCTCGTGGACGTGTACTCGCGGCGGATACTCGGGTGGCGGGTGATGTCGACCAAGCACACACCGTTGGTGACCAGTGTCGTCGAGCAAGCGATGTCAACGCGACGAAGAGGCATATTCGGTTTCACCACAACAGGTTTGGTGCATCACTCCGATGCGGGAAGCCAGTACACATCGTTGGCGTTCTCGGCAGCATTGCGCGACGCCGAGATCACCGGCTCTATTGGATCTGTCGGTGATGCCCTCGACAATGCCCTGATGGAATCGACGATCGGGTTGTACAAGACCGAACTCATCGACGGTCGGACCTGGTCAGGATGCGGCGACGTCGAACGAGAAACCGCCGCCTACGTGGCCTGGTTCAACACAACGCGTCTGCACTCGTCGCTGGGCTACCAGACGCCGATCGACTACGAAACCAGCTACCGTGAGCGCGTCACCCCCGAAACGGAGGTGGCATAACCAAGGCCTCCACTCGACCCAGGACGATTCAACCTGACATCCTCGCCCGCATCAAAGCCTCAACCACCACCGACCGATCACCAACCCCCACCGCCGAGACCGAACCCCACCCCGACACCGCCGCTCGACGACCGAACGGCACAAACCACCACAGGAACCCGAACCTGGCAGCCGAAAATGCCCGCCTACGACACCAACTCGCTACCGCACACCGCCAGCTACACGCCACACACCGAAGGCACGACCGATAACCCTCCCATCACCACTCACCATCCTCAACACTGCCCCGCATCGCAGACAAAGCCTCCGGCATCGATGTTTCCGGCGATGACCGAATGCTCTACGGTCGCCTCCGAACCGATGTTGTGCCGCCTGCCCTCATGCCCGACCCTCTGCTGACGGTGAGCTCGGACCGGCATCGGCCGCCAGTCGGCGGGTACACACACCACGCAGGCGATCCCACGTGACATCGTCGACCCCCACGGGTGGGCCACCACGGAGCACCACCTGCAGGCGGGCGAAGTAGACGTGTTCGCTGATGCCGAAGGCCAGCCAGATGTCCTCGCTACTGCCCCCGCCGAACGGCGCCCACCGCAACGCGAACGCAACCATCACCCCGCGCTCGCGCCACCACTCCATCTGCCCAACCACATCGGTGAGTATCGCCGACCACACCACTCCCTGTCCCCGCGAAGCGGGACTGTCCGATATTCGGTGTAAGTGGGCGTGTATTCGAATTTCCTTTCGATCAGCGATCTTCGGCTGCTGGCATCCGGTCAGCGAACGTGATGGCCAGGGCGTTGAGCGCTGGCTTCCAGCGTGGGGCCGACTTGGTTTGACCGGTACCCTTCGGATCGGTTGGTGGAGTCTGGGCGCTGACCCAGTTGGCCCGAGTTTGTGTTTGAGAACTGCGGGGCATCGTGCGCAGATGGGGGCCGCGGCCCTTGCTGTGCACGATGCCCACAGCTGTCTCTCGCCACACGCCACGACGGTGGCTCGCGCGGTCAATGGGGGGGAGATCGCCCCGCGAGCACCCCGAATGTCTTGGCGTGCGACGCCCCAACGTGAGACTTTGTCAGGTTAGCAAGTGGGCAGGCCAGATGGAGGCAAATCGTATCCTCATGGAAGCGAAACGACCTGTCGTGCAACGCTCGTAGAGGGCCGAATCGGCATGAGCGGGGTTGAGATGCAAGGTGCATGCATGTCACCTCGTGAGTGCACGGCAGATCTGAGCAACCCCGAACCGAGCGCGATGCTCGGCGATGAACGCACACATCACTGGTGTCGCGGGCCTCTCTCCCGGATGCTCTACGTCAAGCCTGGCAGATGACCCGCCAGATCAACGACCTCAAGCACCAGATCCGAGACCGCCCTGTTGCGGGGTATGCCTGCCCCGTGGTCACCACCCAGCACTGGTGAACAGGGCAACCAACATAGCGGCAGTCGTGATAAGCAGCAATGCCGAGATCACCAGTTCGCTGCGCGGTGCGGTCACCAATGCCGACGGCACCTCATCGTCGGTGCTGCTGAGAACGGTGACCGGCGCAACTTCTGACGCCGACTCCTGTGATGGTGTGCTCATGTGTGTCCCCCGTGATGATGCTGGCAGATAAATCCCCCTGCCACGGCGCATAACCACGTTCCACGGTAAGACATTCCACCGACATCGTCGATGTCAGATACGACACGGCCAACTACTCAGGTTCGCCGGTCCGAAGCGGGCATGCGCGCGGGCGGCGGGGTCGGTTCAGTGATCACCGCCCCGCGCACCTGCCCGGGTGGGTGCGGCCGGGTCGAAGTCGCCCGGCAGCAATGAGCAGGATGAGCAGGTCTAATTCGGTCGGCACCACATGCAGATTCAGGTTCCACACTCGTGCGGCGTGGCTCGCCCAACCGGAGAAGGTCGACTCAATTCGACACTCCATCCAACTCAGGCGCGCCCGGTCACCAGCACTCCTCAGTACCCGGTAACGAGGAGAACGGCAACAAAGGTCACATAACACTCCGTTCCAGCCACGACCGCCATCACCAACCCAGCTGCGCGGCTGTGTGTTCGACGTCCCACTATCTCGCCGATCGCCAACACCACCACAGCGAGGAACCCGATCAACAGCCACAGCCACCACGTCAATGTGTCAACAGACCTTCCAGTCGACCCGGCCGCCAGAACCTCCCGACCCAACACCGGCCAGGGCGACATCGCCGCCGGCGCTCACACGCAGCCTGATCGCCAGGGCGTCGCGGGCACAGGTGGCCGACATCGTTGCGGCGTGCTCGATCTGCGCCCCGAGCATCGACACAGCGCCGCGCGGTCCGGTAGCGGGTGTGCACCCGAGTTGCCGCGCGGCATCGGTGACGTCGTGGTCGTTGAGGGTGAACGCACCCGCCGCCAACTTCTCCCGCACATCGTTGCCGTCGATCCGCTGCGGGCCAGCAGCTGCAGCTGTCACCGACTCACACATCAAGACACGGCGGGGTCCCCCGTCCCGGAGTCACGCACGTCTGTGCATGTGAGGCGATCTATTCGCGAGTTCGGGGAACCTGGCCACGTATGTGGCCATGACCGGCCAGTAAATCACGCACCGACGGGTTCGCTCGATGTACCGAATACCAACGTGCGGCAGCCAACTTCCTAGTTCGGCGAGCTGCCCGGGATCGGCGTGCGCCCAGTTCGGTGCGGGAGTGACGAAACCTTCAGATGTATAGACCGGGCTGTCGTCTTCCCATGTCAGGTGCGGAGCTATCGGTCGCACAGCCTGTTCATAAGTCACCTGCACCTCACGCTCAGCCACGCCGACGATCCTCGCCCTAGCGGCCGTCAAGCTCACCACTTTGAGATCATCGTCGATTCGCAGCGACGACGCCGGTTGTGGCCGCACTTCGTACACGTCTCCGGGGGTTGCGTACAGGGCAGCGTAGCCTCTCGCTACTGCGAGGCTGTCGGTGATGTACACAACCGAACCGTCGTCATCTACCCCCCGTGGACTAGATCGGTTACCTGCACCGAGTTGATAGAGGTGGTTGCGAGACAAAATCTCGTCTCCTACGTCAAGCCCCGGCGTCCCTCCATGCCAGAACGTGGTCCCGCTCGTCCGGTTCACTGCCCTGTACGGGTCCATCGCCCCCCTGTCGCCCCGACTGACTGTCTCGCGTAGGTGAGCCCCGGGATGAAGGGGCCACGGCTCTCTGACGCACAGACTCCCGTACGATAACGCACTGATAATTTTTGGGAGTGAAGAATAGGGGTGGATGACTGGTGAGTCGGGGTACGTCATCGTTCACAGGTGTTGTCGCGGTCGTTGCTGTCATCGTCGCTGCCGCAGGGTGCAGCGGCAGCACCGATGACGACGTCAACAACAGTGCTGGTGGCGCGCTGCCACCGGAATCGTCGACAACCGCCTCCACGACGGTCTCAACCCCGACGAGCAACGAAGAGATGCCCCTGCTACCTCGAGTGAACTCCGAAGCCGACGAGGATACTGAGATCGGGCTGATCGGCAGTACACACACCATTTCCGGTGACGGCTACACCATCCGTGTTCAGGTCAGCGACCCCGCCACCGTCCGCCGCAGTTCGACCTCGACGGTGAGCGTGCTGGTCCCGGTCTCGATCGACGTCGTCGACGGCGCGTACGACCTGAATCCGTCACATTGGGTGCTGCGCACACTCAGCGGCCAGGAAATCGACGGCATCACCAACTCATCGGCGCCGACCGCAATCGGCAAAGCCACCGTCACCGGCCACATCGAAGGCGTCATACCATTCGTCGACTACAGCACCCGCGGCGCCCTGACCAACGATGAGGTATCGCTGTCGCTGGTGCAGCTGGTCCCCGCAGGCACAGCGGGCGTACCTGTCGGCCAATGGAACTGGCCCGAGCCGGTACCTATCACGGAACTGCCCGCCGCACAGTAGCGAAGGCCTGTCCACCCGCGCAGCTACCGACGGGTGGACAGATGTGACGCGGTCACCTGCTCCCTGAGCGCGCTGTAGCCAGATCATGGCCAGCGAGGAATACTCCGTCCCACTCGGCACCGATCACACCGCCGCGGGGACCGAGCACGTCGCGATGGCCCGGGTCACCCTCAGCGCCCCGCAGATCACCGCCCCCGGCTACACCTTCCTGGCCGCCCTGACCCGCGAGGAGGCCGGCATGGTGGTGCGCACCGCACCCGGCCAGAGCCTCGACGGGTGGACTCGCCCCGATGAACACTGGTGTGACTATTGCCGAAAGTCCCGCGCGCGCAGCACCTCCTACGTTGTGCGTAACGAGGAGACCGGCGAGATCGTGCAGATCGGCAAGTCGTGTCTGGTGCCGTTCCTCGGTGTCTCGCCGGCCGGTTTGTGGGCGCTGCAGTACGACCCCGAGGACCTTGTCCCGGCCGAACCCTCGGGCGGGCCCGGCAGCGCACAGCTGTTCGGGGTGCGTGAGCTGCTGGCCCTGGCCTGGGTGATCACCGACGAGGGGCGCCGCTATCTCAGCCGGGCCGTCGCTGCCGACCGCGACGAGCTGCCCACCTCAGCGCACGAACTCCTCGACGTCGCAGGTGAACCGGTCGACAGCGCCGGCGCGGGCCAGGCGACGGTTGGCCTTCCCGATCCGGGCGCTAGCCGAGCGGCGTATCGGGACCCCTGCCCCCGCCCGCCGACGACCTCAGCCCCACCCGTTCGCGTGCAGCCAGTCGTCACTGATGCCGAAGTGGTGGGCGATCTCGTGGATCACCGTCACCGCGACCTCGTGCACGACCTGCTCGCGGGTGCGGCACATCGCCAGAATGGGGTCGCGGTAGATGGTGATGGTGTCGGGCAGGAAGCCGCCGTACTCGTGGTCGCGCATCGTCAGCGCCACCCCGTGATAGAGGCCGAGGATCGACGGTTCTTCCTCGTTGTGCGGCTCCACCAGGATCACCACGTTCGACATATTGTCGGTCAGCTCGGAGGGGATGGTGTCCAGCGCGTCGGACACCAGCCCGTCGAACTCGTCGTCGGACATGCGTACGGTCATCGGGTCACCCGGCCGGGGCCGGCACTTCGTCCGGATTCGGTGCGATACCCGGCGGCAGCGGAACCGGGGTGGGCAGCGCCCGACCCGGTGGCGCCTGCGGTGGTGGCACCGGCAGTTTGCCGTTGATGAGCAGGGTCGAGCGGGCATCGCCGACCAGGGTGGCGAAACCGCCCCGGTCGGGCAGTCCGAGGTAGCACACCGCGGTGCGGCTGCCGGCCAGCCAACTGGGCTCCGACAACACCGACCACTGCACGTTCAACGTCGTCGCGTCGAGTTTCTGCTTACCGCCCAGGAAGCGGGTGGCCTGTACCGGGCAGATCGACTGCAGATAATCGTTCTGGGCCTCGACCCCCGGCCACGGCTTGCCCGACAACGGGTTGCCGAACCGCTGCGACAGCACGACGGTTCCGGTGGTCTGGAAGGCGTGGGCCTCGGTGCAGTTCACCGCGACGCCGGTGGGTTTGCGGTTGGCCGGATCGATACCGATGCACGTACCGGGTGGCCACTGGAAGGATTGGTCCTGCTCGGCGACGCGGCCGACGAATTGGTCGGCCATCCCGTCCGCACCGGTCTGCTGCAGCCCGCAGCGCAACTCGCGCGCACCCTTGTCCCACTGCACCTGCGACGGATACATCATGCCGACCGAGAACCGGCCCTGGGGATCGAGCCGCCCGTCCAGGTAGGCGTCGACGATGACCGGACACTGTTCGTCACGGATCGCGGCGAAGCGACCGGCACCCGGCCACGAGGCGCTTTCGCCGAACTCCGACCCGGGCAACAATCCGGTGTCGAGCGGACCGGCGACCTCGAAGCGGTGCTGCTGATCGCAGGCGACCTTGCTGGGATCGCCCGGGTTGTCTGCGGGCCAGTCGAGGCAGTCGCCGGGCACCGACTGGGTGAACGCGTTCTGGGCGAGCCGCTCGCCTTCGCCGATGTCGGTGCCGCCGACGCTGCCGCTCTCGTTGAACACACCCATGGCCAGGGCGATGGCGCCGGCCACGATGGCGCCGATGATCACCGCCGACAGCACCACCCGCACCGGATGGCGCAGTAGGGATCGTCGCCAGTCGCGGCCCTCGTCGTCGCGGGGGGTGTCCGCCGCGTCGGCCGATGGCGTGTCCTGTGGCGGCGCGTTGTGTGGTGACGTGTCGTGTTCTGACGTCTCGCCGCCGGGCACGTTCACCCAGTCGTCGTCGGCCCCGTCCCGCGGGGTGTCGTCATCGCCGTTCATCAGAACCCATCATGCCTGTTGCGTCTGCCGAGGAGTACCTACACTCGCGACGGTGAGTTCGCAGACCCCCGCGCCCGGCCCAGTACCCGACGATGTGGCCGAGCTCGCCGGACGGTTGTTCGACATGGCCCGCGCCGGCGACGCGCCGACCCTGGCCGCCTATCTCGACGCCGGTGTGCCCGTCGACCTGCGCAACCAGGCCGGCGACTCGCTGCTGATGCTCGCCGCCTATCACGGGTCGTCGGCGACCGTGGGGGTGCTGATCGACCGCGGCGCCGACGTCGACGCCGTCAACGACAGAGGTCAGACGCCGCTGGCCGGCGCGGTGTTCAAGGGTTTCGACGACGTGGTCGCGGCGTTGGTGCGCGCGGGTGCCGACCCATTCGCCGGCACTCCGACCGCCCACGATGCGGCCCAGATGTTCGGCCGCACCGATTACACGCGGCACTGGCAGTCGTGAATCCGCGCGGGCACGCTGACCAGCGGGTGCGACGCCACGCCACAGCGCCTCCAGTAGGGTTTCACACGTGATCGACCTGAAGATTCTTCGTGAGAACCCCGACCTCGTGCGCGACTCGCAACGGACCCGAGGTGAGGATCCCGGTCTGGTCGACGCGTTGCTGGACGCCGATGCCGCGCGCCGCGCCGCCATCGTCGAGGCCGACGGTCTGCGCTCGGAGCAGAAGGCTCTCGGCAAGCAGGTCGGCAAGGCCCAAGGCGAGGAGAAGGCCGCGCTGCTGGCCAAGGGCAAGGAACTCGCCGAACAGGTGAAGGCGGCCGTGGCGGCCCAGCACGAGGCCGACGAGGCCGCGACCGCCGCGCACCGCGCGATCTCCAACCTCGTCGAGGAGGGCGCCCCGGCCGGCGGTGAGGACGACTATGTGGTTCTCGAACACGTCGGTGAACCGCGCCGGATCGACGACCCGAAGGATCACCTCGAACTCGGCGAGGCGCTGGGCCTCATCGACATGGAACGCGGGGCCAAGGTCTCCGGGTCGCGCTTCTACTTCCTCACCGGACACGGTGCGTTGTTGCAGCTCGGGCTGCTCAACATGGCCGCACAGAAGGCGGTCGCGAACGGGTTCACGCTGATGGTCCCGCCGGTGCTGGTGCGACCGGAGATCATGGGCGGCACCGGTTTCCTCGGTGCCCACGCCGACGAGGTCTATCACCTCGAAGACGACGACCTCTACCTTGTCGGTACCTCGGAAGTGCCGCTGGCCGGCTATCACTCCGACGAGATCATCGACCTCGCCGACGGCCCGAAACGCTACGCCGGCTGGTCGAGCTGCTTTCGGCGGGAAGCCGGCAGCTACGGCAAGGACACCCGCGGCATCATCCGCGTGCACCAGTTCGACAAGGTCGAGGGCTTCATCTACTGCAAACCCGAGGACGCCGCGGCCGAACACCAGAAGCTGCTCGCCTGGGAGCGGGAGATGCTCGCCGCGATCGATGTGCCCTACCGGGTGATCGACGTCGCCGGCGGCGACCTCGGGTCGTCGGCGGCACGCAAATACGACTGTGAGGCCTGGGTGCCGACCCAGGGCACCTACCGCGAGTTGACGTCGACGTCGAACTGCACCACCTTCCAGGCGCGGCGGCTGTCGATCCGGTACCGCGACGAGAACGGCAAACCGCAGACCGCCGCCACGCTCAACGGCACCCTGGCCACCACCCGTTGGCTCGTCGCCATCCTGGAGAACCATCAGCAGCCCGACGGCTCGGTGACGCTGCCGCCGGAACTGGCCCGGTTCGTCGGGACCGACGTCCTCGAGCCCCGCTGATCAAAGGAAGTGTGGTGATCTCGCTGCGATGACCGCCGGAATCATCATCGCGGTGATCGGCTCGTTCGCCTTCGCCGCGGCTGCGGTGCTTCAGGCGCTCGGTGCCGATCAGGTGGCGCAGCGGGCCGCCGTTCGCGAGGAGCGCCGCCAGTCGTCCAAGGCGCACCCGTCGCTGCGGTCGACCGTCGCGACGATGCTGACGGTGCCGTTCCTGGTGGGCTTCGTCTTCGACATCATCGGGTTCGTCGCGACCATCCTGTCGGCGCGGCTGATCCCGTTGTTCTTGTCGCAGACCATCATCTCGGCGCGGCTCGTCGCGACGGCGTTGTTGGCGATGGTGGTGCTGCATGTGCGGCTGGCGATGCGCGACTGGATCGCCGGCACCGTGGTGGTGGCGTCATTGGTGCTGTTGGCGGTGTCCGCGGGAAGTGAAGGCGCGCAGAACGACCGCTGGATGCACTGGGCGGTGTTGGTGGCCGGGCCCGTCCTGTTCGGGTTGGGCCTGATGTGTATGCGTATGTTGCACAAGCACATTGCCGCGGCGACCGGGCTGATGGCGGGTGCGGTGTTCGGCGTGATGGCCATCGCGTCGCGCCTCGTCGACGGCCTCGATGAGTTCGACCTGATGGCGATGTTCACCGACCCCGCGTTGTATGCGTTGCTGTTCAGCGGGATCACCGGGTTCTATCTGTTCACCGTCGCGCTGCAGACGGGGTCGGTCAATGGTGCCGCCGCCGCGCTTGTGGTGGGCCAAACGGTGTTACCCGGTGCCGTCGGCATCATCTTTCTCGGCGACGTCACCCGCGCCGGGTGGGGGCCGGTCGCGATCGTCGCGTTCGTCGCCGCTGTCGCCGGTGGGGTGGCGTTGGCGTCGTCCGGAGCGGTCACCGCTGTGGAATCCGCCGACGCCACCAACATGCCGACCGGCTACGGTCATCCGCCTCGGGAGCAGAGACAGATGACCGGCTGAATCAGTCGATCAGCCGCCCGACGTCTCGATCTCGCCGTCGAAGGCGAACGGGGTGTCGGTCGGTGCGCATCCGGTGAAGCTGCTGGTCAGCATCGGGCCGTTGACGCCGACCATGTCGCTACGTCCGTCGGTCCCCTCGCGCACAGTGATCTGCACGGCGGCAGCATCCTTGAACTGCGCCGGCAGGCCGATGGGTTTGATGTCGCTGATCGGGTAGACCAGGGAGGCCGTATCGCCCTTGACGTAGATGCAGGTGATCGGACCGGTGACCTGGATGGGCGTCGGGTCGGTGCCGGCCAGCACGGTCGCCGTATAGGTGCCGCCGGTGGCTCCTGCCCCGGTACGTGCGCCCTCGGCGTCGATGCGCAACAGATGCAGGTCTGGTGTCAGCGCCAGGTCACCTTGGATGCTCAGGGCAGCGGGTTCGGCCGCGGTCGCCGACGCGGCCGCGACGGTGGTCGCACCCACCGCCAGCCCGGACGCGGCGAGCGCGGATGCTGCGAGGCGAGCAGTTCGGTTCATGAGTTGCCTCCTTCTCGAGTCCCCCGACCCTCAGTGGAGTCCCGACCCTGCGAGGAGTTCCCCCGATCCCGCTCTCTCAACCGTAGGCGATCACACTCCGCCGTGACGAGCCTATTCGCCGACCCCGACAGCCGCGCTCCGGCCGTTCACCTGCGGCGATGCGCCGGATTCGACGGTTTTGTCGGTCTCGGTGTCGGCGGGTGACGGCACAAACAGCACCGGTATCGCGGTGTGCGCAGCAACGGTCGCCGAGACGCTGCCCTGCAACGCGGCCAACAGCCCACCGCGCGGATGCGGCCCGAGCACGATGAGCCGGGCCTTCTCGGCCTGCGCGGCGAATACGATGCCCTGCCAGGTCGGGGCGGCCTCGACCGCCACGCTACGGGCGCGGAAACCGGCCTGCTCGGCCAGGAGGGCACCGGCGGCGGCCACCCGTTCGGCCATCCGCGCGACCTCGTGTGCGTTGTTCGGGTCGAATCGCTCGCCAGACGGGGGCGTGAACCCGACATCGGCCGGCTGCCACACACAGACGACGACAGCATCTCGGCCGGGGCCGACGAGCCCGGGGGCGGCGACGATGGCCGATCGCGCGAGGTCGCTGCCGTCGTAGGCGAAGCAGATCGGACCCGGTGTCGCGCGATCGAGGTCGGACTCGGCGATAGGCGCCGGCGCCGGCAATCCCCGATCCACCGGCTCGGAACGGGTGGGGGCCGGTGCCGCGATGCCGCGCAGCCGGGCGAGCAGCGGCGGGGAGTGCCAGGCCGCGGCGTCACCCTCCAGGAAGCGATCGAGGTCGGGCTTCTGTGGGCGAGCGCCGCTGAGCGCATAGACCGCGATACCGAACACCGCGCCGGCGATGGCCAGGCCGAATCCGATCCACAACGCGTGGCGGGTGCCGTCGAGCCGGTCGGCGGACGCGGCAACCACGATGTTGGCGAGAATCGGCGCCACCAGGAACGCCGCCACCGCACGCAGCAGCTCGATGATCGCGAACACCCGTTGCAGGCTGTTGGACTGCAGCGAGAACCCGGTGACGAACAGTGCGGGCGCCACCGTCGCACCCAGCGCCAGGCCGGTCAGTGCCGCGCCGAGCAGCACCAGTGGCTGATTGGCCGGCAAGGCGAGCTGGAACACCACGATCCCGGCCGCCAGCAGCACCATGCCGACCAGCGGCAGGTAGTGCATCGCGCGACGCGAGATCACAACGCCGAAGACGACCGCCATCACGATGGCGCCACCCAGCTCGGGCAGATACAGCAGCCCCACCCGGAAGGCACTGAGCTCATCCATCAACGCGGCGGCGGTGAGCGAGGTGGCCGCGATCGAGGCCGCCGCGGCGAACAGGGCCAGCACCACCCCCGCGACCGGAATCGAACTGGTGAGCACCGCCCGCACCGTCAACAGGGGTCGGCGTGCCCGGAACTGATAGGTGATCAGCGCGACGATCAAAGCCAGGCCGACGAACATCGGCAACGCCACCTCGACGTCGAACAGGCCATGGGTGGTCAGTCGCGCGGCGCCGGCGAAGGCCAGTACGCAGCCCGCGGCGGCCAGCCCGATCGCCCGCAGATCACGTGGCGCGGTCGGGTCCGCCGGCGGTGCGTCCTCGAAGGTGAGGACCGCCATGGCGAGCGCCAGCACGGCGATGCCGGCGATGATCCAGAACAGAGGGCGCCACTGCCCGGCCGCCGACTGCACGCCGCCGATGAACGGCCCGATGGCCACCGCACCGAACACGCACATGTTCATGATCATGGCGGTCTGGGGCAGACGCTTCTTGGGGAAACCGATGGTCAACGACGGCGCGGCGGCGATCAGCAGCATGCTGGTGGCGAGGCCGAGGAAGATCAGCCCGAAGGTGAACATGACGCCGTTTACCGCACCGGCCGTGACGACCGCACCCACCACGAGCACCACCGCGTACGCCAACAGCATCCGACGCTGCGGGAGGTGTTGGGCCAGTTGCACCGCCAGCACCGTGCCGGCTGCGTAGGCCGCGTTGGCGAGGCCGGATGCGAGGCTCATCATCTGCGGTGTCATACCGAGCTGGGCGGTGATCGTCGGTACCAGCGGTTCGATGGCCGCGGACAGCGCGAGATACGGGATGAGCGCGAAGGTGACCATGACGGCCACGGCCGGATAGCGTCCGGCAAAGGGGCCCTGACGCATCAGCATTCCTCAGCGGTGGCGCAGGCAGGGGCACGACGGGCGGCTACTGATCCGCGGGCGAGAGTCACGTGTAGCGGTAACGGGCTCGCGGCCTGGTCTTGTTCCCGCAGCGCCGATGTGTGTCAGGTGTCTCATCTCCGCCTTCACGTCCGTGATACTGATCGGATGGTCGTCGGAATCGTCGCCGCCGTGGTCGCGGCATTGGCCTACGGAACGGGATCAGTCCTGCAGGCCTACGGCGCACGAAGCGCGGTCGAACCGGATGACGCGAACACACACGCACCGACCCTGCGGTCGACGATCACCGCGATGCTGACGGTCGCCTTCCTCACCGGAATAGCCCTCGATGGTGTCGGATTTGTCGGGAATCTGGTTGCCGCTCGGGATCTTCCGCTGTTCCTCGCGCAGCCGATCGTAAGTGCGAACCTGGTGGTGACCGCGGTTCTCGCGGCGATCTTCCTGCATGTGCAGCTACGAACCCGAGATCGGGTCGCAATCGGCGTCGTCGTGGTGGCGCTCGTGGTGCTCGCCGTCGCGTCCGCCGACGAGGGACACGGCCACGACGCCGCATGGTTGCACTGGTCGGTGTTGGGTGCCGGTGTCGTGTTGTTCGTGGGCGGGCTCGCCCTGCTGCAGTGGGCCGGGCCGCGCGTCGCGACGGTCGCCGGATTGTTGGCCGGAGTCCTGTTCGGGGTGATGGCGGTCGCGGTCCGCATCGTGTACGGTATCGATCCGTTCGACCTCGCAACGTTGCTCTCCGACCCCGCGGCCTATGCGGTGATCGGGTGCGGCGTCGCCGGCTTCTATTTGTTCACGGTGGCGCTGCAGACGGGATCGGTCAACGGAGCTGCGGCGGCTCTCGTCGTCGGCGAGACGGTGGTACCGGGCGCGGTGGGACTGGCCCTGCTCGGCGACGCGACCCGAGCGGGTTGGGAGCCGGTCGCGATCGTTGCGTTCGTCGCGGCGGTGGTGGGTGCCGTCGTCGTGGCGTCATCGCCCGCAGTGCCGCAGGGCTGAGTTGTTGCGGGCTGTCGTTGCGGTCTGAGGTATCTGCGGGCGGGTGCGCCTCGGACACTCCCGCTGCCACCGGAGCGGCGCCCGCTGCTGGCTCGCTCCGGTGACCCCCGACCAGGAATGTGAGAACGTGCTGTCCCACAACGCCGGGAAAGATAGCATGCCGCCTGCATGTTCGGCAACGAACGTGCAGGTATGGGCCGGATCGGCCCCCGAGCGTCTGGGATAGGGTGCCGGTGGCTCAGGCGGGCTCAGCGGTGGACCGCCGGGTGGCCAGTGCGACGATGACGGCGAGCAGCATGTCGATCACCTCGTCCCGATCGGGCCGTTCGGTGCTGCTCGCCCACAAGTGGCCGGCCTCGGTCAGTGCGCCGATGAACGCTGCCGCCTCGTAGTCGAAGCCGAACGGTGAGTCGCGCAGACCGCCGATCTCCGCAGCCGCGGCACCGAAGAACGTCGTCCACTCTGCGCGGGACCGCACGCGGTGAGCTTCGACGCGTGCGCTCACACCACCGATCTCGACGAATGCGATACGCATCCGCCGCGGGTCGGTGGCAACCGAGTCGAAGAAGGCGGCGATGGCCGGGCGCACCCGGTCCTGCAGGCTTGCCGCCGGATCGGCGCGGGCGAATGCGGCGAGGACCGCGGTGCGGGCTTGTGCGTGGATCATGTCGTACACCGCGATCAGCAGATCCTCACGGCTGTCGAACAACTCGTAGAACTGCCGCCGGGACAGGCCGGCGGCAGTGCAGATCGTGGAGACCGTGCCACGTGCGTAGCCCTGGGTGCCGTACACCTCAAGGGCGGCCGCCATGAATCTGTCCTGGCGGTCGGCGCGGCGCTCGGTGACCGGGCGCCCTCGGTATGACCGTTGTGCCACAGTGCGTTCCGCAGCCTAGATGCGGGTCATCAGGAGTCCAGGCGCTGGGCGCGCAGTTCGTGGCCCCTGGAGGTGAGGCAGCGCCCGGACGCCAGATCCCATTGCCAGCCATGCAGATTACACGTCAGCTTCTCACCCTCGATGACGCCGAACTTGGACAGATCTGCCTTCAGGTGCGGGCACCGACGCTGCATCTCCCAGCCGTCCTTCACGATCGAGGCAGAGTCGTCGTGGGCCTCGGCGAACCAGCCGTCGGCGTAGGCGATCCGCTCGTCGGTCAGGCACTTGAAGAAGGTGTACAGGTACTCGTTGTAGCCGCCGATGCGCCACGTGGTGAACCGGGTGGAGAGGAAGATGGTGTTGACCCAGTCCGGTTCGTCGTCGCGCAGCACGGTCCGCACGAGCTCCGGTGCGATCCGGAAGCCGTAGCGGTACTTGCCTTCTCCCTCTTTCGGTTCGCGCACGATGCGGTTGGGGAAGTCCACCACGACGACCTCGTCACCCATCACGAGACCCACTGGATACCCGATGCCGTCGCAGATCAGGTCCGACTGCGCCATGATCGGTTCGAAGAGTTCCTTGAGGGCCGGCAGCAACGGATCACCGTCGGCCGGTGCCCAGGTGGCCTTCTCGGCCGCGATCACCGGAGCGAACTTCTCCTTCATCTTCTCCAGGTACGCACGCTTGTTCTCGCCGAAGACCTCACCCGGCGGATACGGGTGGGAGACCTCGATCAGCGACGACCCGGCGAACTCGGCGATCGAACCCGACACCATCATCAGGCCGCGGTGCTTCTCGCCGTCGTCGGTGCCGTGGATGCGCATCTGTTCGAGGAAGGTTTCCTGGTCAGGGAAGATCGACGTCTCATCGGCGCCGTCGACCCCGGACCCGAAATCGTTGAGCCCGAACAGGTCCTCGTCGAGGAACATCGGCGGCCCGGCCGACGGGACAACCCAGCTCGCGTCGACCTGCTCGATGTAGGAGCGCGCCCGGTCCATGCCGCGCTGCCGCTTCTGCGCAGCGAAGTTCGCCTTCGACTTGCGCGGGATGTCGTAGACCATCGGATACCAGATCGCACCCGAGTACTGCAGCAGGTGCACATCGACGTGGCCGAACGCCTCGGAGATGACATCGAGGTCGATCGGCCGGGCGTCGTTCATGTTGAAGCAGGTGGTCTCGCCGTCGGAGACGATCAGACCGCTGTCGCCGATGGGCCCGTCGGCGGGTGCGCGCAGCGCGATGATCATCACATCCAGCGACCCCTTGGGGCCGCTGATCGTCGTCTTCACCGAGTCCTCGGTCTCCACGAACCTGTGGAAGCCGAGCTTCTCGAGCTCCCGCTTGAGATCGGGCACCGGGTAGTCGGGCAGCAGTACGGTCGCGTCCTTGTTGACGTTCTCGCGCAGGTTGCGCTCGTCGAAATGATCGCGATGCAGATGCGAGACGTACAGGTAGTCACAGTCGCCGAGTGAACGCCAGTCGAGCTCGGAGTTGTCGGGGAACGGCACCCACGACGCGAAGTAGGCAGGGTTGACCCACGGATCGCAGAGGATCGAACCGGCCGCGGTCTGGATGTGGAAACCGGCATGTCCCACGCTGGTGATCTGCAACTTCTCGCCTCCTCGCACTCGAGCCGCTGGGTAGGGGCCCGAGATCGAAATCGGCTCCCAGGGTAGCGCCTCGCCCATGGCCTAAGCTCGACGCATGGAACCGGTCTACGACGCTGTGATCACCACCGCACGCCTGTTGTGGCTGGCCGAGGGCCTGAAGTTCAAGGTGTCGGGGGTGGAGAACGTTCCCGTCGACGGCCCGGGTGTGGTCGCGATCAACCACACCGGGTACATGGACTTCACCTATGCCGGCATCCCCGCCTTTCTGCAAGGCCGCCGCAAAGTGCGGTTCATGGCGAAGAAGGAGGTGTTCGACAGCAAGGTCTCCGGTCCGATCATGCGTGCGCTCAAACACATCCCGGTCGATCGAGGCAGCGGCGCACAGAGCTATCGCGACGCCGTGGACTATCTCAAACGTGGCGAACTCGTGGGTGTCTACCCGGAGGCGACGATCAGCCGCAGCTTCGAGCTCAAGGACTTCAAGTCCGGTGCCGCGCGCATGGCACTGGAATCGGGTGCGCCCATCATCCCCACGGTGATCTGGGGTGCGCAGCGGGTGTGGACCAAGGGCCACCCCAAGAACCTCGGGCGCAGCAACGTCAAGATCATGATCGGGGTCGCCGAACCCATCGAACCGGCGGGCACCGCCGAGGAGATCACCGCGCGGCTGCACGAGGTGATGGGCAAGAAGCTGCTCGAACTGCAGGACGCCTACGGTGAGCATCCCGCCGGCGAATACTGGGTGCCCGCGCGCCTGGGCGGGTCGGCGCCCACTCTCGAGGAGGCCAACCGGATGGATGCCGAGGAACAAGCGGCCAAAGCGGCCCGCCGCGCCGAGCGAGAGGCGGGCGGCGAGGCCTCCTGATCGCCCCCGACTACCCTGGCTCAACATGGAACCGGTCTACCGGACGCTCGAGGTCATCGCGAATGGCTTGGTGCGAGCGCAGGGGCTGGACCTGCGGTTCTCGGGTCTGCAGAACATCCCGCGCGCCGGTGGGGCAGTGCTGGCCGTCAACCACACCAGCTATGTCGACTTCCTGCCGCTGGCGCTCGGGCTGTACCGGGTCGGCCGGCGCACCCGGTTCATGATCAAGTCCGAGGTGATGGATGTGGCGATCATGCGTTTCCTGGTCAACCACACCAAGACGGTGCCGGTGGACCGGTCGGTCGGTGCCGACGCCTATCGTGCCGCCGTCGACGAACTCTCAGACGGCGAGATGGTCGCCGTCTACCCGGAGTCGACCATCAGTCGCAGTTTCGAACTCAAGGAGTTCAAGACCGGCGCGGTACGCATGGCCGGGGAGGCGGGTGTGCCGATCGTCCCGGCGATCGTCTGGGGTGCCCAGCGCCAATGGACCAAAACCGAGACGGGCACCCGACAGATGGGCCGCAGTCGACTGCCGGTTGCGGTCAGCTACGGCGAGCCGGTGCGGGTCGACGCCGGCGAGGACTCGCATGCGGCCACTGCCCGGCTGCGAGAGGAGATGACGACATTGTTGCACCAGGTGCAGGACGCCTACGGGCCGCATCCGCAAGGCGAGTTCTGGGTGCCCGCCCGACTCGGCGGCTCGGCACCGACACCGGAACAGGCCCGGGTGATCGAAGACGCCGAGGCGGCGGCGAAGGCCAACGCGCGTGCACAGAAGGCGCGAGGTGAGCGGTGAGCCCGACACCCGCGGATTCGGGGGCCTTCGGTCCGCCCACGCTGATCGCGTCGGATGTGGACGGCACCCTCATCGATGATGAGAATCGCGTGTCGCTTAGGACGATCGAGGTCTTGGCGGCCGCCGCCGAGCGCGGCGTCGACTTCGTGTTGGCCACCGGCCGACCGCCCAGGTGGATCGCCGAGATCACCGATCAACTCGAGGGCACCGCAGCACATGTGCGATACGCGGTGTGCGCCAACGGCGCCATCCTCTATGACGTCGAGCATGACCACGTGATCTCTGCCGCGACAATGGCACCCGACGTCCTGGAGAAGCTCGTGGCGCAGGCTTATCGGCAGGTACCGGGGTGTGGTATCGCCGCCGAACGTGCTGGACGGTCCGCCTACGACGCCGCCACCCCGCCTTTCGTAGCCACCTCGGGATACCGTCACGCCTGGCTCAATCCCGACCATATCGAGGTGGGTGACGACGAGGTGCATGCCGAACCGGCAGTGAAACTGCTTGTTCGCCAACCGGATATGCGTAGCGACGAGATCGCTGCCCGACTCAAGGACACGGTCGACGGGCTGGCACAAATCACCTTTTCGACCGACAACGGGCTGGTCGAGTTGGCGGTGCCCGATACGCACAAGGCGTCCGGGCTGCGGCACATCGTCGAACTGGCGCAGCTGGACTCGTCGGCGACCGTCGCCTTCGGCGACATGCCCAACGACGTCGAGATGCTCAGCTGGGCCGGCCACGGCGTGGCGATGAGCCACGGCCACCCCGCGGCGTTGGCCGCCGCCGACGAGATCACCGTCGGAAACAACGAGGACGGCGTCGCCCGCGTGCTGGAGCGGTGGTTCGGGTAGCTCACTGCGGTGGCGTGGTCTGACTCGCGAGTGAGGTGAACGTTCCGGTTTCCGGCACGTTGAACTCACTCGGCCAGGCGCGGACAGTGAATCAGGCGGCGGGAGGCGGCGCCGGTGACACCGGCTCGGCGGGTGGCGGTGCCGGTGCGGGCTCCGCCGGCGGTGCCGACTCCTGTGGTGCCGACTCCTGTGGTGCCGACTCCTGTGGTGCCGACTCCTGCGGTGCCGGTTCTTGCGGTGCCGAGGAGCCCGCCACCATCGTGCGGATCGGACCCAGTGCGGCGTAACCGAACTCACCGGGACAACTGGTGTTGTTGTAGTCGCGGTGGCCGCTGATCACCGGCAGATTGGTGACGGCGCCGACCGGGAACTTGCTGTCGGAGAAGTACTCCGCGGTCAGCTGCGCGTTGGTCGCGGGGTTCACCCCTGCCTTCCCGAGGCGCCAGCGCAGGAAGTTCGCCACCGACGAGATCATCGGGGTGGTCGGTGCGACCTCGTCGAGATTGCCGATCATCGACACCCCGACCGTGTTCTTGTTGAACCCGCCGGTGTGCGTGCCCTCCACGTTCCGGTCGAGACCACCGAACGCACCCTCGAAGATCTGACCGTACTTGTCGACCAGCACGTTGTAGCCGATGTCGCACCAGTTCAGCGTGCGTGCGTGATACGCGTAGATGCCGCGGACGATCTCCGCCGACTGCTCCGGCGTGTAATCGTTGCTGCCCGCGGTGTGGTGGACCACGGCGCCGCGGACGTTCGGGGAGAACGTCGGCTGTGAGCACCGCATCGACTCGTCGGCGCCCCACTGTGCCCGCGCAACCACCTGCGGACCGCCGAGTAGCGGCGTCAGCAACGATGACCCGAGCGACAGCAGACCTTCCGGGCTGATGAGCGTCGCCGTCAACGCCGGCACCACGGTCTCGAGCAGCTCCGTGACGACGGTGCTGGCGGTGCCGATGCCGAGTTCGACCAGACCGCCGCCCTGCGGTTCGGCCGCCGGGATCGCGAGCCCGTCGTCGGACACCGCCACCTGGACCTCCTTGGCATCACCCACCCACACCGGTTCGGTGCCCATCGGGTGCTCCGCTGAGACCGGGTAGGCCGTGTCGACCGGGTCGAGATCGAGCCAGTCCCCCCACGACCCGTCGTCGTTGCGGGCCCGCAGCATCATCGACGCATCGACCGCCCGGTCCCAGGTGAACGCGACCATCTTCAGCGGGTCGTCGCGGACGATGTGCTTGACCGCCACGCCAACCTCCCGGCCGTCGGCCATCCGCGGCGGTGCCGGCGGTGCCGCCGGCGCGGCCGACTTCGCACCGGGCGACGTCGGTGCCTGCGGCGTCGGTGGCGACTTAGGCTCCGGCTTGGGCTCCGCTTCGGCCGACGGTTCGGGATTCCGCTGCGGTGCCGGCTCGGACTCGGGGTCGGCAGGCGTCTCCGGCGCTGCCGGGCCCTGCACGCCGCTCAGGTCACGCAACCCGAATGCCGTCGGATCGATCTCGGGCAGCTTCAGCCCGGCCGCCGACAACCCGGACTCGGCGAGATCGACCACCGCCGACGGCACATCGCCGAGCCCGATCTGATCGATTGCGGTCGGCGGCACCTCTCGGTGGTTGTCGGTGGGTTGTGGCTCCGACCCGGTCACGATGATGGCGAACGGACTCGCGACGATCGCAGCGGCGATCGTCGCGAGCACGAACGACGGCCTGGGGCGGGCGTTGGGACGAACTCGGCGCATGGTTCGCCATCGTGGTGGTCGGATGCCGCGGACATCCGCACCGCGCGCCGCTTCTCAGTAACCCGTGATGCAGTTGTTATCTAGTGTGACTCGTGTGAATCACTCCGCTTGCTGATCGGCCTTGGTCAAGATCACGTACTGCGCCGAGATCTGCTGGTGAACGTCCCGCTCACTACTCGACGACACCGAGGCAACGTAGCGACCGTCACGCACGATGCACCAGAAGAACTGTGTCTTCGATTGGCAGTTCGCCACCGACAGGCCCGCCGGGCTGTCGATGTCGGACCAGCCCTGATTGCGGTTCGAGGCGAGGAACGCGTCGACGATCTTCTGACCGCCCTCGGCCGTCTCGGCCCGGTACACGGTCGAGCGCTCGACGGCGTTGGCGGTGGACCCCGTCTCGGTGAGCACGTTGTAGTCGGTGACCGGATCGGTACTCGTGTGCGCCATCCCGCGCGGACCGTAGACCGCCCGCACGCTGCCGCCGGGCACGTTGGCCTTGGCGTCTTTCAGTTCCTCGTCGCTGTAGGGCAACGCGTAGATGAGGACATGATCCTGGTCGATCTGTGGCGCGCTGGAGCCGGAGACGCCACGCGCGGCCGCCTCGGCCTTGGTGGGTGTGGCGGGGAACTGATCGATCAGCGGTGTCTGCAGTTCCAAAGCCTTGCCGATCGTGGGTTCGAGGCGGTCCTGCTGCGCCGGTGTCGTTTCGTACCACTGGTAGAGCACATAGGTCTTGTGTGGCGTGAACGCCATGATCTGCCGGTTGCCGCCGCTGGTGCCGCGAACCACCATGGTGTCGGGCAGACCCGGCAGCGTGCTGGGTCGGGTGCCGGCGGATTTGGCGGCCGCGTCGGCCATCTGCTGTGCCGCGGCGGTGGCGTCACCGGCGGTCAGATACCGCACCACCAGGTTGTTGAGGCTGCGCCGCTGACCGGCGCGCAGACTCTCGTCCGGGGTCGCCGCCGTCGAGACATAACCGCCGAGCATCTTCTCGTTGGCGGGCACGTTCGCGACCTCCGGGGAGAACACCAGGCGCAGATTCGACTTACCGGTGATCACCATCGTGGGCAGCCCGCTCTTCGTGAGATCTGCATCGATCTCGAACGGTACGACGATGAACTGGGCCATTCGCTGCCCTTCGACCTGCAGGATGTTGTCGGTGGTCGCCTTCCCGAACTCCGGCCGCGGCGCGGTCGGGTAGGCCCCGGTGTCCAGGGCGGCGAGATCCACCGAGGGCTCGGCGGCCGACGACACCGCCGCGGCCTGTGTGCTCCTCGGCGTCCCGTCGGTGGTGCAGCCGGCGACCGCGATCAGCGCGGCGGCCAGCGCGCCGGAGGCCGCCAGCCACCGTCCTGCTCTCGCTCGTCCACCTGGCGTCGGTGCGCACATCATCTTGTCGTTCCCCTCTCGCAGCATCCCGACCTGTAGCGGCGGGCTCACAACTGTGTCGTGGGTTCGATGCGGTGGCGACCGACGAATGTTCCCCCGAGCTTCGGATGCAGATTAGTGCACCGAAGGAATGACCAGCGCAGAATTCATCTCGGTAGACTACGGCCCCGGCAGGCAGCTGATATCCGTGCTCTGCTGTTTTCCGTGACCGAACATGACCGGGGGAAGCCATCGATGGGTGAGTCCACGCCGCAGGCAGTGGCCTCCGGAACCGCCCCTGCGGAGGTGTCCGCGGTGGTCGACGGTGCGGTCAAAGTGCTGCGCGCCTATCAGCTCGATGGGCTCGCCGACGTCGCGTTGGCCAAGCTCGATCGCGGTGTGCAGACGCGCACCGTGGTGGTGGTGGGCGAGGTGCAGCGCGGCAAGAGTTCGCTCGTCAACGCACTTGTCGGACAACGAGATCTCTGTCCGGTCGGGGTCGATGTGACGTCCTCGGTGGCGGTCGGCGTCACCCCCGAAGCCGGCCTCGAACAGGCGCGTGTGGCCGAGCTGTTCTTCCCGACCGGGTCGCGGCGGATCGATGTCGCGGAGTTGCCGCAGTGGGTGACCACCACGGGGACGCATGTGTGTGACCCGCGCGTCGACGAGCTGCCGACCGCCGCCGCACTGGCGGTGCGGGATGCCCGGATGGCCGACATGACCCTCGTCGACACCCCGGGGGTCGGGGGGCTCGACCCGAGGTTGGCGCGGCTGGCCGCCCAGTCGGCCGAACAGGCGTGCGTGCTCGTGTTGGTGTGTGATGCGTCGTCGCCGCTGACCGCCCCGGAGATGGCGTTCGTCCGGGAAGCGACGGCCACCGTGGACTCGGTGATCGTGGTGGTCACCAAGACCGACAAGAACCTGCGTCGCTGGCGCGAGATCGTCGCCGAGAACGAACAGATCCTGGCCACCGAGCTGGGACGGCCGGTGACCGTGCTGGGGGTGTCGAGCCTGCTCGCGGTGATCGCTGCCGACATCGACGACCCCACCGTCCGAGATCGCCTCGAAGAGGACAGCGGGATCACCACGCTGCGCACCGAGATCGTCCGACGGCTCGATGCCGCCGCCGAACTCCCACACCTCGATGCAGTGCGCACCTGCCTGGAAGGACTGCGGTCGGTCCGGAGCAGGGTGCGCCGCGAACTCGACGCAGTGGCGGCGGGCGCGGATGCGTTGCCCGACCTGACCGCCGACCTGAACCGCCTTGCCGAACTGCAGGAGCAGTCGCGGCAGTGGGAGCAGTACCTGGCGCGGGACCTGACATTGCTGCGACAGTCGGCCATCGACGACCTCGAGCGGCGCCTCGACGAGATCCGCGACAAGTGGACGACATACGTCAACACCCATGGCATGGCCGTGCTGCGGCGCAGCGAGCAGAAGTTCACCGCGGACATGCAGGCCGACCTGCAACAGGCGATGGCACAGACACTGTCGACCTTCCTGGCCCGCCTGCACGATGAGATCATCGCCCCCCGGTTTGCCGACGACCCGAGTGTCTGGGAGGAACTCAGCGCGCGCATCGTCACGTCCATGCAGGACAAACGGATCGAGTCTCATCAGGTCGGCAACAAGCGCCACGGACTGCTCGATCCCACCCTGCTGACAATGGGTGTCGTGGGTGGCTCGACACTCGGCGGTTTGTTGGGTCTGTCCGCATTGATGGGCGTCGGCGTGGTGGTGGGCACGGTATGGGTGGGCGTCAATCTGAGCTTCCGGGCCATCCGGGCAGGCAAGACCAATCTGCTCACCTGGCTGCGCGAGACGATCGCCACCACCAAGGCGGCCACCGGCCGGCTGCTGGAAAGTGCAGTGGCGCAGTCGCGCCCGGAGATCATCATCCGTTACCGCGATTACCTGCGGACCACAATCGAGCAGCTGCAGAAAACCATCAACGAGGTCCAAAAGGCGGCGTCGGCCGACGCTGCGGCCCGGGAGAAATCCACCGCCCGGCTGACCACGAACCTGCAGATCGTGGAGAAACGGATCGCCGCGGCCGAACAACTGATGGCGGGAGTCGGCGCGTGACGCATCCCGATCCGGTGCACGCCACCCTCGATCGCGGCCTGCATCAGCTCGCCGCGTTCGGCGGCGACCTGGCCGCACATGCCAACTCGATCGGCACCATCCTGTGGTCACCGCCGCGGGTGGTGATCGTCGGCCGGCTCAAAGCAGGCAAGTCGACATTGGTCAACGCACTGATCGGGGCGCCGGTGGCCGAGACCGCCGCGTTGGAGGCCACCAACACCGTGACCGTTTACCAGGACGGTTCGCCGTCGCGTGCTGAAGTTGTGGGCGTCGACGGGCGACGGCATCCGGTGACGGTTGGTCCGCATCAGCAGGTCCCGCTGCCGCTGGCCACCCCCGACATCGCCTACGTGGACCGGTGGTTGCCGTCGGCGGCGCTGCGTCGATTGACTCTCATCGACACTCCCGGCCTGTCGACGCTGACGGTGGACAACGACACCGCCACCCGACGCGCCACCATCGACGGGTTCGAACAGACCCGCAGCGCATCGATCGACGCCGACGCTGCGGTCTTCCTCTTCGACGCGGCACCCCGGATCGACGAGATCGAGTTCCTCTCCCAGTTGCCGTTCACGCCGCTGAACATGCTCGGCGTGCTCTCGCGGGCCGACTCCTTCGGCGAGGGCGCGCTGGGCCGTCGCGACCCGCTCGGGCATGCCGCCGAGCACGCCGTGCGGATGGCACGACAGCTGTCGGCGACGGTCAGCACAGTAGTGCCGATCTCCGGGCTGATGGCCCAGACCAGCCACACCGGCATGCTGACCGAACACCATGCCGCAGCGCTCGGCCGGCTGCGCGGGATGCCGACGCTCGAGTTGATCCGCACCTTCGACGCCGACGACGCCGACGAGGTGTTGCCGCTGACAGTGCGCATCCAGCTGCTCGGCTTGCTCGGTGAATACGGCGTACTCAACGGGCGCGAGATCGCCGCGGGTGGTGCGGCGGCACTGAATGCATGGCTGACCGACCGATCTGGCATCGGCGGGCTGATGCGGGCTCTGGACGCGTCCACCACGCGCTTCGCGATCCTGCATCGCGCGCACCGCATCCTGGCGCGACTCGATCAGCTGTCCTTCACTCACCCGGCGCGAGAGCAGATCCGTTCGCTGGCAGCGCAATTGCGCGCAGCGCCGGCGCTGCAGATGGTGACCGTCCTGGAGGACTATCAGCGCATGCTGCGAACCGATCCGCAGGCGTCGATCACCGACGAGCTGCGCACCGTGCTCACCGCGACCACCCCGGCGGGACGTGTGGGATTGCCTGATGACGCACCGCCGCAGGCGGTGACCGCGGAGGCGGCCCGGCGGCTGGGGATGCTCCAGCAACGCTCGTTGGCCACCGGGTCGGCGGCCGAGGATGCCGCCATCGTCACCCTGATCCGCACCTACACCGCCCCTACTGTGCCGACCACCCCGACTCCGCCACCGGGCTGAGCCCGCCGCATCCGAGGAACCGAGACCCATGACCCCGCCGCCGATGAATCCGCACCCGATGCACCCGGGACCGATGACCCAGCAACCGATGACCCCGCCGCCCCCGACAGCGGCCGCGTGGACGCTGGCCGTCGACTTCGGCACTTCCAACTCCGCCGCCGCGCACTCCGGGGCGACCAGCGGTGGCATCGAGACGCTGGCGCTCTCGCACACCAGCAACCTGATGCCGTCGGCGGTGTACGTCGCCGGCAGCGGCGGCAACATCGCCGTCGGTGACGCGGCGATCAATGCCGCACAACAGAATCCGTCGGGCTTCGTGGCCTCTCCGAAACGTTTGATCGGTGCTGACCCGACCTGCACCGTCAACGGGCAGACCATGCCGACCTACGTCCTCGTGTCGGCGGTGATCCGGACGATCATCGCGCGTGGAATGGCCGCGCACGCCGGGACGCCGCCCGCGCAGGTGGTGCTCACCCATCCGGAAGCCTGGGCGCAGCAGCAGATACGGGTGCTGGTGGACGCGGCGGCCACGGCCGGGATCCACCCGGCGCGGATCGTCACCGTCTCCGAACCCCGTGCCGCCGCGGCGCACTACTCGCGATCGCACGCGATGCAACCGGGAGCGCGGATCGCGGTCTTCGACTTCGGTGGCGGCACACTGGATATCGCGGTGTTGACGGTGACCGCGCCCAACTCCTTCGAGGTGATCGCGGCCCGCGGCGACAACGGGCTCGGCGGCAAGAACCTCGACGCCCTCGTGCAGCGGTGGGTCGAGGAACGCCTGGCCGACCGTGATCCGGATGTCGTGACGTGGCTGCGCCGGCAGGCGTCCGTGGATGTGATGCAGAGCCTGCAGGATTCGATTCGGCACGCCAAGGAGTTGTTGTCGGAGGCGCCGTCGGCCACCATCACCGTGCCCACCCCCACCGGCCGCACCACCCTGCAGATCACCCGCGACGAATTCGACGAGCTCATCGCTCCGGCCGTGGGGCAGGCGATGCAGCTGACGCGTGCGGCGCTCGGTGACGCGGGAATCACTCACGCAGATCAGCTGTCGGCGCTGTATCTCACCGGCGGGTCGTCGCGCATCCCGATGATTCAGCAGCGGCTCACCGAACTCGGTCCCGTCGCCACGCTCGACGATCCGAAAACCGTGGTCGCCCAGGGTGCATTGGTAACCGCCATCGTCGAGGGCGCCCCGCGTACCAACGAACGGCCGGCCGGCGTGCCGTCAGCGTCCGATCGGATGCCGGCTCCCCCCGGTGCGGGCACCGGTCTGAACGCCGCGAAGTCGGTGGCACCGACCTCCTCGTCGTCGGGTGGTCGACGGTGGGGACGGATCGCCGCGATCGCCGTCGGGGTGATCGCCGTGGTGGGAATCGGTGCCGGCGCTGCCGCTCTGGTGAACTCTTCCGACGACGACAACCCGAATCCCGACGTCCCGTCGGCCTCCGGGACGCCCGACGCGTCAGGAGACACGGGGCAGGTGAGCGCCGCCGGCGAAACCGGCAAAGACGGTGGCCGAATCCTGACCGACGAGACCGCCCTGATGGCCGCGCTGCCCGGGCCGCTGCAGGCGTCAGTCGCCAACTGCCGCAAGACCGGCTTCAACAGCAACGACGCCGTCAAGATGCTGTGCGACATCGCCGAGGACAGCACGTTGGCCGAACTCGGCCAACCCGAGTCGCTGACCTACTTCATCTCGTTCCACGTGGACGACAACGAGGCCGACAGCACCATCGTCAACATCCGCAACGGCATCTACTCCGACGGCAAGGGTGAGCTGGTGGAGGATTCCGATCGTGTGTCCGCCGCGGATATCGCACCGCGCTCGAGTGCGGAGTCGAGCTACAAGATCGACTATGCCAACACCTCGACGGGGTTGCTGGTGGACGTGTTCGGCGTGGCAAGCGTCGATGACGCGAAGACCTTCCTCACCCGGTCGGGTCTGATGAACTAAAGCCTCGTTCGGCTCCTCCGGGAACATTGTCACCCTCCGCTGTCGTCAGATCTTTGACAACGCACACAGGCCCCGCCGAGCGGGGTGCGACGAAGGGTGAGAACCATGTCCGACAGCACCGCCACCAGCAACAGCAGCACCGCCACCACCAGCACCAGCACCACCGACAGTTCCGCGCCGGAGGGAACCACCCATAGCGCCGTCGACATCGACCGCGACGGCAACGTCGATGTGGTGCACGGCACCACCGCCGACGGCACCGCGATCAACTCCTACCTCGACGACACCGGCAACGTGGTGCTCGTCGAAGCAGACACCGACCACAACGGCACCTATGACACGCTGGTCTACGGCGGTCCGGACGGCACGACGATCGTCGAATCCGACTCGGACGACGACGGTTCCGCGGATGTGATCGCAAAGCTCTCCGCCGACGGCGACGTGATCCAGATCGACGGCCTCGACCACGGTCAGGTCGTGTCCTCGGCGATCGATGTGGACGGCGACGGCAATCTCGACGTGCAGCTCGTCGACACCGACCGCGACGGCGGTTTCGACACCACCGTCGTCGACGCCGACAACGACGGCTCCCCCGACACCGTGATCACCGACACGGATGGTGACGGTCAGGCCGACCGCATCGGCTATCTCGGTGGTGAGCCGCACGGCGAGAACGCCCCGTCGACGGCGCCGTCGGCCCCCGAGTCCGATGTCCCCGAAGCCGACACTGCAAACACTGATCCCGCAGACGCCTACGAACCGTACGCCGACACCACTCTCGACGCACACGACGCGTTCTGACCGGGCCTGCGGGTCACCGAGATGATGGCCACGATGATCCGCGGCACCGTGACGGTGGGCGCGACCGTCCACGAGCTCGGCGAGCATCCGCAGGTGAGCGTCGGGTCCGCGGTCGGCAACGACATCGTCGTCGATCACCCGCTGATCGCCGCCCGCCACGTGCAGATCGAGTGGCGGACCAACCGATGGTGGGTATCCGCGCAGGATCCCGCGATGCCGGCCTTCGTGGCCGGCATCGCGGTCACCGAGGTCATGGTCGCCGCGCCGACCGTGGTGCGTCTCTCCGACCCCGACGACGGTCCGTCGCTGGTGATCGACCTGGTCGTCGATCAACCCGACCGGTGGTCCGAGCGCGGGATCACGGTGCGCGGCATCACCACGATCGGACGCACCCCGGACAACGATGTGGTGGTCGATGACATGCCGGCATCCCGTCATCACGCCCGGGTCGTCCGACAGGTCAACGAGGAGCTGATCATCGAAGACCTCGCCAGCAGCAACGGCACCTATGTCGACGGTCACCGAGTCGACCGGGCCGCGCTTCTCGACGGATCGGTGATCACGATCGGCAACACCGACCTCATGGTGAACGGCGATGTCCTCGCCCGTGATGGCGCACCCGCAGGAGCCTCCGACGGCCTGCACGTGCGTGGCGTCGGACTCACCCTCGATAGTGGCACCACGTTGCTGCGTGACGTCGAATTCACCGCCCGCCCCGGCACATTGACGGCGGTGATCGGACCATCCGGGGCGGGGAAGTCGACGGTGGCCCGGGTGGTCGCCGGCCTGAGCACCCCGTCGGCCGGCGTGGTGACCTTCGAGGGCCGCGACGTGCACGGCGAGTACGACGCGATGCACACCCGGATCGGGATGGTGCCGCAGAACGATGTGCTGCACCGGCGGCTCACCGTGCGCGAGGCGCTCGGCTACGCCGCCGAACTGCGGCTGCCGCCGGATCTGACCTCCGCCGATCGCGACCGTGTCGTCGCCGGGGTTCTCGCCGAACTGCAGCTGTCCCATCACCTCGACACCCGCATCGACCGACTGTCCGGCGGCCAGCGCAAACGTGCCTCGATGGCGATGGAGTTGCTGACCGGGCCCAGCCTGCTGATCCTCGACGAACCGACCTCGGGTCTCGATCCGGCACTCGACCGCCAGGTGATGGCCGCGCTGCGTCGCCTCGCCGACGGCGGGCGCGTGGTTCTGGTCGTCACGCACTCGCTGGCACATCTCGCGACGTGCGATCAAGTGCTTCTGCTGGCGCCCGGTGGCCGCACCGCCTTCGTCGGCCGCCCCGACCACATCCCGGCCGCGATGGGCAGCGCCGACTGGGCCGAGGTCTTCGCCTTCGTGACCGCTCACCCGGTGCTCGCCCATCGGGCCCACCTCGCCCGTTCCCGGCGAGCGCCCGCCATCCCGGTTCGACGGCCCACCGGACCGCTGATCGGTACGCCACAGGCGTCGGCGTTCCGGCAGTGTGGCACCGTCATCCGCCGACAATTCCGACTCCTCGTCGCCGACCCCGGCTATCTGGCGTTCCTCTCGGCACTACCGCTGGTCCTCGGCCTGCTGACGCTGGTGATCCCGGGCTCGCGGGGTTTCGCGGTCAACCAGAATCCCGAGACCGCCGGCGAAGCCCTGCAGATCCTGGTGATCCTGGTGGTCGGCGCGACCTTCATGGGCACGGCGCTCACCATCCGCGATCTCATCGGTGAGCGCGACGTCTTCGAACGGGAGCGGGCCGTCGGGTTGCGTCCCGGTGCCTACCTTGCGGCGAAGATCGTCGTGTTCTGCATCGTGGCAGTGACCCAGTGCATGGTCATGATCACGATCACCCTCCTGGGCAAAGGGATTCCCGCCGGCGGTGTGTTCGGTACCGCTCCGCTGGAACTCGTGTGCGCGGTCAGTGCACTCGCCTGCGTCAGCACCGTCGTCGGTCTGGCCGTGTCGGTCACGGTGCGCTCCACCGAACAGACGATGCCGCCGCTGGTGGTGTTGATCATCGCGCAGCTGGTGTTCTGCGGCGGGCTGTTCCGGATCAGCACACCGGTGTTGGCCCAGCTGCCCTGGCTGTTCCCGTCCTACTGGGGATACGCCGCCGCGGCCGGTGCGGTCGAGGTGAACACGAACTCACCACTGGCCCCGCAGACCCGAGGCGCCGCCATCTGGGATGCCACCGGGTCGAACGTGGTACTCGCCTGCAGCGCAATGCTGTTGGTGGCGACTGTGCTGGTGACGTACACGATGTCGCGTTTGCAGCTGCAGCGTCGTCGGTGAGTGGGGTCGTCGGTGAGTGGCGAGCAGACGACAACGCCCCCGACCGCCGGGGTGGGCTGGTCGGGGGCGATGCGATGAGGGGGGGCGATGAGTGGAGGTCAGAGCACCGTGTCGTCGGCGCCGTACCCGCTGCCGTCCTCGGAGTGTGGGACCTGGTCCTGGCCGTAGGGGTCGCTGCCGTACGAGTCGCTGCCGTAGGAATCGCCACCACCGGAGTAGGAGTCGGCCTGGCCGTCACCATCATTGTCGGCGACGTAGGCGTCGAGCTGTCCGTCGCCGTCCGTGTCGGCAGCGATGTAGTCGATGCGACCGTCACCGTCCCGGTCGTAGGAGATGCGGTCGGCGACACCGTCGCGGTCGGTGTCCTCGATGACGGTGTCCGGTGCGCCGTTTCCGTCCTGGTCGAGGGTCGAGGCCACGATCTGGCCGTTCTCCACGGTGTCGACGCGGGTGAGATCGCCGTCGCGGTCGACGTGCGCAATCGTGTCGATGCGGCCGTCGCCGTCGTCGTCGTGGCCGACCAGGGTGGTGCCGTCGGCGGTGGACACCGCAGCGGTGTCGTAGCGCCCGTCGCCGTCGGTGTCGACCTCCACGAGAGAGACATTGCCCGCCGCGTCGTAGTGGACCGCGACGTCGTTGCCCTGCGCATCGGTGGTGTGGCGCACGCCGCCCTCGGTGGCGGTGCCGGGGGTGCTGGAGGTGCCGTGATCGTTGGGGAGCATGGTGGGGCCTTCCTGGTCTATGTGGTCGAGCTGTCACGTGTCTGATGTGCCCGGCGGCCCAGAATGTTCCCCGGTTCCAGAATGCGCCCGCCTCGAATCTCTCGAGGACCAAACGTCGGCGGCCATCGGCAATTCGTTGTGGGAACATTCCCGACGGCCCGTAGCATCACATAGGGGACCGGCCACCACGCGGTGGCGAACGCGGATTCATCCGAACGGAGGGCAACACATGCAGGAGGAGCCGTCGATCCTGGCTTCGCTCGGCATCGACCCCGCCACGTCACCGGCGCCCCCCGACGACGTCTGGAGTGCGGCGCTGCAGGCCGCGTTCGATCCGTCGGCGACCGCCGATCCCGACACGGTTCCGGAGATGGACGACGAACCGCCGGCGCTTGCCGATGACGACGAGATCATCGTCGAACCGGCCGGGCTCGACGACACCCACGATGGTGTCGAGTCGGGGTCGGCGTCGGATCACGACGTCATCGTGGCCGGTGACCACAGCGAACTCGGCGACCAAACAGACGATGATGTCGCCCTCGACGATGCGGGGCACGGCGATGACGCCGGTGTCGACACGCACGGTGGTGTCGGTCCGCACGACGGCCACTACGATCTCTGAGCTGAGGTGGGGGATGTGACGGGCGGGAACCACTGATGGACGAGGCTGCGCTGCTCATGCAGGCACGCGAAGGCGACCAGCGGGCCTTCGCCGAGGTCGTCACCGCCCACCGCAATCATGTGTGGGCGGTGTGTCTCAACATCTGCGGCAACCCGCACGACGCCGAGGACGCCTTGCAGAACACGTTGGTCGCGGCTTGGCAGAACCTGCACAAGTTTCGTGGCGAGGCGCGCTTTTCCACCTGGCTGCACCGCATCGCCGCCAACAACGCGCTGACGGTGGTGCGCAAACGTAAAATCAACACGCAGATCACCGATTTCAGCGATCCGGAAGAGTCCGTCCAACTCGCCGACGACGATGCCGCTCCGCGGTTCGACGAACACATCGCTCTTCGGGATTCGCTGCGTGACGCGCTGTCCCAGCTCCCCGCGGAGTTCCGCGAGGCCATCGTGCTGCGCGAATTCGGTGACCTCACCTACGCCGACATCGCCGTGCAGCAGGGTGTCGGGATTCAGACCGTGAAGTCGCGGCTCAACCGGGCGCGTACCCAACTGCGCGACATCCTCGGCGACCGTATGGCCGCCCACTAAGAACTGCCGAGCCGTCGAAACTCGTGATGCGGTTGTGACCTGCTGAGGTTGTCGTGCCGTGCGATCGTTAACTATCGTCACATTAGTCACACCAGTAACACGCGCCTCATGTTTCGGTCAGGCACGCGCTCACGGAAGGTCTCGCGACGTTGGTTTCCGCACGTCCCCGGCACACACGTGCTCGGTCGCTGTCACTGGCGGCGATCGGCTTGGTGCCCGCGCTGCTCGTCGGCGGGCTGCTGACCGCACCGCGGATCCTGTCCGAGGACGTGACATTGTCGGCCGGTTCCGAGGTGACGCTGATCGGCCATGGACACGGCCACGGCCGCGGGATGGGTCAATGGGGTGCGTACGGCTACGCCCAGAAGGGCTGGTCGGCGACACAGATTTTGCGCCACTATTACGGCGGCACCACCGCGGGGAAGGTGGACAGGCCCGAGATCACGGTCGCTCTGACCGGGAAGAACTCGGTGAATGTGCACGCGGACGCCGGGATGCGAGTCGGTGGCCAAATGGTGGCTCCCGGACAGGCGGTCAGCCTGTCCGGGGGTACCGCCACCATCACCAGTGGGTGCGGTGGCGGTGTCGTGCGGTCGGTTCCGGCGCAATGGGTCGAGCCGGTCAACATGGGTCCGAGTCGGCCATCCGGCGAGTTCCTGAAGTTCTGTGGCTCCAACCAGGCCTATCGTGGCGCTCTCGGCTACGACGGCGGTCGCGTCAGCAACCGCCTCCACATCGACGACTACGTCAAGGGTGTGATCCCCAAGGAGAGCGTGCCGGGATGGGCGGATTCCGGTGGGGCAGAAGCGCTCAAGGCACAAGCGGTCGCGGCGCGCACCTATGCGCTGGCCGCGATCGCCGGTGGCAAGAAGATCGACGATACGCAGAACTCGCAGGTGTATGGCGGTGTGGCGGGCGAGGATCCGCGCACCAACCGCGCCGCCGACGCCACCCCGGGGCAGATCTTGCTGCAGGGCGGCAAGCCGGCCTTCACCGAATTCTCCGCGTCCACAGGCGGTTACACGGCCGGCGGACGATTCCCGGCGGTGCGTGACGACGGAGACACGGTCTCGCCGAACCACAACTGGACCGCGACGATCGGTGCGGGCCAGGTGGGCTCGGCATTTGGCGTCGGTGCGCTACGTGCGTTGGAGGTCGTGGAGGCCAACGGTCTCGGCGCCGAGGACGGTCGCGCGATCAAGGTCCGCGCCGTCGGCTCCGGCGGTACCGTCGAGGTCAGCGGCGAAGAGGCCCGCACCCGACTGGGACTCAAGTCGGCGTTCTTCTCGGTCAAGGGACAAGCCATCCGACCGAAGATCGTGAAGCCACCCACCGGTCCCGACATGCCCGGTGGCGGCGGCCTGGACTTGGGGAATCTGCTGAACCTCACCGACCAACTCCTGCCGGGCGCCGCGCAACTGCTGTCGACGGGCACCGAGGCGATCAACGGCCGCTACGGTGACCTCGGCGGCGTCACCGGCCCACTCGGTCAGGCCATCGGCGTACCGAACCTGACTCCCGACGGCAACGGCGTGGTGCAACTCTTCCAGCGCGGCATGTTGCTGTTCAGTGAGCAGACCGGCGCGCACGCTCTGGTGGGGGCGGGTCTGGCCGACTACCTCGCCGGCGGCGGGCAGCCGGTGAAGGGCTTTCCGGACGACGACCGGTTGCGCTGAGTTCTGTTGCGACGCCTCAGTCGACGCCCGGTCCTGCCTCGATGATCTGCTTGGCTACGTCGACCAGCTTGGTGTTGCTGTCCTGCGACAGTCGGGCCAGTAGCCGGAACGCCTGGTCGGCGTCGATCCGGTAGCGCTCCATGATCATGCCCTTCGCCTGCCCGATGATGTCGCGCGAACTCAGCGCGGTGAGCAGTTGGTGCTTCTCGCGGACCGCGGAGAACGCGGTGGCGCAATGCGCGGCGAACAGCTGACCGACCGCGATCGCGTCGGGCTCGAACGCATGGGTGGTGGTGCTCAGTAGGTTCAAAGCGCCGAAATCGTGACCGTCGATGTAGAGGCAGAAGCAGGCCATCGATTTGATGCCGAGTTCGGTCGCGGCCTCGGCATACCGTGGCCACCGGTCCTCGCGGCGCATGTCGTCGATGATGATCGTGGTGTCGTCGACGGCCGACCGTACGCACGGGCCCTCGTTGAACTCGCGCTGCAGCGCGTCGGATTTGCCGGCGAGATCACCCACCACGACCGGGGTTTCGATCCGGCCTGCGGTCACCAGGGTGACGCTGGCGTATTCGGTGCCGGGGACGGAGTCGACCGCGGCGGCGGAGATGCGGCCGAGTACGGCGGCAGTGTCGTCTCCCTCGGTTCGGATCTCCCGGATGAGTTCGGCCATCCTGGTCGTCTGCACGCTGTCCATTTTCATTCCTCCGCGGATCGCTGCCCGCCCCCGCTACGGGTGCCCTCGTGACCTGATCAGGGTACGAGATTCTCCCGCTGCGCGACCGACGGTCCGGCGTCGGCGGTGAACACGTCGAGGCGCAGGTCGGCGTCGCGGTAACCGCCGGCATGGGACAACGCTCCGTGCAGCAGGCGATCGTGAACGTCGTCACCCGACTGCGGATACTCCTCGACTTTACGCCGCCAGTGCACCGCGATCACCTCGCCGCGGGGCCGGAGCGACCGGGGCAGCCGCGTCAGCAGAGCGTCGAGGGCGACGGGATCGAGGTAGTAGAGCACTTCGCTGAGCACGATGAGGTCGAACGTCTCATCGGGCCAGCCGGTCACCAGGTCGGCGGTTCGTACTTGCACGCGACCGCCGTGGTGGGCGAGCCGTCGGGTGGCCAACTCCACCGCTCGCGGGCTGAGGTCGGTGCACAGCAGCTGATCGCTGCGGGCGGCGAGCTGGTCGCTGAGTACTCCGATCGAACAGCCCGGTTCAAAAACCCGCTCGTAATGGTCGGCACGCAGCGCGGCCATCGTCAGCGCGTACTTGCGACGCTCGTAGAACCGCTCGGCGAAGCCCCACGGGTCGTCGCTGCGTGCGTACATGTCATGGAAGTAGTCGTCGGCCATCGTTCGCCGAAACCCGGTGTCGCGCGTCATGTGAACACGAACTCGCGGGTACGGATCAGGTGGGCCAGCACGTGCGGCGGGAGGATCGCCGCGTCTGCCGGGTCGTCGGACAGTGGCCGGACCTGGGTGTCGAAGGCGTTGATCGCCGCATGCTTGACCGCCAGGATCGCCGGGTCGATCCGATGTGCACGCAGCCGGTGCCACGGGATGGTGGGGTCGCCGGGAGCGGCCCAATGCCACATCCAGATCGGGTACCACCACACCGGCACGTCCAGGCGTGCGGCCACCTCACCAGCAACGGCGCCGACCGTGTCGTGGTCGGGGTGCCCGTCGGCCGACCACACCGACAGCAGGCCGGTCGCGAGGGTCGGTGCTTCGGCGACGATCGACTCGACGATGCCGCCGATCGTGTGCCGCTGCTCGGCGAGCGCACCGTCGCGCAGCCCGCACCATCGGGGCGGGGCGACACCCAGCAGCTCGGTGGCGGTGTCGAGTTCGATGTGGCGCCGGTCGGCGAGCTGATCGGGCGACAGGGTAGGCGACCCCGGATGCGACGCGCGGCCATCCGACATGCACACCACCACGACCTCGATGCCGGCCTGCGCGGCCGCGGCCATGATCCCGCCTGCACCGAGCACCTCGTCGTCCGGGTGCGCGCCGAGCACCACCAGGCGCTCGATGTCCAGCGTCAGTTCCGGCCAGGGCTCCTGCGCGTCCATCCAGCTGACCCAGGCGTCCTCCGTGGTGCCGTCGGTGGTGACCGGTGTGCCGGCCAGGCCGCTCGCGGTGGAATCGGGTTCGGTCACCGACATCGGGCCTCCGGAAGGTTACGGTCGTCGACGACGAGACGACCGAGGTTCACCAGGTCGCGGTCGGCGTGCGATTGGCGAATGTAGACGCCGAGGTCGGCGACGGCCTGCGCGTGCTCGCGCTGATGCACGAGCGGTTCGGGCCCCAACGCCCGATTCACCCGGTCGATGACGTCGGTGGCGATCTGTTCCATGCTCCAGCGGACCTGCGCGGCCAACCGGCGGGCCCGATCGATGTCGTCGGGAGCGGCGTCGATCGTCATCGCGGCATGACTGAGTATTGCTTGGCCCTGGGCCAGGAGGGCGTCGACCGCACCGAGATGCATCATCGCGATGTCGTCGTCGCGGCGCCGCCCGGCAGCGGTGTACAGCGCGCCGGCCACTTTCCGGGCGCCGCCGAACCAGCAGGCCGCGACGCCTATCCCGCCGTGGAAGAACCCCGCCCGCTCCAAATAGGCGCCCGGTGCGCCGATCGGACGGGCCTCCGCCCGGTCGAAGCGAGCGGTACCGGTCTCGGTGGTGCGCATGCCTGCGGCGGTCCAGCCACCCCGTTCCGGGCGCACCCCGGGCTGCTGCAGGTCGACGGCGAACATCCGCCGCTGGTCACCGTCGCGGGCGGTGACCAGGGCGTGTGTGCAGCTGACCACGCCCGAACACCACGGCTTGGCCCCGGAGAGCTCCCACCGCCCGGAGTGCCGTTCGGCGGTCACCATCGGCTCCGGGGGCTCGGCCGCCCAGACGCCCCAGAACTCGCCGAACCCGGTGCGTTCGCCGACGATGTCGGCCAGGATCGCGTCCGCATCCAGATGGGCCTCGACGAGTCGACCCATCGAGATGTCGCGATGGCAGAGTTCGGTGAGGATGCGGAATCGATCGGCGGTGTCGCCGCGGCCCGGGAGTGGGACGTCGAGGTCTCCTTCGGTCACGATGCGCACCGCGAGCGCCGGGGCATCACACATCATCATCGGGCCACCTCCGGATCGTCGGCGGGTCGATCGGCAGAGCGCCGGGCCGGTGTTGCGCGGTCCAGGATCTCGAGTCGCTGCAGGTAGCCGGCGAATCCGGCGTCGGTGCGTCCGTCGCGTCGCGTCGAGGTCGCCACCGGGGAGCGGGCGCTGCGCCGAACCCGGGCACCCGAGGCCATCAGCCGCCGCACGATGTCCACATCCTCGTCGCCGGTCCGCGGCGCGAAGCCGCCGACCCGGCGGTAGGTGTCGGCGCGAAACCCCAGGTTGGCGCCGTGCACGTGATGGTGGCCGTCGTCGGCTAGGTAACGGTCGGCAAAAAGCTCCGCGACCGAGGAGGGCCAGTCGGCCCAGCCATCGGGGACCACCGTCCCGACGAACGCGTCGACCCCGTCGGCCGCTGCGCTCAGGTGCGTCGCCAACCAGTCCGGCGGAACCTCGGAATCGGCGTCGGTGGTGGCATACCAGGTGACGTGCTCATCGGGCGTCGACTGGCGATCGTGACTCGCGGCGTAGGCGAAACCGGCACGACGCGCAGCGCCCACCGACCGTGCCGAACAGGTGAGGGCGGTGATGTGCGCGGGTACGAGCCGGCTGGAGGCATCGGTGCAGGCGTCGAGGACCACCACGATCTCCACCTCGACCGCGACAGCGTCGGCCGCGACCGTCAGCGCGGTCAGGCAGCGGGTGAGCAGGAGTTCTTCATTGTGCGCGGGAACCACGACCACCGCCCGTTCCATCGGCGAGTGATCATCGAGAACGTGCACATCGGTCACCGGGCCCTCCAGGGTTGTCTGACGACGTCGATGCCCGGTGGTTTCAGGCCGACCGGTGCGCGGGTACCCAGATCCGGGGTGACTCACACCCGCCCGGCCGGTGATCGGATGTGCAGGTCGACGCCACCACGCGGCCGTGTGCACGGCGATTACTCAGGTTCGGTCCGTTACCCTGAACACCCGTGGCAGGAAATGGTGAGGACCGCAGCCCCGTCGACCTGATCGTGGTCGGCTCCGGGTTCTTCGGACTGACGATCGCCGAGCGGGCCGCGACCCAACTCGACAAGCGTGTGCTGGTGCTGGACCGCCGGCCACACATCGGTGGCAACGCGTACTCCGAGGCCGAGCCGACCACCGGCATCGAGATCCACAAGTACGGCGCGCACCTGTTCCATACCTCCAACAAGCGGGTCTGGGACTACGTCAACCAGTTCACCGATTTCACCGGCTATCAGCACCGCGTCTTCGCGATGTATCAGGGCCAGGCCTATCAGTTCCCGATGGGCCTCGGCCTGGTCGCGCAGTTCTTCGGACGCTACTACTCGCCCGACGAGGCGCGCGCCCTGATCGCCGAGCAGGCCGCCGAGATCGACACCGCGCAGGCCCGCAACCTCGAGGAGAAGGCGATCAGCCTCATCGGGCGGCCCCTGTATGAGGCGTTCGTCAAGCACTACACCGCCAAACAGTGGCAGACCGACCCGAAGGAGTTGCCCGCCGGTAACATCACCCGGCTACCGGTGCGCTACACCTTCGACAACCGCTACTTCAACGACACCTACGAGGGGCTACCGGTCGACGGCTACACGGCGTGGCTGGAGAAGATGGCCGCCGACGACCGCATCGAGGTGCGCCTGGACACCGACTGGTTCGACGTGCGCGACGAGTTGCGGGCGATCTCGCCGGACGCCCCGGTGGTCTACACCGGCCCGCTGGACCGCTACTTCGACTACTCGGCCGGCCGACTCGGCTGGCGCACACTCGATTTCGAGACCGACGTACTTGACATCGGGGACTTCCAGGGCACACCGGTGATGAACTACAACGACGCCGACGTCCCGTACACGCGTATCCACGAGTTCCGGCATTTCCATCCTGAGCGGGACTCCTACCCGGCCGACAAGACGGTCATCATGCGCGAGTTCAGCCGCTTCGCCGAAGCCGACGACGAACCCTACTACCCGATCAACACCCCGGAGGATCGTGCGAAGGTCTCGGCTTACCGCGACCTCGCGAAAGCCGAGACCGCACAGCGCAACGTGTTGTTCGGTGGTCGGCTGGGCACCTACCAGTACCTGGACATGCACATGGCGATCGCCAGTGCGCTCACCATGTTCGACAACACCTTGGCGCCGCACCTCGCCGAGGGCACCCCGCTCTCGACGTCCGACGGGCAGTGACCGGGTGTGAACCGATGAGGCGGAATACATGACAGTGACCCCTGTGAACCAGACCGACATCCCGGAGGCGGGCGCCGGCCCGTCGAAGGCGACCGCACTGCTGCAGCGGGTGATCTTCCCGCGCGCCGGTGAACCGATCGACGTGCGGTCGCTGTATCTGGTGGAATCGCCGAACAATTCGCGACGCGCGCACGCACCGAGCCGGACATCGGTGTCGCTCGCCGGCGAGTCCGAGGTGAGCTTCGAGACCTACTTCAACGCCTTCGCCGCTGCCTACTGGCGTCGCTGGAGTGTGCTGACGTCGGTGGTGCTGCGGGTGGAGGTGGTCGGCACCTGCCGAGTCGATCTGTATCGCTCGAAGATCGACGGCTCACGCATCGGCATCGGCGGCGACCTGATCGCCACCGACGAGAACGGCCGCGGCGTGGCCGAATTCGAGCTCGACCTGGGGCCGTTCGAGGACGGCGGCTGGATCTGGTTCGACATCACCACCGACACCGACACCGAGATCGTCGCGGCCGGGTGGTATTCGGCGCAGCCGGCAGCAACCGGTGACGAGACCAAACGCGTCACCATCGGCATCCCGACGTTCAACCGGCCCACCGATGCGGTCAACGCGCTGGCCGCGCTCACCTCGGATCCGTTGGTGGACGAGGTGATCGATGCCGTCATGATGCCCGATCAGGGCAACAAGAAGGTCGTCGACGAACCCGGCTACACCGAGGCGTCCGCCGCACTCGGTGATCGGCTGCACATCTTCGACCAGCCGAACCTCGGCGGCTCCGGCGGGTACGCCCGGATCATGTACGAGGCGTTGCGCCGCACCGACTCTCCTTACATCCTCTACATGGATGACGACATCATGATCGAGCCCGACTCGATTTTGCGGGCGCTGGCAATGTCGCGATTCGCCAAGTCCCCCATGCTCGTCGGTGGTCAGATGCTCAACCTGCAGGACCGCAGCCACCTGCACTGCATGGGTGAGGTCATCAACCGCGACAAGTTCATGTGGACCGCGGCGCCGTTTGTCTCCTACGACCACAACTTCGCGAAATACCCGTTGCGCGACCGGGAGAACTCGAAGAACCTGCATCGGCGGATCGACGTCGAGGGCAACGGGTGGTGGATGTGCATGATCCCGCGGCAGTGCGCCGAGGAGATCGGCCTGCCGATGCCGCTGTTCATCAAGTGGGACGACTGGGAGTTCGCGCTGCGCGCCGCCAAGGCCGGCTACCCGACGGCGACCGTGCCGGGTATCGCGATCTGGCACATGGCGTGGAGCGACAAGGACGATGCCATCGACTGGCAGGCCTACTTCCACCTGCGCAACCGGTTGGTGGTCGCGTCGCTGACCAAGGACGGCCCCATCGACGGAATCGTCAAGTCGATGGTCAAGGCGACCGCGAAACATCTACTGTGCCTCGAGTATTCGACGGTCGCCATCCAGAACGAGGCGATCCGCGACTTCCTGGCCGGGCCGGATCACATCCGCAGCTTGTTGCCGACCGCGCTGCCGAAGATCGCCGCGATGCGCAAGCAGTACCCGGACGCCGTCGTCCTGCCGTCGGCCACCGAGTTGCCGCGCACCAGCGGACAGGCCACCCACCTGGGCACCAACATCCCGGAGGGTAAGGTCGCCAAGCTCAAGTCGCTGACCGCCGCGCTGGTGCGCAACGCCAAGCCGGCCGACCCGCGTCACCACGAGGTGCCGCAGGCCAACTTCCCGCCGATCGAGGCACGCTGGTTCAGCCTCGGACGCGTCGACGGCGTCACCGTGACCACCGCCGACGGCCGCGGCGTGGTCTACCGCAAACGTGACCGCGACAAGATGATTGCGCTGGCCAGAGAGTCGGCGGCACTCGTGCGCGAACTCAAGGACCGCTTCCCGGCGATGCGCGAGGAGTACCGGGCCAAGCATGCAGAACTGACGAGTCAGGAGAGTTGGGCGCGTGTCTTCGGAATCGACTGAGTCGGTCTCGGCGCCGGTGGTGCTGCCACCGGCGACCGGTGAGGTCGCCGCACTGCTCGCGGTCCAACGCGTGGCCGCCGACCGTCCGGGCGTGGTCTCGGCGGCGCGAGGCCTGTCGCACTTCGGCGAACACTCACTGGGTTGGCTGGCGATCGCCGGCGTCGGCGCTGCCGCCGCATGGCGACGCGGCGATCAGCCCGAGGTGCGGCGCTGGGCGGAGGCCGGGGTCGGCGCGTTCGGCGCGCATGCCGCCTCGGTGATCATCAAGCGGGTGGTGCGCCGCCGCCGCCCACACGACGAGCGCATCCGTGTCGGGGTGTCGACGCCGAGCAAACTCAGCTTCCCGTCGTCGCACGCCACCTCCACCACCGCAGCCGCCATCCTCATCGGGCGGGCGGCCGGACTGCCGACGGCGGCGTTGCCCGCGGTACTTGTTCCGCCGATGCTGTTGTCGCGGCTGGTCCTCGGCGTGCACTACCCGACCGATGTGCTCGCCGGAGCAGCCATTGGAGCGGCGAGCGCGGCGGCCGTGACGGCGGGTGACAGACTGTTCGCGACCAACGTCGCTACGAGATGAGTCCGAGGACATGAGCGAAGAGCCGATCGAGCATGAACCGGTGCTGGCACCGCCGAAGAATCTGGCGACCGGCCTGATCAAGGCGGTCCGCCCGCGGCAATGGGTGAAGAACGTCCTCGTTCTCGCCGCGCCGTTGGCGGCGGGCAGCGTGGGCGAGGGCGATGTGCTCGGGCCCGTCGCCATCGCCTTCGTCGCGTTCTGCCTGGTCGCGTCGTCCATATATCTGGTCAACGATGCTCGCGACGTCGAATCCGACCGCAATCATCCGACCAAACGTTTCCGCCCGATCGCCGCGGGTGTGGTGCCGGTGCCGCTGGCCTACGGTCTGGCGGTGGTGCTCGCGGTGGCGGCGCTGGGGATCTCGCTGCTCGCCAACTGGGAGACGGCGGTCGTCATCGCCATCTACCTCGGCATTCAGCTCGGCTACTGCTTCGGCTGGAAGAACCAGCCGGTCATCGACATCTGCATTGTCTCGTCGGGCTTCCTGCTGCGTGCTATCGCCGGAGGTGTCGCCGCCGAGATCGAGCTGTCGCAGTGGTTCCTGCTGGTGATGGCGTTCGGGTCGCTGTTCATGGCTGCCGGCAAGCGGTACGCGGAGCTGCAGCTGGCCGAGCGGACCGGCGCCAAGATCCGCAAGGCGCTGCAGTACTACACCACCACCTACCTGCGGTTCGTGTGGACCTTGTCGGCGACTGCGGTGGTGATCTTCTACGGCCTCTGGGCCTTCGACAACGCCGACACGAATGTCGCCTACTCCGTGTCGATGGTGCCGTTCACGATCGCGATCCTGCGCTACGCCGTCGACATCGACGGTGGTCAGGCCGGGGAGCCCGAAGAGATCGCGCTCGGTGACCGCGTCCTGCAGTTGCTGGCCGTCGCCTGGTTGGTGTGTGTTGGTGTCGCGGTCTATGCGGTCTCCTGACCTGGGGTCTTCCGAGGGCGGTGAGGTCGGCGACGCGGCAGCCGACGCCCCCACCGAGGCGATCCCCGTCACCGAGTCGGACCCCGACAGCGAGTCGAGCCGTGCCACCGAGCGGAACCCTGACACCGAATCGACAGTCGCCACCGAGCTGACGACAGGCGCCGACACGGGCCGTGGCCTCGGCAGCTGGGGTGCCCGTCAGTGGGTGCCCGTCATCAGTTTTCTGATCGGCACGATCACGGTCACCACGCTGTTCACCATCGGGGTGTGGCAGCGACGCTGGATCGCCGACGACGGGCTGATCGTGCTGCGTACGTTGCGCAACCTGTTCGCAGGCAACGGCCCGGTCTTCAACGTCGGCGAACGCGTCGAGGCCAACACCTCGACCGCCTGGACCTACGTGCTCTGGTTCTGGGCCTGGGTCACCGACGGTCAGCTCGAGTACGTCGCCCTCTGGGTGGCGCTGGTGCTGTCGGTCGCGGCGATTCCGATCGCCATGTATGCCACCGCACGGCTGTATCGCACCCGCCTCGGGGGACTGACCGGGGACGGTTGGACGCTGTTGCTGCCGTTCGGCGTGATCGCCTACGTCGCGTTGCCGCCGGCCCGGGACTTCGCGACCAGCGGTCTGGAGAACGGCCTGTGCATCTTCTGGGTGGCGGTCCTGTGGGGTCAGTTGGTGGCGTGGAGCCGACGCCCGGTCACCGACCCGTCGCGGTGGCAGCGGGCCGCGACGCTGACCTTGGCGTTCACCGCCGGGCTGGCGCCGCTGATCCGGCCGGAACTGACGATTCTCGGCGGACTGGTCTTGCTACTGGTGATACTCGCACCCACCTCGTGGCCGATGCGGATCGGCATCATCGTGGTGGCCGCGGTGCTGCCGGTGGGCTATCAGATCTTCCGGATGGGTTACTACGCGTTGCTGGTGCCCAACCCGGCCGTGGCCAAGGACGCCAGCGGCGCCAAGTGGCATCAAGGGTTGCTCTATCTGGCCAATTTGTTCGGACCGTACGTGCTGTTGCTGCCCGTCGTCCTGATCGTCGTGACCGGCATCTTCATCGTCGGCGGCCGACGTCTCGCGGGCGGGCGGCCGACGCCGGAGCCCGGCGAGTCCGTCCGACTCACCTGGCGGCAGCGGGTGGCGTCCTGGTCGGCCGCCCTACACAGTCCCTCCGCGGCGACGGTCACCGTGATGCTGGCCGGGCTGATCGGCGGCATCTACTGGATTCGGCAGGGCGGCGACTTCATGCACGGTCGCGTTCTGCTGGTCCCGTTGTTCACCCTGCTGCTGCCGTTGATGGTGGTGCCGGTGACCATTCCGGCGCACGTGCGCGCGGCATGGCGCTCGGATACCGGCACCGATACCGACGTGCGGCGTCGGACGCGGGTACAGCTCGCCGGGTCGGTGATCATGGGCGCGTTCTGGGTGACCATCGTCGCGTGGGCCGCGGTGTGCAGCCACAACGTGCTGCCCAACGCCGGCACCGACATCGGCCGGAGCGGCATCGTCGACGAGCGTCGCTTCTACGTCACCAACATGGGCAACGAGAACCCGGTGACTGCCGAGGACTATCTCGATTACCCGCGTATGGGAGCGATGGCCGAGTGGATCGAGCGCTACCACGACGAGGGCGGAGTGATCCTGCCGTCGTTCAATTACGACGAGTGGTACATCGCAAAGCTGCCCGGCAATATCGCGCCCGAGGACCGCAAGCTCACCGTCTATTTCCTCAATCTGGGGATGACGAGTATGAACGCGCCACTCGACGTCCGTGTCATCGACCAGATGGGCCTGGCATATCCGCTCGCCGCGCACACCGAGCGCCTCGAGGACGGCCGGATCGGTCACGACAAGGTGTTGCCCTCGGAATGGGTCGTCGCGGAGGCCGGAGCCTACCCGCGCAAGCCGGTCCTGCCGGGTTATCTCGACGAGGACCTGGTGCGGCAGGCGCAGGTGGCGCTGAGATGCCCGGAAACCCAGGATCGTTTCGACTCGTACGAGGCGGCGTGGACATGGGAACGGTTCAAACGCAATCTCAAGGAGTCGTTCACGTTCACCGACTACCGGATCGAACGTGAGCCCGAGTACGAGATCGCGCGCTGTGGGTTGCAGATGCCGCCCCGCATCCATCCGCGCTGACCGTTCACCTCATCCGCGAGGGGCCGACGCGTGTGGAAGTCCGCTGAATACGCTGCCTGAGGAGGGCCGGAGCGTGCGGAGGCCCGTCACGAAGGCCCGGTTTGCCCATCAATATCTCGAATCGGTAACGTTCGGCCCGACTTGGTCGATAGATCAACGTGACCAGGACACCCGTGTGCTGATTGCATAACGGCTCGCCGACGAGCGGATGTGAGAGCAGTCACAGCGTTTGTCAGCGTTGGGGGGATGCAATAGGCTCCCGAAACGGTGCTCAACGGCCGAATGTGGGCTGTTCGGCGCGCGATTGCTTCGCGTGCCGGGGCCAGTGCGCCCGCAGCGCCGTCGGGGGATGTCAGCGGCCGGGTGTCGTAGGAGGATTCGGCGGTTCGGGAATGTTGTCCCGTCCCGCCGGATGACAGAGGGAGATATCAGTCGATGCGTGAAGCTGCTGCCAGGCCGCCAAGAGCCGGTTGGGCGCGAAACCGAGCCGTCGCGGCAATCATCGCGATGGCGACCGTGATCGGCCTGGCCGGTGTGATCGGCGGTGCCGGTGACGCGAGCGCCCGGATCGGTGGCACCCAGATCGGCAAGCAGGAGTTCTGGGTCAACGGATGTGGCATGCCCAACGTGAAGGTGCGTGCCTGGAAGCGTCCCGGTAACTACAAGACCGCGATCCTGCTCGACGGCATGCGCGCCCAGTACGACTACAGCGGCTGGGAGATCAACACCAACGTCCAGGAGATGGTCCGCTCCGGCGTCAACGTCGTGGAACCCATCGGTGGGCCGGCCAGCTTCTACTCCGACTGGGACGCACCCAGCAATTTCAACAACCAGCCGTACCGCTACATGTGGAACTGCGTCATCACCCGCTCGCTGGTCCGCGAACTGGACCGCCGCGGGTTCCGGGTCGGCGCGAGCCGTAAGTACGCCATCGCCGGTCTGTCGTCGGGCGGTAATGCCGCCCTCGTCATCGGTGCGCAGAACCGCCACAACTTCGACCGCGCGGCGTCGCTGTCGGGCTACAACTTCCTGAACGCGCCCGGTATGCGCACCGCGCTGCGACTGGCGATGTTCGACGTCGACCCCAAGCCGTGGAACATCGACAGCATGTGGGGCCCGCCGTGGAGCCCGCGATGGATCTCCAACGACCCGTTCATGAACATCAACCGCATGCACGGTATGAAGATCTTCATCGGGTCCGGTAACGGCCTGTTCGGACAATACAACTCGCTGCCGAACGTTTTCGACGACCTGTTCAAGGGCTCGACGCTCGAGGTCCTCGCCTTCACCCAGGCCAAGGCCTTCGAGGCGGCCGCGTTGGTCCAGGGACTGCCGCTGATGACCTATTACTCCAACGGCACCCACGCCTGGGGCTACTGGCAGGACATGCTCTGGAACGCCAAGAATCGCGGGTTCTTCCGCTGAGTTGACCGGCGATCGCACCGCAGGACAACATCAGTCACAGAAATCCCACGCGTAACAGCGTGGCGCACGCAAAACAGAACGCCCTACGTGTAAGAAACACGTAGGGCGTTTTGTTGTCTGTGGGGTTGATGTGACTTCTGGGGAAAGAGTTACTCGCTCACCTGGTCAAACGCCGTGATGCTCAGGTGGTGTGAAGGAGTCAGAGGGTGAACTGGCAAGTGGTTCGGTATGTCGTGGCGCGCAGCGCGCGGAACACGACCGACGATGTTCGGGGGCACGGCGTCCGGGGGCACCGAGGTCAGAGCGGTCGATCCGGCACCGCCCGACGGTGGGCGACCGGTGCGGCGGTAGCGGCCGCCGCGGTCCTGGTGCTCGCCGCCCCCACGATCCCCGCCGGCGCCGAGCCGGCCCCGGCGCCCGGCGCGCCCGCGGTGCAGCCATCGGCCCCCGCGCCGGCAGCACCGCCGGCGGCCGAGTCGGCCCCACCGGCCCCGGTCGCCGCTAGCCAACCCGCGCGGGTGACCAACACCTTCTGGTACACCGACCGCCGTGTCGCGCTGTGGGTCGACTCGCCGGCGATGGGAACCAACATCCAGGTCCAGCTGCTGCTGGCCCGTGACTGGTGGGCCAAGCCGAAGGAGAAGTTCCCGCAGCTGATCACCCTCGACGGTCTGCGGGCACAAGAAGACCAGAGTGGCTGGATCATCAACACCAACATCGAGGACTTCTACCGCGACAAGAACGTCAACGTGGTGCTCCCGATCGGCGGCGAGTCCAGCTTCTACACCGACTGGAAAGAACCCGACAAGGGCAAGAACTACAAGTGGGAGACGTTTCTGCAGTCCGAGCTCCCGCCGATCCTGGAGGGCGACTGGCGCTCCACCGACGTCCGCGGCATCCAGGGCCTGTCGATGGGTGGCTCGGCGGCGATGATGCTGGCCGCCCGCAACCCCGGTTTCTACAAGTACGCCGCGTCCTACTCGGGCATCTTGCAGATGACCTCCTACGGAATGCCGCAGGCGATCCAGTTCGCGTTGCGCGACGGTGGCGGCTACGACTCGATGAAGATGTTCGGCCCGCCCAGCGACCCGGCCTGGAAGGAGCATGACCCGTACTTGCTGGCCGAGAAGCTGCGCGGCACCAGCCTGTACGTGTCGTCGGGCAACGGACTGGTCGGCCCGCACGACAAGCCGTCCGACATCCCGATGCTGGCCACCAACTATTCGGGTGTCGGACTGGAGATCCTCAGCCGAGTGACCTCGCAGCAGTTCGCCATCAAGCTCAACCAGCTGGGCATCCCCGGTCAGGCGGTCTACCGTCCTTCTGGGACGCACACCTGGCCGTACTGGCAGTTCGAGATGCAGCAGTCGTGGCCGCAGGCCGCGGGCGCCCTGGGCCTGATGAACGATCACCCGGCGTGCAAGGTCGGCTTCGCGAAGGCCTACAACGTCAACAAGGACGTTCTCGGTGAATGCCTGACACCGGTCTACGGCGTACCGGGTGGCAAGGCACAGGACTTCCGCGGTGGGCGGATCATCACCGGTCCGAAGGGGCCCAAGATGGTCGGCGGCGGCATCGGCGGCGAGTACGTCGCCGCCGGCGGGCCGGGCGGCAAGCTGGGTCTGCCGACCAGTGACGAGATGCCCACCCGCGACGGCAAGGGGCGCGTCAACACCTTCGAGCACGGCCGGATCGTCTGGACGGCCAAGGATGGAGCGAAGGTCACCAAGTGACCTCTCGCACCCGGCGACGGCCCAAGCTGAACGGGAGCCGTCGCCGGTGCTGAGACTTCACTGAGTAATCGGCACGTTTCTGCTGGTGGGGTGGGTCGGGTGGCAAGCGACTCACCGCGGAGACGGTAGCCTGACGCCAGGCGGATCGCAGGAGCGGACCGCGGCAGCAGGTGTGAGAACCCGACTCCGACGACGACGTCCGGGCCGGGTGCGACGAGGAAGTGACGATGACCCGAAAGTTTCTGCAACTCGCGATGGTCGCGGCGGGACTCGCGCTCACCGTGGGTTCGGTGTCGGCGTGCTCCGACGACTCGACGGCCACGGCCCCGATCACGAGCAACCCGGTGACGACCACCTCGATGTATTCGACGACGCCGTCGTCATCGGCGGCTCCGTCGACGACGGCCTCGGCCGAAGAGACCGCGGACTCCGACGCCCCCGACGAACCGGCACCGCAGGAGCCGGGCGGGACGGCATTGCCGGCAACGGCACCCGAACCCGGCACCGGCGTCCCGCAGAGCTTCCCCGGACCCGACGGGCAGGAGATCGGGCCGAAGGGCAAGGCGTATTTGGCGGCGCTGAAGGCCGACAACGTCACGTTCATGGGTGACACCGACAATTCGGTGGCCCTCACGATGGCCGAGTACGTGTGCAATGAACGCAAGAAGGGCACCGACCCGGTGACCGTGAAGGCATTCGTCACCGCGTCGGTCGGACCGGGCACCGACACCGTCGTCGAGGCCAACACCAAGGCCGACAAGGTCATCAAGGCCGCCGACGAGAATTACTGCTGATAGGTGAGCGCACGGAGATCGCAGCGTCGTAAGCGGCGACTGCCGAGGATGCTGCTGTTCCTGGCGCTGCTCGCGGTCGTCGCGATCATCCTGATCGTGGTGTTGGTGATCGTGTTGCTGCAGCCAGGCCCGCCACGGATTCCCATCGGCCCGGGAGAGTCGACCACCGAACCAAAGGAGCGGCCCGATGCGCAGTCGGCCGACTGCCCGGACGTGCTCACCCTGGTCATACCCGGTACCTGGGAGTCGTCGGCGGACGACGATCCCTACACACCGACTGCGAATCCGCAGTCGTTGATGCTGCGGGTCTCCGGTGCGCTCGCCGACGAGTTCCCGTCGTCGCGCACGAGCGTCTACACCGTGCCCTACGTGGCGCAGTTCCGGAATCCGACCAATCTGGCCGACCGGCAGCGTGACTACGATTTCTCTCGCTCGCAGGGTTACAAACGGGCGGCCGGCAAGATCATCCAGACCAACCGGAATTGTCCGCTGACGCGCTACGTGATCATGGGCTTCTCGCAGGGCGCGGTGATCGCCGGCGACCTGGCCAGCAACATCGGTAACGGGCGCGGCGTGCTGGACGCCTCCGACCAGGATCTGGTGCTGGGTGTGGGGCTGATCGCCGACGGCCGCCGTGAATCGGGCAAGCAGAACGACATCGGTCCCTCCCCGGAGGGTGTGGGAGCCGAGGTCGCACTGGCCGGGATGGGTCGACTCGTGCCCGGCATCACCATGACCGGGCCGCGTGCCGGCGGATTCGGTGAGCTCGCCGATCGGGTGCAGTCCATCTGCGCCCCCGGCGATCTGATCTGCGACTCGCCGACCATCACCAACCCGATCCGGGCGGTCAGCCAGCTCGCCGGTGCGATCGACAACCCCGTGCACGCGATGTATGCGACCACCGATTATTGGTCGCTCGACGGGACGTCGGCCACCCAGTGGATGTACGGCTGGGCCAGCAGCGTCATCTCCGACGCACCCCGCCCCGCCCACAACTGAGCGACGACGGGCGTCAGTCGGTGTCTGACATCCGGATGCCCTGACTGCGCGCAAAGGATGCCTCCTCGGCACTGACGAGCCCGAACGACACCAGCGGGCGCGGATAGACGGCGTCGCCCAGGTAGGCCGCCGCCACCGCCATGCGGTTGGCGCCACGGGGCAGCGAGAACAGATGGTAGGCGCGGGTGACTGCCTTGGCCGCGAAGCCGGACAGGTGCACACCGACCGGATTGGCCACCGCGAACCGCGGCCCCAGATCGACGACCAGGCCGAGATCGTTGTGTCGATAGTTCGTCGAAGTCCCGGTGCCGATCGAGGCGAGCACGTTGCGTGCGAGCACCTTGCCCTGACGCACGGCGTGCTGGGCGGTCGGCGGTGTGATCGCCGCCGAATCCGACTTCGTGGTGTCCGGCACGGCCGCCGCGTCGCCGGCTGCGAAGACGTCGGGGTGGTCGGGGACCGACAGGTCTGTGCGCACCGTCAGTCGCCCCTTCTCCGTGGGCAATCCGAGGGACTCGATGAGGGGGTTGGCGCTGACTCCGGCGGCCCAGGCGACGGTGTGCGTGGCAACCGTCGTGCCGTCGCTCAGCTCGGCGACCTCATCGGTCAACCGGTCGATGGTGGTGCCCAACCGCACGTCGATGCCGCGCGAGCGCAACACCTCGAGCACCTTGTCGCCGAGCTTCTCGCCCACCTCCGGCATCACCCGGTCGGCCATGTCGAGCAGCACGAAACGAACCTCCTGCGGGTCGAAATCACGTTGCCGGGCGACCTCGTCGGCCAACGCGCGCAACTGTGCGGTCAGTTCGGCGCCGGCATAGGACGCGCCCACCACCACGACGGTGCGTCGTGCCCGGGCAACCGCCGAATCGGTTTCGCGCGACGCCAATTCGAGCTGCTCGAGCAGCTGATCGCGCAGATACAACGCCTCGGTGGTGGTCTTGAGCCCGCGGGCGTGTTCGGCGAGGCCGGGGATGTCGAAGAGTCGGGTGACCGAGCCGGGGGTCAGCACCAGTCGGTCGTAGGCGACGGTTTCGACGGCGTCTTCGCGGTTGTGCACCTCGAGTGTCCGAGCGGCCAGATCCACTTTCTCCACGCGGCCGGCGATGAGGTCGGCTTCTGGCAGGCTGTCGGCCAACGGGACGGCGACGAATCGCGGATCGAGCAGCCCACCGGCGACGTCGGGCAGCAGCGGTGTGTAGAGCATGAAGTCATCCGGCGAGATCACGGTGACCCGAATCGGATGGTCGGTCGACGAGCGCTGATGGCGCAGCAGGCGCCGGGCGGTCTCGAAGCCGGCGAAGCCGGCACCCACGATGACGATGCGGACGGGTTCGACTGTTGCGGTCATATCGGTGTCCGTACCCGCATCGTCGTGAGTGAAACGCGACACGTCTCACGCCGGCCCGAAAACGCGCAGGTCACGGAGTGGGTCAATGGACCCAGTTGTGGCATTCTCGACTATCCGCCGGGGGATGTCCGCGATCTGTTTGGCGGTGTGTTGGCCCTGCATTACCGTGATTGGGCGATCGGGCTACCGATACCCGCGACGCGCAGGGACATGCGCTGGGGGCAGACGCGCACCATGCGCATGAGGAGACAGTGAATGAGCGAGACCGGGGAGCTGCGCCCGTTCCGGTTCGGTGCCGGTGGTGAGGGCAACAAGGACGAGGGTGGCGCGCGCAAGTTCGTCAAACTCGCCCAGACCGCCGAGGAGTACGGCTACGACACCTTCGCGGTGCCCGATCACCTGGGCAACCAGGTCGGACCCATCGCCGCGCTCGGCGCGCTGACCCAGGCCACCTCGACCATCCGGCTGGCGACATCGGTGCTGGCCAACGGCTGGCGCCATCCGGCGATGGTCGCCAAAGAGGCCACCACGATCGACGTGCTCTCCAAGGGACGCCTGGAGTTGGGCATCGGCGCCGGGTGGATGAAAGAAGAGTTCGACAAGGCCGGCATCGAGTTCGAGTCACCCGGTGTCCGCATCCGGCGCCTCGACGAGGCGCTGACCATCCTCGATGGCCTGATGCGGGGCGAGACCGTCGACTTCGCGGGCGAGTTCTACCAGATCAACGGGCTCGAGGGATCGCCACGACCGCGGCAAGGCCCTCGGCCACCGATCGCCGTCGGCGGTGGCGGGCCCAAGATGCTCGCACTGGCGGCCAAGCATGCCGACATCATTTCGGTCGCGCCGTCGACGACACGCGAGGGCAAGATGCGGCTGTCGGATATGACGATCGAGAAGACCGCGCAGCGAGTCGACCGGATCCGCGAGGTTGCCGGCGACCGGTTCGACGACATCGAACTCAACTGGACGATCGCGGTCATCGTCATCACCGACGACCGCGAGGCCACCGCCGAGATGGCGTTGAAAGCCCTGGAACAGGGCTATCCGCCCAACATCGAACGCGACTGCGAGTTCACCGTTGACGATGTGATGGCCTCGCCGTATCTGGCGATGGGCACATTCGAGGAGATCGCCGAGCAGATCCGCGAGGTGCGTCGGCGTACCTCGATGTCCTATGTCGGTGTCTTCCCGACGCAGATGGACGCGTTTGCGCCGGTCATCTCGCTTCTCAAGGGGGAGTAGCATTGTCGACGGCCTGAATGCACTTGACGCGCTGAGCGGGCATCGACGCTGGCTGACCGCGGTTTATGCCCGGTGTGTGCGAGCGCGAAGGTGCGGTTGACGATCACGAGCATTTCGAACGGGTAACAATTTGGACTACCGTGACCGCGGTAGTACGGACGGGCGTGGAAAGCGTGGGTCGATGGCATGACGGGGGACGTGCCAGCGATCGGGGAGGTAGAGCGCGGTCCACGAGGGGCCACAGGAGTAATGGATGTTGAACACTGAATTTGAGCAGTTCCTCGATGAGAACGGACAGATCCACTTCACCGAGGACGCGACGCTCGTCGACTACGTCGAACGCAACGTGCGTGAAGAGGCCGACACCCTCGCGTACCGCTTCATCGACTACAGCCGCGAGCGTGACGGCGAGGCCCAAGACCTGACCTGGGCGCAGTTCGGGAAGCGTCTGCGTGCCGTCGCGGCACGTCTGCAGCAGGTCACCAAGCCGGGTGACCGGGTCGCCATCCTCGCCCCGCAGTCGCTCGAGTACGTGATCGGCTTCTTCTCCGCGCTCTACGCCAGCAATGTCGCCGTGCCACTGTTCTCGCCGGACGAGCCCGGTCACACCGATCGGCTGCACGCCGTTCTCGAGGACTGCAAGCCCACTGCGATCCTGACCTCCACCAAATCGGCCGAGGCGGTCCGGGACTTCTTCAAGCCGCTGCCGGCCAAGGAACGCCCACGGGTCATTGCCGTGGATGCCGTGCCGGATTCCGTCGGTTCGAGCTGGGTCGCTCCCGTCGCCGGCACCGACCACAACAAGGACACCGTCGCCTATCTGCAGTACACGTCGGGGTCGACCCGCGTGCCCGCCGGCGTCGAGATCACCTATCAGGCCGTCGCCGCCAACGTGCTGCAGATCTACGACTGCATCGAGATCGACCGCAATGCCCGCGGCGTGACCTGGCTGCCGATGTTCCACGACATGGGCTTGCTGACGGTGATCCTGCCTGCGCTGGGCGGTAAGTACATCACCATCATGAGTCCGCAGGCATTCGTGCGCCGCCCGGGCCGCTGGATCAAGGAACTCGCCGCCGAGTCCGACAACGCGCCCACCTACGCCGCCGCCCCGAACTTCGCCTACGAGCATGCCGCGGCACGTGGTCTGCCCAAGGAGGGCGAACACCTCGACCTGTCCAACGTCATCGGCCTGATCAACGGCTCCGAGCCGGTCACCGTCAGCTCGATGAAGAAGTTCAACGACGCCTTCGCGCCGTATGGTCTGCCGAAGACGGCCATCAAGCCCTGCTACGGCATGGCCGAGGCGACCCTGTTCGTCTCCGCCACGCAGCGCGAGAACGAGGCGAAGGTCATCTACGTCGACCGCGACGAGCTCAACGCCGGCCGGTTCAAGGTCGTCGACCAGCACGCGGACAACGCCGTTGCGCAGGTGTCGTGTGGGCAGGTCGCGCTGAGTCAATGGGCCGCGATCGTCGACCCGGAGACGGCCACCGAGCAGGCCGACGGCCACGTCGGCGAGATCTGGCTGCACGGCATCAACATCGGTGCCGGTTACTGGAACAAGCCGGAGGAGTCCGAGCAGACCTTCCACAACCGCATCACCGACCCGCTTGCCGACGGCAGCCACACCGAGGGCACCGCGGCCGACGCGATCTGGATGCGCACCGGCGACTACGGTGTGTGGCTCGACGGCGAGCTGTACATCACCGGTCGTGTCAAGGACCTGGTGATCGTCGACGGGCGCAACCATTACCCGCAGGACCTGGAGTACTCGGCGCAGGAGGCCAGCGACTCGCTGCGCCCCGGGTTCGTCGCCGCGTTCTCGGTGCCGTCCAACCAGCTGCCCGCCGACGTGTTCGAGCAGTCCACCAGTGGACTGACCTTCGACGCCGATGATGCCTCGGAGCAGTTGGTCATCGTCGCCGAGCGAGGCCCCGGCAAGAAGCACGACCCGCAGGAGATCGCCGACACCGTGCGTGCCGCCGTCGCGCAGCGCCACGGGGTCATGGCGCGCGACATCCTGCTGGTGCCGGCCGGTTCGATCCCGCGCACGTCCAGCGGCAAGATCGCGCGACGCGCCACCCGCACCGCCTATATCGATGGCAGCCTGCGCGGCGGCTACAAGCAGACGGCGTTCCCGGACGCCCAGTAGACGAACAGGCCTCCGCGGCCGTTCTGAGGTGTCGTCCTGAGGCGCGAGCTTGCGAGCCACAACAAATGATCCCTGAGGTGCGAGCTTGCGAGCCACGAAGGGTCCCGATCAGTAGTCTGGAAGCGATGTCTGAACTGAATACCGACGAGTCCGGCGCCAGCACGGACGACCAGTCGCATGCCACCGGAACCGTCGGCGAGACCGCCGGTGATCTGACGGTCGCCGAGCTTCGGGACTGGCTGCGTTCCTGGGTCTCGGACGCCACCGGAATCCCCGCAGAACAGATCTCCGACGACCGGCCGATGGAGGAGTTCGGACTCTCCTCGCGTGACGCCGTCGCCTTGGCCGCCGACGTCGAGGACAAGACCGGCGTGATCCTCACGGCGACTGCGGCCTACAACCATCCGACCATCGCGATGCTGGCCAAGCGCATCATCGAGGGTGATCCCGACGAGCTGCTCGACGACGTCGCCGACACCTTCTGGCAGCGTGAGCGCAGCGCCGACGACGACATCGCGATCGTCGGCCTCGCGACGCGGTTCCCGAAGGCCGGCGCCACCCCGGAGTCGACGTGGGAGGCGCTGATCGGCGGCGTCGACGGCATCAGTGACCTACCCGAGGGCCGGTGGACCGAGTTCACCGATGACCCGCGGATCGCCGAGATCATCGCCGCGTCCAACGTCAAGGGTGGCTATCTCGACGATGTGAAGAGCTTCGACGCCGACTTCTTCCAGATGAGTCCGCGTGAGGTCGAGATGGTGGACCCACAGCAGCGGCTCGCGCTCGAACTCACCTGGGAGGCGCTCGAGCACGCACACATCCCGGCCAGCGACCTCAAGGGCGGTCCGGTGGGTGTGTTCCTCGGAACGTCGACCAACGACTATCAGATGCTGGCGACGATGGGCCTCGGTGAGGGTGCCGAGGAGACCGCGGCCTATGCGTTGACCGGTACGGCCACGTCGATCGTCGCAAACCGCGTCTCTTACTTCTTCGACTTCCACGGGCCGTCCATCGCGGTCGACACCGCCTGCTCGTCGTCCCTGGTGGCCGTGCATCAGGCGGTCCGCAGCCTGCGGTCGGGCGAGAGCTCGGTCGCGTTGGCCGGCGGCGTCAACATGATCATCACGCCCGCGGTCACGCTCGGTTTCGATCGAGTCGGTGCGCAGGCCAAGGACGGCCACATCAAGGCGTTCTCCGCCGACGCCGACGGCATGATCCGTGCCGAGGGTGGCGGACTGGTGGTGCTCAAGCGGATGGCCGACGCCCGTCGTGACGGCGACCAGGTGCTGGCCGTGATCGCCGGTTCCGCGGTCAACTCCGACGGTCGGTCCAACGGCTTGTTCGCCCCGAATCCAGAGGCGCAGGTGGAGGTGCTGCGCGCTGCCTACACCGACGCCGCGATCGACCCGCGCACCGTCGACTACGTGGAAGCCCATGGCACCGGCACGATCCTCGGCGATCCGATCGAGGCCGACGCACTCGGTCGTGTGGTCGGGCGTGGCCGGGTCGTCGGTGCGCCCGCTCTGCTGGGGTCGGCGAAGACCAACTTCGGTCACATGGAGTCCGCGGCCGGTGCGGGCGCGCTGGCCAAGGTGGTCCTGTCGTTGCAGCACAACAAGATTCCAGCCTCGCTCAACTACTCCGGCCCCAATCCATACATCCAGTTCGACGCGAACGGGCTGAAGGTGAACGCGGAGGCAGGCGATTGGCCCCGCTACTCCGGTCACGCCATCGCCGGCGTCTCGGGCTTCGGGTTCGGTGGCACCAACGCGCACGTCATCGTCCGCGAAGTCCTGCCGAGCGATCTGGGTTCGAGCCCTATTGCCGAGGAGTCGGAGTCCGCTGGTCGAGTAGACGCGAACGACCTTCCCGCTGGTCGAGTAGGCGCGAACGACCTTCCCGCTGGTCGAGTAGGCGCGAACGGAGTGAGTGCCGTATCGAGACCAGGCGACATCGACATCGACGCCCTCGACGACGACGAGTACCTCACCGAGGCCGAGCGCGCCGTCCTCGCCGCGCAGGCGAAGCAGGACGAGGCCCCGGCCGAGCAGACCGAACAAGACCCCGCCGAGGGCTTCGCGCCTTGCGCCGCGGACGGCTCGGTTGTCCCACTTGTACTCTCCGGATTCCTGCCCTCGCGTCGCCGCAAGGCCGCCGAGGATCTGCTGGTGTGGCTGGAATCCGAGGCAGGACAAACGACACCGCTGGCCGACATCGGTCGTGCCCTGGCCTACCGCAATCACGGCCGTTCCCGTGCCGTGGTGATGGCGCGGACCCACGACGACGCCATCGCCGGTGTCCGTGCGGTCGCCGAGGGCAAGAGCAATCCGCTGGTCTACGTGGCCGATTCGCCCGACGCGGCGACCGCGGTGTGGCTGCTGTCGGGCTTCGGTTCGCAGCACCGCAAGATGGCCAAACAGCTCTACACCGAGAACCCGGTGTTCGCGAAGTACGTCGACCGGGTCGACGAATATGTGCGCAGCGAGCTCGGCTATTCGATCGCCGAGATGTTTCTCGACGACGAGCAGACCTACGGCATCGAGACGAGCCAGGTCGGCATCTACACCATCCAGGTCGCGCTCGCCGACACGCTTCGGCATTTCGGCGCCGAACCCGGTGTGCTGGTGCCGCATTCGATGGGTGAGGCATCCGCCTCCTACATCAGTGGCGGGTTGTCCTTGGAGGACGCGACTCGGGTCATCTGCCAGCGTTCGCGCCTCATGGGCGAGGGCGAGTCGATGCTGCAGGGTGACGACATCCGGCTGATGGCGCTCGTCGAGTACAGCGCCGAGAACATCAACGACGTCCTCGTCGACTACCCCGATCTCGAGATCTGCGTCTACGCGGCACCCACCCACACCGTCATCGGTGGCCCCGAGTCGCAGGTCGACGCCATCGTCGCCCGCGCGGAGGCCGAGGGCAAGCTGGGTCGCAAGTTGCAGACCAAGGGAGCCAGCCACACCTCCCAGATGGACCCGTTGCTCGGCGAACTGGCCTACGAGCTCACCGGAATCGAGCCGCTGCGGCCGACCGTCGGGTTCTACAGCTCGGTGGACCGGGAGACGTTCTACCGACCGGGCCACGAGCCGGTACACACCATCGAGTACTTCACCAAGGGGCTGCGGCACAGTGTCTGGTTCAGCCAGGCGATCGCGAAGTCGGTGGAGAACGGGCACCGCACCTTCCTGGAGCTCTCGCCGAATCCCGCCGTGCTGATCTCTGTTGCCGCGGTGACATTCTCGGCCGGACTGCACGATGCCGAACTGGTGGAGACGCTCAAACGCAAGGAAGACGAGAGCTACGGACTCGTCAATGCGCTGATGAAGCTGTACGTGCACGGACATCCGGTGAACGTCGGATCTCTGTTTGGTTCCGGCGCATTCGGCGACATCCCGCGGACTCGGTTCGAGCGCCGGGAGTTCTGGCTCAAGGCGCAGCTCGCGAGCGGCGGCTCGGCGGGAACCGTGCCGGGTTCGCATGTCGCACTGCCGGACGGCCGGCACGCGTGGGAGGTGAACGCCTCGGCGGTCGCCGATACGCGCGAGCTGGTGCGGGCTGCGGCGGCGCAGGTGATGGCCGACGCCGTGGTGGGAGCTGTGGTCACGCATGCGCAGATCCCGGCCTCCGGCACGGTGACGACCACGCTGAGCCCGCATCCGGGTGGCGCGTCGGTGACGGTGCATGCCAAGCAGGACAAGAACTTCCGATTGCTGTTCGAGGCGGTCGTCACGGGCGGGGCAGTGCCCGAACAGGCGAGCGCCCCGGCTGTCGAGACCGCTCAGACGTCACCGGCCGCGGTGTTCGCCGACGACAAGGTGATCACCGAGGACGAGATTGTCGACGACATCGACAACAAATGGAACCCGGAAAGCGGTGAGACGGTCGAGCAGCGACTGGCGATCATCGTCGGCGAGTCCATGGGATACGACCCCGAGGACCTACCGCGCGAGATCCCGCTGATCGAACTGGGTCTCGACTCGCTGATGGCGGTGCGGATCAAGAATCGCGTCGAGTTCGAGTTCGACATCCCTCAACTGCAACTGCAGGCGATGCGTCAGGCGAACCTCGCCGATGTGGTGAAATTCGTCGAGTTCGCGGTCACCCACCGCGATCAGCTCGATGACCTCGCCGACAATGCCGCGGGCGGTGGCGAACTCGACACCGCGGCGCTCAACGCCTACATCGATGAGCAGAACGCGAAGGATTTGGCAGCGCCCGCCGACGGCGTGGCGGCGGACACCCCTACTGGCGTGGCGACGGAGACCCCTACTGGCGTGGCGACGGAGACCCCTACCGCTGGTCGAGTAGCGACGAGCGCTAGCGAGGAGCGTATCGAGACCCCGCAAGCCTCGAACACCCCGCAACCAGCCGACCAGACCCCCACCGACCTCGCCGACCAAGCCGCCGTCGCCGACGCCACCGGCTCCGACGTTCCGCCGCGCGATGCGGCCGAGCGCCTGACATTCGGCGTCTACGCGGTGGTCACCAAGACTTCGGCGGGCGGCGTGTTCAACAAACTCCCGGTGCTCGAAGAGGAAGTGGCCCAACAGCTCACCGATCGTCTCAATGAGCGCACCGGCGGCGACATCGACATGGAAGACATCCTCGACTCGGAAACGATCGAGGAGATGTCGAACTATGTCCGCGAGTACCTCGATGCGGGCGCCGACACCGACGGCTTCCTGCGCTTCTTGCGGGTGGTCGACGGCAAGAAGAGCTACGACACGACCGCCGGAGATCCGGTGCCGGCGTTGCTCTTCCACCCGGCAGGCGGCAACACCTCGGCGTATGAGGCGCTGCTCAAACGGCTGCCCGACGATCAGCCGGTGATCGGCTTCGACCGCGTCGAGGGAACCATCGAGGAGCGGGTGCGCCAGTACCTGCCGCGGCTGCGCGAGGTTGCGCCGCACGGCCCGTACGTGCTCATCGGCTGGTCGCTGGGCGGGGCGTTGGCCTACGGGTGCGCCCAGGTGCTGCGTGAGGAAGGTGAGGAGGTCTCCTTCGTCGGCCTGATCGACGTGGTTCGGCCATCCAAACCCGTGGTGGAGAATGAACAGACCAAGCGTGCCCGGCTCGAGCGTTGGCGCGATTTCGCGGTCAAGACCTACGATCTCGACGACGACATCCCGATCCCGATGGACCGGCTCGTGGAAGCCGACGACGAGGGGCAGTTCCAGATCATCATGGAGATGATGTCGATGTCGGGCACCAAGATCCCAGGCGGCATCATCGAACACCAGCGCACGTCGTTCCTCGACAACCGTGCGCTGACCAACATCGAACCCACCGACTATGACGGCAAGGTGGTCCTCTATCGTGCCGACAAGATGCACGACGGTGCGATCGAACTGGAACCGCAGTGGGCGAACATCGACGAAGACGGCCGGTGGGGTGAGGTCGTGGACGATCTGGAGATCATCCACATCGGCGGCGATCACCTGTCGATCGTCGACGAGCCGTTCATCGCCAAGATCGGTGCGGATCTCACCCGGCGACTGCGTGAAGTGGACGCACGCCGGTGAGTTCGGTAGGTGGGAGAAAGCGAGCATCGTGACTGACACGACCGAGGTCGGGACGGCAGCACCGGCCAATGCGACAACCGCGGCGAAGCTGGCGGATCTGCGTGAGAAGCTGGAATCGGCACAGGAACCCGGCGGCGAGAAGGCGATTGCCAAACGCGAGGCGAAGGGTATCTGCTCGCCGCGCGAACGGCTGACGATGCTCTTCGACCCGGGCACCTTCGTCGAGATCGGTGCGCTCGCCAAGATGCCGGGTGCCGCGCACTCGGGATACGGCGACGGTGTGGTCACCGGGCACGGCCTGGTGCACGGCCGACCAGTTGCCGCGTTCTCCCACGATCAGACCGTGTTCGGCGGAACTGTCGGAGAGATGTTCGGCCGCAAGGTGTCTGCGCTGATGGAGTGGGCCGGAAAGATCGGCTGCCCGATGGTCGGCATCAACGACTCCGCCGGTGCGCGTATTCAGGACGCCGTCACCTCGCTGGCGTGGTACGCCGAAATGGGTCGTCGAAACCTGCTGCTGTCCGGTCTGGCCCCACAGATCTCGGTGATCCTCGGCAAGTGTGCCGGCGGTGCGGTCTACACCCCGGCCAACACCGACATCCTGGTGGCCGTCGAGGACAAGAGCTACATGTTCGTCACCGGACCAGATGTGCTCAAACAGGTCAACGGCGAGGACATCTCGGCCGAGGACCTCGGTAGCGCCCACAACCAGGCGCGCTGGGGCAACATCCATCACGTCGCACCCGACGAACGCGCCGCCTTCGACTGGGTGCGGGAGTACCTGCAGTACATGCCGTCGAGCGCGTATGAGCAGCCGCCGGTCATCAACCCCGGTCTGGAACCGGAGATCACCGAGTCGGATCTGTCGTTGAACGCCTTCATGCCCGACAACGACAACGCCGGCTACGACATGCACGACATCATCATCAAGCTCTTCGACGATGGTGCGTTCCACGAGGTCGGCGAGCTGTTCGCGCCGAACATCCTCACCGGTTATGCGCGTGTGGATGGCCGATCGGTGGGTGTGGTGGCCAACCAGCCATCGGTGATGTCGGGCGTGCTGGACACCGATTCGTCGGAGAAGGCGACCCGGTTCGTCCGGATCTGCAACGCATTCCGCATCCCGCTGATCTTCCTGGTCGATACACCGGGCATCCTGCCGGGGCTCGCCGAGGAGCAGAAGGGCACCATCCGGCGGTCGGGCAAGTTCCTGTATGCCTACGTGGAGGCCGACGTCCCGAAGGTGACGGTGGTGCTGCGCAAGGCCTACGGCGGTGCGTATGCGGTGATGGGCTGCAAGCAGCTCGGTGCCGATATCAACTTGGCCTGGCCGAGCGCGAAGATCGCGGTGATGGGTGCCGAATCCGCTGCGGCGGTGCTCACGCGGCGGCAGACCGACGGGATGTCGGCGGCCGAAGCCGACAAGGTGCGGCGCGACTTCATCGACTTCTACAACACGATGATGGCAACCCCGTACCTTGCCGCCGAACGCGGATACATCGACGCCGTGATCGAGCCCGCCGAGACCCGGCTGCAGCTCCGGAAGGCGTTGGCGCAGTTGCGGGACAAGACCGAATACCGGACGCCCCGCAAGCACTACCTGATGCCGATCTGACGGTTCCTGGTCATCGGCCAATGTCCGCCGGGATCACCGTGCAGCGTCGCCGGGCGGATTATCCGGTCGGCGGCGTCCACCGGTGATCCCGCCGGACACGGGACGGGTACGAGTCAGTCGAATCGCCGCAGAATCGAGTGCACGGCTTGGGTGACGGTGAGCCGGTCGTAGCTCTGCACGAAGTCGAAGGTGCGGTCGAGATCGCTTGCGCCGCTGTGTAGATCGCGCGCAGATAAAAGTGCGGCGAAGTGGGGTCCGAGTACGGCGACGTTCCATTCGTTGACCAGGTCATCGTCGGGGTCGAGCGGTGCGCGGTGGACGTTGCCGTCCCGGACATCCGGCAGTCCCACGCCGTACACACCGGCAAGCCCGGTCTGCTCCGACATGTCACGCCACCGGTCCGCGGTGCGGCGGGTGAAGTGGTCGGCGTGTTGGAAGGTGCCCAGCACAATCGAGGCGCCACCGATCGCGGCCTGGTGCTCGAGTGCCTTGCTCATCTCGATCAGCAGCCGCTTGTCACCAAGACGGGGCGTGAGCGAGGTTGCGGCGATGGCGTAGGGCGTCTGTTGGTCAGGTGCCGGCGTAGACCACACCGGCAGCTCCGGCAGCGGCACGATCGTGGAAGTGGCCAGCGACTCGGGGTTCTCGACCGAGGGATACAGGGCCCCTATGCCGAATGATGCACCCATCGTCATGGCGATGACCCGGCGCGCCTCGTCGTCGACGCCCTCGGCCACCACGACCGCCTGACTGCGTTCGGTGTGCGCGGCCAGGGTGTGCGCGAGCTGGGCCGATTCCGGGTTGGAGTTCTGATTCAGCAGTTCGGCCGAAGTGATCACGATGTCGGGTTCGATCAGCGTCAGCAGCGTCGCGGCGTGGTCGCTGCTGCTCAACCCGTCGACGCAGATCACCTTGCCGGCAGCCCGTGCTCGGGCCACACGGGCGAGGGTGCGTTGTGGGCTGCGTTCCACAGCGCTCGGCAGGACCACCATCACGTGGCGCTCGAGCACCTCAACGGTGTCGTCGCCGAGTTCGTCGAACAATTCGAGATCCATCCCGACCAGCATCGGCAGGATCTTGGCCACCGACTGTGCCCGCGCGCTGCGGGCCAGCTCACGTCGTCGACGGTCCAGGACGTGATGCTGCTCCATCAACCGAGCGGCTCGACGCAGCGCATCCGCGGTCCCCAACCGGGTACCGGAGGGGCCGCGGAGTTGCAGTTCGACGGCCGCGAGGGCACCGTCGGTGAGCCGGCACACCGGCGCGAACTGCATGTGGAGCTCCAGATCCTCGAACAGGGTGAACCCGCCCTCGGTGGCCGGTGCCTGCCTGACCTCGGGGGTCATGCGGTAACAGCGATCATCGGGCGCCTCCCGTCAGAGCTGTGAATGCTCCGAGATGAAGTGGGAGGATGCGGTCTTTTTCACATCCTGTGCAGTGCAAACATGCAAGCATGCCGCTCTGCGGCCAGGATAACAAAGGTGGTGCCGGCTCCCCGGTCGAGGAGAGGCTGGCCGGAGGGCCGGCAGCGGGCATCGGCCACCTGAAGGCGGGCGGCGATCAGTTGGCGGTGCGAGCGGCCTCCGCGGCAGCGGACTCGCTGGACTGGCCGGCGTTGGCCAGCTCGCCGGTGTAGCTCTCCAGGTGGGCGCGGACGAACCACTGGAACTTCTCGAGTTCGGCAGTCTGGCCGATGAGGATGTCCTCGGTGATCGGGTCGATCTTGCCGATCTTCTCGATCGCGGAACGGTGTGAGGTGATGAAGCCGTCGTAGACCAGGTCGAGCGCACCGAGATGGGCCTGCGCGGTATCGCGGCCGATCGAATAGTCGCCCCACGAACGGTCGTCCTCGATGGCCTTGGCGGTGCCGCGCGGGGACGAGCCCAGCGTGGCGATGCGCTCGGCGAGCGTGTCGGCGTAGCCGCGGACGAGGTCCACCTGCGGGTCGATCATCTCGTGCACCCCGATGAAGTTGGCGCCGACCACATTCCAGTGGATGTGCTTGAGCGTGAGGTGCAGATCGTTGAGCGCGCTGAGCCGTTCCTGCAAGGTATCGGACACGGTGGTTGCTGATTCGACGGACAATCCGGGAGCGGTGAATGAAGTCATGTCCCCGACGTTAGGAACCTTCCTCGGTTCCAACGACCTTCGACCGTGATCGGCAACTCAACCGAGACCGATGGTCACGGAGCGGTAACGGTGCCGAATGAGCTGAGTACCCGGTTAGACGACGGCCGTGCCCACCAGTCGCCCGATCGCGAAGGTCACGATCATCGCGATCGCGCCACCGATCACCACCCGCACCATCGGACGCCACGGACGCGAGCCGCCCAGCGTCGCGCCCGTCGCGCCGGTCAGTGCCAACGCCACCAGTACGGCCACGAAGGCGACCGGGATGCGCCAGGACGGTGTGGGCACGAGGATCGCGATCAGGGGTAGTAAGGCGCCGATGGTGAACGAGATCGCCGACGACGCGGCGGCCTGCCACGGGTTGGTCAGCTCGTGAGGATCGATGCCCAACTCGACCTCGGCGTGGGCTTCGAAGGCGTCGTTCTCGGTGAGCTCGGAGGCGACGCGGCTCGCGGTCTCGTGGCTCAGGCCCTTGGCCTCGTACAGTCCGACGAGCTCGTCGAACTCCTCGTCGGGTTGCTCGGCGAGCTCGCGACGCTCCTTGGCCAGCAACGTCTCCTCGCTGTCGCGCTGGGTGCTCACCGAGACGTACTCGCCGAGCGCCATCGACACCGCGCCCGCAGCCAGGCCGGCAACGCCGGCGGTGAAGATGGCGCCCCGGTCGGCGGTGGCGGCGGCGACACCCACCACGATGCCTGCGGTGGACACGATGCCGTCATTGGCGCCCAGGACGCCTGCCCGCAGCCAGTTGAGCCGGTTGGCCAGCGATCCGCGGTGGGGCTCGTTGCGGTGCTGATGCTCGTGGTCGACGGTCATGGGTCAACTCAACTGGCGCAGGACGATTCACGCAAGCAAGGCAAAGGTTGCCTCAGCATGGCCACCCGCTCCCTGAGGAGCGAGCTTGCGAGTGTCACGAAGTGCGGCCCTACCTGCAGTGATGCAAGAACGCATGTTAACATGCACACATGCCCAAAACCGTGCAGATTCGTGACATCGACGACGATGTGTACGCCGCGCTGTCACGTCGCGCCGCGGAGGAGGGGGTCAGTGTGCCGGAGTTGCTCCGACGTGAGGCCACCCGCATGGCGTCACGTCCGTCGGTGGCCGAATGGCTGCGCCGCACCGCGCGGCGCCCATCGCAGATCTCGACCGCAGAAGCGTTGGATGCGCTCGACAACTGGCGGGGGCAGTGGCCGGATGCTCGTCGTTGACGCGTCGTGCCTGTTCGAGGTGGTCGCCGATACCCCACGGGCCGACGACATCCGCGCACGCCTCGCGTCGGACACCGATCATGCCGCTCCCGAGGTGATCGATGTTGAGGTGCTCGGAGTCATTCGCGCGCAATATCTTCGAGGACGACTCGACGAGACGGCGGCCGCGTTGGCGGTCGACGACCTTCGGGACTGGCCGGGTGACCGGCACTCACATCGGTGGATGCTCGACAGGGTGTGGGAGCTGCGCGATTCGGTTCGCGGCTGGGATGCGTTCTACGTCACGCTCGCGGAGGCCATGGACGCCACGCTCCTCACGATGGACGCCCGCCTGGCACGAGCGCACGGACCACGGTGCGCAATCGAGGTGCTCGGCGGCGAGCCGCGCCAAACGTGACTGTCAGAACACCTTCAGCCCCAACCGCCGTCGTAACCGCATGTCGAGCACATAGGTGAACAGCATGCCCCGCATGAGTCGGCCGGTCGCAGGATCGAGCGCGCGGGCCACGCGCAGCGTCCGTGCATAGAGCCGCTCATCGCCGGGGCCCCATCGCCACTGCATCATGTCGCGGAACTCGGGTGGCAGCCCCGCATTGATCAGGTAGTTCATCGGCCGGCCGAGTACTTTGTGCGCCACCGTGCCCGCGGTGCCGAAGCGATGGCGCAGGAACGACAGATCCGAGAGTTGTTGGAGCAGATCGCGCACCGGTGGGTCGATGGCCATGTCGCCGAGCTGATCGTCCCAGTACTCCTGCAATTGCCGGTAACTCGACGGCCACTGGTCGGGCCGGACGTTGAGGGTGGTGCCCAGCCACCGGGCGTCGGCGATGATGCGTTCCTTCTCTGCCACGGTGAGGCGGCCGTAGAGCAGCTCGTACTGGTCGATGAAGTACTTGAGTAGACAGATCGCCACCCACAGTTGGAGCCGGGAGTCGTTGGCGCTGTATCGGACCGGACTCTCGGCAGTGGAGTACACCAGATCATGCACTCGCTTCAGCTCGTCATGGACGTAGCGCCGGTCCTCGTCGTCGCCGAGCAGGGCGACGGCCAGGAAGGTGCCGGTGGTCCGGCTGCGCTTGATCGGGTGCTTGACCGCGCTGCCCGAATCCACACGGCTCTCCACCACGCCGTACCCGACCCTGGGGTTCGCCAGCTGCATGATGACATTGGCGCCGGCGATCGTGGGGCCCAGTCCTGTCACCAAGTCGCCGGTGCGGCGGATGCGGCGACGGTGCCGGGATGCACGGACATCCGCGACATGTGCGTGCTGGTAGTGGTCGACGGTGGCCATGCCCCATCATGGGCACCGACGACGCGGTTTGTGCCGAAAATCGGCACAAACCGTAGCTTTCCGTAGGCGTAACCGTGATGCGCCGGCGGGTCTCGATACGGCCCTCGCCCAGCGGCTCGTGCCTACTCGACCAGCGGTTGGGGCGTCCTGCTGATCGAGTAGCCGCGAACGAAGTGAGTGGCGTACCTCCTGCTGATCGAGTAGCCGCGAACGAAGTGAGTGGCGTATCGAGATCGACCGTCAGTAACCACTCGACCGCATCGGCGCCGGGTCGTACAGTCCCGAGCGGCGCGCCGTACCGAGGTCGAGTTCGGCCGGCGGTGCCGGGGCGATCTCGGTGAATCGTTGCAGGCCGCCCCAGTCGCGACCCCAGTTGTTGCGCAGGTAGGTCGGCAGCAGGGTCGGTTTGAGCATCGCCTCGGTGATGCCCAGCGGTCCGCCGGCCTTGCCCGACATCCAGGTCTGGCTGTTCTTCCGGGTGGCCTCGGCGTCGGGCATGATCCGCCACTGCGGCACCTCGAGCACACCGTCGGACACCGCCATCGGCTGCTGACAGGGGAACACGAACCCTGGAAGCCAGTCGATGAACACCGGATCGGTGGTGCCCACGACGTCGTTGAGCGTCTGCAAGGTGGTGACGCGCGGCGGCGTGATGGCCACCCACTCCGACGGGGCGCCGGCGGTGTCGCGCACCTCAACGCGCACCACATCCGCGCGCGGTGGGGCATCGGCGAGCGGGTAACGCAGGTTGCGCCAGATGGGTACCTCGCCGATGTCGATCGGCGACATCATCCCCACCGGAGTCACCGAGCCATCCACCTCGGTACGACCGAATTGCACGTTCACCTGCTGCCCCGCGTGCTGCACACCCAGGCCGTCGACGGCCTCCACCGAACCGGCGGCAGCGATCGTCAGCAGCGGGGCGTCGGCGCTGCGGGCCGGGAGTTGGTACCAGTCGGTGGTCAGTGATCCGGTGCCGGTGGGCGAACCATAGCTGCCCAGCACCGGGGTGTTGGCCGGGTTCAGACCGAACGGCAGGCTCACGGTGGAGCCGTTGACGCCGCGGACGCCTTGACCACCCTCCGTGCCGCCCTGCGCGGATTCGCTGGTCTCGGTGGATTCGTCGGCGCCGGCCCCGGTCTGGGCCGTGTTCTGTGCTGACGTCGTTGCGGTGTCGGCGTCCTCGGTGGAATCGACCGACAGGCGGTTGGGGACGCCGTTCGGGGTGAAGCCGGGCGGGTTGGTCGAGCCGGCGAGCGCCGCCGAGATATCCGGCGCCGCGCGACCGTCCACGGCCGCCGGGAGCAACAACCCGGTGTTCGGGTCTGCCTCCACCAGCACGTCGTTGGCCAGGGCGCACTCGTTGCCGGTCAACGCCCGCGCGTTGGATTTCAGCCACGACCAACTGTCGCGTTGTTCGTAGGCGCCCTTGACGAAGGACAGGACCATGAATATCACCATGAACGCCGAGATCACCGGTAGGGGTGAGAACTTCAGCTTCGACAACCATCCGGAGCCGCCGCGGGTGCGGGTCGACTCGTCGACGTAGTCGTCGCGGAAGTGGTACCACAGACCGACCAACGCGGTCACCACCGCGATCACCAGGATGGCCCAGCCCACCTTGATCCCGGCGATCGACGGTGGCCGATCCCACCACGGCACACCGAAACTGCCGACAAACCACCAGCCGTTGGTTCCGGTGAACGAGATCGCGGTGACCGCGAGGACTGCGGCGGCGAAGAAGGTGCGGTTGCGGCGTGACCGGAGTATTGCCGGTGCCATCATTGCGCCGGCCGCCGCGGCCAGACCGGCCGCGATGCCGGCGTACACACCGAAGTGGTGGGTCCATTTGGTGGGGGTGAACGCGATGAAGAACATGGTGCCCAGCGTCACTGCGATGAGTCGCCAGATCGGTGCGCGGGCAACACCGTTGGGGTGCTCGCGGCGCAGTAGCCGCAGCAACACCACCACCAGGCACAAGATCATTATCAGCACACCGAATCGGCGGGCGAGCGTGCCGTCGGCGGTCGGCAGTATCAGGTAGTAGTAGCGCACCGGCTCCGACCACCACTCCAGCGTGGGCCCGACGTCGGAGGCGACCTTGTTGCCCGCGATCAGCGGGGCCAGTGGCTGGTCGAAGAAGATCTGGTACAGCACCGCGGTACCGGCGGCCAGGATCGGTGCGATCATCGCGAGCAGTCCGTCGCGCCGACGTCTCGTCACCAATGTCTTGATGACCGGCCGGATTCCGGCGAGCAACGCCGCGACGGCCATCAGGCCACCCGGCGCGAGCGCGAGGGTGAACGCGGCGGTCACCACGGCGACGGCATAGGGCAGCAGTCGCCGGGTGGCGATGGCGCGTTCCACACAGCACCAGGTGAGCAGCGCGCCGACGGCCTCGGCCGGTTCGGGCCGCAGACCGTTGTTGTAGGGCAACCAGATCGCCAGGAACACGAACGCGGCCGACCACACCGCGGGGGTGCTGTTGCGCACTGCCCGCCCGAGTCGCGGGATCACCTCTCGGCTGATCAACCACCAGCCGAGCAGCCCGAGCAGGAATGCCGGCAACCGCATCCACGGCGCGGCGAGGCTCACATGGGTCATCGCCGCGATGACCTGGAAGTGCCATCCGAACGGATCCTGCGGGACGCCGAAGTATCGGAAGTAGTTGTCGGCGTATCCCGCTTCGCCGGCGATGCGGCCGACGGTGAAGTTGTAGCCGTCGTCGGAGGTGTTGGCGCCGCCGATCCACCAGAACGCCAGGATCGCGAACACCGCGATGTCCGGACCGCGGATGGTCCACCAGCCCGATGGCAGGAACCGCTTGTGGCTGCGGCCGTCGGCCCGGTCGAGGATGCCCAGCGCGATCAGCGACAGGATCGTCATCAGGATGCCGAGGACGATCACTGCGACCTTGAGCGGCGCCGGAGTGCTGACGTAGCGCGTGTCGATGGTGGCGTGCAGCGACAGTCCCTCGCGCGATGCCGTCGCCGGAAGATCGGTGTAGACGCCGACGATCTGCGGGCGCAACTCGTGGTCGGGGACGGAGAAGGTGTGTTGGCCGTCGCCGGTGACGTTGTCGATGCGGGCGTTGACCCCGTCGCCATCGGCGTGGAACACGATGTGGCAGTTCGGATTCGCCTGCGCCGCGGCGCGTGGCGTGTTGAGGATCACGACGTCACGGTCGGTGACGAGCAGCGCGTCCTGTGTGGCCCGGATCATCAGGGCCCGCGCCGCCGCATCCTGCCCGCCGGCCGGGATGGTGGACAGCAGCATCCCGCCGGTGTCGGGCAGGTCGGACGCCAGTGCGCACGGCACGGTCACGTCCATGTCGATGGGTACATACGACACCAGCGGGGCGGCGACGTCACCGACCTGCTCTCCCTGCGGCCAGTTCAGTTCCGCGGTGGACTGATTCACCGGGAGCAGCGGGGTGACGAGCGCCATGAGGAAACCGAGCAGACCGGCCACCACCGCGACGATCCGGGCGGTCCGGTGATCGATGCGCGGTGCACGGGTGCCGGTCGACGGCGCGTCGGTCGTCGGTGTGTCAGTCATCGGATTGCGGCTCCACCCTGATCGAACCGGTGCGCGACCAGCCCCATTGCGTCGATTGCGTTGTGTCGAGCCGGACGTCGGCGGCCCCCGGGACCAGCGGCGTGAGCCGTTCCAGCGCACCCCATTCCCGCGTCCAGTCGTCCTTCAAGTACGTCGGCACAGCCTGCGCCGATGTCGTCGACTCGGAGATCGAGAGCAGGCCGCCGTCGGCGCCTGCCTGCCACGTCTTCGACTGCGAGTTGGTCAGCGGATAGTCGCCCATGATGCGCCACTGCGGTACCTCGGCGACTCCGTTGGCGATGTGCAGCGGGCGCTGGCACGGGAAGTGGGCTGCGACGATGAAGTCGATCAGCGTGGGTGCCCGCGACCCGACGACCCGCTGCAGGGTTTGTAGCCGCGGCGCGCGGGGCGGGGTGACGGCGATGAACTGGTCGCGGCCCAGATTGTTGTCGGCGAGTTCGAGTCGCATCGCGGTGGCCCGCGGCGGAGCGGCACTCATCGGGACCCGCAGGTTGCGCCACGGACGATTGGTGATGACCGGGCCCGGGTCGATCGGCAAGACGTCGGGGCCCACCTGGACGAACTCACCATTGGGTCCAGGTCGCCCGAACTGCACCACCAGCTTCTGTCCGAACACACGGACCCCGAAGGTGTCGATCGTGGACACCGCTCCGGCGACGCTGAACACCAGCAGCGGCGACACCGCTCGTACCGCCGGCAGCTCGTACCAGCCGGTGGTCATCTGGGCCTGACCCGGATAGCCGAAGCTCCCCAGGACGGGTGTGGTGGCCGGGTCCAGGCCGTAGGGCAATGCCGCAGTGGACCCGTTGACCGTCCGGGGGCCCTGCCCGCCGGTGGTCCCGGCACCGAGGCCGCCGGTGATCGCGAAGGGGCGCGAGAAACTGGCCGATACGTTCATCTGGCCGGGGCGCTGATTACCCGGATCGGGCAGGAGGTCGTTCGGGATGCCGTTCGGGGTGAATCCGACCGGATCGGAGCCGGTCAACGCCTCGGTAATCGACTGCCCGTTCGCCGGCGTCAGCATGCCGGAGTTGGGGTCCGGCTCCACCAGGACCTTCTCCGACATGCCGCAGCTGTTGCCGCGGAGGGCGTCGATGTTCTCGGCGAGCACGGTGGTCGCCGGATACCGGGTGACGGCGGCCTTGGCGAACACCAGCACCTCGGCGATGACCATCAGGCCGGCGACCACCGCGATCGGCGACGACGCCAAGAACAGCCGACGACGGTCGGCGCGACTCTGGTCACGTCCCTCACCGGCGTGCGCGAGCCCCTTGTTCTCCACGTAGTCCAGCCGCAGGTGCTGCCACACCGCGACCGCGGCCGCGACGACCGCCAGGACCAAGAACATCGTCGACACCGGCCGGCCGGCCAGCACAGGGGCGCGGTCGAACCAGGAGATGCCGTATTCGTAGGCGAACGGCCACGAGTTGTAGCCGGCGGTCGCCGCGGCGAGGGCGAACAACAGGCCGGAGATGAACACCGTCAGGTTGCGGGCAGACCGCGCCGCCGACTGCGCGACCGCCAGGGTGGCCGTCGCCGCCAGCGCGGCGGCGAGCCCGGCGAAGATGCCGAATTGGATGGTCCACTTGGTCGGGGTGAACGCCAGCAACAGCAGGGTGACGCCTACGGCGCCGACGAGACGCCACGCCGGGCCGGGGTCGACTCCGCGGATGCGGGTACGGCGCAGCAGGACGGCGACGGTCACGATCAGCGCAGCAAGCAGGAGCAGGACCGGCACCCGGCGGGTGAGTGTGCCGTCGTCGGTGGTGACGGAGATGAAGTAGTAGCGCAGGTACTCCTGATGCCAGCTGATCACCGGCCCCACCTGGTAGCGGATCTTCATCGCCTCCACGACAGTGGCCAGCGTCTGGTCGCGGAACACCACGATCAGCACCAGCAACCCGGCGGCGGCCATCGGTGCCAGCAGGGCGAGGGTGCCCGCCTCGCGGCGGCGGTCGAGCAGGATGTGCAGCAGCGGGCGCGCGGATACCAGCAGGATGGCGACTGCGATCACGCCGTGCGGGGCCAGTGCCAAGGTGAAGCCGGCGGCGATGGCCGCCAGCGCGGCCGGCAGCAGCCGTCGGGTCGCGATGGCCTGCTCGGCGGCCCACCAGGTGAGCACGGACCCGAGCACGATCATCGTCTCGCTGCGCAAACCGCTGTTGAACGGCAGCCAGAACGCGAGAAAGACCAACGCGGCAGCCCAAATCGCCCAGCCACTGCGGCGCACCGCCGCGCCGAGCCGGGGCAGCAGGACTCGACTGAGCACGAACCACGACGCCAGGCCCGCCAGCAGCGGCGGAAGATGCATCCACAACAATGACGGTGAGATGGCCGACCAGTGGGCCAGGAAGCTGTAGTACCAGTCGAACGGCGCCTCGGGGATGCCGTACCAGCGGTAATAGTTCGCGAGGTAGCCCGAGGCGTCGGCGGTACGGCCCATGTTGAGGATGTAACCGTCATCGGCGGTGCCGGCGCCGAGCACCGTCCACACCATCAGCACGCCGGTGACCACGATGTCGGCAGGGCTGGGAACCGCGATGCGCCATCGTGGGCGGGTGCGCACGCCGATCCGTCGGTGATATCCGTGGACGCGGTCGAGCACTCCGAGCGCGATCAACGCCACCAGCACCGCGATCACCGCGAGCACCATCACGATCAGCTTCAGGGTCGTCGGCGAGCTGACGTAGCGGTTGTCGATCTGCACCTGCACCCGCAACCCGTCCTGAGCTGCGGCGGTGACTTCCGCGGTGGGGAGATCGGAGAAGATGCCGTCGACCTGCGGACGTTTGTCCGGCGCCAGCACGGTGGGCTCACCCAGCCCCACGAACTGGGCGCCGGGCCCCGACGGCTCGGAGAAGATACGGAGATCACTGCATTGCGACAGTTGATCGCGGGGTGCGCTCGCCGCCAGGGAGTTACGGAAGGTGACCGACACCGCGTCGCGGCCGGCGGTGACATACAGCGCCGAGGACCTGCTCTGGGGAGCGTCCGCGGGCATCGTCGTCAGCACGTCGCCGACCGGCGCCGCGGCGAGCACGCTGCACGGGATGGTGGCGTCGAGGGACTGCGGTGTCTGCGCGATGAGCGGGGCCACCACCGACGACGACTCGGGCGACAGCTGCTGACCCTGCGGCCAGACGAAAGAGGCCTCGGTGGATTCCACCGGCAGAAACGGGGTGATCGCACAAAGGACGGCCCCGATGATGCCGGCGACGATCGCCACCGTGCGTGCGGTGCCCGCGGACACCCTGGTTCTGGGCTGCGCCGCGTCGGGCGCCGCGTTCGGGGCTGTCACAGGCACGATGTCTGATGCTAAGCGACTTCGCGGTGAGTACCTAGTCAACGGTCGCAGCCGCCGGTCATCTCCGCGGAGCGGCTCACGGTACTTTCAGGACTGTCGATTAGGGTCACCGACTGATGACTGAGACTTCCCGACGGCTGCCGGCGCGCACGTGGGCGACGATTGCAACCGTCGCCGGATTCGTGGCGATCCTCGCCGCCGTCCTGACGCCGTTGCTGCCGGTGAACGAGCGTACCGCCGCCATCGACTGGCCCGACCGGGACCTGACGAGCGCCGCGAGCGCGTCGGTGACCGCGCCGCTGGTGGCACAGACACCGGCTGGGCTCGACGTCACGATCGGGTGTGCCACGCTGGCCGCCGCGGCGACCAACGGGCCGACGATGGTGCTGTCGACGATGCCGCCAGCCGGTACCGACGCGTCGGCGAAGGCGCTGTTCGTGACGGCCGCACCGACCGGGGTCGATGTGGTCCTGCGCGGACAGGAGTTGTTGCGCATCCCGTCCGACCGGCTCGCCGACTGCCAGCGGCTACGCATCCGGGCGTCGTTCGACGGTGTCGAGGCGCGCGCTGTCGGCGCCGGCATCGTCGCCACCGCCGACCCGGCCGCCCGTCCGCAGGTCTCCGGCATCTTCACCGACCTCGATCCCGAGACGGTGACCCGCGCGGCCGCCGACGACGGGTTCGCGGTGCACATCGACGTCGACAACCGGTTCGAGTCGTCGCCGTCGTGGATCAAACTGCTGGTGATGATCATCGGAGTGCTCGCGGTGATCGTCGCGTTCGTCGCCATCGCCGCCCTCGACGTCGCGCACGGCTATCACCGCCGGATCGGGCGACTCGACCTGCGTCGGCTGTTCGCCCCCCGGATCGCCGACCTCGCGGTCACCGCGGCCCTGGTGATCTGGCATTTCCTCGGCGCGGGATCCTCCGACGACGGCTACATCCTGGCGATGGGCCGCAACGCGTCCGACGCCGGTTACCTCGCCAACTATTACCGTTTCTTCGGCATCCCCGAGGCGCCGTTCGACTGGTATTACGCCTTCCTGTCGCACTGGGAGGCGGTGTCGACGGCCGGTGTGTGGATGCGACTGCCCGCGCTGCTCGCGGGCCTGGCCAGTTGGTTCATCCTCAGCCGGGTGCTGCTGCCCCGACTAGGTGGCGCCGTACGCCGGTCCCAGTGGGCGATGTTCACCGCGGCTGCGGTGTTCGTTGCGTTCTGGATGCCGCTGGCCAGCGGACTGCGCAGCGAAGGCATCATCGTGCTCGGTTCGCTGCTCACCTGGTGGGGGGTGGAGCAGGCGGTGGCCACACGCCGGATGCTGCCGGCCGCCGGCGCCGCACTGGCCGCCGGGATGACCCTCGCGCTGGCGCCGCACGGGTTGATCGCGGTCGCCCTGCTCATCGCCGGATCGCGGCCCATGCTGCGCACTGTGCGTCGGCGCCGAGCCGAGAACGGTCTGCTCCCACTGCTCGCTCCGGTAGCTGCGGCGGCGGCCTTGGTGGTGATCGTGGTGTTCCGCGACCAGACCCTCGCCACGGTCGCCGAGGCGGTGCGCGTGCGCTACACCGTCGGGCCCACCCTCGTCTGGTACCAGGAACTGCTGCGGTTCTACTACCTGTCGCTGACCACCCAGGACGGCTCGCTGGTCCGCCGCGTCCCGATGTTGCTGCTGATCGCCGCGGTGTTCGTGACGCTGGCGGTGATGTTGCGGCGCAAACACATCCGCGGAGTCGATCCGGGTCCGGTGTGGCGTGTCATCGGCGCGATCCTGTTGACCGTGCTGCTGCTGTCGTTCACGCCCACCAAGTGGACCGTCCAATTCGGCATCTACGCCGGGGTGGGTGCCGCCATGGCGGCGGTGGCGACGGTGGCAGTCGCCCAGTCGGCGCGGCGCTCGCCGCGCAACCTGTGGATGTACATCGCGGTGCTCATGTTCGCCTGCGCGCTCGCCATGGCGGGGGAGAACGCCTGGGGCTGGGCCTACGACTTCGGCATCTCCTGGTTCGACAAGGCGCCGTCGATCGCCGGCACCCCGCTGTCGTCGATCTTCTTGGTACTCACCGCGCTCGCACTGGCGGTGGCCATCTGGTTCCATCTGCGCATCGACGTGGACGCGGAGAAGGGGAAGGTCCGCGATGATCACGCTCCGGTGTCGCGCACCCAGTCGGCGGTGTCGTCGGCGCCGATGCTGGTGATCGCGACGCTGGTCGTGATCGTCGAACTGCTGCTGTTCGCCAAGGCCGCGGTGGCGCGGTCGGACACCTACACGACGTTCAGTGCCAACATGCGGGCGCTGACCGGTGACACCTGCGGGATGGCCGACGACGTGCTGGTTGAGGACAACCCGAATCGTGGTGCACTGCAACCGATCGGCACCGACGACATCTCCCGCGCGCTGGCCGGCGAATCCACCGGCTTCGGGCCGGACGGGGTGGCCGGCGACCTGATGCCCGACCCCACCGCGCTCGGCGCCGGCACCATCAACACCTCCGGGGACCTGTCGCGGCCGTTCATCGTCAGCGGCGGGGCCCCGGGCACCACCGGCGGTCGCGGCCCCGAGGGAATCAACGGTTCAACCGCCGCACTGCCGTTCGGTCTGTCGGCCGAGACCACCCCCGTGTTGGGTACCTACGGGCACGACAACGGTATCGCCGAGCTGACGTCGATGTGGTACCGACTGCCCGCCCGCGACTCCTCGCCGCTGCTGGTGATCACCGCGGCGGGACCGGTGTTCTCGGTCGACGCCGACGGTGTGCCACGCGGCGGCCGCTCGCTGAAGGTACAGTTCGGGCGAGCCGGAGACGGCCCCGAGGGCTTCCGCCAGGTCGGTGAGGCATATGTGCCGATCGATCCCGGTCCGGAGCGGCCGAATCGGCCGTGGCGCAACCTGCGCATCCCGATGTCGGCGGTACCCGAGAACGCCACCGCCATGCGGATCAGTGCAGTGGACAACAACGTGAGTCCCGATCAATGGCTGGCCATCACCCCGCCTCGGGCACCGCAACTGCAGACCCTGCAGCAAGTGGTGGGCACAGAAACTCCGGTGCTGCTGGATCTCTCGGTGGGCAGCCAATTCCCGTGCCAGCATCCGATGGGAACCCGTCACGGCGTTGCCGAGATCCCCGAATGGCGCATCGTGCCCGACCAGACCACCACCAACTCGAAGTCCAAGACGTGGCAGGCCGCGATCAACGGCGGCATCCTGACCACCCCGGAGGCACTGACACGTGAGGCCACCATGGCGACCTACCTCGACGGCGACTGGTATCGGGACTGGGGAGGTCTGCGACGTCTGACGCCGTTGGTGCCCGAGGCTCAGCCGGCCCGGGTGAGTACCGGGACGTCGTCGACCTGGGGTTGGATGCGCCCGGGTGCGATCAGGGTGGTGGCACAGGATGACTGAGAACGCGCAGGCACGCCGTCCGTCGGCGCGAAAGCTGAAGAACGCCAAGATCGTCGCCGTGGTGGCCGGAGCGATCGGAGTGCTGCTGGCGATCCTCGCGCCGTTCCTACCGGTGACCTACACCAAGGCCGAACTGCAGTGGCCACAGCCCGGCAGTAGCAGTCTGGAGAACGTCGCGGCGCCGAACGTCGCATATGTGCCGGTGTCGATGGACATCTCGGTGCCGTGCGCGCTCGCCTCCGACCTGCCTCCCTCCGGTGGGGTGCTGCTGTCGACGGTCCCCGAGAACGGTGCCGAGGCGAACACCGTCGGCCTGTTCATCCGTGCGACAGCCGACCGGCTGCTGGTGACGCAGCGTAACGCGGTGTTGCTGAACGTGCCCCGCGCTGCCGCAGCGCAGAGCGCGAACTGCCGCATCGTGATCGATTCCGACACCAGCGGAACCCGCGGATCGGTCGAAGGGTTCGTGCCCGCCGACGGAGATCCGGCGACGTTCGACCTCGCCGACCCGAACGCGCGACCCCAGATCATCGGTGTCTACACCGATCTGCCGGCCGACGCCCCGACCGATGGGCTCTCGTTCACCTCCACCGTGGACACCCGGTTCAGCACCAGCCCGACCCTGCTCAAGGGGCTGGTGCTGATCGTCGGCATCGTGATGACGATCGCCTCGATGGCCGCGCTGGCGGTGCTCGACTCGCGCGACGGGCACCGGTTCGGGTTGGGCCTACCGGCGCGGTGGTGGCGGCCGACCCTGCTCGACGGGGTGATCACCGCAGTGCTGTTCGGTTGGCTGTTCGTCGGCGGCAACACCGCTGATGACGGCTATCAGGTGACCGTCGGGCGTGTGGCGCCCGACGCCGGCTATCTGGACAACTACTACCGCTACTTCGGTGCGCCACAGGACCCGTTCGGCTGGCACTACCGCTATCTGGCGCTGTGGATGGAGGTCAGCACCGCCACCCCGTGGCTGCGGTTGCTGCCGTTGTTGTTCGCGCTCGTCGGCTGGTTCCTGATCAGCCGGTTCGCGCTGCCCCGTCTCGGTCGGGCGGTTCGCACCTCCCGGGCAGCGTATTGGGCGGCGGGACTCGGCTTTTTGGCCGTGTGGCTGCCGTTCAACAATGGACTCCGGGTGGAACCGGCACTGAGCGTGGGCATTCTGCTGACCTGGGTGCTGGTGGAACGCGCCATCGCGACGGGGCGATTCTTCCCACTGACCCTGGCGGTGGTGGCCGCGTGGGCAACCCTGACGATTCACCCGGCCGGCGCGATCGCGATTCTGCCGCTGCTGGCGGCGCTGCGCCCGCTGCTGCGGCGTCTGCGCCGACGCCGCGCCGACGACGGCTTGCTGCCGCTGCTGATGCCGGTACTCGCCTCTGGCCTGGCCGTGCTGTTCCTGATCTTCGTCGATCAGACCCTGGCCACCATCCTCGAAGGCGTTGACGTGCAAGGTGTCGTCGGCCCCACCAACGAATGGTGGACCGAGGCGATGCGCTACTACATCCTGCTCAACCCGACCCCCGACGGGTCGATCGCGCGTCGCGTCGGCATCTTCGTCACCTTCCTCGCCGCCATCATCATCGTGCTCACGTTGCTCAGCAAGCGGCGAGTGCCGGGGGTGGCCACGGCGCCGCTGTGGCGGTTGCTCGCGGTCGCGGCGGGTGCGGTGGCCGTGCTGGCCTTCGTGCCCACCAAGGCCACCCATCAGATGGGTGCTTTCGCTTGTCTCACCGGTGTTCTCGCAGCTGCGGCGACCGTTTTTCTGCGCCCGGAGGTGATGCGGCGGCGCTGCAACCGGACGTTCATCGCCGCCGCGGCGGCCTACGCCCTAGCGGTGGCGTTCGCCGGACGCAACCAGTGGTGGTACGTCGGCAGCTACGGGATCCCGTGGGCCGATGACACCCCCAACGTCGCGGGCATCGGGTTGTTCATCCCGATCCTCGCAGTGGCGGGGGCGCTGACCGTGCTCGGCGTCTGGCAGTACTACCGCGACGACCGGGCGGCCGAGAGCGGTGTGCAGCCGGTGGCCGGTTCGTCGCCGAGCCTGATCCAGCGGATGCCGACGTATTCGCTGGCCATCATCTCCGCTGCCGTATTGCTGTTCAACTTCGTCTCGTTCGCCAAGGCGTATCAGACACAACGCGATTCGTGGTCATGGGCCAGTTCCAACCTGAACGCGATACAGGGTGAGCCGTGCGCACTTGCCGACGCCGTGCTGGTGGAGGCCGATCCCAACGAGGGTCTGCTGACGCCGGCCCGTGTTGCCGGACAGAGTGATCGGTCTCCCGGCGGTGCGCTCGCCGGCGCAGGCACCGGTTCGATGGAAGGATTCGATCCGAACGGGGTCTCCGCGCATCTGGAGAGCGAAGCAGAAGCCGACACCACCGCCAGTGGCGTCGACCGGACCCAGACCGATCCCACCGATGCCCAGTCCGAACCCAGCGGTACGGCGGGATCGGCGGACACCGGGGGCGGCACCACCGCGACCCGCGGGGTCAACGGATCATCGGTGCGGCTGCCGTTCGGTCTGGACCAGAGCCGGGTACCGGTGTTGGGAACCTACGGAACTCCCACCGGGCGTGGGCAACTTACGTCCGACTGGTATCAGTTGCCGGAGCGATCCGATGACACACCGCTGGTCACCATTTCGGTGGCCGGGACCATCGAATACGTCGACGAACTGGCCGTCACCCATCCGGGGCAGAAGCTGCGACTGGAATTCGGTCGCGTCGAGCCGGACGGCAGGGTCACCACCGTGGCATCGATGGTGCCGTTGGACATCGGCAACGACCCCGAATGGCGCAACCTGCGGTTCCCGCGGGATCAGGCCCCGCCGCGGGCGTCGGTGGTGCGGATCGTCGCCGAGGACACCTCGGGCAATCCGGCCCAGTGGCTGGCGGTGACCCCGCCGCGGGTGACCCCGTTGGTCACCTTGAATTCGCTGGTGGGTAGCGAGGATCCGGTGCTGCTGGACTGGGAGGTCGCCTTCGCCTTCCCATGTCAGCGGCCGGCGACGGTGGTCAATGGTGTGTGGGAGACCCCGCAGTGGCGGATCACGCCCGATGCCGAAGGTGAGCGGGTGAACTCACGGCGCTGGATGGCCGGTGACTACGGTGGTCCGCTCGGCATCGTGGAGAACGAACTGCGGCCCGTGGTGCTGCCGTCGTATCTCCGCAACGGCTGGGCCAAGGACTGGGGCAGCCTGCAGCGCCTCACCCCGCTTCAACCCCAGGTCGACGCCGAGCTCGTACTGACCGAAGAAGACCACGGCGGCCTCTGGACCCCCGGCCCGATGCGCGCGATCAGGAACTGACCCGCCCCCGCCCGGTTTTGTAGTACGAACCTGCGCTTTCCGCACGGTTCGTACTACAAAACCGGGGGGGTGGGTTGAGGGGTCAGTACCGAATCGGCGCCGGGCTCCACAGGCCGCTGCGGGTGGCGGTGCCGGTGTCGATGTCGGCGAGGGTGTTCACGTCGCCGTAAGGGGTGTAGCGCTCCAGCGAACCCCAGTCGCGGCCGATGTCACCCTGCAGGTAGGTGGCCATCGCCTCGGGTTGCTGGGACACCTCCAGCCAGCCCAGCGGTCCGCCGCCGTAGGAGTCCTGCCACGCCGACACCGCGGCGGCGAGGTCGGCGCCCGGTTTGATCCGCCACTGTGGGATCTCGGCGACCCCGTTGGCGTGGGAGAACGGACGCTGACAGGGGAACACCAGGCCGGAGGTCCAGTCCACATGCACCGGGTCTTCCCGGCCGACGACGTCCTGCAGCGTCTGCATCTCCGGCAGCCGCGGCGGGGTCACCACGATGAAGCGGTCCGATGACAGGTTGTCGTCGGTGGCGACGATGCGCACCGCGGTCGCATCCGACGGCAATGAGTCGGTGGTGACGCGGACATTGCGCCACGACGGACGCGGGCCCGGGTCGATCAGTTCGGTTTCGCCTTCTGCCTGAAGCTCGGCGTCCCGCGTACCCGGATCGATCGGATCGGTGGTGTACTCCAGCAGCAGGTTCGGGTTGTCATAGAGCCCGGCGACCGAGAAGGTGAGCAGCGGGCTGTCGGCGAAGTCGGCGGGCAGCGCATACCAGGCGGAGGTGAGCCGGGCCGGCACCTGATCGGTGGTCGAGTAGCTGCCCATCACCGGGGTGGTGGCCGGATCGAGGAAGAACGGCAGCTCGGCGAAACTGCCGTTCACCCCGGCCTGCGACGTGACGCCGCCACCGGTGCCGCCGGTGTTGGCGGTGAGCACGTCGGGTGAGTCTGTCGCATTGCCCGCCAGCACGCCCAGCGACCCCTCGCTGGCGGTGGTCTCCAGATCGACCGGCACGCCATTGGCGGTGAACCCGGTGGTGGCCGGGCGGGTACCGTCCGGTGGCGCCGTCGCCGGACCCGCGAGGGGGTCGGCGATGGAGCCGTCGACCGGTTGCAGCAAGAACCGGCTCGGGTCGGTTTCCACCCACACCTTGTCGGCCATCCCGCACTCCTGGCCGGTGAGGGCCTCCAGATTCGCACGCGGCACCGAGTACGACGAACTCTGCTGGATTCCCGCGAACATGGCGGTGACCAGAGCGAACACCACGACGGCAGCGGAGACGAAGGCGAGTGGCGCGGATGCGAGCACCGCCCACATCCGGCGGTACCAGGCTCTGTCGGTATCGGTCGTCGGGTCGTCGGCCGGGTCGGTGCCGGTGAACGGTTCGCGGAAGTGGAACCAGAGCGCGAGCAGCAGCAGGAGCAGGGCGGCATAGAGCAGAAGGCTCGCGAGGTTCACTCCGAGGCTCACCTGCGTGACGCCCCACGGCATACCCCATGCCGAGGAGTAGTAGAAGGAGTTCGGCGCGGTGAATGCGAGGCCGGCGACGAACAAAACGAGCGCGGCGAACAACGTCCGGTTGCGCCGCGAATGCATGGCCTGATGTCCGACGGCGATCGCGGCCAGCGCGGCCAGGGCCGCGGCGAGACCGGCGAAAACCCCGAAGTGGTGGGTCCACTTGGTGGGCGTGAACATCAGGAACACCAGCGAGGCGAAGGTGATCCCGACGATCCGGCGCGACGGTCCCAGCGCGGTGCCGGGGATACGGGAGCGCCGGATCAGCATTGCCGCGGACACCACCAGCGACAGGATCATGGTGAGCACCGCGAATCGGCGGTCGATGGAGCCGTCGGCGGAGAACGCGAACAACGAGGAGTAGCGGTTGATCTCGTTGTACCAGTGCATCGACGGCCCAAGTGCCGACTTCATCTGCGAGGCCTCGACGAACGACCGCAGCGTGAGATTGGAGAACACCACAAAGATCACGAAGGTGCCGGCGGCCACGATGGGGGCGAGCAACGCCACATAAGACCATCGACCACCACCGATCACTTTGGCGCGCTTGATCAGGGCCAGGATCATCGGTCGGGCGCCGGCGATCAGTGCGGCGACGGCGAGCAGGCCGGTGGGTCCGGCGGCGAGACTGAATGCGCCGATCAGACAGGCGACGGCAGCCGGCAGCATGCGGCCGGTGGCGATCGCCCGCTCCACCGAACACCAGGTGAGCAGCGCACCGAGGCAGATGATCGGCTCGGGGCGCAGCCCGTTGTTGAACGGGAACCAGGAGATGAGGAAGACGAAGGCGGCTGTCCAGCCCACCGACGGACGGGTGATGGCGGCGCGCCCGAGTCGCGGCAACACCTCGTGGCTGACGATCAGCCACACACCGATGCCACACAAGAGTGCCGGCAGTCGCATCCACGGGCTGGCCACGCTGATGTGGCTGAGCCAGCCGAACACTTGGTAGTACCAGCCGAACGGTGCCTCGGGCGCCCCGAACCAGCGGAAGTAGTTGGCGGTGTAGTCGGTGTCCTGCGCCACCCGCGACATCGTCAGCAGGTAGCCGTCGTCGGAGGTGTTGGGGCCGATCATGTGCCACACCACCAGCGCGCCGATGACCACATAGTCGCGGGCGTTGAGGTGCCACCACCGCGCCGGCAGGATCCGTCGGTGCCGTCGGCCGTCGGTGGAATCGAGAACGGCGAGCGCGGCGAGCGACAGCAGGGTGGCGATGATCCCGATGACTAGCACCGCCCACTTCAGGATCGTCGGCGCGGTGGAGTAACGCGAGTCGATCGTGACGTGCGCGTCCAGCCCGGGCAGGCCGGCGACCGGGCCGTCGAGGTCGGTGAACAACCCGGTGACCTGCGGGCGCTGGTCGGCATCGTAAGTGTCGGACTCGCGGCCCGCGGTGGTGCCGTCGAGCGGTTCGCCGTCGTCGGTGCGCATCCCGACGAACTCGGCCGAGACGGCCTCGGCGTCGGCGTGCACCGAGATCTCGCGGCAGTCCTGACCGCGGATGTCCTCCAGCGTCGCCGCCACCAGTGGCATGTTGCGGATGACCACCTCGACGGTCTGCCGCGAGGCGGGATCGCCGGGCTGCCCGGTCTTGCGGATGAACAACCCGCGCTCGCCGGATTTCTCCGCCTGCTTCGGCGTCGTCGACAACAGCACGGACTCGCCGTCGCCGAGCTGCTCCACCGCACTGCACGGCACCCGAACATCCAGATCGATGGGAACGTAGCTGATCAGCGGTGCCGCGACCGACTCGACCTGCTCGCCCTGGGGCCAGGAGATCTGGGCGGTCGTCTGATGAACCGGCATCAGTGGTGTTGCGAGTGCCATCAGGAATCCGAGCAGTCCGGTGATGATGGCGACGACCCTGGCGCGTCTTACCGTCTGCGATGGCACAAAGAGAGATGGTAACGGTTGGGCTTGCGCGTCCCGTTTCGGCCGAAGGTCGCTGAACTATGGTGGGTGCCATGCCTGACTCCGCCACCGGCCCGGAACCGTTGCCGATTCTGCTGCTCAACGGCCCCAATTTGAACACCTTGGGCGTCCGGCAGCCGGAGGTCTACGGTGCGGCCACCCTCGACGACGTCGTCGCGCTGGCGGAGCGGACCGCAGCCGAACTCGGCTACGGATTGCGGGCGGCGCAGACCAATCACGAGGGTCAGATGATCGACTGGTTGCACGAGGCGCGTGGTCAGATCAGTGGGATCGTGATCAACCCGGCCGCTTGGACGCACACCTCGGTGGCACTCGCCGATGCCCTCGTGATCCCCGAGGTGCCGATCATGGAGGTGCACATCAGCAATGTGCACAAGCGTGAGGCGTTTCGCCATCACTCCTATGTGTCGCCGCTTGCGTCCGGGGTGATCGCCGGATTCGGTATCCGTGGTTACGAATTCGCGATAAGGCAACTAGTCGACGTGCTCGGCTGACGGCTCAGCGTTCTTCCCCGGGGTATCGCTTCCTCGTCCCACTGCCGTCAGCGGATGAAGCGATACCCGGGGGACGAACCGCGTGGCGACAGAAATGCAACCTTGGGGTTGCAGACGGTCGGTGCGATGTGCAATCCTTGGGTTGCAGATAAAACCTGAGAGGACACCATGATGGACACCGAGTACGACCGCATCGAACGTGAGATCACCATCGACGCATCCCCGCAGCGGGTCTGGGAGTTGGTGAGTGAACCCGGCTGGTACATCAATGACCAGCGCATCGTCGACCATCAGGTCGAATACGACGGTGAGATCGCCTATGTCACCGATCCGACCCACGGGCGCTTCGCCTTCCGGACCGTGCATCTCGATGAGCCGTCGTATGCGGCGTTTCGCTGGCACATCGACGCAGACGACCCGTCGAGCTCATCCACGCTGGTCGAATTCTGGCTGACTCCGGCCGATTCGGGAGTATTGCTGAAGGTCGCCGAATCGGGATTCGCATCGCTGTCCGAGCCGGAGGCCGATCGACGTTCCCGATTCGACGATCACTCCCAGGGCTGGCGACTCGAACTGGAGCTGGCCCATGTGCACTTCACCGGGGCCGATGCTCGTGCCTGACGCCGAGACGCAGGCGCCGGTCGAGTTGTTCGCCGCGCTCGCCGACGACAGCCGGTGGCAGATTCTCGTCGAACTCTCCCGCGCCCCGGCCTCGGCGTCTGCGCTGGCCGACCGATTGCCGATCAGCCGACAGGCCATCGCCAAACACCTGCGAGTACTCACCGACGTCGGGCTCGTCGCGGCCGCGAAGGTCGGTCGCGAGGTGCGCTACGAGCCGGTGGGCGCGCGACTGAGTCAGGTGGCGCGCCAACTCGACGCCATCGCCCGCGGTTGGGACCGCCGACTCGAGCGGATCAAGTCGCTCGCCGAAGACGCGAATCGGTAGTACGAACCGCCGCCTCGCGGCTGTTGGTACTACGAAATCGTGAGGGAGGCTCAGGAGATGTCGAGCGCGCGGCGCGCGGCCTCGGCGACCGGACCGTTGTGCCGGGGGCCGTGCCCGGGGAACAGGACCGTGGCGTCGAGCGAGGTGAACGATTCCACGGTGCGTCGCGCGGTGGCCTCATCGTGTGCGAATGCGTGCTCGATGCATTGCGGACCGGTCACCGTCGAGATCGGGTGGCCGCTCACCATGGCGTCCCCGCACACGAGCACCGCGTCGTCGGCGACGAGGTAGGCGCTGTGACCGTCGGTGTGACCGTACGCGGCCACCGGGTTCGGAGCGCCCGGCAGGTCCAGCGGCGACGGGAACGGCTCGGCCTCGAGGCCCGTGCGGCTCAACGCTCCCAGCGGCAACACCATCGACAGCCAGTGCAGCACCCGAGGTCGGTAGGAGATCGGCACGATGTCAGCCGGACCCGCCTGCTGCAGGTATTCGCGGCGGGCATGGGCGACCTCCACCGGATCGCAGTAGACGTCGAATCCGTAACGCGCGCTCAGCGTCACCAGCCCGCCGAGATGGTCGACGTGTGCGTGGGTGAGCAGCGCACCCCGGATGTCCTCGGGACGACGGCCGATGGCCCGCACCGACTCCTCGACCGCAGATGCCTGACCTGGATAGCCGCCGTCGATGAGGGTCAGATCCGAGCCCTCCTGCAGCAGTATCCAATTCACCACGTCGGTATGCACCAGAAACGCTGTCGACGATCCGGCGTCCACCCGACTGATCTGCATCGGTCTGCGTCCGAACTTCATCGACGCACCACCACCACGAAAGGTCCCACCTCGGTCACCTCGAACCTCGGGTCGGCGAACACGGCCGGATCGAATGTCACCGTGTACCGCTTGACGTTCGGGTCATTGGGGTAGACGTCCTCGGCCAGCCGCAGCGTGTAACCCTCAGCGGCATAGCGGAACAGGAACGCATTGGGTGGAGTCCACGGCGAACGGTCCAGCCGTCGGATGAGTTGGTCGGGGGTCTCGGCGTCGGCCCATCGTTCGATGGCGGCGGCGCGTTTGTCGAACTCGGCCAAGGGGTTCGCGTAGTGCGAGGTGAGTCCCTGGAAGCCCCAGTACGGATAGATCGACAGGAAGCCGTAGTCGGCGGTCAGCACCACGTTCTGATCGGCGGTCCGGCCGGTCTGCTTGCGGATCAACCGATGGATCTCCGGGTAGTACGACTCGGCGCCTGCGGGACGTTGATCGGCGCGTTCGCCGCGACCGTCGGTGTCGGTGTAGGCGGTGGTGATCTCCCCGGACAGATGACCCGGGATGCCTTGCGCGAGCGCGATGGCCGAGACCGCCGCGATCGCACCGATCGCGAAGCGGACATCGCCGAACTTGCCCACCGCCCAGCGCGACAGATCCGCGATACCGAGCACCCCGGCCGCCGACAACGCGCCGTACAGCAGGGGATCGAGCCGGAACGACAGCAGCGTGCTGCCGCCGGCGGTGCGCAACATCGACAGCAGACAGAACAGGTAGATCGTCACGACGGTGATGAACAGCGCAAGCGCGACGGTGCGCTGTCGGAACCGCAGCAGCAGCCAGACCAGGCCGATCAGAGTGACCAGACCCATCAGGGAGAAGTTGAAGAATGGCAGCGGCAGGACAGCGCCACGATCGGGCAGATAGTGTTCGGCAGTGCCGCCGCTGGCGGGCTCGCTGGTCGCCCGCGCCCACAAATACGGGGCCCACACCACCAGGGCGATGAGGCCGGAGATGACGCCCATCGCGACCAGTCGACCCAGGATCGCGAGGATCACTCCTCTTCGCCGGCCGGTCACGGTGGCGCTGGGCACCGCCTTGTTGACGGCCGAAACCCAGCCGACCACACAGAGATACAGAGCCATGACGATCGCGCTGAGCGCGAACAGCCCGGTGTAGAGCGTGTAGCAGGTGGCGCTGATGCCGAGGAACACACCGGAGCCGATCACCGCAGGCCAACTCGTGCCGCGGCGGAGGCCGCCCACGGGGCCGTCGGCGAGCCGTGATCTGCCGCGCAACCCGTACAACATCGGGATCAGCATCGGGACGCCGAGTATCACCAGAATCGCCGCATACGGTTCCGGTGACGCCCACATCACCGTGACCAGCGTGATGACCAGGGCGATCGGGATTCCCCGCATCGCGCCCACCATCCGCGTCCACAGCAGTATCGCCACGGCCGCGGCCGCCGCCATCGAAATGATGGCCCACGGTTTGTAGGCCTCCCACCCGGGCAGTCCCTCGATGTTGGCGAACCGGCCACCCCACCAGAACCACCCGGCCGGGTAATAGGGCGGCAGATCCAGATAGGTCATGTCCGCCAGCCGTGGGCTGCTGGTCATCCGGGTGAGGTACTCGGTGCGGAACTGCTGATCCACCGAGAGACCGAACAGGTAGAGCTTCGTGGCGCCCAACGGCATACCCAGGGTGACGGTCACCATCCCGGCGGATGCGGCCACCGACAGCAGGCCGGTCAACCAGCGTGGTCTGCCGTAACGATCCAGGAGAACGGCGACGACGAGCACCGCGACCGCGAACACCTGCCCGACGGTGGTCAGTGCGCGGGTCACATTGGAGGAGTTGAACGCGGGCCAGTCGACGCCCGCGATGACTTTCAGCCCCACGAACGCGATGAGCGCACCCAGCAGCGCGGCAGCGACGAGTGCGCCGACGTCGCGGGCGCGGCGAACGGCGGTGCTCACGATCAGATCGGTAGTCGACGGAAGATCGGGCGCGGGATGTGCCGCAGGATCATCATGACGAAGCGGAACGGCGCCGGAGCCCAGACGATCTCCTTGCCCTTGTCGGCGGCCGCGACCACCATGCGGCCGACGTCCTCCTTGTTCACCGTCATCGGAGCTTCGTCGACATGGGCCGACAGCCTGGTGCGGACCTGGCCGGGCCGAACGACGAGGACGCGAGGACCGAACGGCCGCAACGCATCGCCGAGGCCGAGGTAGAAACCGTCGAGTCCGGCCTTGGTGGAGCCGTAGACGAAGTTGCTGCGCCGCACACGTTCTCCGGCCACCGAGCTCATCGCGATGATCTGGCCCGAGCCTTGTGCGCGCATCTTCTCACCGAGCAGCACACCCACCGAGACCGCCGCGGTGTAGTTGATGGCGACCTCGGTGACCGCACCCTTCTGGTCCTGCCACACCTTTTCGTCGTCGAACTGCACACCGAAGGCGACGATCGCCACGTCGATGTCACCGCCGGCGAAGGCCTTGTCGATCACCGCGGGGTGGGTGTCGGGCGCGAGTGCGTCGAAGTCGATCAACTCGACGTCGGTGGCGCCGGCCGTCCGCATCTTCTCGACCGCGGCATCGGAGGTGGGATCGCCCGGGACGGTGGCCAGCACCAGTCGGGCGGGCCCCTTCTTGAGGTACTCCTCGGCGATCGCCAGCCCGATCTCGGAACTGCCGCCGAGGATCAGGATGGATTGGGGTGCGCCGACGGCGTTGATCATGGTGCCCTTTCGGTGTTCGTGAGCAGGTCGTGGGAAGTTCGGGAAGGTGGTCGTCAGACGAGTTCGAGGCGACGACCCATGTCGGACATGAAGACTCCGGTCGGGTCGATCCGCCGCCGAACCGCAGTCCACTCGTCGATTCGCGGGTACATCGCGTGGAAATTCTGCGCGGACGTCCGCGAGTCCTTGGCCGTGTAGAGGCGGCCACCCATCTCCATCACCCGCCGGTCCAGGTCGTTGAGGAACTCCGCGAGACCCTTCTTGACCGGGAAGTCGAGGCAGACGTTCCACCCCTTGAACGGGAAGCTCAGCGGCGCCTTGTTCCCTTCGCCGAACAGTTTGATCACGTTGAGGAAACTCACGTGCCCGGAGGCCTGGATGTCGACGATGAGCTGCTTGAAGTCCTTCTCGTTGCCGGTCGGCACGATGAACTGGTACTGCGTGAATCCGCCACCGCGGCCGTAGGCGTTGTTCCAGTTCCCGACGACGTCGAGCATGTGATAGAACTGCGCCAAATTCTTGATCTGGCCCATCTTGTTCGAACCCATGCGGTAGTAAGCCTCACCCACCAGCGCGAAGTCGAACTTGTTGGCCAGCCCGCGCGGAAACACATCCGGAAGCGAGATCAGCGGCTTGCTCTTGAACGCCAGCGGGTCCTTGCGGTACTTGGCCGGCAGGTCGTCGAGGGTTGCGAGATTGCCGCGACTGAACGACCCGCGGCCGAGTTTCGGTGACCCGCTGATGGTGTCGAACCATCCCGACGCGTACTCGAAGCCGTCCTCGTAACGCTGTTCGAGGTGCAGGTCGATCGTCTCGTCGAGGGTGTTAGTGGTGAACGTGTCGGCGAGGAACAGGGCACTCTCGGTGCGCTTCATCGCGATCTTGGCACGCAGGATGATGCCGGTGAGGCCGATGCCGGCCACGGTCGCCCAGAACAGCTCGCCGTCCGGGTCGTCGGAGGAGCCCTCTGGAGTCAGGATCATCACCCGGCCGTCGGCGACGAGCAGATGCATCTCGACGACGTGGTTGCCGAAGCTCCCCGCGCTGTGGTGGTTCTTGCCGTGGATGTCGTGGGCGATCGCGCCTCCGACGGTGACCTGCCGGGTGCCCGGCAGCACGGGGACCCAGAGTCCGAACGGCAGAGCCGCGGCCATGAGGGCGTCGAGAGACAGCCCGGCGTCGACATCGGCGATCGCGGTGTCCGGGTCGATCGAGTAGATCCGCGTCAGCGGCGTCATGTCGACGGTGAGGCCACCGCTGTTCTGGCCGGATTCGTTATAGGAACGACCCAACCCGCGAGCGATCACCCCGCGCTTGAGATAGTCCGGTTTGTCCGCATTTTCGTCGGCCACGCGCGCAACAGCTTCCGCGATGACCTCGGGATATGGCGTTGAGAGCACGTGCCCGACGGTCGGGGTGGTCCGGGACCACCCCACCAGCTTGCGGGTCTCGATCGGCAACAACTCGTGAGTAGACATCGCACATGAGGGTACCTGTCCGCTCGGACGGTCGGATCGCGATGAGAAACACCTGGTCGCGGAGTCGAGGAAGCGATCTCATCGCGCCCGGTGCAGCGTCTGCGCGACGATGTCGCGCGTATCCGCCGGATCGATCACATCGTCGATCTCGAACACCCGCGCGGCGTTGAGAGCCTTGGCGTGCTCACGCATCGCATCGGTGCTCGTGCGGACGAGTTCTTCGCGTTCGGCCTCCGGAAGCGCGGCGAGCTGCTTGGCCATCGACAGTCGCACCGCGCCCTCGAGACCCATCGGGCCCAGATGGGCCTGCGGCCAGGCCACCGTGAGGACGGGGCGGTGCGTGTCACCGCCGAGCATCGCCTGGGCGCCGAGGCCGTAGCCGCGCCGCAGGACGACGCCGATCAACGGCTGGGTGAACTGTGACCCGACGTTGACCATCCGAGATGCGGTCCGCACCAGACCGGTGCGTTCGGCCTCGGGCCCGACCATGAACCCGGGCGTGTCGACGAGACTGAGGAGCGGGATGCCCCACCGCTCGCACAGTTCGAGGAAGTCGGCGGCTTTGGCCGCGGCATCCGAGGTGAGCGCACCCGCGAGATGGGTGGACTGATTGGCCATTACCCCGATCGGCATGCCCTCGATCCGGGCGAGAGCAGTGACCAGTTCCGGAGCCCACCGCTCGCGCAGCCAGAGCGCCGTCCCCGTGTCGACGACGGTCTCGACGATCGGCCGGACGTCGAACGCCTCACGATCGTTGGCGGGCAGGGCGTCGCGCAGCACTGTCTGATCGTCGACGACGACCTCGACCGGGCCGCCCGGTGCAGTCATGCCGAGCAACTGCCGCACGACCGCGACGGCCTCGGCTTCGTCGTCGACCAGGATGTCGATGACCCCGTTGGCTGCCTGCTCCTCGGCAGGTCCGATGTCCTCGGCGGCCACCTGACCGAGTCCGCCGCCCGCGATCATCGCCGGGCCGGCCATGCCGAGATTGGCGTCCGGGGTGGCCACCCGGATGTCCGCCGACCCGGCCAGGACCGCGTTGCCCGCGAAACAGCGGCCGGACACCACCGCGATCCGCGGTGCCACCTCGCCGAGCGCGCCCCACATCCGGAACGAACCCACATCCAGCGCCGACACCACCGGATAGTCGGTGTCGCCGGGGCGCCCGCCGCCACCCTCGGTGAAGAACACCGCCGGCAGCCGCAATCGGGTGGCGACGTCGATCAGCCGGTCGGTCTTGTGATGACCGCGCATGCCCTGGGTGCCGGCCTGCACCATCCAGTCGTAACTGATCACCAGACAGGCGCGGCCGCCGACGGTGGCGGTGCCGCCGATCAACCCGTCGGCCGGGGTGTCGAGCACCAGGTCCATTAGGTCTCGACGTTGTTCCTGTGCGGCGGTGGCGAACTGGCCGTACTCGATCAGCGAATCGGCATCGATCAGGTCGGCGATGTTCTCCCGCGCGGTGCGACGTCCGGCTACATGACGGCGGGCCACCTTGTCCGTGCGCGCGGCATCGCTCGTCAGGTGCCGGCGTGCGCGGAGCTCGTCGAGACCTGAGGCGGGAACAGCCGGTTCGGTGAGGCGGTCCGGGTCACTCGTCACGATGCTCCTTCATCTCGCGCTCTCTGACGCGCCGATCGCCGACCGCGCCTGTTCGATCTCACGTCGGCAGAAATCCACGTTGACGCTATCGTCGGTGCGCTCGAGTGCATCGTCGATCAGGCCGAGATGATGCAGGACGTGGTCACGCACATCGGAATCCACCGCCGCCACCCCGATCCGACGTGCGAGCAGGATGGCCGCGGTCATCGCGATCGGCGCATCGAGTGCGTAGGTGCGCACCGCTCCGAACACGTCGTCGAGCAACTCCTGCATGGGTAGACGGGTCACGAGCAGGCGCACGGTGCCCTTGTCGTCGACGCGCCCGAGGTCGGGCGCGTGGCGGCGGGCCAACGGGACGAGCCCGGCGGCGAGCTCGTTGAGCGCGTTGTGCGCAGTGTAGGGATCATTCGTGCCCGGGGACAGGGCGCGTACGGCCATCTCGGTGAGTTGCTGAACCGCGAACTGGATGTCCTGGTACGGCGTTCGCGTCTCGCCGAGGTCGATACCGGCCCGAACCGCTTCGGTCGCGGCCGCGATCACCTCGTCGTTGCGATCGGCACCGTGGATGTGGGCGAGCACCTCGCCGTCGACCAGGTGATCGCCGGGGCGGACCTCCATTGCCAACAGACAGTCCTGCTCGCGCGCGGTACCCAGCAGTGCGGTCTCGTCGATGCCGATGATGAATCCCGAACCCGTTGCCGTGACAGGTGTCCCACCTTTCGGCGTCGGCGCGGGGACTGCGTTGTCGGGTGCGGGATCGGGATAGAGTTCGGCGACCACGGCGTCGAGTTCGGACCGCACGCGTGCCGAGAGTGTGGACACCTGGATCGACGACGCGATGTGGTTGATGAAGTACACCAGCACCAGGACGTCGACCACGGCCAACCCCACGGCCACGTTGACCGCGATGTCGGGGACGAAGGTGGTGTCCACGGTCGGTCCGGCTGTGATGGCGCGCAACACCATCAGCGCATACAGGAAGGTGGCGCCGAACATACCGAGCACGAACTGGTTGCCGCGGTCGTTCATGAAATTGCGCACCAGTCGCGGCCCGTACGTGGAGCTCGCGGTCGCGAGTACCGAGATGGTGATGGAGAACGAGGTCGCTGCAACCCCGAGCATCGACCCGCCGATCGCACCGAGAAGGTCGCGACCGCCGCTGGCACCGACCCGGACGAAGAAGCCGCCCTCCCAGCCGGGGGTGGTGTCGGCCAGTGAGCGGTCGACCGCGACGAGGACCTGTGCGAGCACGATCGCCGACAGCCCCATCACCAGCGGAAGGAACCAGAACACGTCCCGTAGACGCGTCAACCGCATCCGCATGCGCTACCCGCCCAGCACTTTGCGGGCGGCGTTGCGGCCGGGTATCCCGCTCACCCCGCCACCACGTCGAGCGCCGGCGCCGCACAGCAGCAGGCGTGGATGCGGCGTCTCCACGCCCCACGTGCCCACCTCGGTGTCGGATTCGGCCCACGGCCACTGCAGGCTGCGATGGAAGATGTTGCCGCCGGGTAGCCCCAGGGTGTCCTCGAGGTCTTGGGGGGTCTTGACCTCGACACATGGCCTGCCCTCGACGTCGTGGGCGATGACGTTCTGGATGGGTTCGGCCAGTACGGAATTCAGCGAGGCGAGGGTGGCGCCCACCGCATGCTCGACGGCTCCGGGGGAATCGAACACCTCCGGCGGCGTGTGCAGCCCGAACAGCGTGAGGGTGTGGTGTCCGGCCAGCTCGGGACCCAAAATCGACGCGTCCGACAAGGTGTGGCAGTAGATCTCGCACGGCGGGAGATCAGGCATCTGCCCGCGCTCAGCCTGCCGGAATGCGGTGCGCAGCTGAGTCGCGGACTCGTTGATGTGAAAGGTGCCGGAAAACGCCGCATCGGGCGAGACCGAACCGTCCCGCAGCCGCGGCAGTCGGTCGAGGAGCAGGTTGATCTTCAGTTGCGCACCGCGGGTCTCGGACTCGGTGGGGATGGGGTCGTCGAGCAGCTCGTTGACCACCGACGGCGCGCACGCGGCGTACAGCATGCTCGCCGACACCCGGCCGTCGGAGAGTTCGACGGTACCGTCGGTCGGGTCGACGCCGAGAACCTGAACACCCGTGCGGATCTCGGCGCCTGCGGCAGCCGCCGCCTGATACAGGGCGCCTGACACGGCGCCCATCCCGCCGACCGGGACATCCCAGTCGCCGGTGCCGCCACCGATCACGTGGTACAGGAAGCAGATGTTTTGCCGCATCGACGGATCGTCGAGGTCGGCGAAGGTGCCGATCAGACCGTCGGTGGCGGCGATCCCACGCACCACGTCGTCATCGAAGTACTGTTCGAGCAGTGTTCCGAGCGGCTCGGTGGTGAGTGTTTCCCAGAACTCGGCCTCGCTGGAATCGGTGCCGATGACCAGGTCGTGCATCTCGGCGCCCGAGCGCAACGGCTCCAGCATCGTCGGGAAGATGCGTGCGGCGATGGTGCCGACTCGGGTGTAGAACGATTGCCAGGCAGTGAACACGGTATCCGAACCGGTTGCACGGTGGAAGGATTCGGCGGTGGCGGTGAGGTCGCCGTGGTCGACGAGCACGCCGATCGACGGGTCGGTGGGCAGCGGTGTGTAGGAGGCGTGGCGTCGGCGGATGAGTCGGATGTCCACCCCCAAGTCAGCCATGATCTGTTGCGGTAACAGCGACACGAGGTAGGAATACCGCGACAATTGCGCGGGCCGGCCCGCGAACGGCATCGCCGACACCGTCGCACCACCGACATGATCGGCCTTCTCCAGCACCAGAACCGACCTTCCGGCGTCGGCGAGGTAGGCCGCGGCGGTCAGCCCGTTGTGGCCGGCGCCGATGATGATGTCGTCGTAGTGTGCGGTAGGCACGTGGTGTTCACCTCATGATCCGGGACAGGAATGGGGTCGAGTCGGGCATGGACGCCAGCACTGTGCCGGAATGGTCCTCGGTCGGGTACACGTGCAACTCCACGGGTTGATCGGCGGCGCGCATCTGCGCGTAGAGCGAAAGCGCGGACGGTGCAGGTACATCCGTGTCCAACAGGCCCTGACCAAGGAAGATCGGCCGGTCGTAGCCGTCGTACGGCGTGCCCATGTACTCGGCGAGTCCCGCACGCACACCGGGGATGCCGGCCAACGGCGCGCGGAACAGGGTGCGCAGATCCACGCCGGTCATCACGTCGGCCATCTCCGTGTAGCACAGTGTGCGGGCCTTGGCGACCAGCTCGGCGCCGCGCGGGGTGAGCGCCGACCGCACGTCGAGGTCCGGTCGGGCCTCGCTGAACCCGGCGAGAATGTAGGCGGTGTAGGTGTTGAGGCCCGCCGGCAACGTGACAGGCGGGAAGTCCGGCCCGCCGAGCGCGATGATCTGCTCGATGTTGGCCGGTGTGCCCGTGGCCACCACGCCGCGATAGTCCAGCCCGGAGCCCCGCGACAACGCGGTGGCCTGGTGTGCGCCGTTGAGCGCCGCGCCCGCGCCCTGGGACTGCCCGACGATCGCCCATCGCGTGCTCAGCGGCAGCCCCATCTGCTGGGCAGCCTGCACCGAGTCGACGATCGAGTGGGCCTCGGAGTCGCCGTTGAGGTAACTCATCAGGCCCGGCGTGCCCAGGCCGACGTAGTCGGTGGATACGATCGCGTACCCCTGTTCCAGCCAGTGCGACAGATACGCCGAATCCCGATCGCTGCGCGGCAGTGCCGATGGTGTGCACCCGTCGCCCAGACCCGTGGTGCCGTGTGCCCACGCGATCACCGGCCATCCACCGGGCGGTGGGGAGCCCTTCGGGAGGAACACGGCACCGGTGCTGGTGGCCGGGCGGCCATGCTGATCCGGTGTCGCGTAGTGGATTCGGTAGGCCTGCCCGGCGGCGGGCAGGCTCAGCTCGGTGGCGAGCGGGACCTGCGAGATCAGGGTCCCCGCGCGGTGGGGGATCGGTCCGGCGTAGTCGCGCACATCCAAACCCGACCAGTTCGGTGCCGGCGTGGCGGCAGGATCGGCGGTGGCGGGGGACGGTGCCGACAACGCCGCAACGGCGGTGGCCAGCACCAGGAACATCGTCGCAGCACCACGCCGCAGCCGTCGAGACATCATGACTGCCGAGCCTAGTGCGTCTTGCTCACCGCCACGCCCAGATGTCGGGTTGGACCTATTCTGAGGTCGTGGACATTCCGTCAGTGGAGCTGAACAACGGATATTCGATCCCGATGGTGGGTCTGGGCACCTTCGACATGCTCGGCCGCCCGGGTGTCGGCGCGGTGGCCGGAGCGCTGCGGGCCGGTTATCGGATGGTCGACACGGCGACCCGTTACAGCAATGAACGCAGCGTGGGTCTGGGGCTGCGGGAGTCGGGCGTGCCGCGCGACGAGGTGGTGGTGCAGACGAAACTCGGCGGTGGTGACCAGGGCTTCGACGAGGCCATCAATGCCGCCAAGGACAGCGCCAGACGACTCGGCGTCGACCACATCGACGTGTACCTGATCCACTGGCCGTGTCCCAGTCTGGGCCGCACCGTCGACTCGTGGAAGGCGCTGCTGACGTTGGCCGACGAAGGGTTCATCCGCACGGCCGGGGTGTCGAACTTCAAACAGCATCACCTGCAGATGCTCTATGACGAGACGGGTCGCTGGCCGGCTCTCAACCAGATCCAGTGTTCGCCGGCGCTGGCCCGGACGGGCCTGCGGGAGTTCATGACCGAGAAGGGCATCCACGCCCAGGCCTGGCATCCGACCGGCCGCAAGGAGGGCATGCTCGGTGAAGCGGCGGTGATCCGATTGGCCCGAAAGTACGGGAAGTCGCCCACTCAGATCGCCTTGCGGTGGGCGGTGCAGCACGGAGTCAGCGTGGTGCCCAAGTCGTCTCACCTGGGTCGGCAGCGTGAGAACGCCGACGTCTTCGACTTCCACTTCGACGCCGAGGACCTGGCCGCCTTGGCCGCGCTCGACCGGGGGGAGAAAGCGGCCCGCGACTCCGACGTCGAAGAGGAGTTCTGAGGGTCGATTCCCAGCGAAACCTCTTCCCCCGGACGTAGGGTCAGCCCATGACGGATGGCCGTGCCCCCACTGCCGACACGCCCGCCGACACGCTGGACCAGCGCAAGATCTGGTCGATCTTCGCCGGCCTCATGCTGGCGATGCTTCTGGCCGCCCTCGATCAGACGATCGTCGCGACAGCGCTGCCCACGATCGTCAACGACCTCGGCGGCGCCGACCACCTGACCTGGGTGGTCACCGCGTACATGCTGGCGACCACCGCCACCACACCGTTGTGGGGAAAGCTCGGCGACCTGTACGGCCGTCGCAATTTGTTCCTTGCGTGTGTGGTGATCTTCCTGGTCGGTTCGGGACTGTGCGGCACCGCGTCGTCGATGGCCACCCTCATCGGCTATCGCGCGCTGCAGGGTATCGGCGCCGGCGGGCTGATGGTGTTGTCGCAGGCGATCATCGGCGACGTCGTGCCGCCACGCGAACGCGGACGCTACCAGGGCATCTTCGGTGCGGTGTTCGGCTTCGCCAGCGTGGTGGGGCCACTGCTCGGCGGCTTCTTCGTCGACAACCTCAGCTGGCGGTGGGTGTTCTACATCAACCTGCCCATCGGGATCGTTGCACTGGCCGTGGTGATCGCAGTGCTGCCGAAAACCGTCGCGCAGACCAAGCCGTCGATCGACTATCTCGGCATCCTGTTGCTGATGACAGCGGCCACCGGAATCGTGTTGGTCACCAGCTTCGGCGCTCTGTGGGGCTGGACCTCTGGGCGGGTGTTGGCGCTGGCCGCGCTGTCGGTGCTGGCAGCGGTCGCGTTCCTGTTCCAGGAGCGGCGCGCCCCGGAGCCGGTGATGCCCGTTCGGCTGCTGACCGACCGGGTCTTCGTCATCGCCTCCTCGGTGGGTTTCGTCGTCGGGTTCGCGATGTTCGGTGCCATCACGTTCCTGCCGCTGTTCCTGCAGTCCGTGCAGGGGGCCAGCGCGACGTCGTCCGGGCTGCGGATGATCCCGATGATGGTGGGTCTGTTGCTCACCTCGATCGGCAGCGGGCAGCTCATCAGCCGCACCGGCCGCTACAAGTTTTATCCGATCGCCGGGACCGCGATCTTCACCGTCGCGCTGTACCTGCTGTCCACCATGGACGAAACCACCTCGAGCACTCTGACCAGCGTGTACCTGTTCATCCTGGGTCTCGGACTGGGCCTGGTGATGCAGGTTCTGGTGCTGGCGGTGCAGAACTCGGTCGAGTATCGCGACCTCGGTGCCGGCACCAGCGGTGCGACGTTCTTCCGGACGATCGGCGCCTCGGTCGGTGTCGCGGCGTTCGGTGCCGTCTTCAACACCCGCCTCGACGATCGGCTGTCCGACGGCGCGCCACCCGGGGCAGTGGGACCGTGTTCGGCGCCGGTGTTGGAAGCGTCCACGACGACCCTGCCGTCGTGCCCACCCGACGTGCAGGTGTGGTTCCTCGGAGGTTTCACCGACGCTTTCCAGATGGTCTTCCTGGTGGCCGTGCCGATCGGGTTCGTCGCCTTCGCGCTGAGCTGGCTGCTGCCCGAGGTGCCGTTGCGTACGGTCACCAAGACCCCCGACACCGGGGAGAGTTTCGGCATGCCATCGGCACGTACCTCGCTGGAGGAGTTGCGGCTCAAGGTGTGGGAGACGCTGGCGCGCGACGACCGGTTGCGGGCCTGGGAACTGGTGGTGGCCGGCGCTGACAGCTCGCTATCGCGGGGTGAGGCGTGGATGGTCAGCAGGGTGGCCGAGGAGACGTCGCGGGAGATCGGGGCGATGGTGGCCGCGTCGGACACGCCGCGCCCGGTGGTCGTCTCGACTGCGGAGTCGTTGGCCGCGCGGGGGATGGTGACCATCGACCACGGCTTGGTCACCATCACCGCCGAGGGGCAGGCCGAGGCCGAACGTCTCCTCGACGCCCAACGCAGCCGCCTGCGCCAGTTCGTCGCCGACTACCCGGGTAGCGACGAGGCCGACGTCGACGAATTGCTCGACGAGATCGCTCGCCGTCTGCACACCGAGACACCGCCGAAGGGTCTGGTCACCACCGAGGGGTAGCGGCGACCGGCGTCGTCTGGACTAGGGTTTGGTTCGTGTCCCGACCCGAGTCCGACGCGGCCGATCATCAGCCGCACCATGAGGATTTCACGTCCCCGCACCCCATCACGCCGCTCGAACTGCCGCTCAACGATGCCGAGTTGTCGACCAATGCGGACCTGAAGACCCAGATTGTCCGATTCACCGTCACCGGCGCAGGGTCCGGCGTTCTCGACTTCGGGCTCACGCTGCTCCTGCAGTACGTGTTCGGGGCGCCGTTCGCGATTGCCAAGTCACTCGGCTTCATCCTCGGGACCACCACCGCCTACCTGTTCAACCGGCGCTGGACGTTCCAGGCAGAGCCGAGCGCCTTGCGGTTCGTGGCTGTGGCGCTGCTCTATGGGGTGACCTTCTTCGTCAACGTCGGCCTCTACACCTGGCTGTCACATCTGTGGCCGGAGACGGTGCTCTACAGCTTCATCGCCTACGTCATCGCGCAGGGCACCGCGACCGTCATCAATTTCGTGGTCCAGCGCCTCGTCATCTTTCGGATTCGCTGACGGTGAGCACCGCGGTCGTCGTCGGGAGCGGGCCCAACGGTCTGACTGCGGCCGTGATGCTCGCACGCGCCGGAGTGGCGGTCCGGGTGGTGGAGGCGGCCGACCGCATCGGTGGCGGCGCACGCACCGAGGCGCTGCTGCGGCCCGACGTGCTCCACGACACCTGCTCGGCGGTGCATCCGCTCGGTGCGGGTTCGCCGGCGTTCACCGCGCTGCGGCTCGATGAGTTCGGACTGCGGTGGCGCCTCCCGGAGCTCGACTGTGCCCATCCGCTCGACGACGGCCGCACGGCCGTGCTGGCGCGATCGGTCCACGACACGGCGGCCGGACTGGGCGTCGACGCGGAGACCTGGCGGGACATGATCGGTGGTCTCGCCGACGATTTCGACGACATCGCCGACGACGTGCTGGGCCCGCTCATCGGCGTGCCGAGCCATCCGATCCGGCTGGCCGGATTCGGTCTGCGTGCGCTGTACCCCGCCACCGCGCTGGCGCGGGTGTTTCGCGACGACGCCACCCGCGCCTTGTTTGCCGGTGTCGCCGCACACGCGTTCACCCGCCTCGACCGGCCGGGGTCGTCGGCGGCGGGGCTGATGCTGCTCGCGGCGGGTCATCGACACGGGTGGCCGGTGGCGCAGGGCGGGTCGGAGGCCATCATTGGCGCCCTGGCCGCTGCACTCATCGACGCGAACGGCACCATCACCACCGGCGTGCGGGTCACCTCGATCGACGAGGTGGAACCCGCCGACGTCGTCGTGCTCGATGTGATGCCCGGCGCGGCCGCCGAGATCCTCGGTGACCGAGTGCCGCAGCGACGTTCGCGACGGCTCGCGCGGTATCCGCATGGACCGGCTGCGTTCAAGGTGGACTATCTGATCGACGGTGGGGTCGGCTGGTCTGATCCCGACTGCGCGCGCGCCGGCACGGTGCACCTCGGTGGTGACATCGGCCAGATCGCAGACGCCGAGGCCGACGCGGTCGCCGGCCGGATGCCGTCGCGGCCGTTCACCCTGGTGGCCCAGCAGTGGGTGGCCGATCCCACACGCGCGGCCGGCAACGCCAAGCCGTTGTGGGCGTATGCGCATGTGCCGCACGGCTACACCGGTGATGCGACCGAGGCGGTCACCGCACAGATCGAACGGTTCGCGCCGGGCTTTCGGAACCGCATCATCGACTCGGTGAGCAGTTCACCGGCACAACTACAGCACCGCAATCCCAATCTCGTCGGCGGCGACATCGGCGGCGGCCGCAACGATCTGCGTCATCTACTGGCCCGGCCCCGTCTGTCTGCGGACCCGTACGCAACCGGAGCGCCGGGTGTCTTCCTGTGCTCGTCGGCGACACCGCCCGGCGGCGGGGTGCACGGCATGTGTGGCTACCGTGCCGCACAGTCCGCGTTGCGGTACCTCAGTCGCTGACCTGCGTCACCCGTTGACTTTGGCGATGATGTTGTCTGCGTACCAGTTCAGATGATCGACCTTCTTCTGCAGGGGTTCGGTATCGGGGCCCTTGATGTAGGGCAGCCGGAAGCCGACGATCACATCGGTGATGCCCTTGTCCGCCAGTCTTTTACATCCGTCGACGGAGTACGCATCGGTGGAGATCACGTGGATCTCGAAGGGCTCGTTGGTCTTTCCCTCTGCCTTGCGGATATCTGCGATCTTGTCCAGCAGCGCATCGAGTTCCTCGCCCGGGCCACCGCCATGCATCCACCCGTCCCCGCGGATCACCGCACGGCGCAACGCGAGGTCGGCGTGACCACCGACGAGTAGCGGGATGGGTTCGGTGGGTGCCGGGGTCATCTTGATCTTGGGGATGTCGTAGAACTCGCCGTGGAACTCGAAGTACTCGCCGGTGGTCAGGCCGCGGATGATGTCCATACACTCATCCATCCGCTTGCCGCGGCGAGCGAAGTCGACGCCCATGAAGTCGTAGTCCTCGGGCCACGGACTGGTTCCGACGCCCAGGGCGAACCGGTTGCCCGTCAGGTAGGCGACCGAACTGGCCTGCTTGGCGACCAAGGCCGGCGGACGCACCGGCAACTTCACCACGAACGGGGTGAAGCGGATGGTCTCGGTGACCGCGCCGAGTGCGGCGGCCTGGATGAAGGTTTCGATGAAGGCCTTGCCGTCGAGGAATTCCCGGTCGCCGTCAGCGGTGTAGGGGTAGGTGGCGTCCGATTCGGCCGGGTAGGCCAGCGAGTCCGGGATGGTGAAACCGGAGTAACCGGCCTTTTCGGCGGCCTGCGCGAGCGGTGCGTAGTAACTCGGGTCGGTCATGGCCTCGGCAAAGGTGAAGCGCATCGTGCTCCTCGGGACGGTTGACTCTTCCCCCAGAGTAGAACACGTTCTAGTTTGGCTTGGGAAGGGTTCGGCCCGTCGGCGGCGTTGCGGGCCACCCCGATCGGGTCCGACGGTTCAGTTACTGACTCCGGGCGACCGGACGCGGGCTGTACTCGTCGGCGCCGGGTCCCGGCAGGACTCGCAGGTCGGACCGCGTCACCTGTTCGCCGCACGCCGAGCACACCGGTTCCACGGTCATCGTGTGACCGCAGGCGCGATGCTCGGTGACGATCGGCGGCTCGGAGTCGATCGCCCACCTGTCACCCCATTGCCGTAGCGCGGCCAGCACCGTCCACAGGTCGCGGCCTTTCTCGGTGAGGCGATAGTCGTAGCGCACCGGCTTTTCCTGGTAGGGCTCCCTGGCCATCACGCCGTGCTCGACGAGCGTGTCGAGTCGCTGGGTCAGCACATTGCGGGCGATGCCGAGTCGGGTGGAGAAGTCGTCGAAGCGTGTCACGCCGAACAGGGCGTCGCGGACGATCAGCAGCGTCCACCATTCACCGACGATCTCCAGCGTCTGGGCGACGGAACAGTTCATGTCGGTGAAGCTGGCTCGGCGCATGAGTTCACCGTAGTGGGTTGCGTGACGCAACTCAACCTGCTTTGCTGAGTTTCGTGAAACAACTCAGCAGGTACGCGCTTGCCGACGAATTCTCGGCACGTCTTCTCGATGACGGACGGTGGGTGGCCGACGTCGACCGGTCGTGGTGGGGCTGGTCCGGCCCGCACGGCGGTGTGATCGCCGCGTTGGCGGTGCATGTGGCGGCCGAGTCGGTCCCGGAGGCCGACGTGCGGGCCGTCGACCTCCGCTTCTCCGGTCGGCCCGGCGACGGGGAGTTGCGGCTGACCTCGACGGTCACCTCGGCCGGACGTAGCACCCGGATGGTGGAGGTCGCCATCACCCAGCAGGGGGTGATGGTTGCGGCGGCATCGGTGACAATGGGGCACCTGCGCCCGCCTGCCCCCACCGACATCGCCAACATCTCGACCGACGTCCTGCCCATGCCGGACGACTGCGCGCAGTTCTCGATCCCACCGGAGATCGTTCCGATGGGCCACCACCTGGACCTGCGGCCCACCGATGGTCCGCTGCCGCTGACCGGGGCCGCCGAACCCTGGATGCGTGCATGGATCTCCACGGTGCGGCCGATGACGGTGGACGCCGCCTATCTGGCGCTTCTCGCCGACTGCCTGCCGCCAGCGGTGTTCCCGACGCTCACCGCGCCGGTGGCGGTGCCGACCGTCGCGTTCTCGATGCATCTGGCCGCACCGCCGGATCACCCGGGTCCGGCACCCGTCCTGGTGTGCACCCGCAACACGTCGACGTCGGGCGGATGGTCGGTCGACGACACCACCCTGCGCGACGAGCGAGGCCGGTTGCTGGCCTCGGCCCGGCAGAGTCGACGTGTCCTCGGATGGGAGGCACGACGATGAGCGTCATCGGGACGATTCCGGAGCGGATGTCCTCGTCGCGCCCGGCCACGCCGGGCCTGGTGCTGGCCATCCTGTCGATCGCGGCCTTCATGGCGAGCCTCGACGTCTTCATCGTCAACGTCGCCTTCGACGACATCGGCCGCGAGTTCGGTGGCACCGGGTTGTCGGAGTTGTCGTGGGTGCTCAACGCCTACACGATTTTGTACGCGGCGCTGCTGGTGCCGGCCGGGCGGATCGTCGACCGATACGGCCGCAAGGGTGGATTCCTGCTGGGATTAGCGGTGTTCACCGCCGCGAGCGCGGCATGTGCTGCTGCACAGGGTATCTGGTGGCTCGTCGCGTTCCGGTGCCTGCAGGCGGTCGGCGCGGCGATTCTCACCCCGGCGAGTCTGGGATTGGTCGTCTCGACGATGCCGATCGAGGTGCGGGCGAGGTCGGTGCGGATCTGGGCGGCAACCGGGGCGTTGGCCGCGGCGTTGGGGCCGGCCGTCGGCGGATTGCTGGTCGCGGCGTCGTGGCGATGGGTGTTCCTCGTCAACCTCCCGGTGGGAGTCGCTGCGCTGATCGCCGGTGCTGTGTTATTGACCCGCTCCCACGACGATGCCGCGACGAGATTGCCGGATCTGCGGGGTGCGGCGCTGCTGGCCGTGTCGATTGGCGCACTCACCCTCGGGTTGGTGGAGGGTCCTGAGTGGGGCTGGACCGATGGGCGGATTGTCGGCGCGTGGGTCGTGGCCGCGGCGGCTCTCGCGGGCTTCGTGGTCAGTTCGATGCATTACCCCGAGCCGGTGATCGCGCCGAACCTGCTGCGGGTGAGGGCCTTTGCGTTCGCCAACGTCACCGCGGTGCTGTTCGCGATTCCGTTCGCCGGTGCGCTACTCGCGAACATCCTCTGGCTGCAACAGGTCTGGGGATACTCGGCCATCGCCACCGGATTCGCGGTGTCCACCGGCCCACTCATGGTGCCGATCTTCGCCGCGGTTGCCCACCGGCTGAGCGCACGTATCCCGGTGGGCCGGATCGTGTCGGCCGGCTGCGTGCTGTTCGGTCTCGGCGGGGTCATCATCGCGCTGTCGGTCGACGCCACACCAAATTACGCGACCGAGATCCTGCCCGGCTGGCTGATCGGCGGCATCGGGGTCGGGCTGGCGCTGCCGTCCATTCTGTCGTCGGCGACTGCAGACCTACCTGTGCACCAATCCGCCACGGGCAGTGCAGTGGTCAACATGAGCCGGCAGATCGGGATGGCGTTGGGGGTCAGCATCCTGGTGGCCGTGGTGGGTAGTCCGGTCGGATACGGTGCCGCCCACGATGTGTTCACCGAGGCGTGGTGGGTACTCGGCGGTGTGGCGCTGCTGGGAGGTGTTGCCGCGCTGGGGATGACGCCGCGGGCTCCCGCATCCTGACGGTTCCCGCGCCGCGTGGGTGGGGCTGGTTTCGATACGCCCTCCGCTGGCGCTCCGGACTACTCAATCAGGGGTGGGAGCGAGGCGCTAGCCGAGCGTCACGAAGGGTCCCTCCCTCACGGGCGCGTGAACCGCTCCCGACGACCCAGCCGACGCAAGCGCACCCACTCGGCGAAGCCCTGCGGGTCGCGTTGCTGCACAAGGAAATACCAGCCGAAGCGGGCGTACTCCTGCGGGATGAGTTTACGCAGGCCCGGCTGAGACATCAGGTAGCCGCGGTTGCGGTAGGTGAAGTACCGCTTCGTCGGATTGTCGGGGTACTGGGTGTGCATGCGGCCGCCGAGGATCGGGCGGAACTCGTCGGAACCATCCGGGTGCAGATACCCGGCGGTGAGGCAGGTGCCGAATGCGAGACCCGAGCGCTGCAGCCGACGATGGATCTCCACCTCGTCACCGCGGAAGAACAACCGGAGATCCGGCACCCCGACCTCTTCGATCGCCTGTGCCGAGAACAACGCGCCGTTGAACAACGACGCGATGCCCGGCAGAAAGTCCGACGCATCGTCTTCGAACAGCTCGGACCGCTTCCGACGCCAGACCACCCCGCGACGCAGCGGAAACGCGAGGGTGTCCGGGTCGTCGATGTTGGCGACCACCGGCGACACCTCGTCGAGCTGGTAGCGCGCCGCGCAGTCGAGCAGCGTGCTCAGTACCGCCGGGCCGTCGGGGCGGCCGTCGTCGTCGGCGCACCAGATCCAGTCCGCGCCCAGCGCGAGTGCATGCAACATGCCGAGCGCGAAGCCGCCCGCGCCACCCAGGTTGCGCTGCGATCCGAGGTAGGTGGTCGCGATGGGTTGGCGGGCGACGAGGTCGGCGACTTCGGGTTCGTCGGCATTGTCCACCACGATGAGGTGATCGACGGGACGGTCCTGGCCGGCGATCACCGCCAGCGAACCTTCCAGTAGCTCCACCCGCCGGTGGGTGACCACCACCGCGATCACCTGGTCGGGCATCAGTTGCGTGCCTCGCCCTCGAAGTTCTCGACGGTGTCGAGCACCTTGCGGACGTGCGCGGCGGCCTTCGGCCCTTCGTAGGCGCCCACGACGGTCTCGATGTCGCCTTCCATCCTGATCTGCCCGTGATCGATCCACAGGGCCCGATCACACAGCTGGGCGAGGAACTCGTTGGAGTGACTGGCGAACACCAGAATGCCCGAGCGCTCGACCAGCGCCTGCAGCCGCGAACGTGCCTTGCGCATGAAGTCGGCGTCGACCGCACCGATGCCCTCGTCGAGGATCAGGATCTCCGGGTCGATGCTGGTCACCACGCCCAGCGCGATCCGCACCCGCATGCCGGTGGAGTAGGTGCGCAGCGGCATCTGCAGGTAGTCGCCGAGTTCGGTGAACTCGGCGATGTCGTCGATCTTGGTCAACATCTGCTTGCGGGTCATGCCGAGGAACATGCCGCGGATGATGATGTTCTCGTAGCCGGAGATCTCCGGGTCCATGCCGACCCCGAGATCAAATACCGGCGCCACCCGGCCACGCACCTGACAGGCTCCGCGGGTGGGTTCGTAGATGCCCGACAGCAGGCGCAACAATGTCGACTTGCCGGCGCCGTTGTGGCCGACGAGGCCGATCCGATCGCCGTGCTCGAGATGCAGGTTGATGTTCTTGAGCGCCTCGACCACCACCACGTTGGATGACGTGGACCCGATGACGCCGCCGGCCGCGCCCATCACCGACTTCTTCAGCGAGCGTGTCTTGGCGTCGAAGATGGGGAAGTCGACGCACGCATCCCAGGTGTCGACGCGCACCTTGCTCTCAGATCCCATGTGTTCGGCCCGTCCTAAACCCAGTACGCCACGCGGGCTCGATAGTTACGCATCACCAACATCGCCAGCACCCAGCCGACGACGGTACAACCGATGACGATCGCCCAGTGGTAGAACTGCACCGACTCGCCGAGCAGCGGCCCGCGGGTGATCTCCAGGTAGTGGAACATCGGGTTGAGCTCGACGATCTTCAGGCGCGACGACTCCTCCCCGGTGGCGCTGGTGAGGCTCTGGGTGCTCCAGATGATCGGGGTCATGAAGAACACCAGTTGCACGACGGTGGTCAGCAGCTGTCCGATGTCGCGGAATCGGGTGGACAGGATGCCGAAGACGATGGACACCCAGATCGCGTTGAGCACGAACAATCCGATTGCCGGTATGACCAGCAGAACGGTCCAGTTCAGCGGCGGGGGAAAGATGGCGAAGATGATCGCGATGATCACGATGTTGTGCGCGAAGATGATCAACTGCCGCCACACGACCCGGTAGACGTGCACACTCACCGGTGCCGGCAACTGCTTGATCAAACCCTCATTGGCGGAAAACACCGCCGATCCCTCGAGGATCGAACTCTGGATGAAGTTCCAGAAGATGAAGCCGAGCGCCACGTACGGCAGGAAGACCGTGATGTCCATCCCGAACAGCTCGCCGTAGAGCAATCCCATCGCCACCGCGGTGACGCCGGTCGCGACGGTGATCCACAGCGGACCCAGGACCGAGCGGCGATAACGCTGCTTGATGTCCTGCCAGCCCAGATGCAGCCACAACTCGGATGTGCGCAATCCCTGGGACAGATCCCGGACGGCACGGCGCATGGTGCGCGAGTCCGACACCAGAGGTGCTGCGGGGATCTCGTCGCTGACTACGGATGACACGGGGACACAGCTTACAAGCGGCTGCTAGAGGTACTGCCCGGTGCTGGGTCCGGCGGGGCCGTTACCGGTCATCATCCCGGGTGGCAGTTGACCCTGCCTCATCTGTTCGAGCTGCGCCCGCGCAGCCATCTGCTGGGCGAACAACGCGGTCTGGATGCCGTGGAACAGACCCTCGAGCCACCCCACCAGCTGGGCCTGGGCGATGCGCAACTCCGCGTCGGACGGCGTGGCGTTCTCGGTGAACGGGAGGGTGAGTCGCTCGAGTTCCTCACGCAGTTCGGGGGCCAGCCCCTCCTCGAGTTCGCGGATCGATGACTCGTGGATCTCGCGCAGCCGGTTGCGGCTCGCCTCGTCGAGGGGAGCCGCCCGCACCTCTTCGAGCAATTGCTTGATCATGGTGCCGATCCGCATCACCTTCGCGGGTTGCTCCACCATGTCGGCGACGTTCTGGGTTTCCTCGTCCGGCTCACCCTGCGAGCCCGACGGTGTCTGGCCACCGACGACGATGATGTTGTCGTCGTCGCCGGGGTTGCCGGTGCGCGGGTCGCCGCCCGGGAACGGTGCAGAGTTCGGTCCAGAAGGCATGGGGTCCATTGTGCCGAAGGCCACCCGGGGTCTGCGCCGACACCCCATGTCTATGGTGTGAACATGGCCTTCGACGTCGCCCATGTGCGTGGATTGTTTCCCTCGCTCGGCGACGGCTGGATCCACCTCGATCCGCAGGCCGGGATGCTGATCCCCGACTCGGTCGCCACCGCCGTGTCGACCGGTTTCCGGCAGTTGTCGGCCGCGCCGGGTGCGGAATACCCCGGTGCTCGCGCCGCAGCCGACACCGTCGAACGGGCGCGACGCGCGGTCGCCGACCTGGTGGCGGGCGACCCGGGTGGCGTGGTCCTGGGACCCTCGCGGTCGGCGTTGGTCGCCGGGCTCACCGAGGCGATGCCGATGTCCACGTGGTTCGGCGCCAACGTCGTGGTCAGTCGTCAGGACGACGAACCGAACATCGTGCCGTGGATTCGGGTCGCCGACACCCACGGCGCCCAGATCCGCTGGGCCGAGATCGACGTGGAGACCGGTGGGCTGCCGACCTGGCAGTATCGCGAGCTGATCGATCAACGCACCGCCGTCGTCGCGGTCACCCTCGCGTCGTCGACGATGGGCGCCATCACCGACGTCAGCGCGATCGCCGCCCTGGCCCGCCAGGTCGGTGCGAAGCTCGTGGTCGACGCGACCAGCGCCGCCCCCTACCTGCCTCTCGACATCGCCGAACTGGGCGCCGATGTGCTGTTGGTGTCTGCCGAGCGGTGGGGCGGCCCACGGGTCGCGGCGATGGTGTTTCGCGATCCGTCGGCGATCGGGCCCATGCGGACGCTCGCGATGAATCCGCGTGCCGAGGGTCCGGCGCGTCTGGAACCCGAGTCGCTGCAGGGCGGGTTGCTGGCCGGGCTGACCGCCTCGGTCGAACATCTCGCCGCGCTCGACGACGCGGCCGGCGGGACACGGCGCCAGCGGCTGGTCACCGCCTTGGGGGGAGTGTCGGCCTACATGCAGCGGCTGACGGTCTATCTGATGACCACCGTGCAGCACCTCAACCAGGTCAATCTGATCGGCACCGTCGACGACCGGGTCCCCGCGGTGAGCTTCACGTTCGACGGGGTGGCTGCGGAGAAGGTGGTGCGCCGGTTGGCCGACAACGGAATCTGCGCGCTGGCCGATGTGCCCAGCCGGGCCCTGGTCCGGATGGGCGCCGACGATTTCGGTGGCGCGGTGACCGTGGGGCTCGGCCCGTACTCGACGCCGTATGAGGTCGATCACCTCGTGCGGGCACTCGGGTCACTCGGTTGATCGACACAGTGGGTCAAATGTTCGAAAAAGTCCATCCGCGATTAGCGGTGCGCCATCGCGGCCATTAGGTTTACGACAATGAAGGTTGTCATTCGGCCGACGGAGAGGTGATGGGCGCCAGTCGCGAAGAGCCCTACCGGGAGCTCAGTCCCGCCCAACGCGAGATCTGGAGGACCTTTGTCAGTGGCGGCTGGGGGCTGCTGGCCGAGATCAACACCGCGATGTCGGCGTCGGGGTTCACTCAGGTCGATCTCCGGGTTCTCGAAGGTCTGCAGAATTCGGAGGAACGCGGCATCAGTGAGCTCGCCGCGGTGGTGCACATGTCGGTCAGCACGGTGTCCCGGCAGATCACCCGGCTCGTGGACGAAGGATTGGCCGAACGCACCGAATCGGAGACCGATGGACGACACCGGCTCGTGCGCATCACCGACCGGGGTCGTGAGGTGCTGGCGCGGCATGCCGCGGTGCGTGACGACGCGATCGCGCGGCTGGTGGTTGATCCGCTGACCGCCGAGGAGTTCCAGATGCTCGGTGAGGTGTTCGCCAAGATCGGAGCGAACCTTCCGGCCAAGCGCAACTTCTGACAGTCAGTCGATGGTCAGCAGCACCTTGCCGATCGCGTCGCCGCTGTCGAGGCGGGCGTGCGCGGCGTCGGCGTCGGCGAGCGGGAACGTGGCGTCGACAATCGGCACCACCTCGCCGGATTCGAGCAGCGGCCACGTGATCCGTCGCGTCGTCACCACCACGTCGGCCTTCGAGTTGACACCGCTCACCGGTCGTGACCGCAGCGTGGTGCCGATGACCGACGCCCGCTTGGTCATCAGCGCCGCAATGGACAGCTCCGCCTTGGTGCCGCCCTGCATACCGATGATGACCAGCCGTCCGCCGGTGTTGAGTGCCTTCACGTTCTTCTCGAGGTACTTGGCGCCCATGATGTCGAGGATCACGTCGGCGCCGCCACTACCTCGAACGATCTCGACGAAGTCGTCGTCGGCGTAGTTGATGGGGATGTCGGCGCCCAACTCGCGGCACCGGTCCAGCTTCTGCGCGGTGCGTGCGGTGACCGCCACCCGCGCGCCGATCGCGTGTGCGACCTGGATGGCGTGGGTGCCGATCCCCGACGACCCGCCGTGGATCAGCAGCAGCTCCCCGGACGCCAGATGTCCGGCGTCGAAGACGTTGGACGCCACCGTGCACGCCACCTCGGGAAGCGCGGCGGCGTGTACCAGGTCGACCGATGCGGGCTTGGGCAGCACTTGCACCGCCGGCACCGCAACCTTCTCGGCGTAACCGCCGCCGGCCAGCAGCGCGCACACCTCGTCGCCGACCTGCCAGCCCGATACATGCTCTCCCACCGCGGCGATGCGGCCGGACACTTCGAGGCCGAGGGTGTCCACGGCACCGGGCGGCGGCGGATACAGGCCCTTGCGCTGCAGTAGATCCGCTCGGTTGACACCCGCGGCCACGACATCGATGACGACCTCGTCGGGGCCGGCTTCGGGATCGGGAACGGTGACGACGGACAGCTGATCGGTTCCGGCTATTGCACGCACCCTGCCGACACTAGTCACACGTCGTCGTCGCGGGCCGATGTGCTCGCGACCTGCGGTCTCCAGTAGCCTCGTGCGCAGGGAAGCGTGGCAGAGCGGCCGAATGCACTCGCCTTGAAAGCGAGCGTGGGTAAAACCACCGGGGGTTCAAATCCCTCCGCTTCCGCGGTGAGCCCGTCACCAGTCACCGCAGGTGGTGGGCTGTTTTCATGCCTGATCATTCGCGTGAATAAGTGTGACGCGCTAGATAGCGGGCCGGGTAGGCAGTTTTCAGCGGACCTTTTTCAAGACGACGTCGCCGGTCGGGATGCCGCCGTAGTTGAAGGTGGTCCCGTGATAACCGTATGCGGTCTTCGTGAATTCGATTCGGCCGAACCACATGGCGACCGGATCCTTCGACAGCGTGAGGATTCCACCATTCTTCGTCGGCACGATGGTAGCTCTGTTGATGTCAGACGGTCCGACACCGGAGATGTCGGAGTAGAACTGGTCGCCGACGATCCGGACGTTGGACACGGGCGTGGGGATGAGTCCCCACGTGAACGCCTGGTACTTGTACTGCCCCGGCTCGATCTTCGCTTCCGCGTGACCTGCTCCGATATTGATCCCCATGACCGCGGCTCCGCCGATCAGGGCCCCCGCGATGATCCGTTTGATGTTCACAATCAGGGGACGGTAGCGCGGGTGCGTCGGTGGTCAACAGCCCGATCATTCGCGTGAATGAGCATGCGCGGTACCGTCGCCCGGGTGAACTCCACCCGCGACGGCCTCGGTCCGCGACTGCTGCTGGCGCTGGCGCTGCTGTCGGCGACGGCGCCGATCGCCACCGACCTCTACCTGCCGTCGTTCCTCGAGGTGCAGGAATCGCTGCGCACCGACGCCACACACGTGCAACTGACCTTGACCGCGTTTCTGATCGGTGTGGCGGTCGGGCAGGTGCTGTGGGGTCCGGTGTCGGATCGTTTCGGTCGTCGTAATCCACTGCTCATTGGGTCCGCGGTGGCGGTGCTGGCCGGGGTCGTGGTGGTGATCTCACCCAACATCGAGATTTTGATCGCGTCGCGCTTCTTGCAGGCGGTCGCAGCGGCAGCGGGCATGGTGATCGCCCGCGCCATCATCGCCGACCTGCTCGTCGGGTTCGCCGGCGCCCGCTCGATGACGCTGATGATGACGATCCAGAGCCTCGCGCCGGTGCTCGCACCGGTGATCGGTGGTGTGCTGGCCGGACACGTCTCGTGGCGTGGCGTACTCGGCGTCATCCTGGCGGCAACGGTGCTGCAACTGCTGATGGCGCTCACCTCGGTGCCAGAGACGCTGCCGGCTGCCGACCGTGCCTCGCGTCTGGGCTACCGCGACCTCGTGGGCAGGTTCGGCAAGCCGGCGTTCCTCGCCTACGTCTTCACCCAGGCGTTCGCGTTCGGGTCGCTGATGTCCTACATCTCGAGCTCGTCGTTCGTTTATCAGCGGGTGCTCGGCACGTCGTCGTTCGTCTACGGATTGTGTTTCGCCGTGAACGCACTCGGGATGACGGCCGCCGGGCTGGTGGCGGCGAGGCTGTCGCGGCGGCACGTGCATCCGGCGCATGTCATCCGGGTCGCGGTGCCCGTGCTGCTGGTCGCGTCGGTGTGCGTGCTGGTGGCCGCGCTGTCGTCGGCGCCGGTGCTGCTGGTGGTACCGCTGTTCGTCGCCGTCACCGCGGTCGGGTTCGTGATGGGCAACAGTGCTGCGTTGGCCATGGAGCACACCCGTGATGCAGCCGGCGCCGGCAGTGCTGTGTTGGGCGGGGTGATGTTCTTGGTCGGCGGCGGCGTCTCGCCGTTGGGCGGGCTGGCCGGCGACGACACCGCGGTGCCGATGGCGTGCGTGATGGTGTGCTCGGCCGTGGTGGCACTCATCTGCTTCGGCTTGGCCCGCCGCAGTGCGGCCCGCAACCCGGAAGGGGAGGCGGCGTTCGCCACGCGCGCCTGATGGCTGCCAGCCGCAAGGGCCGACGGAAGCTCAGAGAGCGCGTCGCTGCGCGGCCGAGGCGAATCCGAGCCAGGTGTGCCGGTTGCCGGCCCAGCACCAGCCGACCTTGGGGGCGCCCTTGCGCTCCCGGCCGTCGCGGCCCGTTCCGCCGGAGATCCAGATCGCCGGAGTGCGGGAGTCCAGGCGGCCGTTGGGCTTGCGCAACCGCGAGCCGATGGTCATGAAGCAGTGGTTCGGTTCGAGCCGATCGGGTTGCTGCAGCAACCACGCGATGCCTTCGGAGACGGTCAACGGCGTGCGCCCGGCGCCGGTGATCGCCGGCAGCGCCTCATCGGGACTCCAGTTGGCCATCTCGTCGCCCCGGTCGAGGCCGCTGATCAGGTAGAACGGGGTGTCCGGGAGGTCGACACCCGGGATCGGACCGAACTGGTCGAGGTCGGTCATGTCGACGACGACGAAGCCCGGCTTGTCTGCGCGGTTCACCAGCGGGGCGAGCGCCGACGGGGTCACGAGAGCGGGTCCCGGTACCAGCAACGCGTCGTCCACCTCGACACCGGCCACGGCATCGTGGATGGCCGAATCCGGCAGCCCGGCGAGTTGGCCGAGCCCGAGTTCGACGAGGCGGCGCGCCTGGGTGGTCAGATCCGGGAGCGCGAGCGCGGCGGCATGCATCCCGCCGAGGGTACCCCTGAGCCGAGCGCCAACCGTGATCGAACGCGACCGAAGCCCGCCGTCGGTGGCGACGGGCCTCGGCTCGAGATGTTGCTCAGCCGGTGACTGTGGCGGTCACCTGCAGGTACTCCCATCGCATGACACCGTCGTTGAGATGGGAGTCGGCGAGACCGGCGATCGCGGCGTCCAGTTCGGCCGCGCGGTCGGTGTCGTCACCGACGGTGCGGTACGCCGCGATGGTGGGCCCGTACGACGCCTTGAAGAAGTCCCGGAATGCGGCGCCATCAGCGAAAGCGGTCACCTCGAGGGTGGCGGTGGTGGCGGTGAGATCGGTGACCCGTTCGCCGAACAGACCGGCCACATGCGTGGCATCGCCCCACAACACACCAGGCTTCGTCCCCGGCGGGGGAGGCGGTGCGTAGGGCTTCATCACCGTGAACAGCTCGCCGATGAAACCTGTTGGTGTCCAATTGATCAGCCCGATCCGACCCCCCGGCCGGGTGACCCGCGTGAGTTCGTCGGCGCACTCCTGGTGGTGCGGTGCGAACATGACGCCGACACACGACACCGCGACGTCGAAGGCGTCGTCGTCCAACGGAAGGTCCTCGGCATCTGCTGTGCGCCAGACGATTCCGAGATCAGGGAAGCGGCTCTCGCCGGTAGCCAGCAGCTCCGGGGTGAGGTCCGTGGCGACCACGGGGGCTCCGGTCCGCGCGGCCGGTACGGCCACATTGCCTGCGCCGGCAGCGATGTCGACCACCTTGTCGTCGGCGCCGATGCCGGTGGCAGTCACCAGCCGAGGCCCCAGGTCGGCGATGACGTCGGCTACTGCCGGGTAGTCGCCGGATGCCCACATCGCGCGATGGCGTTGCTTGATCGCGGTGTCGGTGGTGATGCTGTCGATTGTCATGAACTCGTCTCCTGGTGATGATCGTGATGTGGTGTGCTCGGCCAATGCGGCCGGGCGTGTGGTGCCCCATCACCATCGCGCGGTCCGGTCGGGGCATCTAGATCAAGATCTGAACCACCGCAGGTTCACAATCTGTACTAGTCAATCGGCGCACGCGGGTGTGTACTTGAACGCGGCGGATCAAAGGCGGTGTGCGATGACCTCGTATGGACAGTTCTGTCCGGTAGCGAAGGCGATGGAATTGCTCGACGAACGGTGGACGATCCTCGTCGTGCGTGAACTCCTGCTGGGCAGCAGGCATTTCAACGACCTACGACGCGGGGTGCCCAAGATGTCGCCGGCGTTGCTCACCAAACGGCTGCGCACGCTGGAACGTGCCGGGGTGATACGACGATCTGAGGTCGGCGGCCGGTCGACCTATGCACTCACCGAGAAGGGCCAGGAACTCCATGAGGTCGTCACTGCCCTGAGCGCGTGGGGTATTCGGTGGATCGGCGAACTCGGCGACGCCGACCTCGACCCACATCTACTGATGTGGGACATCCACCGGTCGATGCCGATCGAGCGGTGGCCGCGTCGCCGTGCGGTGCTCGAGTTCAGCTTCCGCGACGTCATCGGCAAGGCCGGCTCATGGTGGCTGGTGGTGAGCGACGGGGTCCCGCAGGTCTGCGACTTCGACCCGGGCTATGAGATAGACGGCACCGTGGTCACCGATCTCCGTACGCTGACCGAGGTGTGGCGCGGCGATATCGACTGGCGGACTGCGCTGTCCGACAACACGATCACCATCATGGCGCCGGCCGAGGTCCGTCGCGAGGTGCCCGCCTGGATCGGGCAGAGCGAGTCGGCGGCGATACCCCGCCCGGCCTGACGACGGTCGACGATCAGAGCCAGTCGCGTCGGCGGAAGGTGACGTACAGGGCGCACACGATCGCGACGATCAACACAGTGCTCGTGACGAATCCGAGGGTGCGCTCGAATCCGGGGAAGGGTACGTTCTGCCCATAGAAACCGGTGATCGCGGTGGGCACCGCGATGATCGCGGCCCATCCGGTCAGCTTCTTCATCACCGAGTTCAGTCGCGCGTCGGCCAGCGACAGGTTGGTCTCGAACACGGTGGTGATCATGTCCCGAACCGATTCGGTCCATTCGGCCGCACGCAGCGCATGATCGTAGAGGTCGGAGAAATGCGGGTCGAGCTCGGACGGGGCGTTGTTCTCGAAGCGGCGTCGCTGGATACTGCCGATAACCTCGCGCATCGGCAGGATGACCCGACGCAGCAGCACCAGATCCTTACGCAGATCGTAGGTATGGCGTTGCAGCGTGCGGGCCGCTACCTTCTCGTCGAACAGCGAACCCTCCAGCGACTCCACCGCGTCGTCGAGCCGCTGCACCGCATCGAAGTGCCCGTCGACGACCACATCGAGCAGCCCGTGCAGCAACGCGCCGATGCCGTACTGCTTGCCGCCCATCTCATCCCACCGCGACACCACCTCGTCGATGTCGAAGCCCTCCGATAATCGCACGGTGATCAACGTGTTGTCCTTGATGAACATCGAGATCCGATGCAACTCGAATTCGTCGGCCCGCTCCGTCGGGTGCGCCATGTCGGGCGATGTGCCCTCCGCCGAGGTGATGGTGACCGCGTAGACCATCAGAAACGTGTGGTGCTCGTAGGCGACGGTCTTCACTCGTTCGGCCTTGGCGGTGGTGTCCTCGATCGCGAACGGGTCGAGGTCGAGTTCGTCGGCCAGTGCGGCCATCGTCTCGTGGCTCGGGCACTCGAGGTCGGCCCAGATCAGTTCGTCGGCGTGTCCGATGTGATCGGAGATGGCGCTGAGTTCGAATCCGTCGACCTTCTCGCCGCCGCGCCAGATCTGGCCGCGCACATGTTCTCCCATGCCCATATCCTGCCATCGGTACCGCAGATGGCAGGATCGCTGCATGGCTGCGCGGATTCCGTCTCTCACCGGTATCCGCACCATCGCCGCACTCGCGGTGTGCCTGACCCACGCGGCATTCTGGACCGGGCATTACACCGACGATTTCGCCGGGCGTCTGCTGTCGCGATTCGAGATCGGTGTCGCGTTGTTCTTCGTCCTTTCCGGCTATCTGCTGTTCTCGCCGTGGGTCGATGCGCTCGCAGGTCGGCGCGGCCAGCCGTCGGTGGGCCGCTACTTCTGGCATCGGGCGCGACGCATTCTGCCGGCCTATTGGCTGACGGTTTTGGCGGTGTACGCGTTGTTCCTGGTGTACACACCGCCGGATGCCGCGCCCACCGGCACCGGCTGGTCGGGGTTCGCCCGCAACATGACCCTGACGCAGGTGTACGGCCTTGGCCACCTGCATTCGGGCCTGACCCAGATGTGGAGTCTGGCCGCCGAAGTGGTGTTCTATCTGGTGCTGCCCGTCATCGCCGGAGGTCTGACGCTGATCTGCCGGCACCGCTGGCGGCCGGATCTGCTGATCGTGGGACTGGTGGCGTTGATGTCGGTCTCGCCGATCTGGTCGGTGGTCGTCGCCGGCAGCACCGATCTCAGCCCGACCGCGCGGTTGTGGGCGCCGGCCTTCTTCGGGTGGTTCGTCGCGGGAATGCTGCTGGCGGTGGTCGGCCGCCTCGTCTCGCGCTGGGACCCGACGATCTCGGTGGCGGTGGCTGTCGGGCCGTTCTTGCTGAGCGGCACCGCGATCGCGGGTGAGCCGACCATCACCCCGACCACCGCGTCGGCGACGATCGTCAAACACCTCCTGTATGTGGTCGTCGCGGTCGGCGTGATCGGACCGCTGACGATCCGGGGCGGTGACGGACGCGACTGGTGGGCGCGGCTGTGTGGCAGTCGACCGATGGTGTGGTTCGGCGAGATCTCCTATGAATTCTTCCTCGTTCACCTCGTCGTACTGGAGGTGGTCATGGACCTGATCGGATGGCGGGTGTTCTCCGGTTCCACCGCGGTAGCCTTCCTGCTGACGTCGGCGATCAGCGTGCCCGTGGCCTGGCTGTTGCGCCGCATCACCCGGCCGATCACGCACGCGCGCACGCCCGAGCCGCTCGTCGAGCGCGGGTAGGATCGGCGGGACAGGACGGCGGATCCGGGTGGGAATCGAGGATTGACTGGAATGGTCGACAACCGGCGTCCCGGCGTTCCTGCCGGGACCACGACAGATGACGAGTTGCGCACGTGGTGCGATCAATCGCGGGTACCGGGTGAACGCCCGGAGCTCACCGACACCGCAGCCACCCTGATCGCATCGGGCTTCCTCACCCCCGCCGGACGCGCCATCGTGGTGCGCCGGATCTCTACCGGCCTGCCGTTGCCGGTGCTACCCGGCGGCTTCGGCGATCTGCGGAGACTGCAGCGGGCCATCGCCCAGGCCGAACAACAGTTGGACAACCCGATGGTGCCCGGCGTCGTGGCCGCCGTGATGCGCAACCGCATCAATGGTCTGCATCGCAAACGAGACGACGCCCGCAAACACATCGTGACGGCCAAAGGTGTGTTCGCCGGTGGGACCCGCGCCATCCGGCGGGAGCGACGCGAGAACGTCTACCTCGAGATCGAGGAGCGGGAGCGGTTGTTCGCGGGATTGTTGTGCACTCCCACCCCCAACGTGCACACCTCGGGCTACATGCGCCGCGCCGGGACCGCTGCCTTCGACCGCTTGGCCGGTGTCGTCGGTCAGGTGGCGTCGAAGTCCGGATATCCGCAGGCCGGTGAGTGGGCAAGCCAGATCTTGGCCCCCGATCGCGAGGAACCGGCGCCGGCGGCGTCGGCGACCGCCGGTGCGGCGACGTTCGTCGACGGCTACGAGACGCTGCTGTTCGTGGCGGGGCACTTCTACGACCGGATCGTCGGCAACCCGGCCTGGCTGTCGGATCATTTCGAACTGCAGCGCACCCAGGTGAACCTGCACGCGGAACTCGCCGAGATCGCCGCGGACGTCATCGCGCTGCGTGCGGTGCGCATCGATCTGGACCGGGCCAAGCGCAACGGGGGTTTCGACCAGTCCTTCGCCGAACACATCGACCGGCGGGAGAAGACGCTGCGCCCGGTGTGGACCGAACTGATCGACCGGGTGCAGGCGCTCGGCGATGTCGCCGCAGTCGTCGAGTCCGCGGCCGTCGAACTGCGGGTGCTCGCGGAGTACAACCGGACCACCACCATCGATGACCGGATCGGCGAACTCATCGCTCGCTCCGGTGACCGGGAGATGTCGGTGGACAACACCAAACGACTCACCGAGCAGGTGCGCAGCGGTGAAGAGCAGCTCCGCATCTATCGGGATGTGTTGCAAGGCAACATCGCTCGGCTCTCACCGGGTGCCGCGCACGAACTGCCGGCGCGCTACGAGCCGTCCTGAGCCCGCATCCAGGATCGTAGGTATCCCTTCTCCGTGGGGCTCAGTCGGCGCAACGTGTGCGCCTCGGTGTCGACGACGGCCATCTGGGTGCTCGCCACGCACGCGGCCTTCGCCGTCTGGTCGTCGTCGGATGCCCGGATCTCGTAGCCGATGGTGAAGTCCACCGAACGATGGCCGGTGATCCACATGCCGACCTGCAATGGGGTGTCGTCGTGGCGCAGTTGGCGTTGATATCGGATCTCGACGTGCACGATCATCGCGCTCATGATCAGCGCGGCGACGTCGTCGTCGGACTCGGCGACACTCCTGGCCGCCATCAGCCATTCGATCCGTGCCTCTTCCATCAGCGTGACCATCCGGGCGTGATTGACGTGACCGAACGCGTCCATGTCCGACCAGCGCACCGGGACCCGCGCGACGAACGCGAAGCCGTCGGCATCGAGACCGGCGCCGGTCGCGGCGGCCGAATTGTGTGACTCGGGCATCAGCGGTCTCCTGGTTGGTGATCCCCCGGAGCCTGCGCCCGGGGAATCTGCCGGCGTGCGCCGGCGCGACCTGCAGCATAGTGTCGGGGTTCCGGAAGGCGCCTACCGATCAGTACTCTGGTCGCAGGACGCCGCGGTTCGATGGGGAGCGCCGCGATCCGTAATTTTCGGACGACCCGCACGACGAAGTCGCGGGCGGCACGTCGTGTTGTGAGGGATGACATGCGGAAGTCGTATCGGTGGCCGGCGGTGGTCGCCGCCGTACTCATCGGAGTGCTCGCTGCGCCCGGGGTGGCGCACGCGGACACCAAGGTCGCCGAGATCTCGAAGTCGTCGAAGCTGAGCCCGCTGCGGACCGACATCTGGGTGGACTCCCCATCCATGGGCGGCAAGGTCAAGGTCTCGGTACTCACGCCGCAGTATTCGTCGGGGCCGCGTTCGACCGTCTACCTGCTCGACGGGGCCGACGCCGGCGAGGACGTCAGCGATTGGATCACCAAGGGCAAGGCCGGCAAGTTCTTCGCCGACAAGAACGTCAATGTGGTGTTGCCGACCGGCGGCGCGGGCAGCTTTTACACCAACTGGGTGCAGCGTGACGCCGCCCTGGGCAAGCCGCAGTGGGAAACGTTTCTGACCAAGGAACTGCCCCCGCTGATCGACGACCGCTTCGACGGGACGGGCCGCAATGCGGTGGTCGGCCTCTCGATGGGCGGGCAGTCGGCGTTCACCCTGGCCATGCGCAACCCGAGCCTCTACAGCGGGATCGCCTCGCTGAGTGGCTGCCCGCCGGTGTCGGGGCCGGTGAACGAGAGCTACGTCCGCACCACCGTCGCCAAGAGTGGCGGTGACGCCACCAACATGTGGGGGCCGTTCGGCTCGGCGAACTGGGATGCGCACGATCCCAGCAAGCATCTCGACAAGCTCCGTGGCAAGGACATCTTCATCGCAGCGGGTTCCGGGGCGATCGGGCCCCGCGATCTCACCGCGCCCTACGATCCCGAAGATGGACCGCGTGAGGCGGTGACCGCCGCCGGATCGGCGCTCGAACTCGGCGCGTGGCGCTGCTCGTTGGAGTTCGCAGCGACGCTGCGCGCCAACAATGTGGCCTTCACCGACGGCTTCCGGCTGATCGGCACCCACAGCTGGATCTATTGGGAGCAGGATCTTGCGAAGGCCTGGCCCACCATCTCTCGCGGCCTCTGATCAAAAAACCAAGGTGCGGCGACCTCAGGATTTCGTCCGCGCCGCCCACTGCTCGGCGAAGCGCAGGAAGACGTCGTCCTCGGCCGGGTGGGTGACCGTGACCCGGACACCGTCGCCGGCGAACGGACGCACCACCACCCCTGCCTCGACGCAGGCCTGCGCGAACTCGATCGTGTCGTCGCCGAGGTTCAGCCACACGAAATTCGCCTGCGAATCGGGCACCCGATAGCCGAGATCGCGCAGTCGGCCACTCACCCGAGTGCGTTCGGCGACGACTGCGTCGGTGCGGGCCAGCAGTTCGTCCTTGGCGGCCAGCGAGGCCAGCGCAGCCTGCTGGGCGACGCTGTTGACCGAGAACGGGACGTGCGCCTTGCCGAGCGCGACGATCACCTCCGGGTCGGCGAGCGCATAGCCGACCCGCAACCCCGCCAGCCCATACGCCTTGGAGAACGTGCGTAACACCACCAGATTGCGGAACTCGCGCCGCAGTTCGAGGGCGTCATAAGCCTGCGACGGACCCAGCCGCAGGTATTCGAAGTACGCCTCGTCGAGCGCGACGATGATGTCCGACGGCACGGTACGCAGGAACTGACGCAAGGCGTCGGCCTCCACGACCGTTCCTGTGGGATTGTTCGGGTTGCACACGAAGATCAGCCGGGTGCGGTCGGTGATCGCGGCCGCCATCGCCGGCAGGTCGTAGGTGAGGTCCGACGTCAGCGGCACCTGCACGGGCGTCGCACCGGCGACCCGGGTCGCCAACGGATAGGTCTCGAAGGAGCGCCAGCCGAACACCACCTCGTCGCCGGGTCCACTGGTGACGGTGATCAGGTTCTGGCACAGGATCACCGACCCGCATCCGACTTGGACCTCGGACTCGGTGACACCGAGCTTCTTGGCCAGGGCTGCGGTGAGCTCCACCATGCCGTTGTCGGGGTAGCGGTTGACGGCGGCCGCTGCCGCCCCGATGGCCTCGCGCACGCTGGGCAGTGGGCCCTCGGTGACTTCGTTGCTCGCCAGCTTCACCGCGCCGGGGAACGTCTTGCCGGGCACGTAGACGGGCAGGTCGGCAAGGTCTTCTCGGATACGCAAAGCCACCCGTCAAATGTAGTTGTGTGGCCGTGGTCAGGTCGCAGCCGGTCGGCCGTAGTCGCGGTTTGCTTCGTGGCGCACAGTGTGTGTAACCTTTCGCTTCGGCAGTTCGAAAGGACTCCGCCAAGGAGGCGTGCCAGAGCGGCCGAATGGGACTCACTGCTAATGAGTTGTCTCGCTAACACGGGACCGGAGGTTCAAATCCTCTCGCCTCCGCCGACCTACGGTCACGCCGACCGTGGGAGTACAACTGAATAGCACGCGCCCGTAGCTCAACGGATAGAGCATCTGACTACGGATCAGAAGGTTTGGGGTTCGAATCCCTACGGGCGCACTCGACACACGCCCCGTCACCATCAGGTGACGGGGCGTGTGTCGTTTTTGCGGAACCGCTCGCTCGGGAACCTGTGCACATCCCGGATCGAATTACACACATGTGAGTAGATTCTGTGGACAACTCAGACACAGCGGTCACCGCCGTTGTCGAACCTGTCAGGGCCTTACGATCACCGGGTGTCGAGTACCCCACGGATAATCGTTGTCAGCGGCGTCGTCATCCGGGACCGGCGTGGACACCTGCTCACCGTGCGCAAGCGGGGGACGTCGCGGTTCATGCTCCCCGGCGGAAAACCGGAGACATCGGAATCGGCGGTCGCAGCGGCGTCGCGCGAGTGCGAGGAGGAAGTGGGTCTCGTCATTCCGCCACACCGGTTGCGCTGCTGGGGGGAGTTCCGATCCGCGGCGGCCAACGAATCCGGATTCGAGATCGAGGCAACAGTATTCGGCTACGACGGTGTCGTCGACGAACTCACGCCTTCCGCTGAGATCGCCGAGATCCGTTGGCTTGACGTCGAGGACAGGCCGTTGCCCGAGGATCTCGCGCCGCTGCTGATCGACCATGTGATCCCGGCGCTCTGAACACCGGTTCGATCCGAGTGCGGAAACGGCACGGAAGAGTTTCGCAGGATTCACCGATCGCAAGCCCATCTCCGTTATCGTGACTCGCGAGATCGATGTCGTGACGTTCACCCGAAAGGTTCAGGCATGAACTCGTCCTCACCCGTCGCAAAATTGGCTGCGGAATTGTTCGGCACGTTCTGGTTGGTATTCGGCGGCTGTGGTTCAGCGATCTTCGCTGCCAAACAGATCGCGGAGGCCACCGATGGCGGCGACAACTATCAAGTCGGCATCGGCTACCTCGGTGTCGCGCTCGCCTTCGGTCTGACCGTGGTCACCATGGCCTACGCGGTCGGCCACATCTCCGGCGGACACTTCAATCCGGCGATCACCCTCGGCGCGGCGGTCGGCGGCCGGATCGCGTGGAAAGATCTGCCGGGCTACTGGATCGCGCAGGTGGTGGGTGGACTGCTCGCCGGGCTCCTGCTCCTCGTGATAGCAAGCGGCAAAGACGGATTCGACCGTATCGGCGGGATGGCCGCCAACGGGTACGGCGAGAACTCGCCGGACGGGTACTCCCTGCTGGCGGTGCTCATCGCCGAAGTCCTGCTGACGGCGTTCTTCCTGCTCGTCGTGCTGGGTACCACCGGCGGCAAGGCGCCCAGCACGTTCGCCCCGCTGGCCATCGGCCTGTGCCTGACCCTGATCCACCTGATCTCGATCCCGATCAGCAACACGTCGGTGAATCCGGCGCGATCCACGGCCGTGGCCTTCTTCAACGGAGACGGGGCGCCGGCCCAGCTGTGGCTGTTCTGGCTGGCGCCGTTGCTCGGCGGACTCATCGGCGGCCTGCTCTACCCGCTGCTGTTCGAGGACGGCAAGCTGAAATTCGGTGGGCAGGGAGCCGACCCGCAACGGGCCGAGGCGACGGCGCGGTAAGTCGATCAAGTGATCCGGGGGCCTGGGACGGTGGCGGCGGTGACATCCGGGCCGACGTAGTGTCGAAGAGTGGGCGTAGGAGCCCACGACCGGCGCAGTGCCGGTCGACGACACGACGGGAGGCCGACGATGGGAGATCCCACCGGAACGCCGCCCCGGTCGACACCACCGCCAACGGATGATCTCTATCGGACACCGATCTACGGCCAGCTGTATCCGCCGCTCGGCTATGCCCCGGACGGCACACCGATGTTCGTTCCTGGCCAACCGGCCGGTGCATCCGGACAGGCATCCCACGGCGACTCACCGACGGGCACACCACCCGGCGCACCTGACGATGGCGTACTCGCCGACGGGGCCCGGCCGTACGAGCGCGGCGAAGGAGTCGACGCCCCGCGCCGGCCGCCGTCGGATCGACGTCTCGTCGGTCTTGTGGCGCTCGTCGCGGTCGCAGCGCTCGGGCTGCTGGCCTTGACGGTCGGCCGCGCTGCGCTGCGTGGCGACGAACCCGTCACCCAACCGACGTTGCCGATGGTGATCTCCGAACTACCCACTCAGCCGCCGACCGCAGCACCCGGCGCGCCCGGGGGGCCCGGTGATTCGGCGCGTACCGCGGGCAAGGAGGTCACCTACGAAGTGGCCGCCAGCTCGCCGAGCACGATCCTCTACGTCGACGATGTGGGTCTGCGTACGACGGTCGGGGCGTCGGCGGCCTGGACCGTCACTTTCACCGGCTCGGCCAATCCGCTCCGGGTGCTGGTGCTCGCCGGCGAGGGTGAAGCGCGATGCACGATCACCGTTGATGGCCGCGTGGTCGCCGAGGATCGGATCACCGCGCAGTCACCGCGCCGGACCGTTTCCTGCCGGGCCTGAGGTGAGCGTGGTCACCGATCAGGGGCGTCAGCCTGCCCATCGAGTGTGTACGCCGGTGCCCAGGTCGCTACCGTAGATCCGTGAGTGCTTCGCAAACTGCTTCCGAGAACACCGCCGGGTCGGGCGGCTCGTCGACGGCGCCCGACCTCAAGACGATGGTCACCTGGCGCGGCGAGGGCGCTGACCGGCTCGAACAGGTGCGCCTGTTGGTCAACGGCGCCCGGATCAAGGCCTACGGCCGCATCATTGCCGCAGCCACCGACGCCCACGAGGCGTTCTCGGCGTCCTACGAACTCGTCACCAACGACAGCGGCGTCACCAAACGTCTGTCGCTGCATCTGGTGCGAGCGAGTGGCGAAACACAGATGGCGATCACCCGTGACGGTGAGCACAACTGGTTGGTCCAGACCACCGACGGCACGCAGCGCAGCGACTTCAATGGTGCCGAGGACATCGACCTCGCGTTGTCGCCGATGTTCAACGCCCTGCCGATCCGTCGTCATGGGCTGCACCGGGGCGGCAGCGAGATCGACGTTCCCGTGGTCTACCTGTATCTGCCCAGCGGAACAGTGGAGCCGGCCACCCTGCACTACACCCCGACCGCCGACGGGATCGACGTCGTGTCGCCGATCGTGACGTCGTCGCTGACGGTGGACGACAATGGATTCGTTGTCGACTACGCGGGCCTGGCCACCCGGGTCTGACCCACGGCTCAACCCAGCCAGACGCGGGCCTGGTGCGCCTGGCGCCGTAGCTGCTGAGCCCAGCCCGGCTCGCCGACCTGTACCCCGGTGATCGGCACTGGTTCCGACCCGGCAATCGCTTCATAGGCCAGTCGGGATCGGTGGCCGTCGTCCACCAGGACCTCCACGGTGCCGTGATCGCGCAGCTCGTCGCGTGCGGCCAGCAGCCGGTCGATGGTCTCGCTGAGCACATTCAGCAGTGCTATCCGGTTGGCCTCCAACATCGCCCGTTGCAGGCCCGGGGCCGTCGCGGCGACCCGCGTACCGTCGCGGAAGCTGCCCGCGGCCAGGCGTAGCGCCAGTTCGCTCTCGCCGGCACCCACCGCTGCGGTGGCCGCCGCGGTGAGATGGGGCAGATGGGAGATCGCCGCGACGGCCCGATCGTGCGCGTCGGGCGCGGCCGGCACCACCAGAGCGCCGACCGCGCGGGCCAACGCCGCTACCGCCGACCAGTCGTTCGGATCGGTGCCGTCCTCGGTCGACACCATCCACATCGCATCACGGAACAGATCCGGATCGGTCGCCGACCACCCGGATCGGCTGGTACCGGCCATCGGGTGCCCACCCACGTACCGCACACCCGGGGCGTGGCGGTCGACCGCGTCGGCGACCGCCCGCTTCACACTGATCACATCGGTCAACAGGCAGTTCGGCGCATGCGCGACCACCTCGGTGAGCAGCTCGTCGATCGTGGTGACGGGTGTCGCGAGCACCAGGACGGCGTCGTCGACCGCCGCGCGCTCGAGTGTGGACACCAGGTCGGTGGACGCATCGTGGCCCGACGCGACGGCGGCATCGACGGTCTCCGCCGAACGGTTGTACCCGAACACTCGATGTCCGTCGATCTGCAGTGCACGCATCAGGGAGCCCCCGATGAGTCCGAGTCCGAGAATGCAGATCGATCGGTTCGGTGCGGAGGGGGTGGCAGACGCGGCAGTCACCTCATCACATTCGCACACACAGCGGTGAGGCGGGAACGTCCGGGACCCTGGCGATGCGTCCGGGTCGGTGCGGCGGTGGACCGCGGTGCGGGGGGGAGGGGAGAGGACTTGGGCGGCACGCGGTTAGCGGCTACGGTGACCTGCATGGCAGGTGCCGGCGCGGGTGTAACAGGTGGTCCCAACAAACAGGATGTCAGCGACGAGATCGAGGGGTTCGCGGTCGCCGTTGTGCGCGAGGAGGGCGCGTGGAAGGTCACCGCGCTGAAGTCGTCGGCATTGTCCGATCTCGCCGACGCCGAGAAACAGCTTCGTTCGCTGCGCGCGACGGGCGCCGTCTTCGGGCTCCTCGATGTCGACGATGAGTTCTTCATCGTCCTGCGGCCCACCCCCCAGGGTCCGCGACTGTTGGTCTCCGATGCGACTGCTGGCATCGACTACGACGTGGCCGCCGACGCCCTGGACGCCATGAACATCGAGATCCCGGACCTCGACCCGGACGAACTCGACGATGTGGACCCCTGGGAGGAAGGTGATCTGGCGATCCTCGCCGACCTGGGGCTGCCGGATGCGGTGATGAGCATCATCGTCGGTGACACGGATCTCTACGCCGACGAACAGGTCGGGATGATCGCCGCCCGTCTCGGATTCGCCGACGAACTGTCCAAGGTGCTCGACAAGCTGGGACATTGAGCCCAACCGGTGGCGGGTCGCCGCGCGCGCACTGGGAGACCATGATGCGTGAGGCTCTCGCCGCCGCGGCCGAGGCCGGCGACGACGACATCCCCATCGGGGCGGTGGTGCTGGATCCGGACGGGATCGAACTGGCGCGCGCAGCGAATCGTCGTGAGGCGCTCGCTGACCCGACCGCGCACGCCGAGATCCTGGCGCTTCGTGCCGCCGCGAGCCGCTTCGGGGACGGTTGGCGGCTGTCCGGCTGCACGCTGGTCGTCACCGTCGAACCGTGCACGATGTGTGCCGGCGCGATCACGATGGCGCGGATCGGGGCCCTGGTGTTCGGGGCCTGGGAGCCGAAGACCGGCGCGGTCGGCTCGCTCTGGGATGTCGTCCGCGATCCCCGGCTGGCACACCGGCCGGAGGTCGTCGGCGGGGTGCTCGAAGAGCAGTGCCGCGACCTGATGCTCGATTTCTTCCACCCCCGGCGGATCTGAGTACCGCGGCGCCCTGAAGTGCGATTTCAGGGTGAATATCAGGGTCCATGGGCGCGCTTCCTCTGGCAGATTGGAGCCATGGGCGCGCACGGTGTCGTGTGTGCCACCCAACGAACCGAGGAGTGGCCATGTCCGATGCGACCGACAGGATCAACGACGTCGTCGACACCGTCCGGGACAAGATCAACGAGTTCGCGGCCAGCGACACCGTGCACGACGCGGTGAACACGGTCCGCGACAGGATCGACGAGTTCGCAGCCAGCGACGCCGTCCAGGGAGCCGTCGACACCGCGAAGGAGAAATTCGGCGAGATCGCCGAGAACGAGAAAGTCCAGGAGGCCGTCGCCCTCGCCCGGGAGAAGGCAGGCGAGTTCAAGGACCGCCTCGGCGGGTCGGGCTCGCACTGACCTGCGGTCGTGGAGAGGTTTGAGCTTCCATGGCACGGTGGTAAGTGCTCTCGTAGCCCGGGACATCCGGTCCCGGCGACTCTCACCGAGGAGGCAGTTCATGGGTATCGAGGACGACGCCAAGAACAAGGCCGAGGAAATGAAGGGACGCGGGAAAGAAGCTGCCGGTTCCCTCACAGACAACGAGGACCTCAAGCAAGAGGGCAAGAGCGATCAGGGCATCGCCCAGGGCAAGCAGAAGGTCGCCGACGCCGCTGATGCCGTCAAGGGCAAGGTCGACGACGTCAAGAACAAGCTCACCGGTAACTAGCGCCTTGGGGTGTTCTGACCAGCCAATTTAGGCTCAGGCGTCGACTGCGGTACAGTCTTCCGCGGTGGCGTGTCCGAGCGGCCGAAGGTGCAGCACTCGAAATGCTGTGTGCGGTAACCCCGTACCGAGGGTTCAAATCCCTCCGCCACCGCAGCGAATGGCCCCTCATCTATCCAGGTGAGGGGCCGTTTCGTGTTTCAGCCGATGGTGTCGTGCCCGCCATCTGCCCATACTTTGCCCACACTCTGCGTCGAGTAGCGCTACTTCACGGTGACCGCGAGGTCGTCGAGATCCTTCCCTTGGCACTGCATTGGCAGCTCGTTCCCCAGCTGAGGACCGCTCCGAGGTCGTGGCAAGCCTGCGGGAGTCGGGGCTGTCGATCCGGGCGATTGAATCGAGGTGTTGCGATGCAACACCTGCCGATGCCGCACCCATCACCGGTACGGACGGCAAGACCTACACACCGAAGCCAGGAGGCCAGGCGGCACTCCACACCCCATCCCCGGTCACGTGACCGAAGATGTCACGGGAAGTATGGCGCGACTATCCCCGTTGAGTCGTCACCCCACGCTGGTCTCGACGGCAACCACCCCGCCACCCAACCTTGAAATTGTCTGCTCCAATTTCAAGGTTGGCGCGATAACCTTGAAATTACATCGTCGGTTTTCAAGGTTGGGTCGCCCAATGGATCCGAGAGATTGAAAGACAGCCCGGTGGGGAAGTTAGTGCCCATCAGGGGTTACGACCCTAGGTTCAGCGAGGAGTACGAGTACTTCGGCTACGTTCCAAATCCACTGCCTGCGAACTTTGACTTACAGGCGTCGTCGTACTCGGTCGTAATCGACGCGACGGCTGCGCTCGCTCGAGCGGACCAGGCGTCATCACTGCTTCCGAACCCCACGCTGCTAGCGCGGCCGGCGACACGCCGCGAGGCAGTAAGCACGTCTGCTCTAGAGGGGACCTACGCGGCTCTGTCTGACGTGTTCGAGGCGGACTTCCTAGATAACGACGAGATGACCAGCACTGTCAGTGAAGTTCGAAACTACGTGACTGCAGCAGAGCGAGCGTACGAGATGATCGGCCAAGGCCAGCCGATTTCCGTCCGCATGCTTGAAGACCTGCAGGCAGAGTTGCTCCGTGGAACTCCGAGTGACAGTGCACACGCCGGGAGCGTGCGCACTTCTCAGGTTTTCATTGGCGTCGGCAATCGGCGGGTGGATTCGGCCCGCTTCGTTCCGCCTCCCGCAGATCATCGTCTGATCGATGGCCTGGAAGCTTGGCAGGACTGGATTCGTGAGATCAACGATGTGCCCACGATAGTCCGCGTTGCAGTGGCCCACTATCAGTTCGAGACGCTGCACCCGTTCCATGACGGGAATGGCCGCCTAGGTCGGCTGGTCGCGACTCTGCAGCTGATGTCCGCGGGCGACCTGCGATACCCCATCCTGAACCTGTCTCCGTGGCTAGTGCAGCGGCGGTCTGAGTATCAAGAGGGATTGCTCCGCGTGTCGCAGACGGGAGACTGGGACGGGTGGATCTGCTTTATGTCTGCAGCAATCCACGCCGAGGCGCTTGAGGTTGCGGCTCGCGTCGATCGGTTGCTCGCGCTGCGCGAGAGCTTCCAGATGACACTTCAGGGGTCGAAGGGTGTCGCACTGCGTATTGCTGACGATTTGGTGGGGTACCCGATGATCACTGCCACTCTGGCCTCGAAGTTGTACGGAGTTTCGTACCAAGCCGCCAACTCGGCGATAGCGAAGCTAGTAGACCTGGGAATTCTCCGGCAGCGCACTGCGGGACGCTACGACCGGATCTTCCAGTGCGATGAGGTCCTGAAAGCCTTGGAGTACTGAGCGGCAAGGCACTTGGCCACACTTGCCCACGAAACCGGGTGATCTACCGTGATGTTGGGTGACCTCGAATCGCAGGTAAGGGCGGGGTCGACTGTCGGTCGGTGCGGGCACCCGCTGAGCTGATCCGCCATTCCCGTGCACAGCAGCGCCGAGATTTCGGTCCCGGGCGCACGGTCGGTCACGACAGGAACTGCGCGGCGTTGGCCGCGAGGTCCAGCAGCGGCTGCGGGAAGATCCCCAGTCCGATGGTGACCACAGTGCACACCGCGATCGACGACGTCGTGAGGACACTCGGTTTCACCACGTGAGGGGCGTCCACCGGGACGTCGGCAAAGAACATCGCGACGATGATGCGGACGTAGAAGTAGGCCGCGATGGCGCTGCTGATGACACCGATCACCACCAGGACTCCGGCGCCGCTGCCGGCCGCTGCCGCGAACACGTCGAACTTCGCGATGAAGCCGCTGGTGAGCGGGATGCCGGCGAACGCGAGCAGAAACATCGAGAACATCGCGCCGACCAGCGGGTAGCGTCGGCCGAGTCCGGCCCACTGTGCGATGTCGGTGGCCTCACGGCCGGACATGTGCGGGCCCGACTGGCGATCCGGCTCGCGCACCACCGCCACCGTGGCGAAGGCGCCGAAGGTGGAGAACGCGTACGCCGCAAGGTAGAACATCGTTGCCGCCAGGCCGGCCTCGTCGAAGGCCACCAATCCCAACAGAATGAATCCCGCATGAGTGATCGACGAATACGCAAGCATCCGTTTGACATCGGTCTGGGTCACCGCCATCACGGCGCCGACGAGCATGGTGGCGATCGCCACCGCCCACAGCACGGGCTCCCAATCATCTCGCAGACCACCGAAGGCCGTGTAGAACACCCGCAGCAACGCGCCGAACGCGGCGATCTTGGTGGCGGCCGCCATGAACGCCGTGACCGGGGTGGGGGCGCCCTGATACACGTCCGGAATCCAGGCGTGAAAGGGTACGGCGCCGACTTTGAACAGCAACCCCACCGCCAACAGGCCCAGCGCGATCAGTGGCAACACGGTGTCGCCGGCCGGCTCGCGAGCCGCCGCGTCGACCACCTCGCCGATCGCCCCGAGTTGTAGCGATCCGGTGGCCCCGTAGGCGAAGGCGGCACCGAACAGGAAGAACGCCGACGCGAAGGCGCCGAGTAGGAAGTACTTGAGCGAGGCCTCCTGCGAGATCAGTCGGCGTCGACGCGCCAGACCGCACAACAGGTACAGCGGCAGTGAGAACACCTCGAGCGCGATGAACATCGTGAGCAGGTCACCGCATGCGGGAAACAGCATCATTCCGCCGACCGCGAGTAACGTCAGCGGAAACACCTCGGTGGTGAGACCACCCGCGCGGGTCGCCTCGAACTCGGCGTCGGTGTTGGGTACCGATGCCCCGGACGGGGTGAACATGTCCGCCTCGACCGACGACAAGGTGGCCTGGGCGGCGGCTCCCGGACCGTCGCTGAGCCGTTGGCCCGGTGCCGGTGCGGCCACCACCCGTTCCAGCCGCCGCTCGGCCATGAAGGCCACCGAGGCGATCGCGATCAGCACCAGCAGTCCCTGCAGGAACAGCGTCGGGCGGTCGATGACCACCGCACCGGACATGACGGATTCACCGAGACCGCCGCCGCGGGTCTGGGCGACGGCAACTGTGATGACGGCGACGAGCGCGGCGACGAGACCGCCGAGCGACAACACCAGGTGCGTCGGGTACCGCAGCCGTCGGGGCGTGAACGCTTCCACCAGCACGCCGACGACGGCGACACCGAACACGATCAGCATCGGCGACAGTGCGCCGTAGGCGACGCTGGGTGCCTCGATGAGGGCGAGCTGTGCAACCGTCATCACCGGTCTCCCTCCGTCGGTACCACGATGGTGGGTGTGGGGTCCTGCTCACCGATCGTGCTCATCGTGTGTGTGACGGCCGGATCGATGATGTCGAGCAACGGCTTCGGGTAGACGCCGAAGACCAGCAGCAGTGCGAGCAGCGGTGTCACGACCGCCAGCTCCCGCCCGTGGAGGTCACGCATGGGGCGGGTCGCGGCTCCCGGTCCTTCCGCGGATGCCGGTCTCGGTGGGCCGCCCATCATGCGTTGGTAGGTCCACAGGATGTAGATCGCCGACAACACCAGGGCGCTCGCGGCGGCGACGGCGGCCACCGGGTAGCGGGTGAACGTGCCGATGAGGACCAGGAACTCGCTGACGAACGGTGCCAGTCCCGGAAGCGACAGCGTGGCGAGTCCGGCCACCAGGAAGGTGCCGGCCAGGACAGGCGCGATCTTCTGCACGCCGCCGTAGTCGGCGATCAGTCGGCTGCCGCGCCGCGATACCAGGAACCCGGCGACCAGGAACAATGCGGCGGTGGAGATCCCGTGGTTGACCATGTACAAGGTCGAACCGGTCTGGCCCTGGCTGGTCAGCGCGAAGATGCCGAGGATGATGAACCCGAAGTGCGAGATCGAGGTGTAGGCGATCAAGCGCATCACATCGGTCTGTCCGATCGCGAGGATCGCGCCGTAGACGATGCCGATCACCGCGAGGGTTGCGATCAGGGGTGCGAAATAGCGTGCGGCATCGGGGAACAACTGCAGACAATAGCGCAGCATGGCGAAGGTGCCGACCTTGTCGACCACCGCCATCATCAACACCGCGCTCGCCGGTGTGGCCGAGACCGCGGCATCGGGCAGCCAGCCGTGCAGCGGCCACAGCGGCGCCTTCACCGCGAACGCGAACATGAAGCCGAGGAACAGCATTCGGACCAGACCGGTGCCGGCGTCGAGTTCTCCGGCGGACACCGCGTCGACGATGACCCGTAGATCGAAGGTGCCCGCCCCGTCGGTGCCGAGCCCGGATCGTGCGGTCACCACGTACAGGCCGATCACCGCGGCCAACATGATCAACCCGCCGAACAGGTTGTACAACAGGAACTTCACCGCAGCGCGGGCACGATCGTTCCCCTCACGGACCCCGAATCCGCCGATGAGGAAGTACATCGGGATCAGCATCGCCTCGAAGAAGATGTAGAACAGCAGGATGTCGATGGCGACGAAACTCATCAACACCATCGCCTCGACCGACAACATCAGGGCCAGATAGGTGTGCGGTCCCTTCTGTCTGCGCCCACCCGCATGATCCAGTGACCCGGAATGGTCGGCGTCGTGCCAGCCCGCGAGGATGAGGATGGGCAGCAGCACCGTGGTCAGCAGGACCAGCACCAACCCGATGCCGTCGAGGCCCAACGCGTAGCGCGTCCCGATGGCCGGAATCCAGCGCAGGTCCTCCACGAACTGGTATCGCGCGCCGTCGGCGTCGAAACCGACTGTCAGTCCGAGGGCCACCCCGAACGTGGTCAGCGAGACCGCCAGGGCCCACCACTTGGCGAGGTCGGGGCGGGTGTTCGGCACGGCGAGCGCCGCCACCCCGCCGAGGGCCGGCAGGAGCCACAGGATGGTCAACCAGGGGATGTTCACAGCACATTCACCACCATCACGAGCGCGACGATCGCCAGGGCGCCGGCGAACATCGACAGCGCGTAGGAACGCACGTAGCCGTTCTGCCAGGACCGTACTCGTTGTGACGCTCGGGCGATCGTGGTTCCGACACCGGTGGTCAGTCCGTCGACGCCGTCGCGCTCCACCGCGACGAGCCCCGCGGTCAGGTGTTGGCCGGGCGCCATTAGTAGTCGTTCGTTGACGGTGTCGCCGTAGAGATCACGTCGCGCGGCGACGGTCAGGGGCCCGACATCGTCGGGCGCCGGTACGACCACCGGGCGGATCGCGTACTGCCGCCAGGCCAGGCCGATGCCGATGGCCACCACGGCGAGGATGGTCGCCGTCACCACCCATGCCGGCACCGCGAGCTCGTGATGCTCTTCGCCGACCACGGGTTCGAGCCAGTGCACCAGCGAATCACCCCACGCCAAGGCGGCGCCGGCGACCACCGAACCGATGCCGATCAGGATCATCGGGCCGGTCATCACCCCGGGAGATTCGTGCGGATGCGGGGGCGGATCGTCGGCCCATCGTCGCTCGCCGAAGAACGTCAGGATCATGACCCGGGTCATGTAGAAGGCGGTGATTCCGGCGCCGAGGAGCGCGGCACCACCCAGGAGCCAGCCGCCGACGCCGCCGGACGCGAAGGCTGCCTCGATGATCGGGTCCTTGGAGAAGAAGCCGGAGAACGGTGGCACGCCGATGATCGCGAGGTAGCCGACCCCGAAGGTGGCGAAGGTGATCGGCATCAGGGTGCGCAGCCCGCCGAAGCGACGCATGTCGGTCTCGTCGTCCATGGCGTGCATCACCGACCCGGCGCCCAGGAACAATCCGGCCTTGAAGAAGCCGTGGGTGAGCAGATGCATGATGGCGAAGGCGTATCCGGCCGGGCCGAGTCCGGTCGCCAGCACCATGTAACCGATCTGGCTCATCGTCGACGCCGCGAGTGCCTTCTTGATGTCATCCTTGGCGCAGCCGATGATCGCGCCGAACAGCAACGTCACCGCGCCGACCACGGCCACGCCCGCCTGTGCCGCGGGCGCGAGATCGAAGATGGGGTTGGAGCGCGCGATCAGGTAGACGCCTGCGGTCACCATGGTGGCGGCGTGGATCAGCGCCGACACCGGGGTGGGGCCTTCCATCGCGTCGCCGAGCCACGACTGCAACGGGACCTGCGCCGACTTTCCGCAGGCGGCCAGCAGCAGCATGAATCCGAGTGCGGTGACAACGTTCTCGCCGACCTGTCCGGCGCCGGCGAACACCGCCTCGAAACTCACCGCACCGACGGTGGCGAACATGATCATCAGCGCGACCGCGAGGCCGATGTCGCCGACGCGGTTGACCACGAATGCCTTCTTGGCCGCAGTCGCCGCGGTCGGCTTGTACTGCCAGAACCCGATCAACAGATACGATGCGAGCCCGACGCCTTCCCAGCCGAGATAGAGGCCGAGATAGTTGTCGGCCAATACCAGCAGCAGCATCGCGGCGAGAAACAGATTGAGGTAGGCGAAGAATCGGCGACGATCCCGGTCGTCGGCCATGTAGCCGATCGAGTAGATGTGGATCAGCGATCCGACTCCGGTGATCAGCAACACAAAGCACATCGACAGCTGGTCGAGTTGCAGTCCGAAGTCAACCTGCAGCTGACCCACGGGTATCCAGCTGAACAGGATCTGGTGCGCGGCACGATCATCGGCGCCACGGCCGAGCATGCCGACAAACATGATCAGTCCCGCCACGAACGACGCCAGTGCGAGTCCGGTGCCGAGCAGGTGGCCCCAACGGTCGGTGCGTCGGCCGCCGAGCAACAGAATCGCTGCGCCGATCAGCGGAAGTGCGGGCACCAGCCAGAGCAGGTCGGCGGTCGTCTGGGAGCTCACCGGCACCTCACTATCGCTTCAGCAGGTCGGTGTCGTCGACCGAGGCCGACCTGCGGGCGCGGAAAATGGTCATGATGATGGCCAAACCCACCACCACCTCGGCTGCGGCGACCACCATCACGAAGAACGCGATCACCTGACCGTCGAACGAGCCGTGCATCCGGGCGAACGTCACGAATGCGAGGTTGGCTGCATTGAGCATCAGCTCGATACACATGAAGACCACGATCGCGTTGCGCCGCAGCAGCACCCCGGCTGCGCCGATAGCGAACAGCAACGCCGCGAGGTAGAGGTAGTTCTCTGGATTCATCCGTGGTCCTTCCCGCGTCCTTCGGCGAGTTGTCTACGGATGCTGGGGGATTCGTGACTCGGCGCGACCGCAGATCGGGGACGCAGCGTGGCGTTCACCGACAGATCCGACGGGGTGCCGTCCGGGAGCAGCGCGGGCACGTCGACGGCATTGTGCCGCGCGTACACGCCGGGACTGGGCAGCGGCGTCATGTCGATGCCGTCCCGGAATCGTTGTACTGACAGCTCCCGCTGGGTGCGTCGCGGACCGAACCGTTCCCGATGGGCGAGGACCATGGCGCCCAGCGTGGCCGCGATGAGCAGGGCGCCGGTGAGTTCGAACGCCCAAAGATACTGCACGAAGATGAGTTCGGCGATCGCTTCGACGTTGCCGTCGTCCGCGGTGGCCGGTGCACCGGGCGCGCCGGCCACCGGCGCGCCGACGAACACGGCGAGCGACGCGTTGGCGATCCCGGCGATGAGCAGCACGCCGAATCCGAGTCCGATCAGGATTGCGGCAACGCGTTGCCCGCGCAGCGTCTCCACCAGGGAGTCCGACGAGTCGACACCGATCAGCATCAGCACGAACAGGAACAGCATCATCACCGCGCCGGTGTAGACCACCACCTGCACCACACCCAGGAACAGCGCACCCTGCGCGACATAGAAGATCGCCAGGATGATCATCGTCGTCGCCAGGAAGATCGCCGAATACACGGCCTTGGTGGCGAACACGACGCCGAGAGCACCGATCAGTGCGACCGCCCCCAGCACCCAGAACTGCACGGCCTCACCCGTGCTGGTCGTCGGGAGCGAAGCGAGCGGGACCGATGTCGACGTGCGGGTCAGCTCCGCGAGGAGCGTGGTGGTCACGAGTCCGCCCTCCCCACCAGGCGCCCCTCCTTCGACACCTCACCGCGGTAGTAGTTCTCCTCGGTGGAGTCCGGGGCCATCTCGTGTGGCGGCGCCTCGACCCCGGGCGGCAGCGGTGCCAGCAACCGGTCCTTCTCGTAGATGAGGTCGGCGCGGTTGTCGTCGGCGAGTTCGTAGTCGTTGGTCATTGTCAACGCCCGGGTGGGGCAGGCCTCGATGCACAGACCGCAACCGATGCACCGCAGGTAGTTGATCTGGTACACCCGGCCGTAGCGTTCGCCCGGCGAATACCGCTCCTCGTCGGTGTTGTCGGCACCCTCGACGTAGATCGCATCGGCCGGACACGCCCAGGCGCACAGTTCGCACCCGATGCACTTCTCCAGTCCGTCGGGATGCCGATTGAGTTGGTGGCGGCCGTGATAGCGAGGTGCGGTGGGTGTTTTCTGCTCGGGGTACTGCTCGGTGATGGTGGGCGAGAACATCGACGAGAACGTCACGCCCAGTCCGCTCATCGGCTTCATGAAATCAGGCATCGGTCGTCTCCTTGCGGGGATCGGGCGGCGGGGACATCGGACGCGCCGAGAGGACCTGACCGGGCAACGGGGGCACCGGGAACCCGCCGGCCATCGGATCGAATGCGGGCGGTTGTGCGGCTTTCTCGTCCTCTTCGGCTTCCTTCGGCAGTCGCATCAACCGCCACACCGCGTACAACAGCAGCGCGGTCACCACGAGCCCCGCCGCCGCGGAGACCAGCGACCGCGCGAGGTCGTCGTCGTCGGAGGTGCCGATCGCCGCCCGGATCACGGCCACCACCATCACCCAGGTCAGCGAGATCGGGATGAGGACTTTCCAGCCCAGATTCATGAACTGGTCGTAGCGCAGCCGCGGGAGGCTGGTGCGCAGCCAGATGAACACGAACAGGAACACCCAGACCTTGAGGGTGAACCACAGGATCGGCCACCAACCGGAGTTCGCCCAGTCGAACGCGCTCAGCGGCCACGGGGCCTGCCAGCCGCCGAGGAACAGTGTGGTGGCCAGCGCCGAGACGGTGACCATGTTGATGTACTCGGCGAGCATGAACATCGCGAACTTCAGCGAGCTGTACTCGGTGTGGAAACCACCGACGAGTTCGCCCTCGGCCTCCGGGAGATCGAAAGGTGCGCGGTTGGTTTCACCGACCATCGACACCGCGTAGATGACGAAGGACGGCAGCAACAGCAGCACATACCAGTGGTGTTCCTGCGCTGCCACGATGCCTGAGGTCGACATGGTGGCGGCGTCGAGGAACACCGCCGCGAACGTGAGGCCCATGGCGATCTCGTAAGAGATCACCTGAGCGGTGGAGCGCAGCCCGCCGAGCAGCGGATAGGTCGACCCCGAGGACCATCCGGCCAGCACGATGCCGTACACCCCGACCGAGGTGATCGCGAGCACGTAGAGGACACCGACCGGGAGGTCGGTGAGTTGCAGCGGGGTCTGATGCCCGAACACCGAGACCATGGGGCCGAAGGGGATGACCGCGAACGCCATCACTGCTGGGACCACCGCGATGATCGGAGCGGCGAGGTAGATCGGCTTGTCCACGCCGCTGGGGATGATGCCCTCCTTGAGGGCGAGCTTCACACCGTCGGCCAGACTCTGCAACAGTCCACGGGGCCCCACCCGGTTGGGTCCGATCCGGGTCTGCATGCGCGCCATGATCTTCCGCTCGATGAGGATCGCGGCGAGCGGATTCGCCACGAGGAACGCGAATACCGCCAGCGCCTTGAGCCCGATGAGCCACCACGGGTCCTGACCGAAGTCGGCGAGCGTGGGGAAGGTCATGACACCTCCTCGACCGTCGCGATGGTGACGACGTCACCGGCCTGCGCTCGCAGGTCCGCGGTCACCGACGCGCCCGGTGAGTTCATCGGCACCCAGACCACACCGTCGACCATCTCGGTGATCTGCAACGGCAACACGATCGCGGCGCAGGTGGTACTGACCTCGACGGGCGAGTCGTCGGCGGCACCGATTCCCGCTGCGGTGGCCGCCGACATGCGGACGACGGGGGTGCGGGCCGTCCCGGCGAGATGCGGCTCACCGTCCTGGAGGCGCCCGTCATCGAGGAGCATGCGCCACGTGGCGAGCACGGCCCGGCCGGTCTCGACCGTCGGCCGATGCGGCGGCACGGCGACGTCGGGCGACGGTGGTCGCAGTCCGCGCCAGGGCCCGAGTCGTTCGAGGTCGGCACGGATCGTCGCGGTGTCTGCGCACCGGATGTCGACGCCCATCTGATGTGCGAGAGCGTCGAGGACCCGATGGTCGGGCAACGTTCCGACCTCCGGCAGGGCCGTGCCGAACGGGCGGGCGCGGCCCTCCCAGTCGAGGTACATTCCCGACTTCTCCGGTGCCGCCGCAACCGGCAGCACCACATCGGCGCGGTCGGTGACGGCGCTGCGTCGGATCTCCAGGCTCACCACGACATCGGCGTCGGCCACGGCGGCGATGGCTGCGGCCGGGTCGGGGAGGTCGGCGAGCTCCACCCCGCCCACCAGCAATGCCGACAGTTCCCGCCGGGCCACCGCCGCGACGATGGCAGCGGTGTCGCGGCCGGGCGTGCTCGGCAGATCGGCGACCTGCCAGGCCATCGCGATCTCGGTGCGCGCGGACAGATCGGCGACGGGCCGGCCACCCGGGAGCAGGTTGGGTGCGGTACCCACCTCCAGTGCGCCGCGTTCACCGGCTCGACGCGGGATCCATGCCAGCCGTGCCCCGGTCCGTTCGGCCAGGCGCACCGCGGCGCTCAGCCCTCCGGGTGTCCCGGCCAACCGCTCGCCGACGACGATGACCGATCCCGGCGCGGCGACCGCGTCGATGGCGGCAGCGGAATCCAGTACCGCAGCTTCATCTCCCGGCACGGTGGGTAGCAGGTGGCCCGCGAGCTTGCGGACGCCGGCACTGGGCAGGGCGGCGATCGCGGTGACCCGTTGGTTGCGGGTGCGCACGGCGCGCCGGAGGCGGAGGAAGACCATGGGTGACTCCTCCTCCGGCTCGAAGGCCACCAGCAGCACGGCCGGTGCCGTATCGAGGTCGCGGTAGGTGATGTCGTCGGGTCGGGCCACGACCTGTGCGGCGAGGAAGTCGGCCTCCTCGCCGCTGTGCACTCGCGCACGGAAATCGATGTCGTTGGTGTCCAGGGCGACCCGGGCGAATCGGGCGTAGGCGTAGGCGTCCTCGGCGGTGAGCCGGCCCCCGGCCAGCACTCCGGTGCGGCCGCGTGCCGCCGACAGCATCTGGGCGGCGTGGCGCAGCGCGTGGGCCCACGACGCGCCTCGGAGCTCACCGTCGGCGCCGCGGATCATTGGCGCGGTGATCCGGTCGTCGGCGTTCGGGTAGGCGAACGCCCAGCGTCCCTTGTCGCAGTTCCATTCCTGGTTGACCTCGGGATCGTCGCCGGCCAGGCGACGTAACACCGTGCCGCGTCGGTGATCGGTACGTTGCGCGCAGCCGCTGGCGCAGTGTTCGCAGACCCCGGGTGTCGACACCAGGTCGAAGGGCCGCGCACGGAATCGGTATGCGGCACCGGTGAGGGCACCGACCGGACAGATCTGCACCGTGTTGCCGGAGAAGTACGACTCGAACGGTTCGTCCTGGTAGATCGACACCTGCTGCAACGCACCGCGATCGGCGAGGTCGATCAGCGGGTCGCCGGCGACCTGGTCGGAGAACCGTGTGCAACGTGCACACAGGACGCATCGTTCCCGGTCGAGCAGGACCTGCGAGGACAACGGGACCGGTTTGGTGAAGGTCCGCTTGGTGCCGGTGAACCGGGAGTCGCCCCGTCCCGAGGACATCGCCTGGTTCTGTAGCGGACACTCACCGCCCTTGTCGCACACCGGACAGTCGAGTGGATGGTTGATGAGCAGCAGCTCCATGACGCCGCGCTGAGCCTTCTCCGCGACCTCGGAACTGCGCTGGGTGTGCACCACCATGCCGTCGGTGACCACAGTGGTGCACGAGGCCAGCGGTTTGCGCTGGCCCTCCACCTCCACGAGACACTGCCGGCAGGCGCCGACCGGGTCGAGCAGCGGGTGATCGCAGAATCGCGGGATCTGGGTGCCGATGAGCTCGGCGGCCCGGATCACCAGAGTTCCTTTCGGTACCACGATCTCGGCGCCGTCGATGGTGACCGTCACCAGATCGGGTCGTTGTTCGGTGGTGGGTTCGTCGACGGCGGTCATCGGTCACCTCCGGACTCGGAGTCGGCGTAGAGCGTTGATCGGTGCGGATCGAACGGGCAGCCGCCCTCGAAGTGGGCGAGGTACTCGTCGCGGAAATGCTCTAACGACGACACGATGGGACTGCCCGCGCCATCGCCGAGCGCGCAGAACGACTTTCCCACGATGCTGTTGGTGACATCGGTGATGGTGTCGAGATCGGCGGCAGTACCCGCGCCGGCCTCGATCCGTGCCAGCAACTGCACGAGCCAATAGGTGCCCTCCCGGCACGGGGTGCATTTGCCGCACGACTCGTGGGCATAGAACTCGGTCCAGCGCAGCACGGCGCGGACCACACACGTCGTCTCGTCGAAGATCTGCAGCGCTTTGGTGCCCAGCATCGAACCGGCCGCGCCCACCCCCTCGTAGTCGAGGGGGACATCGAGATGCTCGGCGGTGAGGATCGGCGTCGACGATCCCCCGGGTGTCCAGAATTTCAGCTCGTGACCGGCGCGCACCCCACCGGCGCGCTCGAGCAGCTCACGCAATGTGATACCCAGCGGCGCCTCGTACTGGCCGGGGCGGGCCACATGCCCCGACAGCGAGTACAGCGTGAATCCAGGCGACTTCTCGGTGCCCATCGAGCGGAACCAGTCGACACCGTTGCGGATGATCGGCGGCACACTGGCTATCGATTCGACGTTGTTGACCACCGTCGGACTGGCATAGAGACCTGCGACCGCGGGAAACGGTGGCCGCAACCGTGGTTGGCCGCGCCGGCCTTCCAGCGAGTCCAGCAGTGCGGTCTCCTCACCGCAGATGTAGGCGCCGGCGCCGGCATGCACCACCAATTCCAGGTCGAAGCCTGATCCGAGGATGTCGAAGCCGAGATAGCCTGCGGTGTAGGCCTCCTCGACCGCTGAGCGGAGTCGGCGCAGCACCGAGGCCACTTCGCCGCGAAGGTAGATGAAGGCGTGCGCGGCGCGGATCGCGTAGGCGGCGATGATCGCACCCTCGATGAGCGAGTGCGGTGACGCCAGCATCAGCGGGATGTCCTTGCAGGTTCCCGGTTCGGATTCGTCGGCGTTGACCACGAGATAGTGAGGGCGCGGATCGGGGGAGTCGGAATCGGCCGGATCGGTCTGCGGGATGAACGACCACTTCATGCCTACCGGGAATCCGGCACCACCGCGTCCCCGCAGCCCGGAAGCCTTGATGGTGTCGATGAGGTCGTCCGGCTCCTGTTGCAGCGCGCTACGCAACGCCGCATACCCGTTGTGGGACTCGTAGCTTCGGAGTGTCCAGGATTCGGGTTCGTCCCAATAGCGGCTCAGGACAGGAGTTTCGGCAGGGTCGGTGCCGGTCGACAGCGCGGTCATGCGTCACCCCCGTCTTCGGGTAACCCGGCGAGCAGCCGAGCGGTCCGTCGGAAACTGCACACACTGCCGGTGGATCGCGTGGGGGTGACCGCGACACCTGCCCGCAGATCCTCGACGAGTTCCACACTGCCCGCAGGGGTCTGGTTGTCGAAGAACTCCCAGTTGACCATCACCACCGGCGCGAAGTCACAGGCCGCGTTGCATTCGACGTGTTCGAGGGTGATGCGTCCGTCGGCAGTGGTGTCCCCGGGCGAGATACCCAGGTGGTCGCGCAGCGCGGCCAGGATCTCGTCGCCGCCCATCACCGCGCAGAGCGTGTTGGTGCACACCCCGACGAGGTACTCGCCGGTGGCCGACCGGCGGTACATCGAGTAGAAGGTGGCAACCGCGGCGACCTCGGCGGCGGTGAGCCCCAGTTGTGCGGCACAGAACTCCACGCCGGCACGAGTGATCTGCGCGTCCTGGGATTGCACCAGATGCAGCAGGGGCAACAACGCCGAACGTGGCTGTGGATACCGTTCGATGATGCCGGCGGCGTCGGCCGCCAGCCGGGTGCGCACCTCGTCGGCGTAGTGGTCGGGGCCGTCGAAGCGGATAGTCGGATGCGGTTGCGGCGGCAGGACCACCGCACCCTGGCCGGGATGCTCTCCCTGCTCGGTCGGCGCGGTCAGATCCACGAACACCGGGTCACTCATCGGTCTACCCCTCCCATCACCGGATCGATACTGGCGACCGCGGTGATCACGTCGGCCACCATGCCGCCCTCGCACATCGCCGCCACCGCTTGCAGATTCGTGAACGACGGATCGCGGTAGTGCACCCGGTAAGGGCGTGTGCCCCCATCGGAGACCATGTGCACGCCCAGTTCGCCCCGGGGCGATTCGACGGGCACGTAGCACTGTCCGGCCGGCACCCGCATGCCTTCGGTCACCAGTTTGAAGTGGTGGATCAACGCTTCCATGGATGTGCCCATGATCTTCGCGATGTGCTCGGGCGAGTTACCGAGTCCGTCGGGCCCCAATGCCAGGTCGGCCGGCCAGGCGATCTTGCGGTCGGCGACCATCACCGGGCCGGGTTGCAGACGGTCGAGGCATTGCCGTGCGATCCGCACGGATTCCTGCATCTCCTTGACCCGGATCAGGTACCGGCCATACGAGTCGCAGGTGGTGTCGGTGATCACGTCGAACTCGTAGTTCTCGTAGCCGCAATAGGGTTGGGACTTGCGCAGGTCGTGTGGCAGGCCGGTCGACCGCAGGACCGGGCCGGTGATCCCGAGCGCCATACACCCGGTGAGGTCGAGATAGCCGACGCCCTGGGTGCGGGCCTTCCAGATGTAATTCTCGTTGAGTAGGTCCTCGAGTTCACCGAGTCGAGCCGGCAGGATATCGAGCAACTCGCCTACCTTGTCCGCCGCGTCTTCGGGCAGATCCTGGGAGACGCCGCCCGGCCGGATGTAGGCGTGGTTCATCCGCAAGCCGGTGATGTATTCGAAGATGTCGAGGATCATCTCGCGTTCCCGGAAACCGAGGAACATCGCGGTGACCGCGCCGAGTTCCATTCCGCCGGTGGCCAGTGCGACGAGGTGCGAGGAGATCCGGTTGAGTTCCATCAGCAATACCCGGATGACGCTGGCACGTTCTGGGACGTCGTCGGTGATGCCCAGCAGGCGTTCCACACCCAGGCAGTAGGCGGTCTCGTTGAAGAACGGCGACAGGTAGTCCATCCGGGTCACGAAGGTGACCCCCTGCATCCAGGTTCGGTACTCGAGATTTTTCTCGATGCCGGTGTGTAGGTAGCCGATTCCGCACCGGGCCTCGGTGACGGTTTCGCCCTCGATCTCCAGGATCAGCCGCAGCACTCCGTGGGTGGAGGGATGCTGTGGACCCATGTTGACCACGATGCGTTCGTCGCCGGGCTGGGCTTCGGCCCGTTCGCGGACGGCGGTGACGATCTCGTCCCAGTCCTGACCGGAGACCGTGTAGGTCTGGGTGGCACGCACGTCGTCGGGATGGGAGTTGGGCGTGTTGTCATCGGTGGTGGTCATCAGTTGTAGGACCTCCGCTGATCAGGGGGTGCGATACGGGTCCCCTTGTACTCCACCGGAACTCCACCGAGCGGGTAATCCTTGCGCTGGGGATGGCCCTGCCAGTCGTCGGGCATCTCGATACGGGTCAGCGAACGGTGGCCGTCGAAGACGATGCCGAAGAAGTCGTAGGTCTCGCGCTCGTGCCAGTCGTTGGTCGGGTAGATGTCGGTGAGCGTGGGAATGTGCGGATCCGAGTCGGGGGCGGCGACCTCGAGGCGCACTCGACGATTGTGGGTGATCGACGCCAGCGGATACACCGCGTGCAGTTCCCGGTCGTGATCATCGGGGTAGTGGACACCGTTGACACCCAGGCACAGTTCGAACCGCAGCGCGTCGCGGTCACGCAGCGTCAGCGCCACCGGTCGCAGGTGTTGTCTGCGCACGTGGACGGTCATTTCATCGCGGAAGATCACCACCTTCTCGACGGCCTCGTCGTAGCCGGGCGCACGCGCGGACATCTCGGCCAGACCTGCGGCCAGTTCGTCGGCAATCTCGTCGAAATACCCGCCGTACGGGCGGGTGGAACTGCCGGGCAGGGTGACGGCTTGGACGAGTCCGCCATAGCCGGAGGTGTCGCCGCTGCCGTGCACCCCGAACAAGCCCTTGCGGATGCCGATCTGTTCCGGGCCGGTCTGCTCCGCGCGGCTCATGTCGCCCGCCGCCTTGGGCGCCCGGGGTTCGGTCATCGCAGCAGGCCCTTCATCTCGATCGTCGGTTTCGCCTGCAGCGCTGCCTGTTCGGCAGCCCAGATGGCTTGTTCGCGGTTGACGCCGAGCGGCATCTGCTGGATCTGTTCGTGCAGCTTCAGGATGGCGTGCAGCAGCATTTCCGGCCGCGGGGGGCAGCCGGGAAGGTAGATGTCCACGGGCACTACGTGGTCGACACCCTGCACGATCGCGTAGTTGTTGAACATGCCGCCCGACGAAGCGCAAACACCCATCGCCAGTACCCATTTGGGCTCGGTCATCTGGTCGTAGATCTGCCGCAACACCGGTGCCATCTTCTGGCTGACCCGACCGGCGACGATCATCAGGTCGGCTTGTCGGGGCGAGGCCCGGAACGCCTCCATCCCGAAACGGGCGAGATCGTAGCGACCCGATGTGGTGGCCATCATCTCGATGGCGCAACAGGCCAGGCCGAAGGTGGCCGGCCACAGGGAACCCTTGCGCATGAACCCGGCCAGATCCTCGACGGTGCTCAACAGGAACCCGCTCGGCAGTTTCTCCTCGAGTCCCATCGGCGACACCTCCTCACGTGTAGCGACGTTCCCGGTACCGCCCGGCGTCGGGCGTGCACCGAGATCGTGGTCATTCCCAGGCGAGCCCTCCGCGTCGCCATTCGTAGGCGTAGGCCACCGAAACGTTGACGATGAACAGCGCCATGGCCGCGAGACCGAACCAGCCGAGGAGGTCGAAGGCGACCGCCCACGGATAGAGGAAGACGATCTCGATGTCGAAGATGATGAACAGCATCGCGGTGAGGTAGTACTTCACCGGGATACGTTGGACGGCCCTCTCGGTGATCCGTGATGCGGTGAGCACGCCGCCGGTCGAGTCGTCGCCGGCGGGCGTCAGAGCGTGTGATTCGGTGTGCGGTTCGATGCCGCACTCGTAGGGCTCGAGTTTGGCGCGGTTGTACCGTTTCGGTCCGATCAACATCGCAACGCCAACTGAAAAGACCGCAAACGCCACAGCAATTGCCCCGAGGACCATGATCGGGACGTAGGCGTTCATATCGTGACGGCCTCCCCACAGTCGGAGTCACATGTGAGCTGTGACACAAAGCCTACTAGCGGGGGAGCCGCCCTTGTCAGGGTTTCTGGAGTTCGGCGTTTCGGAGCAGGTCGACGAGGGTGGTGGACAACGCGATCGGGTCCACCGGGAGGGTCGCCGTGGCGTCGGCCCGCGACCAGTCGGCCAGCCAGCGGTCATCGGCGCGACCGAGCAACAGCAGGATCGGCGGACACGGGTCGATCTCGTCACGCATCTGTTTGGCGATGCCCATGCCGCCGGCGGGCGCGGCCTCACCGTCGAGGATGGCGACGTCGATCGCGCCGGCATCGAGCTGCGCGAACACCATCGGGGCGGTGGCCACCTCCACGAAGCTGAGCTCGGGGAGCGCGGGATCGGGGTTGCCGCCGAGCGCACCGAGGACCGCCGCGCGGGTGTCGGAATGGTCCGAATACACCAGAACCCGCAGCACCACCGCGGGATCGCCATCCGGACGGCGCAGCGAGTGGTTCTCGTCGCGGCCGGGGTCTGTCACGTCGAGCACATTACCGCCCCGCCTCGGCCCGGGGGGCGCAGAATCGCCGCGACGGGGTGCGGTTGCTGCGGCGGGCGGGGGCCGCAAACTGCGATCGGCCACCGGTCGGGCCGATCGCTCCTGATTTCAGTCATTGCCACGGCCAAGCCCAAGCTCGGGTCGTATCGAACCCCCGGCCCGTCCCGCGCACCCAGCCATCAGTGCTCGGTGGAGAACCCGACCCGGCGCCGATGGCTGTCCAGCGCGAGCGCGACGAGCTGATCGATGAGGTCGGGGTAGCTGATACCGGTGGCCTCCCACAGCTTCGGATACATCGAAGCCGGCGTGAAGCCCGGGATGGTGTTGACCTCGTTGAGGAGCCAGCCGCGGCCCTCGGCCTCATAGAAGAAGTCGACACGTGCCATCCCCGCGCAGCGCAAGGCGGTGAACGCCTTGGCCGCCAGTTCACGGACCTCGCGGGTGACGTCGTCGGGCAGGTCGGCGGGGATCACCAGCTGCGCGGCACCTGTGACGTACTTGTCCTCGTAGTCGTAGAACTCACTGCCCGGCACGATCTCTCCGGGCGCCGACGCCTCCGGGGCGGCGTTGCCGAGAACCGCCACCTCCACCTCGCGGGCGGTGACCGCCTCCTCGATGATCACCACATCGTCGTAGCGCAGCGCGAGGTCGACGGCCTTGTCGAGTTCGGCCGCGTCGTGGGCCTTGGTGATGCCCACCGACGAGCCGAGGTTGGCGGGTTTGACGAACACCGGCAGCCCGAGCTCGGCCACCGCGCGGGTGACGATCTCGTTCGGGTCGTCGATCCCGTCGCGGAACTCGACCCAGCGGCACTGTGGGATTCCGGCCTGCTCGGCGACGATCTTGGCCATCGCCTTGTCCATGCACAGCGCCGACGAGAGCACGCCCGCACCCACGTAAGGGACCTTGAACAGCTCCAACATGCCCTGGATGGTGCCGTCCTCGCCGTGCGGTCCGTGCAGCAGCGGGAGTACCACGGTGATCGCCTGATCGGTGCCCTCGCCGCGGATCGCAGCGAGGGGCTCCACCTCGGTACCGGCCGGTTCGAGTCGTTCGGGTAGGTCGCTGCCCTCGGCGAGTGCCGCTATCGCCTTGTCGTTGCGCAGCCACGTCCCCGATTTGGTGATGCCGATCGGCACCAGGTCGTACTTGCTGCGGTCGGCGGCGGCCAAGACGTGGGCGGCGGTCACACAGGAGACGTCGTGTTCGGCGGACACGCCGCCATAAAGGACGACCAGACGCAGCAGGGGTGAGGCCATGGCCCACACCATACGTCGACGATGTCGTGCGAGTCGTCTGGGTTTGTCCTCCTCGGGTATGTGGCGGTCGGCGGCGAGCCTTGTAGCGTTGCGGTGTGCAATTCAGGGCGAGCGAGATCGCGGCTGCGGTCAATGGGCGGCTGGTCGGCGATGACGTGGAGATCTCCGGGGTCGGCATCGACTCCCGGAGCGTGCAGGCCGGGCAGCTGTTCGTGCCGATCGTGGCCGCCCGAGACGGGCACGAGTTCGTGTCGTCGGCGCAGTCGGCGGGTGCCGCGGCGTACCTGAGCTCCGAGGGCAGCCTGCCGCACGTCTCATTGCCGGCGATCACCGTCACCGACACCGCCGCGGCGTTGGCCGATCTCGGTGCTGCGGCCCGCGATCGCCTGCCCGACCGGGTCGTCGGGGTGACCGGGTCGGTCGGCAAGACCTCCACCAAGGATCTGCTGGCCGGGGCGCTGGCCACCACGTTCCGTGCCACCGCGAGCGAGAAATCGTTCAACAACGAGCTCGGGCTGCCGCTGACCCTGGCCAACGCCCCGGCCGACACCGAGGCTGTCGTGGTCGAGATGGGCGCCCGCGGCATCGGCCACATCGACCTGCTGTGTTCGATCGCGCGGCCCACCGTCGGGGTTGTCACCCGCGTCGAGGGTGTGCACCTGGAACTGTTCGGCGACATCGATGCGGTCGCGCGCGCCAAAGGTGAGCTCGTCGAGGCGTTGCCGGTCGATGGCCTCGCTGTCCTCAACGCCGACGACGAGCGGGTGGCCGCCATGGCCGAGCGCACCGACGCGGGCGTGCTGACCTTCGGACTCGGTTCGACAGCCGATGTCCGCGCCTCGGACGTGGTCCTCGACGACGAGCTGCGCGCGTCCTTCCGGCTGCACACCCCGTGGGGTGATGCCGACATCGCACTCGGTGCTCGTGGCGAGCATCAGGTGCCCAATGCGCTGGCCGCGGTCGCCGCCGCCGGCTGGCTCGGTGTGCCGGTGGATCGGATGGCCGACGGCCTGCGCGGTGCGAGTCTGTCCGGACTCCGCATGGACCTCGTCACCTCGGCCGCCGGGGTGCTGGTGCTCAACGATGCCTACAACGCCAACCCCACCTCGATGGCCGCGGCCCTGCGGTCGCTGGCTGTGCTCGATGCCGGGCGCCGGGTGGCCGTGCTCGGCACGATGGGGGAGCTCGGTGCCGGTTCGGCGGCAGCGCATTTGTCGGTCGCCGAGCAGGCGCGTGACCTCGGCGTCGAGGTGATCGCCGTCGACGCCCCCGATTACGGTGAGTCCGCCCGCCACGTCCCCGACATCGACAGTGCCGTCGCCGCCCTCGCCGACCTCGAGGCCGGGGACGCGGTGCTGGTGAAGGCCAGCCGTGCCGCGGCGCTCGAGCGGGTCGCGCAGGCGTTGCTGGGCTGAGGAAGCCGCGGTCGGGTGATTTCGATACGGCCTCGCCCAGGGGCTCGGCCTACTCAATCACCAGCGTGAGGCGGCTCGCGGAGGTGTGTGCCCTCCTCGATCACCAGCATGGGGCGGCTCGCGGAGGTGTGTGCCCTCCTCGATCACCAGCATGGGGCGGCTCGCGGAGGTGTGTGCCCTCCTCGATCACCAGCGTGAGGCGGCTCGCGGAGGTGTGTGCCCTCCTCGATCACCAGCGTGAGGCGGCTCGCGGAGGTGTGTGCCCTCCTCGATCGCCGAGGGGTGGCGCGGCTCGCGGAGGTCGCGCTCCCTCGCGCCGGGGAGCCAAACTGGTGATCGAGTAGCCTGCGAGCCGCCAGGCGAGCACGCGTATCGAGATCACTGCCCGTCGGCGTTGGCGACGATGACATCGTGCACGTACTGCGCCAAACCCTCGGCGCGCTCGTCGTAGTGCGCCGTGAACCGGGGGTCGGCGAGGTACATCTGCGCCAGGTTCACCTGCATCTCATGTCCGCAGTCGTAGAACCGGTTGATCGACGCCCGGTGGGCCTCGGCGAGTGCGTTGGCCTCCGGTGTCCCCGGCATCACGCCGGCACGCATCGCCTCGGCCAACCGCTCCTCGAGGGCGTCGGTCTGCGCCTTCACCGCCTGCCAGTCGCCTTTCGAGAACCCGGCGGTGCGCTCCTGGCTCTGCCGCCACGCGTCGGAGTCACCCCAGCGTTCTTCTGCTTCGGCGGCGTAGTCCTCGCCCGGCCAGTCGTCGCCGAAGATCTCGGCTTGTTCGGCAGCCGTCAATTGGATGCCGTCGCGCTTCGCATTCATCATGTCCTCCACAGCGGCGACCATCCGACGTAACCGATCGATCCGGTCGGTCAGCAATTCGTGCTGATCACGCAGATGCGCCAGCGCATCGACCGACGGATCGTCGAGCAGGGTCGCGATCTGCTCCAGCGAGAACCCGAGCTGACGGTAGGTCAGTACCCGGTGCAGTCGTTCGACATCGGCATCGTCGTAGACCCGATATCCGGCACCGGTGCGTCCCGACGGCACCACCAGACCGATGTGGTCGTAGTGATGCAAAGTGCGCACGCTGATCCCGACGAGCCGTGCCACCGCGCCGACCGTGTACTCGTGTTCCGCATCGTTCACACCGGACACTGTTGCGCCTCACGTTGCGTCAGGGTCAAGGGCGTCAGGTCATGAGCGCCACAATCCAGGGCGGCCGGCCCCGTTGGATCAGGGCGCGAAGTCGATCTCGTCGTCGTCATCGGTGGTGGCGTCGTTGTCGCGTTCACACTTCGCGAGGACTCCGGCGTCGTCCGACGGGCCGCATTCCCACCCGTCGACCATCTGGTCGCGTCCAGTCGCGATCATCGGTCCGTACTGCGCCGCCAGGGCCATGGCCTCCTCACAGGAGACGGTCCCGTCGGTGATCAGTACGCGCAGTGCGCCATCGGGGCCGGACGTGGTGCCGCATTCGCGATCGTCGGTCGGCTGCGCCTGCGTGGTGTCGCTGGTAGGCCGCGGACTCGGACCGGCCACCACCGGCGCCGACGGGTTCTCGCTGAGGGTGGCGGTGGTCGTCTGGACCGCCTGCTCCTCGGTTCCGCAAGCGGTGGCGAACGCACAGAGGGCCAGAGCGCAGAAACCGAGAGACAACCGTGTGACGATTCGCGACATGGATTCACCGTAACGAATCGCATGCCGCGTATCCGACCGAGCGACGGCCCACGCGTCGGCGCAACCGGACCCAACACGTGTCCCCCCGTCGAACGTCGGGTTTTGTGTGGTGGTGTCCAACTGCGAGAATTCGCCGGTGAGCTCCATGTCTCTGTCCCCCGACCACTCGTTCTCCGTCGGGACCTCTCTGCCCGGGACGATGGGCCGCACCGGCGTCATCGACACCCCGCACGGCCGCATCCGCACGCCGGCCTTCGTGCCGGTCGGCACCAAGGCCACCGTCAAGACGGTGCTGCCCGAGGCCGTCGGCGAACTCGGCGCGCAGGCCGTGCTCGCCAACGCCTATCACCTCTATCTACAGCCCGGCCCGGACATCATCGACGAGGCCGGCGGGCTCGGTGCATTCATGAACTGGCCCGGCCCCACCTACAGCGACAGCGGTGGATTCCAGGTGATGTCGCTGGGCGCCGGATTCAAGAAGGTCATCTCGATGGATGTCACCGGGGAGCAGAACGACGAGATCACCGCCGAGGGTCGCGAACGTCTGTCGCTGGTCGACGACGACGGCGTCACCTTCAAATCGCACCTGGACGGGTCCGCGCACCGGTTCACCCCGGAGGTCTCGATGCAGATCCAGCATCAGCTGGGCGCCGACATCATCTTCGCCTTCGACGAACTGACCACTCTGATGAATACGCGCGTTTACCAGGAGAACTCGTTGGAGCGTACCCGGCTGTGGGCGATCCGATGCCTGGCCGAACACAACCGGCTGTCCCGGGAACGCACCCACCGTCCGGCGCAGTCGCTGTGGGGGGTCATTCAGGGTGCGCAGTACGAGGACCTGCGCCGCAAGGCCGCCCGCGACCTGGTCACCATGAGTGCGATGGATCAGGCCGACGGTGGACGCGGCTTCGGCGGCTACGGCATCGGCGGGGCGCTGGAGAAGGACAATCTGGGCACCATCGTCGGCTGGGTCAACCAGGAACTGCCGGAGGACACCGCGAAGCACCTGCTCGGCATCAGCGAACCCGACGACATCTTCACCGCCATCGAGAACGGTGCCGACACCTTCGACTGTGTCTCACCCACCCGGGTGGCGCGCAACGGCGCCATCTACTCCCTCGACGGGCGCTACAACATTACCAATGCCAAGTACCGCAGGGATTTCCGATCCCTCGATCCCGAGATCGACAACTACACCAGCCAGTACAGCCGGGCCTATCTGCATCACCTTTTCAAGGCGAAGGAGGGGTTGGCCGCGACGCTGGCCACGCTGCACAACGTCTCCTTCATCGTGACGATGGTCGACCGCGCGCGCCAGGCCATCGAGGACGGCACCTACCCGGAGTACCGAGACGAGTTCCTGGCGCGCTACTACGCGGGAACCGGCAGCTGACTGCAGCCGCGCGTTTGACCGTTCGCAGCTGCGGGTAGCCGCCAACCAAGCCCGGGCGGGCGCCGCGGAGTTCGCCGAGGGCCAGGTCCCCGGGGTTCGGAATCTGTAGCCCCGGGGACCGCTCTGATGGCGGGCGCCCGCCGCCGCCTGCGGCCTACTACGGTGGACACCGGGCCGCCGTCGACGATCGTGTCGCCCGGGGACCCGGGGCGTCGTGGGACCGGAGGAGATGACAGATGAGTGTCCATCAGGCGATCGCCGACCTATCACGCACGATGCACGCAATCCCCGAGACCGACCGCGCGGCAAGTGACGAGGTGATCGAGGCCATCACCGCCGGTGCTGTCGAGCACGTGGCGGGCACCGATCACGCAGGCGTCCTGCTCGTCGACCCGAAGGCCCGCGAGTACGAGACCATCGCCCCGACCGACGAGATCATGGTCCACCTCGATCTTCTGCAGAAAGAGACCGGACAGGGCCCCTGTGTGGAAGCCGCATGGCAGCACCACATGGTCCGGGTCGACGACATCGCCGCCGATCCGCGTTGGCCCGAGTTGTCGGCGCGCACCGTGGCCGAGACGCCGGCCCGATCCAGCCTGTCGTTCCAGCTGTTCACCCATCACGCCACCATCGGTGCACTGAACCTGTTCTCCGACCGGGTCAACGCTTTCGACGACGACTCCGTCGAGGTGGGTCTGGTCTACGCCACCCATGCGTCGCTGGCGCTGTATCGGGCCCGTCAGCAGGGCGACTTCCGCAGCGCGTTGGCCAGCCGTGATCTGATCGGTCAGGCCAAGGGGATGTTGATGGAGCGCTTCACCATCGACGCGGTGGCTGCCTTCGAGTTGCTGCGGCGTCTGTCGCAGGATACGAACACACCGCTCGTCGAGGTCGCGCGACAGGTGACCGAAGCCACACCGGACTAGCGGGAACCCGACTGCCGTATAATTCGTTGCGCACTTGTGAGGACAGTGCGTACACCGCACCCTCCCCGCCCCGACCGCCAGTCAGAAAGACCCGATGAGACGCGCCAAGCGCCCCCGTCCGAAACGCAAGAAACCTCGAAGACCCGGCTCGCCGAAGCCTGAACCGACGGCGGTGGCCACATGTTGACCGTCCTCGGAATCATCGTCGGAATCCTGGTCGTCGTCCTCATCACCGCCCTGACCGGCTACTTTGTCGCGCAGGAGTTCGGCTTCATGGCCGTCGACCGGTCGCGGTTGCAGGCTCGCGCCGAGGCCGGCGACGCAGCCGCGGCCCGTGCATTGACCGTCACCCGGCGCACCTCGTTCATGCTCTCCGGAGCCCAACTCGGCATCACCGTCACCGGACTGCTCGTCGGCTACGTGGCCGAACCGCTCATCGGCAGCGGCGTCGGGGAACTACTCGGCGACGTCGGGGTCCCAGTTGCGGTCGGGGTCACCCTCGGCACGGTCATCGCGATCGGCTTCTCCACCGTGGTGCAGATGGTGTTCGGTGAGCTGTTCCCGAAGAACCTCGCGATCGCGCGGCCCGAGCCCGTCGCGCGGTGGTTGGCTCGGTCCACCACCATCTACCTGGCCGTTTTCGGCTGGCTGATCAGCCTATTCGACACCGCGTCGAACCTGCTGCTGCGGGCACTGCGGATCGAACCGGTGCACGACGTCGAGCATTCGGCCACCCCGCGCGACCTCGAACACATCGTCGCCGAATCCCGCGACGCGGGCGAGCTGCCCGCGGAACTGTCGGCGCTGCTCGATCGAGTGCTCGACTTTCCCACCCGAACCGCTGAGCACGCGATGATCCCGCGGACGCGCGTGGATGTGGTGCGCGCGACCGATCCGGCCGCCGAGGTGCTCGCCGCGATGAGCGCCGGGCACACGCGTTACCCCGTCGTCGACGATCGTGCCGACGTGACCGGGGTCGTCCACCTCCACGACCTGCTCGTCTGGTCGGATGGTGACGCGACCCCCGAGGCCGACGCGGGGGACTCCACCGCGGCCGATCTCGCTCGGCCCGCAGTGATCGTGCCGGTATCGCTGCCGCTGCCCGAGGTGCTAGCCCAAATCGACGCCGCTCACGACGAGTTGGCGGTGGTCATCGACGAGTACGGCGGATTCGCCGGTGTGGTGACCGTCGAGGACATCGCCGAGGAATTGGTCGGCGAGATCGACGACGAACACGACTCCGATGTAGCGCGACCGATCGCACGTGTCGACGAGGGCTGGCGGGTTCGCGGCGACGCGCACCTCGACGAGGTGTCCCGCGTGATCGGCCGTGACCTGCCCGAAGGTGACCATGAAACCGTCGCCGGACTGGTCATCGCCGAGTTCGGCGGCCTGCCCGCCATCGGCGACGTGGTCGAGGTGGACCTGGTCGGTGACCCGGTGCCGCTCGACGAGGACGATCTGCGGCCCGCCACCGCCACGATGACCGTGCTGTCGGTGGGACGGCATGTGCCGTCGTCGGTGCTGCTCACCATTCCCGACGCCACCGCCGAGGAGGGTGCACGATGAGCAATCCGTGGGTTGTTTTACTGGTCACCATCGCGTTGATCGCGGCGAGCGCCTTCTTCGTCGCCGTCGAGTTCGCGCTCATCGCCGCCCGCCGGCACCGGTTGGAAGACGCGGCCGCCGACAGCCGCTCGGCCCGCGCCGCGCTGCGCAGCGCCTCGGAACTGTCGGTGCTGCTGGCGGGTTCGCAACTGGGTATCACCGTGTGCACGCTAGCGCTCGGCGCCGTGACCAAGCCGGCCGTGCACCATTGGCTCACGCCGCTGTTCGAGACATGGGGTATGCCGACGTGGTCCGCCGACGTCGCCGGGTTCGTCCTCGCGTTGATCGCGGTCACGTTCCTGCACCTCGTCGTCGGTGAGATGGCGCCGAAGTCGTGGGCGATCGCGCATCCGGAACGGTCGGCGACGTTGCTGGCTCTGCCGATGCGGGCTTTCATGTGGGTCACCCGACCGCTCATCGTGCGGCTGAATGTGCTGGCCAACTGGTGTCTGCACCGGGTGGGTGTGGAGGCCGTCGACGAGGTCGCCGCCGGGCAGGACGCTGATGCCCTGCGTCATCTCGTCGAACACTCCGCCACCGTCGGCACCCTCGACGAGCGCTATCACGCGCACCTGTCCGGGGCGCTGGAACTGCAGCGGCTCACCGTCGCCGACGTGCTGGCCGGCGCCGTGGTGAGCTCAGTGGAGTCGACCGCATCGCCCGCGGCGATCCGCGCGACGTCGAGGTCGACGGGACATCGACGACTACTCGTGCAGGGCGTCGCCACCGGCGCCGACCGGTATGTGGGCGTCGTCCACGTCCGGGACTGCCTGTCGGCAGCCCCCGAGGCCACCGCAGCGGATCTGATGCGTCCGGTCCAGACGTTCGCGGCGACCGAGCCCGTGCACCGGGCACTGGCCACGATGCGTGAAACGCGGCAGCATCTGGCCATCGTGGTGGTCGACGACGACGTGGCCGGTGTGCTCACGTTGCACGACGTGCTGGATCGGCTGCTCGCGACCGCCTGACCGGTGGGGAGTCGGCGGTGTCAGCGCCAGTCGGCGTCGGTCAGGATCCACGGCTCTTTCGGCAGGGCGTCGGGCTGGAAACGCTCGGCCAGCGCGGCCAGGTCCACCGACTCGCCGTCCTCGGCGAGCCACAGTGACTGCGCGATGTGTGAGAGCACCTGCGCGGCGGACACGCCGTTTTCGGCCAGATCGGTCAGGGTCACCGCGCCGTCGCGTTTGCTGAGGCGAATGCGGTTGTCGTTGAGCACCATCGGAACGTGGGCGTAGGTGGGTTGCCGATGCCCCAGCAGCGCGGCCAGGTAAGCCTGACGCGGTGCCGACGACAGCAGGTCGCCACCGCGTACCACCTGGTCGACGCCCTGCGCAGCGTCGTCGACCACCACCGCGAGATTGTAGGCGGGGGTGCCGTCGTTACGTTGGATCACGAAGTCGTCGACCATCGCCGTGTAGGGCCCGTGCAGGATGTCGTCGACGGTGAAATGGTCGACGTCGGCGCGGATTCGGATGGCCGGCGGACGTGAACGGCGCCGATCGGCGCGTTCGGCGTCGGTGAGGTCGCGGCAGGTGCCCGGGTAGGCGCCTTGTGGGGCATGCGGCGCCGACGGTGCCTCCAAAATCTCGCGCCGCGTGCAGAAGCACTCGAAGGTGCGGCCCTGGTCGCGCAGCCCGTCGATGACCGAACGGTATGACGCCAGTCGATGCGACTGGTAGATCACCGGCGGGTCCCAATCCAGGCCCAGCGCTGCGAGGTCGGCCAGTTGCCCGCGATCGGAGCCCACCGCGGTGCGGTCGAGATCTTCCATCCGGATGAAGAACGCCCGGTCGGTGGTGCGGGCGAACAGCCAGGCCAGCACTGCGGTGCGCAGATTACCCACGTGCAGATCACCCGACGGGGACGGCGCATACCGCCCCGCCGGCATCGCGGTTCCTCCCAGGTCCATCGCCGATCACCCTACCGACCGGCTGGCGACGCCGGATTTCGATACGCCACTCACTCTGTTCGCGGCTACTCAATCCGCGAGTTGTCCAGCGAGCGTTGTTGGCGTGAGTCCGTCCTCCGAACCGGCGCTGGCCGAGGTGGTGGTGTGTGTCGGTGGTTGAGTAGGTCGGAGGCGCTGGCCGAGACCGTATCGAAACCACGCAACCAACACCGTCTTCCCACACCTTCCCGGCCCGTACCATGTGACCCGTGGACCTCCCGGTTATGCCACCTATCGCGCCGATGCTCGCCAAGGCCGTCACCGCGGTGCCCGACCAGCCCGGCGACGACCCGGTGTGGTCGTATGAACCCAAGTGGGATGGCTTTCGGGCGTTGATCTTTCGCGACGGCGACGAAGTGGCGATCGGATCGCGTGGCGGTAAGGATCTGGCGCGCTACTTTCCCGAGCTCGTCAGTGCCGCCAAGGCCGAACTGCCCGAGAAAGCCGTGGTGGACGGAGAGATCGGGGTCCCGGCGCTGATCGGCGACACCCATCGCCTGGACTGGGACTCCCTGGCCCAACGTATTCATCCCGCCGAGTCGCGGGTCACCATGCTCGCCGAGAAGACGCCCGCGATCTTCATCGGCTTCGATGCGTTGGCGTTGGGGCCGGCCGACGTGATGGGTGAGCCCTTCGGAGTGCGGCGCGAAGCATTGTTGCGGGCCATCGCCCCATCTGGTGGCGCCGACCGTCGACTCCACGTCAGCCGGGTGACCGGCGATCCTGCCGTCGCTACCGACTGGTTCACCGCATTCGAGGGCGCCGGACTCGACGGTGTTGTCGCCAAACGACTCGCCGGCGCCTACGTCGAGAACAAGCGCGAGATGGTGAAGGTCAAGCACAAGCGCACCGCCGACTGTGTCGTGTTCGGCTACCGCGTGCACAAGAGCGGTACCGGTCTGGGGTCCATGTTGTTGGGGCTCTACGCCGGCGGCGAGCTGCGGATGGTGGGTGGGGCCGGCGCTTTCTCCGATGCCAAACGCATCGAGCTACAACAGATGTTCGAACCGATGCGTCTGGACCCCGACAAGCCGTCGGCCGGTGAACCGACCCGCTGGCGTTCGGAGAAATCGGGCGAGTGGATTCCCATCCGGCCCGAGCTGGTGGTCGAGGTGGCCTACGACCAGATGGAGAATCATCGGTTCCGGCACACCGTGAAATTCCTGCGCTGGCGGCCGGATAGAGATCCGGAGAGCTGCACCTACGACCAGCTCGACGTGCCGCTGACCTACGACCTGCACGACGTGCTGGAAGGAACGTCCTAGACATGCCTTCTCGTTCTCCTGCCGAGGAACTCGACGTCGACGGTGTGGCCGTCCGGATGAGCAACCCGGACAAGATCTATTTCCCGGAACTCGGCGAGAACGGCGGCCGCAAAAGGGATCTGGTGGGCTACTATCGCGACATCGCTCTGCAAGGTGTCATCATGACTGCCGTGCACGGCCGTCCGACCTTCCTGCAGCGATTTCCCGACGGTGTCGACGGCGGCGAGATCTACCAGAAGCACATCGCCAAGAAGAGGCCCGAACACGTCCAGTCGACCCGAATCGTGTTCCCCTCCGGCCGAACCGGTGACGCAATCAAGCCGACCATTCCGGCCGACATCGTGTGGGGCGCCAATCTCGGCACGGTCACCTTCCACACCTGGCCGACCGTCGACCCGGACAACGATCATCCCGACCAGCTCCGGATCGACCTCGACCCACAGCCGGGCACCGACTTCGACGACGTGCGCCGCGTCGCGATCGAAGGTCTGAAACCGCTCCTGGAAGATATGGGCTACACGGGATTTCCCAAGACCTCTGGCGGCCGCGGTATCCACGTGTTCGTTCCCATCGAACCCAAGTGGGATTTCATCGCCACCCGGCGCGCAGTGATCGCGCTGGCCCGCGAGCTCGAACGGCGCGACCCCGACGCGGTGACCACGTCGTGGTGGAAAGAGGAACGCGGGGAACGCATCTTCATCGACTTCAACCAGAATGCCCGCGATCGCACGATGGCCTCACCCTATTCGGCGCGGCGCAGCCACAACGCCCGGGTGTCCACGCCAGTGACCTGGGACGAACTCGCCGATGTGAACCCGGACGACTGCACTATCGCCACCGTCCCGGATCTGGTTGCGCGCCGTGGAGACCCGATGTCCGACATCGCCGCGCACCGCCGGGGCATCGAGCCGCTGCTGGAGATGGTGCAGCGCGACGACGCCAACGGTCTCGGCGACATGCCTTATCCGCCAAGCTATCCGAAGATGCCGGGGGAACCGCCGCGGGTGCAGCCGAGCAAGAAGGTCGCCGCGCACTGGGACGAGAAAGGCAACCGGGTTGAGGACTGATCTCCCCGCCCCCTCTGCTGGTCGCGTAACTCACCCGCTGCTTGGGTAAGCCCCCTCCGCTGGTCGAGTAACTCACCCGCTACTTGGGCAAGCCCCTTCCGCTGGTCGAGTAGGTGCGAGCCGCTAGGCGAGCGCCGTATCGAGACCACCTGCAGCACAACGTGTCTCGATACGCAACTCACTCCGTTCGCTGCTACTCGACCAGCGGTGGCTGGTTGTTGATCGCCCGGTTTGTTGATCGCTCCGTCGGTCGCCAAGCCGAGACTTTCGTCAGCCGACCCCGACGCTCTGCTCCTTCGCCAAATTCTCCGCCCGATCCCTGATCCCGTGCAGCATCTTGCGTTCCATGATCAACGAACCCGGTTCCATCGGCAGCATGCCGAGACGGTCGACCAGCCGAGGCAGCCGGAAGCGGTTGCGGCTGATCAGCCGGGTGGTGCCGTCGTGCCGATCGGCCAGGGTGAACGCCCACACCCAGTTGCCGTCGGCCGAGCGCGTCGCGAACGCGTGATCTGGCTCGGCGATCTCGATGCGCATCGTGTTGGGGCCCAGTCCGATCTCGTCGCCGATCTGCGGGTGCTGGAAGTCGTCGAGCACGTTGTCGGCGCTGTGCATGTGCAGGCCGAGAAGGTTCTCGATCCAGTCGTAGGTGTAGGCGCCACCTCGGGGGTCCGGGCCCATCTGCGCCAGCCACGGGTACACGTACTCGGGGCGGGCCAGGATGGTGATGGCCCTGGTCGACACCCCGTCGGGGTCGGGCAGTAGCTCATCGCCGGGCAATGCGGCGTTGACCTCGTCGTCGGTGGCGCCCCAGTTCAGGATCGGCTGCCTCAGCACACGTTGATAGCCCACCGCCGCGGCAGCCAGCGCACCAGCGGCGAACATCCATGCGGTGTTCATATCTTCAGCATGCGCCGACGACCAGGGCGGTGTCGTGGGCCAAAAGGCACCACTTCCGGGGTGTCGAATCGGCGTGTTCTGGGTAAGCCTGCTGTGGAGTCATACCCCAATGAGACGGCCGAACAAGACCGCCCAGTCGTGTCGGAGGAGCACATCATGCCCGAGAACGTCGCCCGTAAGCTCATCGCAGCACATCTGGAAGCCGGCGAGATGACTCCCGGCGAGGAGATCGCGCTGCGCATCGACCAGACGCTGACCCAGGACGCCACCGGCACGCTGGTGATGCAGGAACTCGAGGCGCTCGGGCTGGACCGGGCCCGGACCGAGGCAAGCGTCCAGTATGTCGATCACAACCTGTTGCAGACCGACGAGAAGAACGCCGAAGACCACGAGTATCTGCGGACGGCATGCGCCCGCTTCGGGCTCTGGTTCTCCAAACCAGGCAACGGTGTCTCCCACCCCACCCACATGCAGCGCTTCGGGATACCCGGGAAGACCATGGTCGGCTCCGACTCGCATACCCCCGCTGCCGGATCGCTGGGGATGCTCGCGATCGGCGTCGGTGGGTTGGAGGTTGCCCTCGCGATCGCCGGTCGCCCGCTCAACATCCGGATGCCGGAGATCTGGGGTATCCGCCTGGAAGGTGAACTGCCCGAGTGGTGTTCGGCCAAGGACGTCATCCTGGAGATGCTGCGACGCCACGACGTCAAAGGTGGCGTGAACCGGATCATCGAGTACCACGGACCGGGCCTCGACGGGCTCACCGCGATGGATCGGCACGTCATCGCGAACATGGGCGCCGAATTGGGCGCCACCACAACGGTGTTCCCGAGTGACGCCGCAGTGCGGGAGTTCCTGGCGGCCGAGGGCCGCGAAGACGACTGGTCCGAACTCGTCGCCGATTCGGGCTCGACCTACGACATCGAGGAGACCATCGACCTCGGCGACATCGAACCGCTGATCGCCAAGCCGTCGTCGCCGGGCAACGTGGTGCAGGTCCGCGAGGTGGCCGGCGAGGATATCTCTCAGGTCGTCATCGGGTCCAGCGCCAACCCCGGGCTGCGGGACTTTGCGATCGCCGCCGCGATGGTGGCCGGGCGGCAGACCCCGCCCGAGGTCAATTTCGACGTCAACCCCACGTCGCGGGAGATCCTCACCGACCTCACACAGATGGGCGCCACCGCCGAACTCGTCATCGGTGGTGCCCGCATCCATCAGGCCGGCTGCATGGGCTGTATCGGGATGGGGCAGGCCCCCGCGACGGGACGGAACTCGTTGCGCACCATGCCACGCAACTTCCCGGGGCGTTCGGGTACCAAGGAGGACGCGGTGTGGCTGTGTTCCCCCGAGACGGCGGCGGCCTCCGCGCTGACCGGGGCGATCACCGACCCACGGGACTGGGCGGCCGACGTGAAGATGGCCTATCCGAAGCTCGATCTGCCGAAGCAGCATTCGATCAACACGGCAATGCTGGTGGCGCCCCCGTCGCCCGACGAAGCGGAGAAGATCCAACCGGTCAAGGGCCCCAACATCTCCAGCCTGCCCGAACTGGACCCCCTGCCCGACGACGTCGAGGCACCGGTACTGCTCAAGGTGGGTGACAACATCTCCACCGACGAGATCTCCCCGGCTGGCGCGCGTGCATTGCCGTTGCGGTCCAACATCCCCAAGCTCGCCGAGTTCAGCTTCACCCAGGTCGATGAGACCTATCCCGAGCGTGCCCGTCAGGCCGATGGCGGTCACGTCATCATCGGTGGGGAGAACTACGGTCAGGGATCCTCGCGGGAACATGCGGCCATCGCGCCGCGACATCTCGGTCTGCGCGTGGTGATCGCCAAGTCGTTCGCACGCATCCACTGGCAGAACCTGGCGAACTTCGGGGTCTTGGCCTTGGAGTTCGACAACCCGGCCGACTACGACGACATCGACCGGGACGATGTGCTGCGTCTGGACGGCCTGCGCGAAGCGATCGATTCCGCCGACACGCTCACCGTACGCAACTCCACCAAGGATCAGACGTTCACTGTCCGGCATCGTCTCTCGCGTCGCCAGGTGTCCGATGTCCTTGCGGGTGGACTGATCCCGCGGCTGGCGGCCGAAGAGCATCCCGACGACCATCGGGCCGAAGAGACCGTCCTGCAGGACAGTGGCGAGATCAGCTGACCCGCCATGCTTGGTCAGGGAAGCAAAGCGATCTTGCCGCCGGGATGGCCACCCGCGACCACTTCGAGCGCGGTCGGGGCGTCGGCGAGTGGATAGGTTCGTGCCATCGGCACCACCAGTTCGCCGTGAGCCGCGAGGCGGATCAGCTGGGGCCGCACCGTGTTCCGAAACGCGAGGCTCTCCGGCTGCGTCCCACCCAGGGCGATGAATCCGTCGGCCCGGGCGCGTTGTGGTGCCGCGATGGTGATCACTCGCGATCTGTCGTCGACGAGCTCCAGTGAGGAATCGACGGCCTCGTCGGTACCCGCCGCGTCGAGGGCGGCGACCACGGGCTGTGGGGTGATGGCGCGTATGCGATCGGCCAACCCGGGGCCGTAGCGGACCGGTATCCCGCCGAACGCCCGTACGCGCTCGGCGCTCGCTGGGGAGACAGTGCCGATCACCGTGACTCCGCGGAGTCGGGCGAATTGGAGGACGGTGACGCCGACGGCGCCCGACGCCGCGTGCAGCAAGACGGTGTCGTCGCGCTCGATGCGCGCCGCGCGAAGCATGTCTGCGGCGGTGCACCCGGCGAGCAACAGGTTGGCGGCCTCCGGGAAGTCGAGGGTCTCCGGTTTCGCGAACACCGTCGACGCGGGCACGGTCAGTGCCGTCGCGTAGCCACCGCGCACCCGGAAGGCGAGCACTTCGTCGCCGACGGCGCCACCGCCGGAGGCGATCTCGGTGTCCGGGCCGATCGCGGCGATGGTGCCGGCGACCTCGTAACCGATCGGCAGCGGTAGATCCGCCGGATCTACGACCCGCTGCGCGTGCTTCAGGTCGGCCGGGTTCACCCCGGCCGCCCGCACCTCGATGGTGACCTCACCGACGCTCGGTGGCGCAAGTTCGTCGGCGATGAACTCGAAGTCGTCGAGCCCACCGAAGCCATTCGCCACCCATCGATGTGTGCGCATGTCGTCAGGCTAGTGGCTGTTCCGGCCGCACCCGCGGGTTCCGGCTTGGAGGCGAAACTGCGGCCAGAACCTGCAGCTGCGGCCAGAACCGTCCGGCGCGACCAGAACCGCCCGGCGCGCGTTTCAGACGGCGAGTTGGGCAGGTTGGACCCAGCCGTCAGCCATGAACTGCAGCAGGAGCTGCGCCTTGTTGCCGACCGGACGGCCGGCCTCGGTGTAGCGCTGCGACACGCGGCGATAGTGCGCGCGTACCGTGCTCTCGGCGACATAGTGGGTATGCGACGTCTCGCGCAACGTCGCACCCAGGGCGTAGGTGGTGAGGATCTCCAGCTCGCGGTCGGTGACGTTGACGCGACTGCGCAGGCTCGGTGTGCGGCGCGCGGTCTGCTCGAGGAGGTTTTCGAGCTGACGGGCCGCCAACGGCGTGTTGGCGATGGTGATCCCGGGCGCATCTCGGATGTCGGTGCCGATCGCGGCGATCAGGCAGTTGCGCATTCCGCGTCGCGCGCGGAATCGGGCCAGCTTGTCGGCGGACCGGACAATGGCGATCGTCGGCGGCAGCAGATCGGCGGCGACGTCCACGTCGATGATGACCGCGTGGTAGCCGAGACCTTTTACGAGCGCGGCGAGCGCCGCATCGGTGAGGTCACGCTCGGCGACGATCGCGACGGTGGCCGGACTGGGTAACGGGTAGAGCGGCACGCGTAGGTCGCGGTCCATCTGTGCGGTCATGTGTTCCCCTGCGGTGGAGGTGGATCAGATGAATCCACTGTCACCGACCACACCGACAGAATCAGCTGTTGTTGTGACCAGTTCCGCGGAGTTCGGGTGCTCTTGTCACCCAAACGGTTGCTCTTGATGCCAGATCGCGCATGACTTGCTGATCGAAGGCTAAATTGCGCATGTGGGTAGTCAAATGCGCATTCTCATCGCGTCGCCGCTGGGGCATGTCGTCGCCAAGCCGCTGGAATCGTCGTTCGATGACGTGGTGGTGACGGTGGCGGCCGACCAGGACGAGTTCGTGCACGGCGTCGCCAGGCGAGTCCGGTTCGACGTGGTGGCCGCCGACCTCATCTGGAATCGGCCGACGATGGAATGGATGTTCGACGGGCTCGACGCCATCGACGCACTACGTCACGCCGATCGCCTGGCGCCGGTGCTGCTGGCCACCCAGGGGCACAGTATGGAACGCGATCACCTCGAAGAGGCGCGGCTGCGTCCGGAGGTGTCAGGGGTGATCGCCAAGTCCGACGGGCTGATGCCGTTGATGAACGCGATCCGCACCGTCGCCCTCGGGCAGCGGTTGCCCACGGCACAGCCGATGGGCCGTCGCATGCCGCCGCTGTACGAGTTGTTCGTCGGGCGCCGTGGGCACACCGCCGGCAGACTCGCGGGCGCCATCGCTTCCGGCAGCGCCACCGACACGGCGAGCCTCGCGGCCGCGGCCAAGGTGTCGCCCAACACGGCCAACAAGCTGACCAGTCACTATCTCGGCCCGATCATCACCCAGCGTGGCGAACACGACGAGCGCCTGCCGCTGTCGCAGGCGGCGGTGTATCGCTGGTGCGGACTACACGCCCGCTACATCGTGAGCTGGTGCCGCCGGCACGGGCATTCGGACGTTCTCGGCGAGCTCCGGCGCTGATCAGCTGCCGGCGTCGTCGCGGGCCACGGGTCCGTCGCCGATCGTCACCCGCTGCAGCGTCCACCAGAAGATCAGTGCGGTTGCGATCGATCCGGCCGCGGAACCGACGAGCGCGCCGAGGAAATACCGGTACTCAGCCGCGGCATCGATCGATCCGGCGAGCCAGGTGACCACCCAGAGCCCGGCGCCGGCGGCCGTGGCCACCACGAACAGCACCGACCAGAAGACAACGACCGCGCGCTGGCCGATCGGACGCCCAGGTGAGTTGGCGGGGGTGATCCGCAGATATCCCAGCCGCACACCGATCACACATACGAGGCAGGCGATCGCGAGGGCCACTGCGTCGGCGGCGAGGGTGTCGGAGAAGCGATGCCATTTCGCGGTGATCGTGTAGGCGCCGACGCCGATCGCCCACGGCATCACCACCAACGCCACGAGTGCCCGTAGCCGGAACGGCGTCACCAGCAGCACGCCGAAGAGGATGGTCATCGCCGCGGTGGTGTGCCCACTGGGCAGGCTGTTCTGCAGGTATTGCGGGTAGGCGTCGATGAGTTCGGGCCGTGACAGGACATAGCTCTTGAGGATCTGCGTCACGACCTGCCCGGCGACGATGATGACCAGTGCGGCCAGACCGACCCAGGACCGGCGGCGGATCACGGCGAACACCAGCAGCGCGAGCATGGCGATCACCATCGAGGTGATGGTGATGGTGCCCAGTACCGAGTCGGCCTGCACCGTCATGGCCCGCCCGGCCTGATCCGCGCCGCGCAGGGCGGCGTTCTCGATGGTCTGGCCGGTCACCGTCCGTACGGCGAGTACATACGTCGCGATGCCGGCCGCGATGGCGAGGACACCGACCGCGACCCAGCGAAGAACCGTGTGCGGAGGCCGTGTCGGGGCCACGTCGGTGGCGATGGCGATTTCGTCCGTTGAGTCCTCCGCCGAGTTATCCGCCGAGTCCTCAGTCGAGCCGTCCAGCAAGTCCGTGCCTCCCAGGGTGCGGTCTTCAGTTTCGCACGGGACGATGACGCAGAACGTCCCCGGCAGCAGTGTTCGACGGGATGTAGCCGTCGAACCCGCTGCCGGGGACGTCTCGGTCGGTGAACCGGGCGAGTGCCGGTCAGCCCTGGATGAACTCCTCGAGCTGTGCGCGCGCGACGTCGTCGGCGAGCTGCTGCGGCGGGGACTTCATCAGGTAGGACGAGGCGGGCAGGATCGGGCCGCCGATACCGCGGTCCTTGGCGATCTTGGCGGCGCGAACGGCGTCGATGATGATGCCGGCCGAGTTGGGGGAGTCCCACACCTCGAGCTTGTACTCCAGGTTCAGCGGCACGTCACCGAAGGCGCGGCCTTCGAGGCGGACGTAGGCCCACTTGCGGTCGTCGAGCCACTCGACGTGGTCGGACGGGCCGATGTGGACGTTTTTGTCCTCGACCTTGCCGGCCAGCGCGCCGGTCAGGTTGGAGGTCACGGCCTGCGTCTTCGACACCTTCTTGGACTCCAGACGCTCGCGCTCGAGCATGTTCTTGAAGTCCATGTTGCCGCCGACATTGAGCTGATAGGTGCGGTCGAGCGTGACACCGCGATCCTCGAACAGCTTGGCCATCACGCGGTGGGTGATGGTGGCGCCGACCTGGCTCTTGATGTCGTCGCCGACGATCGGGACACCGGCGTCGGTGAACTTCTGCGCCCACTCGGGGTCCGACGCGATGAACACCGGCAGGGCGTTGACGAATGCGACGTTCGCGTCGATGGCGCACTGGGCGTAGAACTTGTCGGCCTGATCCGAGCCCACCGGCAGATAAGACACCAGGACGTCGACCTCGGCGTCCTTCAGGGCCTGCACCACGTCGACACCGTCGCCGTCGGCCTCGGTGATGGTCTCGCGGTAGTACTTGCCCAGACCGTCGAGGGTCTGGCCGCGCTGCACGGTGACGCCGGTCGGCGGCACGTCGGCGATCTTGATGGTGTTGTTCTCGCTCGCGAAGATCGCATCGGACAGGTCGAAGCCGACCTTCTTGGCGTCGACATCGAACGCGGCGACGAACTCGACGTCGCGCACGTGGTAGCCACCGAACTTCACGTGCATCAGGCCGGGGACGGTGGAGTTCTCGTCGGCGTCCTTGTAGTACTGCACGCCTTGAACCAAGGATGAAGCGCAGTTTCCTACGCCCACAATGGCCACGCGCACCTTATTGGGCTCACCCATGGTCGGGTTCTCCTTCTGATCGCGGCGTCGCAGCTCGCTGCGTCACCGGTGTTTTTTCTTCGTGGGTTTCTCTTCGCCCCCTGCCGCGGGACGGCTCTGAGCCCGCGACCTGGAAGTCGGTATCGGCGGTGTCGACCAGCGGATCCCGGCCGGGATCGGTCAGATCGTCGCCGTCGTGATCGCCGGAGGCCTCGGCGGCGATCAGTTCGTTGAGCCAGCGCACCTCGCGTTCGCTGGATTCGAGGCTGAGTTGATGCAGCTGACGGGTATAGCGGTCGACGGCGCGATTGGATCGCCCGACGATCTCGCGCAAACCTTCACGGCGTTCCTCCACCTGACGGCGACGGCCCTCCAGGATGCGCATTCTCGCGACCGCCGGTGTCCGGCTGAAGAACGCGAGGTGCACCCCGAACCCGTCGTCGGTGTAGTTCTGTGGACCGGTGTCGGCGACGAGTTCGCTGAAGCGTTCGCGGCCCTTGTCGGTGAGCTGGTACACCCGCCGACCGCGTCGCACCTTGACGGCCGTCGGCGCGGTGGCCTCGTCGATCAGCCCATCGGCCTGCATCCGACGCAGCGTCGGATACAGCGAACCGTAGGAGAACGCCCGAAAGGCGCCGAGCAGCCCGGTCAGTCGTTTGCGCAGCTCATAGCCATGCATCGGGGCTTCGAGCAGCAATCCGAGAACTGCGAGCTCCAACATCGGTGCCCACTCCCTCCTCGTTTGATCGTCTGCCCTGGCCGACCGTCTGATCACGGTGCACCGACCGGCGAGGCGATGTGTTCGACAACTCTGACGCCACAACACCTCGCCGCGATGTGATTGACAATGTATCGCACCGATATATTCGTCGTCTACAGCGGGTCCTTCGTGACGCCCGCTCGTTCCTCGCGGGCTCCTGAAGGATCGGGGCAGGCGTGCGGCGGGTTGTTGCTCTGTTTCCTGAGGAATCCCGGAGCTTGCGGAGGGATGTCACGAAGGGCGCCCAACCACCGCCGACACCACGACACGGTCGGATCGGGATGACGGTCACACCGACAGCCGTCGGAGCGACCACGTACCCTTGAACCCGTGCAACGCCAGATCGTCGACTACGCCCTGCAGCGCAGGTCGCGGCTGTCCGACGTCCATTCCGGACGGACCGCCGTGGCCGATGTCTGCGATGCGAGTCCGTATCTGCTCCGGGCCGCCAAATTCCACGGCCGCCCGTCGTCGACGCTGTGCCCGATCTGCCGAAAAGAGCAAGTCACCCTGGTGTCCTGGGTGTTCGGTGAGAAGTTGGGGCAGGTATCGGGGTCGGCGCGCACCAACGACGAGATCGCCCGACTCGACACCACCGCCGAGGAGTTCTCGGTGCATGTGGTCGAGGTGTGCCGCACCTGTAGCTGGAACCATTTGGTGCAGTCCTACGTTGCAGGCTTGCCGCCGCGTTCGTCGCGTTCGCGTCGGGTCGCCAAGTAGCTCGGGCGCAGCGCGCTGCAGGTGTGCGCAGCTGTCGGCGCCGGTCTCGCAGCCCAGCCGCGGGAGATGGAACTTTGCCCGAACGCCGATCGTAGGTCACAGTGGGATAACGAGCGGGGGCATCGGGCCGGTGGACATCGGGGCTGGGATGACGGACTGGGTGACCAGTTGAATGACGGAGACAGATAGTGAGTAGCGCTGACACGGTCGTGCGCGCGGATCGGATGGTTGGACAATGAGTACTCGCGGTACATCGCCCGCCGGCGGTGGACGTACGTCTCGTCCCTCAGCCGACGACACACGCCGCAAACGGCAGAAATGGCTGGCCATCGGCCTCGGGGCGTTCGGCGCACTCGTGCCGGCGGTCGCCCTGATCGGCATCGTGGCGTTCATGCTCACCTACGTCGGCGCGTCGGTGCCGGCACCTGGCGACATCAAGCAGAACCAGGTCGCCACCATCCTCACCTCCAACGGCAAGACCATTGCGCGCGTCGTCCCGGAGGAGGGCAACCGTACCGACGTCAAGATCGAGGACATCCCCAAATCGGTGCAGGACGCCGTGATCGCCGCCGAGGACCGCGAATTCGCGAGCAACTCCGGCTTCTCCATCCGGGGTCTGTCGCGAGCCGCGATCGGCCAGGTCACCGGGAACGGCGGACAGGCCGGCGGTGGGTCGACGATCACCCAGCAGTACGTCAAGAACGCGCTCGTCGGCGACGAACACAGCTATGAGCGCAAGTTCAAGGAACTCGCGATCGCCACCAAGATGTCGAACGAGTGGTCCAAGGACGACATCATGGCCGCCTACCTCAACACCATCTATTTCGGCCGGGGCGCCTACGGTGTGGCCGCCGCTTCGCAGGCCTACTTCCACAAGGACCTGAGCAAGATCACGACCGAAGAGGCCGCGGTGCTCGCGGCCGCGATCCGGTCGCCCTCCTACTACGATCCGGAGATCAACCCAGAGGCCGCGCAAGCGCGGTGGAACTACGTGCTAGACGGCATGGTCAGCACCGGCGCACTCACGCCCACCGATCGCGCGGGAATGCAGTACCCGAAGGTGCCGGCGGCACGCGCCCAGAGCGACGACACGCCGGGCGCCAACGGGCTGATCAAGCGCCGGGTGCTCGCCGAACTCGGTGAACTCAACATCTCTGAGCAGCAGGTCCGCACCGAAGGCCTCAAGATCACCACCACTATCGACCCGCAGGTGCAGCGTTCGGTGGTGTCGGCGGCCAACGGCAAACTCGAGGGCGAGCCGAACAAGTTGCGTACCTCGGTGGTGTCGATCGATCCGCGCACCGGCGGCGTCAAGGGCTACTTCGGCGGGAACGACGCCACCGGCTGGGATTACGCACAGGCGGGACTGCAGACCGGGTCGTCGTTCAAGGTGTTCGCCCTGGTGGCGGCCCTCGAACAGGACATCCCGCTGTCCAAGACGTACAGTTCGGCGCCCTACTCTGCGCCGGGTGGGTTGACCGTGGAGAACTCCGACGGGGAGAGCTGCGGATCCTGCAACCTCGCGACCGCGATGAAGATGTCGCTGAACACGGTCTACTACCGACTGATGATGGATCTCGACGGTCAGGCCCGGGCGGTCGCCGACGCCGCGCACAAGGCAGGCGTCGCCGAGAGCTTCGGCACCATCGAACACACGCTGCAGGAAGCCAACGGTGGCGTCGAGGGTGGCGTGGTGTTGGGTCAGTACCCGTCGCGTGTGCTCGACATGGCCTCGGCGTACGCCACGCTCGCCGCGTCGGGTGTGTACCGCGAGCCGTACTTCGTGCAGAAGGTGGAGACCTCCGATGGGGAGGTGCTCTTCGATCGCCAGCCCAACAAGGGTGAGCGCGTCTTCGATGCGAAGGTGGCCGACAATGTGAGCGCGGCACTCGAGCCGATCGCCTCCTACTCCAACGGGCACGCGTTGTCGGACCCGAGCCTGGGGTCGCGGCCGTCAGCAGCCAAGACCGGTACCGCGCAGCTCGGCGACACCGGACAGAACAAGGACGCCTGGATGGTCGGCTACACGCCGCAGCTGTCCACCGCGGTGTGGGTCGGTACCGACGAGGGCACCGCGATCACCAACTACGCCGGCTCGTCGATCTACGGCAGCATGCTGCCCTCGGACATCTGGCAGGCCGCGATGAACGGCGCCCTGGAGGGCAAACCCATCCAGGATTTCCCGGAGCCCGAGGCGGTCGGCGGTCAGGCAGGTGTGCCCTACGAGCCGCCGCCGGTGACCTACGACCAGGATGCGCCGCAAACCCAATCGCCCGGCGACCAGGGGCCGTCCCGCCGGTTCCCCGGCAACGGCGACGGCAACCTGACGCTGGCGCCCGGTGTCACGATCCCGTTGCCGGGCAACGCGGAACGCGGCGGGGGCAACTCGGGCAACTCGGGTGGCGGCAATTCGGGTGGCAACTCCGGCGGTGACTCGGGTGGCAACTCAGGCGGCAACTCGGGCGGCGGTGACGACTACACCGGTGGTGGAAACGGTGGTGGGGGTACCAACGGAGGAGGCTACGAGGACGGTTTCGGCGGTGACATTCCAGAACCCCCGCCGCTGAACTGAGTCGACACCGACCGTGGCAGAGGAGAACTCGACCGAACCGGGCTCCCCCGGTGATCTGTCGGCGATAACCGACGATCGCGGGCCGGGCTCGGACTGGGAGTCCGCGGCGGCACTTGCCGCCGACACACGCCTCGATCGCACGCGGGTGCTGCCGAGTCGCACCGACGTCGTCGTGCATGAGGCGTCGAACGTGGTGGGCGGTCCGGTCGGTCGACACGCGGCGGTCGGCCGCAGTCGGGCGTGGACACCGATCCGGGTGCTGTTCCTGCTGGCGCTGTGCGCGTTGGCGGTGAGCTGGTTCGGCAAGGCCAGTTGCCTCCAGCAGGCACCGGCCGACGAGAACTCCCCGGCCGGCACCGAACTGCGGCTCGACTGGGACGATCAGCGCCAGTACACCAACCTCTGCTACTCGGATGTGATCGGGCTGTTCGGAGCCGAACGCCTCAATGAAGGCGCCTTCCCGTACCGCACCTTCTGGTACGAGCAAGGCCCCGACGGCCAGCAGATCAAGCGGTACATGGAGTACCCGGTCATCACCGGCATGTACATGTACGGCATGGCGACGGTCGCGCGCGCCTGGCTGTCGGCGCACGAGAAATGGGGTGTGCCTGCCGCTCTCGACGTCGTGCTGTTCTTCGACCTCGCGGCACTCGGACTCGCCCTGTTCTGGCTGGTCACCATCTGGGCCACCGCGCTCACCGCGCGCCGCCGTATCTGGGCGGCCTGGATCGCGGCACTCTCACCCCTGGTGGTGGTGCACGCATTCACCAACTTCGACGCCATCGCCACCGCCATGGTTGCGCTCGCGGTTCTGTGTTGGGCTCGACGAAAGCCTTGGCTGGCCGGTCTTTTCATAGGGTTGGGCACGGCCGCGAAACTGTATCCAGTGCTGTTGCTGGGTGTGCTGCTCGTATTGTGTCTGCGCTCGGGGCGGTTACGGGAGTTCGCGCAAGCTGCGGCCACCGCCGTGCTGGTGTGGGTGGGCGTCAATCTGCCGATCCTGATCCTCTACCCGCAGGGCTGGTGGGAGTTCTTCCGCTACAACTCCGATCGCGCTGCCGAGAGCGACAGTCTCTATCGCGTGATCAGCTCCGCAGTCGGATTCCAGTGGAACGTCACGGTGCTCAACGTGGTCTCGCTGGGCCTGCTCGTGCTCGTCGCGCTCGGCGTCGGGGCCGTGGCGCTCGGTGCGCCACAACGACCTCGGTTGGCGCAGTTGGCGTTCCTGATGGTGGCCGGATTCCTGCTCGTGAACAAGGTGTGGAGTCCGCAGTACTCGCTGTGGCTGGTGCCGTTGGCGGTGCTCGCGATTCCGCACACTCGCTTGTTGTTCGCCTGGATGTTCGTGGACGCACTGGTGTGGGTGCCGCGGATGTCGTTGTATCTCGACGCCGACCGCCGCTGGCTACCCGACGAGTGGTTCACCGCGGTGATCGTGTTGCGCGCGCTGATGGTGATCGGGCTGTGCGCGGTGGTTTTGTGGCAGATCTGGCACCCGGCCGACGATCTTGTGCGCAATCCGCGTCGCGACGACCGCGACCCCGGGCCCGAGCATCTGCTGGATGACCCCGCCGGCGGTGTCCTCGACGGTGCCCCGGATCGATTCACTGTGCGCGGCGGACGTCGCCGCGCCGCCGTCGAGCCAACGCACAGCCCCGGTCCCCCGGCCCCGCCGGGCCCGGCGCCCGACCTCACGCCGACGGCACCCTGATATCTGCCGACGGAACCCGCAATCCCGCCGACAGAACCCGGTGTCGCGTCGACAGCATCCCCGCGTGCCTGCGTCGTCGTCGGTCCGGCCGACATTAGGCTCGGCGCTATGGCACGTGGCGGCTCCCGGCGAGCGCGAGCGGGACGTAAACGGCAGCGCCGAATGCGCCTCGCCGACAACGACCTGAGCCCGTTGCAGTGGCAGGAGATCAAGACCGCCTGGGGCGGATGCGCCTACTGTGGCCGCACCGACACCGTCCTCCAGCGTGACTGCATCCAGCCGCTCTCGGTCGGTGGACGCTACACCGAACTCAACGTGGTCCCCGCCTGCCGCTCCTGCAATGCCAGCAAGTGCAACACCGAGGTGACGTCCTGGATGCGTCGCAAAGGGCTCGACGAAGAGCTCTTCCTGCGGCGGCTGGTGATCATCCGCGCCTCCCGGGTCGTCGTGCCGGACCCACCGGCCGATGCGCTTCAGTAGGGTGCGATACATGGGTGACGTACAAGCGCTGGTGGCACATCAGGACGACGACGGCAACATCGACCTCGTTCATGAAACCGTCGAGGAGAGCTTCCTGCCCGACGGCGACGTCGAGATCGCCGTCGAGTACTCGGGCGTGAACTTCAAGGATGCGCTCGCGGTGTCCCCGAAAGGCGGTGTGGCCCGGTCATACCCGTTGATTCCCGGCATCGACCTCGCCGGCACCGTCCGCTCGAGCAGCTCGCCGCAGTTCTCCCAGGGTGATGTGGTGGTGGCCCATGGCTACGACATCGGTACCGGCCGCCACGGCGGCTACGCCGACACCGCACGACTGCCCGCTGACATGGTGGTCAAACTGTCCGGACTGTCGGCGAAGGATGCTGCGGCCATCGGCACCGCGGGCTTCACCGCCGCGATGAGCGTGGAGGCGTTGACCGCGCACGGCATCACCCCGTCCGACGGTCCGGTCCTGGTCACCGGGGCGACCGGCGGGGTCGGCAGTGTCAGTGTCGACCTGTTGGCCGCGGCCGGGTTCGAGGTGATCGCCTCCACCGGCAAGGCCGATGCCGCCGACCTGCTGCACACCCTCGGCGCCACCGAGATCATCGGCCGACTTCCCGAGGAGGGCGAGAAGGTCCGTGCGCTGGGCAAGACGCGGTGGGCGGCCGTCGTCGACTGTGTTGGCGGCGCCACTCTCGCCTACGCCCTGAGCACGCTGAAGTATGGCGGTGTGGTGGCCGCCTCCGGTCTGGCGGGCAGCGCCGACCTTCCGACGACCGTCCACCCGTTCATCCTGCGTGGCGTCACCCTCGCCGGCATCGACTCGGTACAGCTGCCGATCGTCAACCGCCGCGCAATGTGGGCCAAACTCGAGGGCGAACTTCGGCCGCGTCACCTCGACGACGTGACCACCGATGTCGCGGTCACCGACCTACCCAAGTCCATCAAGACCATCCTCGCCGGTGGTGTCACGGGCCGTACCCGGGTCCTCGTCGCCGGCGAATTCTGATCACGGGTTGGCGATGAACCCGCTCGGGTATCACTGAAGGCATGCCAGATCGTGCCGAACAAGTCTCCGATACCACCGCCGAAGCGGCCGGGAAGGTCTCCGAAGCCCTGGAGTACGTCGAACGGGCCCGTGGTCACCTGTACAGCTTCCATCAGCTGATCGGACACGCCGATCTGGTGCTGGGCGAGGCGGTGGATGCCCTGCGTGCCGACGGCCACACCGACCTCGCGGACGCGCTCGAGACCGAGATGGTCGGGCGCAACGTGCTCAACGGACGGTGGACCTTTCAGGTCGTCGAAGAGTTCGACGACACCTACTGGTTGCCGTTCCGAGCGGCCGACCAGCGCGTGCGCGATGAGTTGATGGACGGTGTGCGGCACCTGCACGAAGCGCGGATGAAAGAACAACGCCGCACTCACGGCCACCCCGATCACACCGAGAATCCGTAGGGATTCGTCTACCCGGAAATCCGCTCCATCAGGCCTGCCCTCGCCGCCGGCCAATCGTCGTCGGTCATCGCGTACTGCGCGGTCGTGCGCCACCCGTCCCCGAAGCGTCGGTGTTTGCGGAGCAGCCCTTCGAAGGTCGCACCCAGCTTGGCGATCGCCGCCCGCGACTGGGCATTGCGCTCGTGTGTGTGCCACACCAGCCGCACCGCGCCGCAGTCCTCGAAGGCGTGCCGCATCAGCAGGAACTTGGCCGTCGGGTTGATCGTCGTGCCCTGCACATCCTCGGCATAGAAGGTGTAGCCGATCGTGGTCGCCAGGTTGGTCGGGTCGATCTCGTAGTAGCTCGTCGACCCGACCAGGCGGCCGTCGGTGTTGTCGATGACGGCGTAGGCCACCCGATACGACGGGTCGGCGCGTGCGTTCTCCAGCCACCGTCGACTCGAGCCCGGGTCCGTCGGCACGCCCGGTACCCAGCGGAACCGATCGGGGTCGTCGACGATCTGTGCCAGCGCTTCGGCATCGTCGGACACCAACGGCCGCAGCGTCACCCGGCCCATGGACAGCGGTTCCGTGCCCAGCCAGGTGCTCACGATGTCGTGACCAGGTCGGGTTCGGTCGGCCGGACCCGGCGACCGAAGGACGCCAGCGGTTCACGTAGCGGCGCCCGGACGAACGCGACGATCAGGTAGGCCAGCACCACCGCGTGCACCCACACTCCCACGTTGACGCCGGTGATCACCCACCACTTCATCGGCGAACCGGACGTGTAGATCCCGAACAGCCGGAAGATGGTGGTGTCGAGGATGAAGTCGGCGATCAGATACGCGGCGATCACCGGCCACCGCACCTGAAGCAACACGAAGAACGGCAGAATCCACAACGTGTACTGGGGCGAGTGCACCTTGTGGAACAGCATGAATCCGGCCAGCATCGATGCCGACACCCCGATCCAGGGGTAGACGCCGTCGCGCTGATACACCCGCCAGCCCAGGAACACCGCCAGCGCGAAGGCGGCGACGATCAGCATCGGCGACAAGAGTCCGACCAGTGTGTTGTAGGTGTCGTTCTGGCCGCCGGTGAAGTGACGCAGACCCCAGTACCAGATGGAGTTGGTGTCGACGTCGGCCTTGCGTTGGCCCTGGAACGACAGGGCCGCCCGCCAGCCCTCGAAACCGAGGACCATGAACGGCAACTGGATCGCGATCACGGTCAGGGTCGCGGCCACCGCCACCCAGGCCGCTCCCACCCAATCGAGCTTCCGGCGCAGCGGGGCCGCGCCGCCGGGGCCGGCCCCCGCGCCGTAGGTGAGGACGTAGATGGCCAGCGGCAGTACGAAGAAGCCGGGATAGAGCTTCAGACAGAAGCCGATGCCCAGCAGGATCGCCGCCAGGATCGCCGCGGTCCGCACCGACAGGCGACGTTCCCCGGTTCGCGGACTGATCGTCGAGCCCCACGCCATCACCGCCACCGCGCCGACCGCGGTCGCGACCACCGGCAGCTCCCAGTTGTGGAAGGCGTAGAGCACCAGGGGTGGGGTGGCCGCCCACAGCAGCACCCACCAGCGGGTCATCAACGCCAACATCACGGTGATCGCCAGCCCGAACGGCACCAGTAGCCACACCGAATGCTGGAAGAACTCGGTGTCGGTGTGCGCGCCGATCGCGCCCAGCCACATCAGCATCCCCGACAGCACCGGGTATTCGACGACGCCGCCGAACAGCTTGCCGTCCGGGGTGATGCCACCGTGGATGAACGGGAACACATGATTGTTGATGTCTCGGCCGATCCACAGGTACATCAGGTCGGAGTAGCAGGGGATCACCGCATCCGGGTCACCGACCGGCCAGTGCGAGCTGCGGCCCTCGTCGAGGAACGGGGCGCCGCCGCATTTGATCTTGACCTGATAGCTCCACCACATCGTCAGGCAGGTGGCCAACAGGGAGACGACGAGGATGAGCGCCATCCGGCCGCGCCCGGCCAGCAACGCGTGACCGAAGCGCGCCGGCGCGGCGGGGGATGCGGACATGGCCTACAGGCTAAGTGGCGCCCGGCGCCCGACACCGGTCGGGCCTGGACACACGTGGCGCTCGTCGGCATCCGGCGGCCGGCGGTGCCGCATGACGGTGACTGAAATCAGCTCCCTGAGCCTCGTCCGAGGGGATATCCCCTCGGACGACGCTCACGGAGCTGATTTCAGGAGGCCTTGGCGTCCGTTGGGGTTTCCCGTGCTCATGACGACCCCGTGCTCATGACGACCCGGTGAGCACCACGGAACCCAGGATTTCGGCGACGTGCAGCGCCAGCTCGGTGTCCAGGCGGCGTTCGGACAGCGGCCGGCCCAATTCGTCGATGGCACGCCCGAGGCGGTACTTCACCGTGTTGCGGTGCATGTTCAGTTTCTCGGCGGTGGTCACATAGCTGTTGCCGGAACTCAGGAACGTGCGCACGGTCTCCCGCAGACGCGCGGCCGCGTCGGTATCGAGCGACAGCGGGCCGAGGACGTCGTGCACCCACCGTCGGGTGGCGTCGAGGTCTCGGGCCAGTACCGCAACCACCGCCATCCCTTCCACGTTGTGCCCGACGACGCTCATCGCCGGGTTGGTGGACACGATGGCCACATGTTTGATGGCCTCGGCCTGATCGTGGCTGCTACGGAACCCGTCGGTGCCCGACGCGGGGGCGCCGAAAGCCACCCGCAGACCGGGCACTGCGGCGGTGACGGAGCGCAGCACCGCGTCATTCGTCGGGTCCACATCTGCGGGGGAACCGAACCAGACCCACGCCGTGCTGCGGTCCACGACGGTGAACAACGGCGGTCGCACACACCCCAGCCGGCCGGCCATCTCTCGTGCCGTCGTCTCCAGCAATCCGGTGTCGTCGCTACCCGGGTTGGCGCGATCGATCCACAATGTCGCCGCAAGATGAGGTGGTTGCAGCGAGTAACCCGTTCGCAGTGCGAACTCGCCGGCCGTCAGGTCCTCGCCGCGCAGCACCTTGCCCACCATCGCCGACACCACGGTGGCGTTCTGCTCCACCGAGAACCGTCGGCCCTCTTCGTGGATCTCCAGCACCACCCCGGTGATCCAGTCCACGTACTTGTGCATCCACCCAGACAGGTGATGCAACACGTGCAGTTGCATCTCCGGCGGACAGTCGAGTCCGCGGACCTCCTCGAACATGAACGCGAGCAGATCGTCGGACCCGAAGTGGTAGGCGCGCCGCAACGACGACGCCGGGATGCCGCGCTGCCCCAGCCGGTCGGCGTACTCGGTTGCCGCGGTGATGGGCTGCACGTGGTCGAGCGGGATGTCGTTGCGGATCATCTGCAGGATCGTGGTGATGTTGCCTTCTACGCTGGCGTGCAGCATGTCGAGCAGATCCGGTTCGGTGAGTTCGTCCATCCCGGCCTCGATGGCCGCATTCATCGACGCGTTGATCTCGGCGAAGCGCGCCTGCAAACGGTCGCCCACCACGGCGACCAGACGATGCACTTCGGCCGCCTCTGGTGCATTCGGCGAGACAAGACGACGCTGAAGCGACCCGCTGCTCATCGCGCCCGCTTCAGGTCGGCGGCCATCGGCTCGCTCGGCCGGTCCAGTGCGTCGAGCAAACCTTGATGTCGCAGCGCGGATCGGGCCGCATGCCATCCGCACATCCCATGGGCGCCCGCACCGGGCGGGGTGGCGGCCGAGCACAGATATACGCCTTCCACGCCCGTCGCGTACGGGTTCGCCGCGACCCGCGGCCGGAAGATCAGCTGTGTGGGGGTGTTCGCGCCGGTGATGATGTCGCCGGCGACGTAGTTCGCGTTGTCGGCGGTGATGTCGGCGGTCGCGCGGATATGGGTGGCCACGATCCGCTCGCGAAAGCCAGGTGCGAACCGTTCGATCTGGTCGATGATCTGATGCCGCGCATCACCGCGGAACCCGGCCGGCACATGGGCGTAGACATCGACGGGATGGATGTCTCCCACCGAACGGTCGGGATCGGCGAGATATTGCTGGCCGACGAGGAGGAACGGCTCGTCCGGCATGCGCCCCTGCCACACGTCGTGTTCGGCGGTCACCACGGCGGCGGCGTCGCCGACCGCATGTACGGTGCCGGCCTGCCGCGCCGGCGCGAACGACCACGGCACGCCGCCGCGCACCGCGAATGCCACTTGGAAGGCCGCCGGGCCATGCCGATACCGGCGGTAGGCCCGGGCGATGCGCGCCGGCTGCCGCGTCCCCAGGATCGTCGCGGCGGCGGCGGGAGCGGTGTCGAGCAGGACGATGTCGGGATCGCCGAGGTCGTCGAGGCTCGAGACCGTCACCCCGGTCTCGACCCGCCCGCCCAGCGATGTCAACAGCGACATCATCGAAGCCCCGATGGCCTGTGACCCACCCACCGCGACGGGCCAGCCGAAGCGATGCGCGGCGGTGCCCAACGCGGCCCCGATCGCCGACGACAGCGGCGTCGACAAGGGATGAAACGCATGCGCCGCCACCCCCGCCCACAATGCGGCCGCTTCATCGGTGGAGAACAGGCGGCCCACCCAGGTCGCTGGGGGAGCGGCGAGGACACCGAACCGACCCAGCGCGATGGGATGGCGCGGCAGATGCAGCATCGGCTGCAGAAACTCGGTGGCGATCGCGTCGAACCGATCGGTGAGCGGGCCGAACACGCGCGCGTATCGGTCGCCGTCGACGCCGAGGCCCTGCGCCGTCGTCGTCACCGATCGGTGGACGGCAGCCCCGCGCCCGCCATCGAGCGGATGCGCGTACTGCACCGGCGGTAGTGCCCAACGCAATCCGTGAGCAGCGAGATCGAATCGCCGGGTGAACGGGTTGTCGGTGGCCAGCGGATGAAAGCCCGAACACTCGTCGTGCAGCAGTCCAGGCACCGTGACCTGACCGGATCGGGTGCCACCGCCGGGCGTCTGCGCCGCCTCGAGGACGGTGACCGAGACGCCGGCGGCGGCCAGCGTGATGGCGGCAGCGAGCCCGTTCGGCCCGCTACCGACCACGACGCCCTGTGTCATGCACCCACCTTAGGCTCGGCGGTGACCTCGATGTCGGCGGTCGTGGCAGCCCCGGCGGTGACATAAGCGGAGCCGTCCGACGGTGCCACATAGCCGGGCCGGGTCCAGGTGATCGTGTGCTTGATCGGACCGTTCGGCAGCCACGGCAGTTCCTCGGTGGCGTCCTTGACCACATACGTGCCGCGTTCCACCACGCCGAGCGCTGCGTCGATGACCTTGTATGCCACGTAGTTCTTGTGGATCGGCTGCGATTCGGTCCAGGTGACGATCAGCTCGCCGGGAGCGAAGTTGCAGCGGCGCTGGACCGCGGCGATGGTGCGCTCATTGTGCAGATGGGCGTCGCCGAACTGCCAGCCGATCAGCGTGGTGCACACGAACTCACCCTCGCGGACGACGTAATTGTCGAGGTCGTCGGTGTGGCGCATCAGCAGCGAGATCAATGCACGACCCATCGAGTGCATCGTCCGCCACGCGACGGCCTTCTGCATGAAGATCTCGCCGACCTCCGAGCCGTAGGCCGCGGTGAGTTGATCGATCTGGTTGGCGTTGGACTTGGTCAGATAGGTGTTCAGCTTCTCCTCTGCGTCGCGGCCGCGGAACGCCCAGACCGCCGAGGCCCAGTTGCCGGCGTACTGCCGCATCGACGGCAGGAACGACACCAGGTCGGGTCGGAGGTTGCCCAGGACCGGGAACGTCGCCGCCGCGACGATGGCGAAGATCAACCAGCCGGTGCTCATGTCGGTCACCGCCCAGCCCTCACCGGCCGGGTGCAGCCAGAACAGGAACCAGGCCGAGAACATGAAGAACACATTCCATTCCAGCGGCACCGCGAGCGGGAACGTCGAGATGATGAAGAAGTGGAAACCGAGCATGCCGATCAGTGCGGCCAGGGTCAGCCACTTGTTGGTCGAGAACAGCAGGATCAACGGCAGCGCCAGTTCGACGACGGTGCCCAAGCCGTGCCCGATCGAGCTGCTCAGGTGTGAGGGTCGTAGATCGCGCGGGAAGTCGCGGTAGAGCTTGCGCTTGAGGCGGGTCGAGGTGATCCACGGCGTGTTGGACACCATCGCGGCGATGACGGGGCTGAAGTGGCGGCCCAGTTTCGAGATGCCGGCGCCGAACCAGCTGGCGAACATGAAGATTTTGGCTGCGACGATCATGTCGACCACCGAGCCGGCCGCGGCGAAGACGAACAGCGCCGCCAGATACTGCTCGGAGCGGGCGGCGAGGAAGACCGTCTTGTCGCGCAAGCCCATCGCGACGATGAGGCCGATGTAACTGAACATCGCCCACTGCGGTGGCAGGCCGGCCTCGCTGCCCGGGACCCGCGCGGTTTCGGTGCCGGGGAAGACCACCAGGAACACCAGATTCGCCAGGATCAGCGCGTAGATCGCGATATCCCAGTACTGGCGGGTGTCACCGCGTGTGAAAGGCACCTTGCCCGGCCAGGCCGGCACGCGGATCGTGCCCGGTTTGAGCCAGTACAGGCAACCGCCGATGAACGGCGAGAACTTGAACGCCAGCGGACCCGATGAGGAGGCCAGTCCGAGTACTTCGAACAGCACCGTCCAGGCCATCAGCTTGATGTAGACGATCGGCTCGGTCCACCAGGACGTGAACTCGGCGAACCCACCCAACCCGGGTGTCGTCAGGCCCACCAGCGCGACGCCGACGATGGCGTAGAAGGCCATCTTGTAGATGTAGAGCATGTTGAGCTGTTTCGGGCCGCCGAAGCCGTGTTCGGCCCAGTGCACGGCCAACAGCTTCATCCGCGCCATGAACGGCATCGAGCCGAATTCGGCCGGGTCCACCGGCGGCATCTCGGCTGTCTTGAATCCCATGGGGGAGTCCTTTCGCTATCAGGTGATGTGGGTAGGTCGGTGATGTGGGTAGGGGGTATCGCCACACGAGCGGTGTCTCGTGTGTGGTGGTCGGCGACCGGGGTTCCGGCGGCCGGCCGATCAGATGACCACGAGTCGTTCTCGCAGCCGGGGTTTGTCGATCTTGCCGACCGGGTTCTTCGGGAGTGTGGGGAGCACGGTGATCTCCGCGGGCACCTTCACCCGGGTCAGCGCAGCGGCGCAGTGCGCGCGCAGGGCCTCGGCGGTCAGGTCGGCGTCCGGGTAGCCCACCACGTAGGCCACCGGAACCTCACCGAGCAGGGTGTCGGGTCGGCCGACCACGGCCACCTCGAGCACGCCGGGTGCGCCGGCCAATACGGTTTCGATTTCCTTGGGGTACAGGTTTTCTCCGCCCCGGATGATCATGTCCTTGATGCGGTCGACGATCTGCAGGTAGCCGTCGGCGTCGAGGCGCCCGACGTCGCCGGTGTGCAGCCAGCCGTCGACGATCGTGGCGGCGGTGGCCTCCGGGTTGTTGAGGTAGCCGGCCATCACCGTGGGCCCGCCGATCAGCACCTCACCGCGTTCACCCGCTGGTACGTCGTTGCCGTCGGGGTCGACGATGCGGATCTGCTGACCGGCGATGGCCGGGCCGACGGTGCCGAGTTTGCGGATCCCGTCGACCGGGTTGCACGCCGACGCGCAGGTGCCCTCGGTGAGGCCGTACCCCTCGACCATGGTGAAGCCGAACCGATCCGACACCGTCTGCAACAGCTCCTCGGACACCGGCGCGGCACCACAGACGGCGAACCGCACCGACGACGTGTCCGGTTCGACATCGGCCGGCGTTGCGGCGAGCAACGCGAAGATGGTCGGCACCGCGGAGAAATAGGTGGGTCGCACCCGGGACAGGTCGTCGAAGAAGCGGCCTGCCGAGAACGAGCCGACGATGGTGACCTGCCCGCCGGCGCGCAGCGGGGCGAAGGTGGAGACCATAAGCGCGTTCACGTGGAACAGCGGCAGGATCAGCATGCAGTGGTCGGCCGGGGTGAGGCCGAAATGGTCGACCATCATCGACGTCATCGCGTCGACGTTGGCGTGGGTGAGCATTGCACCCTTCGGCCGGCCGGTCGACCCGCTGGTGTAGATCACCAACGCCAGATCGTCGGGGGCCGGCTCGCGCGGCGCGACGTCGACGGTGATCTCGGTGGCGAGGTCGTCGACACCGATCGCGGTCGCACCGGGGTGCGGCGAGTGTCCGTCGACGGTGACGACGACGCGGGCACCCGAATCGCCTATCTGCCGCGACGCCTCCTCGGCGGTGAACGCCGGATTGATCGGGGTGGCCGCGGCGCCGACCCGCCAGGCGGCGCCGACCACGATCACCAGCTCGGCACGGTTGGGCAGCATGACCGCCACGACGTCGCCGACACCTATCCCTGCATCGCGCAGTTGCTCCGCGACCGCAGTCGTGCGCTCATCGAACTCGCTGTGCGTCAGGGTGATCCGGTCATCGGACACCGCCGGCGCCATGGTCGATCGGGCGGCGAGCCGCCATGGCAGATAGTCGAAAACTGTCATCACGCACCTTCACGCGTCGTGGACTGTGTGCTGCTTGACGCTAATGGCGTGATTGTGATCCACACCACGTCCCGGCGGCACGAAGTCTGCGACAACGGTTGTCACAAACGCACAAAACGACCGCTGCCGCGCGTTGTCGCCCATCGCGCATCGATTTCGCTGGTCAGGGGTGTGTCGTGTATCTTGGAGCGGTTGCCGACGCAGGCGACCCTCCTGCCACGGACAGTCCGTGGCCGACCTAGCCCATAGGAGGTGATGTGGTCTTATGCGTCACTACGAATTGATGGTCATTCTCGATCCGAATCTGGACGAGCGCACCGTCGCACCCTCACTGGATACTTTCCTCAACGTTGTCCGCACGGATGGCGGCAAGGTGGATGGTGTCGACATCTGGGGCAAGCGCCGTCTCGCCTACGAGATCGCCAAGCACAACGAGGGCATCTACGCGGTCATCGACCTCAACGCGGAGCCCAAGACGGTCACCGAGCTCGACCGCCAGCTCAAGCTGAACGAGTCGGTGCTGCGCACCAAGGTCCTGCGGAAGTAATCCACAGTTCCTCGATCGACACCAATGCAGTCGGTGCCGGGCTCTAGGGTTGAACCCAACATCCCGGTACGCGTCGATCAACGAGTGCCCAACCACGACCCAAGGGGAGACACATGGCAGGCGACACCGTCATCACCGTCGTAGGTAACCTGACCGCCGATCCGGAACTGCGGTTCACGCCGTCGGGAGCCGCGGTGGCCAATTTCACGGTGGCCTCCACGCCGCGGACATTCGATCGTCAGACCAATGAGTGGAAGGACGGCGAAGCGCTGTTCCTCCGCTGCAACATCTGGCGTGACGCCGCGGAGAACGTGACGGAAAGCCTGTCCAAGGGAACCCGGGTCGTTGTGCAGGGCCGCCTCAAGCAGCGGTCGTTCGAAACCCGTGAGGGTGAGAAGCGCACTGTGGTGGAACTCGAGGTCGACGAGATCGGTCCCTCGCTGAAATACGCCACCGCGAAGGTCAACAAGGCCTCGCGTGGCGGTGGTGGCGGCGGATTTACCTCCGGCGGCGGCGGTAGCCGCGGCGGCGGAGGAGGTCAGCAGGTTGCCGACGATCCTTGGGGCAGCGCGCCCGCGAGCAGCGGATCGTTCGGTGGCGGGGACGACGAACCACCTTTCTAGAAACACACTGGAGTACCAATGGCAAAGGCAAAGAGCAGCCGGAAGCCTCGCGTCGAGAAGGTCACCAAGACCAAGGCGTGCAGCTTCTGCAAAGACAAGAAGGCCGTCATCGACTACAAGGACACTGCGCTGCTGCGCCGTTTCCTGTCCGATCGCGGCAAGATCCGGTCGCGTCGTGTGACCGGCAACTGCGTGCAGCACCAGCGCGATGTCGCTGTGGCCGTCAAGAATTCGCGTGAGGTGGCGTTGCTGCCGTTCACCTCGACCGGACGCTGAGCGGGAAGGGGACTGATATGAAACTCATCCTGACCGCCGCCGTGGAGAACCTCGGCGAGGCCGGCGACTCCGTCGAGGTCAAGGACGGCTACGGCCGCAACTACCTGCTGCCCCGCGGCCTGGCCATCAAGGCCACCCGTGGTGCCGAGAAGCAGGTCGAGGACATCCGTCGCGTGCAGGCTGCCCGCGAGGTCCGTGGACTCGAGCACGCCAACGAGCTGAAGCAGGCCATCGAGGGCCTCGCCGAGGTCTCGCTGGGTGTCAAGACCCACGACTCGGGCAAGCTGTTCGGTTCGGTGACCGCCGCCGACGTCGCCAGTGCGATCCGCTCGGCCGGTGGGCCGGCCGTCGACAAGCGCAACGTGGAGCTGCCGAAGGGCCATATCAAGGCCACCGGCAACTACCCGGTCGTGGTGAACCTGCACCCGGACGTGCGGGCGACCGTCGAGCTCGCGGTCGTCGCAGGCTGATTCGACCTCTGGTCGTTCAACGATGCCGGCCGGTCCTTCTGGGGGCCGGCCGGCATCGTTGCGTCGGGGCGCTGCACGGGCGCGGCGTCACACGCCGGCGTCGCCCGCTTCTGCCACCGGGGCATCGACATCCACGAGTTGGCGCGCCACATCGCGCAGTGGCCGATTCGACTCCTGTGACAGCTTTTTGAGCAGCCCGAAGGCGTGGTCGGCGCTGCAGCGATAACGCTCCATGATGATGCCCTTCGCCTGGCCGATGATGTCGCGGGTCGCCAGGGCAATGGCGAATTGTTCTTTGCGGCGCAGCGCATCCCACGCCAGCGACGCATGCGTGGCGTAGGCGTGGCCGACGTCGAAGGCGTCCTCGTCGAAGGCGTGTGGGTTGTCGGCGCACACCGTCAGCGCGCCGAGCGTGTGCGTCGAACCGGCGAGCGGGAACTTCAGCAGCGATCGGATCGGGGTGCGCTCGAGGGCCAGCCGGCAGTAGGTGGGCCAGCGCGTCTCCTGCGCCAGATCGTCTATCCGGATCGGCTCCTTGTCCGCGACGAGCTGCAGGTAGGGGCCTTCGTGCACGCTGTGCTGGATGTCGTCGAGGATCGCCGGATTGCAGTGGGTGGATGCAGGCGTGTCCACGATGTTCTTCTCGGTGGTCACCGTGACCGCCGCGTACTGCGCCCCCGGGATCAACTCGGCCGCACCGACGGCCAGGTCGTCGAGGGCGAGCGAGACGTCGGTCTCGGCATGGCGTTGCACCCGTTCCATCAGATCGGCGATCTGACGCTGGAGTCGAGCGCTGTCGACTCTGTCGAATTTCAAGTCGGAGGACCTCTCACCGGCTCAAGACCCGGCCAGCAACGATCACACGGCGGTGCCGGGTCGCTGCTTGTTCAACGTGAGAAGAACTTTACCCACCCCGAAAAATTGCCGCTCCCGGTGTCGCCCATATTCTTCCGTGCCCGGTTATCGGACCTGGTCGATCTCGATACGCCACTCACTCCGTTCGCAGCTACTCGATCCAAGGAGTAGTCCGAGCGTCGAGTCCCAACTGCTGGTCGAGTAGTCCGAGCCGCTAGGCGAGGACGTATCGAGACCAGCGCCACCCACCACGACGAAGATCCCACCTGCGTAGTCGGCAGACCGATGACGCCCCCACCCGTCAAACTCGCGTAGCGCAGTACGCGTGGCACACCCGCAACCCCGCCGTAGCGTCATTTCCACGAGTTCGCCATATCCGGGGGGACCGGATGGGCGCAACGAGGCGAACGTCCACAGGGCTCGTGCGACAACACATCACAGCCATGCAGGAGACGTTCGCCATGCTCATCACCATCATCATTGTCGGCGCCATCGTCGCCGTGCTCGTCTACTTCTTTCAGCCGTCGATCGATTTCGCACGCTACGAGCAACGCCAGGTCATCGCGGCCCGAGAACGGACCCAACGCAGGGTCGAACGCCGCGAGCGGAGGGTTGCTGCCGCTGCCGCTCGCGCGAGCGCACCTCCGTCACGCAGTCAGGCGCATCGACGCTCGCATGCTTGGGTGTTCGATTTCGCCACACAACTCCGGTCCTTCATCTGACCGTGGACCCCGGGAACCGTCAGCGCGGCGGGACCGGGGACGCCGGCAACTGATTCCAGTACTGCAGTCGCGGCGGCAGATAGTGCGGCGCCGGATTCGGGCTGTGCGCGGTGTCGCCACTGGGGAAGAAGAATTTGTGCCAGCCCGGGGTGAAGATCAGCGCCCGCGATCCGGTTCGGCAGGCCACCACGTCGGCTCGCGGCGCGGTACAGGTGACGCCGTACAGGGTGACGCGACTGCCCACCGGCAACGTCGGCGGACGGAAACCCGACGGTGCACCGAAGCGATAGGTGGTGGCCGGCGGCACCCACCACGGCCCCTGCTGGTCACCGGAGATCGCCGCGCCCCGGTCACCTGCCGGCGCTGTCGCCGGATGACCCTGACATCCCACGTACCGGTAGCCGGGACCGATCTGACACATCCAACGTCCGACCCGCAGGAATCCGCGGCCGTTGTCGACATAGGCAAGCGAGCGGTACTGCTCAGGATTGACCGGCTGATATCGGGCCAGATCGAACTCCACCGGGAGCGTCGGACCGGTCGGGGCGGCCGACGAACTCGGCGCCGGACCGGTGAGCGCGGTGACCACAGCGACGCCGAACGCGGCGACGATCGTGGCAACGGCGCGCCGCCGCCGAGATGTGCGCGTTTGGCGCAGAAGTTGTAGCCTCCCCACGCCGACCATTCCAGCACACGTGCGAGGTGCGCGGGCCCGGTCGTAGCGATTCTGTGGACAGTCGACCCACTCCGGCCTGATACCTGGCGGACGCATTGACCAGGTGTTACCCGGGTCACACCCGATGTTTACCGAGTTGTTGGCAACGCGTGGTTGATCCTTGAACGCAACACGCCGATTCCGTCGCTCCGCGTGACACGCCGAGGGAATTTTCCACGCCCACTGTGGATGAAGCATTATGCCCGTGACCTGCGACGATATTTGTCCACAGGAAGTGTTTCCCCATGTTGTGCACAGGGGGTTAACAACACTCCCGATCGCGTCCACAGTCCGTCCACAGTTTGCTGACAGTGTTGTGCACAAGTGCGTTTGAGCGGGCGCGGATCGGGGATCTAATGTGCTCCGTCAGTGCTTCTGCGTGAGCGCTCGGGGTCCGTCGGGGAAACCTGTCGGTGCCACCGGATATCACGGAGGCAAGCACGACCGACGTCGGCGGCACACGCCGCAGACGCCACAGAGTCGGACCCACTCGAGGTCGAGTGGTGCAAGTACTGCGAGAGGTTTGACACGGGTGGCAGTAGTCGATGACCGCGGGCATGAACCGGGCCATTTGGAGCCGGTGTCCGGTGGACGAGCTGGCCGTCGGAACGACGACGTTCCCGCGGAGGACTTCGGGCGGCAACCGCCCCAAGACATGGCGGCCGAGCAGTCGGTGCTCGGCGGCATGCTGCTGTCCAAAGACGCCATCGCCGACGTGGTCGAGAAACTTCGGTCCGCGGACTTCTACCGACCCGCGCATCAGGCGGTCTACGACGCGATCCTCGAGCTGTACGGCAAGGGGGAGCCGGCCGACGCGGTCACGGTGTCGGCCGAATTGGAGCGCGCCGGTGAACTGCGCCGGGTCGGCGGAGCGCCCTACTTGCACACCTTGATCTCCACCGTGCCGACCGCAGCCAACGCCGGCTATTACGCCGAGATCGTCGCGGAAAAGGCCATTCTGCGTCGTCTGGTGACGGCCGGAACCCGCATCGTGCAGTTCGGCTATGCCGGTGCCGACGGACAGGACGTCGCAGAGGTCGTCGACCGTGCGCAGGCCGAGGTGTACGAGGTGACCGAACGTCGCACCGCCGAGGACTATGTGCCGCTCGAGGAATTGCTGCAACCGACGATGGACGAGATCGACTCCATCGCCTCGCGCGGCGGGATCTCACTCGGCGTGCCGACCGGCTTCGTGGATCTGGACAAGATCACCAACGGTCTGCATCCCGGGCAGATGATCATCGTCGCCGCACGACCTGGTGTGGGCAAGGCGCTCGCACTCGACACGCCGCTGCCCACCCCCACCGGCTGGACCACCATGGGTACCGTCGGCGTCGGCGATCAGCTGCTCGACGCCCGGGGCCGACCGACGCGGGTGGTCGCCGCGACCGACGTGATGACCGAACGCCCCTGCTACGAGGTCGAATTCAACGACGGCACCATGCTCGTCGCCGACGAAGAGCACCAGTGGGTGGCCGACATCGACGGCAAACGCCAGACCGTCACCACCGGCACCCTGCGGGCCCACGTCGGGTGCGCGGTGGTCCGCAACACCGAGCCATTGGATCTGCCGCGTAAGCGCTTCGCCTACGGGCCCTATACGGTCGCCGCGCTGGCGGGGATGGCCTTCGACGATCCCGAGATCAGCATGCGGATCGACGCCGAGGGCCCCGTCGACGTGATGACATTGATGGCCGATCTCGGCGGGCGCATCCCGTTCGAGTATCTGCGGGGGTCGATCGCGCAGCGTCGGGCACTGCTCGCGGGGTTGCTCGACGCGCGTGCCACGGTCGACGACGACGGTTGGATCACGGTGCCGGCCGCCACGCGGCACATGACTGCCGTCGTCGCCGACCTGGTGGCGGGTTTGGGGTACAGCTACAAGCGCTCGGCCACCGGCTGGCTGCGTGTGGACGCCGACGACGATGTGTTCACCGTGCACCACAAGGCAATTCGGCACAAGGAGCTCCGCCGACGCGCCGGGGTGCGCAGGCTGGTCGACGTGCGGCCCATCGACTCGGTGCCGGTGCGCTGCGTCGAGGTGGACAACGACGACCACATGTACCTCGCCGGCGAGGCGATGGTGCCCACCCACAACTCGACCCTGGCGATGGACTTCCTGCGGTCGTGCTCAATCCATCACGGGCTGACCAGCGCCATGTTCTCGCTGGAGATGAGCAAGACCGAGATCGTGATGCGTCTGTTGTCGGCGGAGGCGAAGGTCAAACTCGGCGACATGCGTGGCGGATCGATGACCGACGACGACTGGACCCGTCTCGCCCGCCGCATGGGCGAGATCTCTGAAGCGCCGCTGTTCATCGACGACTCGCCCAACCTGACGATGATGGAGATCCGCGCCAAGGCGCGACGCTTGAAACAGCGCCAAGACCTTCGCCTCGTCGTCGTCGACTACATGCAGCTGATGACCTCGGGTAAGAAGGTCGAGTCCCGCCAGCAGGAGGTCTCCGAGTTCTCCCGCCAATTGAAGCTGCTTGCAAAGGAACTCGAGGTTCCCGTGGTTGCGATCAGTCAGCTCAACCGCGGGCCGGAACAGCGGACAGACAAGAAGCCGCAGGTCTCTGACCTGCGCGAATCGGGCTCACTCGAGCAGGATGCGGATATGGTGATCCTGCTGCACCGCCCCGACGCCTTCGAGCGCGACGACCCACGCGCCGGTGAGGCCGACATCATCCTGGGTAAGCATCGCAATGGTCCGACGGCGACGATTACCGTTGCGCACCAACTGCATTTGAGCAAGTTCGTGGATATGGCGCGCGGGTAGGGCTTGCTTGCTAGCTGCTGGCCCGACCGGTTGCAGGCACATGTCGTCGTCGACTACCGGCAGCTCAGAAGAGTGAAGGACCACGACAAGACACCTAAGGTCGAGGCGACCGGCTGGTCGGATGAGTTTCGCGAGCGGGCAGCTCGCCGAGCATCGGCCCCTCAGCCCAAGTGGTCTGCATGCAGTCGGCTTGACCCGGCGGTGGCGCGGAGTCTGCAGAAGTTCCAGGTGGGCGAGAGTGGCGACGGACGGCACCTGATCGAGAATGCCCGAGCCACTGGTGACCCGGATTATGCGATCGCGGTCGAACTCTTTGTCGCAGAGGAACAGAATCACGCGCGAATGCTGGCGCACTTGCTGAACGCGGGTGGCCCCGGGACGAAGCGCTCACACTGGTCGGACACCGTCTTCGTACACCTGCGTAGATTGATGGGCCTACGACTCGAGCTGATGGTGCTCACCATCGCCGAAGTCGTTGCGCTGCGCTACTACCGCGCTCTGGCCGACGGCGGTCGCGATTCAGTCCTGATCGACGTCGCCGAACGGATTCTCGATGACGAACGCCACCACGTCCCGTTCCAGTGCCGCCGTCTCCGCATCGGCTTCCAAGCCATACCGACGCCGGCCCGAAAAGTGCTGCGGGAGTTGTGGCGTCTCATGGCGGTGGCAGTGATCGTCGTAGTCGCTGTCGATCACGGTCCGGCGCTGCGGGCATGCGGTGTATCGCGGCGCGAGTTCATGGCCGACACCGTGCTGATTTTCTGCGGCATCCTGGACAGGGTCTTTGTGCCCGATCGTCGGACAAGCTGAACCTCGGGCAGCCCCCAGGATCGACGGCTCGACGAGGCGAGGCCTACGCGGCGTTCGGCGTTCCGCGGAACGCGCGTCAAGGCTGACCGGTCCATCAGGACTGTGCGGCGTCGCCGCCAGTTACCGTGAGGATGGTCCGGGCGACCAGGTCCGGGTCGTCGATCATCGGGATGTGGCCGACATCGGGTAGCAGCATCCACGTCGCGTCGGGAAGCCGTTGACGCGCGGTAGAACCATAGGTCGCTGCCGGGATGAGGCGATCGAGCTGTGCCCATGCCAGCGTCACCGGGCAGGGCAACGGATCCAGAGGATGTGCCCACTCGTCCGGTCTGTACTCGTCCATGAAGCGACAGTCGAGACAATCGTCGATCATGTCGAGGACCTGCGCGGCGGTCAGCCGGTCTCCGTGAAGTGCAACCGGCCGCAGACTCAGCCGCCGGACCGAAGCGGATCTCGCCGCGAAACGCGCGGCCGGACGCAAGAGCCGTGTGAAAGCGCGAGATGCGCGAATGGCTTGCGCCGGTCGTCGGTGGGAGGCGCGGTCCCACCAGAAGCCGGCGGGCGAGAACGCGCACACGCTCGCGGCGCGACCCCTACGAGCCAATTCGATCGCGATCCATCCGACCGAGTGAGTTCCCGGCCAGATGAGGTCGGTCGATGCCGAGGTCATCGAGATCGCGTTCGGCAGCGTCCACCACGTCAGACACTTGCGGTGGATGGCGCTGTATCGCCGGCCCGCCGTGATGGCCAAGGAGAGTCAGGGCATGGACATCGTGATGTGCGGACACGAGTGGGACCACGTCCTGCCAGATGCGGCCCGAGCAGGCCACACCGTGCAGCAACACCAGGTGCGACGACGGTGACACAGAACGAGGATGGCACCGAAGGTCAGCAACCCCCAGTGGTATCTGTCCATCACGAGCATCTCGTGCACGCAGAAGCAGGCGCTGACCAGGCGATTTGCGTTTGACGGCGTATGTGCGTAACTTTTCTCCAGTCAGCGCGCCACGGCGCCGCCCGGGAGGCCGAAAGGTCGAACGGGAGTGGAGACCGGGTTCGAGCTGGCCGCCCCTGAGAGTATTATCTAGGTCGCTGTGTTGCGGCCTGAATAGCGCCGGGGTCGAACATGAAGCTTGCTGGAGTTCGCCTCACTGTGAGGTGGTGCTGGTGGGTGTGTGTTCTTTGAGAACTCGATAGTGTGTTGATGGATTGTCTGATGCCATTTTTTGTGGCATTGGTTTTGTGGATGTCCTGCACTCCTCGTGTGTGGGATGTCTGTGGAGTTTTTTGCCAGTTTTTTGGATTGTTTTTGTCAGGTTTTGCTTTCCTGATTGTGTTGAAACTTTTTG
>NZ_JAKGCU010000007.1 GCF_021556435.1 Gordonia tangerina
GCGGGTGGTGTGGTTTCTCGGTGTGGTTGTCGTGTGCTCGATCAGCGGGTGGTGTGGTTTCTCGGTGTGGTTGTCGTGTGCTCGATCAGCGGGTGGTGTGGTTTCTCGGTGTGGTTGTCGTGTGCTCGATCAGCGGGTGGTGTGGTTTCTCGGTGTGGTTGTCGTCTGCTCGGTTGGCGGTGGGGACGGAGACGGGACCGGCTCAGCTGAACGGCGGGCGGTCGTCGATGCGGGTGGAGACCCGGCCGGCGGTGCGCCAGGCGCGCGCGACGAGGTCGGCGTCGTCGGGGGTGATGAGGTTGCCCATCACCCGCACGACCATCGACATCAGCCGGGCCGACCGGATGCCGGGGCGGCCGAGGGCCGGCACGGTCTGCGGCATGGTGAGCAGCCCGGCCAGGCGGCGGGCGGCGGAGAAGGCCAGACCGTAGTGCTCCACCAACAGGTCGCGCCATCGGGTGGTGTGGTCGGTGGAGTCGGCGAGGAGCTCGACGGCCAGCCGGCCGGTCTCCAGCGCGTAATCGATGCCTTCCCCGTTGAGCGGGTTCACGCAGGCCGCGGCGTCTCCGATGAGCATCCAGTTCGGTCCGGCAATGCCGGTGACGGCTCCGCCCATCGGCAGCAACGCGGAGGTGAGTAACTGCGGGGTGCCGGTGATGGCCCACTCGTCGCCGACCATCGCCGCGTAGTGCTCCAGGATCGGGCGCAGCGCCATGTGTGCCGGACGCTTCGCGGTGGCCAGCGCGCCGACACCGACGTTGAGCAGCCCGCCCGACAGCGGCAGCGGGCCGGGCGCGACGTCGCCGAGCGGGAACACCCAGCCGTAGCCGGGGAGCAGATCGCCGTCGGGACCGCGTAGTTCCAGGTGCGAACCCATCCAGTGATCGTCGGCGCGACTCGACGGCACATACGCGCGGGCGGCGACGCCGTAGGCGGTCTCCCGATGCCACTCACGGCCGAGTTTCTTGCCCAAGCCCGACCGCACCCCGTCGGCGACGATCACCTCATCCACCGTGATCGGCGTCCGGCCGGACTCGCCCTCGACGACGACCTCGGCGATCCGGTCACCGGTCATTGTCACATCGACGGCCTTGGCGCCCTGCACCATTCGCGCTCCGCGGGATACCGCGAGAGCGCGGATGGCGTCGTCGAGCTCCATCCGCGACACGGCACTGCCGTAGGCGGGGAACCGGCCCGAGGGCCATCGGACCAACTGGTGGGCGCCCCACCCGTGCAGCGCGAGTCCGTCGATACGCGGGCGATGGGTGAGGAAATCTCCAAGACCGAGGTGACCGAGTTCGGCCACCGCGCGCGGGGTGAGACCGTCGCCGCAGGTCTTGTCGCGCGGGAACGTCGCAGCATCAAGCAGCACCACGTCGCGACCGGCGGCCGCGGCATACGCTGCGGCCGCGGAACCGCCCGGACCTGCGCCGACGACGAGGACGTCGGTGCGCTCGGGAACCGTGTGCCGGGCATCGAGCGGTGGGGAGTCGTCGCTACTCACCCGACCAGTATGTCGGGCCGCCACAACGACTAGGCTCGGCAGCACGGCAGCCGACCGATGGTGGTCGGTTGTAGAAGACGACGAGATGGAGCGGCTAGCGCAGTGAAGTCCACATTCGCCGGGCTGGACCTGGGCACCGACGAGTTCGCCGAGACGGTCCGGACGTCGTTGGCGCAGGTCGAGGATCTGTTGCTGGCCGAACTCTCATCGGGTGACGAGATCATGACCGAGGCGGCGACGCACCTGGCCAAGGCCGGCGGCAAGCGCTTTCGCCCGATGTTCGCGATCCTCGCCGCGCAGTTCGGCGGGCGGCCGGACGCGTCGGAGGTCATCACCTCGGCCACCGTGGTGGAGATGATCCACCTGGCCACGCTGTATCACGACGACGTGATGGACGAGGCGCAGCTGCGGCGTGGTGCCCCGAGCGCCAACTCGAGGTGGACCAACTCGGTGGCGATACTGTCCGGCGACTTCCTGTTTGCTCGGGCGTCGCGGCTGGTGTCGACGCTGGGCCCGGATGCGGTGCGCATCATCGCGGAGACCTTTGCCGAACTGGTGACCGGTCAGATGCGGGAGACCGTGGGCGTGGCCGACGGCGGCGATCCTATCGAGCACTACCTGAAGGTGGTGTGGGAGAAGACCGGGTCGCTGATCGCCGCGTCGGGCCGGTTCGGTGCGATGGCCGCCGACGCCACCACCGACGACGTCGAGCGGTTGTCCAGGCTCGGCGACATTATCGGCACGGCCTTCCAGGTGTCCGACGACATCATCGACATCAGCTCGGTCAGCGGCGACTCCGGGAAGACGCCCGGCACCGACCTACGCGAGGGCGTGCACACGCTGCCGGTGCTGTACGCGTTGCGCAGCGACGATGCGGCGTCGCAGCGGCTGCGGGAGCTGCTGCTCGACCCGCAGACCGGCAAGGCGCGTCCGGTCACCGACGACGCCGAGGTGGCCGAGGCCATCGAGGTGCTCAATGCGTCGTCGGGGATGACGGCCGCGCACGAGCGGTTGCGGGCCTACGCCGACGAAGCCGAGGCGGTGCTCGCGCAACTTCCCGACAGCCCCGCCCATGGCGCCCTCAGCTCCCTGGTCCGCTACACCATCGACCGCACGGGCTAGCCGCACGAGGTTGGTCGCGCGGGGTTGGCCGAAAGTTCTGGCCGCACCCGCAGTGTCTGGCCGCAGTTTCGTCTCCAACCCGGAATCGGGCGCTGCGGCCAGAACCGTCAGGGACCGACCGGGCCGACGCCGGCGTGGTTGAGGAGGTCGGTGAGGGTGCGAATCACAGCGGTGCCGACGTCGACTCCCAGCGGTGTCACGGCGAGGTCGTTGGCGTTGAGGTAGCTGTTCGGATCGGACTTCAGCGAACCGATGATGGTCTCGCAGACGATGCGGCTGCCGAGTTCGCCGAGCCGTTCACCGTTCTGCTGCACTGCGGCCTCGCGGAGGATGTAATACCAGAGCGGGGTGCGCTGGCCGAGAGCGGTGGTCTCCAGGATGTTCTTGACGTTCGCGGATTCACCGGCACCGCCCATCTGCATGATCGTCATCGGTTTGACGCCCATCGTCTCGCAGCATGCTTGCGCGGTGGGTATCGACAAGCTGTAGCCGCGCACCAGGTTCGACTTGGCCAGGTGGCCGAGGATCGGATCGCCGGTGCGCGGCCCGAGTGGCAGCGAGCCCAACCCGGCGGAGATGTTCGAGTCGATCTTGCGGGCCTTCTGGACGTTCGGGCCGCTGCCGGCGAAAAAGGTGAAGTCGAGGATCGCCGAGGACCGCAGTTGATGCGGGGTCGCGTCGCCGGTGTCGAAGAAGGTGGCGTTCGGGTTGCCGGCCGCATCGGGGCGGCTCGGCGCGAGGATGTCCATCACCGCGATCGGGCTCTGGCCACCGCGAAGCCGATACTCCGGCCGGATCATCGTGTGCCCGAAGCGGAACGCCGCCGTGGAGAACTCGAGCGGCATGAACGTCTGGCCGTGTCCGGCGGACACACCGTAATAGCGTGGCCCGTTGGCGAGCGTGTCGATGACGACACCGAGGTCACACACGCGGGCCAGATAGTCCTTCACGACGATGTACTGGTAGGCCCAACGGGTCAGCTGGCGTGCGCGAATGTGCTTGCACGCGGGCGTCCCGGCAACCTACGCGTCGTAGATCTTGTTGTAGAACAACAGGAACGCGCAGTGCAGCGCCGAGATGTTGGGGTTCTCGTCGTTGCGGGCGTCGGCGATGATCGCGACGCGGGTCGCCGGATCGCGCGGGACGTCGCGCCGAGTCGACGACGGTTGGAAGACCGTCATTTCAGATCGTTGGCGTACAGCACTTGAGACGTGGTCTCCGATACGCCGACCAGCGACGGCCCGTCCCCGAACACGCTGTCGAGATCGAGTTGCGGGCGTCGCCCGTTGTGCAGATTCGCCACCACCTCGTCGGGATCGCGTGGCGTCACCGGTTCACCCCGGCCGATCGTGGACACCGCAGACTCGCGATCCGTGCGCGCGGTGAGGTCGTGATCGATGAACTGGCCGAGGTAGGTGAGGATCGCCGGCAGCGTCGTCGAGTCGTTCGGCAGCCCGGTCTGATCGGTCGCCATCGCGTCGCCGAGTTGTTTGAGGGCGGTGATCGTCTCGCAGGACCGCGGCAACAGGCACGACGCAGAGTGCGCGGCGTCGTCGAACATGTAGCCGAAGGGTGTGGTGAACAGGAGTTCGTCTTGGGTCGCGACTTCGCCGGTATGGCTGAACTTGGTGAACATCAGGGGCCTCGTGATCGTCGTCGGGGGGGAAATCTGACGCTACGGAGCGCAGAACCCCAGGTCATGAGTAGTTCGCTACCTCATATCGGGGTGGCGGGACGACCCGCGCGGGTGCGGTGTGGAAACTCTGCCGACGCCTCGGACGTTTGGAAGAGTGAAAGCACCCTGACGACGTACGTCGGGTGATGCGCGAGAACGAGGGATGATGCACTTCAATGGTCTGAAGACCGCTGCGTTGATGGGCCTGATGTCGGCGATCATCGTCGGTATCGGGGCGATGTTCCAGAGCCCGACGATCCTGCTGTTCGCGGTGGTGATCGCGATCGGCACCAACGCCTACGTGTACTTCAACTCCGCCAAGCTGGCGTTGCGGTCGATGCATGCACAGCCCGTCACCGAGGTGCAGGCGCCGGTGCTCTACCGCATCGTGCGGGAATTGGCGACCAGTGCGCGCCAGCCGATGCCGGCCCTCTACATCAGCCCCACCGAGTCGCCGAACGCGTTCGCGACCGGCCGCAACCCGAAGAACGCCGCGGTCTGCTGCACCGCAGGCATCATGCGAATACTCGACGAACGAGAGCTGCGGGCGGTGCTGGGCCACGAACTGTCGCACGTCTACAACCGCGACATCCTGATCTCGTCGATCGCCGGCGCGATGGCGTCCATCATCACCGGCCTGGCGAACTTCGCGTTCTTCTTCGGTGGCGGCCGCAATGGCAACGGCCCGGGAATCCTGGGCGTGCTGATGATCACCCTGCTCGGTCCGCTCGCGGCGTCGGTGATCAAGATGTCGGTGTCGCGGTCGCGGGAGTACCAGGCCGACCAGTCCGGTGCCGAGCTCACCGGCGACCCGCTCGCACTGGCCTCGGCGCTGGCCAAGATCAGTGGCGGCATCGACCGCGCGCCGTTGCCGGAGGACCCGAAGATCGAGTCGCAGTCGCACCTGATGATCGCCAACCCGTTCCGTGGCGGCGGGGTGGCGAAGCTGTTCTCCAGTCACCCGCCGACCGAGGACCGGATTGCACGGCTCCACGAGATGGCGAGGCGGGGACCGCACGCGGGACGGTGATGCGTGATGCGTGATGCGCTACCCTGAGGCATGCGCACCACGCTGGACATCGACCCACGAGTGCTGGCCGCTGCGCGTGCTCGCGTGAACGACGGACGCAACGCGAGCATCGGCCAAGCGGTCTCCGAACTCGCGATGGCAGGTCTGTCCTCTGAGAATCCGCGACCGGCCGAACCGGAAGGGCTCGTGCTGCTGCCCTCTGAACCGGGCCACGTGGTGACCGACGAGATGGTCGCCCGTGCCATGCTCGACGATGAGTGACCTCGACCTGCCCGACGTCAATGTGCTGGTGGCGCTCCTTGCGCCCTCCCACGTCCATCACCGATCTGCGCAGGAATGGTTCGCCGCCACCGGACGATTCGCGACGACGCCGATCACGGAGGCCGGCCTGCTGAGGACGGCGCTCAACCGGTCGGTCATGGGCCGAGTGGTGGAGGCGGAGACGGCGTTGACCACGCTGCGCTCACTGCGGGCGCATGAGCGTTCGGTATTCCTGCCGGACGATTCGTCCCTGGCTCACGCAAGTATCGGCCTCACCGGTCTCGTCGGCTTCCGTCAGGTCACCGACCTACACCTGGTAAATCTGGCCGCACAGAATTCTGCGCGCCTGGTCACCTTCGACACGAAGATCGCACCGGTGCTGGCCCCCGACGACCAGCAGCGCATTCACACGTTGGGATGAGGGCAGCACCACCGCATGCTGACCACGCAGATCGGGGTCCTCGGCGACTCGTCGGATCAGCCGGCCGCGATGGCGTCGAGCGTTGCGAGGTCGGCGTCGTCGAGTCGCAGTGATGCGCTCGCGATGTTCTGCTCGACATGTGCCGGGTTGCCGGTGCCGGGGATGGCGAGCACATGCGGGCCCCGATGCAGCGTCCACGCGAGTCGGATTTGGGCCGGCGACGCGTCGTACTTCTCGGCGATCGAACTGATCTGCGCCTGTCCGGTCGTGTCCGGGCCATCGGGGGAGGCGCCGCTGGCGGTGGCGACCGCGAAGAACGGGACGAAGGCGATGCCCTTCGCGCCGCACAGTTCCAGCAGATCGTCGTCGCCGCGGTCGGTGAGGCCGTAGCGGTTCTGCACGCTGACGACCGGCGTCACCGTCAGTGCCTCGGCCAGCTGGTCGGCCGTCACGTTGGAGATGCCGATGTGACGCAGCAGCCCGGCGTCGCGCAGTTCGGCGAGCGCGCCGAGATGTTCGGCGATCGACGCATCGGTCTTGTCCATGCTGGTGCCGCAGCGCAGATTCACCACGTCGATCGTGTCGATCCCGAGTTGCCGCAGATTCTCCTCGACCTGCCCGCGCAGCTGCTCGGGACGCGCCATCGGCTCGAACTCGCCGTCACGCGACCGGCTGGGTCCGACCTTGGTGACCAGCGTCAGATCATCGGGGAAGGGCTGCAGCGCGGTGCTGATCAGCTCGTTGGCCAGCCGGGTCGGCGTGAAGTAGAACGCGGCCGTGTCGATGTGGTCGACGCCGAGTTCGACGGCCCGGCGCAGCACGGCGAGTGCGTCGTCGCGGTTACGGGGTGGCTCCCAGGGCATACCGCCCAGGCGCATCGCGCCCAGGCCCAGACGGTTGACGGTGCGGTCGCCGAGTCGCCAGGTGCCCGCAGCGTCGGCGGTCGGGGTCGGGGTGTGGAGGTGGTGATCAATGGTCATAGGACCACTGTGGCGAGTCCGCGGCCGCGGTGTTGTGCTCTGGCAACAAGCTGCCACACCGTCCGTGAATCGCTCTGCGGGCGCACACTGGAGGTCATGACCGACACCGACTCCGTCACCGTCGTGCGCAGCGAAGAGGAATTGTTCCGCCGCACCGAGCATCTGTTCGCGACCGCGACCGAGGTGTCGTGCGCGGCCAACGACCTGTGGACGTTCGCGTGGCAGCACGGAACGTTGGATACCCCGGAGAGGGTGGTCGGGACACAGCATCGCGGTCCCGTGCGTGTCCGCAAGATCTACCGGGCGGCGACCCTCCTCGACCCGGTCGCTGCACACCATCTGGCAGTGCGGCGCGATCAGTACGGCGCCGACATCCGGGTGACCGCCGACGAAATCAACGAAACCATCATCCTCGATCGCCGAATCGTGATCCTGGCCGGCGACCGCACGGGAGGGCAGCGCAGCTACAGCGTCATCACCCAGCCGGACGCGGTGCACGGGGTGTCGTCGCTGTTCGAGGCCGCCTGGCGCTCGGCGACCGACCTCGCCGCCTACGACGCGGGCATCGCCGACATCCGCGCGCTGGCCCCGCAGGTCCTCGACCTGCTGGGGCAGGGGGTCAAGGACGAGACCGCCGCACGCAGCCTCGGGCTCGGGGTGCGGACGTATCGTCGGCGCGTGGCCGAGCTGATGGATGCACTCGGCGCGCGATCGCGGTTTCAGGCCGGCGTGCGGGCGCGTGAGATCGGGATCGTCTAGGCGAACCTGATCTCGATACGCTGCCTCGGCTGGCGCCTCGGCGGCTACTCGATCAGCGGTTGGGGCGTCGTGTCGGGTGGGCCGGTGGTTACTCGATCAGCGGTTGGGGCGTCGTGTCGGGTGGGCCGGTGGTTACTCGATCAGCGGTTGGGGCGTCGTGTCGGGTGGGCCGGTGGTTACTCGATCAGCGGTTGTCTAGCGGTAGTTCACGAACTGCAGCGCGATCCCGAAGTCCTCACCCTTGAGTAGTGCGATGACGGCCTGGAGGTCGTCGCGCTTCTTGCTCGACACGCGCAGTTCCTCGCCCTGGATCTGCGCCTTGACGCCCTTGGGGCCCTCGTCACGGATCTTCTTGGAGATCTTCTTGGCGTGCTCGGAGTCGATGCCCTCGACGATCTTCCCGGAGATCTTGAACGTCTTGCCCGACGCCGCGGGTTCGCCGGCGTCGAACGCCTTGAGTGAGATGTCGCGGCGGATCAACTTCTCCTTGAACACCTCGAGCCCGGCCTGCGCGCGCTCCTCGGCGTCGGAGGTGATCACGATGGTCTCCTCGCCGGACCACTCGATACCGGTGTTGGTGCCGCGGAAGTCGTAGCGCTGCGACAGTTCCTTCGCCGCCTGATTGAGGGCGTTGTCGACCTCCTGGCGGTCGACCTTGCTCACCACGTCGAACGATGAATCAGCCATGACCGACAGCCTATCGTCGTGCTGCGCCGACTCCGGACCGAACCCGCGATGAGCCTCTGAACAGCCGATTTGCGTGGATGCGGGATGCTCGTTGTATTCTTCACGGCGTTGTTCTTACAGCCGTGTGAGCGGTTGGCGGAGCGGCACGGCAGGTTGCCCGAGCGGCCAAAGGGAGCGGACTGTAAATCCGTCGCGCAAGCTACATAGGTTCGAATCCTATACCTGCCACGACGTGGTAAATCGCTGATGATTCGGCGCTCGCCACCGGTCGCGACCAGCGATTTGGTGAGCGCCTGCTTCAGTGTGTAACCTCGTTAAGGCTCTCGAGCAGATCCGATCTGGGTCTGATCGGGCACGCCCCCTTAGCTCAGTCGGCAGAGCGTTTCCATGGTAAGGAAAAGGTCGACGGTTCGATTCCGTCAGGGGGCTCGCTGGACCCCAGTCCACATGGCGGTGTAGCTCAGCTGGTTAGAGCGCACGACTCATAATCGTGAGGTCGAGGGATCGAGTCCCTCCACCGCTACACATCGGTGCCGACCAGCTCGGAGCCGAACACGCAATAGGGCAGCCGAGCCCGCCACGTACCACCGAAAGAAGGCAACGAAGTGGCCTCCTCAACAGATGTTCGCCCCAAGATCACCTTGGCGTGCGAGGTGTGCAAGCACCGTAACTACATCACCAAGAAGAACCGCCGCAACGATCCCGACCGCCTCGAGATCAAGAAGTTCTGCCCGAACTGCGGCAAGCATCAGGCACATAAGGAATCGCGCTGAGCGCATCACCGGCGATTCCGGTATGAACGACTAAAGCGGGCTGCCTCTTGATCCAAGAGGCAGCCCGCAGCCGTAGGGCGAAACCCGGTCGGAGCCGACCGGCCATGCTGACGGCGACAGCTAGCAGCGCACGGGGAACGGCGCCACGGGTTGGCGAAGTGAAGGAGCGGTATCCGATGTCAGTGACCGAAGCGGAGATCCAGCAGCGGATCGAGGCACTGAAGAACGGCGTCAAGCTGACGCCGGAGGAGATCGCCGCCCACACTCAGGCGATGGTGGGCTACAACTACACCGTCGACGACTACTACGAGGTCGGTCGCGAAGAGGTCCGCAAGCACGCCCGTGCCGTCCAGGACGACCACCCCGTCCACTGGAACGAGCAGGCCGCCGCCGAGCTTGGTCACGACACCCTGATCGCCGCACCCACCTTCGTCTCCGTGCTCGGCATCATCGCTCAGCGCCGCCTGTTCGAAGACGTCGTCACCGGCTACGACCTGTGGCAGATCATGCAGACCGACCAGCGTCTGGTGTTCCACCAGCCGGTCAAGGTCGGCGATCAGCTGATCTGTGACGTCTCGCTCGAGTCCTTCCGTCAGATGGCCGGCACCGACGTGATGGTGACCAAGAACATCATCTGGAACCAGCATGACGAACCGGTGATGACCACCTGGACCAGCCTGGTGGCCCGCCCGGCCGTGGAGGCCGATCCCGACGTCCTCGACAAGCTCGAGCACGTGATGATGAAGGTCGACCGGGAAGCCGTCATGCCCAAGACGGTGCACGGTCCGTTCGAGCGGTACTCGCTGCCCGACCCGCAGGTCGATCCCAAGCCGTATTCGGCGATCGACTTCGACGACCTGACCGTCGGTCAGGAACTGCCGGCGATGACCAAGACACTCACCCGCGGCAACCTGGTGAACTACGCCGGGGTGGCCGGCGATCCCAACCCCATCCACTTCTCCGACGAGGTCGCCAAGGTCATCGGGCTGGAAACCGTCGTGGCGCACGGCATGCAGTCGATGGGACTGGGCGCCAGTTTCGTCAGCAGCTTCGTCGGAGATCCGGCCGCGATCTACGAGTACAACGTGCGCTTCACCAGCCCGGTGTACGTCCCGGCCGAGGGTTACGCCCAGGTCGACTTCACCGGCAAGATCAAGTCGCTGGATCCGGAGACCCGGCGCGGCGTGATCGCGATCGTCGCAAAGCAGGGCGACCGCAAGATCTTCGGTCGCGCGCTGGCGCACGTGCAATTCAACTGAGTGCTGCCGTCCGCGTAATCGGTGGCCCGCCGACCCCGAACGTGTCCGCGGACATCACGACTCAGGGCACTCGCGCGGATTATCCAGCTCGCACCGCTGTGCGGTGATGTCGGCGGACATCTTTCGGTGGCGCGGGGACAGGTGGTGGCCGCCGCGGACCGCATCGAGCACTTTCTCCACGGTTGTCGGCCACTCGTAGACGACGTTCTTGTACGTCAGGGGCATCCGAAGCAATCCCAGGCTGGTGGCGACCTGATCGCGCCGATGATCCTCGTCGTAGTTGTGGACCCCGGTGTGATGGGCCAAGCTGTCGATCTCGATCAGTAGCCGATCGCCCACCTTGAGGTCCACGTGTCCGAGTCCGGGGACGTACGCCTGCACCTCAACCTTCAGGCCGAGGCCGCGCAGCCGCACCCTGCCCATCGTCTCGGTGCCCGACGCTGCGCGCTCGTCGCACCTGTTGAAGCACGCCACGATGTGCTCCGGCGCGCCGTCGAATGCGGATTCCACCTCGCCGGGCGTCAGGACCTCGGCTGCGAGCAGCCCGCTGCGCATCCGCAGTGACATGTTGAGCAGCGAATCGCACACCACGGTGATGCCCTCCGGATCGAGGCAACGTAAGGCATGGCGCAGCGCGGTGTGCGGGTCGTCGAGGATGGTGGTCACCGGCAATGGGCGGCCGAAGTGGCGGCGATAGCGTCCCGGGTGATCGCGGTTGGCCTGCGAGTTCCCGCGCAGATGAACCTTGTCGACCTGCGGCGGGAGCCAGACCCCATAGTGTTCGAGGGCGGTCACGCAGCTCAGTGCGACGTGCTTGCGGACCGCCGCCAGCGCGGTGGGATCGGCCGATGGGATGGAGTACCAACCGTTGCCCTCAGGGGTGTAGATCTCGCGACGGACGTCGCGTCGCAGATCGGAATCGGTGACGTTCCTGCTGCGTAGTTCCCGCCGGGTGTAAACGCCGAAATCGTGCATGCCGGTAGATTGTGGTGCGGATCGGACGAGCTTCGATTTCGGTGTCCACAGATCTCCGAAGGCCTGTGGAGTGTCCGCCGGGATCACCACTGAGCTCGCTCGACTGGATTATCCGGTCGGTGAGGCCCAGCGGTGATGCTCGCGGACACGCGGCATCGGCGCGGCGGGCGTTCGGACCCGTTTTGGGTTCCAGGGCGCACGTGATCTACACTGAGGTGTCTGGTTTGACTTGAGACTTGCGCGCTGCCCATAGGGTGGCGCGTTGGTTGTGTGAGGAGCTTTCCTCTCAGGGTCGGGTCAGATGGCAGCTGTAACGTGGCGAGAGCCGCGGCACAGTCGCAAAGGGGCGTAGCTCAACTGGCAGAGCAGCGGTCTCCAAAACCGCAGGTTGCAGGTTCAAGTCCTGTCGCCCCTGCCCTGGTGAGGGCACACGTTGACGAGAGGACCTCGAAAGTGAGCAAGCGAGATCGAGCTGCCCGCGCCAAAGGTGCGGACGACACCGCTGCCGAATCGGTAGAGGGGCTCGAAGGTCGCGAGGACGTCGAGGAGACCGGCGCGGAGTCGAGTGAACTCCGTCCTTCGGGCAAGCGCTCGTCGCGCCGTCGTTCGTCGACGAGTGCCTCCAGCACCGGCGGCGACGCGGAGACCGGCAGCGGTTCCGCGGTCGCGGTCAAAGAACGCAAGAAGAAGGCCGATGCAGGCCAGAGCCGCAACCCGTTCGTTCGGATCTGGGTCTTTCTGCAGCAGGTCGTCGCCGAACTGAAGAAGGTCATCTGGCCCACCCGCCGGGAGATGATCACCTACACGATCGTCGTGCTGGTTTTCGTGATCATCATGACCGCATTCATCTCCGGTCTCGACCTGGTCTTCGCCAGGGGAGTCCTCTGGCTCTTCGGCTGACGATCCACGCAAGCGGACCGCGGCCGAGCCAGGACGACCGGAAACGAAAGAGGAGCGTGGGCTGCAGTGAGCACCCCGGAGAACGAGATCGAATCGACCACTGAGTCGGCCGACGCCGTCGATGCGTCGGCGGTCGATGCTGTCGACGAGACCAACGACCCGGGTGTCGAGGCTCAGGTCGAGGCTGCCGCAGACGATGAGGCAGCTGTCGACGGCGGCGAGGTCGCCGTGGAAGAGGCCGAGGCAGTCGAGGACGCCGTCGCCGACGAAGCCGAGGTGGCCGACGAGGTCGCAGCCGAAGAGGCCCCCGCCGAAGAAGCCGACCCGGTCGAGGAACTGCGCAAGCAACTGCGTCGCGCGCCCGGCGACTGGTACGTCATCCACAGCTACGCCGGTTACGAGAACAAGGTGAAGGCCAACCTTGAGACCCGCGTGCAGAACCTCGACGTGGGCGACTACATCTTCCAGGTCGAGGTGCCGACCGAAGAGGTCACCGAGATCAAGAACGGCCAGCCGAAGAAGGTCAACCGCAAGGTGCTGCCGGGCTACATCCTGGTGCGCATGGACCTCAACGACGAGTCGTGGGGCGCGGTGCGCAACACCCCCGGTGTGACCGGATTCGTGGGAATGACCTCCAAGCCGTCGCCGTTGTCGCTCAACGAGGTGCTGCAGTTCCTGATGCCGCGCGTCGAGGCCAAGAAGCCGGCCGCACAGAAGGGCGCGGCGGCCGAGGGTGTCGAGGCTGCCGCCGCCGCGGCGACCGCAGTTGTCGAGGTCGACTTCGAGGTCGGCGAGTCGGTCACCGTCATGGACGGCCCGTTCGCGACGCTGCCCGCGTCGATCAGCGAGGTCAACGCCGAACAGCGCAAGGTCAAGGTGCTCGTGTCGATCTTCGGTCGCGAGACACCGGTGGAGCTCGGCTTCAACCAGGTCGAGAAGATTTAGCTCGGTTCGGTCCCTGAGGAGCGCCCGCGAGGAACGAGCGGGCGTCACGAAGGGCCGAACGAAAGACTTCCACGTCTCCAGCGGGCGTGGATATGCAAGGAACAAACAAGGAACAAGGATGCCTCCCAAGAAGAAGAAGCTCGCCGGCATCATCAAGCTCCAGATCCAGGCAGGTGCGGCCAACCCGGCTCCGCCCGTGGGTCCGGCGCTCGGTCAGCACGGCGTGAACATCATGGAGTTCTGCAAGGCGTACAACGCGGCGACCGAGTCGCAGCGTGGCAACGTCATCCCGGTCGAGATCTCGGTCTACGAAGACCGTTCGTTCGACTTCAAGCTGAAGACCCCGCCCGCCGCCAAGCTGCTACTCAAGGCCGCCGGTCTGCAGAAGGGCTCGGGCGAGCCGCACACCAAGAAGGTCGGCAAGGTCTCGATGGATCAGATCCGCGAGATCGCCAAGACCAAGCAGGAAGACCTCAACGCCACCGACATCGACCAGGCCGCGAAGATCATCGCCGGTACTGCTCGGTCGATGGGCATCACGGTCGACGGCTGATCTCGCTGGATCTCGATACGCTGCTCGCCTAGCGGCTCGCAGCTACTCGATCAGCAGGGATTTTTGCGACTCGGTCGGCAGGGATTCGCTCTACTCGATCAGCAGAGAAGAACACCGCGTGGGAGGGCCGGCTCGGCCCACTAACCACCAACCCGAATCAATTCACGGAGAAAGAACAGAGCAATGGCACAGAAGAGCAAGGCCTACCGCGCCGCCGCGGAACAGGTCGATCGCGACAAGCTGTACAGCCCGCTGGAAGCTGCACAGCTTGCCAAGGACACGTCGTCGAAGAACACCGATGCGACCGTCGAGGTCGCCATGCGCCTGGGCGTCGACCCGCGCAAGGCCGACCAGATGGTCCGCGGCACCGTCAACCTGCCCAACGGCACCGGTAAGACCGCCCGCGTGATCGTGTTCGCCGCCGGCGACAAGGCCGCCGAGGCCACCGCCGCGGGCGCCGACGAGGTGGGCGCCGAGGACCTGATCGAGAAGATCCAGGGCGGCTGGCTGGAGTTCGACGCCGCGATCGCCACCCCGGACCAGATGGCCAAGGTCGGCCGCATCGCACGTGTCCTCGGACCGCGTGGCCTCATGCCGAACCCGAAGACGGGCACCGTGACCACTGACGTCACGAAGGCCGTCAACGACATCAAGGGCGGCAAGATCACCTTCCGCGTCGACAAGGCGTCGAACCTGCACTTCGTCATCGGCAAGGCGTCGTTCGACACCGAGAAGCTGGCGGAGAACTACGGCGCAGCGTTCGACGAGATCATGCGCGCGAAGCCGTCGGCTGCGAAGGGCCGCTACATCAAGAAGATCACCGTCTCCACCAACACCGGCCCGGGCATCCCGGTCGACCCGGCGGTGACGCGTAACTTCACCGAGGCGCCGCAGGCCTGACGCCACGACGCCACGACGTCACCACAAAACCCCCGACTGTTCGTCGGGGGTTTCGTGCTGTCTGGGTCGTCTCCGGTGCAGATCGGGGGCGGGGCGTGAATAATCGCGGGGAGGACGACCCACGAGACCAGGCGGTGACTTGATGGACGTACGACCGACAAAGCTGGCGATCATCGGAGCGGGGGCGGTCGGTACCGCTGTCGCCTATGCGTCATTGATCCGCGGCGTCGCGCGGACGGTGGCGCTTATGGACATCAACACCTCCAAGGTGACCGCCGAGGTGCTCGACATGTCACACGGCCTCGAGTTCATCCCGCGCGCAGACATCATCGGCGACGACGACGTGTCGGTGTGCGCCGACGCCGACGTCGTCGTCTTCACCGCGGGCGCGAAGCAGAAGCCTGGGCAGTCGCGGCTCGAACTGGCCGAGGCGACCATCGGGCTGACCAAGAAGATCATGCCCGGGGTGCTCGAGGTGGCGCCGAATGCGGTCTACATCATGGTCACCAACCCGGTCGACATCGTCACCTATGCGGCGTTGAAGTTCAGCGGCCTACCGAACAACCAGGTGTTCGGGTCCGGCACGGTGCTCGACTCGTCGCGATTGCGCTTCCTCATCGCGCAGCACTGCGACGTCGCCGTGCAGAATGTGCACGCCTACATCGTCGGCGAGCACGGGGACACCGAGATCCCGCTGTGGAGTTCGGCCACCATCGGCGGTGTGCCGCTGACGCATTGGAAGCCGCTACCGGGCGGGGAACCGATCGACGCGGCGGCCCGCGAGCGCATCCAGCACGAGGTGGTGCACGCCGCCTACAAGATCATCGAGGGCAAGGGCGCCACCAACTACGCCATCGGACTCGCGGCGACCCGCATCGTCGAGGCAGTGCTGAACAACGAGCACCGGGTGTTGCCGGTGTCGACGGTGGCGCAAGGTTATGAAGGGCTCGACGATGTGTGTCTGTCGCTACCGACCATCGTCGATCGCGGCGGGGCGCAGACACGCCTCGAGATGCCGCTGTCCGACGAGGAACGTGCGGGGCTGATGGCATCGGCCGAGACCTTGCGGGGGATGCAGGCGAAGTTCGGCCTCTGACGGCGATCGCCTGTACGCCGTTCGGAGTAACCGCGCACGGATTGGCCGAGATCAGGTCACCGCGGTGACTATCCTCGAGCCGTTCGACGACGACGGTGAGATGAGGTCTGGTCATGCGGTGTTCGCGGAGAACGGTGGCGGGGATGCTCGGTGCTGCGGCGATGGCGGTCGCGCCGCTGGCGGTTGCGGCGCCCGCACAGGCGGTCACCGTCTACAGCAATTGCGACGAACTCAACGTCGACTATCCGCACGGTGTCGGCCAGCCGGGCGCGGTCGATCACACGTCGGGTACGCCGGTCACCGACTTCGCCATTGATCAAGCGGTATACGACGCGAACAAGTCCGGGCGCGATCGCGACAAGGACGGCATCGCCTGCGAGCAACACTGACTCGCGTGCAGAATTGAGCGGTGTTCACCCCGCGCGAAGACGAGAATCGTCGACTGCTGCGGGCCCGTGACGCCATCGACCGTCACTACGCCGAGCCGCTCGACGTGCCGACGCTGGCCCGGATCGCGGTGATGTCGCCGGCACATTTCAGCCGACGGTTCCGAACTGTGTTCGGCGAGACGCCGCACCGGTATCTGCAGCGCCGTCGGATCGAGCGGGCGTGTGCCCTCCTTCGGGAGGGATCGCTGTCGGTCACCGACGTCGGGTTGGCGGTCGGTTACGACAGTCTCGGCACCTTCAGTCGGACCTTCGCCTCGATCATCGGGCGCAGCCCGAGCGTCTACCGGTCGGCGTGGTCCGGAGTTGCGGGCGTGACGTCGGCGCAGGTGCCGGCCTGCTTTGTGCGCGCCTGGACGAGACCGGCTGCGTTGAGCAGTTTCGGAGAAGCGTCGGCGCCGACCTCGTCCGTAGTGTCACCGCCATGATCAACGGCATCAGCATCCATTCCGTCTATGTCCTCGATCAGGACGCCGCCCTCGACTTCTACGTCGGCACGCTGGGATTCACCGTCGACACCGACGTCGACATGGGTTTCATGCGATGGCTGACCGTCGCCCTGCCCGCACAGCCGGACCGGTTGATCCTACTGGAGAAGCCGAGTCCGCCCGCGTTGTCGGAACAGGCCGCGGCCAGGGTGCGCGAACTGGTGGCGCTGGGTGCGATGCCGGTGACCATCCTGTCCACCGACGACTGCCGCGGTACCTACGCCGACCTCGCGGCCAAGGGCGTCGAGTTCACCCAGGAACCCATGGACCAGCCTTACGGCATCGACTGCGCGTTCCGCGACCCGTTCGGAAACCAGCTCCGGATGACGCAGCCTCCTGCGCAGGAGCGACCCATCACCGACGAGGACATCGCCCGCTGGGCGCCGTGACGGTCCAGCAGGCCGGGCAGCTGATTCCGCCACTCTGCGCAAGTTTCCGTGGGAACTGCGGATTTCGGGGGGACGAACAAAAAAGTGGAACCGAATGAGGCGCTGGATAGTCTCATATATATGCGCGACGACAAGCTGCTCACCAAGATCGCGGCCCTGCTCCGGCAGGCCGAGGGCACCGACAACCCGCATGAGGCCGAGACCTTCATGCAGGCGGCGCAACGGTTGGCGACCGCGGCGTCGATCGATCTCGCCGTGGCCCGGTCGCACGATCCGGCGGGGCGGAAGTCCACCGTTCCGGTCTCCAGACAGATCGCGATCGGGGAGAAGGGCAAGCGTGGGCTGCGGACCTATGTCCAGCTGTTCGTGGCCATCGCGCGGGCCAACGACGTCACTGTCGACGTCGCCGGCAATTCGACGTTCGTGCTCGCCTATGGTTTCGCTGACGACATCGACACCTGTGAAACCCTCTACACCTCCCTGGTGGTGCAGATGGTGGCGGCCAGCGACGCCTATCTTCGGTCGGGTGCTTACAAGGGGGAGGAGTTCTCCCGGGTGGTCACCCGGGGCAGCGGGTGGCGTAGTCGCAAGGTGATCGAAACCAAGCCACTGTCACCGATCACCGCGCGTCTGAACTTCCAGTCCGCTTTCGCCGAACGGATCGGCGAGCGGCTCAACGAGGCCCGGGAGCAGGCGCGCGCCGACGCGCTGAGTGCCGATCCCGACGAGGCGACCCGGCCGTCGTCGACCGCGGTGGCTTTGCGGGACAAGGAGATCGAGGTCTCCGATTTCTATCGCAGCGAGTCCAAGGCGCGCGGCACGTGGCAACCGTCGAGCGCCTCGGCGGGCTATTCGGAGGCCGCGCGTCGAGCGGGAGATCGGGCGGGTCGGCGGGCCAGGATCGGCGCCGACCGCGAATTCGGTGGAACGCGGGGCGCGTTGGAGTGAGTGGCTCAGTCGTCCGACGCCGGGCCGGGCTGTGCCTCGATCAGGTCGTCGAGGGCCTCCGGGCGCGGTGGGTACGGTCGGGGCGCGCCGAAGTGGCGACGAATCCACGCGCCGACGGGGCCCTGGTCGCAGGTCAGCGAGTGCGTCACGATGGTGCAGACCACCACGATGCCGGCGAAGAAGAACAGCCAGCTGATCGCGGCGAACACCAGTCCGAGGGTGCCGAAATGCTGGGTGGTCTCGCTCATGATGGTCGGCAGCGCGATGCGGGTGCCCACCAGGAAGACGGTGATGAATGCGCCGGTCACCACTCCGTTGAGGGCGAGCAGACGCATGGGCACCTGACCGGACACCAACAGCCGGGGCAGCAAGGTGAACATGAGCGACCAGATCACGAACGTGGCGGCCACCTCGAGGATCACGCCGACGACACCGTAGGCCCCGAACGTGATCCCGGTGAAGTTGATGCCGTGCAGGTTCGCCGAAAAGCCCTGGGCGACAACCCCGACGGGAAGCAGGAGGATCACTACCACCCAGCGCCACCAGCCGGACAACGGCAGTTTGGTGACCTGCCAGATCGACGTGTACATCCGGCCCATGGCCCGCGACAGCGATGTCGCGCCACCGATCACCATCAACGCACCCAGCAAACCGAAGGCGGTCACCGAGTCGGGTGCCGTCGTATCGGCGACATCGACCTGATCGGTGTTGATGCCCAGGTCGCCGAGGGCGTCGGTGACGAGATCGTTGTCAGGGAAGGCCGCCAGCAGGATCACCATCGGCAACACCGCGGTGAAGGCCTGCGCGGCCAGCGTCATCGCGCGGTCGGTGATGTCGTTGACTGCGAGGTCGCGCAGAACCCGCAGCACCAGGCCTGCGCCGGGGACGGCGAGTGCGCGTTCGGTGACGGTGGCCGTGCGCGCCCGGACCCGGGTGCCCAGCGATGGAGAGCTCACCGCCCACACCTCCGTTCCGCGCGGCCGGGTGACATCGGGTCCGCCGGTCAGATGGTAGTTCGTCGGGGCCGCTGGCGACCGGTGGGCCGACCGGAGACGCGGTGACCGGCCAGTCGGGGCACACCCCCCGCGACGTCGGTCGGGCGCGTTTCTACGCCGCGGAGCGGCTCGTGCTCGGCATGTTCGACCGGGCGGGATCGAACCGCACCGTGCAGCTGGCGGGCACTGAACTCACCCTGCCGGCCGAGGCCCGATTCGCCTCGGTGGAGTCGGTGCGCGACCACGTGATCCGGGTCCTCGACCTGCCCGGGGTGCGGGAGCGGTTCGATCGGGCGAGCCAACCGGTCACGGTCCGCGAACGGCGCGGGCACCGCTCCGCGCACTACGAGTCGATGTCGGGGCAGGTGCCCCAGATCGCGATCCCGTCGGCGACCGGGGGACGCTGGGCGTTGCGCGAACTCGTCGTCCTGCACGAGATCGCCCATCACCTCGACGACCCGGCCACCCCGGCACACGGCCGGAGTTTCGCGATCACGCTGACCGATCTCGTCGGACTCGTGCTGGGGCCCGAGGCCGGGCTCGTCTATCGCGTTGTGCTCTCCGACAGCGACGTGCTGTGACGCTCGCCGAAGCCGGCGTCGAGCACGTCGACGGCGCGCTCGAGCTGGGTCCACAGCGAGCCGTCGGCACCCTCGCGGAACCACTGCTCGATGCCGACGGTGAGCGCGTCGGCCACGCAACGCCCCTGGATGCGGGCGGTCAGCGGTGCGGTGCCGGCGGCCGCGATCGCATCCCCTAGGGCGGTGCCGATCGAGGCGACCAGCTCGGCCAGCGCGGCGCGTAGCTCGCGGTCGGAGTCGATGATGCGTAGCTTGCGGACCGCCAGGTGCATCGCCGCGTCGTCGACCGCGACGTCGGCCTCGCGCAGCGCCAACCGGATCGCGTCGAGCACCGGCCGGGACCGCACGAGCTCGCCGAAGGCGGCGATCGCCACCTCATCCATCTCGTCGTAGAGCACCACGCCCTGTTTGCTACCGAAGTACCGGTAGACCGACCGTTCGCCGACCTCGGCCGCCTGCGCGATCTCGGTCATCGTGACCGAGCCGTAGCCACGTTCGTCGAACAGGTCCAGCGCGACTCGCTGGATGTGCGCCATGGCGCGGACGCGGTTGCGGGAGCGCAGATCGTGCTGAGGGGATCGGTCCATCGGGTTCCTTCTGTCTGCCACCTACCGTACAGTCACTGCCAAGTGGCGGGCACTGCCAATTGGAGGTCGGAGATGGATCTGGTCGTCGATGTCGAGGGGTTGACCAAGTCGTTCGGGCGCGCGCGTGCGCTCGATGGCCTGGATCTGGCCGTGCAGCCGGGCCGTGTGCACGGCTTTCTCGGTCCCAACGGGGCCGGCAAGTCGACCACCATCCGGACCGTGCTCGGGCTGATCCGCGCCGACACGGGCCGGGTGCGGCTGTTCGGTGCCGACCCGTGGTCGGATGCGGTGCGGCTGCACCGCCGGATGGCCTATGTCCCCGGTGACGTCGCGCTGTGGCCGGATCTGACCGGTGGCGAATGCATCGACATCCTGGCCGCCGGCGGCGCGGGTCTGGACGAACGCCGTCGAGCGGACTTCGTCGAGCGCTTCTCTCTCGACCAGAGCAAGAAGGTCGACGAATACTCCAAGGGCAACCGGCAGAAGGTCGCGCTCATCGCCGCGCTCGCGTCGGATGCGGAGTTCCTCATCTTCGATGAACCGACCTCGGGTCTGGATCCGCTGATGGAAGAGGTGTTCCAGGAGGCCGTTCGTGAGCGGGTCACCGCGGGCGCAACGGTGCTGCTGTCGAGCCACATCCTCGCCGAGGTGGAGGCCCTGAGCGACGAGGTCACCATCATCCGCGACGGAAAGACGGTGCGCTCGGGGGGTCTCGACGAACTGCGGCGCGGATCGCGCACGCACGTGCAGGCGCGGACGCGGCGTCGCCCCGACGGCCTGGGCACCCTCGACGACGTGGTGCACTTGCAGGTCACCGAGTCCGGCGGTCATCAAGCGGACGCCGGCATCGACGTTCGCTTCGACGTCGGCAGCGCCTCGCTGGAGTCCGCGCTCGATGCGGTGCTGGCTGCGGGCGTCACCTCGATCACGGTGCGCCCACCCAGCCTCGACGAACTGTTCCTGAGCTCTTACAGCGCCACCGGCGACACCGCAGACGCACCGTCATGACCGCCACACTCGACACGCGCCCGCACGCCCCCACCCCACGAGTCCCGGGCGGCGGCGTCGGGGCGATGCTGCGGCTGCAGGCGCGCACCGGATGGAAGGTGTATCTCGCGTGGGTCGCCGGCCTGATCGCGGGATATGCTGCCACGATCGTCGCGATCGACGGGCTCTACGGCACCCCCGAACTGCTGGCCACCTACGGTGCCGCGGTCGGTGATGATGCCGCCATCGCAGCCATCAACGGGACCCCGTACGGCGCCGACACGCTAGGCGGTGTGGCCGCCAACGAGTTCGCGTTCATCGCCGCGATCGCCTTCCCGTTGATGGCGACGCACCTCGTGGTGCGGTTCACCCGCGCCCCGGAGGAGTCCGGCCTGCTCGAACTGATGCGGTCCCGATCGGTCGCCTCGTGGGCACCGCATGTGGCGGCCGTCATCGGGTCGATCGTCGCTTTCGGGTTGGTGGCGGCCGGTATGTTCGTCACCCTGCTCGCCGAAGGGGTGCCCGCCGAACGCGGGCTGCTCTACGTGCTGTCACTGTTCGGGCTCGGCGCAGTCTGGACCGGGCTCGCACTGTGTGCGGCGCAATGGTTACGCCGCGCGCGTCGTGTCTACACCGTCAGTCTGATCCTGTTGGGACTGGCATATGCGGCCCGTGCCATCGGCGACGTCGGCGACAACGCGTGGAAGTGGTTGTCGCCGCTGGCCTGGCAGCAGGAGACCCGGCCCTTCGCCGACGACATGCGATGGTGGCCGTTGCTGCTGGCCGCGGCGGTCGCCGCAGTGCTGATCGCGTTCGGCGTGCGGAGTTCGGCCACCCGGGACCTCGGTTCCGGTCTGGTGGCCGCGCGTCCCGGTCCGGTGCGAGCCACCGAGCACAAGCGGTCGATCCCGTTGCGGGCGATCGGAGAGCACCGCGGAGCGATCATCGGCTGGACCATCGGGGGTCTGGCCGTGGCGGTGATCTTCGGCAGTCTGGCCCAGCAAGTCGCCGACGCGGTGGCCGGCAATCCGCAGATCGCACAGGCCTTCGGTGCCGACGACGACTCGCACGGCATCGACACCTACCTCTCGTTGACGATGCTCATCCTCGCGCTGATGGCCGCCGGATACGTGATCACCGCGATCGGTCGCCTGCGCGGCGACGAGCGCACCGGGCTGTTGGAAGTCGTGCTGGCCCAGGCGGTGTCGCGGGTGCAGTGGATCGGCACACAGCTGGCGGTGATCCTGGTCGGGCTGGTGCTGGTGCTGCTGGTGCCGAGCGTGGGGCTCGGTGCGGCGGTCGCGGTGCAGGTCGACGATGCGGGCGAGATCGGCAACAACCTGCTGGCCGGGCTCGCCTATCTGCCGGCGGTGGCCGTCTTCGCCGCGGTGTCGGTGGCACTGTTCGGCTGGCTGCCACGGGCGCAACCGGCCGTGTGGGGGCTGCTCGGGTACGCCACCTTCATCGGGTTTCTCGGCGGCAGTCTCGACTGGCCGGAGTGGCTCCTGCGGATCTCGCCGCTCTACGCGGTGGGGGCGGTACCGGCCGCCGATGCGTCGGGTACCGCCGTCGTGGTGCTCACGGTGCTCACCGTGGCTCTGCTGGCCGCTGGGGTGATCGGTTTCCGACGGCGCGACGTGCCACATCCGTGACACGCCGCCCGCCGGGACGTCGGTGAACCCGGGTTGTTACAACTGCCCGCCCGCGCAGAACGTCAGGTAGCTCGGGTGGCGCGGATCGAGGACGAGGCGCTGGCGGCGGCCACGGGCCTTGATCAGGTCGGGCACCACGGTGAGATACCGGGGGAAGCTGGCCGCGTACACATCGACCCGCAGCCGGTGGCCGGTGTCGAGGATGGCGTCGGTCGGCACCAGGTCGACATCGATGCGCACCGGTTCGTCGGCAGGAACCGGCAGCTTGCGCTTGTACGACAGGTAGTGATGCGCCGACAGCAGGCTACCGTCGGCGGCGTAGGTCGACTTCGATTCGTCGAGCGCCCGATTCGACGCCGACAACGCGCCGTTGGTCAGCACCGTCGATGTCCCGTCGGGGGCGACGTCGTTCACCGTCACCGCCCAGATCGCCTCGTGGGCGGTGGTGGCCACGTTGAGCCGCAGGTTCATCGGTCCGCTGATAGTGGTGGGTTCGGCGACCGGCTCGGTGCTGAACGAGAGCCCGCCGCGTTCCTGATACCGGGCATCGACGGTGAACGTCGGTCCCAACGCCATCGCCGCGCCCGCGGTCACCTGGGTCATGTCCCGCGACATCGCGCCACGGATGTCGGCGCGCACGTGCAGCGACGTGAGATGGTCGACGGGTTCGTGGCTCAGCGTGCCGTCGTGCACTGCATGCTCGGCCGAGCCCGACGGACTGTTGTGCAGGTAGAGACGCTGCGTGCGCACCCCGGCCCGCGGGAAACTGTGCCCGGAGGTCCACGAACCGCCCTGCTGCAGCATGGTCACCGGGCCGTAGTACTCGACCCCGTTGCGGTGTCCCTTCAGCCACCGGTCGAACCAGGCGCGTTCGAGGACGTCGAGCCGTGGTGGCGAGCTCTTGCCGCCATAGCCCGATCCGACGTCGAGGTGGTAGCCGTCGCCGACCAGCATCTGCTTGCGGCCCGGCTCCATCTGTAGCCGTTCATAGATCCCGGTTGCGCTGCGTCCGAACAGGTCGTGCCAGGCGCCGACGGTGAAGGTGGGTACCTCGATGCGGTCGACCTGCGGATCGCGTTCGTCGAAGTAGGGATCGTCGAAGATGCGGTCGTCGCGGGCGGTGAGGAATCCCCACAGCAGCGATCCGATCTCGGTGGCCGGTGACTTGATGCGGTCGCGCGCCCATCGCGCGGTGTCGCCGCGCAGGAGGTCGTGGATGGGACTCGATGGATTGGGCACCCATTTGAGCAGGTTCACCGCCGACAACCAGGTCGGGATGAACGCCGACGGCATGCCGCCGGTGATGTAGATGTCGCGGACGATGTCGTCGCAGCCCTCCACGGCGAAGACGGCCTTCAACGCGGCGGGGCGTTTGTCGGCGGCCTGCAACGAGTTGATCGCCGAGTACGACCATCCGGCGAGGCCGACGGTGCCGTCGCACCAGTCCTGCTCAGATGTCCAGTCGATGATCTCCACCGAATCCTGTTGTTCGCGCTCACCCAGGATCTGCCACTTGCCCTGGCTGGCGCCGGTGCCACGGACGTCGACGATGACCTGGACGTAGCCGCTACGCACCAGGTTGCGGTTGATGCCGAAGACGTCGAAGACGCCGCCGGACAGCGTCTTTGTGAGGGTGGTGAGCCCTTCGAGGCCGGTGCCACCGGCATCGATGGAGGCCGACGCGGTGCGTAGCGCCTTGCCGAGTAGCGGGGCGTGCAGCGTGTGGTCGAGGGCGTCGACGGCCAGCCGGTTGTAGGGGTTGATGTTGATGACGGCCGGATACGGGGTCAGCACGGTCTGACCGAAGCGGTTGGCCGGACGCACGACGGTTGCCCGCAGCCGGACCCCGTCGGACATGGTGAGCACGATGTCGCGCTGGATGGACACCCGCGGATAGAGAGACTTGCCGTCGACCTGCTCACGCCACCGGATGGCGTCGGCGCCACCCGTGGGATCGCCGAGCGGAAGGGAACCGAAATGCGGTGCCCCGAGCCGCCCGGTCCGGCGCCGCGCCGGTTGTACGGTCTGTTCTGGCTGGTCCAACCGGTACGTCATGGTGCATCACCCTGCCTCTGGCGTGATGCACCACCGATGTCCCGCGGGCATCATCGCCTGCTCGTCGTCGACACCTGCTGTGTGCCGACCGACGAGGTGAGACCCACACCACTGGTGTGGCGTTCGTCACCTCGCCGGACGAGAATAGCTCAGCGCTGATATCGGATCGCTAACTAGGGTGCGTCGGTTTCATCATGCTCGGATGCGTTGAGTGTCACCGCTGCCGCCGCCTCGAGGACCATCCAGCCCGACAGCTGCACCGACAGGTCACGTTCCGGAATCTGCGACGACCGTACCGATCCGGCGCTGAACTGCGATTTTCGTCCCTCATCGCGTGGCGGGTGGGCCTGATGACGCCAGTCGGGGCCGAATACCGGACCCTGATCGGTGTCGTGGCGGTGCGTCCAGGCGGCCGCGGCGCTGGTGGTCACGATCGCCGCGGCCCGTGAGCGGATTGCGCCGCCGTCGGCGGAATCCGGCAGATCGGTGGCGATCAACGCGAGATTGCGGGCGAGGATGCCGGCGAACAGTCCGCCGTCCCCGCCGCCGGCGCCGGGGATGACTCCGTCGTCGCACACGTGGGTCTCGACGGCATGCAGCAGACGGTCGAGCCGCTCGCGATGCACCGCGTCGCCGGTGCGGCGCAGCAGCTCCAGTTCGCTACCCAGCACCACGCCCTGGCAATAGGTGTAGACGTCGGGCACCAGACGGCGGGGGCTGTCGGCCAGTGCGGGGTGAACGCCGTCGAGGATCAGCCCGGTGGTGTCGTCGACGAGGTTGACATCCATCCAGTCGGCCATCTCGACGGCCCGGTCGACATGTCCCGTACGGGCCAGCAGGATGGCGGCCGGCCCGTTGGCCGGGGCATTGAAGAACAGGTCCATCGTGCGCCACGGGATGCCGCCACCGAGGTGTGGCACCCACGCGTCGTACACGCGCGACGTCAGGGTGCCGAGGGCCGCGTCGCGAGACACTCCCAGATGACGATCCGCGCGCTCGAGTGCGAGGCCGAGCCAGGCCATGTCGTCGAAGTAGTTGTTGGTCCATCGACCGAAGTTTCGCGCGACGATGCCGCGCAGCAGGCGTTGCGCGTCGTCGGCGAGGGCCGTGGGGCGGTGGATGGCCGCATCGACGAGCAGGTCGACGAGGTGCGCCTGCCACCAGTAATGCCATCGCCCCAGCGCACCTGGGAACATCGACGACGGCCAGGCGATCGCAGCCAGCCGGGTGCCGGGAAGACACGCGAATCGTTTCAGGTGGCGGGCTCCGATTGCCTCGGCGGCGGTGCCCGCCCGGCCATTCGCGGTGGCCTCGGTCGGCTCGTGGGGCCTGCCTGCGCCGTTGGATTTGGATGCATCGACCACAGTCGGGTAACCTACTCGCTTGGTGTGGCACACAACCGTGTGCCGTATCGGTTCAACCAGAGACCGTCGGTCATCGGGTACTCCCGATCGAAGGTCCGGCTCACGTCACCGTGGTGGCGACAGGGTCGGCGGCCCACGCAGGGAGAACGAGGAATGACGGTGCCAACGTGCGCCGATTCACGCCCCGGACCTCTGCGTGCCGGGGCGTTTGTCGTATCTGCACGACAATCTTTCCCGCCTCTTCGGCTCCGGTTGGGTCTGAACCCAACTCTAGTGATGAGAGAGGAGGCGAAGTATGGCCAAGTCCGAAAAGGTCGCCGCTGTTGCGGAGATCGCCGAGCAGTTCAAGGGCTCATCGGCAGCGGTGGTCACGGAATACCGTGGTCTGTCCGTCAGTCAGATCACCGAACTGCGACGTTCGCTCGGTGAGGGCGCAACCTACTCCGTCGCCAAGAACACCCTCGTGAAGCGTGCCGCTGCCGAAGCGGGCGTGGAGGGACTCGACGAGCTGTTCAGCGGTCCGACCGCCATCGCCTTCATCGAAGGCGAGCCGGTGACGGCCGCAAAGGCGATCAAGAACTTCGCCAAGGACAACAAAGCACTCGTGGTCAAGGGCGGGTACATGGACGGCCGTGCGCTGTCCATCGGCGAGATCGAACAGATCGCCGACCTGGAGACCCGAGAGGTGCTGTTGGCCAAGCTCGCCGGTGCCATGAAGGGCAACTTGGCAAAGGCCGCCGGACTGTTCAACCAGCCGGCCTCGCAGGTGGCGCGTCTTGCCGCTGCCCTGCAGGAGAAGAAGAACGAAGCCGGCGAGACCGAATAGTTCGGCCCCGGTGCACACAAGCAATCCCCGATCCGTACGGGGATGAACCAACCCCCGTACGGGGACTGACAGGAAGGACGCCACCATGGCGAAGCTCACCGCTGACGAGCTCATCGATCAGTTCAAGGAACTGACCCTGCTGGAGCTCAGCGATTTCGTGAAGAAGTTCGAAGAGGTCTTCGAGGTCACCGCTGCGGCTCCGGTCGCCGTCGCCGCTGCCGGTGCCCCGGCTGCCGGTGGTGCCGCTGAGGCTGCCGCCGAGCAGGACGAGTTCGACGTTGTGCTCGAGGGCGCGGGCGACAAGAAGATCCAGGTCATCAAGGTGGTCCGTGAGATCGTTTCCGGCCTGGGCCTGAAGGAAGCCAAGGACCTCGTCGAGGGCGCTCCGAAGGCTCTCCTGGAGAAGGTCGACAAGGAAGCCGCCGACGCTGCCAAGGCCAAGCTCGAAGAGGCCGGCGCTTCGGTTTCGGTCAAGTAAGACCTCCCTGCCCGATCTCGTAGTACCAACCGCGCAAAAATCGCCGGTTGGTACTACAGATCGAGAGGATACAGCGGCCCGTGGGACATTTTGTCCCACGGGCCGCTGTCGTGTCCGGGTGTGACTGGGGGCGCACTTTCGCGATCGGGGTGGTATCGACTACGCTCATCGATCGAGCCAAGTTACCGGCGGGTAAGGGGCTTCGATCGTCTTCGGGGGATTTCGGTCGGACGTCCCAGTTGGTGTCGCACGTGGGTGTGAGCTGCAACAGCGTCCGCTACAGTGACCCCAACCACAAATGTCGCCGGTACGTGTGTGGTCACACCGATCGCAGCGAGGGGGCAGCGAATGTCTGGGAGGATGCCGTGGGTGTAGAGGTCAGTGTCGAGGGGCTCACCAAATCGTTCGGATCGCAGAACATCTGGCGTGATGTCACGCTGACGCTGCCCAAGGGGGAGGTGTCGGCATTGCTGGGCCCGTCGGGTACCGGCAAGTCGGTGTTCCTGAAGACGCTGATCGGTCTACTCCACCCCGAGCAGGGGTCGGTGGTCATCGACGGTACCGACATCACCCAGTGCTCGGCCAAGGAACTCTACGAGATCCGCAAACTGTTCGGCGTCCTCTTCCAGGACGGCGCGCTGTTCGGTTCGATGAGCCTCTACGACAACATCGCCTTCCCCTTGCGTGAGCACACCAAGAAGAAGGAAGACGAAGTCCGCGACATCGTGATGGAGAAGATCGACCTGGTTGGTCTGGCCGGTGCCGAGGACAAACTGCCCGGCGAGATCTCCGGTGGTATGCGCAAGCGCGCCGGTCTGGCCCGCGCTCTGGTGCTCGATCCGCAGATCATCTTGTGCGACGAGCCCGACTCGGGCCTGGATCCCGTGCGTACCGCCTACATCTCCCAGCTGCTGATCGACATCAACGCGCAGATCGACGCGACGATCCTGATCGTGACGCACAACATCAACATCGCCCGCACCATCCCGGACAACATCGGCATGCTCTTCCGCAAAGAGCTGGTGATGTTCGGTCCGCGCGAGCAGTTGCTGACTTCCGAGCAGCCGGTGGTCAAGCAGTTCCTCTCCGGCGACCGCTTCGGCCCGATCGGCATGTCCGAGGAGAAGGACGAGGCCGTGCAGAAGCAGGAAGAGGCGATGCAGGCCGCCGGCATCGGTGGTGGCGGCACCAAGGACGACTTCTCCGAGATCATCCCGCAGGTGCAGCCCAATCCCGGGATGCCCGAGCGCAAGGCGATCGCACGCCACCGCGAGCGGGTACACGAGCTGCTGCACACCCTGCCACCGAACGCGCAGGAGGCCATCCGCCGCAGCATGGAAGAAGAAGACCGCATGCGCGAGGAGATGGCCACGCACGCCGACGAGCAGCAGACCGTTGCCGTCGGTGCGGGACAGGGGTCGGGGGAGTGGACCTCTGCAGGTGGTGACGACTACCCGGGCAGTGACGCACCGACCCAGAGCTGGGCGACTCCGCCGGCCGCGGACTCCACGGTGACCCAGCCCATCGAGACCGGCCGCCACCAGCAGCCCAACGACGGTCGGAGTCAATAAGAATGGCCAGTGCCACCACGCGTGGCGTTGATCGGATAGCTCAGGCCGGAACGGGCGCGCTCGCCCAGACCGGCAACATCGTGCAGCTCTTCGTCGATGTCGCGCGTCAGTCCTTCGTGCGCCCGTTCCAGTGGCGGGAGTTCATCCAGCAGGCCTGGTTCATCGCGAGTGTCACGATCTTGCCGACCGCGCTGATCGCCATTCCGTTCGGCGCGATCGTCTCGCTGCAGACCGGCTCGTTGATCAAGCAGCTCGGTGCCGAGTCGTACACCGGTGCGGCCAGCGTGCTGGTGGTGATCCAGCAGGGATCACCGCTGGTGACCTCGCTGCTGATCGCTGGTGCCGCCGGTTCGGCGGTGGCCGCCGACCTCGGCTCGCGCACCATCCGCGAGGAGATCGACGCGATGGAAGTGCTGGGCATCAACCCGATCCAGCGTCTCGTGGTGCCGCGGGTGCTCGCGATGGTGTTGGTGGCGATGCTGCTTAACGGACTGGTCGCCGTGGTCGGCATCGGTGGTGGCTACTTCTTCAACGTCGTCGTGCAAGGTGGTACGCCCGGCGCCTACCTGGCGTCTTTCGGAGCGCTCGCGCAGTTGCCCGACCTCTACATCTCCACCCTCAAGGCCGCGATCTTCGGTGTGCTCGCCGGCGTCGTGGCCGCCTACAAGGGCCTCAACCCCAAGGGGGGACCGAAGGGAGTCGGTGACGCGGTGAACCAGAGTGTGGTCATCACGTTCCTGCTGCTGTTCCTCGCCAACCTGATCATCACTGCGGTCTACCTGCAGATCGTTCCGCCGAAGGGAGGCTAGGCGATGGCCGGTGATGGTGGCGGCGTGACAATCGCGAAGTCGCGGCCCGAGTACTACATGTACGAGGCCCGAAAACAGCTCGGCAAGCCCCTCAAGGTGCTCGACGGCGCCGGCGAGCAGATGTCGTTCTACGGACGCACCCTCGCCTGGATTCCGAAGACGCTGGTGCACTACACGCGCGAGGTACTGCGGTTGCTCGCCGAGGTGGCCTTCGGTTCCGGTGGTCTCGCCGTGATCGGCGGCACCGTCGGCGTGATGGTGCTGATGTCGGGTTTCACCGGCGTGGTCGTCGGTCTGCAGGGATACGCGGCGCTGGATCAGTTGGGTTCGCAGGCGCTGACCGGATTCTTGTCGGCGTATGTCAACACCCGTGAGGTGGCGCCGCTGGTGGCGGGACTCGCCTTGTCGGCGACGGTGGGCTGCGGTTTCACCGCCCAGCTCGGTGCCATGCGTATCTCCGAGGAGATCGACGCGCTCGAGTCGATGGCCGTCCCGTCGATCCCGTTCCTGGTCTCCACGCGTGTCATCGCCGGGTTCATCGCGGTCATCCCGCTCTACGTGCTGGGCTTGTTGTCGGCGTACCTGGCCTCCCGTGTCATCACCACCGTGTTCAACGGTCAATCCGGTGGTTCCTACGACCACTACTTCAATCTGTTCCTGCCGCCGGCCGACGTGCTCTGGTCGTTCGGCAAGGTCCTGGTGTTCGCGTTCGTGATCATCCTGGTGCACTGCTACTACGGCTATTACGCGACCGGTGGCCCGGCCGGCGTCGGTGTGGCCGTCGGTCACGCGGTGCGGGCCGCGTTGGTGCTCATCGCGATCCTCGACTTCTTCCTGGGCCTGGCGATCTGGGGCACCACCACGACGGTGCGAGTGGGAGGCTGATCGATGTCGACGCTGCGTCGCCGGCTGCTCGGGCTGGTGTTCTTCATCGTGGTCGCGTTGTTCTTCGTGGTCACCATCACCAAGTTCAACGATGGGTTCACCACCTTCACCAACGTCACCCTCAAGACCGATTCGACCGGCAACGCGTTGCCCGCGAACGCCGACGTCAAGGCGCGCGGCGTCATCGTCGGCGAGGTCCGCGACGTGGAACCCACCGACGACGACGCGGTCTCGGTGACCCTCGGCCTCGACCCGGACATGGCGGCGCAGCTGCCGGAGAACACCACCGCGCGCATCCTGCCGAAAACGCTGTTCGGCGAACGCTATGTGGATCTGCAGGTGCCCACCGACGACGCGTCGGCGGCCACCCTGTCCTCCGGCTCCACCATCTACACCGATGAGAGCGGCAACGCGAAGGAACTGCAGGAGCTGTTCGACGACCTGCTGCCGGTGCTCGATGCGATCCCGCCGCAGGATCTCAACGTCACGCTGACCTCGTTGTCGCAGGCGTTGGCCGGTCGCGGTGAGCAGCTCGGTGTCACCTTCGACGAACTCGACACCATCTTCCGGCGCTTCAACGACAACATGCCGGAGCTACAGGGCACCCTGCGTGGTCTGTCGAGCTTCTCGCAGACCTACTCCGAGGCGCTGCCCGACGTCATCGACGCCCTCGACAACTTCCGCACCACCAACAGAACCATCGTCGAACGCCAAGGCGATCTACGCACGCTGATCGCCACCGTCGGTGTCGCCGCGACCGACACCACGGCGTTCCTGCGACAGAACCGCACCGACCTGATCGACCTCGCCGTCGACTCGGAACCGTTCCTGGTGGGTCTGGCCAAGCAGTCACCGACCTTCGTGTGCACCTTCCGCAACTTCGCCGGCCTGATCCCGGAGTCCCGCAAGATCGTCGGTCAGGGCACCGACAACCCGGGTGTGCGGGTGAACCTGCAGTTCGTCAACCCGCGCGGCCGGTACCTGCCCAACCAGGACGAGCCGCGGCTGCTCGACACCGATCCGCCCGCCGTCTGCTACGAACCGGCGACCGACGGCCGTCCGTTCCCGCAGTATCCCGGCGGTGGTTTGGCCGACGGTTCGTATCAGCCGCCGTCCCGGAACGCCGGTCCGCGCAACGTACAGACGCTGCCACAGCCACAGTTCTCGGCGACACCGGCGGGCAACATCGCCAACCCGTTCGACGACCCGGATTACGTGAAGCAGTTGAAGGTCATCTACGGCGGCGCCAACGGCACCGATCCCGAGAAGGTACCCACCTGGGTCACCACGATCGGCGGAACGTCGCTTCAGGGAGCGCAGGTCACCATCCGATGAAATCCATCACCGGACCGCTGATCAAGCTGATCACCTTCGGCGTGGTCACGGTCATCGCCACCAGCCTGCTGGCGCTGACCATCGCCAACGCCGGCGGCGACGGCGACAGCGACTACAAGGCGGTGTTCTCCGACGCCGCGATGCTCAACCCCGGCGACGATGTGCGCATCGCCGGTGTCCGCGTCGGCCAGGTCACCTCGGTCGACGTGTACGAGCGCAACAAGGCGATGGTCGAGTTCAACGTGGACCGCGACCAACTACCCGAGGGCACCCAGCTCTACATCCGTTACCGCAACCTCACCGGCCTGCGGTACCTGGCGTTGGAGAAGGGCGCCGGCGACCCGAACAAGACGGTCGACACCGGCTACACCTTCGGTGTCGACGGCGCGGACAACACCCATCCGGCGGTGAATCTGACCGAGCTGTTCAACGGGTTCAAACCGCTGTTCCGCGAACTATCGGCCGAGGACGTCAACACGCTGTCCGAGCAGATCATCAAGGTGTTCCAAGGCGAGAGCGGCACCATCTCTCAACTGATCAGCAGCACGTCGGAGCTGACCAATGCGGTGGCCGACAAGGATAAGGTGATCGGCGAACTGATCACCAATCTCACCACCGTGCTCGACACCGTGAACCGCAACGACGACCAGTTCACCGCACTGCTCGACAACACCGAGCAGCTGGTGACCGGTCTGGCGGCGCAACGCGGTTCGGTGGGCTCGGCGATCACCTCCGTGTCGAACCTGACCGCGGTGACCGCGTCGATCCTGCAGCCCACCCGTCCGGCGATCCAGGGTGACATCGCGGGATTGAAATCGCTGGCCGACCAGATCAATGCCCGCGACGAGGACGTCGCGCAGACGTTGACGAATCTTCCGGTGAAACTGCAGAAGATCGGCCGCGCCGCCACCTTCGGCTCGTGGTTCCAGTTCTATCTGTGCGGCATCGACGTGGTGGCCGGCAACGGGAAGTCGACGCTGCTGACGCAGCCACTGATCCCGCTGCCCGACATCAACCACGTGCTCTACACCAGCGCGGCCACCCGCTGCTGGAAGGACGAAAGGCCGGGGGGCTGACCTGTGGCTGACGATCAGCAGAACCGGCCGCAGCCGGATGGCGACGACGCTCAGACCGAACGGTTCTCGACCGAGGACGTTCGCGCTGCCGCCCGCGCCGGTAACCAATCCGAGCAGGCCGAGCCGCAACAGAATGCGCACCCGCATCGTCGATTCGGTGGTCGCCGCACCCCGGTCAGCATCGGCGCCATCGGCATCCTCATCCTGTTGATGACCGCGGTGTCGGCGTTCTTCCTGAACTCGCTGCCGCTGATCGGTGCGGCGGCACGCTACACAGCCCAGTTCTCCGAGGCGGCCGGGCTCAAGCCGGGCGCCGAGGTGCGGGTGGCCGGCGTCAAGGTCGGCGAGGTCGACGGCGTCGCGCTCGCCGGTGACCACGTGGACGTGAAGTTCCGGGTCACCAACACCTGGATCGGCAACCAGACGCAGGCGTCGATTCAGATCAAGACGATCCTGGGCCAGAAGTACCTGGCATTGAATCCGCAGGGCACCGAACCCGCCGATCCCGATGTCGCGCTGACCGATACGGTGTCGCCCTACGACGTCGTCGAGGCGTTCTCGGATGCCGCGGACCAGATCGAGGAGCTCGACACCGACCAGCTCGCCGAGTCGATGGAATCGCTGAGCGACGCGTTCTCCGGAACCGCAGGCGACATCGGACCGTCGCTGGACGGTCTGACGCGGTTGTCGCAGACCATCGCCAGCCGTGACCAGGAGGTGCAGCGGCTGCTCGAAGCGACCAAGTCGACGTCGCAGATCCTCGCCGACCGCAACGAGGAGTTCGTCCGCCTGATCGCCGGCGCCGGGCAGCTGCTCGACGAACTCAACAACCGGCAGCAGGCGATCTCCAAGCTGCTGTCCACGACGACGGTGCTGTCGGATTCGTTGTCGGGGATCGTGGCCGACAACCAGGAGCAGATCGGGCCGGCTCTGGAGTCGTTGCAACAGGTCAATCAGCTGCTGATCGCGCAGAACCAGAATCTGCGCGACACCATCACCTACATGGCGCCGTTCTACCGCCTTTACGCGAACGTGCTGGGCAACGGTCGCTGGTTCGAGTCGGTGGTCACCAACCTGCTGCCGCCGGCGTTGCCGCAGCAGAACACCACCCGACCGCCCAACAAACAGGTACTGCAGAACAACGGCGGAACGGAGGCCGGCTGATGAGCACCGCACCCGACCTCACCGGCACCGCCGGCCCGGGCCGCTGGTTCACTCCACGCCACATCGTCGTGGGTGTCCTCGGGCTGATCGTGGCGCTGATCGTCGCCGGTGTGCTCTGGTGGGCGTTCTCCATGATCGGCACCACCAAGATCACCGCGACCTTCGCCCGCAGCGTCGGCATCTACTCGGGTTCCGATGTCCGGGTCCTCGGCGTCGCCGTCGGCAAGGTCGACGACGTGACCCCGCAGGGCGACACCGTCAAGGTGACGATGACCGTCGACCGCGGCATCGACCTGCCCGCCGATGTGCGTGCCGTGCAGATCATCCCGTCGGTGGTGGCCGACCGATATGTGCAGCTGACTCCCGCCTACAGCGGTGGGGAGAAGGCACCCAAGGACATCACGCTGTCGCTCGATCAGACGATGGTCCCGGTCGAAGTGGATCAGATCTATGACAGCGTGCAGAAGCTGTCGGAGGCACTCGGTCCCGAAGGCGCCAACAAGGACGGCGCGGTCAGTGACCTCGTCGCCACCGGCGCCGACAACCTCGAGGGCAACGGCGAGAAGCTCGGCTCGGCCATCGAGGAACTGTCCAAGGCCACGACCACGCTGAGCAACTCGCGCGGCAACATCGTCGACACCGTCAAGAACCTCGACGTCTTCGTCGGGGCGCTACGGGAGAACGACGCGCAGGTGCGCCAGTTCAACACCCAGATGGCGTCGTTCAACCAATTCCTGGCCGGCGAACGCAACCAGCTCTCGGCGGCGCTGAACAAGCTGTCGGTGGCCCTCGGTGATGTCGCGACGTTTGTCCAGGACAACCGGGAACTGCTCGGCGAGACGGTCAAGGACCTGCAGCCCACCACCCAGGCGTTGCTGGACACCAAGGACCATCTCAAGGAGGTCCTGACCGTCCTGCCCGTCACCATCAACAACCTGATCAACGCCTACGACGCCGAGTCCGGCACATTGGCCATGCGGCTGACCATCCCGGATCTGCAGGACCTGATCGGCGCGCAGTGCCGTCTGCTCGACCTCGGCAAGCTGCTCGACGGAGACCCCGCCGCCGAACAGTTCAGCACCACCCTCGCCCCGCTGATCAGCCAGTGCGAGGACATCGGCAAGCAGATCACCAGTGGTGTCCTCGAGCCACTGCTGCCGGTCCTGCCGTTCGGCATCATGAGCAACAACAAGCTGCAGCGGTACCCGGCGCCCGGCACCGGCCCGGGCAACCCGGATCCGAACCTGGAATCCGGTGCGGAGTCGGCGCCGCCGACCGGCCCGGCGGTCAGCCGACCGTCGACCGCACGTCCCGAGGCGGGTGAGAACTGATGCGACACATCCTGTCCCGCACCCCGCTGCGCGCGGTCATCGGTGCCGCGATGGCGTCGCTGGTGATGGTCCTGGCCGGCTGCGGCAGCAACGGCATCCAGTCGATCCCGCTGCCCGGCGGCGTGGACACCGGCGACAATCCGCGGACCTATCAGATCCAGTTCGACGACATCCTCGACCTGGTGCCGCAGTCGATGGTGAAGATGAACGGCATCCCGGTCGGTCGTGTCGAAGCGGTCGAGGTGCCCGACAACCAGTGGTATGCGCAGGTCAAGGTCGAGGTGCAGAACGAGATCGACCTGTCCGACAAGGCCACTGCAGCCGTGCAGCAGACCTCGTTGCTCGGTGAGAAGTTCATCGAGCTGTCCGAACCCGAGGACGCCACCGAGCTGCCCCGGCAGAATCCGGCCGATCCGATCCCGCTGGGTCGTACCCGCACCGCCACCGACATCGAGCAGGTGCTCGGAGCGTTGTCGATGCTGCTCAACGGTGGTGGCATCAACCAGCTGCAGCCGATCGTCACGGAGTTGAACAAGGCCCTGGAAGGGTCGGTCGACCAGCCGTGCGAAGTCGGGCCGAAGGGCCGCACCTGCCCGGTGTTCCGGAGTCTGTTGGAGCAGACGCAGGGGTTGATCACCGGACTCAACCGGCAGCGCGACGACATCGTCAACGCCATCGACGGTCTGGCACGCCTGTCCACGCGGGCCGCGAACCAGAAGGTGCAGATCGAGCGCATCCTGGACGAGATCCCGGAGGGGGTGGCGGTGCTCGAGGAGCAGCGGCCGCAGCTCGTCGACCTGCTCACCAAGCTCGACGACTTGGGCGAGGTGGGCACCGACGTGCTCACCAAATCCCGCGACTCGCTGATCACCGACCTCAAGGCGCTGCGTCCGGTGCTGACCGAGTTGTCGAAGGCGGCGCCCGATCTGATCACCGCCGCCCCGCTGATGCTGACGCATCCGTTCCCGGACTGGTTGTTGCCCGGTGTGCACGGCGACTCGACCAACCTGTTCATGACGCTGGACTTGCGGCTGCTCAACCAGCTCGAGGCGCTCGGCGTGGGACAGGGGACACCGGAGTACTCGCCGCCGGCACGAGTGGATGTGCCGGTCAATCCCCGCAACCCGTATGTCGGTGACAACGGCCCGCGCTACGGCTGGCCGACCATCACCTTGTTGCCGCCGGGACCGAACTGGCGGCCGGGGCCCAACACCCCGCCGTCGGGCGGGACATACCCGATGAACCCGGCGTCGGGGTCCACGCGGGCGCCGTCGTCGGACGACGAGTCGAGCACCGAGGCCGGGTCCGGATCCGACGACAACGCGGACTTCACACTGCTGCCGCCCGCGCAGCCGGGTCAGCGGTTCATCGACGGGCCGCTGGACATGATCGGAGCGGGGCGGTGATGACAGAAGTGTCCCGAATCCTTACTCACGTCGCGGTCCGCGTCGTGGCACAGATGGGGGTGCGCTGATGTTGTCGAAGATGGCACGAATCCAGCTCATCGTGTTCGTCGTGGTGGGGCTGGTCGCACTGGTCTACGTCGGCGCCAAGTATGCACGCCTCGACCGGCTCGCCGGTTTCGGGCAGTACACCGTCACCGCGTCGATGCCGTCTTCGGGTGGCATTTTCACGAATGCGGAGGTGACGTATCGGGGTGTGCCGGTGGGTCGGGTCGGGCAGTTGTCGTTGACCGATGACGGCGTGGATGTGGCGTTGGAGTTGGATTCGGGTGGTCCGGAGATTCCGGCGTCGTCGGCGGCGGTGGTGGCCAATCGGTCGGCGATCGGTGAGCAGTATGTGGATTTGCAGCCGACGTCGTCGCAGGGGCCGTATCTGGAGGATGGTTCGGTGATCACCGACACGTCGGTGCCGCCGGAGCTCGAGGACGTGGTGGCCTCGGCGATCGATTTCACGTCGTCGATACCGGTGGACGACCTGCATACGGTGATCACCGAGTTGGGTAAGGCGTTTGATGGTCGGGCCAATGATCTGACGCGGCTGACCGATTCGTTGTCGAAGTTGTCGCGGGCGGGTTATGACTCGTTGGATGAGACGATTTCGTTGATCCAGAATTCTGATGTGGTGTTGGCGACGCAGGCGCAGCAGTCCGATGCGATCTTGTCGTGGTCGCGGAATCTGGATGTGGTGACGGCGACGTTGGCGGCTGCGGATCCGGATTTGCGGCGGTTGTTGACGACGGGGACGGCGTCGGCGACGCAGATTTCGACGTTGTTGCAGGACAGTGGTGGCGACATCTCGACGGTGGTCAAGCAGTTGGCGAGCACTGTGCGCACCATCGAACCCACCGCATTTGCCACCTCACCCACCTTCGCGATGCTCTCGGCACTGTCGGCCGGAAGTCACAGTCCCGCCCCCGGCGATGGTCAGATTCATTTCGGTGTGGTGTTGGAGACGAATAATCCGGCGGCGTGTACGCGGGGGTATGAGGGTACGCAGGCGATGGTGGATCGGCTCAAGCGCGAGGATCCGTCCTTCGACATCCGGTATGACGATTTTCCGTTCAACACGAATGCCAAGTGCACGGTGCCGGTGGGTAATCCGACGGGTGTGCGTAGTGCCGAGCGGGCGGTGTATGCCAATCCGGAGTTCGCGCAGCCGTGGGATGACAGTCCGAAGAAGGATCCGGACAAGTTGAATCTGAACCCGTTGGCGCGACAGCTGGCGGCACTGCTGGGAGTTCGGCCGCAGTGATTGCTTGGGTTCCTCTCAGGTCCCGATGGTTAGGTGACGGCCGATGACGACGAGTAGCACATCGACCTCTCCGACGTCGGGGCGCGCACGGTCGCGCAGCACCGGCGCGACCGTCGCGTTGGTTGCCGCCATCGTGGCGGTGATCGTCGCGGCCGGCTGCGCGGTCTGGTTCGGCTATCAGGGCTATCAGGCGTACTTCGTGCAGAAGCCGATTCAGGAGGCCCGCGACGGCGCCGTGAACGGTGCCGAGCAGGCCATCATCAACGTGACGACGGTGGACCCGCGCGACACCGCCGACTGGAAGCGTCGGGTGGATGCCTCGCTGACCGGCAAGGCGCGCGAACAGATCACCAATCAGGACGTCAGCAACCTGAACTCGATGATCACCGACGCCGGGTCGCAGGCAGCATCGCTCACCTCGCGTCTCATGCGCAGCGCACCGACCGAGGTGGACGCCGACGGCGGCAACGCGAAGGTGTTGGTCTACGTGGCCGCGACATCCAAGCGGGAGAACGAGGCCGGCGTCACCCAGACGATGGGCTTCTCGGTGTCGATGACCAAGGACGGCGACACGTGGAAGGCCAACGACATCGTCCCGCTCGACTCGCTGCAGTATCAGGACCCGGGCACCGCCGCGGGCCAGGACGGCGGGCAGGGTGCCGACGGGTCCGCGCCCGAGGGAGCCACCCAGAACGGGGGAGGGGGTAACTGATGGCGACCAACCCACGCCCACCGCGCAAGGGACAACGACCCAAGCGCAAGTCCACCCCCCGGGTCGCCGGCCGCACCGCGCCCGGCCACCCCGCCGACGGAACCCAGAATCCCGCCGACGGAACCCCGAATGTCGCCGACGGAACCCCGAATGTCGCCGACGCAACTTCGAGCCCCGCCGACGAAACCCAGAATCCCGCCGACGGAACTTCGAGTCCCACCGAGGCAAGTACCACCTCCGACGTCCCCGAGAACGACCCGGATCCGGCCGAGGTCGCCTCGGCTGCGTCCGACGGCACCGCGGATTCCGTCGACGACAGTCCGTCGACTGATTCGACCGACGACGCCGACCAGCCCAAACCGGCCGCCAAACGCCGGGTGGCACGTGTGTCGACTCTCCGCCCGGGCGACGGCGCCGCCACGAGCCCGTCGCAGGCGGCATCGAGCACACCGTCTCGGAGACGTCCCGTGCGATCCGGGCTGCGGACCGTGGTCGGGGTGCTGGCCGCACTCGCGGTGGTCCTCGGCATCTTCGCCCTCGTCGCCGGCCTGCATCCGGGCGCTGACATCGGGCCCAACCAGGCCTTCGTCGACCAGCCGGCCACCACGGAACTGACCTCGCAGGTGCAGAGCAAGGCCTGCGCACTGACCGTCAACACCGTCGACATCGACAAATGGGCCGGCGAGGCGCGGGCGGTCCTGACCGGCCAGGCGTTGACGGAGTTCGACGAGTATCTGCCTCAACAACGCGACATCCTCAATCAGACCAAGGCGGTCGCCGACTGCCGGGTGGAATCGGTGGGCGTCGCCGACCTGAGCGGTGGCGATGACGGCGACACCGCCCAGGTCGTCGTCAACATGATCGTGAGCCAGCAGCAGGCCGGGATCGCCGGACAGAGTGCCGCGCCGCGATACCAGTTCGGCATGATCAAGCAGGGTGACGCCTGGCTGATCAACAAGGTCGACGCGTTCTGACCGACCCCGGGCATCCAGGTCCCGAGAAGCACCCCCGACATGCGCCCGATTACAAGCGTGCCGCGACCGCCGTGTCGTTGCCGGATCTACTCGAGTGCCCGTCGGAGGTGTTTTTCGCTCCCGGAATGCCGGCCTGCCCCGGCTCTGCGCAGGTAAGGCGCCAGTTTTCTGACCCAAATATGCGCGTAGCGCTTGACGTATCGGCGATGTCGGGCCACGCTGTCACCAGCGAATGACGTGCAGGCAGCCACCCGCGCGAACTCGCTTCCAGACGTGGCTTGACAAAGTGCGTCTATTTTCTGCTACAGTTGGACGTTGCGCTGGCTGCCTCCTGTCCATGTACCGATCCTTCCTCTGGCCACCTTTGCTGTGTGTGCTCGTGGTGATCGCCGAAGTTGCAGGTGCCACCAGCGAACGGCCCATCAAGCCAAGCACCGAGCTAGGTAGAACACTTCGTGTTGGAAGGACGCATCTTGGCACTCGACCGCCAGTCCACCTCAACCATCCCCGGCGCGCCCAAGCGCGCATCTTTTGCAAAGATCGACGAGCCACTGGAGGTCCCCGGACTCCTCGACCTCCAGCTCGATTCCTTCGAGTGGCTCGTGGGTACCCCCGAGTGGCGTGCCAAGGCCATTGCCCGTGGTGACGACAACCCCACCGGTGGTCTCGAGGACATCCTGCACGAACTGTCCCCCATCGAGGACTTCTCCGGCTCGATGTCGCTGTCCTTCTCCGAGCCGCACTTCGACGAGGTCAAGGCCTCCGTCGAGGAGTGCAAGGACAAGGACATGACCTATGCGGCGCCGCTGTTCGTCACCGCGGAGTTCATCAACAACAACACCGGCGAGATCAAGTCGCAGACCGTGTTCATGGGCGACTTCCCGATCATGACCGACAAGGGCAGCTTCATCATCAACGGCACCGAGCGTGTCGTGGTGAGCCAGCTGGTGCGCAGCCCGGGCGTCTACTTCGACTCCTCGATCGACAAGGCCACCGAGAAGAACCTGCACACCGTCAAGGTGATCCCGGGCCGTGGTGCTTGGCTCGAGTTCGACGTCGACAAGCGCGACACTGTGGGCGTTCGCATCGACCGCAAGCGTCGCCAGCCGGTCACCGTGCTGCTCAAGGCGCTGGGCCTGACCACCGAGGAGATCACCGAGCGCTTCGGTTTCTCCGAGATCATGATGTCCACCCTGGAGAAGGACAACACCGCCAACCAGGACGAGGCGCTGCTCGAGGTCTACCGCAAGCTGCGTCCGGGTGAGCCGCCGACCAAGGAGTCCGCGGAGAACCTCCTGGAGAACCTGTTCTTCAAGGAGAAGCGCTACGACCTCGCCCGCGTCGGCCGCTACAAGATCAACAAGAAGCTCGGCCTCACCGACAACCCGATGTCGGGCGAGGGCGTGCTGACCCGCGAGGACATCATCGCCACGGTCGAGTACCTGGTGCGTCTGCACGAGGCCGACCCGCACACCACCACCTACATGACCGTCCCCGGCGGCGTGGAGGTTCCGGTGGAGGTCGACGACATCGACCACTTCGGCAACCGTCGTCTGCGTACCGTCGGCGAGCTGATCCAGAACCAGATCCGTGTGGGTCTGTCGCGCATGGAGCGTGTCGTGCGTGAGCGCATGACCACCCAGGACGTCGAGGCGATCACCCCGCAGACCCTGATCAATATCCGTCCCGTCGTGGCGGCGATCAAGGAGTTCTTCGGCACCAGCCAGCTGTCGCAGTTCATGGACCAGAACAACCCGCTGTCGGGTCTGACCCACAAGCGTCGTCTGTCGGCGCTGGGCCCGGGCGGTCTGAGTCGTGAGCGTGCCGGCCTCGAGGTGCGCGACGTGCACCCGAGCCACTACGGCCGCATGTGCCCGATCGAGACCCCTGAGGGGCCCAACATCGGTCTGATCGGTTCGCTGTCGGTGTACGCGCGGGTGAACCCGTTCGGCTTCATCGAAACCCCGTACCGCAAGGTCGAGAACGGTGTGGTTACCGACAGCGTCAAGTACCTGACCGCCGACGAAGAGGACCGCTACCTCGTCGGCCAGGCGAACACGAACTACGACCTGAACGGGCAGATCACCGACGGCCGTGTATTGGTCCGCAAGAAGGGCTCCGAGGTGGAGTTCGTCAACCCGGATCAGGTCGACTACCTCGACGTCTCGCCGCGCCAGATGGTGTCGGTCGCGACCGCGATGATCCCGTTCCTCGAGCACGACGACGCCAACCGTGCCCTGATGGGTGCCAACATGCAGCGTCAGGCCGTGCCGCTGGTGCGTAACGAGTCGCCGCTGGTGGGTACCGGTATGGAGCTGCGCGCCGCCGTCGACGCCGGCGACGTCATCGTCTCCGACAAGACCGGTGTCGTCGAAGAGGTCTCCGCCGACTACATCACCGTGATGGCCGACGACGGCAGCCGCGACACCTACCGGATGCGCAAGTTCGCCCGCTCCAACCACGGCACCTGCGCCAACCAGCGCCCGATCGTGGACGAGGGGCAGCGTGTCGAGACCGGCCAGGTGCTGGCCGACGGTCCGTGCACCGAAGACGGCGAGATGGCGCTGGGCAAGAACCTGCTCGTCGCGATCATGCCGTGGGAGGGCCACAACTACGAGGACGCGATCATCCTGAGCCAGCGTCTCGTCGAAGAGGACACCCTCACCTCGATCCACATCGAGGAGCACGAGATCGACGCCCGCGACACCAAGCTCGGCGCCGAGGAGATCACCCGGGACATCCCGAACGTCTCCGACGAGGTCCTCGCCGATCTCGACGAGCGCGGCATCGTGCGTATCGGTGCCGAGGTCCGTGACGGCGACATCCTGGTCGGCAAGGTCACCCCGAAGGGTGAGACCGAGCTGACCCCGGAGGAGCGACTGCTGCGTGCGATCTTCGGTGAGAAGGCGCGCGAGGTGCGTGACACCTCGCTGAAGGTGCCGCACGGCGAGACCGGCAAGGTCATCGGTGTGCGCGTGTTCAGCCGCGACGACGACGACGATTTGGCTCCCGGTGTCAATGAGCTCGTGCGTGTGTACGTGGCTCAGAAGCGCAAGATCCAGGACGGCGACAAGTTGGCCGGCCGCCACGGCAACAAGGGCGTCATCGGCAAGATCCTTCCGCAGGAGGACATGCCGTTCCTGCCTGACGGCACGCCCGTCGACATCATCCTGAACACCCACGGTGTGCCGCGTCGTATGAACATCGGCCAGATCCTGGAAACCCACCTCGGGTGGGTGGCCAAGGCCGGCTGGAACATCAACGTGGCCTCCGGTGTGCCGGATTGGGCGTCGAAGCTGCCCGAGGAGATGTACTCCGCCGAGCCCGACACCAACACCGCCACCCCGGTGTTCGACGGCGCGCGCGAGGAGGAGCTGCAGGGCCTGCTGGGCTCGACGCTGCCCAACCGCGACGGCGAGGTGATGGTCAACAGCGACGGCAAGGCGACGCTGTTCGACGGTCGTTCCGGCGAGCCGTTCCCGTATCCGGTTTCGGTTGGCTACATGTACATCATCAAGCTGCACCACCTGGTCGACGACAAGATCCACGCGCGTTCGACCGGTCCGTACTCGATGATCACCCAGCAGCCGCTCGGCGGTAAGGCGCAGTTCGGTGGTCAGCGCTTCGGTGAGATGGAGTGCTGGGCCATGCAGGCCTACGGCGCCGCCTACACGCTGCAGGAGCTGCTGACCATCAAGTCCGACGACGTGGTCGGCCGCGTGAAGGTGTACGAGGCGATCGTCAAGGGCGAGAACATCCCCGAGCCGGGTATCCCCGAGTCGTTCAAGGTGCTCCTCAAGGAGTTGCAGTCGCTGTGCCTGAACGTGGAGGTGCTCTCCTCCGACGGTGCCGCGATCACCATGCAGGACTCCGACGACGAGGATCTCGAGCGTGCGGCGGCGAACCTGGGAATCAACTTGTCGCGCAACGAGTCCGCGACGGTTGACGATCTGGCCAACTGACCCCACCGACGAACCAGACTTAAGAGCTCTCGAAAGGTAACAAGTGCTCGACGTCAATTACTTCGACGAACTGAAGATCGGTCTCGCCACGGCCGATGACATCCACAACTGGTCGTACGGTGAGGTCAAGAAGCCCGAGACCATCAACTACCGCACCCTCAAGCCGGAGAAGGACGGACTCTTCTGCGAGAAGATCTTCGGCCCGACCCGCGACTGGGAGTGCTACTGCGGCAAGTACAAGCGCGTCCGCTTCAAGGGCATCATCTGTGAGCGCTGCGGCGTCGAGGTGACCCGCGCCAAGGTGCGGCGTGAGCGGATGGGCCACATCGAGCTGGCCGCCCCGGTCACCCACATCTGGTACTTCAAGGGTGTGCCGAGCCGGCTGGGCTACCTGCTCGACCTGGCGCCGAAGGATCTCGAGAAGATCATCTACTTCGCCGCCTATGTCATCACGTCGGTCGACGACGAGCTGCGTCACGCGGAGCTGTCGACCCGTGAGGCCGAGATGGAGGTCGAGAAGAAGGCCGTCGCCGATCAGCGCGACGTCGACCTGAACGAGCGTCAGCAGAAGCTCGAGGCCGACCTGGCTGAACTCGAGGCCGAGGGCGCCAAGGCCGATGTGCGCCGCAAGGTGCGTGACGGTGCCGAGCGCGAGATGCGGCGCATGCGTGATCAGGCCCAGCGGCAGCTCGACGAGCTCGAGGAGATCTGGGACAAGTTCACCAAGTTGAGCCCGGGCGAGCTGATTATCGACGAGAAGCTCTACCGTCAGCTCGACGAGCGTTTCGGTGAGTACTTCACCGGCGCGATGGGTGCCGAGGCGATCAAGAAGCTCCTGGAGAACTTCGACATCGACGCCGAGGCCGACTCGCTGCGCGACACCATCCGCAACGGCAAGGGCCAGAAGAAGCTGCGTGCGCTCAAGCGACTGAAGGTGGTCGCGGCTTTCCAGCAGTCGGGTAACAGCCCGCTGGGTATGGTGCTCGACGCGGTGCCGGTGATCCCGCCGGAGCTGCGTCCGATGGTGCAGCTCGACGGTGGCCGCTTCGCCACCTCCGACCTCAACGACCTGTATCGCCGCGTCATCAACCGCAACAACCGCCTCAAGCGACTGATCGACCTCGGTGCGCCCGAGATCATCGTCAACAACGAGAAGCGGATGCTGCAGGAGTCGGTGGACGCCCTGTTCGACAACGGTCGTCGCGGCCGTCCGGTCACCGGACCGGGCAACCGCCCGCTGAAGTCGCTCTCGGATCTGCTCAAGGGCAAGCAGGGTCGTTTCCGTCAGAACCTGCTCGGCAAGCGCGTCGACTACTCGGGCCGCTCGGTCATCGTCGTCGGCCCGCAGCTCAAGCTGCACCAGTGCGGTCTGCCGAAACTGATGGCGCTCGAGCTGTTCAAGCCGTTCGTGATGAAGCGTCTGGTCGACCTGAACCAGGCACAGAACATCAAGTCGGCCAAGCGCATGGTGGAGCGTCAGCGCCCCGCCGTGTGGGACGTGCTCGAAGAGGTCATCGGCGAGCACCCGGTGCTGCTCAACCGCGCACCGACGCTGCACCGCCTCGGCATCCAGGCCTTCGAGCCGCAGCTGGTGGAAGGCAAGGCCATCCAGTTGCACCCGCTGGTCTGTGAGGCGTTCAACGCCGACTTCGACGGCGACCAGATGGCCGTGCACCTCCCGCTGTCCGCGGAGGCACAGGCCGAGGCGCGCATCCTGATGCTGTCGAGCAACAACATCCTGTCGCCGGCATCGGGCCGTCCGCTCGCCATGCCGCGTCTGGACATGGTGACCGGCCTGTACTACCTGACCACGCTGAAGGAAGGCGCGGCAGGCGAGTACAGCCCGGCATCGAACGACGATGTCGAGCGCGGCGTCTACTCGAGTCCGGCCGAGGCCATCATGGCTGTCGACCTCGGTGCACTGACCGTGCAGTCGCGCATCAAGGTGCGGCTGACCGATCAGCGTCCGCCGGCCGAGATCGAGGCCGAGCTGTTTCCGGACGGCTGGACCTACGGTCAGGCTTGGTACTGCGACACCACGCTGGGTCGCGTCATGTTCAACGAGCTGCTCCCGGTGGAGTACCCGTTCGTCAACGAGCAGATGCCGAAGAAGCGTCAGGCCGTCATCATCAACGACCTGGCCGAGCGGTATCCGATGATCGTGGTCGCCCAGACCGTCGACAAGCTCAAGGACGTCGGCTTCTACTGGGCCACCCGTTCGGGTGTGACCGTGTCGATGGCCGACGTGCTGGTGCCGCCGCAGAAGAAGGAGATCCTCGACAAGTACGAGGAGCGGGCCGACGGTCTGGAGCGCAAGTTCCAGCGCGGTGCGTTGACTCCGGAAGAGCGTCGTGACGCACTCGTCGAGATCTGGAAGCAGGCCACCGAAGAGGTCGGACAGGTCATGGAGGCTCACTACCCGGACGACAACCCGATCCCGATGATCGTGAAGTCGGGTGCGGCGGGCAACATGACCCAGATCCGCTCGCTGGCGGGCATGAAGGGTCTGGTGACCAACCCGAAGGGTGAGTTCATCCCGCGTCCGATCAAGTCCTCGTTCCGCGAGGGTCTGACCGTGGCCGAGTACTTCATCAACACCCACGGTGCCCGTAAGGGTCTGGCCGACACCGCGTTGCGTACCGCCGACTCGGGTTACCTGACCCGTCGTCTGGTGGACGTGTCCCAGGACGTCATCGTTCGCGAGACCGACTGCGGCACTGAGCGTGGCATCAACACGACCATCGCCGAGAAGATGCCCGACGGCACGCTGATCCGCGATGCGCATGTGGAGACCTCCACCTACGCACGCACGTTGGCGACCGACGCGCTCGACGAGAACGGCAACGTCATCGTCGAACGCGGCCACGACCTCGGCGACCCGGCCATCGAGGCACTCCTCGCGGCCGGTATCACCCAGGTCAAGGTGCGGTCGGTGCTCACCTGTGCCACCGGCACCGGGGTGTGCGCGCACTGCTACGGGCGTTCGATGGCGACCGGCAAGCTCGTCGACATCGGCGAGGCCGTCGGCATCATCGCGGCTCAGTCGATCGGTGAGCCCGGTACCCAGCTGACGATGCGTACGTTCCACCAGGGTGGCGTCGGTGAGGACATCACCGGCGGTCTGCCCCGCGTCCAGGAGCTCTTCGAGGCGCGCGTGCCCAAGGGTGTCGCGCCGATCGCGGAGGTCTCCGGTCGGGTGCGCCTCGAGGACGACGACCGCTTCTACAAGATCACCATCATCCCCGATGATGGCTCCGAAGAGGTTGTCTACGACAAGATCTCGAAGCGTCAGCGTCTGCGCGTGTTCAAGCACGATGACGGTTCCGAGCGGCTGCTGGCCGACGGTGACCACGTCGATGTGGGCCAGCAGCTCATGGAGGGTTCGGCGAACCCGCACGAGGTGCTGCGCGTGATGGGCCCGCGTCAGGTGCAGGTGCACCTGGTCAACGAGGTCCAGGAGGTCTACCGCAGCCAGGGTGTGTCGATCCACGACAAGCACATCGAGACCATCGTGCGTCAGATGCTGCGTCGCGTGACGATCATCGACTCCGGTGCCACCGAGTTCCTGCCCGGTTCGCTCACCGAGCGTTCCGAGTTCGAGTCGGAGAACCGTCGCGTCGTGACCGAGGGTGGCGAGCCCGCCGCCGGACGTCCCGTGCTGATGGGTATCACCAAGGCAAGCCTCGCGACCGAGTCGTGGTTGTCGGCGGCGTCGTTCCAGGAGACCACGCGTGTCCTGACCGATGCGGCCATCAACAGCCGCAGCGACAAGCTGATCGGTCTCAAGGAGAATGTGATCATCGGTAAGCTGATCCCGGCCGGTACCGGCATCAACCAGTACCGCAACATCCAGGTGCAGCCGACCGAAGAGGCACGCGCCGCGGCCTACGCGGTGCCGTCCTACGACGACACCTACTACAGCCCGGACGGCACCTTCGGTGCTCCCGCCGGCGCTGCGGTGCCGCTGGACGACTACGGCTTCTCCAACGACTACCGGTAGCCTCCACCCGCCGATCGATCTCGATCTCGACAAGCTCGATCCAGCGGATACGCCACTCGCTACGTTCGCGGCTACTCGATCCAAGGAGTAGTCCGAGGCGCTAGCCCGCCCTGCCCCGGCGAGTCCGGTCGCCGAGGTCCCCGCGCCGCTTCCACTGGTGATCGAGTAGTCCGAGGCGCTAGCTTCCACTGGTGATCGAGTAGTCCGAGGCGCTAGCCGAGGACGTATCGAGATCACGTAAGCCGAATCGCAAACGGCCCCCGCACTTTCGAGTGCGGGGGCCGTTCGCGTTCACCCGCCGATCGATCTCGATACGCCACTCACTACGTTCGCGGCTACTCGATCCACGGAGTAGTCCGAGGCGCTAGCCGACGGCGTATCGAGATCACGCAACCCTCATCGCCAACGGCCTCCGGCGACTGCGGCCGGAACTCGGCCCTACCCCTCGGCTTGTAGCCGGAGCCCCTCCAGCAACAGCTCCAGTCCGGCTCGGAACTGATCGATGTCGCGGTGACCGTCGAACTCGTCGACGATGTAGTGCATGAACGGGAAGCGCTCCGGGTCGAGTGCGCGCCAATTGTCGGCGACGCCGTGTAGATAGGTCTCCGCGGCGACCGTGCCGTCGAGGACCTCCTGCGGTGGGTCCTGTCCGAGGTCGGCGGCCACGCCGATGACATAACCGAGAATCGCCGATACCGCGTGAAAACACTCCCGGGGCGGAAGGCCCAATCGCATCACCTGTTCGCCGATGCGTTCGTAGAGCAGTAGCGCGTTGGACTGAATGGTCGTGTTGCGCATGAAGTATGCGGCCAGCCAGGGCCGCTTCTCGATAGCCGTGAAGACGGCCACCGCGATACCCCGGGTGTTGTCGATCGGGTCCCCGTCGGCGGCGAGATCCTCGGTGTCCGACAGCATTCCGGCAACCACATGGTCAGTCGCGCGGTCGAGCAATTCGTCCTTGTTGGACACATACCAGTAAATGCTGCCGACCCCGCCGCCCAGACGCGCGGCCAGCGCTCGGAAGGTGAGGGCCGGTTCGCCGGCCTCGTCGAGCAGTGCCACCGCCGTCTCGACGACGGCCTCGAGTGAATGCGTGACGCGACGCCGGGTCCCACGCGCTCCAGGTGCCATTCGTCTATCCCATCACATTGCCTCTCGCTGTCTTGTCACGGATCGAACGCCGTTCTAGTATCGAACTATGTTCGAGAACCGAACAACGTTCGACGAAAGGAGGTGCTGCGATGACCGCCGCTACCCAAACTTCCCCGACCCGCACCTATGGGTCACTGAGCGCCGCGTGGATTCCGCTCGCGGCGCTGTGCTTGGCCTTCTTCGTGGAGATGGTCGACAACACCCTGCTCACCATCGCCCTGCCGACGATCGGCCGTGATCTCGGCAGTGGAACCACTGCATTGCAGTGGGTGACCGCCGCCTATTCGCTGACGTTCGGCGGACTGTTGCTCACCGCGGGCTCCGCCGCCGATCGCCTCGGCCGACGACGCGTGCTGCTTGTCGGCCTATTCGCTTTCGGCCTGATCAGTCTCGGCGTCGTCCTCGTCCATTCCGCCGGTGAGCTGATCGCGCTGCGCGCTGCGCTCGGTGTTGCGGCGGCCGCGATGGCGCCGATCACCAACTCGCTGGTATTCCGGCTCTTCGAGAGCGACAGACTGAGGATGCGTGCGATGACGCTGATGATCATCGTCGGCATGAGCGGCTTCATCCTCGGGCCGCTGCTGGGCGGCACCGCATTGGTCCACCTCAGCTGGGAGTGGCTGCTGGTGGTGAACGCGCCGATCGCACTGATCGCGTGGATCGGGGTGCGCCTCGGTGTGCCGGCCGATCGTCCCGAGGACCTCACCGACGACCGGCTCGACCTGCCCGGGGCCGTGTTGAGCATCGCCACCATCGGCCTCGCCTGCTACATGCTGACCAGCGGCGTGGAACACGGATGGGCCTCGCTCATCACAATCGGGTGTGGGCTGGGCGCGGTGCTCGCCCTGGCAACCTTTGTCTGGCACGAGCGCCGCACGGCCCAACCGATGCTGGATCTCGGCGTGTTCACCTCGGGCACCGTGCGTGGCGCTGCCATCGCTCAGATCGGCACCTCGATCGCCATGGCCGGCGTGATGTTCGGTCTCATCCTGCACTTCCAGTACGCCTACGGGTGGAGCCCGATGAAGGCCGGCCTGGCGAACCTACCGATGATCATCACGATGATCGCTGCGACGCCGATCTCCGAGGGGTTGGCCAAGCGGTTCGGGCATCGGATCGCGTGTCTGGTCGGTGCGGTGCTGCTGGGCGGTTCACTGGCCGGTCTCGCCTGGGGCGTCGACCACGGGTACCTCGCGATCGCCGTCTTCATGGTGATGCTGACCATCGGGCTGCGCACGGTGATGACCATCTGTGCGGTGGCTCTGGTCGATGCGATGCCGGAGAACCGCACCTCGATCGGCGCCGCCCTCAACGACACTGCCCAGGAGGTGGGGACCAGCATCGGCACCGCAGTCGTCGGCACCTTGATCGCGGTGCTGGTGACGGCGACGTTGCCCGCAGGGGTGTGGAGCACCGATCTGGTGACATCGTTCTTCCACGGTGAGCGGATCACCTACGCGGTGCTGGCTGTGGTCGTCGGTCTGATCGCCGGATTCGGCGCGCTGACTCTCACCAATTCGCATGCCACCGAAGAGCCGCAACCGATTTCGTAGTATGAAGCGGCTCGACGTGCCGCTTCATACTACGAATCCACAGAACAGGGCAGGCTCAGCGGTCGATCGAGAACCGCACCGCCGCCCGAACCTGCGCCGCGATCGCCGACCCGGCACCCAGCGGCCAACGACTCATGATGTATTCGGCAGCCTCGTCGATGGTGAGTTGGCGAGTGGAATTGCCGCTGCGCACCCAGAACTCGGGATCGGCCTTCTTGCCGGGCCGCAGATACACCGGTCTCGTCGACGGCGAGCAGATGATCCGGCACACCGGTCGTTGACCGTCGTCGGCTGCAACGTCCTCGATCGTGACCCCGATGGCCGCGGCCGCGTTCTGCCCGAACGACGTCGAGAACAGGTCTCGCAGCCACAACTCGAAGCGGTCGGCGTCGGGCACCTTCATCGTCGCGTAGTCGCGGTCGAGGCCCAGTGGCCGGCCGTCGTCGTCGACACCGATCAGCAACGTGCCCCCGCCGGAGTTGAGGAAGCCGGACACCGTCTTGACGATCACATGCTCCATGCGGGCGTCCTTCTCGCCGGTGTGCATGCTGACCCGCGCGGTCGATTTGAACTCCAGCCGATCGGACTCGCCTGCGGCCATCAGTTCGGTCAGAGTGGCGCGCGGCGGATGAACCCGTGCGATCACCGCGGTGTAGGTGAACACGGCGGCGATGGACCCCACCAGCCCGAGGATCACGGTCAGCCCGCTCCACAGCTTCAGGTTCGAGTCCAGCGCGCCGGCGATCAACAGTCCGATGGCGGTACCGACGATCGACAAGACGATGGAGGTCGTCACGTTCATCTTCGCCCGATCGCGAAGGGTCCAGCGGGCCACGCCGCCGAACGCCCAGGCGATGATCAGTACCACGACCAGCGCTATCGCTGTTGCCCACACCGGCACGGCAAATTCAATCGGGCCGACGGCCGCCAGATTCACTGCATGCACAGCAGACAGTATGGCGAAGGGGTCGGTCAGCGGGCTGATGCGGTCAATCGCACATCGCCAGTGAGCCCGTACACCCGCCGCGCATTCCCGGACCCGATCAGTTCGGCCACCCGTAGCGCGTCGTCGAGTGCCCACGCGTCGGAGTCGACGAATCGTTGCAGAACTTTCGCCAGGCCATGCCGCCACAGCTGCGCGCCCAGGTAGTGGAGTTCGGCCGGACCGTACGCATCCGACGAGTAGAGCACCTTGCGGAAGGGTGCCAACTCGAGCGAACGTGCGATCAGTTCGGGTGCGCGGGCGCCGAGATGGTTCACCGCGAGCCCGACGTCGACGTAGACGTTGCTGAACGCCTGGGCCAGATATCCGGCTTCGCGTTCGAACGGATAGCAGTGCAGCAGCATGACCGGCGTGGTGCCGCTGGTGCGCAGAAAGTCGAGAAGCAGTAGGGGATTGGTGCGGTGCAGGTCGGCATCGCGATCACCGAGTCCCACGTGCAACTGCAGTGGCTTGCCCAGCCGTAGCCCGCGATGCAGTCCGAAACGCAGCAGCGTGCGATCGGTGAGTCGGGTGCCGCCGACCTCGCGCCAGCGTCGGGCGGCGTCCTCGACCTGCGCCGGCGCCGGGTCGGTGAGATCCCCGTCGAACCCGCCGCGATAGGCGATGATCGACTTGGTGCCCACCGCATCTCGGGCTCGTTCGGCGAGGATCTCGTCGAAGGCATCCGCGTAACTGCCGCCGCGCGTGACCGCATCCTCGGCGATCGATTCGAGCCGGAGCACCTCGTGCGCGGCAGACCCCGACCACCGGGCCAGCAGGTCGACATCTGCCACGCCCGGCAGCCCGGTGTCGACGACCCAGTCGGACACACCGGCGGCACGCAAGAACCGATGTGCGACGTCGAACTCCGCCGACTCTGCGCGCCGAGCCCAGTAGACGTCCGCCGGTGCGTGCACCGGCAACCCGAGAATCGGCGCACACCAGCGGCGCAGCGCGAACCCGATCTGCGTATCGAAGGGCGCATCGTCGGCGGACAACGGCTCGGTGTTCGCCTCATTCAAGGCATTCTCGAAGCGGGTGCGGTCGACGCTGTCGATCCAGCAGCCGTGCACATGGTGATCGATGAGCGGCATCGTCGCGACGTGTTCGGCGATCGGCCCAGGCGGCACCATCAGGTCACACGCTCCAGGCGAGGCGGAACCGCTCGGTCAGAGTGTCGGCCGTGTGGTCGGGGAAGTTGTCCACCTCATAGCGGCGCACGGCAACCAGGGCATCGACCGCCGGGTCGCCGAGGATCGCCCGCACCGTTGTCGAAGCATCCAAGGTGTCGACGATCGCGCGTTGATCCGCTGACAGCGGTGCGATGTCGGCTTCGGCGCGCTGCTGGTCGGTCAGCGTTGCCGGGTCCACGGTGACCTCCGGTGGCAACGGCATCTCCAGTGCGATGCCGAGAGCCGCCGCACCGAGGATCGCCGCGGTCGCGAAGTACACGTTGGCAGAGGGGTCGATGGCTTTGACCTCGACGTTCGCGCCGCGCGGGGTGGCCGGACCGGAACGGATGAGGCGGACCGCAGCTTCGCGGTTCTCCACGCCCCAGCACGCGAACGCGCCGGCCCATTGTCCGGGCAGCATCCGCAGCCCCGAGACGACCGAGCCGCTCAATACGCCCTGCAAGTCGACCATTGCGTCGACGAGCCCGGCGATCGCGTTCGCGCCCAGCGCCCTCAGCCCGGTTGGCCCGGGCCCGCCGGAGAACAGCGGTTGATCGTCCTGCATCAGCGAGATGTGTTGATGTGCTCCGCATCCGGCGCCGTCGGCAAACGGCTTGGGTGAGAAGCTGACGCGCAATCCGTGCCGTCGGGCGACGCGACCGAGAACGATCCGCGCCAACACCACCTGATCGGCGGCGGCAACCGGGTCGCGGGGTTCGATGGACAGTTCGAACTGCGAGCGGCCGTACTCGGGATGAAATTGCTCGACGCCGAGGCCCGCCGCATGACAGTCCGCCAACACCTCACGGACGAACTGTTCGTGTTCCAGGACACCGGCCGCGCCGTACTGGGCCCACAGGTGTGCCGGCAGTTGCTGTCCGTCCGGGCCGGTCAGCATGAACTCGAGTTCATGCCCCACCATCGCGCGCAGACCGGTGCGGCCCAGGCTGTCGACGACCCGGCGCAATGTTCCGCGCGCACACTGCGGCACCGGAGCGCCAGCTTGGTCGAAGAACTCGCCGGGCGCCCATACCAGGGTCGCATCGAGAGTGTGCATCGCTTCGAGGTCGACACGGATGCGCTGATCGCCGACGACGCCGATGGCATCGGTGAACGCGATACCGACCTGATCGGCGGCGAACGCGTGCCAGGTCGGACTGGCACCGAGCCCGGGGGAGGCAAACGCCGGCACGCGGACCTGTGGCACGGTTTTGGCGAGGATCAGACCTGCGGGGTTGACGATCGTGCCGAGGAGAACGGTCGGATCGGTACCCTTTGTGCCGTCCGGTGCGCCCGATTGCATACCTCTCAGTGTCGTGCCCGCGCGCGTCCGCCGCATCCGAATCGGCGGACGCGCGTGCCGGCGGTCAACTCTCGTAGCGATACGGCAGGTACTGTACGTTCCAGTGGTTTCCGTCCGGGTCGTCGAAGTAGACGAAGTGTCCCCACGGCTGCACATCGACTTCGCTGGCGTCGACCCCTGCGTCCAGGAGTTGGGTACGTGCCGCGTTGATATCGGACACGCACAGCATCAACTGGCCCACGTTGGGTCCGGGGTCTTCGACGATGCCCTTGCCGAAGGCGATGGAACAGGCGGATCCGGGCGGGGTCATCTGCACGAATCGGATGTCGTCGCTGGGCGACTGGTCGTGGTCGGGATGGAATCCGATCCGGGTGTAGAAGTCCTTGGCGCGGTCGACGTCGGTGACGGGGAGAAACGCGACTTCGAGTGTCCAGTCCATGACGATGCCTCTCGTGTGTGGTCAGTGAATGTGGGTGAGTTCAGTGTGACCGGCATCGAGGACATATTCGGTCCTCGATGCGCGAGCCGAGAAGATTCCCCTTCGGCGCGTCTTTTCGGCGGTGTCCGACGCATGCCGCGCCCACGCAATATCCTTGAGCGTTGTGCACCCCGATCGGCCGGTGACCATCTACGGTCCGGACTTCCCGTTCGCCTACGACGACTGGATCACGCATCCGGCCGGGATCGGGTCGGTGCCCGCCGACGCGCTCGGCTCGGAGGTCGCCGTGATCGGCGCCGGGATGGCGGGGATGGTGGCCGCCTACGAGCTGATGAAGATCGGCCTGCGCCCGGTGGTCTACGAACCCGAACGCATCGGTGGTCGCCTGCGCAGCGAGCACTTCGTGCCCGGTGAGCCGGAAGTCGCCGAACTCGGCGGCATGAGGTTCCCGATCTCGTCGTCGACGTTCTTCCACTACGTCGACACCTTCGGTCTGCGGTCGCGGCCGTTCCCGAATCCGTTGACGCCGGCGGCCGGTTCGACGGTCATCGACCTGGGCGGCGAGACGCTCTATGCCCGCACCCTCGCCGATCTTCCGCCCATCTACACCGAGATCGAAAAGGCCTGGGACAGCGCACTCGAACGCGTTGCCGGGTTCTCAGCGCTGCAGGATGCCATCCGCAACCGCGACACCGGTCGGCTCAAGGACCTGTGGAACCGGTTGGTGGTGGATTGGGATGATCGCAGCTTCTACGACTTTCTGGCCACCTCCGACGAATTCGGGTCGCTGACCTTCCGGCATCGCGAGCTGTTCGGACAGGTCGGATTCGGCACCGGCGGATGGGATTCCGACTTCGCCAATTCGATGCTGGAGATCCTGCGCGTGGTGGTCACCAACTGTGACACCGAGCAGCACCTGATCGTCGGCGGGGTCGAGCAGGTGCCCCGGCGGCTCTGGTCGGACAGTCCGGCCCGCATCCGGTACTGGCCGGTCGGGACGAGTCTGTCGTCGCTGCACAGCGGAGTGCCGCGGGCAGGTGCGTCCGCGATCCGCCGTGTCGCGCCGGGCCGGATCGAGGTCGTCGACCGCTGGGGCGACGCCCGTGAGTTCCCGGCCGTCGTGGCGACCTGTCAGGCGTGGTTGCTGTCCACCGAGATCGACTGCGATGAAAGCCTGTTCAGCCAGGACCTGTGGATGGCCCTGGATCGGACGCGCTACATGCAGTCGTCGAAGACCTTCGTGATGGTGGACCGACCGTTCTGGACCGAACGCGACCCGGCGACCGGCCGCGATGTGCTGAGCATGACGCTGACCGACCGGTTGACCCGGGGTACCTACCTGTTCGACAACGGCCCCGACCGTCCTGGGGTGATCTGCCTGAGCTATAGCTGGATGAGCGATGCACTCAAAGTGCTGCCACATCCGGTGGAGAAGCGGGTGTCGTTGATGCTCGATGCCCTGCGCAAGATCTACCCCGACGTGGACATCGCCGAGCACATCGTCGGGCGACCGATCACCGTGTCCTGGGAGGACGAACCGCATTTCCTGGGCGCTTTCAAGGGAGCATTGCCCGGGCATTACCGCTACAACACCCGCATGTACGGACACTTCTACGGCCAGGAACGCCTGCCCGAGGCCGAGCGTGGCATCTTCATCGCCGGCGACGACGTCTCGTTCATGCCGGCCTGGGTCGAGGGGGCGGTGCAGACCGCGCTCAACGCGGTCTGGGGCGTGCTGAATCATTTCGGTGGCCGCAGCCATCCCGACAATCCCGGCCCGGGCGACCGCTACGCCGAACTCGGGCCGATCGACATCGGCGGGTGAGCGTCGTGGCCGACATCGATGTACGAATAGCGCTGTGGCAGTGCGAATCCCGGCCGCTTCAGGTCGAAGCCAACCTGACCCGCCTCGATGCGACGGCGGCTGTGGCGACGGCGCGCGGAGCGCAGCTGTTGATCGCCCCGGAGATGGTGGTGACCGGCTACGCCATCGGTCCCGATGCGGCCGATCGGCTCGCCGATGCCCCGGACGGCCCAGTGGCCCAACGGGTCCGCGACATCGCGCGCAGCCACGACATCGCCATCCTGTACGGCTGCGTGGAGCTTGCCCCCGACGGTCGGCGGTTCAATGCCATCCGTCTCGTCGATCGGCTCGGGTCCGCGATCGCCACCCATCACAAGACTCAGCTCTTCGGCGACATCGATCGCCGCATGGTGGCCCCGGGCTCGTCACGCCCGCCCGTCGTCGAGTGGGCGGGGTGGCGAGTGGGTCTGCTGACCTGTTACGAGGTCGAGTTCCCCGAGTTGGTCCGGTCCTGCGCGCGGCGGGGAGCGGACCTGATCTGCGTGCCCACTGCGAATATGATCGACTACGACGTTGTGCAGGAAGTGTTGCTGCCGGCGCGCGCGCTGGAAAGCCAGGTCTTCCTCGCCTACGCCAATTACTGTGGTGCAGAAGGCGATCTGGTCTACGGCGGCCGCAGCACGGTGGTGAGCCCGACGAGTGCGGTGCTGGCGCAGGCTGGACTCGAGCCGGAGCTGCTCGTCGTCGACCTCGATCGCCCGACCCTCGAGGAGTCGCGCGAGACGTATCCATATCTGCGTGATCTGAGGACGGACGTGTGCTGATCGGGGTGGGCGCCGGGCGTCAAATGCGTTACACCTGAGGGGAAATTGACTCTGGACAGTCGGCCGTCCGTACCCTACGGTAGCGATACGCATCGAACCTACTGGCCAGTAGCGTTTGGTGTGCAGGGGGTCGGTAGCGGGGTCGGTCGGCGGTGGTCGACGGGTTCCGTCATCTCCGGCAAGCGGTTTGAGATTGTTCGACGTCGACGCCACTATGCGCGTCGACCGCCGTTCGGGTCGTCATGCTCCTGGTGTCGGGGCTGGGTATGACGCAGGCATCTGCACGTCCGATGAGGGGGATCATGCCCGACACACTTTCCACACGTATCCGCGGCCGGGTCGATGGCTCGGTGCGCAGGCCATCAGCGTTGCTCGAGGCGGTCGAGGTCGAAGAGCTCATCGTCATTCCCGGCCTCGATGCGTTGCTCGATGCTCCGCAGGAGTTCGCGCTGAGCTTTGACGCGTCGATCGCGCTGTCGGCGATGCTGCGCAAGCATGCTCATCGGATCGGCGTCCTGAAGCAGATGGCCGCTGACGAGATCGACGAGAAGAATTGTCGAGCAGAAGATCTGAGGGAGATCCCCGCTTCGCTTCCGGTCCGGGCGCTCGAGCTCATCGCCGGGCAGTCGCGTTGGGCGGCGGATCCGCAGGGGCTCGCGATCGTGCGCGTCGCGTTTGCGTTTGTCGCGGTGTATTCGTTGACCGATCCGACCAACTGTCACACCGCCTCGCGTGCACTGCATCTGCGTCCGCGACCCCTCCACGGCGACCGCGCGCTGCTGCGTGCAGTGCTGAGCGCGGCGGTGCCGGTGCTCGACGGATCGTGCGCGGGATTGCTGCCGATCTATCTGAGCAAGGCGAGTGCCTTTTTCGCCGATCCGGACCACACCCGATGGTCGGCGCCATTCGACCGACGGTGCGCTGACGCCCGCTCGTCGTCGCTGCTCGATTACAACCCGGATGCGTTGGGTGAGGGCTGCCGGGCGATCGGCCTGGCGCACTCTGCGCTGCGCCTCTCGGGCCGAGCGTCGAACTGACCTGCGATGTTCTCGTGATCGTGGTTCGGGTCACGAATGTTCACTCAGTGTGCCGCGAACCACTTTACAAGTAGGCGGCTTTACCCTAGCGTAGGTTACGCGGCGGTAAGCTACTTTCCGGTAGGTGGGTTGAGGATGGCATCTGCGCATGTCAGAGGGTTTTATTTGTCCCGTCAGAGTGCGATGGACGCACCGACGGGGCGTCGCTGCGCAGTGTGTCGAGCGCTCTGCTGACCGCGGATCGGTCGATTTCGGTGGACGGGCGTGCTGCCGCGTCCGACGGATCTCGACCAGCACACGTCGACGCAGGGGAGGGCGTCGTTCGAGGGGTCGGGTCGGGTCGATCGTGCTGCCGTGGCAACCGGTCGCCCCGACCCGACGCAGTCGCCGAACCGGGTGTGCAGTCCAGGTGGCGCAGTAGGCTGAACGGGTGGTCGATGCAGCACGACGTCATCGATGGCTGATCCATGTGGACCTCGATCAGTTCCAGGTCTCTGTCGAGCGACTGCGCAGTCCGGAGCTCGTGGGCGTGCCGGTGATCGTGGGCGGCAACGGGGACCCGACCGAGGCACGCAAGGTCGTCACATGCGCCTCCTACGAGGCGCGCGCGGTCGGCGTGCGAGCGGGGATGCCTTTGCGCGCAGCGCATCGCAAGATGCCGGACGCGGTCTACCTGCCGCTCGACGTACCCGCCTACGATGTGGCCTCCGCCGACGTCATGGCTGTGCTGCGGGCCTCGGGCCATCCGCTCGAGGTGTGGGGCTGGGACGAGGCCTATCTGGGTGTCGAGCCGATCGACGGACCAGCCGTGGCCGACCGCAGCTCGATCGGCGAACTGGCCCGGCGCATCCGGGCCGACGTGTTCGAACGCACCGGCCTGCAGTGCTCTATCGGGATCTCCGACAACAAGCAACGCGCCAAGATGGCCACCGGTTTCGCGAAGAAGCCGGAACCGGTGTCAAGGGCACTCGCAGCGTTCGACATCGACAAGGTCTACCTGCTCGACGAACAGAACTGGCTGGCCCTGATGGGCAACCGGCCCTGTCGCGACCTGTGGAGCGTGGGGCCCAAAACCGCCGCCAAGCTCGGCTCACACGAGGTGGAGACCGTCGAGCAACTGATCGCCACCCCGCGCGAGCAGCTGATCGAGATCTTCGGTCCCCATCAGGGCAACTGGCTCTACGTGCTGTGCCGGGGCGGCGGTGACGCCACGATCACCGAGGAACCCTGGCTCGCCCGCTCGCATTCCAAGTCACGCACCTATCCCACCGATCTCGCCGATCGTGACGAGATGCGCTCGGCAGCTCTGGAACTGACCCGCGACCTGTTGACCGAGATCGTCGCCGAGGAGCGCGTGGTGTTCCGGGTGGCCGTCACGGTGCGGACCACGACCTTCTACACGCGGACCAAGTCGCGCAAGCTCGCCGCGCCCACCACCGGCTACGACGACATCGCGCCGGTCGTCGGCGAACTGCTCGGCGCCTTCGAACTCGAGCGTCCCGTGCGGCTGCTCGGCGTGCGGTGCGATCTGGTGATGCCGGAGGAGGACGACTGATGCGGGTATGGCTGTGGCCGGTGATGGTCCTCGTCGGCACGGCGGTCATGGCGGCCGCGGGAATCGCTGCGGTGTCCCACGCCCCGGCCGCAGCGACTCCACGCCCGTTGCCGGTCGTCTACGACTTCACCGCCGGTATCGGTGCCGAGCTCTCCCACCCGGGCGGGTCGCTGCCGGGCACCAACGACTTCGGCTGCCGGCCGTCGCGGAGCCATCCGCGTCCGGTGATCCTGGTGCACGGCACCGGCGGTGGGCGGCAGACCAACTGGGCCACGCTGGCGCCGGTGCTGCACAACGCCGGCTACTGCGTGTTCGCACTCACCTACGGGTCGTTGTCGACGGTGTGGCCGGCCTCGGCACTCGGCGGACTGGGGCCGAAGGTCGACAGCGCCTGGCAGGTCAAGGCGTTCGCCGACCACGTGATGGCGGCGACCGATGCTCGTCAGGTGGACATCGTCGGTCATTCGCAGGGCACCGAGATCCCCACGTATTGGATGAAATATCTCGGGGGGCGCGACAAGGTCGCCCACTATGTGTCGTTGGCGCCGTACTGGCGACAGGATCCCGACTCCGACGACAGTCGCGGCGAGGCGATCGACACGTTCCGCCGGGCGCTCGGCATCGGGCGGCCCTCGCGTCCGGCATGCCCCGAGTGCGTCGCACCACCCGCGGACACGTCGTTCAATCAGGCAGTGCGGCAACCGACTCCCTATCTGCCTGGCGTCACCTACACCAACATCGTGACCCGCGACGACGAGATCGTGACCCCGTACAGCAACGGGATTCTCGACGGCCCGCCCGGCACCGACGTCAGGAACGTCGTCGTGCAGGACGGCTGCCCGATCGATCGTTCCGACCACGCCTCGATCACCTCGAACCGACGCAGCGCGGCGCTGGTACTCGGCGCCCTGGACCCCACCCACGCGCCGCCGGTGCCGTGCGTGGCGGTGCCCCCCTTCACCGGCGCCTGAGGCGGACGTGCTGATCGAGTGGCCACCGCGGACTCGACACCGCATCGTCGCGCGCCCAGCGGTCATTCGCGCGCGCAGTTTCGCGCGCGCAAGATCGCTGGACGCGCGATGTCACTCGCGCGGGATGCGCACGCCGACGAGTCGGGCGTCGGGGTCGACGCCGAGTCCGACACGATCCCAGTCGGTGCCCACGGTGACGACGGCGTAGGCGGAGGTGGGGAAGCGCTCGATGGAGCCGTCGGCATCGAGGGTCAGTGCCGTGGCCGGCATTCCCGGCTCGTGGCCGACCACCAGCACGGTGGACGCATCGGCGGGTGCGTGCACCCGAACGGCCTCGAGTACTTCGTCGGGCGACCCGCCGTAGACGTCGTCGACGTAGACCACCGGCGCGTCGACGCCGGTACGGTCCAGGGTCTGCCGGGTGCGGGTGGCCGTCGAGCAGATCACTGCGTCGATGCGCAGGCCCTCGTCGGTCATCCAGCGTCCGGCCAGAGCCGCCTCACGCCGGCCGCGGTCGGCCAGTGGTCGGTCATGGTCACCGACGCCGGCCGGATATCCGGACTTTCCGTGTCGCATCAGCACCAGCGTGCGACTCATGCGGCACCGCTGTCGGGCCGGCGCATCGCGGCGTCACGGGTGGCGCCGACATCGTGGGCGATGGTGCGCAGCAGCGTCACCGTGGCACGCCACGCGGCGGCCTCCTGGCGGCAGTAGGCCGCCTCGTCGTCGGCGCCCGACGCCAGGTGCTCGTCGGCAAGCTCGTCGAATTCGATGTACTCGTCGACAGCCTCGTCGATCAGGCCGACCACGGCATCGGGCGACGCGCACACCACGGTGATGGTGTCGCCGTCGAGGGTCATCAGGCGTTCGAGATCGGACTGGTACCGCATGATCCCAACTTACGACGCGGAGCCGACAAGGTGCGGTATCCACACCGTGAGCAGCGTACTTCCAGGATGGTTGAACCGTGGGACGCGATCGCTAAGGTGGGCCGGGTGCATACCTGGGTTCCCGCGCTGCTGTCGGTGACGGCGGCCGTTCTGATCGCAGGTGGCACCGTGATGCGTCAGCGGGCCTCCTATGCCAGCGGGGCGATAGCGCGCGGCTGGTGGTTGGGTGCGGTCGTGGCAGTGACCGGATTCGGGGCGCAGGCCGCCGCGCTTGGACTCGGGTCCATCCTGCTGGTGCAACCGCTGGTGGTGCTCGCCATCCTGTTCGCGCTGCCGATGGAGGCCTGGGCCGACCATCGGTGGCCGCTGCGGATCGAGTGGGCGTGGGGTGCGGTGCTGGTCGCCTGCGTGACCGTGTTCCTGGCCATCTCGCGCCCCGAACCGTCGGCGCGACGGCCCGACGAGCTGTTGGTGGTGGTGACCGTCGGCGCGGTCATCGTGGGCGTGCTCTGTTGTGTCATCGTGGCCGAGCGATCCAACCGGCACTACAAGTCGCTGTGTTACGGGATCGCGGCGGGTACGTTGTTCGGCGTCTCGGCGCTGCTGGTGAAGGCGGTCGCGGTGCGTCTGATCCACGACCTCAACCGCGCCCTGCTGTATCCCGAGCTCTACCTGTTCGCGGTGGTGGGAGTAGCGGCGATCTTCATGCAGCAGCGCGCATTCGGCGCCGGTGAGCTGCAGACGTCGTTTCCCGCTCTGACCGTGATGGAACTGGCGGTGTCCATGGCACTCGGGGTGGCGCTGCTCGGCGAGAACCTCAAGGTCTCGGTGCCCACGGCCTTGTTCCTCGGCGCGGTGCTCGCCGTGATGGTGCGTGCGGTCCTGGAACTGACAAAGCTCGCCGCGGTGCGCGCGGAGGAGATCGCGCACCGCGCTCACCGGCCGGACGGGTCGAGCCTCAGCTGACCGACACCGGGTCGATCAGACCGCTGATTCCCCGCGCCCACTCCTCGGCAAGTTTCGCCGGCTTGATCGCCGACGAGTTGTCGTGCCGCGCATGCTCGCCGACCTGGGTGGCGCCGCGGGAGACGAGCATGCCGGCGATGATCTCACCGCCGCGATTGAAGGTCTCGCCGTAGACGGGTGTCACCGAGGCCGAACAGTGCGAATCGCAGGCCGGTCAGGTCGGGGTTCACCTCGTCGAGCTCGTCGGCGAACGGCTCGGCGCCGGTGGGTAGCTCGCCTTCGCCATAGGTGGAACAGACGGCGATCAGGAAATCGGCCGGGTCGAGATCCTCGACCGCGAACTCGCTCATGTCATAGATCGACGGATCGTGCTCGGCGGCGAGCACATCGGCGATGGCGTCGGCAACCAATTCGCAGTTGCCGGTCTCGGTGCCGTAGAGGATGACGACGGACATGGCTGGTACCCCTTTCGATGTCGCGCTCTCGGGAGACACAACTCCACAAGCCAGACTATCGAGGTGAGGCTACCCTAACCATCTCGGAATGGACAACCCGCAGGTGGGAGGGGGTTGCGAAAATACTTGGATGTCCTACTATTGATGCGGAAGCCGGTCCTGCCGGCATTGCCCCGACTCTCGAATCAGGTGATCTCCTCGTGTCCACTACAGACGCTGCCGTCCGTTCCATCCCGCATTACCTCAACGGTGCCGCGGTGCCGGCCACCGACGGCCGCTTCGCCGACGTGTTCAATCCCAGTACGGGGCAGGTCGCCGCCAAGGTGCCGCTGGCCACCACCGCCGAGGTCGACGCCGCGGTCGCCACCGCCGTGCAGGCGCAGCGCGAGTGGGCCGCCTGGAACCCACAGCGTCGTGCGCGAGTGCTGATGCGGTTCGTCGACATCGTCAACCAGAACGCCGATGAACTCGCCACCCTGCTGTCGATGGAACACGGCAAGACCCACGCCGACGCCAAGGGTGACATCCAGCGCGGCATCGAGGTCATCGAGTTCGCCATCGGGATCCCGCACCTGCTCAAGGGTGAATTCACCGAGGGGGCCGGCGCGGGCATCGACGTCCACTCGGTTCGGCAGCCGCTCGGCGTGGTCGCCGGTATCACCCCGTTCAACTTCCCGGCGATGATTCCGCTGTGGAAGGCCGGTCCGGCGTTGGCCTGCGGCAACGCCTTCATCCTCAAGCCCAGCGAGCGGGATCCGTCGGTGCCGGTGAAGCTCGCCGAGTACTTCAGCCAGGCGGGACTGCCCGACGGTGTCTTCCAGGTCGTGCACGGTGACAAGGAATCCGTCGACGCCTTGCTGAACAACCCCGACGTGCAGGCATTCGGATTCGTCGGCAGCTCCGACATCGCGCAGTACATCTATTCGACCGCCGCTGCCAACGGTAAGCGTTCGCAGTGCTTCGGTGGTGCGAAGAACCACATGATCATCATGCCCGACGCCAACCTCGACCAGGTCGCGGACGCGCTGATCGGCGCCGGCTACGGCAGCGCCGGCGAGCGCTGCATGGCCATCAGTGTCGCGGTCCCGGTGGGCGAGCAGACCGCAGAACGACTCCGCACCAAGCTCGTTGACAAGGTCAACGCATTGCGGGTGGGCCACAGCCTCGACCCGAAGGCCGACTATGGGCCGCTCGTGACGGCCGCCGCGCTCGAGCGGGTCAAGGGCTACATCGCCAAGGGCGTCGAGGAGGGCGCCGAACTGGTCATCGACGGTCGGGAACGCACCAGCGACGACCAGTCCTACGGCGACGAGGACATCTCGAACGGCTTCTTCATCGGACCGACCCTGTTCGACCACGTCACCAAGGACATGACGTCCTACACCGACGAGATCTTCGGACCGGTGCTGCAGATCGTGCGTGCCGGTGACTACGAAGAGGCGCTCGCGCTGGCGTCGGATCACCAGTACGGCAACGGTGTCGCGATCTTCACTCAGGATGGTGACGCCGCCCGCGACTTCACCGCGCGGGTCAACGTCGGCATGGTCGGCGTGAACGTCCCGATCCCGGTTCCGGTGGCCTACTACACCTTCGGCGGTTGGAAGCGCTCCGGTTTCGGCGACCTGAACCAGCATGGCCCGGCGTCGATCCAGTTCTACACCAAGACCAAGACCATCACGTCCCGGTGGCCCTCGGGCATCAAGGACGGCGCCGAGTTCGTCATCCCGACGATGGACTGAAGTCCTCGGTACCCGCGACGTAAGAGAGCATCCTTCGCATGACGATCATCACCGACAGCGGTCTCGACGCCGACGAGCGCGTCATCGTCGAGACCGCCGCCGGGTTCGCGGCCAAGAAGTTGGCGCCCTTCGCCCTGGAATGGGATGAGGGTCATCATTTTCCGGTCGACGAACTCCGCGAGGCCGCCGAACTCGGCATGGCCGCCATCTACTGTTCCGAGGACGTCGGCGGCAGCGGTCTGCGCCGTCTCGACGGCGTGCGCATCTTCGAGCAGCTCGCCTACGCCGATCCCGCGGTCGCGGCGTTCCTGTCCATCCACAACATGTGCACATGGATGGTGGACAAGTACGGCACCGATGAGCAACGGGCGCAGTGGGTGCCGCGCATGGCATCGATGGAGGCCGTGGCGAGCTACTGCCTCACCGAGCCGGGCGCCGGATCGGATGCCGCCGCGTTGGCGACGCGGGCGGTGCGCTCCGGTGACGACTACGTGCTCACCGGCGTCAAACAGTTCATCTCCGGCGCCGGTGCCAGCGACGTGTACGTCCTGATGGCTCGCACCGGCGACAGCGGCCCCCGGGGCATCTCCACGTTCATCGTCGAAAAAGACACGCCCGGACTGAGTTTCGGCGCCCAGGAGCGAAAGATGGGTTGGCATGCCCAGCCCACCGCGCAGGTCATCCTCGACGAGGTGCGGGTGCCGGCCGCCAACCTGCTCGGCGGGCAGGAGGGGATCGGTTTCGGTATCGCCATGAACGGACTCAACGGGGGACGGTTGAACATCGCCGCGTCGTCGTTGGGCGGGGCCCAAGCCGCCTTCGATCGTGCGGCAAGCTATGTGGCCTCGCGCAAGGCGTTCGGTGGCGCGCTGATCGACGAACCGACCATCCGGTTCACCCTCGCCGACATGGCGACGTCGCTGGAGGCGTCGAGGTTGATGCTGTGGCAGGCCGCCTCGGCGCTCGACAACGACGCGCCGGACAAGGTGGAGAAGTGTGCGATGGCCAAGCGCTTCGTCACCGACAACTGTTTCACCGTGGCCGACCAGGCGCTGCAACTTCATGGCGGCTACGGATACCTCAATGAATACGGTCTCGAGAAGATCGTCCGCGATCTACGGGTGCATCGGATACTGGAAGGCACCAACGAGATCATGCGTGTGGTGGTCGGCCGATCGATCGCCACCCGATATCGGGACAACTGAACTGCAGACCACTGGGTGAACGCACAAGACTGGGAGATTCGACAATGACGACGATCGCCTTCCTCGGGCTCGGCAACATGGGCGGCCCGATGGCCGCCAACCTCGTACAGGCCGGACACACCGTGCACGGCTTCGATCCGGTGCCCGAGGCGGTGAAGACGGCGCAGGGCAACGGAGTCGAGACGTTCCCGACCGCCGTGGAAGCGGTGGCCGCAGCTCAGGTGGTGATCACCATGCTGCCCAGCGGCGCCATCGTGAAGAGCCTCTATGCCGAGATCCTGCCCGCCACCCAGACCGGTGCGCTATTCATCGACAGCTCCACCATCTCCGTCGACGACGCCCGGGCCATCCATGAGCAGGCCGCCGAGCACGGCTTCGCCCAGCTCGACGCCCCGGTCTCAGGAGGCGTCAAAGGTGCGACCGCGGGCACGCTGGCCTTCATGGTCGGCGGCGAGGACGACGCCTTCGCCGCGGCGCGGCCCACCCTGGAACCGATGGCGGGCAAAGTGATCCACTGTGGTGCCGCCGGGGCCGGACAGGCCGCGAAGGTCTGCAACAACATGGTGTTGGCGGTGCAGCAGATCGCCGTTGGCGAGGCCTTCGTGCTCGCGGAGAAGCTGGGTCTGTCCGATCAGGCGCTCTACGACGTCATCACGGGCGCTACCGGCAACTGCTGGGCCGTGCAGACCAACTGCCCGGTGCCGGGACCCGTGCCGACCTCACCGGCCAACAACGACTACAAGCCGGGCTTTGCCACGGCGCTGATGAACAAGGACCTCGGCCTGGCGCTCGACGCCATCGGCAGCACCGGTTCCCGTGCCCCACTCGGCACCCACGCCGCGCAGATCTACAAGTCGTTCGCCGAACAGCACGGCGACCTCGACTTCAGCGCGATCATCAAGACCCTGCACTAGTTTGGATGGCGCCGGGTCCGCTCTCACTCCGGTCCTCCTCGCTGCGCTCGTCGATCCTCGTTCGGCGACCCGGACGCTGGATCATGTCCGTGAGCATCACCGCTCGTCGCCGTCGGCTGGATAATCCATCCGAGCAGGCTCAGAGGTGATCCGGATGGACACCGACAGCAGATTCTGTCGTCAGAAGTCGCCCGCGTTGTGCCGTAGCGATTGAATGGCTTTCACCATCGAGTCCATCTCGTCGTCGGTCATCCCGACCGCACCGAACACTTCCACGTTGAGCGTCGCGGTGGCATCCTCCACCGTGGAACGACCGAGATCGGTGATCTCCACCAGGGTGGTGCGTCCGTCGGTGGGGTGGGGGACGCGCCGGACGAGTTTCGCCTCTTCCAGCCGACGGATCGCGTGCGTCACGCTGGTGACGTGCACCTGCAGCCGATCACTCGCCTTGGTGATCGGTAGCGCGCCCTGTCGTGAAAAGGCCAGCAGGCGAAGAAGTTCGAAGCGCGAGAAACTCAGATCGTACGGACGCAGCGCTCCCTCTACGCGCGCCAGCAGGATCTGATGCGCTCGCATGATCGAGGTCACCGCGACCATCCCGTCGGCCACGTCCCCCCACCCGGCGTCCGCCCAGTTCTGTCGTGCCTCGGCGATCGGGTCGAAACGCATGCTGCGGCCTGCCATGCTCACACCCTATCGGCGATCGGCGCATCGGTAGGTCGCGGTTCCTCCCCCGGGTATCGCTTCACTCGCCAGCTGCCGCCGGAGAACGAACTGATACCCGGGGGAAGAACAATCGAGCGCGCGGTCCAGCGGGTCTCAGTGGCTGGGTGTGTGCTCCATGAGCATCTCGATGGCGCCGACGATGGTGTCGACCAGGCCGGCCACGGTGTGGTCGCCGAGCTCGCCGCGCTGCTCGTCGGACCGCATCATGATCACCGACTCCACCAGCCGGAACGGCAGCAGCGCCCGGGTGTCCGAGGCGGTGCCGAGCGCCGCCGTGGCCAGCGACTCGTACGCGCCGGCGAGTTCCTGGCGGGCGGCGCGGAACTCGCCGAACCGATCGTCGGCCAGCTCGGGTAGCAGATACAGGGCGCCGAGGTTCCAGCGCGCGGCGGCCAGCTGGGTGACGTCGTATCGGGCGAGATCCAACAGTCGGTGAAGCGGCGCCTCGTCGGCCTGCAGCAGCTCGCGAGCCCGCTCCACCGAAGGATCGACGGTGGTGGCGAGCAAAGCGGCGAGGATGTCGTCCTTGGTCTTGAAGTAGTGGTATAGCGACGCCTGCCGTACCCCGACCGCATCGGCGATCATCCGCGTCGACGTTCCGGTGTAGCCGTGTCGGGTGAACAGTTCGGCAGCCGCGTCGAGGATCTCCTCGCTGGCGGAATCTCCGTGCCGTCGTGGCTTGACCAGACGCGGTCGGCCCGGGCCGGCGGTGCCCGACGATGCTGACGGCCGCGACGCCATGAGGTCCTCGATTCTGCCTGTGTCGAGGTCTCGACACCCGACTGCATTCACCCTAACGCACCCATATTGCGGAGCCGCCAGGCCGCTGACCTGCGCGATGTAACACACTTGTAGCGCGCGTTTCCATCTACGAAATAATTCTGTCACTTGATAGAAATTCGCCGAAGGTTATCTATCACCTGACAGATACGCCGCTCATCGTGGAGCCGACGCACAGACCTCAGCAGAGAGACGACGACAATGACCTCCACCGCCATCACGCCGCCGCCAGTGCCGCCCGAACCATCGGGAGGCGACGCCGACGACCTGTCGGAGTTCGGCTACGACCAGCAGCTGCATCGGTCGCTCGGCAAGTTCGCCTCTTTCGCCGCCGGCTTCTCGTTCGTGTCCATCCTGACGACGATCTTCCAGTTGTTCGGACTTGGCTTCGGCTTCGGCGGACCGGCCTTCTTCTGGACCTGGCCCATCGTCTACGCGGGCCAGTTCCTGGTGGCGCTGTGCTTCGCCGAGATCGCGGCGCGGTACCCGATCTCCGGCGCGATCTACCAGTGGTCGCGGCGGATGGGCGGCGAGGTGATCGGCTGGTTCGGCGGCTGGTTCATGATGATCGCCCAGATCGTCACCGCATCGGCCGCGGCCATCGCGCTGCAGGTGGTGCTGCCGTCGGTCTGGAATGGGTTCCAGATCATCGGCGACGACCCCACCCTCACCAGCACCAGCGGCGCGGCCAACGCGGTCCTGCTCGGTTCGATCCTGCTGGTCATCGTCACCTCCATCAACTGCGTGGGCATCTCGTGGATGAGCCGTATCAACAACATCGGTGTCACCTGTGAGCTGGTCGGCGTGGTCGCCGTGGTGCTCGCACTGTTCACTCACGCCCAGCGCGGCCCCGACGTCGTCTTCGACACCGGCGTCCCCGGCCAGCAGCCCGGTTACATCTGGGCTTTCATCGTCTCCGGCCTGATGGCCGCCTACGTCATGGTCGGCTTCGGTTCGGCTGGCGAGCTCGCCGAGGAGACCCGCAACCCACGTCGTGTCGCCCCGCGCACCATCCGGCTCGCGCTGACCGTGTCCGCGATCGGCGGCGGTCTGATGCTGCTCGGTGCGCTGATGGCGGCCCCGACGCTCGACGAACAGCTGGCCACCGGCGGCCTGCCCTATGTGCTCGACTCGGTGCTCGGCAGTTTCTGGGGCAAGGTGCTGCTGTGCGACGTCGCGGTGGCGATCTTCATCTGCACCCTGGCGATCCAGACCGCGTGCTCGCGGCTGATGTTCTCGATGGCCCGCGACGGTCGGCTGCCGTTCTCCAAGACGCTGGCGCATGTCAACGAGCGCACCGGAACCCCGATCGCGCCCGCGATCCTGATCGGGGTGCTGTGCATCGGCATCCTGCTCGTCAACGTCGGCAACTCGGCGATCTTCGCCACCCTGGCCAGCGTCTGCATCATCCTGATCTACCTCGCCTACCTGGCGGTGACCGGACCCATGCTGTACCGCCGGTTCCAGGGCTGGCCCACCGATCGGGCGGCCGTCGACGCAGAGGGCAAGAAGCTGTTCACCATGGGATGGTTCGGAATCGTCGTGAACCTGTTGGCCGTGCTCTACGGCATGCTCATGGTCATCAACCTCGCCTGGCCCCGGGCCGAGGTGTTCGACCCCGCGGGCGACATGCCGATCCTGCGGTGGGCCGGTCCGATCTGCATCGCCATCACCGTGCTCGTCGGCATCGCATGCTTCCCCCGCGGCAAGGAACATCCCAAGCCCGTCACCTCGCCGGTCTGAGATCCCGCGACCCGACCGCATCCCATCAAGGAGTCACATCATGAGCACCATCATCCACGACGACGGCACCGCCACCACGGCGGGTGCCCGCGAACACGCCCGGTCGCAAGCCGGCACCATCACCGACTCGATGCCGGTGGTGCCCGCCGCCAACTGGCCCAACCCGCCTGCCGGTGTCGACGCCGACCGGCTGACCTGGGCGGAAACGGTACCCAGCGGTAGGTACACCAGCAAAGTGCTCGCCCGGGGTACGCGCCTGCGGCTGCGGGACATCACCGGCTCGGCCTGCGCGCACCTCCTGCTCTGGCGCGTCGATGCCCCCTGGGAGCGGCTCAATGTCGCCGACACCGTCAAGGTGCCCTGGCAGGCCTACCTGTCGACCGGCCACCCTCTGCTCAGCGACCAGGGACGTGCGCTGGCCACCGTCGTCGCCGACGACTCCGGTCACCACGACGCCCTGTGCGGCACCAGCACGCTGGCCGGCAACATCGCGAAATACGGTGACGGACTGGCACATTCGGACACCCCGGCCGGACGCGAGCTCTTCACGCTCGCAGCGGCCAAACACGGACTCGCTGCCGCCGACGTGGCGCCGTCGCTGTCGTTCTTCCACGGTGTTGTCGTCGAATCCGACGGCACCCTGACCTCGAAGGGGTCGGCGGGGCGGGACAAATCGGTCGAGTTGATCCTGCACCTGCCGTGCGTGGTGGCCGTCGTCAACACCGCCCATCCACTCGATCCGTCGCCCACCTTCGACACCGGCCCGCTCGAGGTCGTGTCCTGGCGGGCCACCGGCGACCTCGACGACCTGTTGCGCAGCGTCGCCGACACCGACCCCGAATATCAGCGGGCGGTAGCGAACTCCGAAGACGTCTGGGCCGCAGCCCATTTCTGATCCGATACCCACCGTCCCGTCCGCTGGTCGAGTAGCCCACAGTGAGCGCAGCGAGTCCGGGACGTATCGAGACCAACCACCTGAACGGAAAGTTGCATGACCACCACCGAAATCCCCACCGACCCTCACGAGCTCGCCCTCGTCCCGGGAGAGATAGTCTCCGACGCTGTCATCGGTGACCGCGCCCCCTGGTCCGGCGTCGTCGCCGCCGGCGATGTGCTGACCATCGTCGACCTCTACGGCAACCAGGCCGTGGACACCCTGTTCTACGGCGGCCACGATCACACCGTCCGGTACTCGGCGCAGGCCACCATCGCCGCGCAGGGCAACATCTTCCTGACCACGGGCACCGTGATCCGGGACCAGGAGTCCAACGCGCTGATGACGATTGTCGACGACGAGGTCGGCAACCACGACACCCTGGGCGGAGCCTGTTCGCAGGAATCCAACACACTGCGTTACGGCCACCACGCCAAACACCAGCACGCGTGTGTCGAGAACTTCCTCATCGGTGGTGCGAAACACGACCTGGGTAAACGTGACCTGGTCGGCAACGTCAACTTCTTCATGAATGTGCCGGTGGACCCGGACGGCTCGCTGGGCATCGTCGACGGCCTGTCGGCGCCGGGCAAACGTCTCGCGCTGCGCGCCGAGGTCGACACCTTGGTGTTGATCTCCAACTGCCCGCAGATCAACAACCCCTGCAACGGATTCGATCCGACCGCGGTGCGCGTCATCATCACCCGTCCCTCGGCCTGACCGCCGAACTGCCTTCCAACACGAGGAGCTCGAAACCCATGGCCACCATCACCGTTCTCCGCGCGGGGCCACAGACAACGATCCAGGACTGGCCCGGTCGGATCGGCTACTGGAAAGTCGGCGTCCCGCCGTCCGGGCCGATGGACGACCTCTCGTTTCGGCTCGTCAACCAGGCGGTCGGCAACGGCGACACCGCCGCCGGTCTGGAGGCGACGATGATGGGACCCGCCCTGCGGTTCGACGCCCCTGCCATCGTCGCGGTGGGGGGCGCGCCCGCCCCGGTCACCGTGTCGGGACGTCCGGTCGCGCAGTGGGTTCCGGTACGACTCGACGCGGGTGATGTCCTCGATGTGGGTGCGGCCGCCGACCTCGGAATGCGTATCTACATCGCGGTGTCCGGCGGTATCGAGGCCGAGGACTACCTGGGGAGCCGATCCACCTTCACGATGGGCCGATTCGGCGGCAAGGACGGCCGCAAACTCGCCGACGGCGACGAGCTCACACCGGCCGACACCCCGACCGGGCGGTCGCGTCGCGTCCTGACCGACGAGCAGCCTGCCTTCACGCACAGCTGGGAACTCGGCGTGACGGTCGGACCGCACAGTGCGCCAGAGTTTTTCACGGCCGAGGACATCGACGACGTCTTCGCCACCGCGTATGAGGTGCACTTCAATTCCGACCGCACCGGTATCCGCCTTATCGGACCGAAACCGCGGTGGGCGCGCGACGACGGCGGCGAGGCCGGACTGCATCCGTCCAACATCCACGACAACGCCTACTCGGTTGGGGCGTTGGACTTCACCGGCGACACCCCGATCCTGTTGGGACCGGACGGCCCCAGCCTCGGCGGATTCGTTTGTCCGGTCACCGTGGTCGCCGCGGAACGCTGGAAGTTGGGTCAGCTCAAACCCGGTGACACCGTCCGCTTCGTCGCCGTGCGCAGTGAGCATGCGGCATCACCGTCCACGATCGGCCCGGGCCGACGGGCCGGGATGGTGAACGTGCTCTCCGCCGGCGGCGACCTCGACGACGGCATACTCGGCACCACCACGACCGCCGACGGGGCCACCACGGTCACTTATCGCCGCAGCGGCGATGACAACATCCTGGTCGAATACGGCGACATGCGGCTCGATCTCGCGTTGCGGGCCCGCGTGCACGCACTCAGCGAGCGCATCGCCGCCGAGCGGCCGGCCGGTCTCATCGACCTCACCCCGGGTATCAGGTCCCTGCAGGTCAAGGTGGACCCCGATGTGTGGTCGCAGCGCGACGTGCAGCACTGGCTGACCGAGTGTGAGAGCCAGTTGCCGGCCGCCGAGGACCTCGTGGTCCCGAGTCGTGAGGTGTCGTTGCCGCTGTCGTGGGACGACCCGGCCACCCGGGAGGCCATCGAACGTTACATGCTCGGTGTGCGCGCCGATGCGCCGTGGTGCCCATGGAACATCGAGTTCATCCGTCGGATGAACGGACTCGACTCGGTCGACGATGTCCACCAGATCGTGTTCGACGCGAGCTATCTGGTCCTGGGGCTGGGCGACGTCTATCTCGGTGCGCCGGTGGCGGTTCCGCTCGATCCGCGACATCGGTTGGTCACCACCAAATACAATCCGGCGCGTACCTGGACGCCGGAGAACGCGGTCGGCATCGGCGGTGCGTACCTATGTGTCTACGGTATGGAGGGGCCGGGCGGCTACCAGTTCGTCGGCCGTACCACGCAGGTGTGGAATCACCGCCACCCCGAGCCGGCACCCGGTTTCGACGCCGAGCACCCGTGGCTGCTGCGGTTCTTCGACCGCATCAGTTGGTACCCGGTGAGCGCCGACGAGTTGCTCGACATGCGTGCCGACGTGGCCGCCGGTCGCGGCGACAGTATGCGGATCACCGAGGGCAGCTTCTCGTTGGCCGAACATCAGGCTTTCCTCGATGTCAACGCCGGCGCCATCTCGGCCACCCGATCGGCGATGGTGTCCGCTCGCGACCAGGAGCGCGAACGCTGGTCTCAGCAGGGAGAATTCGCGGCACGTGGTGGCGCCCAGAACATCGAACAGGGGAAGGTCGCATGACTCGCATCGACGACATCTACCGCCGGATCGCCGACGCCGACCGGCCCGAGGTGTTCATCACGCTCCGCCCGCGCGAGGAGGTGGCTGCCGAGTTCGCCGCCTCGGCTGGCAGCGGTCTGCCGCTCGCGGGCGTGGTCCTCGCCGTGAAGGACAACGTGGACGTGGCCGGGCTACCGACCACCGCCGCATGTCCCGGCTACCGCTACCGCCCGGCCGACGATGCTCCGGCGGTTGCCGCGCTGCGTGCGGCCGGGGCGGTGGTGATCGGCAAGACGAATCTGGACCAGTTCGCCACCGGACTCGTGGGAACCCGCAGCCCCTATGGCGCGGTGCGGGATTCCCGACGACCCGAACACATCTCGGGTGGTTCCAGTTCGGGCTCGGCGGTCGCGGTGGCGCTCGGCTTCGCCGACATCGCCATCGGCACCGACACCGCCGGGTCGGGACGGGTGCCCGCCGGGTTGCAGGGCATCGTCGGTGTCAAGCCGACGCTGGGGGTGGTCTCCACCGAGGGGGTGGTGCCGGCATGTGAGAGCTATGACACGGTGACCATCTTCGCCGCGTCCCTCGGCCTGGCCGATCGGGCGATGGCCGCGATGGCCGTGGGGACCGGGCCCCGGCCGTACGGCCCGGCGAGCCGATTGGCTGCACCGGAACAACCGACCATCGCGGTTCCGGCCGAACTGCCGGAGCTCGACGATGCCTGGCGTGCAGCGTTTGCCGATGCCGTTGCCACTGCCGAGGCGGCCGGACTGCGGATCAAGCACATCGACTTGACGCCGTTTCTGGCCGCCGCCCGACTGCTGTACGAGGATGCGCTCGTGGCCGAACGCGCGCACGCAGTCGGAGGGTGGTTGCGTGGCGCAGACGAGTCCGCCGGACTAGACCCAGTGGTCGCCGGGATCATCGGCGCCGCAGACAGGTTCAGTGCAGTCGACCTGCTGGTGGCGCGGTCCCGGCTCGCGACGCTGCGACGTGAGGCAATGGCCGAACTAAGTGACGCGGATGCGCTGATGGTGCCCACCGCGCCGGCGCACCCCAGTCTGGCCGAGGTGGCCGCCGACCCGGTGGGCGTGAATTCCCGGATGGGTACCTACACCAATTTCTGCAACCTCTTCGATCTGTGCGGTGTCGCTGTGCCCGCCGGAACCGTTGACGAAACAGACCGAACACAAGCGCAATTCGGCATCACGCTGTTGGCTCGCTCGCACGAGGACGCCGTCGTGATGGATCTGGCCCGACGGTTGCGTACCGAAACCCCCGGTGCCGCGTGGCCGGAATCCGTCGCCCCGACGGTGGAACTCGCGGTGTTCGGTGCACACATGCGCGGCGGCCCACTCACCCACGAACTGTCCGAGCGTGGGGCGCGGTGGGCGGGGGAGGTGAGCACTGCGGACTGCTACCGGTTGGTGGCGTTGGACACCGTTCCCGCCAAGCCGGGATTGGTGCGGGATCCAGACGGCGGACACGAGATCGCCGGCGAAGTGTGGGTGATGTCCCCGAATGCCCTGGGCGAGTTTCTTGCTGCGCTGCCGGCCCCGATGATGCTGGGCAGCGTCGAACTGTCCGACGGTCGATGGGTCGTGGGATTCGGATGCGCCGCCGACGCCGCTGAGCGAGGGGAGCGCTTGAGCCGCACCCGGTGGTGAACGCGCGGCGTGTCGGTCCCGGCCCAGGTGATGGCAGCTGTTTGAGTCCGTTGAACATTTCTTTGAAATCGCACACCGCACGATTCGGACATGGTTCAATGAGCGCGCTCACATCTGGTGGACAGGGGATTGGGACGGATGACCAACATGGGCGGCAACGGAATTCGGCGTTCGCAGAAGGTGGAACGACGACGCAACCGCAAGCAGAAACGCCACGGTGTCACCGCCGGGGTGGCCGCCTTGGCAACCGTCGCCGCGGTTGGTGTGGGGCAGATGGTGGTGCCGGCGCAGGCTCAGGCAGACATCTTCGACGATATTGACCTCATCGAGTCGATCAGTTTGAATCCCGCGGCGAGCCTGGGTGAGGTCATCGGCACGATCGTCAACAACCCCGCATCGCAAACTGCGCTGGACCAATGGCGGATTCAGGGCTGCGCGAGCGGAGGAGTGAGCGGTGGGGCCGACTGCCAGGAATCCACGGGTACCGGTATCGCGATTGTCTTGCCGGGAGAACTCGAGCTGGCACCGCGTGTCGTGTTCGTACCGATCCAGAGCGCCGTGAACGATCCTTTCGTTCAGAGTCTGCTCGAATTTCTCGGAATTGAGAACGCGACGATCGACGACGCGCTCGAGCCAGAGGGCTCTGCGACGGTGATCGGCAGTGGATTCCAGTTCGCGATGGCGTCCACGGGCGGCAATGCCACCGCGGTGTCCTACCTACCGCTGAGCCTGGCGACCGCGGGCGCCAGCGATGGGCGCACCGCCTACGCGTTCGCGATCGTTGGAATGGCCAACGCGTGGACCACCGACGACATCCCGGTGACCATCCTCGGGCTCGACACCGGCGTCGACATCCCCGGTATCCAACAGGTCAGCTGCTACGGCGGCCTGACCGGTGCGTACGCAGAGGAGGTGGGTGCCTGCGCGAACGTACTGGGCACCTTCGACTTCCGGTGGTCACAACCAAACGGCGAGGTCCAGTTCGCGCTGACCGATCCGTCGGCGGTGCTCACCGATCCGTCGGGCGTCTTCTCTCAGGTCATCACCCAACTGCTCAACGGCGAACCCTTCACCCTCAGCAAGGACTTCGCCCGGCTGAGCTTCGCCGGGGACTACGACCTGCTCAGCGGCAACTTCGTCCGCTTCACCAGCGACTATGGGACGCAGGAATCGACCACCATCAACTGGCTCGGTCAGCAGCTCACGCTCAACCCGATGGTCACTGTCAACGGACAGGAACGGCCGAACCATCTGGGCTTACCGATCCTGGCCCTCGGTGAACTCGACACCGGTGAGATCGTGCCCGTCCTGCACATCCCTGACATCGAATTCCCGTTCGGTATCCCGTCGGCCGGTCCGTTCGTCATTCCCGACACCAGTTCGTCGATGACGTCGACCGCTACTCTCGCGGCGAGCGAGACCGAGGCGCCGACGATGCAACAGATTGCCGCGCTCAGTGAGCCGGCCCAGGTCGAGCCGGAGTCCGCTGCCGACGAGACCGAAGAGTACGTCGGCAAGCACCGGATCGCCGACGTAACGCCCGAGTATGTCGGCAAGCATCGCGCTGACGATGCTTCCGACACCATCGCCGATTCCGCCACCCCCGGGGCCCCAACGGAGTCGACCGAACCCGGCGACGGCGCCGCAGACGATACCGACAGTACCGACGCCTCCGACACCGACGCCTCAGACGCCGACCCGGCCGACGTCGACCCGGCCGACACCGGGTCCGCTGATAGCACCGACGACACCGAGTCCGACGCGGATTCCGATTCCGGTGACAACTCCGCGGACGGAGGTGACGCGGGTTCGTCGTCGGTCGACGAGGGCTGACGCCGCGGCGTCATCGGGGATGGCCGCTCTCCTTGGCTACAGTGGAGGAATCGATCAGTTTCACCTGACCGGCCGCACCAAGGAGGAGCCATGGCGGTAGATCCAGCGAAACGTCAAGCGGTGTCGGAGGTCGTACGTCAGCATCCCGGGATGGCGGTGGCCGCGGTGTCACCGGCGATCGTGGTGTTCGCGGTGCTCTGGTTGGTTCTCGGGTTCTGGCCTGCGCTGATCATCGGCCTCGTGGCCGGGGGCGCCGGCTACTACTTCCTGACCCGTCAGCGGTAACCCCCGAGCAGCGACTGACCCCAAAGCGACCAACCCCGAGAAACGACCAACCCCGAGCAACGACCAACCCCGAGCAACGACCAACGCAGAGGAGCAATGGCCACCCGCGTCGACAGTTGGATCTGGGCGATCCGGCTCACCAAGACCCGATCAGCGGCGGGGGCGGCGTGCCGCGGTGGGCACGTCCGTGTCAACGGCGTCACCGCGAAGCCGGCACAACCGGTCACCATCGGCGACGAGGTGCGCGTCCGCTTGCACGGGCACGAACGGATCGTCGAGGTGACCAAACTGATCGCCAAGCGTGTGTCCGCGCCCGCGGCGGCCGAATGTTTCATCGACCGCAGCCCACCACCGCCGCCACGCGAGGTCCTGGCCAGTCAGCCCCGACGCGACCGCGGCGCCGGTCGGCCCACCAAACGCGAACGCCGTGAGTTGGACCGTCTGCGGATGCGCGGCGGCTTCCTCATCGCGACGGTGGCGATCGTCGCTGTCGTGCTCACCGGGTGCTCGGGTGGCTCCGGTGACTCCGACGACCCGGCATCGCCCAATACGCCTGAGGCGCCGGCGCAGGCCGGAGCAGGGCCGTTCTTCGGTGAGTGTGGCGGGCTGACCACCGAGGAGGTCACCCGGATCACGAAGTTCGCGGGCCTGTCCAACACGGTCAACAACCCGTCGGTGTGCGAATGGGACAGCAGCGGTGACCGCACCGGCGCCGTCACCTCGTTCAACTGGTACCGCGGTTCGCCGATCGGGCGCGAACGCGCCACCGAGCAACTGTCCCGCGAATCGACCAAGGACGTCGAGATCGACGGCCACCGTGGATTCATCGCCTCCGACGTCGGCATCTGCGAGATCGGCATCGCGTTCGGCGCCGACTTCTTCGAATGGTCGGTGAGCGCCGGTACGCAGGCGCTCCTCGGTGAGCAGCCACCGCCGACCGAACAGATCTGCGACGCTGCCCGCGAGCTGTCGCGACTGTCGATCGAGCGGGCGTCATGAGGCGCCGCTTGCTCGCGGTCCTCGCCGCGGTGCTGATGAGCCTGGGGATGGCGACCGGCTGCAGCGTCGACGGCACCCCGGTCGCCGTTGGCGCCGCCGACGATCAGCAGCCCGGCAACGTCGACACTGACCAGTTCGACAATCTGCTGCTCGAATGCTCGGTGTTGTCCCCGATGCAGATCGCCGACGCGGTGGGCGGGACGGTGGCCCGGGGCACCTTCAACGGCGCCATCTGCCGATGGATCGTCGAGGGCACCACCACCGCCGGTGTCACCTTCAACTGGTTCGAGTGGGGCGATCCGAACGTCGAGAAGGACACCGCCAAGGAACTCGGTTACCAGACCGAGAACATCAAGGTCGCCAGCCAGGCCGCGTTCACGCAGCGTGACCCGGATCGGCCGGCCGTCTGCGGCGTCACCGCACGCGCACCGAGCCGGGGCGTCTACACCTGGTGGGTCGAACCCCGCACGTCGGCGGTACCGGCCGACCCGTGCGCGGCCCCGATCAAACTGATGGAGTTGCTGCTCAGCGGTGGTCAGTGACGGGTGCGGCTCAGACCGGTATGACCCGGACCAACTCGTCGATACCGACGAAGTCCGCCGGATTGCGCGTGTAGAGATGCGCGTCGTGGGCATGTGCGGTGGCCGCGATGAGTAGATCCAGCGAGCGTGCGCGAGGTTGCCGGCCCGCCTCGAGTACGGCAGCAGCCACTTTGCCGTATGCGGCTGCAACCGCCTCGTCGACCGGCAGCGCATCGAAGGATCGCTCGATGATCAGTAGCCGCCGCAGTCGCTCGGCCCGCGACGTTGCGTCTTTGGCAACGAGCACACCGAAGTGCAGTTCTGCCACCGTGATGGCGCTCAACGCCAGCTCGCCGGCGAGCGCTCCAACATCGGGGGCGAGAACCACGCTGGTATCAAGAATCGCCCTCACCGAGGTAGCCACGGATCACCGACAGCGTGATCGATGGTCTCGCGGTCGGTAGCCCAGTCGGCGTCGGCGGGACCGGCGAACAGGTCGCGGATGTCGTGCCACCGGCGCCAGGCTCGCGGGGCCGCAGGGACGAGGCGAGCACTCGGACGACCTGACACCGTGATGGTGATCTGTTCGCCGGCCTCGACTCGTCGCACCAGCTCAGAGGCGTCTTGGCGCAGTTCGCGCAGTCCCACGGTCGTCATCAGTACAGTGTAGCGCTTGTGCTACCTCACCGTCCGGTTCTTCACCCCGGCGGCAGCTTCGTCACCGACACCGTCGCAGCCACCACCAGCTCGCCGTCAGCGTCGGGGATCAGCATCCACACCAGGAGACGGTCGGCCTCGCGCACGCGGCGCAGGGTGATGGACACACCCGGCGTGATCGGCCGAAGATATTCGATCACCGCGCGGTGCGGAACGTCGGCGAGGTCGGGATGCTCGACCAGCTCGTCTTCGACCGCCTCCAGATACGCCGCGTTGTTGAGGTGTTTGAACGGGTCGAAATCGGTGATGCGCAGGACATGGATGCGGTCGGGCAGGGAGACCTCGTCGGCCGCGGGCGCCTTGTCCGGGTTCATCGACCGCCAGCGCAGCCGGTGCTCGTCGGTCATCGACGACAACATCTCGAGCATCTCGTCGCTGATCCGCGACGGCATCCCCTGATCGTTGACGTTGATCCAGAAGGCCTCGGTCTCGATCAGGCCCGGTTCCCGTGGCTCCGGATTGAACCGATTCGTGTCGTGCTCGGCCGTGAGACGCACTCGCATGTTGGTCCAGCGAGTCGACAGCGCGCCGCACCACCGTTGCGCGGTGACCGTCGCGGGCCACGAGATGGGTCGGATGACGTCGATGACGGTGCGTCGCACGATCCAGAAGGGATCGCTGTGGCTGTAGTCGGTGGCCTCGATGTTGTCGTTTGCGACATCCTGCAGGTAGCGCGCCACCGCGTCGAGTCGTAGCCGCATCTGCTGGTCGATGTCGCCGGTGCGGACTCGGTAGGCGACTTCGAAGTGCCGTGCACCATCCTTTCGATCCCGCAGTGGTTGGCTGTCCATCCCGCTGGGTGAGGCGCTCACTCGGTCCCTACTTTCGGCCGCCGGTATCTTTACAGTTAAGATACTCAGGACGGAAAAACTAGAACACGTTCCACGTGTCGGATTTCGAGGAAACAGCAGATGGCGCATGTGATCACCCGACCATGTTGCAACGACGCCAGTTGTGTCAGCGTGTGTCCGGTCAACTGCATCCACCCCACTCCGGACGAACCGGAGTTCTTCACCGCGGAGATGTTGTTCATCGATCCGGAGACCTGCATCGATTGCGGTGCGTGCATCGACGAGTGTCCGGTCGAGGCGATCCTGCCCGATGACCAGCTCGAAGAGCGTGACGAGCCGTACCTGCAGATCAACGCCGACTACTACAAGGACCATGACGTCGAGGGTGGGTTGGTGCCCCCCAAGAAGGCGCCGCAGTTGCCCGACGGAGAGCTGCATGTCGCGATCGTCGGCGCCGGCCCGGCGGCCTTCTACGCCGCCGAGGAACTCGTGCGCAAACCCCAGGTCAAGGTCGACATGTTCGATCGGCTGCCCACGCCCTACGGCCTGGTCCGCGCCGGCGTCGCGCCCGATCACGCCCCGACCAAGGGGGTCGAGAAGACGTTCGCGGCCACCGCGGCCAAACGCAATTTCCAGTACTTCCTCAACGTCGAGGTGGGCAAGCACATCACGCACGCCGAGCTCGCCGAGCGCTACCACGCGGTGATCTACGCCGTCGGCGCCGCGACCGACAAGCGGCTCGGCATCGAGGGCGAAGACCTCTCCGGTTCGATCCCCGCCACCGAGTTCGTCGCCTGGTACAACGGCCATCCCGATTACGCCGACCTCGACGTCGACCTGTCTTCGGAACGGGCGGTGGTGATCGGCAACGGCAACGTCGCCCTCGACGTCGCCCGCATCCTGGTGAGCGATCCCGAGGAGTTGGCAAAGACCGACATCGCCGACCACGCGCTCGCCGCGTTGCGGGAGTCCAATGTCCGGGAGGTCGTCCTGCTGGCCCGGCGCGGTGTCGCGCAGGCCGCCTACACCAACAGCGAGTTCCTCGCGCTCGGTGACGTCGAGGGCGTCGACGTGGTCATCGGCCCCGACGACCTCGTTCTCGATGCCGCCACCGAGGCGGCGCTCGACGACGACACGCTCGACTCGACCATCGCCACCAAGATCCGGCTGGCCCGCGAGTTCGCCGAACGACCCACCGCCGACGGCAACCGTCGCATCGTGTTCCGCTTCCTGGTCTCGCCGGTGGAGATCGGCGGTGATGGACATGTCGAGTCGCTGACCTGCGTGCGCAATGCCTACGCGCCGGGCACCGAGCGGATCGCGGTCACGCCGACCGACGAGCGCTTCGAGTTGACGACCGGTGTGGTGCTGCGGGCCATCGGCTATCGCGGTGTGCCGGTGATGGACTTGCCGTTCGACGAGGTCAAGGGTGTGGTGCCCAATGCGGACGGGCGGGTGCAGGCGGTGGCCGATGGCGACGTCATGCCCGGCCTGTTCGTGACGGGTTGGATCAAACGAGGCGCGACCGGGGGGATCGGGATGAACCGGATATGTGGGCAGGAAACCGCGGAGGCGGTGCTGCGCGACTTCGTCGACGGCGCTCTGCCTGCGCCGACCGTGGTGCGTGACGATGTCGCCGACATCGTCGCCGATCGGGGTGCGCGACGAATCGATCTGGCGGGCTGGAAGGCGATCGACGCCGCCGAGCGCGACGCGGGCAAATCTGCCGGTCGCCGCCGCGTCAAGATCGTCGCGGTCACCGAGTTCGAGACCGCCGCCGGCATGGAACCGGTGTAAGGGATGCGCGTCGCACTGCTGTCGTATCGCAGCAAGCCGCACTGTGGCGGCCAGGGGGTCTACGTCCGGCATCTGTCCCGTGAGCTCGCGCTGCTCGGACACGAGGTCGAGATCTTTTCCGGCCAGCCCTATCCCGAGCTCGACCAGGTGGCCTTCGACGCCGGGGTGAAGCTCACCAAGGTGCCCAGCATGGCGCTCTATGACGAACCGGACCCGTTCCGCACGCCGCGGCCCGGGGAGTACCGCGACTGGATTGACGCCCTCGAGGTCGGTTCGATGTGGACGGCGAGTTTCGGTGAGCCGCTGACGTTCAGCCTGCGGGTGGCGCGGATGCTCAGACAACGGCGCGACGATTTCGACATCGTGCACGACAACCAATGTCTCGGTTACGGTCTCCTCGACATCCAGAAGGCCGGTTTCCCACTGATCGCGACGATCCATCATCCGATCACCCGCGATCGCACGCTCGCGGTGAAAGCCGCCAAGGGCTGGCGCAAGATCACCGCATGGCGCTGGCATTCCTTCCTGCGGATGCAGGGTCGGGTATCCCGACGCATTCCGGAGCTGCTGACGGTGTCTCGCAGCAGTGAGGTGGACATCCGCAAGGCCTTCGACATCCCGTCGGGCCGCATCACCACGATCCCGCTCGGGGTGAACACGGCGGTGTTCAAGCCGGGTGTTGAGCGCGTGCCCGGTCGGATCGCCTGCGTCGCAAGTGCGGACGCGCCATTGAAGGGCGTCTCGTATCTCCTGGAGGCAGTCGCCAAACTCAGCGCCGAACGCGCCGTCGAACTCGTGTTGGTGTCCAAATTGGACCCGAACGGCCCGTCGGCCAGAATGATCGACGATCTCGCCATCCGGGACAAGGTGCGGGTGGTCTCCGGTCTCGAGGACGAGGAGATGGCCGATCTGCTCGCCTCCGCCGAGGTCGCTTGTGTGCCCTCGCTGTACGAGGGATTCTCGCTGCCCGCGGTGGAGGCGATGAGCTGCGCCACGCCGCTGGTCGCCACACGGGCGGGCGCGATTCCCGAGGTCGTCGGAACCGGCGAGGAGGCCGCGATGCTGGTGCCGCCGCGCGACTCGGGTGCGCTGGCGCAGGCGATCGAACGGCTGCTCGACGACGCGGAGCTGCGCAGTCGACTCGGTGAGGGGGGCCGCCGCCGGGTGGAGGAACGCTACAGCTGGGCGGCGGTCGCCGCGAAAACCGCGGCACACTATGAGACAGTGCTGCAGCGGGTCGGCGCCGAACAGAGCGGCTCGGGACTCACCACTGCGCGGTGACCTGGCGCGCCGAAGGCCGTTCGCGCGACACCGGATCGACACAAAGGAGAAGAACGCGTGCTGACAGTGGATTTCGACCGCCTGGGGGTGGGTCCGCAGACCAAGGCGATCGATATCGGGGCGGGACAGGGCCGGCACTCCTTCGAGATGTTCCGCCGTGGCGCGGACGTCATCGCCTTCGACCAGTCCGAGCAGGACATGGCCGACGTCGCCGAGATGTTCGACGCGATGATGGCCGAAGGCCATGTGCCCAGCGATGCCAAGGCGCGCGCCGAGGTCGGTGACGCGCTGCGGCTTCCATACGCCGACAACAGCTTTGACGTGGTCCTCATGTCGGAGATCCTCGAGCACATCCCGAGTGACGAGGCCGCGATCGCCGAGATGGTGCGCATCCTCAAGCCCGGCGGCGTCGGCGCAGTGACGGTGCCGAGGTACTGGCCGGAGAAGGTGTGCTGGGCGCTATCGGACGAGTATCACGAGGTCGAGGGTGGGCATGTGCGCATCTACAAGGCGTCCGAACTCGCCGGCAAGTTGACGCAAGCCGGCCTCGAGGTCACCGGTACCGATCACGCGCATGCTCTGCACGCGCCGTACTGGTGGATCAAATGCGCTGTGGGCGTGGAGAACAACGACAACTTCCTGGTCAAGGGCTATCATCAGCTGCTGGTGTGGGACATGATGAGCAAGCCGTGGCTGACCCGTGTCGGTGAGCAGGCACTCAACCCATTCATCGGCAAGTCGGTCGCGTTGTACCTGCGCAAGCCGGGCAACGCCGGCGCCGACGCCGCGGGCAGGTGACACCGCAACCGGCGATCGCAGGGGTACTGACCGCCGAGCAGGTCGACGCCACGGGTGCCGCGATCGCGGCGATGCAGGAGGATTCCGGGGCGCTGCCGTGGTTTCCGGGTGGTCAGACCGACCCGTGGGACCATGTGGAGTCGGCGATGGCACTGTCGGTGACCGGTCGGATCGCCGAGGCCGAAGCGGCCTATGCGTGGTCGCAGCGGCATCAGCGCGAGGACGGGTCGTGGCCGATCCGGATGATCGAGGGTCGCGTGCAGGACCCGAACATCGACAGCAACTTCTGTGCCTACATCGCGGTCGGGGTGTGGCATCACTATCTGATCACCGGTGACACCGCGTTTCTCGACGAGATGTGGCCGACGGTGTGGTCGGCGATGGATCTGGTGATGAAGTTCCAACGTCCCGACGGCGCGTTCCGCTGGGGTGGCGATCATCGCACCGGCGCGATGTTCGACCAGGCCCAGATCACCGGTAATGCCAGTATCTTCCAGGCCATCGACTGTGCCTTGCGGATCGCCGACGAGATGGGGCAGCCGGAATCATCGTGGGCGACCGCACATGCCGCGCTCGGCAACGTCATCCGTGAGCGCCCGGAGAACTTCGAGCCGCCGTCAGATCATTCGATGGACTGGTACTACCCGATCCTCGGTGGTGCTGTGCGCGGACGTGCGGGTCAGGAGCACATCGCCCGCCGCTGGGACGAATTCGTGGTGGGGGGATTGGGTATCCGGTGCGTCGACCACCGGCCGTGGGTCACCGGGGCGGAGACGTGTGAGCTGGCGCTGGCGCTCGACGCGCTCGGGGACACCGCAGACGCCATCACACTGGTCGAATCCATCCAGCATCTGCGCGACCCCGACGGCTCCTATTGGACGGGACTGGTGTTCTCCGACGGGAAGCGCTGGCCGGTCGAGAAGAGTTGCTGGACGTCGGCGGCCGTGGTGCTGGCGGCCGACGCGATCAGCCGGACAAGCGCCGGCGAAGGAATCTTCCGCGACGTCCGGCAAACCCTGGTCCTCGGGCAGGAAGTCACCTAGACTGGTGTCCAGTCAGCCGTCCAAGGTGTGGGCGGCCGCTATCGCGACGTCGCGCGGGAGGGTCCATGGAATTCGGAATCGTGCAGTTCACCAGCGACCGTGGGCTGAAGCCCCAGGTGCTGGCCCCGTTGATCGAGGAGGCCGGCTTCGCGTCGTACTTCGTGCCCGAGCATGGACACATCCCGACGCGGCGCGATGCGGCCCACCCGCAGACCGGCGACGAGACACTGCCCGACGATCGCTACATGCGCACCCTGGACCCCTGGACCTCGCTGGCCGCTGCGGCCGCGGTGACCGAACGGATTCGGCTGGCCACTGCGGTTGCGTTGCCGGTCCAGTCCGATCCGATCACGCTCGCCAAGACGCTTGCGACGCTGGACCACATCTCGGGTGGACGCCTCACCTTGGGCGTCGGATTCGGCTGGAACCTCGACGAACTCGCCGATCACAATGTGCCACCGAAGCGTCGCCGGACGATGCTGCGCGAGTATCTCGAGGCGATGCGCGCGCTGTGGACCGACGAGGAAGCCGAATACCACGGCGAATTCGTCGATTTCGGTACCAGCTGGGCGTGGCCGAAACCCCAACAGCACATCCCGACCCTGGTCGGTGCGGCCGGCAACGAAAAGAACTTCAAGTGGATCACGCGCAGCGCCGACGGATGGATCACCACTCCGGGTGAGGACGACATCGAGGGCTCGGTGACCCTGCTCAAGCAGATCTGGTCCGATGCGGGGCGGGCCGGCGATCCGCAGATCGTGGTCCTCGACTTCAAGCCGGTCGCCGAGAAGCTCGAGAAGTGGCGTGAGATCGGCGTGACCCAGGTGCTCTACGGACTGCCCGACGACAGCGTTGAGCGGGCGAGTGGGTACCTCGCGAAACTGGCCGGCAAGCTCGGGCTCACGCCCGTCGGCGTCTGATCCGGACCCCCAAGCCCTGCCTGGGGTTGCGTCCCAACCACTGGTTGGGTCGCGCTTTGTACTGCTGGTTGGGTCGCGCTTTGTACTGCTGGTTGGGTCGCGCTCTGTACTGCTGGTCGAGTAGTCGCGAGGCGCTAGCCGAGCGGCGTATCGAGACCACCCGCCACGTCCCGCGGATCAGCCCGCAAACCGGGCATGAGGTATCTCCGCACATGCCGCAGCACCGCGTCCGGATCGTCGGGGTCGATGGTCTCCGACGGCACCGTCCCGAGACTGATCAGCACGCGCGCAACCCATTCGGAGACCTCGGCGAGGTCGTGGGCGGGGTGGATCTCGCCACGGTCGGTGGCCGCTTCGACGTACGGGCGCCAGAACGCCGACAGATCGGGTACCAGGCCGGTGACACCCGCGCCGGCACACGCCGCGAAGTCGTCGGGCTCCTCGGTCCGCAGGCGCATCAGCAAGGTGCCCGGGTCGTCGTAGGCGCCACGTCCGATCCGCACCCCGGCTGCCACTTGCCGGTCGAACCCCTCGATTCGATCGAGTTCGCCGACGGCACCGGACCAGAACGATTCGTTCAATCGCACGATCGCGGCGCCGATCAGCGTGGATTTGTCCGGAAAGTGGCGATAGAGCCACGCGCGCGAAACTCCCGCGGTCTCGGCCACCTGCTGCATCGTGGTGGCGCGAATTCCTTTGTCGGCGAGCAGCTTCTCCGTCGCGTCCAGGAGTCGGCCGCTCACCGTGCTGGTCGGACGGCTGTCGGTCGATGCCTCGCTCACAACCGAACCCTAGCAAATCGTAGACAAATCCCGGATTCTGTCCACTTCGCCAGCCCGGATGCGGTAGACAGAATATGCAATCTGTCTACTGCCTGTCGTTGTGGGCCGTTCGATGAGGAAACATGACCACGTACCTACCGCGAACCGCGATCATCGGGGCCGGCATCAGCGGCCTCACCGCTGGCAAGATGCTGGCGGACTACGGCGTGCCGTACACCTGTTTCGAATCCTCGGATCGGATCGGGGGAAATTGGGCTTTCGGCAATCCGAACGGGCACAGCAGCGCCTATCGTTCCCTGCACATCGACACCTCCAAGCATCAGCTGAGCTTCCGTGACTTCCCGATGCCCAAGGAGTACCCCGACTTCCCACACCACACCCAGATCAAGGCGTATCTGGACTCCTACGCCGAGGCCTTCGGATTGCTGGACAACATCGAGTTCCGCAACGGTGTCACCCACGCCCGCAGGCTCGATGAGGGCGGCTGGGAACTGTCCACCGAGTGCGGTGAGACCCGCTACTTCGACCTGCTGATCGTGGCGAACGGCCATCACTGGGACCCGCGCCTGCCCGACTTCCCGGGCACCTTCGACGGCCTCGAGATGCATGCCCACCACTACATCGATCCGAAGACCCCACACGACTTCACCGGCAAACGAATCCTGGTGGTGGGGCTTGGGAACAGCGCCGCCGACATCGCGGTCGAGTTGTCGTCGAAGGCGCTCGACAACACGCTCACGCTGTCCACTCGTTCGGGCGCGTGGATCGTGCCGAAATACTTCGCCGGGCAACCGGCCGACAAGTACTACCACACCTCGCCGTACATCCCGTGGTCGTGGCAGCGCAAGTTCATGCAGGTGATGCAGCCGATGACCGCTGGTCGACCTGAGGACTACGGCCTGCCGACGCCGAATCACAAGTTCTTCGAGGCACATCCGACGCAGTCGGTGGAACTGCCGCTACGCCTCGGATCCGGTGATGTGATCCCGAAACCGAACATCTCCCGACTCGACGGTTCGACCGTGCACTTCGAGGACGGCACATCCGATGACTTCGACATCATCATCTACGCAACCGGGTACAACATCACCTTTCCGTTCTTCGATCCGGACTTCATCAGTGCGCCCGACAATCGCATCGACCTCTACAAGCGGATGTTCTACCCAGGCATCGACGATCTCGTCTTCGCCGGGTTCGCGCAGGCGACGCCGACCCTGTTCCCGTTCGTGGAATGCCAATCGCGGCTCATCGGTGCCTACGCGGTCGGCCGTTATCGGCTACCGGGTGTCGACGACATGCGACGGGTCATTGCCGAGGACATGCAGTTCTTCACCGGACACATGCTGGACCGCCCGCGACACACTCAACAACTCGACCACTATCTCTACGAACACGACATTCGCACCAAGGAGATTCCGTCCGGGATGAAACGTGCAGCAGCGCAGGGGAGCCCGCCATGGTCGCGGGTAGGCGAGCGCGCGCAGCAGCGGACCGCGGTGGCGGCGGGAGCGCAGGAATGACAATCAACCGACAGACCGTGACCTTCGATTCGCACGGCACCGCGTGTGACGCCTGGTTCTTCGGCGGCGCAACGGATTCGGCCTTCGATGCGCCCTCCGGACGTCCCGTCGTGGTGATGGCGCATGGCTTTGCCGGCACCAAGGATTCCGGCCTCGAACCGTACGCGCGTCGGCTCGCCGACGCGGGTCTGGCGGTGTTCGCCTTCGACTATCGCGGCTTCGGCCTATCCGACGGAGCACCGCGCCAGCGGATCTCGATGACCGGTCAGGCCGATGACTACCGTGCGGCCATCGTCGCCGCGAAGCGTCAACCGGGAGTCGATCCCACGCGGGTGATTCTCTGGGGGATATCGCAATCGGGCGGTCATGCGCTCATCGTCGGCGGCGGCCGCACCGACATCGCGGCGGTGATCAGCATGGTGCCGCTCGTCAACGGGCTCGCTGCCGGAATCCACCACTACCCGCAGGTTGGCGCCGCCGCCATGCTGCGTTCCACCGCGGTCGGCATCGGCAGTACGTTGGCCGTCAAGACCGGCCGTGCGCCGACGATGATGCCGGTCGTCGGCCGGCCGGGGGAGAAGGCCGCACTGACCTCGCCCGGCTTCTACGACAGCTACCTCGCCATCGCGGGGCCGTCATGGCGCAACGAGGTCGACGCCTCGGTTGGCTTGGAACTGGGCAGCTTCCGCGCCGACAAGGCCGCCGAGAACGTCACGGCGCCAGTGCTCATGCAGATCGCGGACTTCGACCAGGGTGCGCCACCACATGCTGCGGCCAAGGCCGGGTTCAAGGCGCGCGCCGAGGTTCGGCATTACCCCTGCGACCATTTCGACGTCTTCGAAGGCAATGACTGGTTCGAACCCGCGGTCGCCCATCAGATAGCTTTCCTGACCCGCCACCTCGCCGGCGATCGGGCCGATGCCGCTGAGGGGGTGCCACGATGACACCCACCGCGGTCGTCGTCGGCGGCGCATCGGGCATCGGGCTGGCCACGGCGAGGGTGCTTGCTGCCGAGGGGTTCTCGGTGGTGGTCGCCGATGTGAACAGCGACGCCGCCCTCGCCGCGGCAGAGGAGATCGGCGGCCGTGCGGTCACCCTGGATGTCACCGACGAGTCGTCGGTTGCCGCAGGATTCGCGTCAGTCGACGAACTCGAGGCGGTGGTCAGCTGCGCCGGTCTCACCGTTCCCGGAGCGCTCACCGAACTGGGACTCGACCAGTGGCAGACCAGCATCGACGTATGTCTCACCGGGTCGTTCCTGGTGCTCAAGCACGCCGGGCAGCGGATGGTCGACGGCGGCAGCATCACGGTGATCTCCTCGCTCAACGGTCGCCAACCCGGGGCCGGGATGGGCGCCTACTGTGCGGCGAAGGCCGGGGTCACCATGTTGGTCGAGGTCGCGGCCCTCGAACTGGCGCCGCGCAAGATCAGGGTCAACGCCATCTCTCCTGGCCTCGTCGACACGCCCCTCACCGAAGGTCTCGCGCTGGTGCCGGGCCTCGTCGACGAGTACCTCGAGAACACCCCGCTCGGTCGCAGCGGCCGTCCCGAAGAGGTGGCCGACATGGCCGCGTACCTCGCCTCCGAGAAGGCTGCGTGGATCACCGGCTCCGCCTTCGACCTCAACGGCGGCGCCCACTTGCAACGCTACCCGGACGTCCTCGGCAAGATCCGCGCCCTATCGTCCTGACTGCCTTGGGTGTTCGTCCCCCGGGTATCGGCAGGTTCTCCGTGCGTTTGAGGGGGAGATGGCGATTCCCGGGGGACGAACCATGGGGAGTGGGCCTGTGGATGGATGAATCGCGTTGTGCTCGGAAGCGGGCATGATCACGGGCCATGGACAAGAACAACATCGGTCCCCGCGATCTCGTCTTCCGCGCAGACGCGATCCGTGCCGGCCGGACCGACAGCGAGCTGAACCGAGAGGTGCATGCCGGAAGTTCGCAGCGGGTCTGGCACGGAGCATATCTACCCGTTGCCGGAGACGAATCGACGCTGTCATACGCGGCCAAGTTGGAAAGATACCGCGCCACGGTGATCGCGGCGTCGCTCAACGGTGGCCCCAATCGCACGGCCAGCCACGTCTCGGCGGCAGCCATGCATCGCATCCCGATGTTGAACCCGGACTTCTCGATGGTCCACTTCACCTCCACCACAACGGGAAAGCACATCAAACGCGGCATCATCCATCAAGCGGCGTTACGCGAGTCCGACATCGTCGTCGTCGACGACACCCAGGTGACATCACTGGCTCGATCGGTGTGCGACGTTGCGCGGATGGGCACCCTCGTGCAGGCAGTCTGCGTCCTCGACTCGGGGCTCCACCTCGGTGTGACGCCAGCCGAACTCGACAACCAGCTCAAGCTTCTGTCCCGCCGACGCGGCATTGCGATGCTGCGCTCGGCGCTGGCGTTGGCCAACGGCCTGTCGGAGAGTGTTGGTGAAACCGTGAGTCGTGTCGGGTTGGCCGACTGTCCCGTGATCCCCGTTCCTGAGTTGCAAGTTGAGATCGAGGTCGAGCTCGGGGGGCGCCGACAGACGGTACGCGGCGACTTCGGCTGGCGTGATCGCAGCGGGCGGCTCCGAGTGGTCGGCGAGTTCGACGGGCGTTTCAAGTATCACCGTACGAAGCCGTTCGCTGACGACCGCTTGCCCGAGGATGTCATCTACGACGAGAAGCTGCGTGAGGACGCGATTCGAGCCACGGGGCCACAGGTCGTTCGTTGGACATGGTCCGACGCGCGACGGCCAAAGGTGCTCCATCCCAGGGTGATCGCTGCGCTTCGTGCGGCCGGCATTGTCCAGTGACGGTTCTTCCCCCGGGTATCGCCAGACCCCCTCTGAACTCGTGGAGAGTCTGGTGATACCCGGGGGAGGAACCTGCAGGGCGGAGCTAGGGGTGGGGGAGGGGTTCGCCGGGGGTGCCGGCGTCGCGACGCAGCACGCGCAGCGAGCCCTCGGCGCGGACCTCGGTGAATTGACCGGTGGCCAGCGCCTGCTGGTAGATCTCGAACGGCGGGCGGCCACCGTCCGCGGGATTCGGGAACACGTCGTGGATGAGTAAGGCGCCACCGATGCGGACCCACGGGGCCCAGCCGTCGAGGTCGTTCTGCGCGGCAGCCATGCTGTGGCCGCCGTCGATGAACACGAAGTCGGCGGGTTTACCCCACACCTTCGCTGCCGTCGCCGATCCGGCGAGCATGCCGATGACCGTGCCCTCGAGCCCGGCGTCGTACATGGTGCGTCGGAATCGTGCCGAGGTGTCCAGGGTGCCGGTGTGCGGGTCCACCAGCGAGGTGTCGTGGTATTCCCAGCCAGGCTGGTGTTCCTCGGAACCGCGATGGTGGTCGACGGTCACGATCGTTGCCCCCGCCGACTCGGCCGCCGCACCCAGGAATACCGTCGACTTGCCGCAGTAGGTTCCGATCTCCACCCCGATCCGGGTCGAATTCGGCTGTGACAGATACTCTCCGGCAATCTCGAACAGGGTCTGCGCCTCGTCGAGCGGCATGAAACCGGGGGCCTGCTCGGCCACCTCGAGACGTTCGGGAGAAGGTGCTGCGGACATCCGCGTCGACGATCCGGTCATGAGGCAGATCCTATCCGGTCGACCCCCGGCGCACAGTAGGGTGAGCCCTATGAAAGCACAGGTGCTGACCGCAGAGAACGGTCCCGAAGGACTCGAACTGACCGACGTCGACGACCCCAAACCCGCCGACGGGCAGGTCCTGGTCGATATCAAGTCGTGCGGTGTGTGCTTCCCCGACCTACTGATGAGTCAGGGCAAGTATCAGCTGCGGGTGCCCACGCCGTTCACGCCCGGCACCGAGGTGGCTGGCGTGGTCCGCGAGGCCCCCGAGGGGTCTTCGGTGAAGGCCGGCGACAAGGTGCTCGTCGCCTCGATCGTGGGCGGGTTCGCCGAGCAGGTCGCCGCGTCGCCCGGGCAACTGTTGCCGATGCCCGAGGGCATCACCTTCGATCAGGGTGCCGCGATGGGCATCAACTACCAGACCGCGCTGTTCGCCCTCAAGGTGCGCGCCCAAACCGCGCCGGGCGAGATCGTCGGGGTGCTGGGCGCCGCGGGTGGTGTCGGCACGGCCTCGATCATGGTGGCGAAAGCGATGGGCGCCAAGGTCATCGCGATCGTGCACCGCAAGGGAGCCGACGAACTGCTGCGCAGCGCCGGGGCCGACGAGATCGTGCAGCTCGAGGACGGTTGGGGAACCAAGCTGAAGGAGATCGCACCCGAGGGTGTCGACGTGATGCTCGACCCCTCCGGCGGTGAGGTGTTCGACGAGGCGCTGCGCCAGGTCGCGCCGGACGGCCGCTATGTGGTGATCGGTTTCGCGGCCGGCGGTATCCCGACGGTCAAGCTCAACCGGGTGCTGTTCCGCAACATCTCGGTGGTCGGCGCGGCCTGGGGCGAATATGTGCGCACCCACCCCGATCTGCCGGCGCTGCTGCACGACGAGCTCACCGAAATGATCGATGCCGGGATGAGTCCGCAGGTCAACGTGACCTACTCGCTCGACGAACTGCCCAAGGCATTGACCGATCTGGCGCAGGGGCGGATCCTGGGGAAGGCGGTCGTCAAGGTCGCCGACTGACCCGCCAACAGGGGGAGCCCTCCATGTGCCGCAACATCACCGAACTGCGTGGTCTGGAGCCCGCGGCGACCGACGAAGAGATCGAAGCCGCCGCCCGGCAGTACATCCGCAAGGTGAGCGGCATCCGGCACCCGTCGGCGAACAACGCCGAGGCATTCGAGGAGGCTGTGCGCAAGGTCACCGAGACCACGCACGAACTCCTCGACGCGCTCCCCGAGCGGCGACAACCGCCCAAGACGGTGCCGCCGTTGCGACGGCCGGAGGTCCGGGCTCGGATGGCGGGGCGCTCCTCGGCGTAGGCCGACTTTCGCGCGCGATGAGTCGGGCATGAGTGGTCGCGTGACCGTGCTCGCTACTGTGCAGAGGTGACACCCCTCTCCCGGCCCCTACGCGTCACGGTGGTGCTGATCGTCGCCGCAGTGCTCGCGACGACGGGCCTGATCGGAATGCCGCGGGCAGCTGCCGCTCCCACCGACAACTGCGCGCCGCCCGGCGTCGAGTCGGCGTCGGCGGCTCCGCTCAACCTTGCGGCCGCCGAGCAGGGCGGCGAAGACCGCTTCACCACAGCCACCACCACGCCGATCGACCAGATCGACGTGAGTCAGCTCGAGCTACTCACGCCCGGCACGCTGTCAGTGGGCACCCTGTCCGACGCCGGTCCGAGCATCTGTGTCAACGGCCAGGGCGTGTTCACCGGCTTCGACAACGAGCTCCTCAAAGCGGTGGCCGCCAAGCTCGGCCTGCAGATCCAGTTCGCCGGGACCGAGTTCGCCGGGCTGCTGTCGCAGGTTGCCACCAACCGCTTCGATGTCGGCTCGTCGTCGATCACCACGACCGATGAGCGTCGCCGAACCGTCGATTTCACCAACGGCTACGACTTCGGCTACTTCTCGCTCGTCGCGCCGGACGGCGGTGCGGTCCAAGGCTTCGGCGACCTGAACGATTCCGTGCGGATCGGCGTCGTGCAGGGCACCGTGCAGGACGACTACGTCGTCAACACGCTCGGGCTCGACCCGGTCAAGTTCCCCGACTACGCCACCGCCTACGCGAACCTGAAGGCCGGGCAGATCGATGCCTGGGTGGCGCCGTCGCAGCAGGCCGAGGGGTCGGTGCAGCCCGGCGACAACGCGTCGATCGTGGAGAACACATTCAGCGTCAACAACTTCATCGCCTGGGCGATCGGCAAGAACAAACCCAATCTGACCGAGGCCCTCAACTCCGGTCTGGACGCGGTGATCGCCGACGGCACCTATGCGGACCTGTACGCCGACTGGGTTCCGCGCGAGCTACCCGACGGCTGGAAACCGGGCAGTAAGGCTGCGCCGGAACCCGAACTGCCTGACTTCGCCGCGATCGCCCGCGAGAACGCCGACGACACCGCTGCCGGCGACACCGCACCGAAGAGCACCCTGGAACAACTCGGCGCGACATTCTTCGACTGGGGGCTGTACAAGGAGTCGTTCCCCGACCTGATCAAGACCGGCCTGGTCAACACGCTGATCCTGTCGCTGGTTTCCGGGGTGCTGGGCACCATCCTCGGCATGCTGCTGGCGGTCGCGGGCATCTCCCGGTCCCGCTGGCTGCGCTGGCCGGCCCGGATTTACACCGACATCTTCCGCGGCCTGCCCGCGGTGGTGGTGATCCTCATCGTCGGGCTCGGAGTGGGCCCGGTGGTGCGTGGCATCACCGGCAACAATCCGTACTGGCTCGGCGCGGTCGCGCTCGCCTTGCTCTCTGCGGCCTACATCGGCGAGATCTTCCGCTCCGGCATCCAGAGCGTCGACGACGGGCAGATGGAGGCGTCACGCGCCATCGGCTTCAGTTACCGGCAGTCGATGCGGCTCGTCGTGGTGCCCCAGGGTGTGCGCCGCGTCCTTCCGGCCTTGATGAACCAATTCATCGCCCTGATCAAGGACAGTTCGCTGGTCTATTTCCTCGGGTTGCTGGCCAGTCAACGCGAACTGTTCGCGGTGGGACGTGACCTCAACGCCCAGACCGGCAATCTGTCGCCGCTGGTGGCTGCGGGCATCGTGTACCTGGTGCTCACCATTCCGCTGACCCATTTGGTCAACTACATCGACGCCCGCCTACGGACGGGCCGATCCGTCGAGGTAGATGAGGATCCGGTACCCCCGACTGCCGTCGAGAGAGGCTGAGCAGTGTCTGAGACCACCACCCGCGATGCGGTGTCGCTGACCGGTACCGATCTGCATCTGTCGTTCGGCAAGAACCATGTGCTGCGCGGTGTCGACATCGCCGTCGACGCCGGCACCACCACCACTGTCATCGGTCCGTCCGGGTCAGGGAAGTCGACGTTGCTGCGGGTGCTCAACCGGCTGCACGAACCCGACAAGGGTGACATCGCGCTCGACGGCCGTTCGGTGCTGCGCGACAATCCCGATGAACTGCGCCGTCGCATCGGCATGGTGTTCCAGCACTTCAATCTGTTCCCGCACAAGACGGTGGCGCAGAACATCGCGTTGGGTCCGCGCAAGCTGCGTGGGTTGAGCAAAGACGAGGCGCACGAGGTTGCGTTGCGGCAACTCGACGTCGTCGGTCTGCGCGCGAAAGCCGATGTGCGGCCGGGCAAGCTGTCGGGCGGCCAGCAGCAGCGGGTGGCGATCGCCCGTGCGCTGGCGATGTCACCGCAGGTGATGTTCTTCGACGAGGCCACCTCCGCGCTGGACCCCGAACTCGTCAAAGGGGTCCTTGCGCTGATGGCGGACCTCTCGGCGGAGGGGATGACGATGGTGGTGGTCACCCACGAGATGGGCTACGCGCGCAACGTCTCCGATCACGTGTTGTTCATGGACCACGGCGCGGTGGTGGAAACCGGGCCGCCCGAGCAGCTGTTCACCGACGCGTCGTCGGAGCGGCTGCGCAACTTCCTGTCTCAGGTGCTCTGAGCGCACGCCTCACGGAGTGCCGATCCCGAACAGCTGCGCGGCGTTCTCGTAGAACACGCCGCGAACCCAGTCGTCGCCGAGATCGAGACGCACGACCGCTTCGAGCGCATGCGTGTAGGGGTAGGGGATGTTGGGGTAGTCGCTGCCGAACATGATGCGATCGCCGACGTCGAGCAGACGGGGCAATGCGTCGACCGGAAACGGTGCACTTTCCTCGGCAAAGTCTGTGAACGACATCGTGGTGTCGAAGCGGACGTTCGGGTAGCGCTCGGCGAGGTCGAGGAACTCGACGTACTCGGGGGTGCCCATGTGCGCGATGATCAGCGGTAGCGACGGAAATCGGCGCAGCAGCGCGGCGATCGGTTCGGGCCCGGTGTGAGTGCCCGGCGCCGGCCCGGACCCGCAGTGGATGATCACCGGCACCTGGCTGTCGGCGATCTGCGACCACACCCCGTCGAGCAGCGAGTCCATCGGCGAGAAGTCGCCGACCTGGATGTGGCATTTGAACACCTGCGTGCCGCGCTGGATCGCGTGCGAGACGTAGGAGGGTGCGGACTCTTCCGGGTAGAAGGTGGCCGTGTGCAGGCAGTCCGGGTGATGCGCCGCGAAGTCCGATGCCCAGCTGTTGAGCCACTCGGCCATGTCCGGCTTGTGCGGATACACCAGCGACGAGTAACCGCGCACTCCGAAACCCTGCAGGCCCGCGACCCGGATGTCCTCGTCGGCCCGGTAGGTGATGGGCCACTCCCGTCCGATCAGTGGTCCGGCCGAATCGAAGTACGCCCAGACCTTGTCCATCACCGGCTTGGGCATGAAGTGGGTGTGGATGTCGATCAGCCCGGGCAGATGCAGGGACTTCCACATCTGCCGCACCGCGTCGGCTTCCTCCGCTCCGAACGGAGCTGATCCGGAGTTCTCGTACACGTCGTTGTCCACTCGATCGACGTTACCGTCGGCCCGTCTCTGCGACTACGTCAACGAAGAACACGTCCTCGTGGATGGAACGGGGTCATCGGGTCAGCCGACGGCCGATCGGCTGGGCACCAGATCCGGCCGCGCGTCGGCGAGGATCTCGTCGCGATCAGCGGCGAGGGCGAATCCACTGTCGATCATCTGCTCGGTCGCCGAGCGGTACCGGGCCAGATAGTCATCGGCGTCGCGATACCGTCGCGCCAGCAGGCCGGGATCGGCCGGAGTCGTGGAACCGAAGAGCATGCAGATGCGGGCGACGTCACCGGTGACGATGCCGCGCAGTACCTGGGTCGCCGCGTCGACGCTGGGTGAACGCACCCCGCCGACAACGTTGCCGATTTCGTCGAGAACGAATCGTGGTCTCGTGTCGAGGCTCTCGACGGCCAGCGGTGCCGCGATCGGCGGCGGGGGGCCACCGGCGGCCCAGGCGTTGAGGTGGTGCAGGGCTGCGCGCAGGACGAAACGCTGTTGGCCTCGGTTGACCGGTGTCGGGCAGCCCAGCATGGATTCGTACGGACCGATCTGGTGCAGGTCGGCGTGCGAGGTCCCGGCCAGCTCCCAGATCCGGATGCGGTCGGTGTCGGGCTGACGTGACCGCACCGACATGAAGTTGGTCAACACGTCGGTCTCGGTCTGCACCATGAACACCGGGATGGGCACCGATTTGGCGATCCTGGTGGGTGCGCCGCGGAAGACCTGGTCGATGTCGACGCCGCATCCGGGCTCGCCGAACGGCATCTCGGCTGCGGCGCGGCTGTGGATGAGGATGCCGTCGAGGACCGCATGGCGCTCGGCGAACCGGTTGGCGTAGGTGGTCAGCGCCATCGCCGACTGCGACTCGCCTGCGGCGAGCACGCGTCGCACCGACAACCCGCTCAGCGGGTGACCGTCGTCGGAGGGTGCGCGCAGTGCGGCGCAGACGGCACCGAAGATGTCGAAACAATAGGCATCGCCGGGGTGACGCAGTGCGCCATAGCGTTCCGGGTCCTTGGCGGCAAGACTGCGGGGACCGCCATCGATCGCCATTCCCACCGAACCGTGTCCGCCGGCGATTCCGGTGTATTGGGCCGACACGCCCAGCCAGGCGTAGCCGTTCCGGAGGAGTTCCTCGGCGAGATAGGTGTATTCGGGTGCGGCATCGGAGCCGCTGCTGACATTGAGCCACTCCACCACGACGGTGCCGTTGAAACCGGTGTCCGCGACGGGTCGTCGGAGCAGGGCGCGCGTGGTGAACGCGGCGGAATCGAGCAACGTCACGCCGTCGGCGCCCGACGGCGCGTATCCGCGCGCCACACCGCGGACCGCGTACTCACCCTCACGGTAACCGTGCTCGACGAGGTCGGGTCCCGGGGTGGCGCTCACGATCGAACAGCCGTTGCCGCCGGACAGTTCGGTGAACTCGATCGGTTCGATGACGTCGCGTGCTGGTGGGGTCCCTGCGGACACGTGGGCTTCCCTTCTGCCGACGGTCACATGAAAGCGTTTGTGCTTCACGCTGATTGTCGAGTTTACTGATCTGCGACCGGTTTGTGGGTGAGGAGTTCTCGATGGCGGGCATCTTGATCGCGGGCACCACCAGCGACGCCGGTAAGAGCGTGGTGACCACCGGTTTGTGCCGGGCGTTGGCGCGCCGTGGCATGCGGGTCGCGCCGTACAAGGCGCAGAACATGTCGAACAACTCGATGGTGTGCGTCGGTCCAGACGGTGACGGTGTGGAGATCGGGCGGGCCCAGTGGGTGCAGGCCATGGCGGCGCAGGCCACCCCGGAGGCGGCGATGAATCCGGTCCTGCTGAAACCGGGGAGCGATCGCCGCAGCCACGTCATGTTGATGGGACGGCCGTGGGGTGCGATCGACTCCTCGGACTGGCTGGAGGGACGGCGCGAGCTCGGGCGGGCGGCACACGCCGCCTTCGACGATCTCGCGACTCGATTCGACGTGGTGGTCGCCGAGGGCGCGGGCAGCCCCGCCGAGATCAACCTGCGGGCGGGCGACTACGTCAACATGGGATTGGCCCGGCATGCCGATCTGCCGACGGTCGTCGTCGGTGATATCGATCGCGGTGGGGTGTTCGCGGCGTTCCTCGGTACGGTGGCCCTGCTGTCGCCGGAGGATCAGGCATTGGTTGCGGGGTTCGTCGTGAACAAGTTCCGCGGTGACCTCGATCTGCTCGCTGGGGGCGTGCGCGATCTCGAACGGGTCACCGGCCGCCGGGTGTTCGGCACGCTGCCCTGGCACCCGGACATCTGGTTGGACTCCGAGGATGCCCTCGACCTGCAAGGACGACGGACGACGACCGGGCGGCGCGCACGGGTGGTGGTGATCCGGCTGCCCCGCATCAGCAACTTCACCGACGTCGACGCGCTCGGTATCGAACCCGACCTCGACGTCGTGTTCGCCTCGGATCCCCGATCGCTGGCCGACGCCGACCTGGTGGTGTTGCCGGGTACGCGATCGACCATCGCCGACCTGGCCTGGCTGCGCGAGCGCGGCCTCGACCGATCGATCATCGACCATGCACAGGCGGGCAGACCGGTGCTGGGTATCTGCGGTGGCTTTCAGATGCTCGGCCGCACGGTCTGCGACCCCGAGGGCATCGAAGGTGCGCCGGCCGAGGTCGACGGTCTGGGACTGCTCGACGTCGAGACCACCTTCGGGTCGTCGAAGGTACTGCGGCTGTCGGAGGGGCGGTGGCGCGACGTGCCGGCCTCGGGCTACGAAATCCATCACGGGCGGATCACCCGAGGTGAAGGCGCCGAAGAGTTCCTCGCCGGCGCACGTGCGGGCCGCGTCTTCGGCACCATGTGGCACGGTTCGCTCGAGGGCGACGAGTTGCGGCACGAGTTTCTTCGGCAGGCTCTGTCGCTCAATGCTTCTGACGTCTCTTTCGGGGCCGCGCGAGAACGGCGACTTGACGTGCTCGGCGATCTCGTGGAGACGTGTCTCGACGTCGACGCGCTGGTGGATCTGGCGCGGGACGGGGCGCCGCGCGGCCTGCCCTTCGTGGCGCCGGGCGCACCGTAGCGGTCGATGCGCGGGTCATGCGACGGTGACCCGCGGGAGAACGCCGACCGCATCATCGGGACTCGCCGGCAAACGGGTGCAGCGGAGTCATCCCGCGCGGTGAGATGAAGAGGCCTTCGGCCTCCGCTGTGACAGCCCCGTCGACCAGCATCGCCGCGCGGGCCAACGTCTTTCGGCCATCCCGTTCTGGAGTGAATGCTTCGATCCGCAGCGGCCCCAACGGGGTGGGCCGCAGATATCGGATGGTGAGCGTCCCGGTGTAGCTCGGTAGGCCGGTCATACTCGCCGCCTCACCGAGAACCTGGTCGAACAGCAGAGAAACCACACCACCGTGGACGTGACCGGGCGGACCCTCGTATGCGGCGCCGAGTTCCACGTCGGCGTGGGCGACCACTGGATCGGTGACACTGCCCCGGACCACCGTCAGCGGTGGCGCGATCGCGTTGCGGAGGCCGATCACCGCGTTGCCCCAGGCCATTCCGCGACCCTCGGCGGTGTGCCGGACACCGTAGGCCCCGGGGATCTGCTGTGCCCGCAAGGCTGCGGTGACCTCCGAGATCGTTTCCGTCGCCGAGTGCACGGTCGCGTCGTCGACCTCGGTCCGGATGACGGCGTCGAGGAGTTCGCGGAGGGCTGCGGTGAGCGGTTGGTACACCGCAACCCGGTGGTGGTACTCGTCGGCCGTCAGGTCTTCGTAGGTGAACTCCATGATGCTCCTGACTGGCTCGGGCGAGGTCCACGGCCCGAGACGGACATGGGCTACTTCTGGTTCTTGCGATGATTGGCGATCACAGTGCCGAACATGAAGTTCATCTTGGTGCCCAACGGCCAGCCCACGTAGTAGCAGAGGAACAACGCGATCTCCTCGAGTTGCTCGGGAGTCAGTTCCTCGTTGGTCAGGGCTGCCCCGGCCTGTATCTCGGCCACGTCGATCTGCCCACCGGCGGCGAGCGCACCCAGCAGGATCAGCCGACGATCACGGATGGACAACCCCTCGCGGGTCCACACTTCGGCGAACACCTGATCGCAGGTGTGCGCGAAGAAGTCGCCCGGTCCGTCGGACATCTCCCAGCCGTAGACCTTCGACATCATGTCGAGGCCCTTTCGCCGCCGGGCGTCGGCAGTCTCGTCTGGGCTCGACCCGTCTGTACCTGCCTCATGTGGGGCCGTCATCGTTGTTCTCCTTCCTGATGTGGCACACCGAGTTCCGCCGCGAAGTCGCGTAGCGCGATTTCGCCGAGGGGGAGGTCGACGTCGAGTTCGCGTCCCAGTTCCAGCGCCAGGGTCAGATCCTTTTCGCCGAGCCCGCGGACTGGGATCAGCACGTCGTGCCAGAAGTCGTCGGGTGCCACGTCGGCAGTGGTGTCGCGCAGCATGATCGCACCCGGCCCACCGGTGATCGCGTCGGTGTGCCGAACCACTTTGCCGAGCTTGGTGATGTCGATCCCGGCGGCCTCGGCGAGGCGAGATGCCTCCATCGCCGCGGTGAACGCCACGAAATGCATCAGGTTGCGCGCCAATTTCATCTTGGTGCCGGCGCCCACGTCGTTGCCGGCGTGGACGAGCATGTCCGACACCGCCGCGTAAGGCTCCTTCAACCGCAGGTATGCCTCCCGGTCACCCCCGACCATGATGGCCAGCCGCCGCTGCTCGGCACCCGCCGCGCCCCCGGAGATCGGTGCGTCCAGCAGGGTGACGCCCTTGTCGGCGCAGTGGGCGGCCAACTCGGTGGCCGTCTGCGGGCTGATGGTGGAGTGGACGGCGATGATCGTTCCGGGCGTGGCGGCCTCGAGGAGCCCGCCGGCACCGGACACGACCGTGCGTACCTGATCGTCGTTGAGCACGCAGATGCCGATGATGTCGGCACGGGTGGCGAGATCGACCAACGATGACGCCGCGGTGGCGCCCGCATCGACGAGCTTGGCGACTGCGTCGGCGGAGAGGTCGAACACCGTGAGCTCGTCCGACCAGGCGGTGAGGCTTGCGGCCATCGGACCCCCGATGTTGCCGAGTCCGACGTAGCCGAGCCGGATCTGTCCCGGGCCGGGGTCACTCATGAGCGGATGACCTGTCCACCGTCGACATTGAAGATCTGCCCGGTCACCCAACCGGCCTCGTCGGAGAGCAGGAACAAGCACATGCCGACCAGATCCTCCGGTGTCCCGAAACGCTTGAGCGGCAGACGGTTGACGATGTCGTCCACCATTTCCTTGGGAGTGGTGGAGCGGGTGGCCTCGGTGTCGATCGGGCCGGGCGCGATGGCGTTGACCCGGATGTTCTGTCCGCCCAGTTCGGTGGCCAGCTGCTGGGTGAGGCCGTTCACACCCACTTTGGCCAGGCCATAGAAACCGCTGTAGAGCCATGCGGCGGTGGAGGACTGGTTGACGATCGCGCCGCCGTCGGTCATATGCGGGTACACCGCCCGGGTGACGTTGAGGGCGCCGTCGAGGTTCACGCTCATGAACTTCTTGTAGTAGTCCCAGGGCACGGTGATCAGGAAGTCGAGCTTCATCCCGCCGTAGATCGCCGCGTTGTTGACCAGACCGTCGATCCGGCCATAGGCGTCGACGGCCGCCGCGGCGAGCGCCTGCGCGGACTGTTCGTCGGCGACGTCGGTACTGACGTAGAGACCGTTGATGTCGGCGGCCACCTGCTTACCTGCGTCGTCGTTGAGGTCGGCGACGACGACGTTGGCGCCCTCGGCGGCCAGAGCGCGGGCATAGACCTCACCGATGCCGCCGGCGGCCCCGGTCACGATGATGGTCTTGTCTCCGAAACGGTTGCGACTATCGGAAGTCATTGTGCTGCTTTCTGTTGTGGGTTGTGCGAGCGTCATCTGTTGGTCGGTGAGGAGCGAGCTTGCGAGCGTCACCTGCTGTTCCCTGAGGAGCGAGCTTGCGAGCGTCACGAAGGGTCACGCCGGGGTCGCCACGGCCTTGGACTCCAGATACTCCTCGAATCCGGCGACGCCCATCTCGCGACCGATGCCGGACTGCTTGTAGCCACCGAACGGGACGTCGGCGGAGTACCAGATGCCGCCGTTGATGCCCATGGTCCCGGTGCGGACTCCGTTGACGACCTTGTTGATCCGGTCCGGATCGGTACCCCAGACCGCCCCCGACAGGCCGTATGGTGAATCGTTGGCGATGCGAATCGCATCATCGTCGCCGTCGTGCGCAATGATCACCAGCACCGGCCCGAAGATCTCCTCCTGCGCGACCCGGGCGGAGTTGTCCAGGCCGGATATCAGGGTGGGCTCCACGAAGTAGCCCTTGTCCCTGTCGGCGGGACGGCCGCCGCCGATCTCGATGGTGCCGCCCTCGCTCCTGGCGAGCGCGATGTAGGACTCCACCCGGTCGCGTTGGACGGCCGAGATCAACGGTCCGCAGATGGTTCCCGCGTCGCTCGGATCGCCGGCGGGCAGTCCCGCCAGCGCGTTCTTCGTCGCGGTGATCGCCTCGTCGAGCTTCTCGCGCGGGACCACCAGCCGGGTGGTGATGGCGCATCCCTGACCGGCGTGGGTGACCACGTTGAACGCGGCCATCGAGCAGGCCGACGCGATGTCGGCGTCGTCGAGCACGATGAACGCCGACTTCCCGCCGAGTTCCAGGAACACCTTCTTCAATGTCTCGGCGGCACCGGCCATCACCTTCTTGCCGGTCGCGGTGGAACCGGTGAACGAGACCAGGTCGACGCGCGGATCGGTCGAGAGCTGCGCACCGAGCGCGTGATCGCTGGAGGTGACGACGTTGATGACGCCGGGCGGGAAGTCGGTTTCCTCGGCGATGACCTTGCCGACCAACGCCGCGCACCACGGGGTGTCCGGCGCGGGCTTGAGTACCACCGTGCAACCGGCCGCCAAGGCGGGGCCGATCTTCGCGAAGTTGATCTGGTGCGGGAAGTTCCACGGGGTGATGGCGCCGACCACCCCGACCGCCTCGTACCGGACTTCGCGGGTGTTCTTGAGGCCCATCGGTTTCGCCTCGCCGAGATCGGTGGTCCACTCGTAGGACTCGGCCAGGTCGGCGAAGTAGCCGAGATCGTTGACGGGGCCGGAGAATTGGGGTCCGGAGGTCAGGAAGGTCGGGCAACCGACCTCGGCGACGGCGAGTTCGCGGAACTCGTCGCCGTGGGCGAGCAGCGCATCGCGAAGCTGACGCAGACAGCGCGCGCGGAACCCGTGGTCGCGTGACCAGTCGGTGGTGTCGAAGGCGCGGCGCGCGGCCGCGATCGCCGCGTCCATGTCGTCGGCGGTGGCATCGGCCGCCTGGCCGAGTACTTCTTCGGTGGCCGGGTTGCGCACATCGAAAGTGCCGCCGGTGCCGGGAGCGAGTTTGCCGTCGATCAACAGGTCTGACGACGACACTGGGCGTAGAGGCATGGTCTGGAACTCCATCTGGACAGGTGTCTGGACTCGTGATCAAACCTAGTGTAGCGTGACTCACATGTCCAGTCCCGTGTCTCAGGAATCCACTCGCCGACGGCTGACGCAGCAACAGGCCGAGACGGTCACCCGGTTGACCGACGCGGCGGTCGAGGTGCTCAACATCGAGGGTTTCGACGGTCTCACTGTGCGCACCGTGGCGAAATTGGCGGGGGTCGCCCCGGCGACCGCGTACACGTATTTCTCGTCGAAGAGTCATCTGGTCGCCGAGGTGTTCTGGCGTCGCCTCAGTGCGGGTGTGCCCGAGCCGGATCTGTCGGTGCCACCGGCCGAGCGCGTCGCCCAGGTGCTGCGTGAGGTCTCGATGGTGGTGGCAGGTGAGGGGCAGCTCGGTGGCGCCGTGACCATGGCGCTGTTGGGCACCGACCCGGACGTCGAGCACCTGCGCCTGCGGATCGGCGGTTTTATTCGTCGCCGGCTCGCCGAGGCGCTCGAGGTGGACCCCGAGCACCCGGGTCCGCTGCTCGATGCACTCGAGATGATCTACGCCGGTGGCCTGGTGCACGCGGGGATGGGGCATATGTCCTACGAGCAGACATCCGAACGTCTGGTCGCAGCAGCACACCTACTGATGGAGAAGTGATGACCGATACCGCCACGGGGACGGGTATGGAGCATCTCGTCCCGTTCGATCCGTATGCCTATGACTTTCACGAGGATCCGTATCCGACGTACGCTCGGCTCCGGGACGAGGCGCCTGTCTACTACAACGCGGAGATGAACTTCTGGGCGCTGGCCAAACATTCCGATGTGCGCACGGGGTTTCGCGACAGTGTGAACCTGTCCAACGCGTGGGGCGTGTCGATGGACCCGTCGTCGTATGGGCCGGACGCACACAAGTCAATGTCGTTCTTGGCGATGGACGACCCGAAGCACATGCGCATCCGGAAGCTGGTGTCCAAGGGGTTCACGCCACGGCGCGTCAACGACCTCACAGATCGGATCACCGCACTGACACAGCAACATTGGGACAGATGTCTCGAGATGGGCGAGTTCGACTACGTCGAGGACTTCGCCGGCCTGCTCCCGATGGACGTCGTCTCCGAACTGCTGGGGGTCCCCGAGGCCGATCGCGCCTTCCTGCGGCAGCAGTCGGATCTGCTGCTGCATCGCGAAGAGGGTGTGCTCGACATCCCCGAGGCCGCCGTCTACGCCTATATCGAACTGCACAAGTACTACACCGAACTCATCGCCGAACGCCGGAACAATCTCGGCGAGGATCTGGTGTCGGCGTTGATCGCCGCCGAGATCGACGACGACGAGACCGGCGAGAAGACCAGCCTCACCGAGGACGAGATCGTCGGCTTCATGGTGCTGATGGTGGTCGCCGGCAACGAGACCACGACCAAACTGCTTGCCAACGCACTGTATTGGGCCTGGCGCAATCCGGCCGAACTCGCCAAGGTGATCGCCGACGAGGACATGGTGCCCGACTGGACCGAGGAGACCCTCAGATACGACAACTCGACGCAGATGGTGCTGCGCAAAGTCGCCGCCGACACCACTTTCGGTGACATCACCATCCCGGAGGGTGATCGGGTGCTGCTGCTCGTCGGTTCGGCCAACCGGGACGACGAGGTCTTCGACAACGCCGATCGGTACCAGATCGGCCGCGACTGCAGCCAAGCGCTGATGAGCTTCGGCATGGGGACCCACTTCTGTCTCGGCGCGCACCTCGCGCGACTCGAATCGAACATCGGTCTGTCCGAGGTGGTTCGCACCATCAAGTCGGTGGACATCGACATGGATCGTGCCGTCCGCGTCCACTCGGTGAATGTTCGTGGCTTCGCCCAACTACCCGTGAAAGTGCAGGTGCGCTGATGGCATTCATCCCTCATCCGGACAGACGACCGGTGCTGATCGCCGGTGCGTCCTCGGGTATCGGCGCAGCGACCGCCGAATATCTGGCCGACGCAGGCTATCCGGTCGCACTCGCAGCCCGGCGCGTGGACAAGTGCCACGAGATCGCCGAGAAGATCACCGCCAATGGTGGTGAGGCGGTGGCGGTCCCGCTCGACGTGACCGACGAACAATCCGTCGTCGACTGCGTGGCGAAGGCGCAGGCAGCCCTGGGGCCAATCGAGATCGCGGTCTCCGGTGCGGGTGACCTCGCGATCGGACTCTCCTACGAGACGTCGCCCGAGGAGTTCGCGTCGCAGGTGAACATCCACCTCGTCGGCGCACACCGCATCTACCGTGCGGTGGTCCCGGACATGATCGAACGCGGACGCGGTGACTTCGTGTTCATCGGTTCGGATGTGGCGCTGCATCCGCGACCCTGGTCGTCGGCCTACGTGGCGGCGAAGTCGGGTATCGACGGCCTGGTCGCGACCGTGCAGCTGGAACTCGAAGGAACCGGCGTGCGGGCCAGCATCATCCGGCCGGGCCAGACCATCACCGGCATGGGTATGAACCTGGATCAGAAATCCACCGACGCCATGCTCAACGACTGGATCAGACACGGCCTCGCTCGGCATGGGAACTTCCTTGCCCCCGAACACCTTGCGCAGGGGATCGGCGCCATCGTCGCGATGCCGCGCGGGGCGCACATGCGCGTGGTGGAGATCGAGGCCGAAGGAGCATTGACCAAGAAGGGAACCGACGCATGACCGCACTCACCAAACCCCAGCGCGTCTCCGGCGGGGACGGCGAACACGGCCACCTCGACGAACTCGCCTCCGACCCCATCGGACTGTTCTGGCGGGTCCGCGACGAGTGTGGCGATGTGGGCCAGTTCCAGCTCGCCGACCGGGAGGTGGTCCTCGTCTCCGGTGCACTTGCCAATGAGGAGTTCTTCCGCGCGCCGGAAGAAGATCTCGACCAGGCGGCCGCCTACCCGTTCATGACGCCGGTGTTCGGGGAGGGCGTCGTCTTCGACACCAGCCCCGAAGAGCGCTCCAAGGCCATCCACAACTCGGCGCTCAAGGGCCCGCACATGAAGCAGCACGCGGTGACCATCCCGAACGAGGTCGAACGCATCATCGCCGACTGGGGTGACGAAGGCGAGATCGACCTGCTCGAGTTCTTCGCCGAACTCACGCTGTACACGTCGTCGGCGTGCCTGATCGGCCGCAAGTTCCGCGAGCGGCTCAACGGACACATCGCGCACCTGTTCCACGACCTGGAGAAGGGCACCGACCCGATCGCCTACGTCGACTACAACGCCGACATCGAAAGCTTCCGCAAGCGCGACGAGGCCCGAGCCGAGTTGGTGGAGTTCATCCAGGGCGTGATGGACGAGCGGATCGCGAATCCGACTGAGAACAAAGAAGATCGCGACCTGATGGATGTTCTCGTCCAGGTCGGATTCGACGCCAACACCATCACCGGGATGTTCATCTCGATGATGTTCGCCGGCCACCACACCACCTCAGGAACCGCAGCGTGGACGCTGATCGAATTGTTGCGCAACCCCGACTACATGGGGCGCGTGTACGCCGAACTCGACGAGATCTACGGCGACACCCCCGACGGCGAACGGCCCGAATACACTTTTGCCCACACCCGGCAGATGCCGCAGTTGGAGAATGCGCTCAAGGAGGCCCTGCGGCTGCACCCACCGCTGATCATCCTGATGCGTGTGGTGCAGAACGACTTCCACATCGAGGACTTCGAGATCACGGCAGGTCAGTCGATCGCGGTGTCCCCGGCCATCTCCAACCGGCTACCCGAGGACTTCCCCGAGCCGGACACCTTCGATCCGGATCGCTATGACAAGCCCCGGCAGGAGGACCTGGTGAACCGGTGGACGTGGATTCCGTTCGGTGCCGGCCGCCATCGTTGCGTCGGGGCGCAGTTCGCGATCATGCAGCTCAAGGCGATCTTCTCGGTACTGTTCCAGAACTACGAGTTCGAGATGCTGCAGCCGTCGGAGACCTACCGCAATGATCATTCCAAGATGGTCGTTCAGCTGCAGCAGCCGTGCCGTGTGAAGTACCGGAGGCGGTGAGCGCCGATGCGTGTCGAAGTGGATCTGGATCTGTGCCAGGGGCACGGCATGTGCGAGATGGAGGCGCCTGAGGTCTTCCGAGCGCACTCCGACCACGTCGAGATCCTCGACAAGGAGCCAGACGAGAGCCGCCGAGCCGAGGTCGAGGCCGCGGTCATGTATTGCCCGACACAAGCCCTCAAGATTGTGGACGACGAGTGAGTGGAGAGACGCGACATGCCTTTTGATCGTGCCGAACTGGAAGAGATGAAACAGCGTTGGCTGGCCGCCAACGTCGAGGCGGAGAAGGCCGGCGACTGGAAACCGCTGGCGGAGTTCTACACCGAAGACGCCACCTACGGGTGGAATTACGGCCCCGACAAAGATTTCATGGCCGTCGGACGCGACGAGATCCGCGACATCGCACTCGGCCAGGAGATGGAGGGCCTCGAAGGTTGGGAGTATCCGTATCAGGCGTGGGTGATCGACGATCAGACCGGCGACATGATCGGTTTCTGGAAGCAGGTGTATCAGGGCACCCGCGAGGACGGCACCAACTACGCCCTCGAGGGTATTCAGGGCAGCTGGTTCAAGTACGCCGGTAACTTCCAGTTCTCCTGGCAGCGCGACTTCTTCGACTACGGGAACGTGTCGGCGCTGTTCATCGAGATGCTGAAGAACAACGCGATGAGTGACGGCATGCTCAAGCGGATCGAGAAGGCCACCGGCGATCAGCCGGGCTGGTATCCGTTCGGCAAGGCGCCCGTCGAGTTCTGGTGAGCACTGAGATGACTACCTTAGCCCCGGCCTACCAAGGTCTGAGTCAGTCGCAACTCGCCGTCTTGGTGCCCGAACTCCTGCTCTCCGGGCAGTTGATCGACCGCAGTGGTATGGCACACCTGATCAGCGCCTTCGGGCGAGAAGTGATGGGGCAGGTCGCCATCGAGGAGTGGATGGCCGCCAGCCCCGTCTACACCCAGCGTATGCGCACCGCTCTCGGCATCGACGGCGACGGCGTCGAGGACATGTTCAAATGTCTGCAACTCGACATCGGTGCGCCACCACAGTTCATGGACTTTCGCTATGAGGTGACCGACAAGTACCACGGTTCCTTCTTCCTGCAGCACTGCGGCGCGTTGATGGACGTGGAACCGATGGGCGACGACTACGTCACCACGATGTGCCACGACATCGAGGACCCGACTTTCGACGCCACTGCCATCGCCACGAACCGTCGGGCGCGCATCCGTCCGATCCACCGGCCGCCGCGACGGCCGGAAGGTCGTACACCGCATTGTGAGTGGACAGTGACGATCGAGGACGACCGCGACGAACTGCCGTTGCCGTCCGATGCGCAGGAGATGTTCGGCACCCGAGCCGGGACGGTGACGCTCACCCCCATCGACGCGTCGGCGACAGACGGACTGGTCGACTACCGGGGACCGCTGCTCGCCGACCTCCAGTTCCGGGAGTGGTCACACACCGCGCTCGCCCGGATCGCCGAGGAGATCGCACTGCAGCACCAGCTGTTGTCGCTCGGCTTCCTCTGGTCGGTTCGTCGGCACGCGACCGATGAGGCCCAGGTGCGCGAAATCTACCGCAAACAGCTGACCGGCATCGCGGGATTGTCGGCCGACCGTCTGCGGCGGGCGCTGACGCTGGGCGCCGACGCGTCGGCCCTGGCGACGGTGATCAACCTGCATCCGGTTCTCGGTCCGCTCGCCTACACCGGGGTGGCTGCCGAGGTGCGGGGGGACGACGTCATCGTTGTGGTGCCCACCGAGTCGGATGCGGCCGTCGACGGCGGCTGGATCGCGCTTCTCGATGCCGACCACGTCGAACCGCTGCAGGCGATCGCGACCGCGGTGGACGCATACTGGGCGGTGTCGTCGGCAACCGCTGCCGACGGAGTCACCGAGTTCGTGATGAGCAGAGGAGATGCCGCGCACCAGGAGTCAGGGGAGGTGGCGATCGCGCGATTCAGTTCGGGCGCCGACTTCGAGTTCACCGACCGTGGGCGATCGATTCCGATCACGCCGGTGGGTAGCGGTGTTTGATGACCCCGAGTCGGTGACCGCCCCCTGGCCGGGGGCGGGGGACCTGAGTCTCTCGGGTCGCGTTGCCGCGGTGGCCGGCGCGACCCGGGGGATCGGTCTGTCGGTGGCATACGCGCTCGCCGGACGAGGTGTGTCGGTGGTGATCAACGGTCGAGATCCGGTTGCCGTCGATGAGACCGTCACCGAGATCCGTGGCGGTGGTGGCTATGCGGTGGGCGTTGTCGGGTCGGCCGGTGACGACGGTGTGGCCCAGAAGATGGTCGATGCGGCGCTCTCGGAGTTCGGGGCGCTCGACATCGCCATCAACTGTGCCGGCATCGCCGAACCGCCGGGATCGACGATCCTGTCGATCAGCGCCGAGGAGTTCCGTGACCAGCTCGACGCACATCTGATGAGTGCATTTCATCTGATGCAGGCCGCCGGCCGGGTCTTCGCCGAACAGCAGACCGGGTCGATCGTCCTGACCGGGTCCGCGGCCTCGCTCGGGATGTTCGGGGGCAGTGGCTACCCGGCGGCCAAGGGCGGGGTCAACGCCCTTGCGCTGGCCGCTGGTGCCGACCTCGCCGACCGTGGCGTCCGGGTGAACGTGGTGATGCCCGGTGCGAAGTCGCGGTTGTCGAGCGGTGACGACTACGTGTCGCATATCGAGAGCCTGCATCGGCGAGGGATACTCGACGAGGTGACCCGGGACGCGGCGCTCGACCCTGCCCCGCCCGAGTACGTCGCCGCGCTCTACGTGTTCCTCGCCAGCGGCGCCGCACGACACGTCACCGGTCAAATATTCACCGCAGCAGGCGGTTTCATCGGGCGCTATGAGCCCCAGCAGGCGTCGTTCGTCGCCTACCGCGACCACAAGGACAGCGCCCCCTACACGCTGAGCGAACTCGCGGAGTTGCTGGGCACGAACTGATGTGAGGGGTGGGCGTCACGAAGGGCCGGCACCTGCAGCCGTTCGCCGCGCCGCGAGGTCGAGCCAGAACCGCGCCCCCGCACGCACGGCATCGGCCACCGGTGCCGGCTCCCAACCGAGTTCGCGCACCGCCTTGCGGTGATCCATCTGCGACATCTGGTGCATCAGCCGTACGGTCTGCACGCTGAGCTTGGGTGTGGCACCGGTCAGTCGGCTGCGCAAGGAGCCCACCGCACCGATCGCATACATCGTCGGTTTGTGCAACACCAGACGGGGTTCTCGACGACCGGCGATGCCGGCTGCGATGGACACGACCTCGTCGAGGTCGATCTGCGACTCGGCGATGATGTAGCGTTCGCCGACGCGGCCCTTGTCGGCGGCGAGACGGAGCGCGGCGGCGGCATCGTCGACACCCACCGATTCGGTGCGCATCCCGCGAACGGTGAAGGGCAGTTTGCCCAGCGCGGCGCCCGCGACGAACGACCCGTGCGGGGTGGGCAGGTAGTCGCCAGGGCCGTAGGTGTTGGCCACGCACAGCGCGACGACCGGCACCCGGCCGTCGCGTCCGTAACCCAGGGCGACGTCCTCGCCGGCGACCCGGGACCGGATGTAATCGTTCGCCTCGTGGTGCCAGTTGAACTCGTCGGTCTCGTCGACGATGGCGTCCGGACGGCGTCCGATCGTCGCGATGCTGCTGGTGAACACGAATTTTCGCAGGTCGGCACGGGCGGCGACGTCAAGCACCGAACGCACCCCGTCAACATTGGTTCGATCCAACACCGAGCCATCGGTGAGCCAGGCGCGCGCGTCTACCGCGCAGTGGTACACCACCTCGCAGCCCGACATCGCCGACGCCAGCGCGTCGCTGTCGAACAGGTCGCCGACCACCCGCTCCACATCGAGATCGTCGATGGCCCGGGTGTTGCTGGTCGCGCGCACCAGAACCCGCACGTGTTCGCCGGATTCGACCAACTGCCGCGTCACCCGGGAGCCGAGGAAACCGGTCGCCCCGATCACCAGTTTCACCCCGACGATCCGCTCGCATGATCGGCGACGGCTGCGGCACCCCGCGACAACATGGTCGCGAACATGCGATCACCACGCTCGGTGGGCTGCGCCGCGCCCGCGCCGAACACCACCAGCAGCAGCGTGTGCAGCAGGCCGTCGACGTAATCGTTCCAGCACTGCGCTGCCGAGTAGTCGGCGATCCCGCGTGTGCACAGTGCGTCGTGGTAGGCGCTCACGATGGCTCGTTCATGAGCGCGCCGGTCCGTGACCGACAGACTCGTAGAGACCAGAAATGCGATGTCACGCAAGGGGGGACCGGCGGCAATGGTCTGCCAGTCGACCACCGTGGCCGTTCCGTCCGGATCGAACAGGATGTTGTCGAGCCGCAGGTCGGAGTGGATGATCGTGTACGGCTGGTCGGATGCGACGAGCCAGTCGTGTGCGTGCGCCACGAGATGGTCGAGGGCTGCAGAGTCCGGCCCCGTCGGCGCGAACCGCTCGCGGAAGGTGTCCGCCATCGGGACGAGGAACTCCTGCATCATGTCCGCGTCCTCGGCGGTGGGCAAGTTCAGGCCGGCTTCGGTGAGCAGCGTTTCATCGCACCACCGGGGTGCGTGCAGGCCGGCGGCGGCAACGGCAACCGCGGTGACGGCCTGCGGATCGGCGCCGGCGATCTGATCACCCTGCTCCGCCGGGGCCATGTCCTCGAGGAGCAGCACGAACTCGCTTCCCGCATCGGAGATCACCGCCGCGTATGCGCGTGGAGTGGGGACGTCGACTGTCGGGGCGATGTCGGCGTAGAAGGCAACTTCGTTGCGGAATGCGCCCACTGCGAACGTGCGTTGGTCGAGTGGGCCGGTGGCGATCTTGGCGACCATGGTTGTCGGGAGCGTCGCGTCGTTGATCGCGTAGGTGAGCGACAACCGGAACGAACTGGCCATCTGACCGGAACCGACCGGAGATGCCGACACCGAAGCCACCGTCGCCACGTGACCGGCCGAACGCAGCACACCGGTGAGGAAGTCGGCGGTGACCGCGTCGACATCGGTGGGGATCAACCCCGGTTTCGAGGGCGATGGACTCACCCCGCTCCCGGTCATCGAGTGTCACCGATCGAGACGCGCGCGTAGGCCGCGGAGAGTCCGGGATTGACCGGGAGATCAGGCAGTTCCGGTCGGATGGACCGATACGCGGCGAGGACGTCGAGGAGTTCGGACGGGGCCGCCCCGTGCAGGATGACGGAGTCGACACCGAGGTCGAATTGGTGGGCAATAGTGGCGGCGCACTGTGCCGCGCTGCCGGTCGCCGAGTCGGCCACCCACGCTTGCGGTATGGCCGCATGGAGTTGCCGGATCTCGTCGTCGGTCGCGGTGGCGTCAATCGGACCGCGCGCGCCGACGAACGCGTCCGTCGCTCTCAGGTGTTCGAGATCTGCCGCGGCCCAGTCATTGGCCTTCATGAGGACATCGGGGTAGCCCTGCAGGTACGTGGCCAGTCGTCCGTAGAGGCGACGGAGTCGTTCGGCGTCACCGAGTCCGTCGGGGATGGTGGCCAGGACCGACCAGATGCGTACCGACGCCGGGTCCCGTCCGGCGCGTTCGGCGGCGGTGCGCACGATCTCTACGGCTCTACGCGTCGCCTCGTCGGAAAAGAAGGTGTGCAGCACCACGCCGTCGGCGATGCGACCGGCGAGTTCGAGTGTCCGGCGGGACATGGTGATCAGCATGACCGGTACCGGTGTCACCGAGACGCCGAGATTCAGCAGCGGAAAGCTCCCGATCGGGCCGTCGTGTCCGACGATCATCTCGCCGCGCCACAAGATGCGGAGAACTTCGGCGACATCGGCGAGTTGCGCCCCGGTGACCGGCGGCACATCGAGGATCTGCCACTGCGCGTCGATCCCGCGGCCGAGGCCCAGGGCGAACCGGTTGCCGCTGAGTTCGGCGAGAGTTGCCCCCATCGTCGCGGTGATGATCGGGTGACGGGTGTTGTGATTGGTTGCCGCGGTGGCGACCCCGATACGCGTGGTCGCAGCCGCGATGGCCCCGCAGAGGACGGCGGCGTCCTTGACGTTGAACCGTTCGGAGACGAATGCGGTCCCGAAACCGGCTCGATCCGCCAGGGCGGCCTCGTCTACCAGCTCACCCGGGTTGACGGGGTGCCGGGAGAGTGCGTAGTAGCCGATCTCCGGAAGCGGCTTGCGCGGGTCGGAGGGGTCGACGGGCATTCGCACGCTCACACGGCCGCCGAGGTGGTCACCACCCGGTAGTCCCTGGACCGCGCATCCCGCACCCACAACGTTCCGCCGGTCGAGGTCGGTCCGTCCTTCTTGAGCTCCCGCTTGAGGATCTTGTTCGTCGCAGTGGTGGGCAGGTCATCCTCGATACGGACGAACCGCGGCCACGCCTTGGGGGACAGGTCCGGTTGTGCGGCAAGCTGTTCGGCGAACGACTCGGGTGTCAACTTCGCGTCGTCCTGCAACACGACCGCCGCCATCACCGCGTCACCGACATGCTCGTCCGGGACCGCGTACACGGCCACCCGGTTGAGTTCGGGAATGCGCAGCAGATTGCGTTCGATCGGTCCGGCGGCCAGGTTCTCGCCATCGACCCGCATCCAGTCGCCGGTCCGCCCGGCGAGGTAGATCCAGTCGTCGGCGTCCTTGTAGGCGAGGTCGCCGGACCAGTACATCCCGTGACGGATTCGTTCGCTGGTGGCGTCGGCGTCGTTGTAGTAGCCCATGAACATGCCGGCGCCCTCGATGTTGACCAGCTCGCCGATGGCGTCCTCCGCGTTGGTCAGTGCGCCGTTCTCGTCGAACTCGGCACGCGGACACTCGGTGAGCGTGTCCGAGTTGTACACGGCCACATTGGGAAAACCCTTGCCGATGGAACCCTCCGGTGTGCCCGGTTCGCGGGTGATGATGATGGCGAGTTCGGTGGAGCCGAAGCCGTCCCACACCGTGCATGCGAAACGGCGGGAGAACTCGTTGATGTCGCGGTCGGTGGCCTCGTTGCCGAACGCCACGCGCAGAGGGTTGTCGGCGTCGTCGGACCGCTCCTCGGTGGCGAGGATGTAGGCCAGTGGTTTCCCGACGTAGTTCATGTAGGTGGCCCGGTATCGCCGGATGTCGTCGAGGAAGGTCGACGCGGAGAACTTCGCCGGTGCGATCGCCGCCCCGCCACACAGCGCCACGCAGTAGCCGCCCATCAGGGCCGCGGAGTGGAACAGTGGCATCGACAGGTAGCAGACATCCCCTGGTCCCACATCGTACTTGTCGGCCAGGACCGGTCCGGCGAACGGAATCATCATGTGCGCGAACTGAACCGGTTTGGGGTTACCACTGGTTCCGGAGGTGAAGATCAGCATGAACGTGTCCATTGCGGTCGGCTCGCTCAGCGGGACCAGCTCGCCGGCATCGGCCAGCAGCGTGGCCCACTCCGGCGACGATGTGTCGAGCACACGAACCCCGGACAGATTCAGACCGGCGAGCAGCGGGCGATGCTCGGCATCGGTGATGAGGATCTGGCAGTCGGCGCGGACGATGTCGGCCGCCAGACCTTCGCCGCGGCGGGTGTTGTTGAGACCGACGGTGACGTAGCCGCCGAGTGCTCCCGCGGCCAGCGCGATCAGCATGTCCGGTGTGTTGCCGAGTAGGACACCGACATGCGGCGGCCGTGACCGGTCGGTCAGCGTCAAGACCGCGGCTGCGGCACGTTCGGCAGCCGCGATGTACTCCCGCCACGACCATTGCATGTCGTTGTAGGTGATCGCCAGGTTGTCGTCGTCGGTGCGCTCGCGGAGGAGCTGCGTCACGGTCTCGGCCACGTCCTCACTGTAGAACGTGTTCTCATTCCTTGTGAACAGATTCCGAGAAATGTCTACTCGGACGTTCCGCGGAGCCGATCAGCGGATGAACCAGCCGGTGCCGGGGCTGATCGTGAAGGCCTGCTCGGCCCGTCCGATGATGGTGGTGGTGAACGATATCCGGCCGATGCCAGTGGATACGACCGCGCCCGACGAGGGCTTGCCGGCAGCGCAGACCGGGAAGGTGACGTCGTCGGTGCGGTTCGTGTTCACGTTGCGCCAGGTGATGGCCACCCGTGCGGTGGCCAGGCTGTCGGCACATGCCTCGGCGAACGGCCGCAGCGCCAACCGGGTGCGCTCACCGTCGGCTGCCACCGCGGTGAGATCGGCGGCAAAACCTCCCGAGATCCCGTTGTCGTCGACAGTGATGCCGACATTCGGGGCCTGGTCGACACGCAACGGGGTCGGTGCGGCATCGGCAACGCCCGCGCCGACGCTCAGGGTGAGCCCGGCGGCAGCTGCTGCGGCGATCAGGGTGGACTGGCGCGCGGTGGTACCGCGGGAGACGAGTCGGGACGCGATCACGGTCATTGCTTTCCCTTCGAGGTGGGCCCGCATGGTCGCCGGCGTTGCCTCCCAGGGTCGCCGACGCCCACGGCCGCCGGGGCGCGCCCGTGGTGATCTGTTATGCATCCGAGATGCGTGACGCCGACCACTGCGATGCGAGTGCTTGGATTGGTCCATGGTTGCCGACATGAACTGGACAGACCGCGAGCCGCCGACCGATCCGATGAGTGCCTTCGGTATCGGCAACGTGGCCATGGTCGAGGGCGGCCGGGTGGCCGCCGACCAGCAGCTCGGACCGCTGTTCGCCGATCACCGCGGCCGCATCGACCTGGCGGCCCTGGCGGTGCTGTTCGATCACCTGGGGGGCCTGCCGTTCTTCCGGTCCGGCCCCAACGGGTCCCCGTGCGTACAGGCGCGGCTGGCGATGTCGATGCAGGGGCGCGTCGGCGTGGATGACCGGGTCACCGGGACCGCCGAGCTGATGATGCACGACGACGGCTTCGGTTCGACCCGGGTCGATCTGGTCACCTCGACCGGACGGCTGTGCTGTACCGGAACCGCGCGCAACGTGGCGGTGGGGCGATCCTTCGACGCGCATCCCGCCGAGCCCCGCGGCGCCGAACCCACACCCAGCGGTGCCTACACCCATGGCGTCGAACTGCCGCCGGCCATCGAGCCGTCCCTGACCGGGCGGGAGATCGTCGAGCAGATCGCGAACGGGATACGCCCGGCCGGGCCGATCGCCGACCTTCTCAACGGTCGGGTCGAACTCGTCGACTACGACCGCGCCGCCGGTGTGCGTTTCCTGATCACCACCGAGCCCTGGATGGGCAACATCTTCGGCACCATGCATGGGGGAGTGATCGCTGCGATCGCGGCGCAGGCATGCTCGTTCGCCGGTCAGGCCAACGCCGCCGCCGGCGCGGACTACCAGCTCGGCGACCTCGCCATCGGGTTCCTCAGGTCGCCGGCAGTGCACGGCGGCGAGCTCGCCGTCGACGTGCGGCCGGTGAAGGCGGGTCGTCGGATCGCGTCCTTCGAGGCGATCATGCGGTCGGCCGACAGCACGGTGCTGAGCACCGCGGCCGCTGACGTCATCTATCGCTGAGTTCTGCGGGCCGGGTTTCGACGCCGGACGTGCGATGGCGGCGGTAAAAAACAATCAAGCATGATTGCTTTTTCTGACGGCATGTGTGACGCTGGTCGCATGTCGTTGGTGGACACTCTCGTCGCCGATCTGAGCGATGAATCCCGAGAACTCGATGACCTGGTGGCCGACCTTGACGATGCCACCTGGTCCCGGCCGACTCCGGCTCCCGGATGGACGATTGCACATCAGATCGCCCACCTGAGCTGGACCGACGGGATGGCGTTGCTCGCCGCTACCGACCCCGACGGGTTCGCGGTCGCGCTCACCGAGGCGGCGCCGAACGCGGAGCGTTACGTCGACGAGGCCGCCGAGCGTGGTGCGGCCGCAGCCCCCGCGCGAATCCTCCACGACTGGCGGACCGCGCGTAGCGCGCTCGCGGATGCCCTGCGCGCTGTGCCCGACGGTGTGAAGATCCCGTGGTTCGGACCGCCGATGTCGGCGGCGTCGATGGCCACCGCGCGACTGATGGAGACCTGGGCGCACGGGCTCGACGTCGCCGACGCGCTGGGGGTGGCGCGGACCCCCACCGACCGCATCAAGGGTGTCGTGCACATCGGGGTCCGTACCCGCGACTTCGCCTACACGGTCAACGGGCTGACCCCGCCGGAGGCTGCGTTCCGCTACGAGCTCACCGCGCCATCGGGGCAGTTGTGGACGTGGGGACCCGAGGACGCCCCCGACATCGTGCGGGGTCCGGCCGTCGATTTCTGCGGCGTGGTCACCCAGCGGCGTGCAGCGGCCGACTCGGATCTGACCGTCGACGGCGACGAGGCGCGCCGATGGGTTCGGATCGCCCAGGCCTTCGCCGGGCCGCCCGGAGCGGGCCGCGAACCCGCCGGCACCGCGACGAAGGACTGACGAGATGGCCTCCACCGCACCGCGCAGTATTCGCATCGGCAACGCGTCGGGCTTCTACGGCGACCGCTTCGCCGCTGTCCGCGAGATGCTCGACGGCGGCGAGCTGGACTACCTGACCGGCGACTACCTCGCCGAACTGACCATGCTCATCCTCGGCCGCGACCGGATGAAGGACCCGAAAGCCGGTTACGCCAAGACCTTTCTGCGTCAGATGGAAGACTGTCTCGGTTTGGCCGTCGACAAGGGCGTCCGGATCGTCGTCAACGCCGGCGGACTCAACCCGCACGGGTTGACCGTGGCGTTGCGCGAACTCGCCGACAGCGTGGGCATCGATGCGGGGATCGCGTTCGTCGACGGTGACGACCTCACCGAGCGTGCTGCCGAGCTCGGCCTCGGCACGCCGCTGACCGCCAACGCCTACCTGGGCGCGTTCGGCATCAAGATGGCTCTCGACGCCGGTGCCGACGTGGTGGTGACCGGCCGGGTCACCGACGCCTCGTTGACCGTGGGGCCGGCCGCCAGTGAATTCGGTTGGGAACCAGATGACCTGGATGCACTGGCCGGTGCGGTGGTGGCCGGCCATGTGATCGAGTGCGGTGCGCAGGCGACGGGCGGCAACTACTCGTTCTTCACCGAGTTGCCGCGGATGGGGCATCTCGGATTCCCCATCGCCGAGATCGCCGCGGACGGCTCGTCGGTGATCACCAAACACCCCGACACCGGCGGTGCGGTCACCGTCGGAACGGTCACCGCGCAACTGCTTTACGAGGTCACCGGACCGCGCTACCTGGGGCCCGACGTGACCACCCGACTCGACAGCATCACGCTGACGCAGGCCGGCGAGGATCGGGTGTCGATCAGCGGTGTGCGCGGCGAGGCGCCACCGGCGACCACGAAGGTGTCGCTCAACCATCTGGCCGGTGTGCGCAACGAAATCACCCTCATCCTGACCGGCCTCGACATCGAGGCCAAGGCCGAACTGTTCATGGCGCAGTTCGCCGATGCGCTGCCGACGCAGCCGGCCGAGATGGCGTGGGAACTGTCCCGGCTCGACCGGCCCGACGCCACCACCGAGGAGCAGGCGAGTGCGCTGTTGCGTTGTGTGGTCCGCGATCCCGATGCGAAGAAAGTCGGCCGGGCGTTCTCGGCGACCGCCGTGGAGTTGGCCCTGGCGAGCTATCCCGGCTTCACCATGACCGGTCCGCCGGGTAACGGCTCGCCGTACGGGGTGTTCGAACCCGGGTACGTCGACGCCGCCGAGGTGGAGCATCGGGTGGCCCTGCCCAATGGGGTGGTGGAGCGGATCGATCCGAGCTCGCTGCGCACCGAGGTGCCCGCCGACCCCGACGAGCCGTCGCCATCCGGTGCCCACGACTGGGGACCGACATCGTCGATACCGTTGGGCACGGTGGCGGGCGCGCGTAGCGGCGACAAGGGCGGCAGCGCGAACATCGGTGTGTGGGTGCGTGATCCGGCGCACTTCGAGTGGCTCGACCACACCCTCGACGTTGCGCTGCTCAAAGAGTTGCTGCCCGAGGTCGCCGACCTCGTCGTGCACCGGTACCGGCTGCCCAATCTCCATGCGGTCAACTTCGTGATCGAAGGGGTCCTCGGACGCGGCGTCGCCGAGAACGTGCGCTTCGATCCGCAGGCCAAGGGGATGGGGGAGTGGCTGCGGTCGCGTCCGGTACCGATCCCCGTCGCCTTCACCGCGGCACCAACTGACAGCGCATCCCCCGACAGCGAGGAGAACAGGTGACCATCACCAGTCCGGTCTGGGACAGCCCGGAGCGCGCCGAACTCCGTTCGACCGTCCGCGGATTCGTCGAACGGCACGTTCGGCCGCATCAGGACGACTGGGAGCGTGACGGGCTGTTGCCGCGTGACCTGCATCGTGAGGCCGCGAAGCTCGGCCTGTTCGGACTTGGCATCGACGAGGAGGTGGGAGGCTCCGGCGGTGACCTGGTCGATGCCTCGGTGCTGGGTGAGGAGTTCCACTACGCCGGGGCGGCGGCTGGCGTGTTCGCTTCGCTTTTCACACACGGCATCGCTCTGCCCCACTTGATCGCCGCCGGTGATCCCGACCAGATCGATCGCTGGGTGCGACCCACGTTGGCCGGGGAGAAGATCGGCAGCCTCGCCATCACCGAACCCGATGGCGGCAGCGACGTGGGCCATTTGCGGACCACCGCGGTGCGCGATGGCGACCACTTCGTGGTGAACGGCGCCAAGACCTACATCACCTCGGCGGTGCGCGCTGACTTCGTGACCACCGCCGTGCGGACCGGCGGGCCGGGGGCGTCCGGCGTGTCGCTGCTGGTGCTCGAGAAGGACACGCCGGGGTTCACCGTCACCCGCCGACTGGACAAGATGGGCTGGCGCAGCTCCGACACCGCGGAACTGGCCTTCGTCGATGCGCGGGTCCCGGTGTCGAATCTGGTGGGTCCGGAGAACTCCGGATTCGCGCAGATCGCCGCCGGGTTCGTCGCGGAGCGGGCGGGTCTTGCGGTGCAGGCCTACGCCAGCGCGCAACGGTGCCTGGACCTCACTCTGGACTGGGCCCGGGACCGGCAGACGTTCGGTAAACCACTCATCGCCCGGCAATCGGTGCAGGACACCGTCACCGAGATGGCGCGCCGCATCGACGTGGCCCGGACCTACACCCGGGCCGTGGTGGAGCGCAAGGTCGCCTCTGGCGACGATCTCATCGCCGAGGTCTGCTTCGCCAAGAACACCGCGGTGCAAACCGGTGAATGGGTGGCCAACAAGGCGGTGCAGTTGTTCGGGGGACTGGGTTACATGACCGGCACCGAGGTCGAACGGCAATACCGGGACATGCGCATCCTCGGCATCGGCGGCGGCACCACGGAGATCCTCACCGGCCTCGCCGCAAAACGATTGGGGTATCAGCAGTGACCACACTTCGATCCACCATTGATCCCGCTGCCGAGGACTTCCGCTCCGCCGAGCAGTCGATGAACCAGAAGCTGACCGAACTGCAGGCGGAGTTCGACAAGGCTCTCGCCGGCGGAGGTGGGAAGTACGTCGAGCGGCACCGCAAGCGCGGCAAGATGATTCCGCGTGAGCGGATCGAGCTGCTGATCGACGAGGATTCCGCTTTCCTCGAACTGTGCCCGCTGGCCGGATATGGTTCCGACTTCCAGGTCGGCGCCTCGGTCGTCACCGGCATCGGCGTCGTCGAAGGTGTCGAATGCATGATCGTCGCCAACGACCCCACCGTGCGTGGCGGCACGTCCAACCCGTGGACACTGCGCAAGATTCTGCGCTGCAACGACATCGCGCTGGCCAACCGACTGCCGGTGATCTCGCTGGTCGAATCCGGCGGGGCGGACCTGCCCACGCAGAAAGAGGTGTTCATCCCGGGTGGTCGGATGTTCCGAGACCTCACCCGGCTGTCCGCAGCGGGTATCCCCACCATCGCGCTGGTCTTCGGCAACTCGACCGCCGGTGGTGCATACGTTCCGGGGATGAGCGATCACGTGGTGATGATCGAGAATGCGTCCAAGGTGTTCCTCGGTGGTCCACCGCTGGTCAAGATGGCCACCGGTGAGGACAGCGACGACGAATCCCTCGGCGGCGCACAGATGCACGCGCGTCAGTCCGGGCTCGCCGACCATTACGCGGCCGACGAACAGGACGCGATCCGCATCGGCCGTCGCATTGTGTCCCGGTTGAACTGGCGCAAGCAGGGACCCGGACCGGTGGCCGAGGTCGTCGAGCCGCACCACGACCCGTCCGAACTACTCGGCATCGTGCCGGCGGACCTGAAGATCCCGTTCAACCCGCGCGACGTGATCGCCCGCATCGTCGACGACAGCGACTTCGACGAGTTCAAACCCGAATACGGTAGCTCGCTGTGCACGGGGTGGGCCCGCCTGCACGGGTACCCGATCGGCATCCTCGCCAACGCGCAGGGCGTGCTGTTCAGTCAAGAGGCGCAGAAGGCCACCCAGTTCATCCAGCACGCCAACCGCAGCAACACGCCGCTGTTGTTCCTGCACAACACCACCGGCTACATGGTCGGCAAGGAGTACGAGCAGGGCGGCATCATCAAACACGGTTCGATGATGATCAATGCCGTCTCCAACTCGACGGTGCCGCACATCTCGGTGCTGATGGGCGCCAGCTACGGTGCGGGGCATTACGGCATGTGCGGTCGCGCCTACGATCCGCGTTTCCTGTTCGCCTGGCCCAGTGCCAAATCCGCGGTGATGGGGGCAGCGCAGCTAGCGGGTGTGATCTCGATCGTGTCGCGGGCGGCGACCGAGGCGCGCGGCGGAACAGTCGACGAGGCTGCCGATGCCGGGATGCGGCAGATGATCGAAGCCCAGATCGAGGCGGAATCGGTGCCTGCGTTCTTGTCCGGGATGCTCTACGACGACGGGGTGATCGACCCGCGCGACACCCGGACGGTGCTGGGGTTGTGTCTGTCGGCGATCCACAGTGCCCCGGTGGAGGGCACATCCAACTTCGGCGTCTTCCGGATGTGAGGAAAACATGACAGATTCCGCACCACAGATCACGTCGGTCCTGGTGGCCAATCGTGGCGAGATCGCCTGCCGCGTGTTCACCACTGCACGGGCGATGGGGATGCGCACCGTCGCGGTGTTCTCCGACCCGGACGAACATGCGCCGCACACACGGCTGGCCGACGCGGCCGTTCGGCTACCGGGGACGACGTCGGCCCAGACGTATCTGCAGGGTGAGGCGATCATCGCCGCGGCCCGCTCAGCCGGCGCCGACGCTATCCACCCCGGATACGGCTTTCTCTCGGAGAACACCGAATTCGCGCAGAAGGTGATCGATGCCGGACTGACGTGGGTCGGCCCGTCGCCCGCCGCGATCTCGGCGATGGGTTCCAAGGTCAACGCCAAGAAGTTGATGGTCGACGCCGGGGTGCCCGTGCTCGGCGACCTCGACCCCGCCGCAGTGAGCGCCGACGATTTGCCGCTGTTGATCAAGGCGTCGGCCGGCGGCGGTGGTCGTGGCATGCGGATCGTGCGGACGCTCGACGAACTCGCGGATGCGGTCGCGGCCGCCGCGCGGGAAGCAGAGTCCGCGTTCGGTGACCCGACCGTGTTCTGCGAACCTTACATCGAGCGCGGTCACCACATCGAGGTCCAGATCCTGGCCGACACACATGGTGCCGTGTGGGCGGTCGGCGAGCGTGAGTGTTCCATCCAGCGCCGCCACCAGAAGGTGGTGGAGGAAGCCCCGGCACCGTTGGTGGAGCGGATCGGTGGTGACCTGCGCGCCCGACTGTTCGACGCCGCGCGGTCGGCGGCGTCGGCCATCGACTACACGGGTGCCGGTACGGTCGAGTTCCTCGCCGACGAGTCGGGCCGGTTCTTCTTTCTGGAGACCAACACCCGGCTACAGGTGGAGCATCCGGTGACCGAGCTGACCACCGGAACCGACCTGGTGGAGTGGCAGTTACGGGTTGCGATGGGGGAGCGTCTCGACGGTGCGGAACCGGTCGCGACCGGCCACGCGATCGAGGTGCGGCTGTATGCCGAGGATCCGGCCGCGGACTGGCAACCACAGTCGGACACCGTGCACGCCATCCGGATCGACGCGGACACCGAGTTCGGCCCGTTGAGCCGCCCGGGCATTCGGGTCGATGCGGGCATCGTCGACGGCAGTGAGGTCTCCACGTTCTACGACCCCATGCTCGCCAAGGTGATCGCTTGGGCACCGAATCGTCGGCGTGCGGCAGCGATGCTGGCGCGCGCACTGGCCGACGCCACCATTCACGGACCGATCACCAATCGGGACATGCTCGTCAACACCCTGCGCTCCGAGCAGTTCCTCGCCGGTGACACCGACACGGGATTCATCGACGAGATCGGACTCGACGTGTTGTCGGCGTTGCCGGCCTCCGAAGGCGACATCTGTGTCGCCGCGACCGTCGCGGCTCTGGCGGATTCGGCGGCGGCGCGCCGCGATGCCGTGGTGCAGCGTGGATTGCCCTCCGGCTGGCGCAATCTCGCGTCGGGGCCGCGGGTGCGACGGTTCACCGATGTGCGCAGTGGCGGCGAGATCGACGTGCGGTATCGACACGGGCGTACCGGCGTGACACTGCCAGACCTGCCCGACACGACGGTGATCGCGGTGGCTCCCGGGTCGGTGACGTTGGAGGTCGACGGGGTGCGCCGGGAGTGGACGGTGTCGGGCTACGACGATCTGCTCTTTGTCGACCGGCCCGGAATGTCGGTGACGTTGCGGCGGGTTCCTCGGTTCGTCGATCCGTCCGCGATCGCGCGGCCCGGTTCGCTGCTGGCGCCTATGCCGGGCGCGGTGATCCGGGTGGCCGTCGCGGAGGGTGATCGGGTGAGCGCGGGACAGCCGCTGTTGTGGCTGGAGGCGATGAAGATGGAACACACCATCGCGGCGCCCGCCGACGGGGTGGTCACCTCGCTGTCGGTGGAGCCGGGCAGGCAGCTGTCGGTGGGTGACGTGCTCGCGGTGATCACCGACGACGAGAACGACCGGACAGACGTAGCAGCAGAACAGAAGGAGAAGGTCGGATGACCGAGACGCTCAACGACACCGCGCCCAACCCGTTCGTGGAGACCCCGGAACGCGCTGCGTTGCGCGCGTCGGTGGCGGCGTTCGCCGCGAAGTACGGCCAAGAGTACTTCCGGGAGTGCGCGCGGGAAGGTCGTAAGACCGACGAGATGTGGCTGGAAGCAGGCAAACTCGGCTTCATCGGCGTCAATCTCCCCGAGGAGTACGGCGGTGGGGGCGCTGGCATGTACGAGCTGTCCATCGTGATGGAGGAGATCGCGGCTGCCGGTGCCGGACTGCTGATGCTGGTGGTGTCGCCGGCCATCTGCGGCAACATCATCGCCCGTTTCGGCACCGACGAGCAGAAGGACCGGTGGATTCCGGGACTGGCCGACGGCACCATCACCATGGCGTTCGGCATCACCGAACCCGATGCCGGGTCGAACTCGCATCAGATCACCACAACCGCTCGGCGCGACGGCGACGAGTGGTTGCTGACCGGACGCAAGGTCTACATCTCCGGTGTCGATCAGGCCGATGCGGTGCTGATCGTGGCGCGCACCGAGGACGCGAAGACCGGCAAGCTCAAGCCGGCGTTGTTCATCGTGCCGACCGATGCGCCGAACTTCGAGTACACGATGATCGACATGGAACTGCAGAACCCGGAGAAGCAGTTCCAGCTCTTCCTCGACGACGTACGGCTGCCGGCCGACGCGCTGGTCGGGTCGGAGGACGCTGCGTTGAGCCAGCTGTTCGCTGGGTTGAATCCGGAGCGCATCATGGCGGCAGCGTCAGCGGTGGGTATGGGTCGGTTCGCGCTGGACAAAGCCGTCGCGTACGTGAACGACCGCACCGTGTGGAAGACGCCCATCGGTGCGCACCAGGCGATCGCCCATCCGCTGGCGGAAGGCAAGGTGCAGATCGAGATGGCCAAGCTGATGATGCAGAAGGCCGCGACTTTGTACGACGCGGGTGACGACTGGGGGGCAGCCGAACCCGCCAACATGGCCAAGTATGCCGCGGCCGAGGCGTGCGTGAAGATCGTCGACCATGCCGTGCATTCGATGGGCGGTAACGGACTGACCACCGAGTACGGTCTGGCGCCGCTGTTGAGTCTCGCCCGGATCGCTCGCATCGCTCCGGTCAGTCGTGAGATGATCCTGAACTTCGTCGCGCAGACGAGCCTCGGGTTGCCGAAGTCGTACTGAGCGCGACGGCACGGTGCGTAATGGCAGAACAGGAAGCTGACATGATCGACGGAACCCCAGAGGTCGTCCATACGAGGATCGTCGAGGGGATTGCGACGCTCGAGCTGGATTCGCCGGCGAACCGCAACGCGCTCGGCGCGGTGCTCGTCGACCAGTTGTCGACTGCGTTGCAGTCGGCTGCCGACGATCCGGGCGTGCGGGCCGTGGTTCTCACCCACACCGGTAGAACATTCTGTGCCGGCGCCGATCTCAGCGCGGCGCTGAAGTCCGGTATGTCGGTGGAGGACGCGTCGGCACACGGTACTCGATCGATGATCGATTTGATGCGTGCGATCCTGACAATGCCGAAACCGGTCATCGCCCGTATCGACGGTCATGTGCGGGCCGGGGGACTCGGTCTGATCGGCGCCGCCGACATGGTGCTGGCCGGACCGTCGTGCACCTTCGCGCTCACCGAGGCGCGGCTCGGGTTGGCGCCGTCGGTGATCTCGCTGGTTCTGCTGCCGAAGCTCACCGCGCGCGCCGCCGGGCGGTTCTTTCTGTCCGGTGAGACCTTCGGGCCCGAGGAGTCGGTCCGTATCGGGCTGGTGACCGAAGCCTTCGCCACCATCGACGACCTCGGGTCCGGCATGGACGCGGTGCTCGCGAACCTCCGGCGATCATCCCCGCAGGGGCTCGCGGCGTCGAAGGCGCTGACGACCGCAGAGGTGCTGGCGCGGTTCGAGACCGAAGCCGATGCGAGGGCCGTGGAGTCGGCGGAGCTCTTCGGATCCGAGGAGGCTCGGGCTGGGATGACCGCATTACTGTCCAAACGACGCCCGCCGTGGGACCTCACCGCGGATCAGCGATGACGACCAGCGGTGCCCGCGCGCCGGTGCCGCGCGAACCCCGGCAGGAGCGGTCGCGACTGACCCGTGAACGGCTGGTGCAGTCGACGATGGACGCTCTCGCCCATGACGGGTGGGCGGCGGCCACGGTTGCGGCGGTCGCCGAGCGCGCCGGGGTGTCGCGCGGTGCGGCGCAGCATCATTTCCCCACTCGCGAGGCGCTGATCACTGCGGTCCTGGAGCAGGTATTTGAGGAAATGACCTCGACCGCTTCCGGGGTTCTCGCATCCCTGCCCGACGACGAGGAGGACCGCGTGGCCGCCGCGGTCGACCGAGCGGTCGCCATCTATACAGGAACCGAATTCAAAGCGGCGCTGCAGGTGTGGGCGGCCGCTGCTTCCGATCCGGCGTTGCGTCAGCTCATCCTGCCGATGGAGGCGAAGTTCGCCCGCGCCGCTCACCAGATGACCGTGGCGGCGATCGATCCCGACAACCGCTACCCCGATTCACATCGAATTGCGCAGGTCACCCTCGACCTCGCCCGCGGTCTCGGCCTGGCCGACACCTTGTCCGACGATTCGCGCCGTCGCGCCCAGGTGGTCGCGACATGGACCGAAATGGTCACAGCGGTGATTCAGGTGCGGTCCCGCTGAGGGATTGAAGCGTCCCCTGCTCGCTGAGGGCGACCGAGCTTGCGAGGCCGTCCCCGGGTCCCCCGCGTCCCTGTGCCCTGAAGAGCGTCCGAGCTTGCGAGGCCGTGTCACCTGGTCCCTGAGGAGCGTCCGAGCTTGCGAGGCCGCGTCACGAAGGGTCCACCCACGCAACGACACTCACGCACGAAATGTTGTCGGACCCCGCCGCTATCCCGAACTCAACACCTCGCCGATCAAGTCCATCCAGACCCCTCCCGCAGCGCACCAAAGTTGTCAGACCTGGCCGCTAGTCTGATATCAGTCCGGCTCCCCGCCAACGTTTCCCGCCGCAGAGGGGAAATCCATAGCTCACCCACGATCCCTGAGGTGCATCCGAGCTTGCGAGGCCGCGTTACGAAGGGTCCACCCACGCAACGACACTCACGCACCAAAAGTTGTCGGACCCCGCCGATATCCTGAACCCAACAGCTCACCGAACAAGTCCATCCACATCCCACCCCGCAGCACCCCAAAATTGTCAGACCTGACCGATAGTCTGATACCAGTCCGACTCCACGCTAACGACTCCCACCCTTCAGAGAACCGAGAAAGACGGCGCACCCTTGATCCCTGAGTAGCGTCCGAGCTTGCGAGGCCGCGTCACGAAGGGTCCACCCACGCAACCACTCTCACGCACGAAAAGTTGTCACACCCCACCGCTATCCTGAACCCAACACCTCGCCGATCGAGTCCATCCACACCCCACCCGTAGCGCACCAAAGTTGTCAGACCCGCCCGATAGTCTGATAGCAGTTCGGTTCCCCACCAAACCATCCCGACCTCAGAGACCGTCTTCGCCGGAAAGGAGCGTTTCGTGTTCACCTTCACCGACCGTGCTGCCGACGACGCTCTGCTGGCCTCCAGCAGTCTCGACGAATTGGCGCAGCATGGTCGCGACCTGTTGCGGTTGAGTAATCAAGCCCAAGCCCTGGCGATGCAGATCGCCCGTCAGATCGGGCAATCCACCTACAACGAGCGTCTCGCCGGATACAACGATTTCGTTCCGAACCGAGTCCGCAACGCCGCCGACAAAGCCGCGAAAGGCGAAATCTCGCTGCAGTTGGGTATTTCTCGACGTCAAGCCGGGGAATGGGTCGGTCTCGACGAACTGCTCGACGAACACCCCAAGATCCGTGATGCCTTCCGCGCCGGCGACCTGAGGCCCCACCGGCTGGGTGTGGCCATCCGCGGCGCCGCCACCGGCCCCACCGGCGACCTGCGAGCACGACTCGGCGAACTCGCCGACAACGCTGACACCACCGACGAAACCGATACCGACACCGACAATGTCGACGAGGAACTCACCCTCGACCTCGACGACCCCGCAGCCGACCTCGATCCCGGCACCGACGATCCCGGCACCGACGATACCGGCACCGATGGTGAGGGCGCGAGCGAGGCTGGTGATGCTGCGTCCGAGACCGACCCTGCCGCCACCGACGATCCCGCCGCCGACGATGCCGACGAGGATGAGCCGTGGGATTTCGATGATGTGGTGCTCGATCTGGCCAGCCGACCCACCACCGACACCGCCCTGCGAGATGATCTCGACGCCATCATCATCAGTCTTGATCCGGATCGGGCTGTCGAGGCCCACGACGACATCGCCGACCTGTTTGGGGATGTGACGATCGGTAACGAAGCGTTCGGGCACATGACCGTCGATGCCTGCATCCCCGCCGAACACGGCGTGCACCTGCGCGACCGCATCAGCGCCCTCATCGGACGACGGGTGTGTCGCCGTGATGGGCGCAGCATCAAAGCCCAACGCGTGGCCGCGTTCGCCGAAATCATCAAAGCCCCCGGCGCAAAACTACGCTGCCACTGCGGCGACGACACCTGCCCCGCCCGCCAGACCCGCACCAGCAACCCAGCACCCGCCACCACCCCGAGTCCGGTCACCGGCGGTGTCCGCGAGTCATCAGTCGACACCAGCACACCCGGCCAGACCGCCGTCGAACCCGCGACCGGTGGGCCGGATGCGGCCGAGGAACAGCCGATCACCCTCGCCGACATTGACGACAGCGGCACCGACAGAGGCATCGACTCGGACACCGACAACAATGGTGAGAGTGGACAAGCCGACTCCCGAATCGATGACGCTGATGACGAGGTTGAGGATGTCACGCCCTCCCCGGAAACCCGACGAGACTTCATCACCGCACCACCCGCCGCACACGCCATGGCCGCAGAGGTCGAACTCACCGCGGACGCAGAACACACCGAGGACACCGATACCGACCCGGACACCAATTCCGATTCCGACCTCATCGTCCCCGGCCTGACCCTGCTCCACGACCCGACCGGTCTCGACCCGACCCGCCTGATGGGCTACGGCGCCATCGACCCCGCCCACGCCGCTCGGATCGCACCACACGCCACCACCATCACCGCCCGCCCGAGTGGAACCCGTACCGCCAGCGGACTGATCATCTTCGGCAACCGCACACCGGCCCCACCGATCGACCCGACAGGCCACGGCGGGTTCGCCACCCCACCACCGGGAGCGCTGACCTATAAACCGTCAGCCGCCCTACGCGCGGAGATCATTCAACTCGACCGACGTTGCCGCTACCCCTACTGCGGCCGACCATCCGAGGAATGCGAACTTGACCACCTGCTCAAGTTCTGCCATGCCGACCCTTTGGCCGGCGGCTGGACCGTGGCCTTCAACCTCGCACCCCTATGCCGACCCGACCACGACCGCAAACACGACGGGCCGTGGATACCGACCATGCACACCGACCGCACCATCACCTGGCGCAACGCGCGCACCGGACAGATCATCGTCACCTACCCGCGCTGACCGCTGCGTTGTCACTGCATCCGGATCGGCGGAAGCGAATCAGTCGCCCCTCGAGGTGCTCTCCAGCTGCACGGCGCTGGGCGCCGATGCGCACCTGACGTCGCCGCGAGCGCCCGCCTGTCAGGATTGGGGCATGTTACTGGTCGCTGCGCTGCTGGCCCTGCTCGTGCTGAGCGGGGTGCTGAGTGCCTGGCGAGATCCCCGTCGTCTGAAGCCGGGAATCTACTTGACCGCCGCGGGTGCCTTGCTCGTGATGATCACTGTGTTCCTGGCCTTGACGGCGACCGGAAACGAAGTCACCGAGGCCTGGGTGTTGCTGGCGATGTGTGCCTGCGGCCTGCTCGCCATCATCGCCCTGGGTATCTACCTGATCGTCAACGGGTTCGACCTGGCCCGAAAAGAAGGTGCGCGGCCGGCGACGTTGCTGTCGACGCTGCTCGGGATCTTGTTGTTCGGCTACGCGATCGCGGTGTCGATCGGCGTGGTGATCGGTTGGTTCGACTCGGCGGCCTCCAACAGTATTCTGCTCGTCTTACTGGCGGTGGGCCTGCCTGCGGGTTACCTCGGATTCGTGTGCGTCGCCTTCCTCGGTTGGTCACTGCTCTACGCGCAACACGGCCGCCGAAAAGCTCGTACCGAACCGGTCGACGCGATCATCGTGCTGGGCGCGGGTCTGCTCGGCGGTAACCGGGTCAACCCGCTGCTCGCCAACCGTCTCGACCGTGGACATGAACTGCTGGACAACGCGATCCGCGCACGCCGCGACCCGATCCTGGTGTGCTCGGGTGGACGCGGTGATGACGAGACGGAATCCGAGGCGTCGGCAATGTCGCGCTATCTCGTCGAACACGGTGTCGACGATCGGCGCATCCGCATCGAGGACGCCTCCACCGACACCGCCGAGAATCTCGCCTACACGAAACAATTGCTCGACGAGAGCGGCATCACGGGCCGGGCAGCCGTGGTCACCAGCGACTACCACGCTTTCCGGGCCGCAACGCTCATGCGCTCCGCCGGGATCGATGGATTCAGCACGGGCGCCCACACCGCGGCCTACTTCGTCCCGAACGCGCAGGTCCGAGAGTTCGTGGCGATCCTGCGCGATCATCTCTGGCTCAACGTCGCGGTGCTCGCAGTGCTCTCGGTGCCATGGGTGGCCGGCCTCGTTCGGGTGCTCTAGAGCGCTGAACCTGAATCAGAGGGGGCGAGGGGAGACGCGAGCGGCATGGACCATCATGGTGGCGTGCGGTGTGAAGTGGCCCGCGAGGCATTGTCTGCACGTCTCGACGGGGAGTACGAAGGCGTTCCGTCGGAACGTGTCGACGAGCACGTCGCGCAGTGCCCCGGCTGCCGCAGCTGGCTTGTGGCCGCCACCCGACACTCCGACGCTATGGCGGGCCTCGAGCTCGACGAGCCCCCGCAGACCCCACCGACGCTCCTTGACAGCGCCGGCACACCGCCGGTCACCCGGGCGGCCCGAGTGCAGCGGGGATTGCGGAGCAATGCGATCCGGATCGGATTGACCCTCACGGGTGCTGCCCAGATCGTCATCGCGATGCTGCAGATGACCGGAATCGACTTCGGCATGACCCACGGCGCGCCCGACGCGTCGACGCACCTGGTCAACGAGACCACCGCCTGGGCGCTGGCGTTGGGCGTGTGCATGATCGTCGCCGCCTGGTGGCAGCGGGCACTACCCGGGCTACTCGTGGTGCTCAGCGTGTTCACAGTGGTGCTGATCGGCTACGTCATCCACGACGCGCTCGCCGGCGCCGTCACCGTCAGCCGCGTGCTGTCGCATCTCCCGGTCGTCATCGGACTCGGGTTCGCCGTCTGGGGTAGCAGGGGCGACCCCTCCGGAGCACAGTCGGAACGGTTCGACCTCGATCGCTGGTCGTCGGGCCGGCCCGGTCCACGCGCCTGACCGGTGCAGGCGTGACGTCAGGCCATGGCGAAGAACATGATCGACATGCCGGCGGCCATGAACACCTGCGAGAGCTCGCCACTGTGGGTGAGCAGTGCCGACGCGCGCTGCTCGGGTGCACCCACCGGTCTGCGCCGACTGAAGTACAGGTAGAGCCACCCGATCGCGGCGATCAGGAAACCGATCGCCAGCATCCAGTTCAACATCGTGACGTACCCGGGATTCGCGGCGTTGCTGTGCACGTCCGAACCATGGGTGGTGCCCGCCATGTCCATCCCCGTCATGTCATGACCGGACATCATGTGGGCGTCGGTGTCCACATTCGACGCCGAGCCGGGCAGCAGATCGCCGTGCATGACCGCATACATCCACGCCATCGCCGCCATCATCACCGCGTGATAGCCATGGGCCGCCCGCTCGGCGGTCGTGTCCGCGAAGACGATCGCTGCGACCACAAACCACATGCCGGCCCCGAGGAAGAACACCATCGGCCCGGTCGTCGGCAGATCCATTCCGAACGGCCACGCCATCGCGATCATCGCCGCCGCCATCACGATGTGCAGCAGGTGGCCGATGACCCCGGGCCAGCGGAGCCGATGAGTGACGAGGGACAGGACGTATTCGGAGATCGCTGCCGCCATCAGGAGGGTGACGATCCACCGCACCGTCAGGTCGGCGATCACCCGATCACCGCCGATCCCATCCACAGGACATAACAGGATCGTGGGGGGCGCGGTGGGTCGCGGTGGAACTCCGCGCAGGACGAGCAGATGGACACGTCGAAGAACTCCGTTCATGATCGACAGGGACGTCGATGGGTGGATGGCCGGTAACCGAGTAGTCGCGCGGGCGGCGTCCCGGGTTCCCGCCGTCACTCACCCGCTGGTGTGAGCCGCATCGCGTTTTTCGTCTCGACGACACGCGGTCGTAGAGTGGCCGGTGAACGATCTGCTCCTCGGCGGAGCAGTCCCCGACACACGCTCAGGACCTCATGATCGACACCGCCGCAGCCCGTCCTCGGATTGCAACCTCCGCACCGATGGCCTGGGCGGGTATCGGTGTCGGAGTCGTCGCACTTGTCGTCTATGCGCTCGTCTCCGGCACCACGCGATTCCGCGAAACCGGTGACAGCTTCCCGGGGTGGTTCACCGCGATCGCCGCGCCGGTCGGATTCTTCGTCGTCGCCATGGCGGCGGCGGTGTCGATCGGCGCGCTGGTCTACGTCACCATCTGCGCCCGCCCCGATGCCGACCGGATGATCGGGGTGGAGACATTTCGCGCGCACCGCATCGTCGAGCGGGTCGCGCCCCTGTGGTTCGTCGGCGCCGCCGTCATGGTGGTGATCACCGCCGCCGACCGGTCGGGTGTCTCGATCGGCACCCTGGTGTCCACCTCGGGCGCATGGTCGATCATCACCACCTCCGAGCAGGCCGTGGGCTGGATCGTCAGCGCCTGCTGCGCCTTGGCGATCGCGGTGGCCACCCGCATCAGTCTGTCGTGGACCACGCACGCACTGCTGCTCATCCCCGGTTTCATCGCGGCCGTCGCCTTGCCGGTCGCCGGCAACGCCGGACAGGGACCGGATCATGACTACACCACCACCGCGGTCATCGTCTTCGCCACCGCGGTCACGGTCCTCACCGGTGTGCGGGTCGCGGCATCGCTCACCCTCGACCGGGACACCCCCGAGCCCGACCGGGCACCGACCGGCCGGCGCCTCGGATGGACACTGGCGATTGCCGATGTGATCACCGTCATCTACGGACTGATCCTGATCGGATTCCTGGTCCCGCTCGGGCAGCTCGCGGCGTCGGCCTACGGCTGGTGGGCGCTCATCGCAGGGGCCGCAGCGATCGTCGGCCTCGCGCTCGACCTGCGCCTGCTGATCCTGGCGCGGCGCTGCGACGACCTGCCCGTGGGTGCGATGACGATGCTGCGCGGCGGGGTCCTCGCGGCTACGGTGCTGCAGGTGGCGCTCGCCGGGACGGCCACTCGTACGGCTCCGGCGTTGCTGGAGCACGAGTTCACGGCATGGGATGTGTTCCTCGGCTACGAATTGCCAGATCCGCCGTCGGTGGCGCGACTGGCCTTCCTGTGGCGACTCGATCTGTTCCTCGGTGTCGGCGCGATCGTGCTGGCCGTGCTGTACCTGATCGGCGTACGCCAGCTGCGTCGACGCGGCATCGAATGGCCGTGGGGCCGCACCCTGTCGTGGGTGCTGGGCTGTGTCTCGCTCGTGGTGGTCACCTCATCGGGAGTGCGAACCTACGGAATGGCGATGTTCAGCGTGCACATGGCCGAACACATGGCGCTCAACATGTTCATCCCGGTACTGCTGGTGCTCGGCGCCCCCGTCACCCTTGCCCTGCGCGCACTGCCGACCGCCCGCGGCGGTCTTCCCGGACCTCGCGAATGGATCGTCTGGCTGGTGCACTCGCGGTTCACTCAGATCCTCACCAACCCCATCGTGGCGCTGCTGATCTTCGTGATCTCGCTGTACGGGGTGTATTTCACCTCGCTGTTCGACACGCTGGCCCGCTACCACTGGGGTCACGACCTGATGAGTGTGCATTTCCTCATCACCGGCTACCTCTTCTACTGGATCATCATCGGCATCGACCCCGGCCCCAAACGCCTGCCATTCCTCGGTCGGCTCGGGCTGCTGTTCGCGATCATGCCGTTCCACGCCTTCTTCGGCATCGCGACCATGACGATGGACACCCTGATCGGTGGCACGTTCTACACATATCTGGGTCTGCCCTGGCTGGCCGACCTGTTCCGCGACCAGTTCGTGGGTGGCGCCATCGCCTGGGGTGCCAGCGAGGTGCCAGCATTGCTGGTGGTGATCGCCCTGGTCCACCAGTGGGCCACCCAGGACCGGCGGATCGCCAAACGTCGCGATCGCCACGCCGACACCTACGACGACGACGAACTCACCGCCTACAACCGGATGCTCACGGAACTGTCCCGCAACCGGCAGTGAACCCACCGGCCGACATCGCATGACGCGCCGGCCCGACGGCTCAGCGTAGGGCGACCTGCACGGCATCGCTGTACCGGTCGCGTTGTTCCGCCGACGACGTGTCGGGGAAGGTCACCACGACATCGAGTACCTGAAACGACTCCGGATGCGCACCACGGTAGATCTCGGCGCGCCCGGTGGTGGAAAAGTGCATAACGGTCAGCTCGTCGGCGGCCACCGCCGATGTACATCCCGCATCCGGACACACGTCGCCGGTGACGTCGTGGCGGTTGGTCACCGGCAGATCCTGAGCGGCGACCCCGTCGAGCACCCGGTCCAATGACATCGGATCGATCGTGTTGTCGACCGCGGACCCGGTCGGTCGGGTGGGTTCGGTGACGTCGTCGGCGCAGCCGCTCACCGTGAGCAGCGTGACGGCGGCCGACATCAGCAGCAGCGCCCGTGCGCGCGTCGAGGCGTTCATGACGACACCGCCTCGGTGCTTGCGGGCTCGGTGCTTGCGTGCTCGTTGCCGGTCCATTCGTGGCCGGCCGCGAAACGGCGCAGCCGCAGGCTGTTGGACACCACGAAGAACGACGAGAACGCCATCGCCGCACCCGCGATCAACGGATTGAGCAACCCCGCCGCCGCGATCGGGATGGCCGCGACGTTGTAGCCGAACGCCCATACCATGTTGGTGCGGATGGTCTGGCGGGTCGCGCGCGCCAAGCCGAGTGCCTCGACCACGCTCCGCAAGTCGTGGCGTACCAGGATGATGTCGGCGGCCGCGATCGCCACGTCGGTGCCGCGGCCGATTGCCAGGCCGAGGTCGGCAGTCACCAGAGCGGGAGCATCATTGATGCCGTCACCCACCATCGCCACCACCCGGCCCTCCTCCCGCAGTCGCTCGATACGCGCCACCTTCTCGTCGGGCAGCACCTCGGCGAGGACCTCGTCGATGCCCACCTCGTCGGCGACCTTCTGCGCGGCGGCGGCGTTGTCGCCGGTCACCAGCAAGGTGCGCATGCCGAGCCGACGCAGTTCGCGCACCGTCTCGGCGGCACTCGGTTTCACCGTGTCGGCGACCGCGATCGCACCGCACACCGCGTCGTCCATCGCGACGTAGACCACGGTCTGTCCGGCCGACTCGGCGTCGCGGCGCGCACGGGCGAGATCAGTGGGAACCGTGGCGCCCCGCGCCACCCAGCGCGGCGAACCGACCTGCACGTGGCGGCCACCGACCACGCCGCGCACACCTCGGCCCGGCTCGGCGACGAAGTCGGTGACGTCTCCTGCGTCCGGGTCGGCAGCAGCGGCGATCGCCTTTGCCACCGCATGTTCGGAGGCGGCCTCCAGTGTTGCGGCCGCACCCACCACGTTGTCGTGCGAGTGACCGGCGGTCACCGCCACCGACACGATGTCCAGGGCGCCGTTGGTGAGGGTGCCGGTCTTGTCGAAGACGACGGTGTCGACCTCACGGGAAGCGTCCAACGCCTGATGACCCTTGAGGAAGATGCCCAGCTGCGCCCCGCGACCCGACGCGACCATCAGCGCGGTCGGCGTCGCCAGTCCCAACGCGCACGGGCAGGCGATCACGAGTACCGCCAGCCCGGCACCCACCGCCCGGTCGACGTCGCCGGTGGCGATGAGCCAGGCCACTACGGTCACCACGGCGATGACGATGACGATCGGCACGAACACCCCGGCGATGCGGTCGGCGAGACGCTGGATGTCGGCCTTCGCGCTCTGCGCCTGCTCTACCAACCGGAGCATCGCGGCGAAGGCGGTGTCATCGCCGACCCGTGCGGCCTCCACCACCAGTCGACCGTTCAGCGCGGTGGTACCGCTGGTGACGGCGTCGCCGTCGGCGACGTCGACCGGTTGCGATTCGCCAGTCATGGCGCTCATGTCGATCGCGGACTCTCCGGAGGCCACCAGGCCGTCGGCGGCGATGGTCTCGCCGGGACGCACCACGAACCGCTGGCCTTCCTTCAGCTCGCCGACCGGGATGCGCATCTCCGCGCCGTCGGCCAACAGCACGGCGACATCCTTGGCGCCGAGCGCGGCCAGCGCACGTAGCGCGCCGCCGGCCCGCGACCGGGCCCTGGCCTCGAAGTAGCGCCCGGCCAGCACGAACACCGTGACCCCGGCGGCCACCTCCAGGTAAATGGAGTCACTGCCGATGATGGCTTCCCACACGCCGACGTCGGCGGTGTCGGCGGTGACGGCGAACATCGAGATCAGCGACCACGCGGTTGCCGCGATGATGCCGATGCTGATCAGCGTCTCCATCGACAGCGCGCCGACCTTCAGGTTCTTGGCGGCGACGCGGTAGAACGGCCAGGCGCAGTAGGTGACGACGGGTGCGGCCAAGGCCGTCAAAATCCACTGCCAGCCGGTGATCCGGGTGGCCGGGACGGTGGCGAACATGATCGACAGGTCGGCCAGCGGGATGAACAGCACCAACGCGATGACCATCCGCCGGAACAGCGAGTTCGCGGCGTGTAGGTCTGGATCGTCGTCCGGATCGGCCGGGCCGGTGGACCGACGCTGCGCGGAGTAACCGGCCTTGTCGACGACGGCGCACAAGTCGGCGTCGTCGTAGGCGATCGGGGCGTCGACGGTCGCGACGCGAGTGGCGTAGTTCACCGACGCACGCACACCGTCGACCTTGTTGAGTTTGCGTTCGACGCGTGCGGCACATGCCCCGCACGTCATCCCCGAAACCTCGAGCTCGATCCGGCGTGAGCCGGACCCGGCCTCGTCGGTCCCCGCCTTCTTCGGGGCGGTCTCGTTCACCGTTGCGACCTGCGTCACCCTGCCTCCCAACATTCACCGCTTGCCGGCAGCTGTCGCCGACAGTCTCCAGATGAGTAGTCGTCGCTGCGGGCCGCGGAGTTCCCGGCCTGCCGACATCGGTCAAGTTTGTTGCGCCCGACGGTCGCGGCAGCGCCATCGGCTACCGTGACCGGGTGACGACGAGGCCCGACGACGAGGAAGTGACTCGGCTCGCGATCGCGGCAGCCCGCGGCGATCGACCCGCACTGGAGGCCTTCGTCAAGGCTACGCGCGACGACGTGTGGCGCTTCGTGGGGTATCTGGCCGACCGTCGCCTGGCCGACGACCTCACCCAGGACACCTTCCTGCGCGCGATCGGGTCGTTGCCCCGGTTCCGCGCCGGGTCGTCGGGCCGGACGTGGCTTTTGGCCATCGCGCGACGGACGGTGGCCGACCACTTCCGTCGGTGCGCGGCCCGCCCCCGGTTGGAGCTGTCGGAACCGGATGCGATGGCAGAGACCGGCGCGCACGGTGCACGCCACGACGACCGCGTCGAACTGGAGATGCTGATCGAATCGCTCGACCCGCGGCGCCGGGAGGCGTTCGTGCTCACGCAGATCCTGGGCATCGGATACGCCGACACGGCGACCATCTGCGGTTGCCCGATCGGCACCATCCGCTCCCGGGTGGCGCGAGCGCGCGACGACCTGATCAGCGCCTACGAGGCGGGGGAGCGGCGGATCGGTTGATCGATCGGGGTGCGGGCGACCGGTCTGTAATACGTTGTCTCGTCTGGCGGCTCGACGACTACTCGACCGGCGGTGTGGGGTGCGGTGGTGGCAGTAATGGTCCGGCCCGGACGCGCACGGGTCATCGCGTCCGGGCCGGGGTCGGTGCGGCGGGTCAGCTGTCGTGGATGATCACGCCGCGAATGTTCTTGCCGTCGCGCAGATCCTGATAACCCTCGTTGACCTGGTCGAGGGTGTAGGTGGTGGTGACCAGTTCGTCGAGCTTGAGCTGGCCGGCGTCGTAGAGACGCAGTAACCGAACGATGTCGTACTGCGGGTTGGCCGACCCGAACAGACTGCCCTTGATGGACTTCTCGTTCAGCGTCAGGTCGATGCCCGGCCAGTGCACGGTGAACTTCTCCGGGCTCGACAAGCCGGTGAGGATCACCGAACCACCCTTGCCGACGCCGCCGATGGCCGCCGACACCACGTCTTCGTCGACGGTGCCGACGGTGACGATGGCGCAGTCGGCGCCCTGACCCCAGCTGATCTCGGTGATGGTCTCCTGCGCCTCGGCGGCACTGGCGAACGCGTGGGTGGCGCCGAACTTGATCGCCGTGTCGCGTTTGAAGGCGATCGGGTCGACCACGATCACCGCCTTCGCCCCGGCGTGCACAGCGCCCTGCACCGAGTTGATGCCGATACCGCCGATGCCGTAGATCACCACGATGTCGCCGGCGCGGACATTGCCGGTGTAGACGGCCGAACCCCAGCCGGTCGGCACACCGCAACCCACCAGCACTGCCTTGTCCAGCGGCAGCCAGTCGTCGACCTTGACCACCGAGTGCTGGCTGATGGTGGCCCGCTCGGAGAAGGTGCCCAACATGCACATCGCACCGAAGTCGGTGTCACCGTCATGGAAGCGGAACGACCCGTCGGGCATCGAGCCCTCGAGGATCGTGGCCCCCATGTCACACAACGACTGTCGACCGGTGGAACAGTATCGGCAGGTGCCGCAGTTCGGGATGAAGCTGCACACCACGTGGTCGCCCGGTTTGACCTTGGTGACGCCGGGACCGATCTCCTCGATGATCCCGGCACCCTCGTGGCCGCCGACGATGGGGAAGCGCGGCGGCAGGTCGCCGTCGGTCAGGTGCAGATCGGAATGGCACAGGCCGGCGGCGGTGTACTTGATCAGCACCTCGCCGTCGCGGGGCGGATCGAGGGTGAGTTCGGTGAGCTCGAAGGGCTTTCCGACGCCGGTGAGGATGGCGGCTTTGGTTTTCATGATCGTTCGCTCCTTTGCGAAAGGGTGAGGGAAGGTGATCAGAGTGCGACGTTGACCGCTTTGGTCTGCGTGTAGAGGTCGATCGCGGACGAACCGAGTTCGCGACCCCACCCACTTTGTTTGTAGCCCCCGAACGGCATTGCGGTGTCGAATCCGTTGTATTGGTTGACCCACACCGAACCGGCCTTGATCGCGCGTGCGGTCTTGTGTGCCTTGGACAGATCTGTGGTCCAGATACCGGCGGCCAGACCGTAGATCGAGTCGTTGGCGGCCGCGGCCACACCGGTGTCGGCGTCGAAGGGCAAAGCCGCCACGACCGGGCCGAAGATCTCCTCGGACACGATCGAGAAGTGCGGCTCGACGTCGACGAATACGGTCGGTTCGATGAAGAATCCCTCATCGCCCCAACGCTTTCCACCGGTCAATGCGCGCGCGCCGTCGGCGAGGCCGGCGGACAGATAGCCCGAGACCCGGTCGAACTGTTCCTGGCTGACCAACGGGCCGAGTTCGGTGGCGGGATCCAGGCCCGGTCCGATCTTTGCCTGCGACGCCGCTTCGGCGACCGCGGCGGTGAAGTCGTCGAAGATGGGGCGTTCGACGAACAGCCGGGTGCCGGCCACACAGCACTGGCCGTGGTTGAACATCCATGCCGCCACCGATCCGGCGACCGCCTTGTCGAAATCGGCGTCGGCGAACACGATGTTCGGGCTCTTGCCGCCGAGCTCCAGCGACACCTTCTTCAGATTGCCCTTGGCCGCCTCGACGATCTTCTTGCCGACCTCGGTGGAACCGGTGAACGCGATCTTGTCGACGTCGTCGTGGGCGGCCAGGGCCGCACCGGCATCACCGAAGCCGGTGACGATGTTGACCACACCGGGCGGGAACCCGGCTTCCTGGAAGATCTCGCCGAGCAGCAATGCCGTCAGCGGAGTCTGTTCAGCCGGCTTGAGGATCACCGTGTTGCCCGCGGCGAGGGCGGGGGCGAGCTTGAACGCGGCCATCAGCAGCGGGAAGTTCCACGGCACGATGAGCCCGCACACGCCGACCGGCTCGCGCAGGGTGTAGGCGTGGAACTCGCCGCCGGGCACGAACGGCATCGAGACGTCGACGGTGGAGCCGGTGATCTTGGTGGCCAATCCGGCGTTGTACCGGAAGATGTCGGCCGACCAGTTCATGTCCACCGCGGTCGCGATGGTGGCGGCCTTGCCGTTGTCGAGTGCCTCGAGTTGTCCGAACTCGGCGGCGCGCTCGGTCAGCAGGTCGCCTACCCGCCACAGCAGCCGCTCGCGCTCGTTGGGCTTCATCCGCGACCACGGGCCGTCGTCGAAGGCCTGTCGCGCGGCCCGCACCGCGCGGTCGATGTCGACGGCCTCGCCGTGGGCGACCGAGGTGATCGGGCGTGCGGTGGCCGGGTCGATCGTCTCGAAGGTGCGGCCCGAAGCGGCCGACACCCACTCACCGCCGATCAACATCGGACGGTCGGTGGTGATGAAGTCGCGGACCCGCGCGTGCAGGTCGGTGGCGACGGCGGTCATGAAAACCTCCTGGTCAGGTGGCTAGATCTCAAGTGATCTGGGTCATAGTTGTGACCTGCTTCATTTCTGCCACCATCGGCCGGGAGTGCGCTGTCCAGAAACTGAACAGTACGTTGAACACCGCGCCTAATCCGGTCCCGGCGGCCGCACGGCCAGAGAATTTCCGGGTGACTCAGATCCCGAGCGCACGCATCCGGGCGTACAACGTGGTGCGGCTGATCCCGAGTTCGCGTGCGGCATGCACCTTGTTGCCGCCGGCGTGGTCGAGCGCGTCGACGATCGCGACCCGCTCGGCCTGCTCGCGCCCGGACAGATGCGCGGCCCGACTGGTGGTGCGGTAGGTGGGCGGGAGGTCGGCGGGCTCGACGATGCGCGCCGCCCGGGCCGCACACGACTGCGCGGCCTGACGCAGCACCGCATCCAACTCGGCAATGTTGCCGGGCCAGTCCTGACACAGCAGGGCGTCGGTTGCGTTGCCGGACAGTCGCATCCCCGGGGCCAGGCGCTGCAGGACCGCGCTGGCGGTGGCGGCCAGATCAGAACTGCGCTGCCGGAGCGGAGACAGATCGACGCGGCGCCCGCATCTGCCGATCAATGCGGCCACGCCGGCGGTGACGTGCTCGCGCGGGGCGCTCACCACGATGAGCGGGCACCCCGACCACGACGCCGCCGCCTTGGTGAGCAGCGTGATCGAACGATCGTCGAGCAGGTCCACGCCGTCGACGATGAGCGGTACCCGTCCGGATCGGGCCCGCGCGATCGAATCGACGATGTCGGGGTCGCGGCCGCAGATCAGATCCTCGGCGACGTCGACCGTCAGGGTCGGTCCGGACCCGTGGTCGGCGGCGAGCGCGCGCGCCTCGGTGGTGCGGCCGGTGCCGGGCTCACCGGTGACCGCGATGGTGGTCGCGGCCGCCGGTGCGGTGCGGGTCGCCGCAGCGGGTCTCGGCGAGGTGTGCGCGGCCGGGCGGAACCGGAACAATGCCGCGCCGCCGACCCCGGCGACCGGTTCCACTCCGACCTCGACCTCGGCGCCGGACACCAGCGTCAGCGGCACCACCATCGCGCGCAGCGTCGGCTCGGTGGCGAGTACCCGCAGGGCCCCGATGTCGGCGGGTGAGAGCAGCTCGGCGGCCGGCGCGTTGGTCAGTTGCAGGTCGTCGCCGATCGCGGCGACCGCGATGTCGCGTCGGGGCGCGGCGCGCTGGAACGCATCGAGAACCCGACGCTGGTGGGCGCGCGAACGGTCCAGCAGGCGGTCGGCGATGTCGGCGACGATGCCGTTGATGAAAGGCACGGCCAGAGGGTTGATGTGCTCGGCCGTCTCCGACATGCAGATGATGCCGGCCAGTCGTCGGGTGGCCGGATGGACGATCGGCTGACCGAAGCAACTGATCGACTTGAACCGTTCGAGATAGTGCTCACTGCTGTTGACCGCGATCCCACCGCGGATCTCGGCGGGAGTGCCCAGCGCGGTGGTGCCGACGATCTCCTCCCCGAACGGCATCCCGGGTGCGGCGCCGAGGTCGTCGAGCGTGCGTTCGATGGCACTGCCGAACGCGACTCGCGAGACCATGCGGCACTCGTGATCGACCAACAGCAGCGACATGTTGGTGTCGGCCAGACGCGCGGCCGCGTCGTCGAGGACCGGCCGTGCCGCGTCCAGCAGCGGATCGGCGCTCGCGGTGTCCACCAGCACGGTTGGCGTCGGGTCGTCAGGGCGCACACCCGACAACGCGGAGCGCCGCCACGAGTGGTCGATGACAGCTCGTACCGGGGTTCCGTCGGGGCGCTTCTGCAGTGTGTCGATAGTCACAAAATGGCACAGATGGCGCGCGGAGGAAAGCCGCCGCCGTTGTCGGCCGGTCCTCGGTTGACCCCGAGGCGTGGTGATCGGACGAATCGGGCACAGCGCGAACGTGCTGGTCAGGACCCGCATCCCGAACCGTATGGTGTTCGCCGTGAACACGTTCCCCGCCACCGGCATGCCCGACGCGGCCGACACCGCCTGGCTGTTGGCGGCCTTTGCGCTCGTTTTGTTGATGACTCCGGCCCTCGGTCTGTTCTACGGCGGCATGGTGCGTTCCAAGAGCGTGCTCAACATGATGATGATGTGCTTCTCGGCGGTGCCCATCGTGTGGATCGTGTGGGTGGCGGTGGGCTACTCGATGGCCTTCGGGCCGGACCACGGTGGCGTGATCGGCAACCCGATCACCTTCGCCGGCCTACGAGACCTCTTCGGCCATTTCGGTTCCGGTGGCGCCGACAGCGCTGGTATGCCGCTGGTGGGGACTATCCCGGCCGTACTGTTCGTGGCCTTCCAGGCCGGCTTCGCGATGGTCACCGTCGCGCTCGTCGCCGGCGCGGTCGCCGATCGGATGAAGTTCACGTCCTGGCTGATCTTCGCCGGATTGTGGTGCCTGCTCGTCTATGTCCCGGTCGCGCACTGGGTGTTCAGCGCCCCGGGCCTGACCGCCGAGCGCGGCGGCTGGATCGCCACCCATCTGCATGCGATCGACTTCGCCGGCGGAACCGTCGTCGAGATCAACTCGGGCGCATCGGCGCTGGTGATCGCACTGCTGCTGGGGCGGCGTGCGGGCTGGCCACGGGATCCGATGCGCCCGCACAATCTGCCGTTCGTCATGCTCGGCGCCGGACTGCTCTGGTTCGGGTGGTTTGGCTTCAACGCGGGATCGACGCTGGCGGCCAACGGCTCGGCCGCGCTGATCACCGCCAACACCCTCGGGGCCGGCGCGACGTCGATGGTGGCGTGGCTGATCGTCGAACGGGTCCGCCACGGTCGGCCCACGTCGTTCGGCGCCGCCTCCGGCGTCGTCGCCGGACTGGTGGCCATCACGCCGTCGTGTTCGTCGGTCACCCCGATCGGTGCGCTCGCGGTGGGCGCGGTGGCCGGGGCGGTCGCCTCCTACGCGATCGAGCTGAAATTCCGCTGGGGCTACGACGACTCGCTCGACGTGGTCGGTGTGCACTTCGTCAGCGGCGTGGTCGGGATGCTGATGGTGGGGCTGGTCGCCAGTTCGTCGACACCGGCCGGCGTCGACGGACTCCTCTACGGTGGCGGCCTCGATCAGCTCTGGCGTCAGGCCGTCGCCGTCGTGGTGGTGTTGGCGTATGCGTTGGCAGTGACCGCGGTGATCGGGCTGGCACTGAAATACACGCTCGGCCTGCGCGCGGACCCGCAACATGAACTCGACGGCATCGACGACGCCCAGCATGCCGAATCGGCCTACGACTTCCACACACCGCGTGGCGGACGCGTCGACGTCGGCACGTGAGGTGGTGAAACCGGCCCCGCTACCGTGGAGCCCATGCGTGTCGCGACCTGGAATGTGAACTCGGTCAAGCAGCGGATTCCGCGGTTGTTGCCGTGGCTCGATCAGCGCGCACCCGACGTCGTCTGCCTGCAGGAGACCAAGCTCTCCGACGACGCCTTCCACGAGACTCTCGGCGCGGACCTGGCCGAGCGCGGCTACGAGATCGCCCATGTAGGACAAGGACAATGGAACGGGGTGGCGCTGCTGTCGAAGGTCGGTCTCGAGGACGTCCGCGGCGGATTCGAGAACGTGCCCGGCTATCCCGAGCCGGATTCACCCACCGAGGCCCGCGCGGTGTCGGCGGTGTGCGGGGGAGTGCGCATCTACTCGTTGTACGTGCCCAACGGGCGTACCCCGGATTCCGACCACTACCACTACAAACTGGACTGGCTGGCGCGGTTGCGCGATGCGGTGGCAGCCGGTGACGGCGACGACGCCGCGGCGAACACGATGTTGTGCGGCGACATGAACATCGCGCCCGCCGACGCCGACCTCTTCGACCCGGCCGCCTACGTCGGGCACACCCACGTCACCGACCCCGAACGGGACGCCCTGTCGGCGTTGACCGCGTTGGGGCTGCACGACGTGGTTCGTGACCGCTGGCCCGACGACCGCGTCTTCAGCTACTGGGACTACCGGGCCGGGATGTTCCACAAGGACCTCGGTATGCGCATCGACCTCATCCTGGCGGGTGCGCCGATCGCGCGGCGGGTGGCGGCGGCCTGGATCGACCGACAGGCCCGAAAGGGCTCCAAACCGAGCGATCACGCGCCGGTGATGGTTGATCTCGACACCGCCCCGGACGGTGACATCGGGCCGGTGGTGCCGCCACCGTCGAATCCGGCGAAGCGCGGCGGTGGGGCGGTGCGGCTCCCGCAGTCCGTCGAGCCGGGCGAATAGCCCTATGAACTGCGAGTTCTTCCTTCTGGAAGTCGCAGATTCTCTGCCTGTTTTCGGGGGAGATGGCGATACCCGGGGCAGGAACCGAGCACGGCCCGATCACCGCCCGTTCACTTCCCGGCGATGATCTGTTCGACGGCTTGCACAGTTTTTTGACCTGTGCAAACTGCATCGGTAGAGTGGATCGCCGGTGCCCGGCTCATGCTGGGCCAGTCCGCATGCCCGGGGACACCCGGGGCAGGTGGACTGACAGGCGAAACCGTCGTCGAGCGTATGACACGCCCGACCCCGGGGTAGCAAAATTGTACTGACCAGCGCGTACGTGCTGGTGGGGCGAGTTGTGGAAGCATCGCAATCGGAAACGGTTGTCGACGCTTGCCCGGAGCACCAACCGCAGCGAGACAACTACACAGGATGTCGGACATCGAACCCGGTGACCGGCGATCACTGCCGACAAAGGAAAGAACACCTAGTGCCAACCATCAATCAGCTGGTCCGCAAGGGCCGTCACGACAAGGCTGCCAAGACCAAGACCGCGGCCCTCAAGGGGAGCCCGCAGCGTCGTGGCGTGTGCACCCGCGTCTACACCACCACCCCGAAGAAGCCGAACTCCGCGCTGCGCAAGGTCGCCCGTGTGCGCCTGACCAGCTCCGTCGAGGTCACCGCTTACATCCCGGGTGAGGGCCACAACCTGCAGGAGCACTCGATGGTGCTCGTCCGCGGCGGTCGTGTGAAGGACCTGCCCGGTGTGCGCTACAAGGTCATCCGCGGCTCGCTCGACACCCAGGGTGTCAAGGACCGCAAGCAGGCCCGCAGCCGCTACGGCGCGAAGAAGGGGAACTGATAAGTCATGCCACGTAAAGGACCCGCACCCAAGCGCCCGCTGATCAGTGACCCCGTCTATGGCTCGCCGTTGGTCACCCAGCTCGTCAACAAGATCCTGCTCGACGGCAAGAAGTCGACCGCCGAGCGCATCGTCTACCAGGCTCTCGAGCAGGCCCGCGAGAAGACCGGCACCGATCCGGTCATCACGCTCAAGCGTGCCCTCGACAACGTCAAGCCGACCCTCGAGGTGAAGAGCCGCCGCGTCGGTGGTGCCACCTACCAGGTGCCGGTCGAGGTGAAGCCGAATCGCGCCAACACCCTCGCCTTGCGCTGGTTGGTGACCTTCAGCCGTCAGCGTCGTGAGAAGACGATGGTCGAGCGTCTGGCCAACGAGCTGCTCGACGCCTCCAACGGTCTCGGCGCTTCGGTCAAGCGTCGTGAGGACACCCACAAGATGGCCGAGGCCAACCGGGCGTTCGCGCACTACCGCTGGTGACAACCTGCTCCGCCCGGCCGCGATCATGATCGCGTCGGACGGAGCGACAACCCTGAAGATCAACCACAATTCCCGAAGGGAAACCACGTGGCACAGGAAGTGCTCAGCGACCTCAAAAAGGTTCGCAACATCGGCATCATGGCCCACATCGATGCCGGCAAGACCACCGCAACCGAGCGAATCCTCTTCTACACCGGTGTGAACTACAAGATCGGTGAGACCCACGACGGTGCCTCGACCACCGACTGGATGGAGCAGGAGAAGGAGCGGGGTATCACCATCACCTCCGCGGCCGTCACCTGTTTCTGGAACAAGAACCAGATCAACATCATCGACACCCCCGGGCACGTCGACTTCACCGTCGAGGTGGAGCGCAGCCTGCGTGTGCTCGATGGCGCCGTCGCCGTGTTCGACGGCAAAGAGGGCGTCGAGCCGCAGTCCGAGCAGGTCTGGCGGCAGGCGGAGAAGTACGAGGTCCCGCGCATCTGCTTCGTCAACAAGATGGACAAGCTCGGTGCGGACTTCTTCTTCACCGTGCGCACGATCGAGGAGCGCCTCGGTGCCAAGCCGCTCGTGCTGCAGCTGCCGATCGGTGCCGAGGACTCCTTCGACGGCGTCGTCGACCTGATCGAGCAGAAGGCGATCACCTGGCGCGGCACCGTCGAGATCGGCGCCGAGCCGACCATCGAGGAGATCCCCGCGGATCTGGCCGACCAGGCCGCCGAGTACCGCGAGAAGCTGCTCGAGACCGTCGCCGAGTCCGACGAAGCGTTGCTGGAGAAGTACTTCGGTGGTGAAGAGCTCTCCGTCGAGGAGATCAAGGGCGCCATCCGTAAGCTCACCATCGCGCGTGAGTACTACCCGGTGATCTGCGGCTCCGCGTTCAAGAACAAGGGTGTCCAGCCGATGCTGGACGCGGTCATCGACTACCTCCCGTCGCCGCTCGACGTCCCCTCGGTCGAGGGTCACGCCGTCGGCAACGAGGAAGAGGAGATGTCGCGTAAGCCGTCGTCGGACGAGCCGTTCTCGGCCCTGGCGTTCAAGATCGCGGCGCACCCGTTCTTCGGCAAGCTGACCTTCGTGCGTGTCTACTCGGGCCGCATCAACGCGGGCACCCAGGTCCTCAACGCGACCAAGGGCAAGAAGGAACGCATCGGCAAGCTCTTCCAGATGCATGCCAACAAGGAGAACCCGGTCGAGGATGCCACCGCGGGCCACATCTACGCGATGATCGGTCTCAAGGACACCACCACCGGTGACACCCTGTGCGATCCGAACGCTCCGATCGTGCTCGAGTCGATGAGCTTCCCGGACCCGGTCATCAACGTCTCCATCGAGCCGAAGACCAAGTCCGACCAGGAGAAGCTCGGTACCGCGATCCAGAAGCTCGCCGAAGAGGACCCGACGTTCACCGTCCAGCTCGACGACGAGACCGGCCAGACCGTCATCGGCGGTATGGGCGAACTCCACCTCGACATCCTGGTCGACCGTATGCGGCGTGAGTTCAAGGTCGAGGCCAACGTCGGCAAGCCGCAGGTCGCCTACCGCGAGACCATTCGCAAGGCGGTCGACAAGCACGAGTACACCCACAAGAAGCAGACCGGTGGTTCCGGCCAGTTCGCGAAGGTGATCGTCAAGCTCGAGCCGCTGGTCGACGCCGAGGACGGCGCGACCTACGAGTTCGACAACGCCGTCACCGGTGGCCGCGTGCCCCGCGAGTACATCCCGTCGGTGGACGCCGGCATCCAGGACGCCATGCAGTACGGCGTGCTGGCGGGATACCCGCTGGTCAACATCAAGGCCACCCTGCTCGACGGCCAGTATCACGACGTCGACTCGTCGGAAATGGCCTTCAAGATCGCTGGTCAGCAGGTTCTGAAGGAAGCTGCCAAGCTGGCCGGTCCGGTGATCCTCGAGCCGATCATGGCTGTCGAGGTCACCACGCCCGAGGACTACATGGGTGACGTGATCGGCGATTTGAACTCCCGCCGTGGCCAGATCCAGGCCATGGAGGAGCGCAGCGGTGCGCGTGTCGTGAAGGCACAGGTGCCGCTGTCGGAGATGTTCGGCTACATCGGAGACCTTCGGTCGAAGACCCAGGGCCGGGCAAACTACTCCATGGTGTTCGACTCGTACGCGGAGGTTCCGTCGAACGTGTCGAAGGAAATCATCGCGAAGGCGACCGGCGAGTAATTCGTCGCGACCCATCGCGAAACGCGCTGGCCCACAAGCGGGCGCACAACGTAAGTGAAGAACTCCTGCTGGGATCCGCCCAGCAGGACAACAACAGTCCAGGAGGACAAACAAAGTGGCGAAGGCGAAGTTCGAGCGGACCAAGCCGCACGTGAACATCGGCACCATCGGTCACGTCGACCACGGCAAGACCACGCTGACCGCGGCCATCACCAAGGTGCTGCACGACAAGTTCCCGGAGCTCAACCAGAGCTTTGCGTTCGATCAGATCGACAAGGCTCCGGAAGAGAAGGCTCGTGGTATCACGATCAACATCTCGCACGTGGAGTACGAGACCGACAAGCGTCACTACGCACACGTTGACGCCCCCGGTCACGCTGACTACATCAAGAACATGATCACCGGTGCCGCTCAGATGGACGGCGCGATCCTCGTGGTCGCCGCCACTGACGGCCCGATGCCGCAGACCCGTGAGCACGTGCTGCTGGCCCGCCAGGTCGGTGTGCCCTACATCCTGGTCGCCCTGAACAAGGCCGACATGGTCGACGACGACGAGATCATCGAACTCGTCGAGATGGAGGTCCGCGAACTGCTGGCCGCCCAGGAGTTCGACGAGGAAGCTCCGGTCGTGAAGGTCTCGGCGCTCAAGGCGCTCGAGGGCGACGCCGAGTGGGTCAAGTCGGTCGAGGAGCTCATGTCGGCCGTCGACGAGTCGATCCCGGACCCGGTCCGCGAGACCGACAAGCCGTTCCTGATGCCCGTCGAGGACGTCTTCACCATCACCGGCCGCGGCACCGTGGTCACCGGTCGTGTGGAGCGCGGCGAGGTCAACGTGAACGAGGAAGTCGAGATCGTCGGCATCCGTGACAAGTCCACCAAGACCACCGTCACCGGTATCGAGATGTTCCACAAGCTGCTCGACTCGGCACAGGCGGGCGACAACGCCGGTCTGCTGTTGCGCGGCCTCAAGCGTGAGGACGTCGAGCGCGGTCAGGTCATCGTGAAGCCGGGCACCACGACTCCGCACACGGAGTTCGAGGGCCAGGCCTACATCCTGAGCAAGGACGAGGGTGGACGCCACACCCCGTTCTTCAACAACTACCGTCCGCAGTTCTACTTCCGTACCACCGACGTGACCGGCGTCGTGACCCTCCCCGAGGGCACCGAGATGGTCATGCCGGGCGACAACACCGAGATGAGCGTCAAGCTCATCCAGCCGGTCGCCATGGACGAGGGCCTGCGTTTCGCCATCCGTGAGGGTGGCCGCACCGTCGGTGCGGGTCGAGTCACGAAGATCAACAAGTGAGGTTCTCCTCCTGACGATCTGACTCACTGAGTCGAGAAGGCGCCCGGTCACGAAAGTGGCCGGGCGCCTTTCGCATGTCCGCCCGCCGGCGCGGGTCGGCCGGGTTCGCGCGGGTTCTCTTCGATCGCGCGGGTCGGTTCGGGTCACGCGGGTCGTCGACCAGCCGCGTTCTCCGAGGTGACCTGCGGCATCCGAGAGAACCTGCGTCCTGCAGTCACTCCAGCAACATGCGCCACTTTGGTAACAGGCCGGTTTCGGTCTGTCGCTGCTCTGGTCACAGCTGTGGCGACCCAGTCGCGCAACGGATTACGGTTCTGCGGTGCCGGTACTCTCCATGCGCCCACGCCGTCTGGCGAAGAGGCGTCGACTACTCGTCTGTCTGCTCGTCATGGCCACCATCGTCGGGTTCGGCTCCTTGGAGGCCGGGAGCGCGAATGCGGCGTCCTTCGGGCGGTTCTATGTCTCGGGGTGCGGCATGCCGGCCACCCCGGTCGACATGTGGACGCGGTGGGGTAACTACAAGACCGTCATCGCCCTCGACGGGCTGCGCGCGACCGGCGACATCAGCGGTTGGCGGCATGAGACGAACATCCAACGAATAGCCAACACGGGCGTCAACGTCGTGGAGCCGGTCGGTGGTCTCGCGAGCTTCTACACCGACTGGAACGCCGCGAGCCCGCGAAGCAAGGTGAAATACCGCTATCGCTGGACGTGTCGGCTGAACACCATCATCCGCGAGCTCGATGCCCGCGGGTTGGCCGTGGGTCCCCGCGCCAAGTACGCGATGATGGGAATCTCCATGGGCGGCAACGCCGCCATGATCTTCGGCGCCTACCACCGCAAGCGGATCTCGCATGTCTTCTCGATGTCCGGGTTCCTCAACCCGTCGGCGCCGACCATGCGCACAGCCGTTCGGTTGGCCCTGATCGATGCGGGATTGGCGGCCGGCGTGGGGCCGTTCAGCGCCGACGCCATGTGGGGTCCGCCCTGGGATGCGCGCTGGATCGCCAATGACTCCGTGGCACAACTGCAACGTATGCGGGGTATGCGCATCCGGGTCGGCGCGGCATCGGGGCTATGGGGCAAGTACAACACCGACGCCATCGGGTCGGTCAAGGGCACACCGCTCGAGGTCATCTCGCTTGCGCAGACCCGTACGTTCGAGGTGGCGGCCGCTGTCCAGGGCATCCGCATCAGCACCGACTTCCCGGCGGTCGGTACCCACCAGTGGGGCTATTGGCAGGACATGGTGTTCACAGCCAAGCGCAGTGGGTGGTTCCGCGACTGATCAGGTTGACAGTCGACCGTCACGGATGGACACCGCGCTTGTTGAGCCAGACCTGCGGGTTGATCTTGGTGCCGTTGGCATCCCATACCTCATAGTGCAGGTGGGGGCCGGTGGATTGGCCGCGGTTGCCGACGGTCGCGATCTTCTGACCGGCGCGTACCTTCTGGCCGGGATGAACGAAGCTCTGATCGACGTGACCGAAGACGCCGATGGTGCCGTCGTCCTGCTTCACGCGAACCCACTGCCCGAACCCGGAGGCCGGGCCGGACTCGAGGACCACGCCGTCGGTGACGGCGTAGATGGGTGTTCCGACCTTGTTGGCGATGTCGACTCCGTTGTGGTGGGTGCCCCATCGGGGGCCGTAACCGGAGGTCACGGTGCCGCTGACCGGCTTCACTGCGCTCTTGATGCCTGGCGTGCCGGGGGCGAACACCGACGGGGGCAGGACGTCGTGGGCGAGGTCGTCGATCTCGGGCGGCAGTACCAGTCCGGCCGGTAGCTTGACGTCGTCGGGCAGCGCGATCTTCGTCGGGATCTGCGGCTGGGGAGCGGGCTGCGCATGTGCCTGTGCTGCGGTGCCGGCCGTCAGCCCGACGGCACCGACGAATGCCGCGAGCGCGCCGGTTCGGAGGGTCGTCCGGGTGCGGGACTGCGGGGTGGCCCGATGCCTACCGGGTGGCCGGGTTCGCGATGATGCGTCGAGGAGTGCGCGGGTGGTGGGCCGCGTCGAGGTGTGGGGGTTCAGGCGGTGGTGAGGCACAGCGTCGTCCGTCTCGGTTGTCAGTCTCGGGTTGAATAACGTTTCGGTATCGGCAAGGACACGGCGAGGTTACCCACATGGATATAAGCGGAGCCTGAGAGGTGAGCCTCCGCGTGCCGGAAAGCACTGGTCAGACGGTGTGGGAGAGGTAGGTCACGCTCGCCGAACATCTCCGTGGCACGGTGGAACTCGTGGCTGATCCCGAACGAACGCCAGACGGCCGGCATGTCATCGTCGACGGTCGGAACTGGCGCGCGACCGATCCGCTGATCCCCGAGGGACGGCGGTCTGAGTTGCAGTCGATCCTGATGGCATGGCGTCGCGAGGTGAGACGTACGAGGGGCGCGCCCGAGTCTCGGCGGGGTGTGCAGGCGGCGAAGGTTGCGTTGGGGGAGCGTGGTACGCCGTGGTGGGAGCAGACCGAGGACGAACGCCGGCGCAGGTGGGAGGCCGACGTCGCGCGACCGGGAGGCGAAGACTGACGTCGCAGTGTTCTGTTGCGCGTCGTGATGCTGACAGAGGCACACCCGAACTTGCGGTCCGTCCGTCGACTGGCGTAGGAGACAAGGGTGCGTGTGCTGCATCGATCGAGCTCGACCGGCGACCTGGCCCTGGCGGTTCGGGTGTCCGGTGACGACGAGCGCCGCCCGCCAGTGCTGCTGGTGCATGGCATGGCCGGCGATCACACGACGTGGCGTGGGTTCGCGGCTGCGCTCCGTCGCGAGGGTCGGCGGGTGATCTCGGTCGACCTGCGCGGACACGGTCGCAGCGGTCACGCGCAGACATATCTGCTCAACGACTTCCGCGACGACCTTCATTTTGTGCTCGACGAGCTCGACATCGGGGTGGCCGACATCGTCGCACATTCGCTGGGCGCGCACACCGCGCTCCGCTTGGCGATGGAGGCACCCGGACGCGTCCGCCGCCTCGTCCTCGAGGAGATACCGCCGATGCCGCGCGATCAGGCGCATGTGGACGAGGGCATTGTCGTCGCGGCGACGCTCGGTGAACGGGTACGTGGCATCGGTGCCGCGGTGCGTAACCCATGGCCACTGATCCGGTTCGATCGGCGGGTGGGCGAGGAGGTGGCGCCACAGTTCGAGACCGCCGACCCTCAGTGGTGGGCACGGTTGGACGTCGTCGCCGCTTCCACCCTGATCATCTCCGGTGGCGCGCGGAGCTTCTTGCCGTCACGTCATCTGCGCACCCTCAGCGAGGCGCTGCCGGATGCGCGGTTCATCGCGATCGATGCGGGCCACAGCATACACCGCGACAAACCGGCCGAATTTGATTCTGCTGCTGGGGGATTCCTACGGCAACACTGATCGGGGCAATTCGACGGAACCGGTCGGCCCTCGGCTGCGTCCAATGAACATGACATCCAAAGCCGTCCACCCGCCAACCGTCCTCACTGAATGGCTTGCCGCCGGCGACCGCGGCGCGGAGCTCCTCGCCGACTCCGTCGTGATTGACCGCCCCTGGTGGTCGGATCAACTTGCCGAGCATGGGTTACCCGGAGCGCTGATCGGTGACACCATCTCGCGCACACAGCTGTTCGGGCTCGCCGACTCAGCGTTGGCATCACCCGAGGGTGCCATCAACCTGCTGTGGAACACCATTGCCTTCTGCCATGGTCGACGATGGAACGAGAACAAACGACGCATGGTCGCCGTGGCGACAGATCGTCAGCGGATCGGCGGCCTCCTGCAGGAGGCCGCGCAGGCGGGTCGGGAGGACCCGGCGGTGGCCTTTGATCTGCTCAAACCGGATCGCGGAAGCCAGGAGATCGATCGCCTCGGCCCAACCGGATTCACCTGGTTCCTCTACTTTGCCGGCGCCGGCGCTCCCCGCCATCCCAGTCAGGTACTCGACGGAAAGATCGCGCGCACCGTCCGACGTGCCGGATGGAAAAGGTTCTCGGCCACCAATTGGAATTCGCAGGACTACGCCGCCTACACCGAACTGGTGTCCCGCTGGCGAGTCGAGTGTGGCGCCGACCGCAACGACGTGATCGTCCGCGGGCTCTACTCGGTGTCACCACCCGCTGACGCCGACTACCCGTGGCAGGCCTGGCAGCGGGAGACCTGGCAGTCCGACAACTGGGTCAACGGTCCGCTGGCCGCCGACGACCTGCGTCAGATCCACCACTGGATGGCGTTGATCGCCGATGCCTATCCGATGTCCACGGCCGCTGCGGATTTCGCAAGGATCGGACCCATCATCAGCAAAGCCCTCGACGGGGATCTGGGCGCCTCGCCACGCGTCCGGCCCCCGCGGGAGACATACGTCGACGAGGACTCGTATCGCTACGACAGTCGCTACCGCGCGGGATGATGACTCACAAGACCAGGTCTCGTGCCCAGTCGACCGAAAACGGCGCCCAGTCGACCGAAAACGGCGCCCAGTCAACGGAAAACGGCGCCCAGTCAAAACGCCGGAGCGGCGCCCGGTCGGCTGGTGGTGGTCGTCGGGCGAGGAGACGTCGGTGTCTTTCAGGCGGCCGGCGTGTTGTGCAGTGGTCGCGGGTCCACGCCGACCTCCTGCCACGCGCGGTAGGCCCACGGCACGTAGAGCCACCGCAGCGGCAGACGGTTGAACACCGGGTTCAGGGTCCGCATGATCCGCGCGAAGCGTTGGAAGTTGCGCTCGCGCTTGTCGTTCCACTCGAGGCCGCAGACGTCACGCATCTGTTGCGGAAGGGTGCCGACGATGACGGTGCGCAGGAAGGCGTTCAGTGGTGCGGAGACGACATTCCACACCGGTGCCGGAACCTTCTTCGGCCGGGGGAGCCCCTGCCGGATGTAGCCCGTCGCGTAGACGACCGTCTGGTGCGGGATGAACCGGTTGAGCATGTCGTCCCAGTACGCGAGGAATTCCTCGTAGGTCTGCGGTTGACTGCGCGCGCTGACCCCGTAGAGCTCGTACCAGACCTTGCTTTCCTCGAAGATCTGTACCTTCTCGGCGTAGCTCAGCCGGCGGATGAAGGTGTCGGTGATGTAGAGGACCTGGTCGACGAACGTCGCATGTGCCCAGTAGAACAGTTCCGGGTTCAGGGCGTGATAGCGCGAGCCGTCGCTGATCTCACCCTTGATGTTGCGATGGAAGTCGCGGACTGTGCGCCCCCACTTCTGCGGCTCGGTGCTGTACACGGTCTTCATCACCGGGGGGCCGGTGCGCTTGGCCCGGCCGAGGAAGTCGTCGAAGATGACCGAATGGTCGAGCACGGCCTGGCCGAGCTGCTCGATGCAGTTCTCGGTACCGGCCAACCGCTGGAACCCGAGAACGCCGCGGCTGTCTCCGTAGAACTTCCAGATCAGCGAATCCGCGCCCAGTCGTGGCGATGGCAGGGCAGAGTCCGGGTCGTCGGCGGCGATGACCGGCTCGGCTTCGCGGATTGCGCGCTCGTAGTCCTGGTTGACTGACATGACACGAACACTAACCCAGGTTGGAACGGAATGGAAGATTTGTTTCAAAGCGAGCCCGGTAGGGAGATGGAATTCGTGGCTGACCCGCCCGAGCTCGGCGTCCTGCTGGCCGACGCCCACGTCATCCGCCTGCCGATGCGGACCCGTTTCCGCGGGATCACCGAGCGCGAGCTGATGGTGTTCCGTGGGCCCGCCGGGTGGGGCGAATTCGGGCCGTTCACCGAGTACGGCGACCACGAGGCCGCGAACTGGTTGGCAGCCGGTATCGAGGCTGCCCATCTCGGTCCACCCGCACCGCGCCGCGATCGGGTGCCGATCAATGCTACAGTGCCCGCGGTCCCCGCCGACCAGGTCGCCGAGGTCCTGTCGCGGTACCCGGGTGCCGCGACGGCGAAGGTGAAGGTGGCCGAACACGGACAGAGTCTGGACGACGACGTGGCCCGGGTCGCGGCCGCGCGCGAGATCGTCGGCTCGGTGCGCGTCGACGCCAACGGTGGGTGGTCGGTGGACGAGGCCATTGCCGCGATCCGGACCATCGGCGAGGTGGAGTACGTCGAGCAGCCATGCGCGACGGTGCCGGAACTGGCCGCGGTACGTCGCGCGGTCGACGTCCCGATCGCCGCCGACGAGTCGATTCGCAAGGCCGACGACCCGTATCGCGTGGTGGCCGCCGACGCAGCCGATATCGCGGTCGTCAAGGTCGCTCCGCTCGGCGGCATGCGCGCGACGCTGTCTCTGGCCGAATCGATCGGCCTACCCGTGGTGGTGTCCTCGGCGTTGGACTCGGCGGTCGGGATGGCGGCCGGGGTCGCCGCCGCGGCGGCGCTGCCGACCCTGGACCACGCGTGTGGGCTGGCCACCGGAACGCTCTTCACCAGCGATGTTGCGGAGCCGTTCGTGCCGTCCGGAGGGGCTGTGCTGCCACGGTGGTTGCGTGAGGACCTGGTCTTGCCGGCCGCGGTGCGCGCCCCGGCCGACCGCGATCGTTGGTGGCGGGAACGCCTCGGGCGATGCCACGCGATACTGGCGTCCCGATCTGGCTGTTGAACGTCGTCAGGACATGCGCGTATGTCCTCACCGGCACCATCGGCGTCGCGCGCCGGAACCCCTAGAAACATTTTGCGTTTTCTGTTCCAATAGAGTTCTATGCGATGCGGCTCGCAGCTGTGCGCCGCGGTGCAGAGCATCGATGGTGATGTTTCGGGGAATGAGGAGAATGGCAATGGTCTCGACGGGTACGGCAGCCAAGTCCACGGTGTTCGCCGCGGCGCCTGCGGGCAGTGATCTGCTCGAGGTGCCCTGCGCGCAACGCAACGGTGTCCTGGAGATGATGGCGATGCGTCGCGACCCGTTCGCCTTTGGCGACGAACGCCTCGCCCGTCTCGGTCAGGTCTCCGGACTCAATGCGCTCGGCGTCAAGATGGTGATCGCTGCCGGACCCCGCGCCGCCGACGAAATCCTGATGAACCGCGACAAGGCTTTCGCCAATGGCCCTGCGTGGAGCTACTTCATCGGCCCGTTCTTCAACCGCGGCATCATGCTCCTCGATTTCGACGAGCATCGTCATCACCGCCACATCCTGCAGCAGGCCTTCACCCCGTCGGCACTCAAGGGCTACATGCAGGAGATGCAGCCGATGATCGCCGAGCGGGTCGCCGACCTCCCCACCGGCAACGTGAAGATGTTCGAGCAGTTCAAATCGCTGACCCTCGACGTCGCGCTCGAGGTGTTCCTCGGGCTGGAATTGCCGAAGGACCAGGCGGACAAGATCAACAAGGCGTTCATCGACACCGTGCGCGCCGGTGTCGCCTACGTCCGCAAGCCGGTGCCCGGTGGCCGGTGGTGGAAGGGATTGCGCGGACGCCGGGTGCTCGAGGAGTTCTTCTACGACAACATCGCGGCCAAGCGGGCTCGTGAGACCCCCGACCTGTTCTCCGTGCTGTGTCACGTCGAAGGCGATGAGGGGGAGCGGTTCACCGACGCCGATGTCGTCAACCACATGATCTTCGTGCTGATGGCCGCCCACGACACGTCGACGATCACGATGACCCAGATGGCGTATCGGATGGCGAAGTCGCCTGAATGGCAACGCCGGGCACGTGAACAGTCGCTGGAGCTCAACCCGGAGCTCGGCTACGACGATCTCGGAAAGCTCTCGGTTCTCGATCTGGTGCTCAAGGAGTCGCTGCGGATGTGTCCGCCGGTGCCGGCGCAGCCACGGATGGCGGTCAAGGACACCTCGGTGCAGGGATTCTTCGTGCCAAAGGGCTCGATGGTCACCGTGCCGCAGATGACCAATCACCGTGATCCGGAGTTCTTCACCAACCCCGACATGTTCGATCCCGAGCGCTTCAACGCAGAGCGCAAAGAGGACAAGGGCCATCGCATGGCCTGGACCCCGTTCGGTGGCGGCGTGCACAAGTGCATCGGGCTGTATTTTGGCCAGATGGAGATCAAGACGATCCTGCATCACCTGCTGCGCAACTACGAATGGTCGGTGCCCGAGGGCTACCAGATCCCGATGGACTACAGCGCGTTGCCGGTCCCGAAGGACAAACTGCCCGTCGACCTCCGACGCCGATGAGCCCCGGGCGGATGTCGCAGACCAAAGCGCCGCGCAAGGCCCGCAACACGGCGAGCCCCGAAGACCAGGAACAAGCGATCCTGGCGGCCGCGGAGGTCGAGTTCACCGACGTCGGAGTGCGCCGCGCGAACATGGACGAGGTGGCCGCGCAGGCCGGCGTCAGCCGTAGCACCCTCTACCGCCGGTTTCCCAACAAGGAAGCGCTGCTGCTCGCGGTCGCCAACGACCTGTACGAGCGCGGTATGCAACGTCTGATGGCGGCGGTTGTGGGCCTCGGTCCGGCCGAAGCGGTGGTGGAGGCCTTCGCCGAAGGTGCGGTGATGATCTCCGAGGATCCGTTGATGCGACGGCTGGTGCTGACCGACGCGGAGATGCGACCGATCACGTCGGCGGTGACGTCGTTGTTCATCGACATGGTCACCGACCGGGTCGCAACCACATTGCGGGAGTCGGGGGCGACAATGCCCGACGACGACCTGCGTCAAGCCGTGGAATTGCATGTCCGCCTGGTCATCTCCTTTCTGGAGGTACCCGCGACAGACGAACGCAAACAACAGCCCGATGCGGTGCGCGAACTCGCTGCCAAGTACCTCGCGCCGATGATCTGGTGATACCTATCCGCGACCACGAACCCGTGGTCGCGGTCTGCTGATGGAGGGATTCTGATGGCCGTTCGAGATCTGCTGCGCCGTGGACCGGACCACGGAGAAGTTCGTGCTGCGCTGCGCGGCAAGGTGATCGCAATCACCGGCGGTGCGCGCGGTATCGGCTTCGAGACCGCGACACAGTTGTTTGAGGCGGGTGCGGTGGTCGCGCTCGGTGACATCGACGACGACGCGGTGGGCAAGGCCGCCGCCGATCTCGGCGTGGAGGGATTCGGTGTCGACGTGACCGACCGGTCCTCGTTCGAGGAGTTCCTCGACGCGGTGGAGTCCGCGGTCGGGCCGATCGACGTGCTGATCAACAACGCGGGCATCATGCCGGTCGGTGACTTCCTGTCCTACGACGAGGCGTTGATCCGCCGAACCTACGACATCGACGTGATCGGCGTGATCACCGGTACCCAACTGGCCGCTCGTCGCATGGTGGCCCGGGGTCGCGGCCAGATCGTCAACATCGCCTCGGTCGCCGGACGGCTGCCCACGCCCGGACTGACCATCTACAACGGCGCCAAGGCGGCCGTCATCGAGTTCTCCGAGGCCGTTGACGCCGAACTCGAGAAGACCGGCGTGCGGGTCAGCGCCGTGTTGCCGACATTCACGCGCACAGGTCTGATCTCCGGGCTGCACACCAATTCGATGGTCCGCGCGATCGAACCCGAAGACGTGGCGGCCCAGGTGCTCGCCATCATCGCTCGTCCGCGGGTTCGCTTGACGGCTCCGCGATCGATGGCGTGGACGCATGCCAATGCCCTGTTCCCGCAACGGATGAAGCGGGCATCGCGGCGGATGACCAAGCTGGACAGCATGTTCCTCGACTATGACCACGAACAGCGTGCCGCCTACTCGAAACGGATCGGTTCGCGGTAGCGCGGCGCGGTCGATCCGACCGGTGTCAGCGCGGCAGGACGAGGACGGGTACCGGCGAGTGACGGATCAGTTTGCTGGCCCGTGATCCGAGGAACACCTGCGCGAGTACGCCGTCGCGGGCGCTGCCGAGGAACAGCACCTCGCCACCGATCCACTCGATCGAGTCGAACGCCTCCCGGTAACCGCGGCCGACGGCCACCACACAGTCGGTGCCGGGGGCGATCACGCCGTCATCGAGCAGCATCCGGTGTGACTCGGCGGATTGTGCCTGCCATTGGGAGAGCACGTCGTCCTCCGTGCTCAGGCCGACCAGCGGCGGGTACATCGCCCCGCCGCGCACCGCAAACGACACCACCCGCAGTGGCGCATCCATCCGATCGCAGAGGCCCCGGGCGCGGGCGATGACCGACCGCGATTCGGGTCCCGATCCGCTGATCGCCGCGGTGACCCGGGTGAGCAGGCCGTCCTTGGGCGACCGGTAACCGCGCGGGCTGATGCCCACCGGTACCGGCGAGCGATGCATCAGCGTGTCGGCGGTCGAGCCGAGCACGATCTGACCCAGCTGCCCGTCACCGGTCGAGCTGATCGCGATCGCATCGGCGTCGAGGGCGCGGGCGTGCTCGATGAGTGCCGATGCCACCGTTCGATGATCGAGTCGGGTGAACCGCCAGCTCAGCTCGGGCGGATAGATGGTCATGTACTCGGCGACCTCCGCCTCCGCCGTGGCCGCGACTTCGTCGGTCCACGAGGCGAACTCGGCATCGACCTTGGCCATCGACGGCGTGGTCCAGGGCTTGGGGACGACCGTGGCCACCACGAGGTCGGTGTGCAACGATTCGGCGGCCATCGCGCCGAGTTGCAGCCCGCCCAGGCCGCCCTCGCCCTGGACGTAGCCCACCAGGATCGTCATGGGTGAGCCCCGTCCGAGTTCGGTGTAGTCGCGTTCAGCTTGCTGTGGCGGCGTCCCCACAGGGCGTAGAACAGCAGGGCCGCGGCGACCCACGCGCCGAAGAAGGCAAAGGTGACCGGCGCCAGACCACTCAGAATCCACACACAGGCCGCCACCGACAGCACCGGCGTCACCGGGTAGCCGGGCACACGGAACGGTCGTGGCAGGTCGGGCATGGTGCGGCGCAGGATGATCACGCCGATCGACACCACGATGAATGCCGCCAGCGTGCCGACCGAGACCAGATCCCACAGCTTGTCGATCGGGACGAAGCCGCCGAGCACGGCGATCACCGCGCACACCACCACCGTGTTGTTCACCGGCACCATCGTTGTCGAACTGACCTTGGCGAAGGCGGATGGCAGCAGGCCATCTCGTCCCATCGCGAACAGAATGCGCGTCTGGCCGTAGATCACCACCAACGTCACCGAGAAGATGGAGATGACCGCACCCGCCGCGATGATGGTGCCGACCCAGGTGGAACCGGTTACCGAGTTGGCCAGCACCGACAGGCTGGCGCTGTCGTCGGGATCGAAATCGGTCCAGGCCTGTGCGCCGATCGACGCCACGGCGGTGAGCAGATAGATGCCGGTGACCACCACGAGGGCGCCGATGATGGCCCGTGGCATGGCCTGCTGCGGGTTGCGTACTTCATCCCCGGCCGTGGATACCGCGTCGAGGCCGATGAAGGTGAAGAAGATGACCGCGGCTGCCGACGTCACCCCGGCCATCCCCTCGGGCATGAACGGCGTGAAGTGGCTGGAGGTGAACGCGGTGAGGCAAACTGCCGCGAACAGCAGCAGCACACCGAGTTTGATCAACACCATCACCGTGTTGACGATCGCGGACTCGCTGGCGCCGCGAATGAGTAGCAGACCGCACAGGACGACGAGGATCACCGACGGCAGGTTCACGATTCCGGGATCATCGACGCCCCAGGGCGCGGCGTTGAGGGCATCGGGGATATGCCAGCCGAACAGGTTGTCGAGCAGCTCGTTGAGATATTGACCCCAGCCGATCGAGGTGGCTGCCGCCGACACCCCGTACTCGAGCATCAGGCATGCGCCGATGCCGACCGCCACCACCTCGCCCAGGGTCGCGTACGCATAGGAATAGCTCGACCCGGACACCGGTACCGCCGAAGCCATCTCGGCGTAGCAGGTCGCCGCGAGGCCGGCCGCGACCCCGGCAACCACGAACGCGATCAGCACCGCCGGGCCGGCTTTGCTGATGGCCTCGGGGACGACGATGAAGATGCCGGTGCCGACCGTCGCACCGACACCGAAGAGGGTCAGTTGGAACGTGCCGATACTACGTTTGAGGTGCGGATCGTCGGTCGCCTCCCCGGGCGCCCCGGCACCCCGCACAGGTTTGCGGCGGAATATCGTGGCGGTGATCGATTGTGGTCGCGTCATCGGCGCCTCCTCGCAGGTAATAGACGATTCTGCGCCGGATTCGCCGGACTCGCAGCCCGATGGCCAGACCGGGTCGCCCGAGCGCTGCCGATGCCGTCGCCGGTGGCGTGTCTAGGGTGGAGTCCGCCGACACCGGTGAACGGGTCGGCGGAAAGGGGTGTTGGATGGCCCGGGACGCGGCGATCGAGGCCGAGCGGGCTGCCCGCGGTGAGTTGCGACGGGCCGTCGAGGCGCTCGGCGAGGCCCAGGTGGCCGCGGGGATGCGACGCCGGTCCCGCGCTCCCCGATGGGTGGCGCTGGCAGCCGCTGTTGCGGTTGTCGCTGCAGTGGTTTCGACGGTGCTGTGGGTACGGGGCGCCGACGCTTACACCGACGCCGACTACCAGCGCGCCGCCGTCGACCGCGTGACAATGCTGCTGAGCCCCGATCATCGACGCCCCGAGCAGGTGCGCCGGATCATCGACGGCGCGACCGGCGAGTTCCGGGACCAGTTCGCGCAATCCGCGGACGCCTACTCCCGGTTCGTCGCCTCGCAGGGCACGGTGGCGCGTGGAATCGTCGACGGCTCAGGTGTGGCTCGGCGTTCGGGCGATCGGGCTGTTGTCCTCGTCGCGTCGACGGTGGTCTTCGCCGGGGGCGACGACCCCGATGCCGTCGGCGACCCCGATCCTGTCGACGAGACGGTGCGCCGGTTCCGGTTGCGGGTCCTCGTCGAACCGGCCGATGGCGAACTCAAACTCGCGGCGGTGCAGTACCTCCCATGACGACCCCACCCGAGAAGAGTGCTCACGCAACGGTGTCTGCCAGTGCCGGCCGCGGTCTGCGCGCTGCCCGCGGGGTGATCCCCGTGCGGCGCGCCGTCGCGTTCGGCGGGGTGATCGCTGTCGTCGCGACCGCACTCGTGGTCGCCGTGGGTGTGCAGTGGCGGGAGTCGGTGATCGACTCCGCCACCGACCGGGCCCGCACCGAGTTGCGTCGGTCCGCCGGCGAGATCGTCGCTCACGTGTTCTCGGTGACCACGGCATCGTGGCAGGCCGACCGGCATCGTGCGCGCGGTCTCGTCGGCGGTGAGTTCGCGCGGCGCTATGCCACCGAGTTGACCCGGCCACCGGCCGACGGCGCCGTGCGGGTCACCTGGCGCCCGGATGTCGTCGGCGTGGTCGATGCCGAACCGGACAGCGGTACCACCCTGATCCGGGCGTCCGTGGAAACCGTCGCGACCCCCGACGCCCCACCGATCACCGAGAAACGTTCAGTGCAGGCCCGGTTCGACCGGGTCGGGGACATCTGGCAGCTGACCGGGATGGAGGTGTTGTCATGACGTCGTCGGACTCTCGCGGCGCCGGCGCCCCGGATCATGCCCTCGACGCGTCAGAGCATGCCCTCGACGATGCCCGCCGGCGCGTCGAACAGGCGACCCGCGCGGCCCGGCGTGCCCGCATCGACGCCTCGGATGCGTTGCGTGCCCGGGCCCGACGTCGATCGGCGTGGTTCCGGGGCGTCATCGCGATCGCGGGTGCCGTGATCATCGTCGCGAGCGGGGTGCTCGTCGCGGTGGTCATGCACAACCATGCATCGGCCGAGCGGTCGGCGGCGGCAGACGCGGCGCTGGCGGCAGCCAGTTCCTCGGTCGCGTCGTTACTGACCGCCGATCCCGCCGATGCCGGCGGCTACGTGAATCGCGCCGTCGCCGTGACGACCGGCGACCAGCGCGATCGGATCGAGGCGGCCCGCGACTCATTGGTGGCCGAGGTGACCGCGCAGGCCGAGCCCAGTTCCGGGCGGGTGCTGTCGGCGGGGCTGATCACCGACCCCGACTCGGATGCCGAGGGTGCCGAGGCGGCGGCACTTGTCGTGGCCGAGGCCTCCGATCCGCAATTGATCGGCGCCCAGGGTGATGACACCCGCGTCACCATCGAGGTGACGATGATCCGAGCCGGCCAGGACTGGCTGATCAGCCGGGCGGTGCTGACATGACCGCCGGCGCAGCTCCCGGTCCGGCGCGGCGGCCTGGCGCGCACCTGGGCAGACGTGGACGTCGCCGCGTCATCGTTGCCACGGCGATCGCGTTCGTGGCCGTCGTGGTGACGGTGGTGGGTCTGATCGGTGCCGCGCGGACGCGTCCGGTGCCCGACGACACGCAACGTACCGCTGTGCTCACGGCGACCGATGCGGCGGTGACCGCACTGTTGTCCTACACCCCGGACGAGACCGAGCGCGACCGGCACGAGGTCCTCGCACAGCTCACCGCGCCGATCGACGAGGCATACCGTGCGCAGGGCGTCGACGTGGTGTTACCTGGCGCGATCGAGGCCGGGATGACGTTGTCGGCGCAGGTGGTGGGTGCCGGGGTCGAGGAGTTCACCGCCGAACGCGCGCGGGTGCTGGTGTTCGTCGACCAGACGGTGAGTATCCCCGCAGCGACCGATACCGGTGATCGAGACGACGACCGTACCCCTACCGCTCGATGGGCCACTATGCGTAATGTCAAGGGGAATTGGCGTCTTGCCGACCTCGCAATGGTCGGCGACGTCACCCGGTGAGGAAGTGCATTTCGCGCACTTCCCGGTCGGCTTCGGAAAGGCCGGCACCCGCGCTGCCGCATGTCGCGACATCGCGGACAAGGACGTGTCAGGAGGAATTCGGGATGAGCGCATCATCGGCAGGTGTGGTTGTGGTGGGTGCGGGGCTCGGAGGTATCCGCGTGGCGGAGAGCCTGCGCAGCAACGAGTACACCGGACCCATCACGCTGATCGGCGAGGAAGCCCACCCGCCGTATGACCGTCCGCCGTTGTCGAAGTCCGTGCTGCTCGGTAAGGACGACCGGGTCGATCTGAAGCCGGCCGACTACTTCGGTGAGGCATCGGTGCAGCTGCGTGTCGGTGAACGCGTGTGTGCTATCTCGCCGGAGACCCGCACCGTGACCGTCGAACGGCTCGACGCCCCCACCGAGCGTGCGGAGGTCGCCTACGACTCACTCGTCTTGGCAACCGGACTGCGCCCGCGGTCGCTGCCGGGTACCGAGGGGGTGGCCGGTGTCCACGTGCTGCGCACCATCGACGACGCCCTCGCGCTGCGCAGCGAGATCGAGAATGCCTCGCGCGCAGTGATCGTCGGCGCCGGTTTCATCGGTTGCGAGGTCGCGGCCAGCCTCAACCAGCGCGGCCTGGCGGTGACGCTGGTCGAGCCCGCGCCGACGCCGTTGGCCGCTGCGCTGGGAACCGGGGTGGGGGAGTTGATCACCCGGATGCATCAGGCCAACGGGGTCGATGTCCGCGCCGGGGTCGGCGTCGACGAGGTGCGCTCGGCCGACGGTAAGGTCACCGGCGTGCGGCTCGCCGACGGCGACGAGGTGGCCGCCGACATCGTGGTGGTGGGTATCGGGTCGATCCCGGTGACCGATTACCTCGATGGTTCCGGGATCGAACTCGCGCCACGCGAATCCGGCGGCGGGATCGCCTGCGACGAGCACGGCCGCGCCTCCGCGCCGGACGTTTACGCGCTCGGCGACGTGGCGAACTGGCGCACAGAGACCGGCGGCACGCGCCGCGCGGAGCACTGGACGCACACGGTGGAGCAGGCCACCGTCGTCGCCCACCGGATCGCGCAGACCGACGCCATGATTCCGGCTGCGCCGCCGTACTTCTGGAGCGACCAGTACAACCTGAAGATCCAGGTGCTGGGTCGGCCCGAGGCCGGCGACGAACTCCATCTGGTCGACGACGACGGCACGAAGTTCCTGGCCTATTACAGCCGTGACGGCATCCTCACCGGCGTCGTCGGCGCGGGCAAGGTGGGTGCGGTGATGAAGACGCGGCCGAAACTGCTCACACCGACGCCGATCGCCGACGTGCTCGGCTGAGTTACCGGTGCCCCGACCGCACCCCGATATGGTCGAAGCCGTCGAACGCGCGATCGGCGACCTCGCCGACCCCCAGCGGGCGGTGTCCTCGGCGCGCTTCTTCAAAACCGGGCCGGGCGAGTACGGCGAAGGTGACCGGTTCGTCGGCGTGACCGTGCCGCAGCTACGCATGGTGGCCAAGAGGTTTCGTGGGGCCGGGGCCGACGTCGTATGGCGTCTGCTGGCCTCGGAAGTCCACGAACATCGCCTGACCGCCCTGTTCCTGCTGCGCGGCGAGTACGAACGTGCCGATGACGACACGGCGCGCCGGCGCTGGGTGGATCTCTACCTGCAAGCGTTGTCGGCCGGGCGTGTGAACAACTGGGATCTGGTCGATACCTCCGCCGATCCGGTGCTCGGTGCGTGGCTGGTGCGGACCGACGAATTCGGTCTGCTCGTGGAGTTGGCCGAACACGATGACCTGTGGACACGGCGGGCCGGTATCGTCGGCACCTTCGCCTTCCTGAAATGTGGTGTCGCGGATGCCACGCTCGCGGTGGTACCGGTGGTCATCGACGATCGCCGGGACCTGATCCAGAAGGCCACCGGCTGGATGTTGCGGGAGATGGGAAAGCGCGTCGACCGTGACCTGTTGACCGACTACCTCCACCAGCACGCCGCCGAGATGGGGCGTACCGCATTGAGTTACGCGACCGAACACCTCACGCCCGAGGAGCGTGCCCACTACCGCTCGTTGCGTTAGGGTGTCGAGGGTCTGGTCTCGATACGCCTCGTCGCAGGCTCCTCGGCTACTCGACCAGCGGATCTGGGGTCGAGTAGCGACGAACGGAGTTCTCCCGCTGGTCGAGTAGCGACGAACGGAGTGAGGAGCGTATCGAGACCTCCCCGACAACCTCTACCGCGAACCGCGAAACACCTTGACCGCGGCCCAGATCATCGGGAACTGGAAAGGCAGACGCGCGATGGCGACCGCACGCATGGGCAGCGGCTTGTCCTTCCACAGACGCACCATGTTGAGATTGGCCGGGTAGACCGCCACGAACAGTGCGGCCGCGAGCGCAGCGCTGACCCGCCGGGTGCGCGGCGCCAGCAGACCGGCGCCGATCGCGACCTCCGCAACCCCGGACGCGTAGGTCAGCGTCCTAGGGTCCGCCGGGATCTCCTCGGGAATGATGTCGTCAAATGGTTTCGGCGCCACGAAATGCAGTGCGCCGATGGACAAGAGCATTCCGGCGAGCAGCCGGGCCAATCGGTCGGGACTCATTGTGTTCACCCTTCGTCACGTGTGTGGCCGCCCGTCAGAACTCGATCTTGAGCGCATCCGACGTCGGGTGCGCCTGACAGCCAAGGATGTAGCCGTCGGCGATGTCCTCCGGATCGAGTGCGCCGGTGTTGTCCATCTCGACCGTACCCTCGGTGAGCGTGCAGGCACATGAACCACACTCGCCCTCCTGGCAGGAGTAGGGGGCGTCGAGTCCGGCGGCCAGCATGATGTCGACCAGTGAGCGCTTGCGCGGCCAGCGGAGATTGTGTGTCTCGCCGTCCAACTCGACCTCGACGGTGGCCGCCTCGGCGTCCTCGGCCTCGCTGACCTCCTCGAGCTCGACGTCGGCGAACGGATCTCCGGACAGCGAGTTGTACACCTCGGTGTGCACGTTGTGATGGCCGAAGCCCGCGCCTGCAAGCGCTTTGTGGACAGCATCCATGAACGGGCCGGGCCCGCACAAGTATGCGGTGTGGTCGGCGTAGGCGCGGAACACCGTGGTCAGCGACCGGTCGTCGGGAAGTCCCTGCAGGGATTCGAGCCAGTGGATGAGCGTCAGCCGGTCGGCATGGGCACGCTGCAGGTCGCGTAGTTCGTCGGCGAAGATGACATCGTCGACGCTGCGGTTGGCGTAGAAAAACGTGATCGGTGCGGTGCCGGTGTGCAAGGCCGCCTTCAGAATCGACATCACCGGCGTGACACCGCTTCCGGCGGCGATCAACAGCAGCGGCGTGTCGAGGTCCTTGGGCGTGAACACCCCGGACGGTGGCAGCACCTCGATCTGCGTGCCGACCGCGAGGTTGTCGCACACCCAGTTCGAGCCGTAGCCATCCACCGTGCGCTTGACCGTCACCTTGGGCCGGCGATCGGTGACCGGTGACGACGCGAGTGAGTAACAGCGGGCCACCGACCCGGTGCGGTCGCTCGGGATTCGCAGCGTCAGGAACTGGCCCGGCTTGTAGTCGGTGAAAGGGTCGCGATGGGTATCGGGCAGATCGAACACGATCGAGCGGGCCTCGGCGGTCTCGTCGATGACGTCCGCGACCGTGAGGATCACGCTGCGCGAGCCATGCGGTGTCAGCTCGGTCATCTCCCACCTCTCCACCGGCTCTGTGCCGGCGCCTCGTTCACCGGGCGGCGTCACGCACCGCGCCGTGGTCCAACGTCCAATGTGCCGTGGTCTCGTGCGCCATGCTCCTGGCATCGTCACCGCAGTTCAGGCGAAAATAAGAACACGTTCTAGTTTAGTCTAGCGTAAGGCTCGCCGATCATGACAGTGCACCGACGCCCTCTGCAAGCGTACGGCTGCCGGCGATGATCAGGGTCTCCAGATCCGCTCCGGGCTCGGCGAGCCACTGCTCGTAGGCGGCCAGCGCGATTCCCAGACACATCCAGGCGATGGTCTGCGGCAGATGATCGGCGTCGCGCAGGCCCAGTCGGTGCGCGCAGAACTCCGCGATGACCTGACGCCATTCGGCATACATCAGCATCGAATGCGCCTGCAGGGCGGGCACGCCGAGGAGCAGTGCCATCCGCCGTCGGTGGCCCGCCAACTCGGTTGATGGCACCCGGTTGAACGAGATGAGCGCTTGCTGCAGGGCGTCGGCGATCGGCTCGGTGGGCGGGATCTGGGCGAGCAACGTGCGCATCGCGGATAGGTGGGAATCGAAGTCGCCCCAGGCGATCGCGTTCTTGGACGGGTAATAGCGGAACAGGGTGCGGCGAGCGATGCCGACCGCTTCCGCGACATCGTCGACGCTGGTCTCCTCGAAGCCGCGGGTGCTGAACAGGTCGATCGCGATCGCGCTGATCTGGGCGCGCGAGGTGACCGGGCGCCGGCCGGGCTGGTTCGCCGAGGTGAGGGACGGTGGCGCTACGTCCGGTGGGCTCATCTTCACCTGTCCATCTGATCAGTTTTGCCGCAGGGGTGTTTTTCTGCACCGAGTGCCATTATAGTATCCGGTGATCCACATCACGACCAGAAGAAAGAGGAGGTTGGATCATGGCCGATCAGTCCGTTACGTCGGATCACGACGAACTCGTGGGTGAGTCGTTGGTCGAGGAAGTGTCGATCGACGGGATGTGCGGGGTCTACTGATGTCGATCACGACATCGAGTCCGGTGGCCGGCGGTCGCGTTGATGCGACCGCCGGGCCCGGCGCACCCCAGTCCGATGTACCCACCCAGTCCGAGGCAGCCACCCAGTCCGAAGCGCCCGGCACGTCCGAGCGCGCCACCCGCTTCGACGTCGACGCCGCGTGGCAGCTCAACCCGAAGGTGGCGTTGCGTCCTGAGCCGTTCGGCGCGCTGCTCTATCACTTCGGCACCCGCAAGCTGTCATTCCTCAAGAACCTCACGGTCGTCGGGATCGTGGGTTCGCTCGCCGATCATCCGACCGCCGGCGCCGCGCTCGACTATGCCGGTATCGACACCGCCGATCGGCCGCTGTACTTGCAGGCGCTGCGCGCGCTCGCCGATTCGGGGATGATCGCGCGTCGTCCCGTGGCCTGACGCCCGATGATGTTCGACCTGCAGACGCCCGACCCCGCACCCGCCAGACTCGCCACGCCCCCAGGAGTCCAACGATGACAACACTCGAAATGCCGCCCACCACAACCGCCTCGGCCGCCGTGTCAGCGGCGAGTAGCCCGCCGAAGGTGGGTCGGCTCGTCGATCAGTTCGAGAAGGGGCTTGATGCCCCGATCTGTTTGACGTGGGAATTGACCTATGCCTGCAATCTCGCCTGTGTGCACTGCCTGTCGTCGTCGGGTAAACGTGATCCGCGGGAGTTGTCGACTGAACAGTGCAAGGCGATCATCGATGAGCTGCAGCGGATGCAGGTCTTCTACGTCAACATCGGTGGTGGTGAGCCGACCGTACGACCGGATTTCTGGGAGCTGGTCGATTACGCGACCAGCCATCAGGTGGGGGTGAAGTTCTCCACCAATGGTTTACGGATCGACAAGCAGGTCGCGGCGCGGTTGGCAGCGTCGGACTATGTGGATGTGCAGATCTCGCTGGACGGCGCGACCGCCGAGGTCAACGACGCGGTTCGTGGTCCGGGGTCGTTCGACATGGCGGTGCGTGCGTTGGAGAACCTGCACGAGGCGGGCTTCGCCGACGCCAAGATCAGCGTGGTGATGACGCGGGAGAACGTCGCGCAGCTCGACGAGTTCAAGGCGCTCGCCGATCGCTACGGCGCCACTTTGCGCATCACCCGTTTGCGTCCGTCGGGGCGTGGTGCCGACGTATGGGACGATCTGCATCCGTTGCCCGAGCAGCAGCTCGAGCTGTACAACTGGCTTGTCGCACATGGCGACAACGTGTTGACCGGTGACTCGTTCTTCCACCTGTCGGCCTTCGGCGGCGGTGACGGTGGTGGCGCGTTGCCGGGGTTGAACCTGTGTGGTGCCGGTCGGGTGGTGTGTCTGATCGATCCGGTTGGTGATGTGTATGCGTGTCCGTTCGCGATCCACGAGAACTTCCTGGCCGGCAACATCACCACCGACGGTGGCTTCCAGCAGATCTGGCAGAATTCGGATCTGTTCCTCGAACTGCGTGAGCCGCAGAATGCAGGTGCGTGCACCAAGTGCGCTCACTTCGACGCGTGTCGTGGGGGCTGCATGGCCGCCAAGTTCTTCACCGGCCTGCCGCTGGCTGGGCCCGACCCGGAATGTGTGCAGGGTTACGGCGAGCAGTTGCTGGCCGGTGACCGTACCAAACCGACTGCCAACAAAGATCATTCGCGCGGCACCCCGTTGACGCTGATGACGCGGCGTCCCGACGGGGACCTGCTACCGGTGGGTGCCCCACCGTCGAAGAGTTGCGATGAGAATCCGCTGGCGGGGTTCACCCCCGACAGTCTGTAGCTGAAGAAGAGATAGGTAAGGACATGCCGAAGAATCCGTGGGCCCGAAATCCCTGGTTCGAAACCGTGCACGAGGCGCAACGGCGCGCCAAGAAGCGTCTGCCCAAGTCGGTGTACTCCTCGCTGGTCGCCGGTACCCAGGCGGGTATCACCGTCAACGACAACACGGCCGCGTTCAACGAACTCGGGTTTGCGCCGCACGTGGTGGGCACCCAGCCCGATCGGGAACTGTCGACCACCGTGATGGGCCAGGAGATCTCGTTCCCGGTGATGATCAGCCCGACCGGTGTGCAGGCGGTGGATCCCGACGGCGAAGTGGCCGTGGCCCGGGCTGCCGCAGCTCGTGGCACCGCGATGGGGTTGTCGAGCTTTGCATCCCATCCAGTGGAAGAGGTGGCCGCGGCCAACGACAAGTTCTTCTTCCAGATCTACTGGCTGGGGTCGCGCGAGGAGATCCTGGCCCGGGCCGAGCGTGCGAAGGCGGCCGGCGCCAAGGGGCTCATCGTCACCACCGACTGGGTGTTCAACGTCGGCCGTGACTGGGGCAGCCCGGAGATCCCGGAGAAGGTCGACTTCGCGGCACTGCTCAAACTCGCGCCGGAGATCGCGGTCAAACCGCGCTACGCCCTGGACTGGGTCAAGGGCGGCACGATCAACATTCCCGATCTGACCGCGCCCAACCTCACCCCGCCCGGTGAGCCGGGTCCCACGTTCTTCGGCGCCTACGGTCAGTGGATGAACACCCCGCCGCCGACCTGGGAAGATCTCAAGTGGCTGCGTGAGCAGTGGGATGGGCCGTTCATGGTCAAGGGCATCACCCGCCTCGACGACGCCAAGCGGGCCGTCGACATCGGCGCCTCGGCCATCTCGGTGTCCAACCACGGTGGCAACAACCTCGATGGCACCCCGGCCACCATCCGGGTGCTGGGCCCGATCGCCGACGCCGTCGGCCATGACATCGAGGTGCTCCTCGACGGTGGCATCCGACGCGGTAGTGACGTCACCAAGGCACTGGCCCTCGGCGCTCGTGCGGTGATGATCGGTCGCGCCTACCTGTGGGGCCTGGCCGCCAACGGCCAAGCCGGCGTGGAGAATGTACTCGACCTGCTCCGCATGGGCCTGGACTCCAGCCTGATGGGACTGGGACGCAAAAGCATTCACGAACTCTCCCGCGACGACCTCGTCATACCTGAAGACTTCGAACGCTCCTTCGGCCACGTGTGAGGCGCCGTCGCCGTTCACCCACCACAAAGTAGAACGTGTTACAGTTTTTCGACACCGTTCACCTGTGGTGGGTGACGCGACGAGAGAACGAGGGCTCATCGGATGGGGCAGTTCGACGGCAAGGTCGTCTACATCACCGGAATGGCGCGCGGGCAGGGGCGCAACCACGCGCTGCGCTTCGCGCGCGAGGGGGCCGCGATCATCGGTATGGACATCGCCGGTCCGGTCGCCGACCACACCACCTATCCGGCCGCGACGGCCGAGGACTTCGGTGACACCGTCCGCCTCGTCGAGGAGGCCGGCGGAAAAATCCTTGCCCGACAAGGTGATACCCGCGACTTGGCGTTCCAGGAACAACTGGTCGCCGATGGCGTCGAACAATTCGGGCGTCTCGACATCGTGGTGGCCAACGCCGGCCTACTCACCTGGGGCAAGGTCTGGGAGCTGAGCGAAGAGCAGTTCACCGACGTCGTCGACATCAACCTGGTCGGGACCTGGAAAACCCTGCGCGCCTCGATCCCCGCCATGCTCGACGCCGGCAACGGCGGGTCGATCGTGGTGATCAGCTCGTCGGCCGGCCTCAAAGCGATGCCGCTGCAGGCCTCCTACTCGGCGTCGAAATTCGGTCTCCGTGGCCTCACCCAGACTGCTGCCAAGGAACTCGGCCACTATCGCATCCGGGTCAACAGCGTGCATCCCTATGCCGTCGACACCCCTATGGGCGTGGCCGACACCGAGGCCCACCGGATTTTCGGTATCGGATGGGTCGCACCACATCTGAGCTCGATGATGAACCATCACCCGGTGGCCTCGCTCGACGAGATCTCCGACGCGGTGCTCTACCTGGCCTCCGACGGCGCCAAGGCGATCACCGGGTCCGAGTTCTCGATCGACATGGGAGCCACAAAGGTCTGACGGCTTCCCGCGCCGACAGAACCTGGTTTCGCGCCGACAGAACCCGGTTTCGCGCCGACAGAACCCGGTTTCGCGCCGACAGAACCCCAGAATTCGCCGAGAGCATCCGCGGAGTGTGCGGATGCTCTCGGTCAGACGCCGGGGCGGATGCTCTCGACGAATTCTGGGGTTCTGTCGGCTGCCGTGCTGAGAGTTTGGGAGCCAGGGTGCGGTGGGTGCGGGTCCTAGTCTTGCCAGAGGGTGGCGGGATCGGTGGCCTCGCGGTCCGGGGCGGTCGGCGTCTGCGTCGACGTACGGGAGAACCGGGGCGCCACCTGTGCTTGGGTCACGCCGTCGATCTCCACCAGGTTGGCGCGAGCGGCCATATGCGGATCCGACGGCGCCTCGGCGAAGTCGAGGACCGGTGAGGTGCAGGCGTCGGTGCCCTCGAACACCTTGGTCCATTCGTCGCGGGTGCGGGATTTGAACGTTTCGGTGAAGATCCGTTCCAGCTCCGGCCACTTCGCGATGTCGTTCTGCGCGGGCAGATCTGCGTCGGCGAGGCCCAGGCCGGAGATGAGTTCGGCATAGAACTGCGGCTCGATCGCGCCGACGGCCATGTACTTGCCGTCCGACGTCTCGTACACCTCGTAGTAGGGGGCGCCTGTGTCGAGCATGTTCACCCCGCGCTCGTCGCTCCACAGGCCGGTGCCGCGGAAGGCCCACATCATCTGTCCGAGTACCGAGGCGCCGTCGACCATCGCCGCGTCGACGACCTGCCCCTGACCGGAGATCCCGCGCTCCAGCAGGGCGGCGAGTACGCCGACGACCAGGAACATCGAACCACCGCCGAAGTCGCCCGCCAGGTTCAGTGGCGGCACCGGCCGATCTTCCTTGCGGCCGATGGCATGCAACATGCCGGTCAGCGAGATGTAGTTGATGTCGTGGCCGGCGCGGTCGGCACGAGGCCCTTCCTGCCCCCAACCGGTCATTCGGCCGTAGACGAGGCCGGGATTGATCTCCGCCAGATCGTCGGGCCCGAACCCGAGTCGTTCCATGACGCCCGGGCGGAAACCCTCGAGGATCACGTCAGCCTTGGCTACCAATCCGAGGATGGTGTCGCGGTCGGCGGGGTCCTTCAGGTTCGCCTCCACGACCCGGCGTCCACGCAGCAGTGCGTCGGCTTTGCGGTCCGGCGCCGGCAGCGAACCGGGCCGCTGCACCCGCACCACGTCGGCACCCAGGTCGGCCAACAGCATCGCCGCGTGTGGTCCCGGCCCGATCCCGGCGAACTCGATCACCCGGATTGCGCTGAGGGGTCCGCTCTTTCCGCTGCTGCGCGGTGTCGTCGACGTCATGGTGTCCTCCCGATCAGTACCCGCCCCATGTGTCGGGTCTCACGCTTTTCCGGTCCAGCATCCCACAACCGATCGAGCGCTCGGACAGGCGGTCCATCCGATCGGATGGATGTGGGATTTCTATCGAACAAATGCGCCGACCCGGTTAACAGTGGCGCACCGCATCGCTAGAGTTGAACGAATGGAGCGTCGGGCCGCATTGGGACAGCTGTCGTGGCCCGAATTGTCAGACTGCACGGTCACCCTCCTGGTCCCGCTGGGTGCGACCGAACAACACGGGCCGCACCTGCCCCTGGACACCGACACCCGGATCGCCCAGGCGGTCGCCGAGCGGGTGGCGGAGGGCGGGCATCGAGATGCCGGACCCTCGGGCGATGCGGCGTCGGTGCTGACGGCTCCGGCACTGAACTACGGCGCCAGCGGAGAGCACGAGGGTTTTCCCGGCACCATCTCGCTCGGTCATGCCGCGTTGGAGTTGCTGTTGGTGGAGTACGGACGAAGCGCCTGTCGCTGGGCCGATCGCCTGCTGTTCGTCAACGGACACGGCGGCAACGCGAACACTCTCGCGACGGCCGTGCGTCGACTGCGCTACGAGGGGCGTGACGCTGCCTGGTTCCCCTGCGCTTTTCCCGAAGCCGACGCCCACGCCGGACACACCGAAACATCGGTGTTGCTGCACTTTTCGCCGTCAGAGGTCTGCGCGACCGCGGCGCAGGCGGGCAACACGGCCCCGGTGGCGACACTGCTGCCGGCCATGCGCACCGGTGGGGTGGCCGCGGTCAGCGCCAACGGCGTACTCGGCGACCCGACCGGAGCCAACGGCGAGCACGGGGCCCGGTTGCTCGACGAACTCGTGGCACGGCTCGATTCGGCGTTGGCCGACTGGCACGTTGACGAGAGCGGGCGGCTCGGATGACCGCACTCGACCGGCCGCCCGAGGCCGTGGCCACCGTCGACCACGCGCTGCCCGACGGGTTCCAGGTGCAGATCGACATGCGCTGCGCGCGTCGGCGTGACCTGCGGTTCCTTGTCGGGGGTTCCCCGACCCGCATGCTGCGGCTGACCGACACCGCACTCGGCATGACCTCTGCCGACGGCCGTATCGAGGTATGTGACCCGGCCACGCGACGCCTCGCGCGGCGCTTGCTCGACAGCGGAATCGCCAACCCCCGGCCCATGTTCGGGCCTTCGCCCGACGACGTCACGATCGTGGTGCCGGTTCGTGACAATCAAGCGGGCGTGGACCGACTGCTGCGCTCGGTCGACGGCGTCAAGGTGATCGTCGTCGACGACGGGTCGCGCACGCCGATCCGGGTCGACGGGCCTGACGTCGAGCTCATCCGGTTCGACGGCAATCGTGGCCCGTCGTCGGCGCGCAATGCCGGTGCAGCGGCCGCCACCACAGACTTCGTCGCCTTCCTCGACTCCGACGTCGTCCCGACCGCCGATTGGCTGACCATGCTGCTCGGGCACTTCTCGGACCCGTCGGTCGCCATCGTCGCCCCGCGCATCGTCGGCCTCTCCCGCGCCGCGCGCGAGGCATCGAAGGTCGAGCGATATGAGAACGGACATTCTTCGCTCGACATGGGCCCCGAAGAGTGCTCGGTGGTGCCCGGCAGCCGGGTCCCGTATGTGCCGAGCGCGGCGATGGTGGTGCGCCGCAAAGCTTTCTGTCAGTTCGACGAGTCGCTGCGGGTGGCCGAGGACGTGGACCTGTGCTGGCGCACCCACAAGGCCGGCTGGCGAGTTCGGTACGACCCGGTCGCGCGGGTGGCCCACGATCACCGCTCGGATGTCCGGTCGGTGCTCGGGCGTCGTCGTTACTACGGGACCGGCGCGGCGCACCTGGCCGACCGTCACGGTGGGTTCGCCGCACCGGTGGTGATGTCGATCCCCATGGCGGTGGCCGTCGGCGCATTGCTCACCCGCACTCGAATCGGGCTGGCCATCGCGATGATCATCGTCGTATACACGGGTGCGCGGCTGCGGCGACGCCTCGGCGAGCTGCCGGACGCGCCGTTGGTTGCCACGCAGATGACGGGCCGAGCCGTGGGGTTCGGCCTGCTGCAGGCGGCGGGTGCGATCTGCCGGCACTACTGGCCCGTCGCGGTCCTGCTGGCGTTGTTCTCCGCACGCTTCCGGCGGCTCGCTGTGGAGGTCGCGCTGGTCGAGGGGGTCGTGTCATGGGCGCGTGAGGTCGTCGCGGACCCGGCGTCGGGTCCAGCCCTGGGGCCGCTCTGGTACACCGTGTTTCGGCGACTCGACGATCTGGCCTACGGAGCCGGGTTGTGGCAGGGTGCCATCGCGCAGCGCGACCTCGGGGCGCTGCGGCCGGTGTTGACCACATAAAGGTGACGACGCGACGACTTCCGACGACCGCCGACGTGGTGGTGGTGGGTGCGGGCAGTGCCGGATGCGTCATCGCAGAGCGGCTCTCGCGTGACCCCGGGCGCGCCGTCGTCGTGCTCGAGCGCGGACCGCGTGACTGGCCGCCCCCGGCCGTTCGCGATCTACAGGTGTTGCCGATCGAGCACGGCGCCGGCTTCGCCCGGGGCCACACCGAGGCCACGGGACTCCCGGTGGTGCGGGGCAGCGCGCTCGGTGGGTCGTCGGCTGTCAACGGGGGGTACTTCCTGCGCTGGCATCGCGATGACTTCGATGACTGGCCGGCGCAATGGTCACCAGAGGCGATCGCACACGCCTATGACGAACTCGACGCACCGGACGGCACCATGGGAGTGACTGCCTTCGCAGATGACGAACTCGTCGATGTGGTGCGTCTTTTCGAGTCTTACTGGGCCCAGGCCATGCCGGTGCGTGCCACCGCGGATCCGTGGCCCATCGTCGGCGTGAATCGTGTGCGGTCCAACCGGGAGGGGCCGCTGCGGCGCACGTCGGCCGAAGCGTATCTCCGGCCCGCGATCGACCGACCCAACCTGACGGTGATCACCGATGCAGAGGTGGCGGAAGTGACGGCGGCCGGCCGTCGGGTCACCGGGGTGCGCGTGGGTGCCGACCGGATGTCGGTCGGTGAGGTCGTGCTGAGCGCGGGCACGCTCGGTACCGCCAGGATCCTGCTCCGCTCCGGACTGGGGGGCCTCATCGGGTCCGACGGCACGCTGCCACTCCACGAACATCGGGAGGTGCTGGTGCACTACCGGCGCCACGCGGATCCTCAGGTGATGCCGACGGCGTTGCTGCAGTCGGTGGTCCACACCACCGATGACATGGAGATCCGTTGTTACAGCACCGATATGGCGAGATTCGTGAAAGGTGTGGAACCGGTCGGCCCGGCCGTGGGGGTGGCGGGGATGCGACCCGGGTCCCGCGGCGCGGTTCGGGTCGGCGACACCGGACTCCTCGTCGACCTCGGCACGGTCGATCCAGACAGTGCGCGCCGGATGGCGCTCGGCGCCGAGTCGGTGCGAGATATGTTGAACTCGTCGACATTCGGCGGCGTCGTCGAACCGGGGTCGATCGTCGTCGACCCAGTGGTGCGGACCTCCCAGCACGCCTGGGGGAGCCTTCCGATGGGAGTACGGACCGATGACCTCGGAGGGCTCGACGGACTCACCGGCCTTCGGGTCGTGGACGGCTCCATCCTGCCGGCCGCCGGACGCAGCGGACCGCACGCGACGATCATGATGATCGCCGTGCGAATCGGCGACGTTTTGGCGGCGCGCTGAAACCGCCCGATGCGTAGGCTGGCGCCATGACCGCGTCACTGAATGACCCCGAGATCCGTGAGTTCCTCATCGCCGGCACCCGGACGGGGCACCTCGGATGGGTGGCCGGTGACGGAAGGCCGCTGGCGGCGCCCGTGTGGTTTGTGCTCGACGGTGACCGAATCGCGTTCAACACCGGTGCCACGACCGCGAAAGCGCGTGCGATGAGCCGAGATCCGCGTGTGGTGTTGACGGTCGACCTGCCTGGTCCGCCGTATGCCTTCGTGCAGATCCAGGGCCTGGCGGTCACCGGCGACGACCTACCGGAAGTGCGTCGGATCGCGACCGAATGCGGCCGTCGGTACATGGGAGCCGATCGCGCCGAGGAGTTCGGCGCACGCAACGGTGTGCCGGGCGAACTCGTCGTGTGGGTCGAGCCGACGAAGATCGTCGCCGCACTTGATGTATCGGCCTGACTCCGACTCGCTCCGCCAATGGCACCCAGTCAACGGGAAGCGGCGCCCAGTCAACGGTAAACGGCGCCCAGTCAACGGGAAGGGGCTGCGGTGGATCTGGGAGGTCAGATCAAGGTCGACCAGTAGTCCCAGAACTCCACGCCGATGGCGACGATCACGACCGCGTACCAGACGGGCAGCAACACCCACAGCCACGAACGGATCTCGCGTCCGACGCGCGACGATCCGAACACTCGACCGGCGCTGAGCGCCAGGATCAACGGTGTCACGGTCCACACCACCATGCAGTACGGGCACAAGGCGTGGATGCGATACAGACTCTGGAAGACGAGCCAGTTGATCATCACGAACCCGGCGAGGGTGCCCAGGGTCTGACCGAGCCAATACCACCGGGGCAGTTGAACTCCCGCGGTCGCAAGGGCACCGGTCACCACGATGACCGAGAAGGCCGCGATGCCGATCAGTGGGTTCGGAAAGCCGAAGATGGCTGCCTGATCGGTCACCATGACCGAGCCGCATGAGAGCACCGGGTTGATGCTGCAGCTCGGTGTGTACGACGGATCGATGGCCAGTTCGAAGCGCTCGATCGTCAACGTGGCAGACGCGATCAGGCCGATCACGCCTGCAACGAGCACGATCACCCCGATCACTCGTGATGTCGGCATCAGGGTCGTCCACCCGCGGACTGCGGCGTCGTCTGCGTCGTCGGGAGGTGTGGGTGTGCCGCCGTACTGGTCGGTGGTCTCGGTCATGATGCGGTGTTCTCCGGGATGATTCAGTTCGTGGCCGCGAGAACTGCGTCGCGTAACGCCTCCGGCGTCGACAGCTGCACGTCTTCACCGTTGAGCCGAACGGTCGGGGTGGCGGTGACGGCGGCTTGCTGGGTGGTGTCGGCGACCCAGTCGGCGAACTGCTGGTCGTCGATGCACTGCCGGACATTGTTCGCTCCGGCCTGGGTGGCGAGATTGTTCAGCTGGTCGTCGGACAGGCCGGCGCCGCCCTCACTGGGCTGCTGGGCATACAGCGTGTTGTGGAACTGCAACCAGGTCGTGAAATCGCCGTTCGTCGCGGTCGACTCTGCGACACACGCCGATGCGTTCGCCGCGCGTGTGGAGTAGTCGGTGGTCGACATCCGGTCGAGGATCGCGATCGGCATGTAGTCCACGGCGACCTGTGGGTTGTTGCGCAACTCCTCGAGGACCGGCCCGAATTGCTCTTCGAGCTGGCGGCACGCAGGGCACTGGAAATCCTCGGCGATGGTCAACACGGCGGGCGGCGTGCTGCCCGCCGGGGCGGTGGTGATCCGGAAGGCGTTGTTGTCGGTGGCGACGGTGACCTCCGATGAGCTGCCGGTGCTCGACTCGTTGGACAGCACGGCCCACAATCCGATGCCCACGGCGATGGCGATCAACACAACCGCTGCGCCGATCTTGAGGAGCGTTGATCGGCGCTTCTCCGCCTGGCGGGGATCGACGATGACCTTCTTCGAGTTCTGGGCCATGGGGTACTGATGCCTCTGCTTCGTGGGTTGGACGGATGCGTGGTCGGGGTCTTCCCCCGAACAGGCTACTTGGTTCGACCGGAGGGCCGAATCAAGGTGGAACAAACATGGGATGTTAGGTTGTTTGCCGTGTCCGATGTCATCCCGCCACCGCCCCGAACCAGCGAACTCGTGGTGGTCCGGATGCAGGAGCTGATCCGGAGTGGGCAGTGGCCGGTCGGGGAGCGGATCCCGGCCGAGCCGGAACTCGTGGAGCAATTCGCGGTGGGCCGGAACTCGATCCGCGAGGCCGTGCGGGCGCTCGAGCATTCCGGGATGTTGGTGCCCCGACGGGGCGACGGCACCTATGTGCGCAGTGCCAACATGCTCACCGCGGCCATCGCGCGGTGCGTGCCCGAGCGGGCACAGCTGGAGTTGTTGGGCGCGGCAGGCGATCGAGGCGGAAGCGGCCGCCGAGGCGGCTGCTGTCGCGGATGCAGGATGTGTTGCCGATCTGTATGCCTGTCTGGCGCGTGCGGAACGCACCCTCGCCAGTGGCGACATGGCGGCATATACCCAGGCTGACATAGCCTTTCACGTCGCAGTCGTGAACGCGTCGGGCAATGGTCTGCTCATCGAACTCTACGGCGGCATCATCGAGGTGATGGCGCACATGCACCAGCAGGTCGTCGACGCGACGATCGCCGACGGGGTGCATCCTCCCGGGCATCGGGCGCTGGTGGATGCGGTTGCGGCCGGGGACGCCGCCGCGGCGCGTGCCGCCGTGCATTCCTACCTCGACCACGCGCGTCGCGGGCTGTCGGCATGATCGACCCCGCGCGGCCACCGCCCCGAGAAGTAGTTCTTCTGCAACCGCGCAGCCACCCCACAACCGCGCAAGTCGCGGCGGACGCAGGGCCGAAGCGAGTATGCGGTTGCCGCGGATGAAACCTGCGGTCCGCCCATCGGTGAACGGACGGTCGCTGAGTGCGGTGGTCGCCGCGATCGGCATCATGCTCGTCGCGGCGAATCTTCGTCCGCCGGTGGTCTCGGTGGCCCCGCTGATCGACGACATCATGCGTGATCTCGGTTTCAGCAGCGCCACCGCGGGTCTGCTGACCACGCTGCCGGTGCTGTTCTTCGGCCTCAGCGCGCCGTTTGCCCCACGGGTGGCCGCCCGGTTCGGCATCGAACGGACGGTGTTCGGCGCCCTGGTGCTGTTGATCGGCGGAATGGGGCTGCGGTTCGTTTCGAACGTGATGTGTCTGCTCGCGGGTTCGGCGGTGATCGGCGCGGCGATCGGCGTCTGCAACGTCGTCTTGCCGGCCTTGATCAAACGGGATTTCGCGCACCGATCGGGTCTGATGACCGGGCTGTACTCGATGACACTGTCCGGTGGTGCTGCGGTCGCCGCCGGCCTGACCGTGCCCATCGACACCCGTTTGGATGGCAATTGGCAACTGACACTGACGTGTTGGACGTTGCTGGTACTCCTGGCGCTGATCGTCTGGTTGCCTCAGCTGGGGCAGGTACATCGTGTCGTGGTCGCCGGCACATCGCGACAGCTGCTGCGCAACCGGATCGCCTGGGCGATCACGGTGTTCATGGGCGCCCAATCGTTGGTCTTCTACACGTTCACCGCGTGGCTGCCGCAGTTCCTTATCGACCAGGGACGCAGCACCGCCGAGGCAGGCACGATTCTCGCGCTGGGGCAGGTCGTGGCATTACTGGCGTCGCTGCTGGTCCCGATCGTCGCCGGTCGCCGCGCCGATCAACGACTGGTGACGTTACTCGTGGTGGCGGTGTGCGCGATCGGTTTCGTGGGCCTGTTGTGCACCGATCACCTCACCACTGTGTGGGTCATGCTCGTCATGTCCGGTCCGGGGGCGTCGATCAGCCTGGCATTGCTGTTCATGGTGGTGCGTAGTCCATCGACCGCGGTCACCGGCCAGGTGTCTGGGATGGCCCAGTCGATCGGGTATGTCGTGGCCGCCGCGGGGCCGTTCCTGATCGGTGCGCTGCACGATGTAACCGGCTCGTGGACCATCGCGATGGCGGTGTTGGCGATGGCTTTGGTGCCACAGGCGTTGTCGGCACTCACCGCGGCTCGCGACGTCACGATGCGGGTGTGAGTGCTCAATTGGCTCAGCTGATCTCGAAGTCTTGCAAAGCGCCCGAGTAGCGCTTGCGCGGCGGTGCCCGGAACTCGCCCGAAGCCGTTCCGGTACGTCCGCCCATCGCGGCCAGCGCGGCGAGCATCCCCACGCCGGCGGCGACGCCGTCGATGACGGGCGCATCGATGGCGGCGCCGATCCGCTGGGCGAGGTCGGCCATCCCGGCGCAGCCGAGGACGATGGCGTCCGACCCGTCGGTGCGCAGCGCCTCGCTGCAGGCCTTCTCCAGGATGTCCGCGGTGGCCGGGTTGGTCTCCAGTTCCAGGACCGGGATGTCACAGGCGTGTACACCGCCGCACTGGCCGGCGAATCCGTAATGCGCCACCAGGTCGACGGCCCGGCCGATGGTGCGGTCGAGAGTGGTGACGATAGAGAATGTCCGTCCCAGCGGGGCGGCGAGATGCATTGCTGCCTCTGCGATCCCGAGAACCGGGGCGTCGGCCACTTCCCGGGCGGCGTCGAGGCCGGGATCGCCGAAGCAGGCGACGAGGTAGCCGTCGGCGCCGGGGTTGTCGGCGATGGCCCGCAGCAGGCCGGGCACCGCAAGCGCTTCGTCGTAGTGACTTTCGATCGACTCCGGCCCCATGGTGGAGGTGACGGCGACGATCTCGCAGTCGGGTCGCGCGACCGACCGCGCCGCGGGGGGGGGGGGGGGGGGGGGGGGCCCCCCCCCGGGGGGGGGGGGGGGGGGGGGGGGTGCCCCCCCCCCCCGCGACTCCACCAATCGGCCAAGCTATTCATCACCCTTTAGTACCCAGCGCGAGCTCATTTGATGGACAAATCATCGGCCCAGTATCCGCGGACATGCAGTCTCCTGGAGTCGTCGAACT
>NZ_JAKGCU010000008.1 GCF_021556435.1 Gordonia tangerina
ACGGTCTCGATCCAGAACTCGCCATCAACGGTTCCGTAGCCACGAGTGCTCACCCAGCAGCAGCCACCAACACCAAGTCTGACCCAAACTCACGACCAGACCCAGTAGCTCCCATTAGTAGTCGGCGAGCGGCAGCGAGTCGGCGTATCGAGATTTGGTGAGATGCTGTCAGGCGCCGGAGGTCTCGATACGCTCGCTCACTTCGTTCGCGGGCTACTCGACCAGCGGTTGGGGTGCGCGGGCTGTTCGCTGGTTGATCGAGTGGCCGGGACTTACCCGTTGGTCGAGTAGTCGGCGAGCGGCAGCGAGTCGGCGTATCGAGATTTGGTGAGATGCTGTCGGGCGCCGGGGGTCTCGATACGCTCGCTCACTTCGTTCGCGGGCTACTCGACCAGCGGTTGGGGTGCGGGCTGTTCGCTGGTTGATCGAGTGGCCGGGACTTACCCGTTGGTCGAGTAGTCGGCGAGCGGCAGCGAGTCGGCGTATCGAGATCTGGTGAGATGCTGTCAGGCGCAAGAGGTCTCGATACGCTCGCTCACTTCGTTCGCGGGCTACTCGACCAGCGGTTGGGGTGCGCGGGCTGTTGGCTCGTTGATCGAGTGGCCGGGACTTACCCGTTGATCGAGTAGTCGGCGACCGCCAGCGAGTCGGGGTATCGAGATTTGGTGAGATGCTGTCAGGCGCAAGAGGTCTCGATACGCTCGCTCACTTCGTTCGCGGGCTACTCGACCAGCGAATGCGGGTGTGCGCGGACGGCTGCACCCGCGGTTGGGGTGTGGTCTACGCAGCCAAGCGCAGCGAGAGATCGTTGCACACCTCGCACACTGTCTCGGGGATGATCCCGCGTCGCTGCAGGAACCCGAAGGCGACGCACCCGAGGCACAGGCCGAACACGAACTCCAGGGACGCCGCCACGATGAGCACGCCGGTTACGATCTGGGCCGCGACGCCGAGGCCGAGCAGCGACAGCACCAACGCGCTGCCGCTGAACACGAGCCCGATGGTCTGGGCGAACCGCTTGGGCGGGCCGGGCACGAGTTTGGTCTTGCGCCAGATCTTCGGTGCGATGAACCGCACCGACAGCTGGCCGAACGGAGAGAACCGAGGACCTGCCATCACCCGCAGCAGAAAGCCGAGTGCGAGCAGGGCGTAGGGCACCGGGTGGTCGACCACGATCGCCACCACGGCGAGCGCGATCACCAGACCCGCGGTCGAACGGGCCGCGTAGTCGTTGACCGGATTGGGAAACGTCAGCGCCGACGGCAACGTTGGGGACACCGAAAACCTCCTGAAGAACAGCTCTGCCGAAGGTAGACAACGTCGCGACCCCGGGCAATGATTCCGCTCACGCCGGTTCGGATTCCGCATCGAACCCCGAGATCGCGGCGAGTACGTCGTCGCCGTACTGCTCGAGTTTGGCGTCGCCGATGCCCGATACCGATCGCAACTGCGTCGTCGACGCCGGCCGCAGCGCCGCCAGTTCACGCAGGGTGGCGTCGTTGAACACCACATACGGCGGCACACCGCGCCGCGATGCCTCGGCCTTGCGCCACGCACGCAGGTGTTCGAACAAACCGCGGTCGGCGTCGGGCAGGTCGGGTGCTGAGCGTGATCCGCGGGTGCTGCGCCCGCCGGCCGGTCGCGCCGGATCGGTCCGCAACATCACGGTGGTTTCGCCGCGCAACACGGGCCCGCTCTTGTCGGTGAGGGTCAGCACCCCGTAGTCGCCCTGAGGTGCGATGATCCCCGAGGCCACCAGCTGACGGATCACGCTGCGCCAGGCGGCGGCGTCGAGGTCGGTGCCGATGCCGTAGGTGGTCAGCCGCGTGTGTCCGCGCTCTCGGATGCGGGCGGTGTCGGCGCCGCGCAGGATGTCGATGAGGTGGCCGGCGCCGTAGGGCGGATCGCCCAGATCCCGCTGCAGCCGCACCATCGTCGAGAGCAATTTCTGCGCCGGCACGGTGCCGTCGAAGGTCTTCGGTGGGGTCAGGCACGTGTCGCAATTGCCGCATGCCTGTGCGTCCTGCCCGAAATACCTCAGGAGTTGAGCGCGTCGGCAGTCCACGGTCTCGCACAGCGCGAGCATCGCGTCGAGGTGCTGCTGTTGGACCCGCCGGTGATTCGCGTCGCCGTCGGACTGGTCGATGAGTCGACGCTGCTGCATGACATCGGCCAACCCGTAGGTCATCCACGCCACCGACGGCAGACCGTCGCGCCCGGCTCGACCGGTCTCCTGGTAATAGCCCTCCACGCTCTTGGGTAGATCGATGTGGGCGACGAACCGCACGTCGGGTTTGTCGATACCCATGCCGAAGGCGATGGTCGCGACCACGACGACGCCGTCGGCGCGCAGGAATCGCTCCAGGGTGTCGTGGCGGACTTCGCGATCGAGGCCGGCGTGATACGGCATCGCGTCGACGCCGTTGGCCGCCAGGAACGCCGCCGTCTTCTCCACCGAGGCGCGGCTCAGTGCGTAGACGATCCCGGTGGCCGGTTGCCCGTCGACGTGGCCGTCGGTGCGGATGAAGTCGAGAAGTTGTTTGCGGGGTTCAGATTTGGTGACGATGCGGTAGGTGATGTTGGGACGGTCGAAATCGGCGACAAAGTGCCGGGCGTCAGCGAGGTGCAGGCGTTCGGTGATTTCGGCGTGCGTGCGGCGGGTGGCGGTCGCGGTCAACGCGATGCGCGGGACATCCGGCCACAGTTCGGCGAGCTCGCCGAGTGCGAGGTAATCCGGCCGGAAGTCGTGTCCCCATTGCGAGACGCAGTGGGCCTCGTCGATCGCGAACAGCGAGATCCGACCGCTCTGCAACAAGGCCCGGCAGCCTGCGGTGTTGAGGCGTTCCGGTGCGACATAGAGCATGTCGAGTTCACCGCTGCGAAAAGCCGATTCGACCTCGGCGCGCTGTTCGGAAGTCTGCGTTGAGTTCAGATACGCCGCGTGCACCCCGAGTTCGCGCAGCGCGGCGACCTGATCGGACATCAACGCGATCAGCGGTGAGACGACGACCCCGCAGCCCTCCCGGACCAGTGCGGGCACCTGGTAGCAGAGACTCTTGCCGCCGCCGGTGGGCATCAGGACAACTGCATCTCCGCCGGAGACCACATGATCGACGATCTGTTCCTGATCACCGCGGAACGACTCGTAACCGAAGGTCGATGCCAGTACGTGCCACATGTCTGCCACAGGGCACCACGTTACTGGCGGGAGCCGACCGAACCGGCCGGCCGGTCCTCAGGGCGCCTGCCCCGGGATCTCCCCGAGATCGACCGGCTCTTCCGGGACCGCCTCGGCGCTGCCGAGCTCGGCTTCGTTGATCTCGCCGAGATCCACCGGATTACCGGGTAGGACGTCCTCGCCGGATTCGAACGATTCGAGGTCGGCCGCGGGTTTGGCCTCTCCGGGTGCAACGCCCTCGGGATCGCCGACGCCGGGGTCGGTGGCTTCGATTTGGGCCTGTTCGAGCTCGACCTCTTCGAGAACGACGGGCCCGTCGCCGATGTCGTTGTGTTCCTCGACGTCGATGATGTCGCGCTCTTCGTCGTCGCGGGCCCGACGCGCCGCGTCGCGCATCTCGAAGCCGTCGGTGACGAGATCGCCGATCTCGCGGGCGACATCGGCGACAGCGCCGGTGATGATGGTGGCGATCCGGCCGACGTGCGTGGCCGTCGACTCCACGAGTTCCTGGACGAGGTCCTTGTTGCGTTCGATGCTGTCGACCATGCTCAGTATTCTGCCACCGGGACCGGCAGACCGTGCCTCACGCAACAGCCGACGGCGAGCGCTCCACGGTCACCACCAGGTCGTTGTCGTCGCGGGTCAGGAAGTTCGGTAGCGAGAGTTTGGCGATCTTTTTCCAGGTCGAGGCCAACTGGTGGCTCAGCGAACCCGTGTTGTACGGCAGACCGTAACGTTCGCAGATCTCGCGAACCTCTCCGGAGATCTCCGGATACCGGCTGGCGGGGATGTCGGGGAACAGGTGATGCTCGATCTGATGCGAAAGGTTGCCACTCATGATGTGGAACAGCGGGCTGCCGGTGATGTTCGCCGAGCCCAGCATCTGTCGCAGGTACCACTGGCCGCGCGTCTCGTCGGCGCACTCCTCGGCCGTGAAGGTCTGGGCGCCGCTGGGGAAGTGGCCGCAGAAGATGATCGAGAAGGTCCACAGGTTGCGAACGAGGTTGGCTGAGGCGTTACCCAGCAGCGTGGTCACGAACAGGGGGCCGGTGAGGGCGGGGAACACCACGTAGTCCTTGAGGACCTGTCGACCGGCCTTGCGCCACATACCCTTGACGAGACCTTTGACGTCATACCATTTGCGTTTGCCGGCGACGATGTTCTCGACCTCCAGGTCATGGAGCATCACGCCCCATTCGAACAGCAGCATCAGCGCGGTCGCATAGCCAAGGTTACCGAGGTAGTAGGGATTCCATTTCTGGTCGCGATCCATCCGCAGAATGCCGTAGCCGATGTCGCGGTCCTCGCCGATGATGTTGGTGAAGGTGTGGTGCATGTAGTTGTGGCTGTGGCGCCATTGGTCGGCCGGGCACACGGTGTCCCATTCGAATTCGCGTGAGTTGTAGGTGTCCTCACGCATCCAGTCGTACTGGCCGTGCATGACGTTGTGGCCGATCTCCATGTTGTCGAGGATCTTCGACACCGACAGTGCGCCGACCGCGGCCACCCACGCGGGCGGGAAGAAGCCGAGATACATCAGTGCGCGACCGGCGATCTCGAAGCCACGCTGGGCGCGGATGACCGAGTAGAGGTATTCGCGATCCTTCTCGCCGAGGTCGGCGACGACCCGTGCCTTGAGTTCGTCGAGTTCGCGGCCCAGTGCCTCCACTTGCTCGTAGCTGAGCACGATGTGTTTGGGGTCGTCGACGGTGGTGGGCTCGTCCGGGACGGGTGCGTCGATACCGACCAGGGCGGTGTCGGTGGTGGGGTGGTCGATGATGGTCATGTCAAACCTCGATTTCCACGTCGCCGACGGGCGCATTGATACAGAGTTGGATCTGCGTGTCGGCTTCGCTGTCGGTGTCTCCGGTCAGCACGTTGCGGGTGCAACCGGATTTCTTGATCGCAGTGCAGGAGAAACAGATCCCCATCCGGCAGCCGGAGTCGGGCCGGAGCCCGGCCGATTCCGCCTGGTCGAGGATGGTGCGGCCGTCGTTGGTCGCCGATCTGCCGGATCGCAGGAAGGTCAGCTCGCCGTCGACGGGTGCGTCGGGGTCGACGGAGATCGGTACTGCCAGCGTGAACGCCTCGCGGTGCAGCGGTTGGGTCAGTCCGGCCGCGTCGTGATGGCGCTCGACGGCGTCCATCAGTGCGGCCGGTCCGCACACGAACAACTCGGCATCTGCGAAATGGTCGATGTCGTCGAGATGTGCGCCGGTGAAATGCTCGCCGTGGGCGTCGCGGGTGTAGTGCACCCGCAGGTCGACCCTCGGGTGGTTCGCGGCGATCGCGGCCAGGTCCGTCCGGTAGGCCACGTCATCCGGTGTGCGTGCGTAGTGCAGAAAGGTGATGGCTCCCTGGTGGCCCTCGGCTACGAGCGTTCGCATCATCGAGAGTACGGGTGTAATACCACTGCCGCCGCTGATGAAGACTGCCGAACGGGGGCGCTCGGCAGGTAGGACGAACTCGCCGGTCGCCGCCGACAGTCCGACGACCATGCCGACGTGCGCGTGGTCGAACAGGTGCCGCGAGACGAACCCGCCCTCGTGGGCGGTCACCGTCAACTCGAGATCCCCGCGGGGTGACGGAGCGTTCGCGGGGGAAAAGCACCGGGTGTGCCGGACGCCGTCGATAACGGTACTGAGCTGGACATACTGTCCGGGAAGGTGGCCGGTCCACTGGTGTGTGGGGCGAAGAGTGAGTCGGACGGCCCGGCTGGTCGGGCGGTCCACCGCGACGACCTTGGCACGGATGTCGCGCCAGGTCAGCATCGGATCGATCAGTTCGAGATAGCGGTCGACGGGATGTGGCGAGAGGGCGCTCTCGACAATGGTCCCGAGGACCGAGGGAAGGCGGATGCTCATGGGCTGGCTCCGTTCGTGTGCTCACTTGAGTGAACATATGTACACAAAACAGTGTGGCATGTTCGGCGCCGGTGTCGTCAAGGACTTTTGTTGTGACGGCTGTCACTGGGGCTGACGCGGTCTCCGGCGGCGGAGTCATCCCGCTCTAGACTCGGACCGTGACCAGGTCTCGACACACCGCGCGGCAGCGTCCGTCACGTGCTGTCGGCGAGCCGGATGGGCGGACTTCGGAGAGTCGGGCCGAGCGTAAGAGTCGTACCCGGCAGGGTCTGCTCGACGCGACGATGGAACTCGTCGCCGAGCGCAGCTTCGGCAGCATCAGTCTGCGCGAGGTGGCGCGGGGTGCAGGCATCGTGCCGACCGCGTTCTATCGGCATTTCGCCTCTATGGAGGATCTGGGCGTCACGCTGGTCGAGGATTCGATGCGGGTGTTGCGGCGCACGCTGCGCGAAGGGCGGCGCGATCTCGCCGCTCGGCAAGCTCTGCCGACGGCGCAGAACTCGCTGGCGATCCTGCTGCGCCACGTCCACGACAACGAGGCGCAGTTCCGGTTTCTGGTACGCGAGCAGCACGGCGGTATCGCCGAGATCCGTCGTGCCATCGACACCGAGTTGCGGTTGTTCTCCAAGGAACTCGCCATCGATCTGTCGCGGCTGCCCGACCTGGCGCAGTGGTCGCCGGAAGATCTGGAACTGGCCGCCGAACTCATCGTCACGATCATGCTGACCGCGGTCGCCGACCTCCTCGACAACGATTACCGCGGTCGAGAGGCCGAGCGCGATATCGTCGCCCGGACCGAGCGCCAGTTGGTCATGGTGTTCCTCGGCATGGGGCAGTGGCGAGTTCGTACGGATTAGTGTCGTATCGCCACGAGCGTGGCAGGTGAGCGGATTACTACAACTTCGTATCGAGCTGGGCATCGAGGGGTGATCCCGTTTAGTCTCCTGTTACTGATGTGACTAGGGAGACGCAAGTGACTCGTGTGAAGTTGATTGTCACGGTGACCGCCGTGACAATCGCCGGTTCGTTGCTCCTCGGATCGGCGACTGCTGCTGCCTCACCCGCGTGGTGGCCACCTCAACTCCCGCCGCTGCCGCCGCAGATCGCGAAGTTCCTCGAGCCGCCGGTGCCCACCGAGAAGAAGCTCATCAGCAGTTTCGCGAAGATGCAGAAGAGCATGCGCAGATCACAACCGGGCAAGGTGGGACTGGCGATCGTGGCGGTTGGTTCCGATCGCGTCATCACGATGGGTGACCTCACCACCGGCCGTGCGTGGTCGACCTTGAAAGTGCCGGTGTCGCTGGCCGCGCAGCGCCGGTACGGTGCGGCCGTGGCCGCAGAGGAAGACAAGGCGATCACGTTCTCCGACAATGACGCCGCCGGCGAGCTGTGGGGTGCGTTAGGGGGTGGCCAGAGTTCGGTCGACGCGGTGACCGCGGTACTGCGCGAAGGGCATGACACCCGCACGCAGGTCAGTTCGGAGGCGGATGACCCGCCGTCCTACCCCGGCTACACCCCGTGGGCGTTGGCCGACCAGGCACGTTTCGGGGCGCATCTGCCCTGTATGCCTGGTAGCGAGGATGTGATCCGGCTGATGAGCAACGTGGCGGCCAACCAGCAGTGGGGTGTGGCGACGATGGCGCCGAACAAGGGGGCGGTGACGGCGGTGAAGGGTGGCTGGGGACCGGCGACCTCCCGGTCGGCGGGGTACCTGGTCCGGCAGCTCGCGGTGATCACGACCACCCGCGGTGATGTCGCGGTCTCGATGGCGGCCATTCCGCGCAACGGCTCGTTCACCACGGGCACCCGGATGCTCAATCGGGTGGGGGACTGGCTGGAGCGCAACCTCCCACAACTGCCGACGGGACGATGCTGACTCGCGCACGCAAAAGGTGTCGACCAACGGCGGCTGCGTGACGGTCAGAGGTCGGGGCGTGCGTGGCGGCCACCCGGGCGTGGCGTCGCTGTCGGCGCAGGAGGCGGCGGGGGCGGCTCCGATCCCGGACCGGCCGGTGTGGCGCCGGCGGGGCGGGTCAGCGCGGCTGCGATGACCGTGGTGAGTGGAACCGACAACGCGATCGCGATGCCGCCCACGAACGAGCGGGCCAATTCCACCGCGATCGCATCGGTGGTGACCAGCGAGCCGAAGGGTTGTTGGGCCACCGAGAACAGCAGCAACAGGGGCAGCGCACTGCCCGCGTATGCGAACACCAGCGTGTACACCGTGCTGGCGATATGGTCGCGGCCCACCCGCATCGCCGCGCGGAAGGTCGCCAGCCGAGTGGGCTCACCGGCGGCAGCGAGTTCGAACGCTGCCGAGGCCTGGGTGATCGTGACGTCGTTGAGCACGCCGAGGGTGCCGATGATGAACCCGGCGAGCAGCAGCCCACTGATCGAGATACTGCTCTGATACACCTGCAGGTTGACAGTCTGATCCCCCGACAGACCGGTGATATGCATCGTCTCGATGGACAGCCAACTCAGCACGCCGGCGAGCACCAACGACATCAAGGTCCCCAACAGCGCCGAACTCGTTCGCAGGCTGATGCCGTGCGCGAGGTAGAGCACCACGAACAAGATGGCCGCCGACGACACCACCGCGACCGCCACCGGCGACTTCCCGTCCAGGATGGCCGGCAGGGTGAAGATGCCGAGGACCAGGAACGCGAAGACCAGCCCGATGATCGACCGGAGCCCGCGCCAGGCCGCGACGAGCACCACCGCACCGACGAACAGCAACGCCCAGATGATGGTCGGTATCGTGCGCTGATAGTCGAAAAAGGTATAGCGCGTGTTGCCATCCGGGCCCGGGACCACGCTGAGCCGGATCTTGTCCCCGACCGCAAGGGTGGGTTGTCCCGCCTGCGGCTGGTCGAGCTGGTCTGCCGACGGGGCGAGCGCACCGGGTTCGGATCCGGATTGCGCTCGGTTGGTGGGGATCTCCAGCAGCGTGTGTCGTCCCCGATCGTCGCCGTCGTCGAGCTGTACGGTCGCCGCGATACACGGCCCGGTCGGCGAGGCGCCGGGCAGCTGGAACTCGGCGCCGTCCTGCACGGTGCCGGTCAGCGGATTGAGGCAGTCCGCTCGTTGGGTGTCGACGACATGGGCGTCGACGGTCTGGATCGATCCACCGTCGGCGGAGCGGAATTGCATGGGAATGCTGTGCTCGCCGTCCGAGGGCCACAGCACGACGGCGCCGACCACCACACCCACGCCGATCACGCTGAGCGTGGCGATCACGAACCATCGTGCCAACGGCGACAGCACCGCGGGAATCTCCGACAGGTTGTGCGTATGACCGTGACCGTGTCCGCGACCTGGATGACTCACGTCGACACCTTAGCGGTGGGTCGTCGCCCGCGGCCCTCGCAGACGGCCATGCGGGCGTGAATCGAGGAGTAGAAGTGGAAGTATGCGCTCTACAGACATCTTGATCGACGGTTTCGGCCGCGTGTCGGAGAACGTCCACGCCGTCCTCGACGGCATCACCTCCGAACAGCTCGTCGAACGGGTGGCGCCTGAGGCGAACACGATCGCCTGGCTGATCTGGCACATCTCCCGGGTCCAAGACGCGCAGGTCGCCGACGTCGCCGTCGCCGACGAGGTGTGGACCTCGGCCGGCTTCTATGACCGATTCGCGCTGCCCTTCGACCGGTCGGCATCCGGCTACGGCCAATCCCCCGACGAGGTGGCTCAGGTCATCGTCGAGCCCGGGCTGCTCGCGGAATATCACGACGCCGCCCACGCCGCGACGGTCGGCTACCTGCGCACACTCTCCGATGACGATCTCGAACGGGTGATCGACGAGAACTGGGATCCGCCGGTGACCCTCGGCGTCCGTCTGGTCAGCGTTCTCGACGACGACGCCCAACACGTCGGGCAGGCCGCCTACATCCGAGGTCTGGTGGGCTGAGTCGACAACTGCCGGCAGCTGTCGAGATGGATGGGTGCCAGGGCATCTGGCCTGGACGAGGTATCGGCGAATCGGACGGGGTCTGCCGGATCAGGGCGTGAGAGGTCGGCAGGCCCGTGAGACGATCGGCGCATGACCGAGCCCTCCACGCCGCCCGAGTCGGTCAAATCGGCGGCAGAACCGACTGTCGACGACGACTCGGGAGCGTCAGGCGACTCGATGCTGACCGTGGTCATCGCGTTCGTGATGAACGTGCTCATCGCGATCGCCAAGACGATTGCGGCGGCCATCACCGGGTCGGCGTCGATGCTGGCAGAGTCCGCGCATTCGTGGGCCGACGCCGGCAACGAAGTGTTTCTGCTGATCGCCGAACGTCGCGGTTCGCGTGGCCGCGACGAACGCCATCCCTTCGGCTACGGGCGAGAGACCTACATCTGGTCGCTGTTCGCCGGCTTCGGACTGTTCGCCGTCGGCGCGGCGGTGTCGGTGATGCACGGCATCACGTCGTTGACCGAACCCGAGCCCGACGCCAACTATCTCATCGGCTACCTCGTCTTGGCGATATCGGCTGTACTGGAAGGTGTTTCGTTTGCGCAGTCGATTCGTCAGGCGCGGGTGGCGGGTGAGCGGTTCGCCATCCATCCGCTCCGCTTCCTCAACCGGACGTCCAACACGACCCTGCGGGCGGTGTTCTTCGAGGACGCCGCGGCGTTGACCGGGCTCGCGATCGCTGCGCTCGGTATGGCTTTGCATCAGATCACCGGGTCGGCGGTCTGGGATGCGATCGGGTCCATACTCGTCGGCACCCTGCTGGGCGTGATCGCGATCTTCCTGATCAAACGCAACAGCGAGTTCCTGCTGGGGCAGACGGCGATGCCGCGGACTCGATCGTCCATCCTCCGAAAGATGCTCGAGCATCCCGACATCGAGCGGATCACCTATCTGCACATCGAGTATGTGGGACCGATGCAGTACTACCTGGTTGCCGCCGTCGACATGGTCGGGGATCTCGCCGAGCACGAACTTGCCGAACGTTTGCGTCGAGTGGAGCGTGAGATCGAGGCGCACGAGCCGATCGTCGAGGCGGTACTGACCCTGTCCACCACGGCCGAACCATCGCTGATGCCGTGACATCGCCCGGCGCGTAGGTTGGCAACCGTGGACTTACGCATCTTCACCGAACCCCAGCAGGGTGCAACCTACGACGACCTCTTGCGTGTGGCGCGGGCGACCGAGGATCTGGGGTTCGACGCCTTCTTCCGTTCGGACCACTACCTGGCGATGAACGTCGAGGGCATGCCGGGACCGACCGATGCATGGCTGACGCTGGCCGGGCTCGCGCGCGAGACGTCGCGCATCCGGCTCGGAACGCTGGTCACCTCGGCGACCTTCCGGCTGCCCGGCCCGCTGGCCATCTCGGTTGCGCAGGTCGATCAGATGTCAGGCGGGCGAGTCGAACTGGGGCTCGGAGCCGGCTGGTTCGAGGCCGAACATGCCGCCTACGGCATTCCCTTCCCACCGCTGCGCGAACGCTTCGACCGGCTCGAGGAGTCGCTGGAGATCATCACCGGTCTGTGGGGCACCCCGGCGGGCCGTCGATTTGACCACCGGGGCAAACACTTCGCGCTGTCCGATTCGCCCGCCCTGCCCAAACCCGTGCAGCAACCCCGGCCGCCGATCATCATCGGCGGCGCCGGAAAGAAGCGCACCCCGGCGTTGGCCGCCCGCTTCGCCGACGAGTTCAACGTGGCGTTCGCACCCGTCGATACCGCTACCGAGCAGATCGGTCGGGTGCGGGCGGCATGCGCCACCGCCGGCCGTCGTCCCGAGACCATGACCTTCTCCGCTGCGCTCGTGCTGTGCTGTGGGCGGACCGACGCCGAATTGGCGCGCCGAGCCGAGGCGATCGGCCGGGAGGTGGACGAGCTGCGCGAGAACGGGGCGGCCGGCACCCCGGGCGAGGTCGTGGAGAAGATCCAACGGTACCGGGAGGCCGGTGTGGGCCGCATCTACCTGCAGACCCTTGACCTGAGCGACCTCGACCACCTGGCCGTGGTGGCGGCCGACGTCATGCCGCACCTCGGCTGATGTGTTGGCCCGGTCCCGTCACCTGGCCACTGTCGACTCCATCTGCCAGTAGAGGATCTCTGCGTCGTTCTGTGCCGTGAGCCGGATATCATCGTGGCCGGTGAACCGGATGGCATCGCCGGCCTCCAGGTTGATGTTGCCGGTGATATCAGCGACGGATACGTGTCCCACGGCCACGAACAGGTGTCCGAATGGCGCGCCCGGCAGGGTGATGGACACTGTGTCGGATACCGCGTCCCGCGGTCATCCGCTGGATTTCGCCGGGCCGGCCAGATCGAAATTGCCGGTGGCCGGAAAGGACTGTCGCGAATCGAGCCACTCGTTGCGCCAGTGGCTTCGCTCGTGGGCGCGGATTATCTGCGTTATCGGGCTCCCTTCTCGGAGAGGTGCGCAGACAGTCGCATCATGATGTCGAGCAGGACCGCACCGTCGTCCATGGACAGCGCGTCGAAGAAGAGCTTCTGCACGCAGCGCAAGTGATCTGTTGCGGCGGAATGGAAGGCGGCGGCTCCGGCTGCGGTGAGCACGGCATAGCTGCCGCGTCTGTCCTCGTCGGCCCGCTCGCGACACAGCCAGCCGCGTCGGACGAGCGTGTCGACCTGATACGACAAGCGCGAGGTGGAGAAGACAAGTCGGTCGGACAACTCGCGCATGCGTAGCCGGCGTTGCGGATCGTTGTACAGCAACATCAGCAGCTGATAGTCCGCCAGCGACATGTCCGCGGTGGTCTTGAGATCCTCGTCGAGGACGGTCTGCAGGCGGGCACTGGTCTCGATGAAGTTCTGCCAGGCCGCCGGGCGTGGATCGGCGCTCACCGGCTGGTGTGGGGCATCAACGCGTCCGGCGGGATGACGCCGAGACGGCCCGCCTGGAAGTCCTCGATGGCCTCCATCAGCTGCTGACGCGTGTTCATGACGAACGGCCCGTACTGGACCACCGGCTCGCGGATGGGGCGTCCACCGAGTATCAGCAGCTCCAGCGCCGGACGATTCGAGTCCTGGCCGGCGTCGGCGGTCGCGGTGATGCGGTCACCCGTGCCGAACACAGCGAGTTGGCCCTGCCGGATCGGGCGTGCCTCGGCGCCGACGGTACCGCGGCCGGAGAGCACGTACACCAGTGCGTTGAAATCGGGGCGCCACGGGATCGACAGCCGCGCACCGGGGGAGACGGTGGCGTGCGCGAACGTGATCGGGGTGTGGGTCGATCCCGGACCGGTGTGGCCGTCGACGTCGCCTGCAACAACACGGATCAAGGCGCCGCCGTCATCAGAACTGAGCAGTCCCACCTGGGCGCCCTCCAAATTCTGGTACTTGGGTGCCAGGAATTTGTCCGCCGCCGGCAGATTCACCCAGAGCTGGATGCCGTGGAACAGGCCGCCGGAGTCGACCAGTTCGGCCGGTGGCGTCTCGATGTGGAGGATGCCCGCACCTGCGGTCATCCACTGGGTGGCACCATTTTCGATGAGCCCGCCGCCACCGGTGGAATCCTGATGCTGGAACCGTCCGTCGATCATGTAGGTCACGGTCTCGAAGCCACGATGCGGATGCCACGAGGTTCCCTTCGGTTCGCCCGGCTCGTAGTCGACCTCGCCCATCTGGTCCATGTGGACGAACGGGTCGAGGTCGGCCGACGAGACACCGGCGAACGCACGGACGACGGGGAACCCCTCACCTTCGTAGCCGCGGGGACCGGTGGTGACCGACTTCACCGGGCGTTCGACCTCGTCGGGGGCGGCGGTGCGCACACGGGGCAGGGTGAGGGTATCGGCGGTGACAGCAGGCATGTCCAGCTCCTTCCAGGTAGCTCAAATCTGAGCTATATCGTGCTCAACCCGGCCGTGTCGAGACTTATTCCAGGCGAATGCCCTGACGGGTTCATAACGTCTCGCCGCAGACGGTCGAGCGTGAATAATCGAGGCCATGGCCGACAAGGGACTGGGATATCGGGACATCGGGGGCAGGGGCGCCGACACGCGCGGACCCGAACGCCAGCGGTTCAAGAAGCTCGCGCAGGCGGCGTTGAACGCGGACATGACCGTCGATCAGGTCGAGGGGATTCTCGCCGACCTCGGGGAGACGCTCGTCGACATGAACAAGACCATCAGCGGTCTCGACGGGGCCATCGACACGATGGACGACACGCTGTCCAAGCTGTCGGTGACGCTTGATCAGGTCGACAGCACGGTGGCGTCGATGGGAGACATCGTCGCGCGGTTGGAACAGGTGGTCACCAGGGTGGAGGCGCTCGTAAGTATCGGCGAGGCCGCGCTGCGGCCGTTGGGCGCGATCGAGTCGGCGGGCCGCAGCGTCGCGTCGAGGCTCGGCATCGGAAGCTGAGACGGGAGTGGATATGCAGCGCGCGGAACACAATTTTGTCGGCGGCCATGGCGAGACGATCACCTACGACGTCATCGACCCGATCGATCAGCCGCGGGCGGTGGTCGTCATCGCGCACGGCCTCGGCGAACACGGTCGCCGCTACACCCACGTCGTTGATCGACTGGTGGCTGCGGGCAACCGGACCGTGGTGCCCGACCATCTGGGTCACGGTCGCTCGGGCGGCAAACGTCTGCGACTGCGGCGCTTTGCCGACTTCACCGACGATCTCGACCGCGTGATAGGCGAGACCGCCGTCGCGGACCGGCCGACCTTTCTGGTCGGGCACAGCATGGGTGGGTGTATCGCGCTGGACTATGCGCTCGACCACCAGGATCAACTGGCCGGGCTCGTGCTGTCCGGCGCGGCCGTGGTGCCGGGCGACGACATGTCGCCCATCGCGATGAAGCTGGCGCCGGTGCTCGCCCGGGTGGCCCCGGGGCTGCCCACCACGGCACTCGACGCGAGCGCCATTTCGCGTGATCCGCAGGTGGTCGCCGACTACAACGCCGATCCGCTGGTCATCCGCAGCAAGATCCCGGCCGACCTCGGGGCCGCGATGCTCACCACCATGCAGTCCTTTCCACGCCGACTACCGCGACTGCAGCTGCCTCTGCTGGTCATGCACGGCGGTGACGACGTGCTGACCAGCCCGGCGGGCAGCGAACTGGTCGATCGCCTCGCCGGGTCGTCGGACAAGACGTTGACCATCTATGACGGCCTGTATCACGAGATCTTCAACGAACCCGAGCGCGACCGGGTGATCACCGACGTTGTCGACTGGCTGGTGGCGCACACCCCGGCCTGAGCGTCATCTCAGTCCGGATCAGGGCACCGGCGTCGTCGTCGGGATCGATGATTGTGCCGGGATCGGGACCGACGGGGTAGTACTCGGCGGGACCGTCGACTCACCGGTGTCGGCACCGGACTCGGAAGTCGGCGACTCCGTACTCGGCGTGGACGCGCTGGGCTGGGTGTCGTCGGCGGCCGAGGATGTCGACGACACCCCGGGCTCGGTGGCCGACGCCGACGTCGAATCGGTCGATGTGCTCGATGCCGCGGACTGTGCCGACGTGCTCGGGTCGGCCGATAGGTCGACGGTGTCGAGCACCGGCGTGGACTCAGCGGCGAGCAGGGCGGCCTGGGTGGCCTTGGTGGAACCCTCGGGGTCGGGGGTACCGGAGGCGTCGACCACCTGCACCTTCTCGGTGACCGGCGGGTTGTTGCGCAGCGCCTCGAGAACGTGGTCCTTGCCGTCGGCGAGACCGCGACCCCAGTTCTCCCAGGTGTGGCCCCCGTAGTTGGGCAGCGAGATCACCGATGCGCCGCTCTGTGCGGCCTGTAGTTGCATGAGGACCGTCGACACCGCGGAGAGCATCTCGAGGGCCATCGCACTGATCTGATCCTGCTGGGACAGTTTGGCCATCTCGCTCGAGGTGAGGAATCCGTTGCCGGACGAGATGATCAGCACCTGCCCGTTCTCGTTGAGTTTGTTGACGTTCTTCGACGGATCGTTGTCGGTCCACCGCTGACTACCGGGCGCGCCCCACATGTTGACGATGCCGTTGGTGTAGTTCGACACGATTGTCTGGCTGGCGAACACGCCGAGCGCACCGATCGGGTTGTCGGTCTGGTAGTAACCCGACATCGCCTGCACGACCTTGAACTGGTCCGGATGACGCTCGGCGAGTGTCACCGCGGGGCCACCCGACATGGACAGGCCGACGATCGCGTTGTTGTTCTTGCTGACGCCGAAGTTCTCGGCGAGGTAGTCGGGGAGCTCCTCGGTGAGGAAGGTCTCCTGCGCGATGGTGGTGTTCTCCGCGCCGGCACCGCCTTCCCAATCGGTGTAGAACGACGACGCTCCGCCGACCGGCATCACCAGGGTGGTGTCGGTGTTGCCGTCGTATACCTGGGCGGCCTGCACATCGTTGGTCCACGCGGAGCGATCCTCTTGCGCGCGCATGCCGTCGAGCAGGTAGATACCCTGGTCGCTGCCGTTGGAGGCTCGGATCTGGACGGTGACGAACTTGTTCTGCGACTCCGACCAGACCTTGCAGTTCTGCACGTAATTGCCCGAAGAATCCCAGGTGCAGCCCTCACGTAACACCTCGGGATGTCCCGCCATGGCTGATGCCGTGTTGCCACCGGAGAACAGCGATCCCACGCCGAACAGGCCCAGGCTCAGCACCACCACGGCGGACAGGCCCGCGACCCGACGTCGGATACTGCGCCGGGGCGCCGGGGCAGTGGCGTCGGGCGCCATCCGCCACCCGTCGGCGATCATGGACGAATCCGGCTGTTCCGGTTGGCTGGGCATGTGACTCCTGACATCTACGACTTCCCCCGATGCACGACGACTCACCTCGCGGCGGTCCTGGCGTGCGCTGCCCGGTCTGTCGTTGCCGGGCAGGCGGGCGTTACCGATCGTTGCATGCCCGTCGACTGCGCATCTGCTGCGAGGCAGCGACCACCGGGCGGGCAGCGGCAAGCGTTTCGCGATTGACCAGCGCACGCCTGTGCCAGGCGGGACACTGGGAGCGGCCGTACCCTTCGGGCGGCCGTGCCCCGGTGGCGCCGGACCGGACGTCGTCGTGGGCGATCGCAACGACAGTGGGGATCCAGATGTCCGCCGAGCAGACTGCACCAACTCGCCCCGCACCCGTGGACATGGCGCACCACGCGCATCTGTCCGGTGTCTTCGCGCCGCAACGCCAAGAGGTCGACGTCAGCGATCTTTCGGTGTCCGGCGAGATCCCCGACGACCTGCAGGGCAGTTATCTGCGCAACGGACCCAATCCTCGGTTCGATCCGATCGGCTCCTACGTCTATCCGCTCGACGGCGACGCGATGGTGCACCGACTCGACATCGGCGACGGCGCCGCGCACTATCGCAACCGTTTCGTCCGCACACCGATGGTGGTGGCCGAGGAGAAGGCCGACCATGCCATCTGGTCGGGCCTGACCGACGGATACACGCCGCCCGCCTCCGAGGTGGGGCCAGAGCTCGCCGGGACGTTCCGTCAGCTGCCCGACATCAACGTCGTCGAACACGGTGGCCGGCTGCTCGCGATGGCCGAATCCGATCAGCCCTACCGGCTCGACCCGGCCGATCTGGCCACCATCGCGCGCGACGACTGTGACGGCGCGATGGCGGTCGGCAGTACCGCGCACCCGAAACTCGACCCCGAGACCGGTGAGCTGGTGCTGTTCAACTACGTACTGGAGGCGCCGTACCTCACGTGGGCGGTGATCGGCCGCGACGGTCAGACACTCCGACCGCCGACACCGGTGGACGGTGTGGACCGACCCCTGATGATCCATGACATGGCCTTGACGTCGCGCTACATCGTGCTGTTCCTGTGCCCGTTGGTCTTCGACATCGAGGCGCTGCTCAGTGGTGGCGGGTTGCTGCAGTGGCGACCGGACTCCGGTACCCGCATCGCGCTGATCCCGCGGGACGGTTCCGCGATCGGTTGGATCGACGCCGAGCCGATGTGGGTATGGCACTTCGCGAATGGGTTCGACACGCCGGGCGCGGACACGGTGACCGTCGACTACGTCGAGTGGACCTACCCGGGTGGCTTCGCCGACATGCCGACTCCGGCGACCTCCGCTCTGGTTCGGGCGGTACTCGATCCGGCCCGCGGCACCATCGTCCGGACCACCATGGGCGCCAGTGTGAACGTCGAGTTCCCACGAGTCGACGACCGGATGCTCACCCGGTCACATGCGCAGGTGGCGACGGTCGGCAAGAGTGACGGCGATTCCGGCGACCTCGACAGCCTTTGGTTTCACGACCTCTCCTCCGGCAGCGAGTCCTGTTGGCGCCCAGGGGTGGCGATCGGCGAGCCCATCTATCTGCCCGGGACCGAGCACGACTACTGGGGCGCGTTCGGCACCGATCCGGCAGACATGTCGTCGCACTTCTACATCCTGCCCGCCGACGATCCGGCCGCCGGTCCGCTCGCGACCGTGCACATGCCGATCAGGGTGCCGGCCGGGCTGCACGGGGCGTGGCTGCCCGGAACGTGACGCCGAGACGACCCGAGACGCACGACGACCGCCCTCGCAGGTGACACGAGAACGGTCGTCGGGAGAGGAGAGCCCGGGTCGTGAGAGGCGGACCCGAGCAGGTGCGTCAGGCGTCGTAGCCGAGTAGCGACTTCACCTCGAGGAACTCGTCGAAGGCGTAGTCGCCCCACTCACGGCCGTTGCCGCTCTGCTTGTAGCCGCCGAACGGCGCCACCGGATCGAGTTGTGCGCCGTTGAGTGAGATGGAACCGGCGCGGATGCGTGAGCCCACCTTGCGTACCTCGTCGACGTCCTTGCCGGACACATAGCCGGCCAGTCCGTACTCGGTGTCGTTGGCGATCTCGATCGCATTGTCGAGCGAGTCGTAGCCGATCATCACCAGCACCGGGCCGAAGATCTCGGTGCGTGCGATCTCCATGTCGTTGGTGACCTCGGAGAACACGGTGGGGCGGACGTAGTAGCCGGTGGGCAGGTCGTCGGGGCGTCCCGGCCCGCCGAACACCACCTTGGCACCCTCGGCTACACCGCGGTCGATGAGTCCCTGGATCTTGGTGAACTGCGGCTCGGACACCACCGGACCCAACCGGACGTCACCGCTCGGGTCGCCGACGGTGAGGGTGGCCTCGACCGACTTCGCCGCCTCCTCGGCCTCGGCCATCCGGGACGAGGGGACCAGCATTCGGGTGGGTGCGTTGCAGGACTGGCCGGAGTTCATCATCATCGCTGCGACACCGCCGGCAACGTTGGCGGCGAAATCTTCGTCGTCGAGGATGATGTTCGGGCTCTTGCCGCCGAGTTCCTGGGCCACGCGCTTGACGGTCGGTGCGGCGTTCTTGGCCACCTCGATGCCGGCGCGGGTGCTACCGGTGAACGAGACCATGTCGATCCCCGGGTGCGCGGCCAGTGCGGTGCCGACGCCCGGGCCGTCGCCGTTGACAAGGTTGAACACGCCGGCGGGAACGCCTGCGGCATCGAAGATCTCGGCGACGATCGCGGCACTGAACGGGGCCACCTCTGACGGCTTGAGCACCATGGTGCAGCCGGTCGCGAGCGCCGGGGCCACCTTGCACATGACCTGGTTGAGCGGCCAGTTCCACGGGGTGATGAAGCCGCACACGCCAATCGGCTCCTTGACGATCCGCGAGGTCCCGCGATCCTCACTGAAGCTGAAGGTGGGTAGCTGGGCGGCCGCGGTCATCAAATGCGCCAGTCCGATCGGTACCTGGACGTTGTTGGCCAGGCCGCTGGGCGCGCCCATCTCCTCGGTGACTGCCGCGGCGAGATCGGGCATCCGCTTCTGGTACTCGGCGACGACGGCGTTGAGGATGGTGACCCGTTCGTCCACCGACGTTTGGCTCCAGGTCACAAACGCCTTGCGGGCGGCGTCGACGGCCTTGTCGACGTCGGCGGCGGTGCCCAGGGCGACGTGGCCGGCGGCCTTCTCGGTGGCCGGATTGATCACGTCGATGAGGTTGAGCTCGGCGGGCTCGGCCCATGAACCGTCGATGTAGAACCTGGTGATCTCGCGCATGTAGTACCTCCGACTCGACACGTGTTGTCTCCACCACACTATGCCGCCTCCGGGTATCGCCGACAAGGCTTCCGGGAAACGGTGGTTGTCAGATATATCCGTCTCTGATTGAGACGGCGACGAGGTGGTGGACAGGGCTGGGATCATTACAGTGGGAGCATGATCTTCATCGTGGCAAAGTGGCCCATCAAGCCCGAATTCGCCGATCAATGGCCTGATCTCGTACAGAGTTTTACCGAGGCCACCCGCGCCGAGCCGGGCAATAGGTTCTTCGAGTGGGCGCGCAGTCTCGACGATCCGAACACCTACGTGCTCACCGAGGCGTTCGACGATGACGCCGCCGAGGCGCATGTGAACAGCTCGCACTTCCAGGTCGCGACGACCGAGTTGCCGAAGTATCTGCAGCGCACGCCCGACATCATCAACGTCACGCTCGATCAGGACGGCTGGTCGGAGCTGGGGGAGATGTCGGTGGACTGATCCCGTCTGCCGCCGATACGGCGCGGAGGTCACAAGCGGGGACGGTGGCGCCCCACAATTGGTGGTTGTGGGCACACAAGGTCGGGCCCTCTGCCGGAGGACGCGCGATTCCTCGACAGTGGAGCCATGACCGCCACGCTCGAGCGCACCGGAGTTGTCCGTCGTCGTCTCCTTCCCGATCTCGACCATCCGCGTCAGGTGTTCGAGCACCTGACGCCGAACTGGTTCGCTGCGGTGATGGGCACCGGGATCGTCGCGAACGCGGCGATCGTGCTGCCGGTGCAGTCGGCGATCATCACCGCGTTCGCGACCGCGATCTGGCTGCTCGCGTCGGTGCTGCTCGTCGCGATCAGCGCCGCGTTCGCCGTGCATTGGCGTCGCCACGGCGAGACCGCGCGCCGGTATGCCACCGACCCGGTGATGTCGCAGTTCTACGGTGCGTTGCCGATGGCTCTGCTCACCGTCGGCGCGGGCACCCTGCATCTCGGTGAGCCGATCCTGGGCGGCGCGGTCGCACTGTCGATCAGTGGCGTGCTGTGGGCAGCCGGCACCGCAATCGGCGTGGCGACCGCGGTCTGGGTGCCGTTCGCGATGATGACCGCCGAGCAGAACTCCGAACACGCGGCCCTGCCCGCCTGGCTGATGCCGGTGGTGCCCCCGATGGTGTCGGCGTCCACGGGCGCCGCACTGGTGGCCTACGTTCCGGCTGGACAGCTGCGACTGACGATGCTGGCCGGCTGTTATGCACTGTTCGGCATGAGTTTGATCCTCGGATTGATGACCATGACGTTGATCTATGCCCGACTGCTCCGCGGTGGGGTGCCGGTGTCGCGGTCGGCCCCGACGATCTGGATCACGCTCGGCATGGTCGGCCAGTCGATCACCGCCGCCAACCTCCTCGCAGTCCAGTCGCATCTGGTGTTCACCGGTGAGCACGCACCGATCGCGGTCGGGCTGACCGTGTTCGGCATCGTTTACGGGTTGGTGATGGGTGGCTTCGGCATCGCCATGTTCACACTCGCCGTGGCCGTCACCGTACGAACTGTGCGCCGCGGGCTGCCGTTTGCGCTGACCTGGTGGAGCTTCACCTTTCCCGTCGGCACCTGTGTGACGGGCCTGTGCGCGTTGGGGTTCGCCCTGGACTCCACGCCGATTCGCGATCTGGGTGCCGCGCTCTACGTCGTTCTGCTCGCGGCCTGGGTGACCGTGGCCGCCCGGACCGTACGGGGTGCGATAGGTGGGCGCGTCTTCTTGCCTGCGTGACGCTGCGTCGCGAGCCGGTCAGACGCGTCGGCGCAGGCGCAGGGCACGGGCGAGCGACGCCACTGCGGCGGCGGCCGCCAGGACGACCAGCGGGGCGACGACACCGGTCGAGGGCCGAATGCTGGTGAGTAGCACCGGCAATCCGAACCCCAGGTAGCAGGCGACATAGAACATCCCGGTCACCGCACCCCGGTGCTCCGACGGTGTCATCGTCTCGACATCCATCAGTCCGTCGCGCAGACACAGACCGTAGGCAAGACCCAACACGATCGCGGTGATCACGAACAGAGCCATACTCGGGTGCGCGCCTCCCGCGGCTGCGAGCAGGAAGCCTGCGGCTGCCAGCGCTGCCCCTACGACCCCGGCCGACGGGCCGCTGTGCAGTCGGCGCACCACGAACTGGATGATCACTCCCGACCCCAGACTCAACGCGGCCGCCAGGCCGGGCACCCACGCGCCGTCGTAGCGGTCGGCGATGCGCTCGGCCATCACCACGACGGCGACGGTCACCGACGAGAACACCCACAGCGCCATCGGCACCGACCAGGACAACGCGGCACCCACAGATCGTCGCCCTGGATCGTCGACGGATGCGCCGTGCGCGGTGGGTGCCGGGGTCGCGGGCGTGAGTGCCACTGCCGCCGCGGCCACGGCGATCGACGCGATCCCGGACACCGCGAACGGCATCTCGAGTCGATGCGGGACGAACTCGGCGAGCAGACCGGTGATGACGGGGCCGAGGGCGAAGCCGGTGGTCAGGATGGCCCCTGCCAGCGTCGCTCCGGATCGGCCGCGCAGGTCCGCAGCCCAGGCGGTGCCGGCGCTGATGGTGAGTCCGGCCCCGAGCCCGACGACGAGGCGACCGACGAGCACTCCGGCCTCCTCGTGCCAGACGATCATCATCAGATTTCCGATCCCGGCCAGGACCGCGCCGGTCAACACCACCGGCCGCCGGCCGGTCCGATCCGACAGCGTGCCGCCGCCGAACAGGCCCGGCAGCAGCCCGAGTGCGTAGATGCCGAACGCGCCGGTGAGCACAGTTGAGGACAATCCCTTGTCGACCCGCAGGACCGGGATCATCGACGCGAAGTGATTGGCGCCCCATCCAGTGGTGAACAGCACCAGCAGAACCGCGGGGAGGGCAAAGCGTCGTGTGCCGATCTCGTCGATGTTCATCGGGCGAGATTCTGCCGCGTTATACCTGGATTCAACCAATCGCAGCGAAAGGTGAGCGTCGACCATGACCGCACAGCACGAGTTTCATCCCGACCTGGCGCGTTCGGCACGTGTGTTGCCGCGCGGGCTCGCCGGCCCGCGAAGCCTGCGGATCGTCCGCTTCCTACAGGGCTCGCTCGCCCGGCTGCAGCGCGATCGCGGTGTCGAGGTGAGGTCACTGCCCTCCGGCGGCGGGGTGCGCATCTTCCGGCCTACCGGTGGGCGTGCGGTGGCGCCGGCCCTGGTGTGGATCCACGGCGGTGGATTCGTGCTCGGCGAGGCCCGGCAGGACGACGACCTGTGCCGGCGATTGTGCGCCGAAATCGGCGCCGTCGTGATCTCGGTGGACTATCGATTGGCGCCCGAAAATCCGTTCCCGGCGGCACTCGACGACTGCCACGAGGCCCTGCAGCTCGCCTACGAGACCGATGGTGTGGATGCGTCCCGGGTGGCGATCGGCGGCGCGAGTGCCGGCGGTGGTTTGGCCGCCCAGGTGGCGTTGCGGGTCAAAGAACGTCGCGAGAGCGCACCGGTCCTGCAGCTGCTGGCCTACCCGATGCTCGACGACCGCACCGGCGCCGCCGGACCGTCGCCGATCGAGAACCGATTCAGGATGTGGAACAGCAGTTCCAACCGGTTCGGGTGGGGGGCTTACCTGGGCGGCGCCGCGCCCGAGATCGTCGCGCCGGCTCGTCGCGACGATCTCACCGGACTTGCACCGGCGTGGATCGGCGTCGGCGAACTCGACCTCTTCCATGATGAAGATGTGGCCTACGCGAAGCGCCTACGCGAGTCCGGGGTGGACTGCGCGCTGGAGGTGATCCCCGGCGCCTATCACGCCTTCGACCTGATCCAGACGAACGCGCCGGTGTCCAAGGAGTTCTTCCGGATGCAGACGGCGGCGCTCCGCGCGGCATTCGCCGCATCGGCGTGAGGTGCACCGGCCCGGGGCGACCCGACTAGCCGATACTGCTCGCGATCGCGATCACCAGGCCGGCGAGGGTGAGCACCAGCACCACGGTCGCGGCGATCACCGCACGACGTCGGCGCCCGGTGGTCACGGCGTTGATGCCGACGCCGATGCCGATCAGGATCGCCGCAGCATAGACGGCGATGCCGAGGGTGAGCCCGGCGGCATTCGCGTCCGCCATCGCCAGCGGTGTCTCTGTCAGGGCGGGGAACGTGGTCATCGCACGAGTACATCACGCGGGTGGTGCGGTGCTCGGGTGCTGCCCGGGCTTCACACCTGTGCGATCAACCACCGCGCGATGTCGGTGGCCGCACCCGGCTCGGTTGCCACGCCGGCGTGGCCGACCGGATGCTCGACGTAGGTCACCGACATTCCGTTGTGGCGGTAGGTGTCGACCAATCGCGTGACGAGAGGCTGCGGTGCCACCGTGTCGGTGAATCCGGCATCCACGCGAACCGGAATCTGCGCGGGGATATGCAGATTCCGCACGTCGTTGCGCTCGAGTATCTCCACCAGCTTCGCCTTCATCTGCGCGCCCGCGGGGCCGAGTAGCTGGGTCGGTGCGAGTCCGCCGAAGGAGCCGGGCTCGGTGAGTTCGGCATAGCATCGATCCTCGATGTGGGGCAGCAGCACGGTCGCGGATCGACTGAGACCACCGCGCGTCATCAGGTCGGCGAAATCCGGATCCGCTGCTGCCGCGCCACTGCCCAACAGCGCGGCCAGGCCGACCAGTTCATTGATCGCGGGGCCCGCCAGCGGTACGCCGGACAATGCGTCGAGGATTGCGGCCACCTCCGTCGGTGGGGCCAGTGCGGCGACGGCACGAAGCCGTAACCCATTCCACTGTGCCGCCTCGCGGGCGCCGGCCGACAACGCGGCGACCGCGCCCTCCGAGTGGCCGGCGACCACCACGTCGTGGCTGATCCGGGAGTCGTACCGAGAGACCGCGACCGCTGCGTCGATGGTCGAACGCGCCAATGATCCCGCGATGAGGTACGGATGCGGTCCGGAACCACCGATACCCTCGAAATCCGGGCGCACCACCGCGAATCCGGCGTCGAGCAGATGGGCGATGACCCGATCACCGGAGGTCATCCGAGGCAGCTCCGGATGCGTGGTGGTCGCGGTAGACGGGGCGCAGTGATCCGCGCCGCCGACGGTCATGTGATTCCACACCGCCAGTGGCCATCCGGAGTCCGGGGCCGGTGCGCTCGGCAGCGTGAGGGTGCCGGTCATCTCGGTGCGCACGCCGCGCACCGAGGTGGAGGTGTATCGGATGCGTGAGGTGGTGCTCGCGCCGTCGACGACCATCGGGCCGTCGGCGATCACCTCCGCGGCGACAACGGTGGGTACCGCCTGCGTGGGCGCCGCCTGTGTCGGCGCGGCGGCGGCCCAGGCCACCATGATCGATGCACCGCCGGCGACCATGCGGCACAACGTCGTCCGAATTGCCACGATCACCCCCGTGTCCCCACCCGGTTCCGGACCGGCAGGGTCTGCGTCGCAGACGCTACACCGGCGGCGGGCCGTTGTCCGCGCGATTCAACCGGATGGGGGAATCGATCTCAGCTACGGAGACGGCGTACCAGGATGAACACGATCGCGCCGAGAACCAACGCACCGACGAGCGGCGCCGCGCGCTTGGCCACCGAGCCGCCGGCGTACTGCATGAGGTCAAGCGCCTCTGCCTCGGCGTGCGGCTCGGTGGACGGCTGGACCGGGGTGGTGGCTGCGGCAGCCCCGGCGCCCTCGGATTCAGCCGGCTGCCCGCCTGACGGTGGTGTGGCTGCCGGTTGCGCGGCCGGCGCCGGTTCACCGAGTTTCTTCGACAGGCAGGACGAGAACTGGTCGATGATCTTGCCGCCGACATCCGACAGCATGCCCCGACCGAACTGGGCAGGTTTGCCGGTGATGGCCAGGTCGGTGACAACGGTCCCGGTGGTCTGGTCGCCCTCATCCTTCAGCGTCATCGTGACCGATGCCTTGGCGGTGCCCTGGCCGCGGGATTCCTTGGCGTTGCCCTCGATCACCGCGCGGTGGGCACTCTCGTCTTTCTCGACGAAGGTCCCGGTGCCTTTGTACACCAGGGCAACCGGGCCGATCTTCACTTTGATCTGGCCGGTGAAGCTGTCCCCATCGACCCCGGTCAGGCTGGCACCGGGCATGCACCCGGTGACCCTCTCGGGATCGATCAGGGCATTCCAGACGTCGTCGATCGGTGCGTCGACGGAGAAGGCGTGTTCAAGCTGCATGGTCAGACTCCCGCTGCGGTGACGACGGCTCGGCGTGTGAGCACCTTCGCCAGGTGGGTGCGGTACTCGGCGTCGGCGTTGGTGTCGCTCATCGGTTCGGCGCCCTCGGCGGCATGGTCGGCGGCCGCCCGGATCACGTCGATGTCTGCGGACTGCCCTACCAGCGCCTGCTCCACTCCGCGGGCCCTGACCGGTACCGCGCCCATGTTGGTCAGTGCGACCGCGGCGTTGCGGATGGTCCCGCCGTCGACGTCGACGGTCGCGGCGACCGCGACCATCGACCAACTCTGTGACACCCGGTGGAACTTCTCGTAGTGGGCGCGCCAACCGGTGTGCTTGGGGATGCGGATGTCGACCAGGATCTCGTCGGGTTCGAGTGCGGTGGTGAAGATGTCGGTGAAGAACTCTTCGGCACCGAGGCTGCGTCGGCCGTTGGGCCCGGCGACGGTCATGGTGGTGTCGAGAGCGACGGCCACCGCGCCGAGATCGCCGGCCGGGTCGGCGTGGGCGAGTGAACCGCCGAATGTGCCGCGGTGGCGGATCTGCGGGTCGGCCACCGTCGCGGTGGCCTCGGCGAGCAGCGTGGCGTGTTGGCCGACGAGAGCATCGGTCATGACGTCGTGATGGGTGGTCATCGCCCCGACGACGAGCGCGTCGCCGTCATCGCGCACCCCACGCAGTTCCTCGATCCGGCCGAGATCGATGATCGTGCTGGGTGAGTTCAACCGCAGCCGCAACACCGGCATCAGGCTCTGCCCACCGGCGATGACCTTGGCGTCCTCGCCGGCGTCGGCCAGTGCGGACAGCGCCTCGGCCAGGCTGGTCGGGGCGACGTACTCGAACTCGGACGGAATCACTTGGCACCTCCCTGGGTGGACGAGGAGCGGGCCGCCTCGATGGCTTTCCACACCCGCATCGGACTGCACGGCATCTCGACCTCGGTCACCCCGAGGTGGCGCAGCGCGTCGAGGACCGAGTTGACCACCGCGGGTGTCGAGGCGATGGTGCCTGCCTCGCCGACCCCCTTGACGCCCAGCACATTTCCGGTGGCCGGGGTCTCGGTGCGGTCGGTGATGAAGTGCGGCAGATCCGGAGTGCCCGGCACCAGATACTCCGCGAACGATCCGGACAGCAGCGTGCCCGACTCGTCGTAGATCGCGTCCTCGTACAGGGCCTGCGCGATGCCCTGGGCGAGACCGCCGTGCACCTGTCCTTCCACGATGAGTGGATTGACCACGCTGCCGATGTCGTCGACGCACACGTACTTGCGGATCTTCACGAACCCCGTCTCGGTATCCACCTCGACGGCGCACAGATGCGTGCCATGTGGGAACGAGAAGTTCTCCGGATCGAATGTCGCCTCCGAATCGAGGTTCGGCTCAACGCCTTCGGGCATGTCGTGCGCGGCGAACACGGCGAGCGCCACATCGGTGATGCCGACCGCTTTCTCGGTGCCCTTCACCGTGAACTTGCCGTCGGTGAACTCGAGGTCGTCCTCGGCCGCCTCCATCAGGTGCGCGGCGATGGGACGCGCCTTGTCGACCACTTTCTCGGCTGCCTTGACGACGGCCATGCCACCGACCGCGAGGGAGCGCGAACCGTAGGTGTCGAGTCCGCGTGGCGAGGTCTGGGTGTCGCCGTGTAAGACCTCGACGTCCTCGAAGGGCACGCCGAGTCGGTCGGCGACGATCTGGCTCCACGCCGTCTCGTGACCCTGGCCGTGGGCTGAGCTGCCGGTGACCACCTCGACCTTGCCGGTCGGCAGCATCCGGATCGCGGCGTGTTCCCACCCGCCGGCACCGCCGCCGAGCTGACCCATGATCCGCGACGGCGCGAGGCCACACATCTCGGTGAAGGTGGATACGCCGATGCCCAGTTGCACCGTGTCGCCGCGTTCGCGGCGCTGCGCCTGTTCGCGACGTAGTCCCTCGTAGTCGAACAGCTCCTTCGCCTTTTCGGTCGCCGCCTCGTAATTGCCGGTGTCATAGGTCAATCCGGCGACGGTGTCGAACGGGAACTCCTCGTGGCGGATCCAGTTCTTCTCGCGGAGCGCGAGTGGATCCATGTCGAGTTCGGTGGCGAGCTCGTCCATCATCCGCTCGATGGCGAAGGTGGCCTCCGGACGTCCGGCACCGCGATAGGCGTCGGTGGGCACTTTGTTGGTGAAGACATTGGTGCAGGAGAAGTGATAAGCCGGGAACTTGTAGATGCTGTTGTACATGAACGCGCCCAGGATGGGCACCGCAGCGGTGAACACCCGCAGGGTGGCGCCCATGTCGGCGAGCAACTCGACTTTCATGCCGGTGACCGTGCCATCACGTTTCGCCGACAGGGTGAGCTTCTGGATCTGGTCGCGGCCGTGGTGGGCGGCCTGCATCGACTCACTGCGCGACTCGGTGTATTTCACCGGCTTGCCCAGGCGCCGGGCGATCAGCAGTGCGAGCACCTCTTCCGGGCACACCTGCAGCTTGCCGCCGAATCCGCCGCCGACATCGGGGGCGATGACGCGCAACTTGTGTTCGGGGATGCCGAGTGTCATCGCGAGCATCAATCGCAGGATGTGCGGGACCTGGGTGGCCGACCACATGGTGATCTGGGGGCCCGTCGGGTCGACGACCGCCGACCGCGGCTCCATGAACGCGGGGATCAGGCGTTGTTGGCGCAGCGTGCGTTCCACGACGACCTCGGAATCGCGGATCGCGTCCTCCACACTGCTGCCGGTGCCCGCCTCGGCCGAGTCGAACACCCACACCGCCTGGACGTTGGTGCCCATGTCCGGATAGACCAGGTCGGCTCCGTCCTGCGCGGCGGCGGCCAGATCGAGGACGACAGGCAGGTCGTCGTAGTCGATGTCGATGCTCTCCAACGCGTCGTGCGCGGCGTACGGATCACGGGCCACGACGATCGCGACCGCCTCGCCGGCGAACCGGACGGTGTCGACTGCGAGCGACGGGGCCGGCGGGACTTTCATATCCGGAGTGATCTGCATCGCGTTGGGCAGGGAGGCTTGCTCCTCGGCGAGGTCGGCACCGGTGTAGACGGCGACGACGCCGGGCATCTGCTTGGCCGCCTCGGCATCGATGCTTGCGATGCGTGCGTGCGCCATCGGACTGCGCAGGATCGCGATGTGCAGCATGCCGGGCAGCACGATGTTGTCGGTCCAGCGGGTACGGCCGGTGATGAGATGGTCGTCTTCCTTGCGGACGCGGGCCTTGCCGATCTCGTGTTCGGCGGCAGCGCTCGGTTCGACGGTCGCGGTCACTGGGCACCTCCCGTGGCCTGCATTTTGTCGGCGGCGTCGAGGACGGCGGCGACGATGTTCTGGTAGCCGGTGCAGCGGCACAGGTTGCCTTCGAGGCCTTCGCGTACCGCGTGCTCATCGGGACTCGGGTTGTCGCCGAGCAGATCGATCGTCGACATGATCATGCCGGGAGTGCAGTAACCGCATTGCAGGCCGTGGTTGTCGCGGAATGCCGCCTGCACGGGATGCAACGCGCCGTCGCGGGCGAGCCCTTCGACGGTGGTGACGTCGGCGCCGTCGGCCTGCACGGCCAGGACCGAGCAGGACTTGACGCTGTGTCCGTTCAGCAGGACGGTGCAGGCGCCGCAGTTGCTCGTGTCGCAACCGACCACGGTGCCGACCTTGCCCAGCTGATTGCGTAGGTGATGGACGAGTAGCGTCCGTGGTTCGACGTCGTCGGTGTAGGTTGTGCCGTCGACGGTGAGGGTGATGCGCATGGGGCCTCCAATGCATGCCGGCAATCGTGGGCTGGCGCCGGGCGAAACCTTCCACCGTCACTCTGCGCCACCACTGTGTCCCAGATCACCGAAATCGCGGAATCCGTACTCGGCGCCTCGGATTCGTCGCCGTTATGAGCTGGTGTCCTGCGGGACACGAATCAGGCCTCGCGGACCGCAACCAGCAGTTCCTGCAACGTCGCCAGCGAGTGTCCGGCGAGCAGCAGGTCGAGGTGGGGTAGTGCGGCGGCGATCCCGCCCTGCACGGGCTGATAGCCGGGCGCACCGGCGTGCGGGTTGACCCACAACACAGCCTTGGCGAGGCGATGCAGGTGTGCCATCTGTTGCCCGAGCAGCGCCGGATCGCCGCGCTCCCAACCGTCGGAGAAGATCACCACCACCGCGCCACGCGCCAATCCCCGTCGACCCCACCGGTCCAGAAAAGCCTGCAGTGTGTCGCCGAGCCGGGTTCCGCCCGCCCAGTCCGGCACGGCGCGACCGGCAGCGGCGAGTGCCAGTTCGGGATCGCGGGCGCGTAACGCCACCGAGAGTCGCGTGAGCCGGGTGCCGAGGGAGAACACCTCGGTCCCGGACGGGTTCGCGCGGGTCACCACATGCGCGAAGCGCAGCAGGGCATCGGCGTAGGGGCTCATCGATCCGGAGACATCCAACAGCAGTACCACGCGGCGTGGCCGGGTGGCGGATCGATGGTGGCTCGGACGTACCGGTTCGCCCCCGGCGGCGAGCATGTCGCGCACGGTGCGTCGTGGATCGACCCGTCCCCGCCGGGCCGGGGTACGACGTAGGGCGGCCCGCCGCGGCGGGCGCGGCCGCAACTCCGCGATGAGTTCGGCGAGGTGGGCGCGTTCGGCCGCCGACAGCGAGGAGATGTCGCGGTGGCGCAGCACCTCGGTGTCGTCGGCGGCCACCGCCAGCTGTGGCCCCGATCCGTCCGTGCGCTGTTCGCCGGCGGTCTGAAGCGCGGCCATCGGGCTGTGCTTGGGCTGGGTGGGGCGTCGGGTGGCGCGTGGGACCTGATCGCCGAACCAGGCGTCGAAGGCGAGATCGAAGCGCGGCTGGTCGTCCGGGTCACGGCACAGGGTTGCCCGGCCGGCCCAATACACCGCGTCGACGTCGGCGAGGTCGATCTCGCGCAGCGCGCGGAGGAACGTTTCGACGGAGTCGGTCGCGACCGGCAGCCCGGCGTGTGTCAGGGTCCGCGCGAACCCAGCGACGCCGACCAGCTCGCCGGTCATGCGAGCAGACGGTCCAGCCCGGCGCGGGCGACGCGATCGAGATCTTCGCGGTACTTCAGGACGGTACCGAGGGTGGCGGCGGCGATCTCGGCGTCGAGCACATCACGATCGAGTTCGCGCAGGGCGCGTGCCCAATCCAGGGTCTCGGCCACGCCCGGTGGTTTCAGCAACTCCAGGCCGCGCAGGACGTGCACTGCCTGTGCCACCTGGGTGGCCAGGTCGTCGGCGATGCCCGGTACCCGGCGATGCATGATGGCGATCTCGCGGTCCAGGTCGGGGTGTTGTAGCCAGTGATAGAGGCATCGGCGTTTGAGCGCGTCGTGCACCTCACGGGTCCGGTTGGAGGTCAGGATCGTCAGTGGCGGCGTTGCGGCCCGGATGTGTCCGAGTTCGGGGATCGTCACCGCGTTCTCGTCCAGCAACTCGAGCAGGAACGCCTCGAACTCGTCGTCGGCGCGGTCGATCTCGTCGACGAGGAGTACACAGGGCGCGTCGGTAAGTGCCTGAAGGAGCGGCCGGGCGAGCAGGAAACGTTCGGTGTAGAGCGAGGATTCGGCTGCGTCGGCGTCCAGAGCGCCGCCGCTGGCCGCTTCGAGTGTGCGCAGGTGCAGCAGTTGACGCGGGAAGTCCCAGTCGTAGAGAGCCTGCGAGGCATCGATGCCCTCGTGACATTGCAGCCGGATCAGTGGCAGTTGCAACGCCTCGGCCAGTGCTACCGCGAGTGAGGTCTTGCCGGTGCCCGGTTCGCCCTCGCAGAACAGGGGTCGTCCCATTCGCAAGGCGAGGAAGGCGGCCATGGCCAGACCGTCATCGGCGAGATAGCCGGTGGACTCGAGAGCCGCCGCGAGTTCGCGCGGCGATCCGGCGGCGGGTCGTGCGTCGGTCACCTCGCGAGCCTATGCCCAGACGCGGCCCGGTAGGTCGGGACCGCGCACATCGCCGTGACGTCCGGGAGATCGCGTTGCGGCCAATCCTGCGGCCCGGGTGTGGCGGCTCCCGATGTTTGGCACGATGAACGCGAGGTCATGCCAGTTACCCACAGCCCGGGAGAGTCATGAGCAACGTCAACATGCCCATTACGATCGGACGACGCAAGGTGCTCGGCGGTGCGGCCGCCGTTGCCGGTGCGGCCGCACTCGCGGCCTGCGGGTCCGACGACAACACCGATTCGGCGTCCACCACCACGGCCGATGCCGATTCGTCCGGTGCCGAATCGTCCGGGGATGGCGGGCTGCTGCCCGATGCCGCCTCTATCGCCGTCGGTGGGGGTGTGGTGATGGAGGCGGTGAAGACGGTCGTCACCCACCCTGCCGACGGGGAGTACAACGCATTCTCCGCGGTCTGCACCCACAAGGGCTGCACGGTCAGCGATGTCACCGACAACGAGATCATCTGCCCCTGTCACGGCAGCAAGTTCTCCGCCGAGGACGGCAGTGTCATCGAAGGCCCCGCGACCGAGCCGTTGGCATCGCGACCGATCAGCGTCGCCGACGGGAAGGTCACGCTGGGCTGACGCCCGGCGGCGTTGTTCGTCGCCGCCGGTCAGTTCTCGGTCGAGCCCGCCGAGGCGTCGTCGGTGGACGCCGCAGTTTCCGGCGAGGTGTCCGTCTCCGGTGAACTGACGGTGTCGGGCGCGACCCCGCTGTCCGGATCGGCACTGCCCGACGCGGACTCAGCACTGGGTCCGGTCGTGTCCGGCGTGTTGTCGGCGTGGTCGTCCGGGGAGTCCGCGACGACGGTCGGGGCCGGTACCTGGTTGTCGACGCTCGGCCCGGTGTCGACGGACGGCGGCGTGGACTGTGTCGTGGGCGGCGTCGGCTCTGGTGCTTGCGGTACCGGGTCTGGTGCCGCGGCGATCTCCGACGTGCTCGGACTGATTCGGGCGGATGTGGGAGACGGATCATCGGTGGGATCAGTCGCCGATGTGTCTGTGGCAGCGCGGGACTGTCTCTGGTCGGCTCCCGTATCAGGCGCACCGGTGGCCGCGGCGGAGGTCATCGTCACGCTGTATGGGGTGGGGGCAGCCGTGACCGGGACGGCCGAGTCCTCGACTCCGGGTCGCTGCATCGGATAGAAGGCTTCGGCCGCCCGGTTCCAGTCCTCGACATCATCGGCGGTGTAGGGGATGCCCAGTTCGTCGTGCACCCATTGGATGGCCAGCGCGAGTGGATGTCCGACGTCGTACACCTCGTAGCGTGTGTTGCCGTCGACGCTGTGGTAGACCGTCGGGTCGTCGAACCGGTTGATGTCGGCGTATGTCTGCGGTCCGTTGCCGCTGTGGACGGTGAGAAACCCTGCGGCGTCGACGATCAGCGACGACACGGGCCGGTACCACACCCACTGGAAGTTGGCGACGGGGTCGCCGACGACGATCACCGACGTCACGGGAGTGTTCCCGGTCGCGCCGGGGTTGCGGGCCCCGTCGGATTCGATGCCGATCACGCCGGCGATCTGCGGCAGAATCGGCGTATCGGCCAGCCACGACTTGATCCCCCACGGGCTGCGCGGATCGGAGACCAAGACGATCCGTGTCCGTGTGGGATCGAGGTAGCCACCCTCGTGGGCGATTTCGGCTGCATTGCCGACGGCGTCGGCGCCCTGCGAGTAGCCGGTGTAGACCACCATCGGAGGCCCTCCCGGCGCTGCGCCGGCGAACGCGCGCATGACGTCGAGATTGCGGTCGACTGCCACGTCTTTCGAGTCGTCATAGAGCGGCGCCAGGAAGGGCAGTGTCCCGGTCTTGCCGGCGATGATGGGACCGAACGACTCGGGATAGTTGACCACCAGGGTGGTCCGGCTGCCCATGAGTGGATAGATGCGCGGGAAGAGCGTTGCGTCATCGGTCCCCGGGGTCACGACGATGATCGCGCTTCCGGGCACGTCGTCAAGGAAGTCGAGGCCGTTGGTGTCGTCGGTCGCGTCGTAGACGATGCCGTCGTCGATCAGGTCGTCGACGACGGCGGTGGCGCCCGCCGATGCGGGTCCGAGCGGACCGAGCGTCGCGATGCACACGGCTCCGGCGACGGCCGATACCGCTGTCGCGCGCGTCGATGTGCTCCGGAATCGGTTCGTTGACAACTGTGCTGGTCGGCGATGCTTACCGCGGTGCGCCAATGTCATTTCTCCGTCACATAGGTGCTGCGGGGCTGAGTGCAGCAATGCTTCGTACCGTGCGATGCCCGATACCTCTGATGACGTTACGGAGATTCGAAATCGCAAATCTATCGACCAAATGTATGAACCTGAATCGTCAATGTAGATGACTGACCCCATTTCTGGGGGCTCGTAGTCGGGTCATGGCCGTCAGATGTGCATGCGTCAACGCCCGGCCCCTGCGGTCGGGTGTGGACGCCGCGCATAGCTGTGCCTCGCGTGCGAGACGGCCCTGCGCCTACGGGTGTCGGCAGCGATAGTCGCGGTAGCGAAAGATCCGGTGGACGCGCGGGGTCGCCGCGCAGCGGGGCTCGAGCACCGCCGGTGCCGGTGCGAGGACGGCAGGTACCGACTCGTTCCAGCGCACCCGCCGCACGTCGAGTGGGCGCTGTTCTCCGTTGACTGGGCGTCGTTTCCCGTCGACTGGGCGCTGTTTCCCGTTGACTGGGCGTCGTTTTCCGTCGGGTGGGCTTTGGTGGCCTGGGCTTTCGTCGTCGACTGTGTGTTCGGCGACGTGGTGGTGTGCGAGCGGGTCGACCTCGGTGGGGTTGTGTGCAGACCCCACGTTGTCGGGGCAGTCGGCTGACGGTCCGCGCACGTCGGGGGTCGGTGCATCGCATCGCGCGGTCCACGTTGTTGATTCGCTACCGTCGCCGGGGTCGTCGTCGGATGTCGGATCAGCGGCGGTGTCGGTGGAAGTCGACTGTGCGGCAGAAGGTTCGACCGTAGTGGTGTCGGGTTCGGTGGGCTCATCGGTGCCGGCGGAGTCCGTGCTCTCGTCGACGGGCGTGGCCGTGGTCTCGGGTGTGACCGCGTTGTCGTCGACCGCCACCGACGGGGTCGCGTCGGCGGCCCGCTTGCGGGTGCGGGCGGTGCAGGTGTCGTAGCCGCATGCGCATTCCAGGCGCACGTCGGGGACGCTGTGGATTTCGGCGAGGGCGATGGCGCGTCGGTGTCCGACGCGGCGGGGGTCGCGGCGGCAGACGCGTTCGGCGATGAGGTCGGCGATGCGGTGTTGGAGGTGGATGGCGTGTTCGGCGCTCAGGCAGGCCGACATTTGCATGTGGCCGAAGGCTTCTTTGGCGAAGGTGACGTTCTGGAAGGCTTGGGCGACGTCTTCGCGGGCTTGGGCGTGCGCGTCGGGGTCCAGGCTGATCAGTGCGCTGTCGAGTTCGTCGCGCAGCACGGTGTCGGGGGTGGGCCGGTAGGCCAGTTCCAGGGCGATGTCTTCGAAATCGACGGGCGCTTCGGCCGGGTCCTGGGGTGTCTCGTCGCGGCCGTCCGGGTCGCTGTCGCCGTCAACGCTCGCGTCACCGTCACCGTCGGCGCACGCGTCTGCGTCTGGGGTGGGTTCCTCGACTGGGGTGTCGGGTCGGGGACCGAGCGCTTGGTCGAGGATGTCGTTGAGGCGTGGTCGCAGGTTGCCTTTGGGGGCGGTCTGCGAGCTGGTGGCCAGTTCGGTGACGCGGTGGGTGCTGAAGTCGCCGGCGAGGTAGGCCAACCGGATTTTGGGCAGGTCGGCCAGCATGTGTGCCAGTGAGGCCCATTCGCCGGCTTTGCCGCGGGTGATGCCCAGTTGCAGGGAGATCTCGCCGATGGCGTATTTGTGGGCTTTGGTGTGGGAGCCGGAGTTGGCGTGTGGGCCGTGGCTGTTCAGGCGGTCGTTGTAGGCGCGGTCGCCGATCATGCCGGCACCGAGCACGGTGCGGGCCTCGGATTGGCGGCTCAAGCGCAGCGTGTCGCGCACTCCGTCGGCGTAGGCCATCTGGTCGGCGACACCATCGAGCGGCGCCGACAACACGGTGTCATCGGCGTCGTGATCGGTGAAGGAGAACACCAGACGACCCTTCTATGAGACGGCGGCGGGCAACGAATCAGCAACCACAATCAGGCTAACGATGGGGTCCGACAACAACGATCCACCAGCATCGGAGGATGCGGCACCGGCGCGGCGTCATCGAACAGATCCAGAGTATCGACGGGGTACGACAATAGTTGGAGCAATGGTCGTCGGCTCCGTTGCCGCCCGATCGAACAATCGTGGATCGGACGCCAACACAGTGCCCCCAGTCGGACTCGAACCGACACTGGGCGGATCTTAAGTACTTACGACCCGCTCGCGAGCGAACCGTCCGAACCTGCGACTTCGTCCCCGCATGGGCGCCATAAACTCTGTCTGGCAGCAGTTGTGCTGACGGCAGACGGTCTCCAGGGCATCTTAACCTCGATCGGTGGATCGAGGCTTAGGGCCGAAACCCCACCACACCAGGGGCTTACCCATACCTGGGGCCGTGCCCACGGTTACCAGCCGAAACTCAAACCAACATCTATGAAGGCTCGTTCATGAATTCTACGCCAGGGCCGAAGCGCCGCCGCTCGGTTGAAATCAGTGCACACCAACATAATTCACCCTACACGAGAACGTGTCAGGCTACGGCGCGGCTGCGCCGGTCTATCGCAATCCGGGGTGGCCCGGCGTGATACCGCTCCCACCGGGCGAAAAGTCACCACCGCCCGGTGGTTTCACCGGCCATTCGGGTGCTGACCCAACCGACGCCGACCTCGACGTCGTCGTCGACGATAACTGGACTCCCGCGGTCACCATGGGGGTGCGACTGGTCAGTGTGCTCGACGACGACGCGCAACACATCGGGCAGGCCGCCTACATTCGTGGGCTGCTGTAGGTGTCCGTATTTAGGGCAGCACCCGGTTCACATCGCGCGAGATGATGAAACCGCTGCGCCCATAACAGGTCATGCCCGCCGTAGTTGAGGTACATGAGTTGCCACGCACCATGATCGTCTGGCCGTAGGCGAGGGTGCGTGGACTCGGCGCGGTGAAGATGCCCTGAGAGGTGCAGAACTGCGTGACTTTGTCACCGTCGATGCGAACGGCATACGAATGGTTGGCCGTGTTGCGGCAGGTGACTCCCGAAGAAGCCGGCACCGACGACGCCGCCTGGCAGCCGAAGGGCGGGTTGTCGTCGCCGTCGACGCGGATGGCGCACCACACGTTGCCGCTGGGGGAGCGGAAGAAGTACTGCCCCGGTGCCGTTTCGAAATCGCGGGCGTCGACATTGGCGTCGTCGCGCGATGGTTTTGTCGGTGTGCCGGTGACGGGACGGTGTTGCTGCTGGTCGGTACGTGTTGTCCCCGGTGCCAACTTGGTCGAGTCGGCAGACGTCGGAGCCACCGGAGCGCCGGATGTAGCCGCCGTGTCGGGCGCGCCGGACTCGGTAACGGTGACCGTGTGCGCTGGTTCAGCCGCGGGGGTGGACTGACTTGTGTTGCAGGCTGCGACGGCCGCAATGAGCGGCGTCAGAACAACGACTGCGGCAAAAACTCTGCGATGGTGCATGAGTGCCTCCGGTGCGGGATGGTTGGGTCGCTCATGATGGATATCGACGCGCGAGGCGGTGGCGTTATACCCGAATCGGGTCTGTCATTCGAGTGGTCGACGCGGGGTGTTCAGTCGGGTGTCACCGACGGCCTGCACGGGGTGGGAAACCGTGCGTAGCACTCGCACGAACTCGTCGCCGGCATCGTCGAGAGCGCCGTCGTTGTGGATGACGAAGTCGCCACTGTGCTCGGGTGCCGGGTCGGGTCGTGCCAAGCGGTCGGTGACGTCGCGCCGATTCGCGTCCGCGGCCCTGCAGGCGCGCTCGGCGCACCGGGTCGGACACGCTCACCCGCACGCGGCCAGCCGTGCATAGCGTGTCGCCAGCTCCTCGAGCACACCGCGTGACACGTTGGCGACGACGGTGCGTCCGGTCCGCACGGCATCGTCGACGTGTGTGGGATGTCGTAGCGCAAGCCGTGAGCCGTCCAGCGGACCGCGAACTCGCCACGCGCACACCGTGCTTCAAATTCCGCGACGCTCACCGGTTGATGCACCTCACCGTCACCGGGAGGGCGGGTGATCACTCTGCGCACTAACGTGGCGTCGCAACGGGCCTTGGCGTAGTCGATGAGCGAGTCCTTGCCGACGCCGCTGGCGCCCACGACAGCTACGAACGCTCCCGGCCCCAGCGCACTCACGAGACTCGGATGCCTTCGCGATAGACCGCTCGAACGACCGGTACCTGCCGTCCGCGCAGGTGGCTGGGTGTCGTCGACACCGTATGCGCCGCAATACGAACCAAGTCGGCGCGCTTACCGACGGCAATCTGCCCTCTGTCGTGCAAGCCGACTGCTGGAGCCGGGTTCCCGCTGACCAGTCGGGCGCCGTCGGTCAGCTGAAGCACGCCGTCGGCAGCCAATTGAAACACCGCTTGCAGTGGGCTCGACGGCACATAGTCGGACGACAGAATGTGCAGCAGTCCGCGGTCGAGAAGGTCGGTGGCGGCCACGCTGCCCGACTGGCTTCCGGGCTGCCTGCTCGCGCCGGTGCGCGATGCGATCGTCCATCTTCTCCGCGCGGATCTGGAGCGATCGCATCTAAGGTGTCGAAGGCTGGTTTCTGACGCACAGCTTCCGACACGCCGGTTACGCAGGAACGTCGTACGCCGCGGCGGTGAGGTTGAGCACCTGGCGCTCCTTCTTTGTCGGCGGAGAAGCCACTTCACCAGATGCTGCCACGCGCCACCGACAATCCACGGCGTAAACCGCTTACGCGCCGGGGTAGGACCGCGGTCGCGGAGGCTGAGCGCCCTGGCCAGGCTCATAGTCCTTCTACCTGCGCTGATGCGGTGCCCCCAGTCGGACTCGAACCGACACTGGGCGGATTTTAAGTCCGCTGCCTCTGCCAATTGGGCTATGGGGGCCCGGATGACAGCATGCCATGCACGAAGAATGAGCCGCCTCCGGGCGCGCCCAGGCGCTCGACGGTGCGGCGCGTTCCCAGAGCGGGAGAACTCCTGCGAATGGCTGCATGATTCCGAGACGCACACCAGATTGCCGACCCACATGGCGGCAGCCTCTTCCTCCTCTTGTTGATCACCTCCCGGGAGGGGCTGATCACAGATCGCCAGTAAACCAAAGGCGAATCGATACAAGTCAGCAGGTGTGACGTTCCATCGGCTGATTGCCGGGTCCTTGCGCCTGGATCGTTTGCCAGTTCGCGACCCGGCCCGTTCCCCAAAGGATCTAATTAGCTGCCCGAAGTTTCCGATTGCTAACTCGGTGCTGTATATCTTCAATCGCGCGTGTTGAGGCGCGTGAAGCGGCGGTGCGGAGGGAACGATCATGTTGGCAGACAACCGGAAACAGCGGCGGGCGCGGGAGCGGAGCGAAGCGCGTAAGTCGCGTCGGGTGCAAAAGGCGGTGGTGGCCCTGAGCGCCGGTATCGCGGTGGGCGTCGGTGCTGCGGGAGCCGCTGGTGCCGAGACGATCGGGTCGCAGGCGATCGCCGAGAACAGCTACACAACTGTTGAGAATCTGATCGTCATCGCCGACAACCTCGGGCGTACCCAGGTTGCCATGCTGGCACCGGCCGCATCAGTGTTGCCCGATGGCTGGGTTCCGGTCGTCACCAGCGAGTACTCGACCAGCACCGAGCAACTCAACTTCCTGGAGGCGCTCACCCAGGGTGGGCAGCTGTTGCTCGCCGTGCCCGACACCAGTCACGTCCCCGGCGCGTCTACTGCGCTGTCGGGGATCAGCCCGCAGGTGGCGCAGGCGTTGTCGGCGCTGCCGCTGGCCGACACGCTCGGCAGCGGGGCGACGGTGTACTCGAAGATGGGAACGGCGCTGGTCGGACTGAACCTCGTCAACCTCGACACGGGTATCCAAAACGGCCTCGCCGACGCGGCGGAGCTCCTCGGCGGCAACAAAGTCGACCAGGATGCCGGTCAGCTCACCGGAATTCCGTCGATCGACGACGCGCTGGGCTTCTGGACCGGTAGCCGCACCACCTCGAACTGGACGGGAACCGTCAACTGGTTGGGCGCCAGCGGTACCACCTGGATCAGCCAGGACCAGGTGAGGATGGACGGAATCACCTCCGAACAGCTCACGGCGTTGTTCGGGCAGAATTTGAATCAGCCGGATGCGCTGGTGGTCTCCAACGGATCGAAGGAACTGGTCAAGGTCGGTGAAACCTGCAGGTGGGGCATCTGTATACCCAAGTACGACTACGTGTGGATTGGCGAGACCGACGGCGACGGTAACCAGGTGCACACCACCATCTACGATCCGAACGCAGGAGTCGCTGACGCGTTGTCGGCTCTCGACGGCATCGATGTCGGCGGATTCACCATCACCCAGCGTGAGGCCGGCGGCTCCTACACCGGAGCGCTCGGCGGCCAGGCCGGATGGTTGGCCGCCGCGACCCAGGTGGTGGTGCCCGGGAGCAGCGGAGCCGACGACTATGTCGCGACGGTCCCCGTCTACGCCGCAGGCATCAGCCTGCCCGACGGCCTGTTCACCACCGGCATGCAGCTCAGCCCCGGCCTGGTGACGACCAGCGGACAGTCGGTGGACTCGGTTCTCGGGAGTAGCACCTCCACCTGGTCACTTCCCGCGTTGGGAGTCGGTGCCCAACAGACGTCCCTGCTGGAGTCCTCGCACCTCGGACCCGATGGTTTCTCCTACAACTCGGGATGGACGATCGCGGCCATCACTCTCGGTGATGTGACGGTGCCGGTGGTGTACTCGCTGGGTTCGGTCAACGTCGGTCCCAACGGGTTCGGCGTGAGCGGGCCGTCGATCATGGGTGTGGGTCTACCGGGATTCCAAGTGGGGTCCGCCCCCTCTGGCTCCGTATCGTCGACCATCCCAGATGCCATCTCCCAACTGCTCGGCGACGTTCCCACCTCGGTCATCACTCTCACACCGGAGATGCTGTTCCAGCTGGCACAGATCGAAGATCCGACCGGCGGAGTCCTGAGCGACCCGATCGGCACGCTCGAGTCGGTACTCAGCCCGCTGTTCACCAAGTACGTGACCCCGACGGCCACCGAGGTGTCTCAGGCCATCGCCGACGCCGCCACCGAGGCCGTCAACCAGGGCTCGAGCGCCATCGCCGCAGCCTCCGCAAAGGCCGCCGACGTCACCTCCGAGCTCGCTGACGCCACAGAGAGTGCCAGTCAATTGGCGGTGACTCCGCAGGACGTTGTCGAACCGAGCGCGGTCGAGACCGCCGTACCGTCGAGCGTGGGTCGCCATGCCTTGCCCGACGAACGGTACGCACCGACCGACACAACGGATGCCTCGACGACATACGTCGGGCGCCACCGTGCCGATGATGGGGAGTCGTCAGACGCCGCGAACGATGACGCCACCACCGATGTCGGTTCTGAGGGGACGGGCTCGGATGCCGGCACCGTCACCGCCGGGTCCGACACGGGCAACTCGGATAGCGGCAGCGCAGACACCGCCGGCGCAGACGCCGCGGACGCAGGCAGCAGCAGCTCGGATACCGGCAGCTCCAGCGCTGCCGGCCCCGACGGCAGCGCGGACGTCGGAACCTCTGACAGCAGTGGCTCCGACAGCGGTGACGGTGCTGCCGCCTGATCGGTGGCGGGGATCAACGCCGACACGCTTTGATCGGTCGTGTCGGCGTTGACCTCTGGTCAGGGGGCGCGATTTATCGTGGCGATCCCCACACCGTCGTAGATTTGTTGGCCGCGGGCCTCGCTACGCCGTATCGGTGTAGTCGGTGAATCCGTATTGTTCGTGCGGCCCGATCGCGGCGAATTCGAACAGCCCATCGCCGCTGACCGCTGCGTCGTCGATCGTTGCGACGAACTGGGTGAGATGGTCGGTGACACAGAACATCTTCATCGTGGGATCGAGTTCGGACACCTTGAGGTGGAGGTCTTCGACCTTCAGCTCGCCCTGCCACATACCGTGACGCCAATCCGGTTCCAGGCCATAGCCGGTGCCGAACGCGAGGTGATTGGCCAGCTGGGGCCGACAGGCCACGGTCGTGACCACCCCGGTCGGGCGGGTGAAGCGGAGGGTGGCGGCGGCGACGTCGCGGGTACCCGGAACGAACGAGATGTCATGGGCCACATGGCCGAGCCACTCGGGTTCGCGATCCGGGTCATCCCAGACGCGGCGCGCGTCGTCCATCACTCGTTCGCCCGTCTCGGTCTCCTGAACCACGACGACGATCGAGAAGTCGGCGAACCGCATCACCGAGTAGATCCAGAAGAACGTCCCGGACACGTTCGCGTCGGCCTTCCGGCCGGGTGGCTCTGCCTCGCCCACCGGTCGCACACCCCAGGATCGATCGCGGTTGCCGCGCCAGTCGGGGCCGGTGACCTCGAACGACTCGCCGTCGACGGTCAATGCCCCGCGCCAGGTGCCCGTCTGCACAAATCGTTGAGTGTCGAAGAACACCCGCTCGATCTGCCGCTGAAAATGGCGCGGTTCGAGAACCGCAGGGCCGGCCGCGTCGAAGACGAGGTCGAACGCGAGGTCGCCGTGTCCGCGGTCGAGCGCAACCCGAAGACGGTGCAGCCCTTCGATGATCTCGATGATGAACGGGCCGATCCGCAGATCGCTACGATCGGCTCCCAGCGCCCGGGATGCGCGCACGACGATGTGTTCGTCGTGATGACGCACCACTGCGAAACAGTCCGCCACACCGAGATTCGGGTAGACGCCCAGTCCGATGATCAACCACGGCAAATCCGCACTCGGGCCGTGGCAGTTGAAGTAGTAGCGGTCGTAGAAGTTGCGATCGGAGGTCTGCACATGGCGGATGACCTCGGCGACCTGATGAATGGGGTAGTCGTCCATCGGGGACAGCGTCATCGCACGTTCTCCCAGTATGTTCCGGCGAGCATCGCCTCGAGCGTGGCGCGATGCATGATCATGTCGTCGGTGTCATCGGGTTGTTCGGCCTGCCCGAAGTGGATGGCGCGGGACTGGATACGAAACATCACGACGGCGTGGATCAGCGCCGCATAGGTCAGATAGAAGTCCAGGTCACGGAGCTCGTGGCCGCTGACTCGCGTGTACGTCGCCGCGACGTCGTCGCGTGCCAAGAAGTCGGGAAGTCCCGGCATGCCCGCCATCTCGGTGAGGTCCTGGAAGAATCTGTGCAGGAAGATCAACCAGGCCACGTCGAGTTCCCGAGGGCCGTAGGCCGCCATCTCCCAGTCCAGCACCGCGGTCGGCGTGAAGTCCCGGTAGATGACGTTGCCGATCCGGGCGTCCCCCCAGGTCAGCACCGGGTCCGATTCGTCGGGCAGATGCGCCATCACCCAATCGAATCCACGCTCGATCAGCGGGGAACCCGCGCGTCCGGCCGAGGTCCAGGTATAGAACTCGCGCAGCCGGCGAACATGGGCGGCCAGGGGCGTCTCGCCCGGGCCCGGGAGGTCGAGCGACTCCTTGGGGACCGGTGCGGAATGGATCATCGCCACAGTGGCGATCGTCGTCTCGGCGAGGGTGCGTCGTTGGTCGTCGTCGGCCTCGGTCAACCATGAGCCGAAGGTGTAGGGCATCACGTCCGGTGGCACGAGGCCGTCGATCCGGCCCATCACGAAGAACGGCGCGCCCAGTGGCTCCGGGTCGGGTTCGGACCAGTACAGCGGAGGCACCGCCGCGCCGGTGGTGGCAGCGACGTGCTCGATGATCCGGAACTGCCGATCGAGATCGTAGGTGGGGAACACGGGATCGCTCTGCGGGAGTGGGGCGACGCGTACCACCAGTTCGTGGGCGCTTCCCGACCACTGGGCGTCCAGCACGATCGTCTCGCTGGACATACCGTTGGCCGAGGGGATCTCGAGGCGGGTGATGGTCGCCGGTCCGCCGACTGTCGCGGGGAGCCAATCGTCGAGGCGGTCACGAAGCCACCCCGGATCGCGGCGGGATGACGTGGGGCGCGCGATCTCGCTGGGATCGGGCGACTCGATAGAGGGCATCGGTACATCCATCGGACGAGGGGGTAGGCGGAGTGAATTAGAACACGTTTCACTTGAGCGGCGGGGGGGTTCCGCGTGATCGATACCGCACATGCTTTTTCGTCCGATGGAACGATTGACCCCGTTCGATTAATGCTGATAACTTAACGGCGATAACCAAACGCTCCGGGGGGTAGTGATATGGCGAAGACGACGGCGCTGGTCCTACGCGCCCCGCGAGCGGTGCTCGCCGGGGCGGTGCTGTTGCTCGTGCTGGCCGGGCTGTATGGGGCGACGGCCGCGCAGCACCTGCTGTCCGGTGGTTACAGCGATCCGACGTCGGCCTCGGCCCGTGCCGACGAGATCCTGGATGACACATTCGGTCGTGGGGGCATGCAGGTAGTGGTGAAACTCGATGGCCCGCCGGGTATGGACATGTCCACCGACCCGCAGGCGCAACAGGTGGGCAACTCCATCGTCGCCGAGCTCGCCGCCAAAAATTATGTGCAGCGACCGATCCTGTCGGTCTGGGGCAACCCGGAACTCGCACCGGCGCTCGTCAGTGAGGACTCGTCGTCGACACTCGTGATCGCCACGCTGGACGGCGGGGAAGAGGACGCCCCCGCCTACGCCAGTGAGATCGAAGAGCAGCTCACCGGTGACCGGGACGGGATCTCGGTTCGCGTGGGCGGGCAGGGGCTGGTGTTCAACCAGGTCAACGAACAGACTACGAAGGATCTGGCGATAGCCGAGGGGATTGCCATCCCGATCAGCTTCCTGGTGCTGATCGTGGTGTTCGGCGGTCTGGTCGCCGCAGCCCTGCCGGTGGTCATCGGAATCGTCGCCATCGTCGGGACCTTCGCGTTGCTGCGTGTCATCGCCGAACTCACCGATGTGTCGATCTTCGCGCTCAACCTCACGACGGCACTCGGCCTGGCCCTGGCCATCGACTACACCTTGCTCCTCGTGACCCGCTATCGCGAGGAGGTCACGCGGGGGTCGGATCGCCCGGCCGCAATCGTGACGACGATGGCGACAGCGGGACGGACCGTGGCCTTTTCGGCGGTGACCGTTGCGCTGGCGCTCGTCGCGCTCGCGATCTTCCCGATGTACTTCCTGCGCTCGTTCGCCTATGCCGGCGTCGGTGTCGTGGTGGTCGCTGCGGCCGCCGCGCTCATCCTCACCCCAGCACTGCTGATGGTGCTCGGTCCGCGGGTGGATGCCCTCGATGTGCGGCGACCGGTTCGGCGGTTGTTCGGCCGCGCGGCACCGACACCGCAGCCGATCGAACAGACCCGCTGGTATCGGATGGTGCAGTTCGTGCTGCGCCACGCACTACCGGTCGCGCTCGTGGTGACGGCGATCTTGCTCGTCCTGGGAGCGCCGTTCCTGGGTATCCGGTTCGGGTTCCCTGACGATCGCGTCCTGCCCCCCTCGGCGTCGGCGCATGTGATCGCGCAGGAGGTCCGCGACGATTTCGCCCAGGATCTGTCGTCGACGGTGACGATCGTGGCCTCGGGTGTCGGGGATTCGCACTCGCTGTCTGGGTATGCCGGTGAGCTGTCCCAGGTGTCCGGCGTCGACTCGGTGACCACCCCGACAGGCACTTTCGTCGACGGACAGGCCGTGGGGCCGGGCTCGACCGGCGACCAGCGCGGTGACGTGTCGATCGTCTCGGTGGCGTCGAGCGCCGAACCGATGCGTGAAGACGGACGAGATCAGCTCGACGCGTTGCGGGCCGTCGAGTCACCGGATGGCGTGGAGGTGCTGTTCACCGGCCTCGCTGCGACGAACGCCGACACGGTCGACTCGATCTACGCGCATCTGCCATGGGTGCTCGGCTCTATCGCGGTGGCCACATTCGTGCTGTTGTTCCTGTTCACCGGCAGCGTCGTGCTGCCGCTGAAGGCGCTGGTGCTCAACATCTTGTCGCTCTCGGCGACGTTCGGTGCGATGGTCTGGTTCTTCCAGGACGGACATGCCGCCGGCCTGGGTACCACGGCGACCGGCTATCTGGTCGCGACGATGCCGGTCCTGATGTTCTGTATCGCCTTCGGCCTGTCGATGGACTACGAGGTGTTCCTGCTCGGGCGCATCCGTGAGGAGTGGCTCGCCTCGCAGCGCACACGGGCCGACAGCGATCACGCCGTGGCGGTGGGACTGGCCCGCACGGGCCGGGTGGTCACCGCGGCGGCGCTACTGATGAGCATCGTGTTCGCCGGGATCGCGGCATCCGAGGTGTCGTTCATGCGTATGTTCGGGGTGGGACTGACTCTCGCGGTCCTCATGGATGCCACCATCATCCGGATGCTGTTGGTGCCGGCGTTCATGCGGCTGGCCGGCCGGGCGAACTGGTGGGCACCGGGGCCGCTACGACAGCTGCACGACAGGATCGGGTTGTCGGAGGGACCCGGGCCGGACGCGCCGGTCGCACGCCGACCATCGACACAGGAGCACAGTGCAGAGCATTCCGAAGAGGAGCAGATCACCCCGCGGATCGGGTGAACTGCTCGCCGAGGAGATCATCTCCTCGGCAACCGAGTTGCTGGTCGAGCATGGGGATGACGCAGCGGTGTCGATCCGCGCCGTTGCCTCGCGCGTCGGTGTGACACCGCCGTCGATCTATCTGCATTTCGCCGACAAGGACGCGTTGCTCGACGCGGTGTGTGCCCGCTACTTCGAGCAACTCGACGGCGAGTTCGCAGCGGTCGCCGCTGGGCTCGATGATCCGCTCGAACGCGCACTGCAACTGGGCATGGCGTACGTGCGGTTCGCGATGTCGACCCCGGTGCTCTACCGGATTGCGTTCCGGCAGTCGGAGCCCGGGTTGTCGAAGGTCGACGAGGTGCTCTCCGCGTCGGCTTTCACCCGCATCGCGGCGACGGTCGGTGAGCTCGCTGACGAGGGCTTCTTTCCGGAATCCGACGTCGGCGAGGTGGTGCTCGAGCTGTGGGCCGCGGCGCACGGTGTCGCGTCGCTGATGTTGGCAAAACCAGAGCTGTCCTGGGGCCCCGATCTCCGCCTGGCCGAGACGTTGCTGCGCTCGGTGTGTCTGGGGCGGACCACCCTGGGCATGCTCGGCCTGGACCTCCGGTGCGACGAAGCGCGCAGCTGGTTGGGTGCGTTGCGGCGTGTGCAGCCCTGACCGGGCGCCCGCGGGGAGCAGCGAGAGACGGTCCGGGTCAAGAGAAGGTAAAGTCGGAACCTGACGGCAGCTGTACACGTTGTCACTGCAGACGTCACCACAGACCAATCGAGCACGAAGGAGCACGTAGGTGCGAAAGAGCAGCAACCCGGTTATGCGCGGCGTGGTCCGCGATAACCAGACCGGCCCCGCCGGGTTCGGCGCCGGGACGGCCGCCGCCGGTCAGGGTGCCATGTGGAATCAGTACGGGCAGCAAGCCGACCCGTACACGCAGCAGGCGCCGTCGGTCAGCCGCCAGCTGACCATCGACGATGTGGTCACCAAGACCGCAATGACTCTGGGGGTGCTGACGATCTCCGCGATCGTCTCGTACTTCCTGGTGAACTCCAACGAAGCGCTCGCCACGCCGCTGATGCTCGTCGGCGCGCTCGGCGGCCTCGCCCTGGTCCTCGTCGCGACCTTCGGCCGGAAGCAGGACAACCCGGCGATCGTGCTCGGTTACGCACTGCTCGAGGGTCTGTTCGTCGGTTCCATCTCGTTTGTGTTCGCGAATTGGATGGTGTCCGGTGACACGTCGGCCGGAGCACTGATCGGGCAGGCCGTGCTCGGCACGTTTGGTGTGTTCTTCGGGATGCTGCTGGTGTACAAGGTCGGCGCCATCCGCGTCACCCCGCGCTTTACCCGCATGCTCTTCGCGGGCATGATCGGCGTCATCGTCCTGATGCTGGGCAACCTCGTGATCGGCTTCTTCAACGGCGGCGAGGGGTTCGGCCTGCGTGACGGCGGCCCGCTGGCGATCATCTTCTCGCTGGTGTGCATCGCCCTGGCGGCCTTCAGCTTCCTGCTCGACTTCGACGCCGCCGACCGGCTGATCCGGGCCGGCGCACCGGAGCGCGCCGCCTGGGGCGTCGCACTCGGCCTGACGGTCACCTTGGTCTGGCTCTACGTCGAGATCCTGCGTCTGCTGAGCTACTTCAACTCCGAGTAGGTCCGACCCGACCCTGCACAGCCGGGCCCCGCACTGTTGGTGCGGGGCCCGGCTGCGTGTCCGGCTCGGCGGCCGTATGGGAAACAGCGGGTCGCGCGCCACCACCGAGGTCAGCCCGGCGACCCGAGGCACGCAAAATGTTCTCGCATCACATCGTGTGGTCTTGGTAGCGTTCGCTCTCATGTGCTGAGCAGTCACCGGTCGGCGATGAATCGCGCCGGCCACATCGGTCAACACTTCATGCCGCACGAAAGGACCTCATCGGTGACTGCTGCTCACCCTCTACCCACACGTCGCGCCGACGCGCTCTCCCGACCCGACCTGTTGCTGATCACTGTTCTGCTGGTCGCGACATTCGTGGTCATCCTCAACGAGACCGTCATGACCATCGCCATCCCGGTGCTGCAGCGCGACCTCGACGTCCCGCCCAGCGTGGGTCAGTGGCTGACGACGGCGTTCATGCTGACCATGGCGGTGGTCATCCCGCTGACCGGGTTCCTCATCCAGCGCGTGGGAGCGCGCACCCTGTTCATCGTCGCGATGTCTGCGTTCAGCATCGGGACGGTGGTGGCCGGTCTCGCCCCGGGTTTCGAGATCCTGCTGGTGGCCAGGGTCATTCAGGCGGTGGGTACCGCGATCATGCTGCCGCTGTTGATGACCACCGTCATGACCGTGGTGCCCGAACATCGGCGTGGCGTGATGATGGGCAACATCTCCGTGGTCATCGCGGTGGCGCCGGCGCTGGGGCCGACGGTGTCGGGCTTCATCCTGGATCATTTCGGTTGGCGGTGGATCTTCGGTTTCGTCGCGCCGATCGCAGTGCTCGCGTTGATCGTCGGGGCGGTGTTGGTCCGCCCGGTTGGGGAGCGGGTGGCCGCGCCCATCGACTACCTGTCGATCCCGTTGGCCGTGTTCGGTTTCGGTGGTCTCGTCTACGGCCTGGCCGGGGTCGGTGAGTCGGCCGAGGCCGATGCCGCCGTGCCGGTGTGGATTCCGTTCACCGTCGGCGTCGTGGCGCTGACCGCGTTCCTCACCCGGCAGCTGGTGCTGCAGCGCAGTGATCGCGCTTTGCTGGATCTGCGCGTTTTCGGTTCCGCACAGTTCTCGTTGGCCATGGGCGCGATGGTGGTCGCGATGGCCACGATGCTGGGCACCTTCATCGTCGTCCCGTACTTCGCGCAGACGGTGCTGGGTCTGGACCCGCTGACCACCGGGCTGCTGACGCTGCCGGGCGGCCTGATCATGGGCTTGGCCGGACCATTGGTCGGTCGCATCTACGACGCGAAGGGTCCACGCGTGCTGGCGATCCCCGGCACCATGACGGTGAGCGCGGGTGTGTGGTTGCTCGTCGGCGTGAACCCCTCGACATCGCCGTGGCTGTTGATGAGTGCCAACGCGCTGCTGTGCCTCGGGCTTGCCGCCACGTTCACGCCGTTGATGACGCTGGGGCTCGGGTCGGTGGAGCCGCGGTTGTATTCACACGGCTCTGCCGTCCTGGGCACCTTTCAGCAGGTTGCCGGCGCAGCGGGCACCGCCTTGTTCATCACGGTGATGACGGTGGTGGCCACCGCGGATCAGGATGCCGGAATCGTCGAGGCCGAAGCGATCAGCCACGGTGTGCAGCGCGTGTTCACGGTCGCCGGGGTGCTCAGCTTCGTACTGATCGCGATCGTTTGTTTCGTGCGGAAGCCGCACGCGGTGGACGAGCCGGAATCCCACGCGACCGCGGATCTACCCGAATCGGTGGCCGTCGACCGCTGACCCGCGGTTTCTCTCTCCCCCCGGGTATGACCGAGCCCTCCACAAACGCGTGGAGGGCTCGGCCACTTCTGGGGTAAAAACCGTCAGCGGTGGGCTTGTGGCCGCTCGCTCAGCTGAGCCGCTCGAGCACCATCGCCATGCCCTGACCGCCACCCACACACATCGACTCGATTCCGAAGGTCTTGTCGTGGGTCTGCAGGTTGTTGAGCAGGGTGGTGGTGATACGTGCGCCGGTCATCCCGAACGGGTGACCCAGAGCAATGGCGCCGCCGGACACGTTCAGCTTGTCGTGGTCGATGCCGAGTTCGTTCGCCGACCCGAGCACCTGCACCGCAAAGGCCTCGTTGATCTCCACGAGGTCGATGTCGGAGATCGACATCCCGGAGATGCGCAGCACCTTGCGGATCGCCTCGATCGGGCCGAGGCCCATGATCTCCGGCGACAGGCCGGTCGCGGCGGTCGCCACGACCCGCGCCAGCGGCGTCAGCCCCAGCTCCTTTGCCTTGGTGTCGCTCATGATGACCAGCGCGGCAGCCCCGTCGTTGAGCGGGCAGGCATTGCCCGCGGTGATGGTGCCGTCCGGACGGAACACCGGCTTGAGCTGGCTGACCTTCTCGTAGGTGGTGCCCGCGCGCGGGCCGTCGTCGGTGGTCACGCTCGTGCCGTCGGGCAGCGTGACCGGGTCGATCTCACGCTCGAAGAATCCGGCCTTGATGGCCTCTTCGGCGCGGTTCTGGCTCTGCACACCCCAGCGATCCTGATCTTCGCGGGAGATGCCGGTGAAACTCGCGACGTTCTCCGCTGTCTGACCCATCGCGATGTACACGTCGGGGATCAGGTCGTCTTGGCGCGGGTCGTGCCAGGTTCCGGCACCACCCTCGGCGGACTTCTCGGTGCGGGCCATGGCCTCGTCGAACACCGGGTTCTTGGAGTTCGGTGCGCCGTCGGCGCCACCGGAGATTCCGAAGCTCGAGACGCTCTCGACGCCACCGGAGATCAACACGTCGGCTTCGCCCGCCTTGATGGCGTGCAGCGCCATCCGGGTGGTCTGCAACGACGAAGAGCAGTAGCGGTTCACCGAGACCCCGGGGATGTGGTCGTAGCCGAGCTCGACCGCGATCACGCGCGCGATGTTGTAGCCGCCCTGGCCGCCGGGCTGTCCGATTCCCCAATGGATGTCCTCGATGTCGCGCGGATCGAGTTCGGGCACCTTGGCCAGGGCCGCGGCGACCATCTGCCGGGACAATTCGTCCGGGCGGACGTCTTTGAGGGATCCCTTTCCGGCGCGACCGATCGGGGAGCGGGCATGGGCGACGATGACTGCTTCAGGCATGTGCGTCACGTTACTCCCCGGTCGTTACGCGGTCGTGAGTCCGGCCGAGCAGGTGGCGCACCCGGGTGATGATCCGACGCTGCTCCACGGCCTCGGACACCTCGGGGGGGTGCGGCAACGGTGTGGGGCCCCACTCATCGATGGCCGCAAGGACCTCGGGCAGCAGGATGTCGGCGGCCAGCGCGTATCCGGCCGCCGACGGGTGGTACTGATCAGGCGAGAACAGGTGCTCGGGTTTGGCCAGGAACTCACTGGCGAGCAGATCGGCCATCGGCACCGCACGTCCGCCTGCCGCTCGCACCGCACCCCGTTGGGCTGCGGCCAGCGAGAGTCCCCAACGGCGCAAGACGGTGCGCAACGGCTGTGGGATAGCAGTGATGACGCCCAGATCGGGACACGTGCCCACCACGACCTCCGCCTCCTGCGCCACCAGCAGCGCGACTGCCTCGCCGAGGCGCCGTGCCGAGGTACGGATGCCGTTGCGGGCGGTGACATCGTTGGCCCCGACCAGGATGACCGCGAGATCCGGACGCTCGCCGGTGATGAACATCGCGTCGATCTGCGCCGCCAACCCCTTGGACGTGGCGCCCACGATGGCTTTGTTCGCGTACCGGACGGTTTTGCCGGTCTCCGCGGCGACCCGCCGCGCCACCTGCACCCCCGGCGTTTCGTCGGCGATGTCGGCGCCCAGGCCCGCCGCGGTGGAATCCCCGAAGACAGCGAGGAACAGATCGACCGCGGCGTCGCGCGTGTAGCGGTGGGGTCCGGTGCCGTCGGGCCAGTAGATCCCGTCGCCGTTGGGGGCGTCGTCGGTGCGATGGGGGATCACCGTACGAGCTTCGGCCGCTTGACCGTTGAGATAGTTGTAGGCCGCCCACGAGGCGCCGGCGCTGGCCGCGGTCGCCGCCACCGTGGCGCCCACGTCACGCAGGATTCGGTTGCTGTCCATGCTGACCTGACTTGCGGGCGAACCGGTGAGTTGACCGGAGAAGAGACCGATGACACCTGCGCGACACGGCAGCCAGCTTAGTCCGAGTTCGAGTCGTTCCCATGCCTCTGGGACCATGGACACATGCGTATCGCTGATCACGTCGTGGATCTGGTGGGCGACACCCCGCTGGTCAAACTCAACTCGGTGACCAAACCCGGTTCGGGACTGGTTGCGGCCAAACTCGAATACCTCAATCCGGGCGGCAGCAGCAAGGACCGGATCGCGGTGCGGATGGTGGATGCGGCAGAGAAGTCCGGGGCGCTCAAGCCCGGTGGCACCATCGTCGAGCCCACTTCCGGCAACACCGGTGTGGGTTTGGCGCTGGTGGCTCAGCAGCGTGGCTACAAGTGCGTCTTCGTGTGCCCCGACAAGGTGGGTGAAGACAAGCGCAACGTCTTGCGGGCCTACGGCGCGGAGGTGGTGGTGTGCCCGACGGCGGTGCCGCCGGAGCATCCCGACAGTTACTACTCGGTTTCCGACCGGCTCGTCCGCGAGATCGATGGTGCCTGGAAGCCCGACCAGTACTCGAACCCCGCGGGACCGCAGAGTCACTACGAGACCACCGGCCCGGAGATCTGGGCCGACACCGAGGGCACAGTGACCCACTTCGTCGCTGGTGTGGGCACGGGCGGCACCATCACCGGCACCGGCCGCTACCTCAAAGAGGTATCCGACGGGTCGGTGCAGGTGGTCGGCGTGGATCCGGAGGGTTCGGTGTACTCCGGTGGCACCGGCCGGCCTTACCTGGTCGAAGGTGTCGGTGAGGACTTCTGGCCGAGCGCCTATGACCCGACAGTGCCCGACGAGATCATCGCGGTCTCCGACGCCGACTCGTTCGACATGACCCGACGCCTCGCACGCGAGGAAGGTCTCTTGGTCGGTGGCTCCTGCGGAATGGCCGTGGTGGCGGCGCTCCAGGTCGCCGAGCGGGAGGGTCCCGACGCGGTCGTCGTGGTGCTGTTGCCCGACGGGGGACGCGGCTATCTCGGCAAGATCTTCAACGACGAGTGGATGAGCAGCTACGGCTTCCTGCGTACCCCGCTGGACGGCAAGACCAAGGAGTCGCTGGTCGGCGACGTCTTGCGGGGCAAGACGGGCGCGCTGCCCGACCTGGTGCACACCCATCCGCAGGAGACGCTGCGCGATGCCATCGAGATCCTGCGCGAGTACGGCGTCTCCCAGATGCCCGTCGTCGGCGCCGAGCCACCCGTGATGGCGGGCGAGGTGGCCGGCGCGGTCACCGAACGCGACCTGCTCAGCGCGGTCTTCGAGGGCCGCGCCAACCTTGCCGATCCGGTCGCCGAGCACATGGGCAACCCGTTCCCGCTGATCGGTTCGGGTGAACCGCTGTCGGCTGCCACCAAGGCGCTGTCGGAGAGCGACGCGCTCATGGTGGTCGAAGAGGGCAAGCCGATCGGCGTCATCACCCGGCACGACCTGCTGGCCTTCGTCAGCAGCCATCCCACCGTCGGCTGAGCCGGCCGGCACGCGACCCGAGGAGCATCGAAGTGAGTGAACAGCGCAGCGCTGCGGATTCGTCTCGCTGGCAGGGGTTCTCCACCCAGGCCATCCACGCCGGGTACGACCCGGACCCGCAGACCGGGGCAGTCAACGTCCCGATCTACGCCAGTTCCACGTTCGCCCAGGACGGGGTCGGCGGGCTCCGTGATGGATTCGAGTACGCCCGAACCGGCAATCCCACTCGGCGGGTGCTCGAGGCCAACATCGCCGCTCTCGAACGTGGCACCTACGGGCGTGGTTTCGCCAGCGGCATGGCCGCCACCGATGCGTTGTTGCGCGCGACCCTGCGGCCCGGTGATCACCTGGTCATCCCGAACGACGCCTACGGCGGCACCTTCCGACTCATCGACAAGGTGTTCAGCCAGTGGGGTATCACCTACTCGGCGGCACCGGTCTCCGATGTGGATGCGGTGCGCGCGGCGATCACGCCGGCCACCAAGCTGGTGTGGATCGAGACCCCCACCAATCCGCTGCTGAACGTGGGTGACATCGAGGCGCTCGCCGGGGTCGCCCACGAGGCCGGGGCGCAGTTGGTGGTTGACAACACCTTCGCCTCGCCATATCTGCAGCAACCGATCACGCTGGGCGCCGACGTGGTGCTGCATTCGACCACCAAGTATCTGGGTGGTCACTCCGACGTCGTCGGCGGTGCGCTGGTCACCAACAGCGAGGAACTCGACGAGGCGGTGGCGTTCCTGCAGAACGGTGCCGGCGCGGTGCCCGGACCGTTCGACGCATACCTCACCATGCGCGGCATCAAAACCCTCGCGGTGCGCATGGATCGCCACTGCGACAACGCCGAGAAGGTGGTCGATTTCCTGTCGTCGCACCCGAGGATCGACAGTGTGCTCTATCCGGGAATCCCGACACATTCGGGACACACGGTGGCCGGTAAGCAGATGCGTCGATTCGGTGGCATGGTCTCCGTACGGCTCAAGGACGGACAGGCTGCCGCCCAGGAGTTCTGCGCCCGCACCGAGGTCTTCACGTTGGCCGAGTCGCTGGGTGGGATCGAATCACTCATCGAGCACCCGGGAGCGATGACGCATGCGTCGACCGCGGGTTCGCTGTTGGAGGTGCCTGCCGACCTGGTGCGGCTGTCGGTCGGTATCGAGGACATCGCCGACCTGCTCGGCGATCTCGAGAACGCGCTGGGGTGAGGCGAGGGCCGCGGCCATGTTGACCGGTGCCGACGTCGACGACGCGGTGCGCGCGCTGTCCACGGTGATGCGACGCACGCCGCTAGTGGCCTCGCGGGTGCTGTCCGAACGGATCGGCTGCGACGTCTGGCTCAAGTGCGAGAACCTCCAGCGCACCGGGTCGTTCAAACCACGCGGGGCCTACTTGAGGATCTCCCGATTGTCGGCGGAGGAACGCGCCCGCGGCGTCGTCGCGGCCAGCGCCGGCAATCACGCACAGGGGGTGGCCTGGTCGGCCGCCGAACTCGGTATCCGTGCGCGCGTCTACATGCCGACCGGTGCCGCGCTGCCGAAAATCGCCGCGACCAAGGCCTATGGAGCCGAGGTCATCCTCGAGGGTTCGACCGTCGACGAGGCACTCGAGTCGGCCCGCCGGTACGCCGGCGAGACCGGTGCGATTTTGATCCACCCCTTCGATCACCGTGACATCGTGGCCGGTCAGTCCACCGTCGGAGCCGAGATTTTGCAGCAGATGCCCGACGTGGATGCCATCGTCGTGCCGACCGGAGGGGGCGGGCTGCTCGCGGGGATCGCCTCGGCGGTCAAGGCGCGACGCCCCGAGACCACCGTCATCGGCGTGCAGGCGGCGCAGGCGGCGGCATGGCCGCAGTCGCTGGCCGCCGGCCACCCACTGGCGTTGGCGGCGATGAACACCATGGCCGACGGCATCGCGGTGGCCCGACCGGGCGACGTGCCGTTCGAGCACATCACCCAACTGGTCGACTCCATCGTCACCGTCAGCGAGGAATCGCTCAGCACCGCATTGCTGCTGATGCTCGAGCGCGCCAAACTCGTGGTGGAACCGGCCGGCGCCGCGGGCGTCGCCGCACTGGCCGCCGGGACCCTCGACCTGTCGGGCAAGGTGTGTGTGGTCGTCTCGGGCGGCAACATCGACCCACTGCTCCTCAGCCATGTGACCACCCACGGACTGACCGCGGCCGGACGATTTCTCACGGTCACCGCGACGGTCTCCGACCGGCCCGGCGGTCTGATCGCCCTGCTCGAACTGCTCCGTGACCGTGGCGCCAGCGTCGTCGACGTGGTGCACTCTCGGGTCGCCGACGACCTGTACCTCGACGAGGTGCAGGTGACGGTCAGCGTGGAAACCCGCGGCCCCGAGCATCAGCGCGAGGTGCGACGCGCATTGGCCGACGCCGGTTTTCTGCGGGAGTGACGCCTCAGACCTGTGGTGACAGCGTCGAGAAGTGTCGGATCGTGTCGGTCTCGACGGTCTTGAACACCGTGGCCGCGGTCGGACCGGAGAAGGCCGTGACCGCCTTCGCCGACGTCGACAGCTCCAGCGCGAACGACCACACGAGACGGCAGCCCACCTCGGCGGGGGAGATCTCGGTGAGCTCGCCGAAGCGCTTGAGGCCCGGGGTGGAGGCATTCTCGGCGTAGAAGGCGTTGCGGTACTCGCCGGTGTCGGCGTTCTCGTCCCAGACAAAGAAGTGCTCGTTCAACCCGGCGAATCCGGGCCCCAGCGCCGCCTTGCGTTTGGTGCCGACACCGTAGGGCGGGGGTGAGACGAACTCGATCGACTTGATCGCCCGACACCAATCCAGGGTGTGCTGTCGCGTCAGTTCGACCCAGGCTCGCCGGGGACTGACCGGAAGATGCGCGTCGATGCGGTAGGTGACCGGGGCGTTGTCGAAGAAGTCGAGGTCGATGGACTCGAGTGGGTAACTGCGCGCCATGGCCTTCATTCATACACGGTCACCTCGGCTCACCGTGGTCGCTCGGTCCTTGCGCCGGTCAACGAGATGTGGCACCGATCCGACCGGGCGCTAATCTGGCTGGGTGTCTGACTCCGAGGCGCCGGCCCCCGACGCGGTCACCGTGATCGGATTGCTGGGCCCGGTGGCCGTGGGCGTCGGAGCTCGCGATCCTGACACATTGGTGACGGTGGCAGGTGTGCGCGCCCGCCGTCTGCTGGCGTCGCTTGCGCTCGCGGACGGTCGAACACGATCGGCGGAACGGCTCATCGACGATGTGTGGACAGATGCGCCGCCCCGGTCTCCGATGTCGGCGCTGCACACCCAGATCTCGCGGCTGCGACCGCTACTCGGCACCGGCCGCCTGCAGGGTGGGGTCAACGGGTATCGCCTCGTCGACTGCCGAACCGACTGTGACATCGTCGCCGATCTGCTCGACGACCCGGACAGCGCGGCGTTGCATGCGGTCGCCAGGTGGTGGCGAGGCGTGCCCGGCGACGATCTCGGCGATGATGCGGGATCAGGTCTCACCGCCGAGATCCGGCGTCGCGCGGACGGATTGCGGTCGTCGCTCGACCAGCGACGCGTGGCGCGTGCACTGGCCGAGGGCGACTTCGCGGTGGCCCGCGAGATCGCCGACTCGCGTTGTCGCGCTGACCCATTGGACGAGACGGCGCATGTGGATCTGATGCGGGCGTTGGCCGGGCAGGGTCGGGTGGCCGAAGCCCTGGCGGTATTCACCCGACTGCGACGGACGCTGTCGCAGCACCTCGGAGTCGATCCGGGACCGCAGGCGATCGCACTCAACACAGACCTGCTGGCGACCGACCAACGCTCCGGCGACGCCGCGGCACCGGTGCCGCGGAGCCCGTCTGCTCCGCGGCGCGGGCACACCGTGGGGCTGATGGTGGACGCATCCGACCTCATCGGCCGGGACGGCGACATCCGCGAGATCGTCGATTTGTTAGGTCAGCACCGGCTCGTGACCGTGCAGGGGCCGGGAGGTGTCGGTAAGACCAGGGTCGCCCACCGGGTCGGCGCCGACCTCGCCGACACCGGGCGGCCGGTCTTCTACGTTCCGCTGGCCCCGGTCCGCAACGACGACGACGTGGTGGCCGCCATTGCTGCATCGTTGGGCGTCGGCGAGACCGAGATCGGCAGTGGTGCTCGACCGCGGGTGACGGTGGGCGACCTCGCCGATCGGCTCGTCGACGCGGTGCGCAGTCAGCGTGCGGTCATCATCCTGGACAACTGCGAACAGGTCGTGGGAAAGTGTGCGCGCGTCGTCGCCGACCTGCTGGCCGCCGAACCGCAGCTGTCGATCCTGACGACGAGTCGGTCGCCGTTGTTGCTGGCGGCCGAACAGATCTATCAGCTGCCGGTCCTCGATGTCGGGATCAGCGGTTCGGCGGTCGAGTTGTTCCGGCGGCGTGCGCGCGCCATCCGACCCGATGCACAGCTCCCTGCCGACGAGATCGCGCATCTGTGCCGGCATCTCGACGGACTGCCGCTGGCGATCGAGCTCGCAGCCGCGCGGATCCGGACGATGACGGTCGCCGAGATATCGCGCCGGCTCGGCGAACGATTCGCGCTGCTGCGCGGCACCGACCGCACCGCCCCCGATCGCCACCGCACCCTCTACGCCGTCATCGAATGGAGTTGGGAACTACTTGATCCCGACGCGCAGACGGCAATGCGCCGACTCTGCCGATTTCCGGCCGGTTTCACCGCTGAGGCCGCCGGGGTCGTCGTCGGACGATCGGGAGTCGCGCTCGACGACACGCTGGAGGCCCTGGTCAATCAGTCCTTGCTGAACGTGACCGAGTCCGATGGGCAGATTCGCTACCGAATGCTGGAGATGGTGCGGGAATTCGGCGAGGAACAACTCGGCAGGTGCGCGGATACCGACGAATCCGAGGTCGTCGACAGGGCGATGGCGCGGTGGGCGCGCCAGTTCGCCGACGCGGCCGAAGCGCGGACACGGGACGCGGTCGACGACCGGCTGTTGCGTTGGGTCGCACCCGATGTCGAGAACCTCGTATGGGTGTTGCGCCGGTCTGCCACCGCGGCGTCGGCGACGCGAGATCGGGAGGCGATCGACACCGTTGTGTCGGTCTTCCCGGTTCTCAGCGGATTCTGGATGGTCCGCGGACTGCACGGTGAGGTCATGTCGTGGGGTCCGCGCATCCTCGCGGTACTACCGACACCGTCGGTCGACCTGAGTGACTCGATGCGGCGACGTTGGCAGTTCACGGTGCTCGCGTCGATGGCTCACCTGCTGCTGCGGCGCGAGTATCGCTCGGTGGCCACCGGCCGCTACTACATTCGTCGCCTGCACCGGCCCGACCGGATCCATGACGAGCCGACCGAACTGCTCTCGGCGTGCGCATTGGCGCGTCACCCGCTCGCAGCCATGCGGTTCGTCTCCCGTGCCGCGCGGGCGAGCAATGATCAGGTGCGTACCGCGGCGCTGTCGATCCGGATGAATGTCCGGGAGAACTTCGGCAACCTCGATCAGGCGCTGTCTGACGGACTCTCGCTGCTCGTCATCGGTCGTGAACATCACAACTCGTGGATGTCGGGGATGACGCAGGTGACCATCGCCAGTCTCTACGGACAACGCGGCGGCTGGGACCGGGCCATCGGCTACTACCGGGACGGGATCGCCGATCTCGCGCGCCTCGGCGCCCGCGACGAGGAGATGCAGATCCGGTGCTACCTCGTGGCCACCCTCGTCGCGCTCGGGCGCATGGACGAGGCCGAGCGCGAGCTCGAGATCGCAGGTGACGGATGGCGGCCCGAGCACCCGGACCCGCAGGGCAATCCCGAGGTGATCGGGGCGATGATGCTCGGCTACGCGGAACTCGCCTTTGCCCGTGGCGACCACCAGGTTGCCGGTGAAATCTATTGCAGAGCAGCATTTCTCATCAGAAACAATCATCCGCTGGGTGCGCAGGATCCGGGGATGGTGCTGCTGTTGGGCACCGCGGTGGTCGGTATGGTCCGGGCCGGAGATGCCGCAGCCGCCGAGGAGTTCGTGGAACTCCTCGGCGACGGCATCAACCAGATGTTCGGCGCTGCGGGATGGCAGGATCAACCACAGGCCGGCGTGACCGCGATGGCTGCCGGGTATCTGCTGTGTGCGACCGGTCGCGCGGTCCCGCACGGGGCATGGCTACTCGCATTGGCGATGAGACTCGGTGCGCGCCAAGACTATCCGTCTCTTTACCAGGTGTACTCGACGATGGATGTGATCTCGGGCCGGACCTCCGGGGAGTGGCAGGCGCTCGTGGCCCGGGGTCGGACACTATCGCGGCGCCAGGCGGTGGACGAGGTCCGTTCCATCCTGGCGCCGCAACGTCGGTGATCGGGGGTTCGGTCAGGTGTTGCGCATGTAGGCGCGGACCGCGAGCGGGGCGAACACCAGGGTGATCACCGCCGCACCGAGCAGCGCCCACACCACATGGATGCCCACGTGGCCGTCCGCGGTCAGTTCCCGGACCGCGGTGACCAGGTGGCTGACCGGATTCACCTTCACGAAGCCCTGCAGCCAGCCGGGCATGGTGTCCACCGGCACGAAGGCATTCGACATGAACGTCAACGGAAACATGATAAGCATCGAGATGCCCTGCACCGCAGACGCCTTGCTCATCAGGCAGCCCATCAGGGCGAAGATCCACGAGACGGCGAAGCTGCAGATCATCACCAGAACCGCGGAGGCCACCACACCCCAGAAGTCGGGGCGCCAGCCCATGATGACGCCCATGATGATGGTGAGCACACTGGCGATCAGGTAGCGGATCACGTCGGCACCCAGCGCGCCCGCGAGCGGACTGATACGCGCGATCGGCAACGAGCGGAAGCGGTCGAAGACGCCCTTGTCCATGTCTTCGCGAAGCTGGGTTCCGGTCACGATCGAGGTCATCACCACCGTCTGCACCATGATGCCCGGGATGATGACCGGCAGGTAGGAGGCCACGTCACCGCTGATGGCCCCGCCGAAGATGTAGGTGAACATCAGCGTGAAGATGATGGGCTGGATGGTGACGTCGAAGAGTTGCTCCGGGTTGTGCCGGATCTTGAGCACCCCGCGGTAGGCCATGGACAACGACTGGCGGATCGTCTCGGCCAGTGACACCGATGTCTTCGCCTGCGGCCGAGCGGATGTGGTGGTGATCGCCGGGGACGTCCCGGATTCGATGGTGGTGGTCATCAGGCGACCTCCTTGCGTTTTGCGGCGGACTCCGCGTCATCGGCGGGTTTGCCGGTGATGGTGAGAAAGACCTCGTCGAGACTGGGCTTCTGCACGGTGATCTCGTCGATGTCGATGCCGCGCTCGCGCAGCGCGATCAGCACATCGGGGACGAGGTCGGATCGGGTCAGGCCCGCCGATATGCGCGCGGCCTCGGGGCTGAGGATGGGCGTCTCGCCGAGCACCGATGCCACGATCTCGCAGGCGGAAGCCGCGTCTGCGCGGTCACTCGGAACGAGTTGCAGAGTGTTGGCGCCCACTGATCGCTTGAGTTCGTCGGCGGTGCCGTCGGCGATCACCACTCCATGGTCGATCACTGCGATGCGGTCTGCGAGCTGGTCGGCTTCGTCGAGGTACTGGGTGGTCAGCAGCACGGTCGACCCCTGGCTGACCAGGTTGCGGATGGTGGACCACATCTGGGCGCGGGTGCGCGGATCTAGTCCGGTGGTCGGCTCGTCGAGGAACAGCAGTGGGGGAGTGTCGATCAGACTCGCCGCGAGATCGAGTCGGCGGCGCATGCCTCCGGAGAAGTTCTTCAGTGGCCGATTCGCGGCTTCGGTCAGGGAGAACTCTTCGAGCAGCTCGTCGGCGCGAGCGCGCGCGGCGGGGCGTGCGAAGCCCAGCAGGCGGGCGAAGAGGACGAGATTCTGCGCGGCGGTGAGATCTTCGTCGACCGACGCGTACTGGCCGGTGACACCGACCAGGGAACGGACGGCGACGGCGTCGTCGACGACGTCGTAGCCGAAGACCTTCGCCGAGCCGGCGTCGGGGCGCAGCAAGGTGGCGAGCATGCTGACCGTGGTCGTCTTGCCGGCCCCGTTGGGCCCGAGCACGCCGTACACCGAGCCGGTGGGTACCGCCAGATCCACTCCGTTGACGGCGCGGGTTGCTCCGAAATGTTTGACCAGTCCGCGGGCGTCGATCGCCAGGCCGGTCGAGGTCGAGGTTGTCATGCCGACGAGAGTGCCCGCCGGCTCTGTCGTGCGACTTGCGTCGGCTTGCACGCCGGTCACGGCATGGTGACGCCTGCTGTCGTGAGCTGTCGGGAAGCCGCGCTGCGCTGGGCGATGAAGGCCACGCCGAACAACATCATCGGGACCAACAGGTAGCCGAACCGACCCACCGGTGCGAGGAGGAAGAAGCAGGTGAACCCGGCTGCGGTGAAGGTGGCAGCCGAGGAGAACGAGCGCGGCGGACGCCTCAGCACACAGACCGCCAAGATGATCGCGCAGGCCACGAGCAGGATCATGTCGGCGTTGCGTCCGGCGGAGCCGAAGGAGGCCAACAGGACCCCGGGCATGGGGCTGTGTGCCGGTGTCGGGATGGGGCCGCGACCGGTCGGGAATTCGAGGACCTGGGCGATCGTGTCGGACACCGACAGGAAGGCCGGCAGTCCGAACACCGCGGTCGCCGTCGCGAACCATCCGGCGAATCTGAGGGTCACCGCGCGCGGAAAGCGAGTCACCAGCAGGGCGATGACGATCGGCACGCTCAGCAGCGCCACCCATTTGATGGCGACGGCGGCTGCGATGGCGATGGCGCCCATGCGTGGGCGTCGGGTGGCCACCGCAGCCAGCCCGAACAGCAGCAGGCCTGCCAGCGGCAGATCCACGCCGCTCGCACACATCTCCAGTGCGATGGTGGGCGACGCGATCAGCAGCACGGCGACGTGGCTCGCGCTTCGCGAGTCGACCCGGAGAAGGCGGATCGATCCCCAGATGCCCGCGATGGCGATGGCGGCACACCAGATCCTCGGGTCGCCGACGATCTGCCATGCGCTCTGTGGATCCAGCCCGCTCCGGGTCAACACTGCTGCGGGCAGGCCGAACACGGCCATCACCGGCAGGTAGGGGTTGACGTCGGTCACCGAGGTCGCGTCGTGGACGTACGGGATGCCGTGGGTGAGAAGCAGGTTTCCCGAGCGGGAGACCACGGCGATCTCGTCCTGCATCTGATGATGACCGGTCAACAGTGTGACGAAGGGCACCAGGACGGCTCCGGTGACCGCGGCAACACGCGCCAGTCGTACCCGGGGTACCCGCATCGAGGCGGGCATCATCGAGAGTCCCGCAGCGGTGCCGTAGCCGATCGCGGCCGAATGCGCCCAGGTGATGTGGCTGTCCAGCCCGGAGACCCGGAACAGTATGTAGGCGGTCACCCCGAAGGCGAGATAGGCCAGTGCTTCGGGGCGGTGTCGGGCGGTTCGTCGCAGGAACTCGCCGCATCGGGGCCGGTGACGTCCGTCGGCCACCGATTCGATTGTTTCGGCCCGGTCCGGCCGGATGTCGTCCGCCACGTGAATCCCCCAGGGTTTACTCTGGGGTACCACTTAGTTGTACCTAGCAACAACCGCTGTTGGTCGAACGTTCACCGATGGGGAGGCCATGACCGCAACGGCGCAGGAGGACGTCACCACTGAGCGGTCGGCACCGGCCGGCCTGTGGTTTCGCCTGAATCCGACGCTGACCAGGGTTCGGGGATACCTGTCGCAGCCTCGCTGGTGGCTCGAGATCGCCCTCATCTGGGTGATCTATCAGACGTACTCGTTCGTGCGGAACCTCGGCGGCAAGGATTCCGCGCCTGCCTTCGCCAACGGAACGGCCATCGAGGACCTCGAGAAGCGCCTGTTCATCGGTATCGAGCAGCCGGTGAACCACTGGGTCAACGCGAATCGCTGGATCGCCGATCTCAGTGCGCTGCACTATCACACGCTGCATTGGTGGGTGACCATCGGCGTGGCGGTGTGGCTCTATTGGACCAACCGGCCGGGCTATCGGCGGGCGTCGCTTGTGCTCGCGTTGACCACCCTGATCGCGTTGGCCGGGTTCTATCTCATCCCGACCGCGCCGCCGCGCATGTACGACGGGTACCACGATGTGATGGCGCAGACGGCGACCTGGGGCTGGTGGGAGACATCGGGTTCGCCGGGGCCCGAGTCGATGACCAATCAATTCGCGGCCATGCCGTCACTGCATTGCGGGTGGGCCATCTGGGCGGGTCTGATGATCGTGCTCTATGCACGACGGCCCTGGGTGCGGGTGCTCGGCGCCGTGTATCCGTTCACCACTTTCTTCGTCGTGGTGGGAACCGCGAACCACTACATCCTCGACATCGTCGCGGTGGCGGCGGTGATCGCGGTGGCGATGGTGATCGTCTACGCGCCCTGGCGTCAGGCGGCGGGCGCCGTACTGCGCAGGCCGGCGTCGTCGGACGCGCCGGCCCCGAACGCCCCGTCGGCCCCATCCATCCCGGCCGGCAGGTCAGAGGCGTAGCGGATCACCGCGCGCACCGGCCCGAGTCGGCGTTCGGTGGTCATGATCGCCCCGGCGAGTTGGTCGGGGTCATCGACGTCGGCGACGAGGGCCACCGTATGTCCGTTGTTGCCGAGCATGAACGGGACGACGGCAGAGTACTGACTGCCGACCACGCCGAAGGGGATGTCGTGGGCGAAGAGGGCTCGAGCGTGGTCGAGGACGGCCGGATCGTCGTCGACGACCACCAGTGCTACATCGGGACTGCGTGTGTTCTTTCTCATGGTCCAAGGATGATGCCGCAGGTTGGAGACCAACTCTGCCGTTGCTGTGAGGTGGCTGTGGATGCCTCGGTGGCCTGTGGATGACGTCGCGGCGACGCCGGTGGATGGGGCTAGGTTTCCGGTCCATGGGACGCAACCGGAAATCAACACCGCATGGTTCGAATTCTGGTCTATAACTGGCGGCGCATCGGGGAGGGCGCAGCTCCCGCCGGACACACACCACAGCGGCCGGTGCCGAGACATCGTCTCGACACCGGCCGCCGTGGTATGGACCGGTACTGCGCCCGGTCAGCTGTGGTATGGCTCGGCGCTGAGTAGCGTCACCTTGACGACGGCGCCGCTGGGCACGGTGTACTCGCGTGTCTCGCCGACCTTGGCGTCGATCAGTGCAGCGCCCAGCGGGGAGCTCGGCGAGTAGGTCTCGATGGAGCCGTCCTTGGCGCTCTCCTCGCGGGTGGCGATCAGGAAGGTCTCGGTGTCGCTCTCGTCACCGTCGTAGTAGACCTTGACCACCGAACCCGGCAGCGCGACGCCCGACTGGGTCGGTGCCTCGCCGACCTTGGCGTTGTTCAGCAGTTCCTGGAGCTGGCGGATACGTGCTTCCTGCTGGCCCTGCTCTTCACGGGCCGCGTGGTATCCACCGTTCTCCTTGAGGTCGCCTTCTTCGCGACGCTCGTTGATCTCGGCAGCAATGACCGGTCGGTTGGCGATCAAGGAATCCAGCTCGCCCTTGAGGCGGTCATGCGACTCCTGGGTCAGCCACGTCACCTGTGTGTCGGTCATCGGTTACTCCTTTGTGTTGTCCGCGCCCTCAGCACATTTTTGACCTGGGCATATGGACTGCTCTAAATGCAGCAACACGACCCCTCGCGGAGCCGTGTATTTACCGAGGATACCAGTCGTTGAGAGCTAAAGCACATCCGAAGTTTGCGAACGTGCCTCGTTCAGCGCTTGCTGATAGCTCGGTTCGCGCTTCTTCAACCACCCCACGACGAGATAGGTCAGCGGCATGATGATGATCTCCACCAACGTCTTCCAGACGAATCCGACGATGGTGTAGTTGATGAAATCGCCCCAGGTGGAGATGCCCAGCGCGGTGGCCGCGATCGAACAGAACACCAGCGTGTCGGCGAACTCACCGACCACCGTGGAACCGAGCAGACGTGCCCACAGATGGCGTTCACCTGCCCGTTCCTTCATCTTGACCAGCACGAACGAATTGAGGAATTCCCCGGCGAGATAGCCGGCGAGGCCGGCGAGCAGGAACTGGGGTACCACTCCGGCCACCGTCCGGAACGCTTCCTGCCCCTCGTAGAACTCGGCGGCGGGCAGTTCGATGGTCAGCCAGAAGCAGAGTGAGGCGATGGCCAGCACCACGAAGCCGGCCAGGATGGCCCGGCGCATCGCGCGGAAACCGTAGACCTCGCTGATGACGTCGCCGAGCACATACGCCAGTGGGAACAGATAGAACGCGCCGTCGGTGACCAGACCGTCCATCTGGATGGGGCCGAGCGAGACATGCAGCCAGTCGTCGAAGAGAATGACGCCCTTGGTGCCGGTGATGTTGCTGATCAGCATCACGCCGACGAACATCGCCAGCAGGTAGGCGTAGTACGGGCTCGACAGGGTGGCGAACACCGCCCGGTCGCGGAGCTTCTGCGTCACGGTGTCGAATCCGTGAGGTAGGCGGGTACATCCGCGGTGCAACCGAATACCTCGCCGATGACCGGTGGTTTGGAGGTGGTGACCTCGGTTCGCATCCCGACCTGAGTCTGCGTCCCACCCGGGATCAGGATCTCGCGGCGACCGGTCTCGTCACCATCGATCGAGCGACCACGCACCACGCACGCCACGGGACTTCCCGGATCGGCGCGGGTCACCGTGAACTGGACCGCGACCGTGGACTCGTCGATGAGGTCGTAGCCGGTGGCCTCACCGGACACGTCGGGCGTGGCGAACCGCGAGTAGCCGAGGATCGCGAGGCCGACGCCGGCGGCCACCACCAGCACCGAGAGTGCGATGAACCAGTTCCGCCGACTCCGTGCCGACTGCGCTGCCGGATAGGTGGCGCGCGGCCCACTACGAGGGGGCTCGGCGTCACCTGTGCCGGTGCCCCCGTCTGAACTGTTCACGCGTCAATACCTACCATGGGAGGAGTAACGATCCGAAGGTGAGGAAGCGTGACCGAATCTCACACAGGTGGACCCCACGCCGGTCTGCGTCTGATGGCGGTGCATGCGCACCCGGACGACGAATCGAGCAAGGGTGCCGCCACGTCCGCCAAGTACGCGGCGGAGGGACATGAGGTGCTCGTCGTCACCCTCACCGGCGGTGAGCGCGGCGACATCTTGAACCCGGCGATGGATCGCCCGGGCGTCAAGGAACGGATGAGCGAGGTCCGCCAGGAGGAGATGGCGAACGCGGCAGCCGCGCTCGGCGTGGCACAGACCTGGCTGGGCTTTGTCGATTCCGGCCTGCCCGAGGGTGACCCACTGCCGCCGGTGCCGGCGGGTTCATTCGCCGACATCGACATCGAGGAGCCGATCGAGGCGCTCGTCCGCGCGGTGCGAGAGTTCCGGCCGCACGTAATGATCACCTATGACGAGCACGGCGGCTATCCGCATCCCGATCACATCCGCGATCATGAGGTCTCGGTCGCGGCCTACGAGCGCGCCGGCGATCCCGACGCCTACCCGGATGCCGGAGAACCGTGGACCGTCTCGAAGCTCTACTACACGCACGGTTTCATCAAAGACCGCATGGTCTTGTTCTCCGACGAGTTCGAACGCCACGGCCAAGAGAGCCCGTTCAAAGAATGGCTCGAGCGGTGGGAGCGCGACCCGAGTCGCGGCGACCTGATGGGTCGGGTGACCACGCAGGTGGAGTGCGCCAAGTACTTCCCGCAGCGTGACGATGCCCTACGTGCCCACGCGACCCAGATCGATCCGAACGGGGTGTTCTTCGCCGTTCCGCTGGAATGGCAGCAGCGGCTGTGGCCCACCGAGGAGTTCGAGCTGGCGCGGACGCGGGTGAAGACGTCGATCCCGGAGACCGACCTGTTCGCCGGAATCGAGGAGCCGTGAGCGTCCTGGACCCGATGACGTTGTCCGCCGGTGTCCAGTTGCTGGCGGCCCAGGAACCCGAGGGACCCGAATTCGGCAAGGCCTCGCCGCTCGGATTGTTGGTCATCATCGTCCTGCTGGTGGCCACGGCCTTCCTGATCCGGTCGATGAACACGCAGCTCAAGAAATTGCCCAAGAAGTTCGATGCCGACCACCCGGAACCGGATCAGGCGTTCGACGACGGCACTGACTCCGTGGATCCGGACGAGGGCGCCGGGAGCGAGGGCGCCGGCAGAACCGGGCGTCGGCCGGACACAACAGATGGGGTGCAGGCCGATGAGCGAAGGAAAGCCGACACCTAACCTGCTCGGCAGTTCGACCAGTCCGTACCTGCGCCAGCACGCCGACAACCCGGTCGCCTGGCAGGAGTGGGGCGACGATGCGCTGGCGGAGGCGGCACGACGCGATGTGCCGATCCTGCTGTCGGTCGGCTACGCCGCGTGCCATTGGTGTCACGTGATGGCGCATGAGTCGTTCGAGGACGACGTCATCGCCGCGCAGATGAACTCCGATTTCGTCTGTATCAAGGTCGACCGGGAGGAACGGCCCGACATCGACGCGATCTACATGAACGCGACGGTGGCGATGACCGGCCAAGGCGGCTGGCCGATGACGTGCTTCCTCACGCCGAGCGGTGAGCCGTTCTATTGCGGCACCTACTTCCCGTCGACCGCGCGCGGCGGCATGCCGTCCTTCCCGCAGATAATGAGTGCGGTCAGCGAGGCCTGGGTCCAGCGTCGCGACGAGATCGCCGAGATGGGACGCAAGGTTCGCGATCATCTGCACGCCAACAGTGCCGCCTTACCCGTCGCCGATCTGGATGTCGACGATCGCCTGGTCGACCATGTCGTCGCGACCACGCTCGACGACGAGGATCGCGCGGCCGGTGGATTCGGTGGCGCCCCGAAGTTCCCCCCGTCGGCGTTGCTCGAGGGACTGCTGCGCGCTTCGGAACGTGACGGCGATCGCGCCGCTGTGGATGCGGTCGGCCGGACGTGTGCGGCGATGGCGCGCGGCGGTATCTACGATCAACTCGCCGGCGGATTTGCTCGCTATTCGGTCGACAATGACTGGGTGGTGCCGCATTTCGAGAAGATGCTGTACGACAACGCGCAACTCATCCGGGTCTACGCCCACCTCGCGCGTCGGACCGGCGACGTACTCGCGCGGCGGGTCACCGAAGAGACCATCGAGTTCCTCCGTCGCGATCTCGCGGTGGGCGGTGGCTTCGCCTCTTCGCTGGACGCCGATGCCGACGGGGTGGAGGGCTCCACCTACGTGTGGTCCCCGCAGCAGCTCGCCGACGTGCTCGGCGCCGACGACGGACTCTGGGCGGCAGAGGTTTTCGGCGTCACCGAGACGGGAACGTTCGAACACGGGACGTCGACGCTGCGGTTGCCCGATGACGTCGACGATCTCGACCGGCTCGCGTCGGTGCGGGCCCGGCTGTTGGCCGCGCGTGCGCAGCGGCCGCAACCGGCCCGCGACGACAAGGTCGTCACCGCATGGAATGCGATGGCCGTCACGGCGCTCGCCGAGGCGGGGGCCACGTTCGGCCGCGCGGACTGGATCGACCTCGGCGCCTGGTGTGCGCGGGCGCTGCTCGACACCCACCTCGTCGACGGCACCCTGCGGCGCTCCTCTCTCGACGGGCATGTCGGCGCACCGGTGGCGGCTCTCGACGATCACGCGGCGCTCGTCACCGCTCTGCTGACCTTGCATCAGGTCACCGGTCAGACAACCTGGCGTGACGAGGGTTTGGCGGTTCTCGATGCGGCGATCGAACTGTTCGCCGACGTTGCCGAACCGGGTGCCTGGTACGACGCGGCAGGCCATGACCTGGTCGCCCGTCCGCGCGATCCCGTCGATGGTGCGACTCCGGCAGGCGCCTCCCTCATCGCCGAGGCGTTGCTGGCTGCTTCTGCGCTCGCGAAGTTCGGTCCGGCCAGTCGCTATGCCGAACTGCTCGATCAGACACTCGCGCGCTCGACCGTGCTGTTGGCGAAGGTGCCCCGATCGGCAGGGCATTGGCTGGCCACCGCGGTCGCCCGGCTGCATGGTCCGCTGCAGATCGCGGTGGCCCAGTCCGACGACAGTTCCGGCGATCTCGCCGCGGCCGCACGCATCGCCGCGCCGGGTGGGGCCATCGTGGTAGCGGGAAAACGGGATTCGATACCGCTGCTGGATGGCCGTGGTCCGGTCAATGGTGCTGACGCCGCATATGTCTGCCGCGGAACGGTGTGTGACCTCCCGGTCACCGACCGAGATGCCCTGGCCGCCAAGCTCTGACCGCGTCATGGATGAGGCAAGGGTATTCCGGGTACGAACCGCCGAAGCCGATGATGCCCGGGCCGTCGTCGAGTTGTGGGGCGGCGTCGCAGCCGAAGGTCGCTGGATTCTGCGCGAAGCTCCGCTCGACATCGACGCGACGATGGGCGAGTTCCGGCATGCGCTCGCCTCGGAAAGTGCACATCCGGTGGTGGCGGTGACCTCGACCGGCCGAATCATCGGTAGTGCCATCGGCTTCGATCAGCATCCCGCACCGATCACATTCGGAATGCATGTGGCGATCGATCAGCGTCGGCACGGAGTGGGGACCGCGCTGTTGCAGTCAGTGCTGGCCTGGGCAGGCGAACGTGGATCGCACAAGGTGGTGCTGGAGGTGTGGCCGCACAACCATGCGGCGATCGCGCTGTACGAACGACACGGATTCGTCCGGGAAGGTCTGCGTCCCGCGCAGTACCGTCGTCGCAACGGTGAGCTCTGGGATGCGCTCGAGATGGGTTTACATCTGGTGTAGTGCTGTGCGGTGTCGTCCGAGCGGACCATTGTCCGGCCCCGGGAGCGCACAGTATCGTGGCAGGATGTCCCGGGCCGCGCGGCGCCATCGGGGTCCCATCAGGGCGACATCTTCGGTGATCTGGGTGCTGGTCGTGCTCGTCTGCGCGGGTTCGATGGGCGCGCAACCTGTCACCGGGAATGCGGCGCCACCGATTCGGATGGTGGCCCTGGGTAATTCGTACATCTCCGGCCAGGGTGCGGATGACTACCGATCGGTGCCGGCCGACACGTCGTCGTACCGATCGGGTACCACCGGTCCGAACAACTACTGTTTCCGGAGCCGCCACGCGGCCGTCGAGATCGTCGCGGATCGGCTGGGAGGGCAGCTGACCAATGCGACATGCGCGGCCGCCGAGCCGCGACACGTCGATCAGATCGCGCAGTTCGACGAGGGACGTCAGATCGACCATCTGGAGCGGGCCGCCGACATCGTCGTGATGCAGGTCATCGGCAATCCGGAGTTTCTGAATGTGGTTGCGTGCGTACAGCTCGGCGAATGTGATGCGCGGACAGTCGAGCGGTCGATGGCCGTCCTCGATGGCGAACAACGGCGGCACGAGCAACGAATCCATCGCGAGGTGAGGGCACGGGCACCGCAGGCGCGGATCTATATTCTCGGCGCCCCGCAGGTGGTGCCGCGGCCGGGACAGGAGTATCGCGCTCGGTGCGGTTGGTTCATGTCGGATCGGGAAGTGGTGCTGTTGAACGCATTCATCGACAAGATCGACGAGATCTCACGCACCAATGCGCAACTGTTCGGCGCGACGTTCGTCGACCTCGACGGCGCCGACTCGCCGTGGCGCGCGCAGCGGCACGATCTGTGCAGCGCCCAACCATGGGTGTGGGGGCCGCGACTGCATGCGCCCCAGTACGAGCCGGACAGTCTGTCGTTGCGCAATTGGTCGTTGGGCAGCTATCACCCGACAAGGGCGGGACAGTCGGCCACCGCCACAGTCCTGTTCGATGCCATCGGTTTACGAGAGCCCACCGGCTCGTGAGCTGATGGTCCGCGTCGAGCTGATGGTTGGGCCCCACGTGCGACTCAGTGGTCACAACGCGGCGTGGGTGGCGGCCGCACCTTCGGGGCCCACCAGCGTGCACAGCCGGCGATCGCTGCCGAGTTGCATCAACATCGCCGCGCCGGCCGGCCGTAGATCAATGGCCGAGCCCTGCCCGATCGGCCAGCCCAGGAAGCGACAGACGAAGGATCGGGAGAAATGGCCGTGGGAGACGACGACAACGTCGCCGTCGGTGAGACGCTGCTCGACGAGGTCCACGGCCCCGTCGACCCGGCGGGTCATGTCCTGCACCGATTCACCGCGCGGCCCACCGGCGGTCCAGATCGTCCACTCCGGATCGCCGTCGGCGTGGATCTGCGCGCGAGTCAGTCCTTCGTAGTCGCCGTAGTCCCACTCGGCGAACCGGTCGTCGACCTCGTCGACGGTGAGACCGGCCAGTTCGGCGGTCCGCCGTGCCCGGGTGCGCGGGGAGGCGAACACGTAAGGGTCGGTCAACCCGAGCCGGTCGGTGATCCCGGCCAGCGCGCGGGCGTCTTGTTCGCCACGCGCGGTCAGGTCGATGTCGGTGCGACCGGTATGGCGGTCGGTCAGCGACCATTCGGTCTGTCCGTGCCGGATGAGCAGGACGCGGCGGTTGATCTGCGACGATGCGCTGGTGCTGTGGTCGGTCACGAGGACGAGCGTACGGCCTCCGCCAACTGATCCACCGCCCAATCGATTTCCTCGCGGGTGATCACCAGCGGCGGAGCGAGTCGTAGCGTCGACCCGTGGGTGTCCTTGGCCAGCACGCCACGCTCGGCCAGTCGCAGACAGACGTCCTTCCCGCTGCCGAGGGAGGGCTCGACATCGATGCCGGCCCACAACCCCAGTCCGCGCACCGCGACCACACCGCTGCCGACGAGTTCGCCCAGTCGGGCGTGCAGGTGTGCGCCCAGTTCGGCCGCCCGGTGTTGCCAGGTCCCGTCGGCGAGCATGTCGACCACGGTATGGCCCACCGCTGCCGCCAGCGGGTTACCGCCAAAGGTCGATCCGTGCTCGCCAGGGTGCAGCACACCCAGGACGCCGGCGTCGGCGATGACCGCCGACACCGGCAGGATGCCGCCGCCGAGCGCCTTGCCCAGGGTGTAGACGTCGGGTTCGACATTCCAGTGCGCGCAGGCGAAGGTGGTGCCGGTGCGGCCGAGTCCGGACTGGATCTCGTCGGCGATCATCAGCACATTCTGACTGGTGCACAGGTCTCGCACACGCGGTAGATAATCCTCTGGCGGCACGATGATGCCGGCCTCGCCTTGGATCGGTTCGAGGAGCACCGCCACCGTGTTCTGATCGATGGCGGCCGCGACCGCGTCCGCGTCACCGTAGGGGACCTGTACGAAACCTGGTGTGAAGGGACCGAATCCGGTGCGTGCCTCGGGATCGTCGCTGAAGCTGACGATGCTGATGGTTCGGCCGTGGAAGTTGCCGCCGGCAACGATGACCGTGGCGGCACCGTCGGCGACGCCCTTGACGTCGTATCCCCACTTTCTGGCGACCTTGATCGCGGACTCCACGGCCTCGGCGCCGGTGTTCATCGGCAACACCATGTCCTTGCCGCACAGGGTCGCCAGCGCCGCGCAGAACGGCTCGAGTCCCGCAGAGCGGAAAGCGCGGCTGGTGAGGGTGACCCGCCCGATCTGATCGAGAGCGGCCGCGACGATCCGCGGATGGCGATGCCCGAAGTTCACCGCAGAGTAGGCGCCGAGACAATCGAGGTAGCGGCGTCCGTCGACGTCGGTGATCCAGGCGCCCTCGGCGGATGCGGCGGTCACCGGCAATGGCGAATAGTTGTGCGCCACATGTGGTTCACTCGCGGATGCCACGTTCACCTCCCTGTCGGAGCCCCTCAATTCTAGGGTGCAGCACTTGACTCCGCCGCCACCTTTGAGCAGTTCGGACATGTCGACGAGCACCGGTTCGAAACCGGTCGTTCGCAGTGCGTGTGCGAGTGCCGGTGCCGCATCGGTCATCACGACTCGGCGACCATCGGAGACGAAGTTCAGACCCAGTGCGAACGCGTCGGCGTCGGCGGCGATGATCGCGGTGGGGAACAGTGCGGCGAGCACCGCTTGCGAGGTAGGCGAGAAGGCGGGCGGGTAATAGGCGATCAGATCGTCATCGAGCACACCGAGTGCGGTGTCGAGGTGATAGAAGCGTGGGTCGACGAGTTCGAGTGTGATGACCGGTATCCCGGTCAGCGTGGCCACCTCGGCGTGGGTGGCGGGGTCGGTGCGGAATCCGGTGCCCGCAAGGATGCGGTCGCCGACCACAAGGAAGTCGCCCTCGCCTTCCTGGACGCCGGTGGTGCGGTGTACGGGTCCGAGGTCGTTGGCGGCGAACCAGTCGGCATAGTAATCACCTTCTGCCGCCCGCTCGTCGAACGCGAAGCGCGCGGCGATCGTCGCACCCGCGACGCTGAGACCGCCGTTGGCCGCGTAGACCATGTCGGGCAGGCCTGGTTGGGGATCGACCCCGAGCACGGTGTGCCCGAGTGACTCGTAGACCTCGCGAAGGTGGCGCCACTGCGAGATTGCGCGGTCGGTGTCCACCGGCACCGTGGGGTCCATCCAGGGGTTGATCGCGTAGTCGACGGTGAAATGGATCGGCGGGGTCATCGCATAGGTGCGCACCCGGGGAAACCGGGTGGGCGCGGACACGGCGGCAGGGCTCGTGATCGTCATGAATCGACGCTAGCCTGGGTAGATGATGCAAACAATCGTCGAAACTTGCTGCTTTATGCAATAGAGTGTGCATCATCTGTCGTGAAACGGAGATGTGTTGCGTGAACTGGATGAGTTGGATGAGAAGGTGCTCGCCTGCCTGACCCGCGACGCCCGGGCCACCTACGCCCAGATCGGTGACGTGGTGGGACTGTCGGCGCCGGCGGTGAAGCGACGGGTGGATCGTCTCGTCGAGGATGGGGTGGTCAAGGGATTCACCGCAGTGATCGATCCATATGCGATGCAGTGGACCACCGAGGCGTATGTGCAGGTCTCGTGTCGCGGCAACATCTCGCCGCAGGCGCTCAAGGATGCGTGGGAGCCGATTCCCGAGGTGGTCAGCGCCGCCACCATCACCGGTCAGGCAGACGCGATCCTGCGGGTGCGCGCCCGAGACGTCCGTCATCTCGAGCAGGCGCTCGAGCGGATCCGTAGTGCCGGTCCCGTGGATCATTCCGAGTCGATCATCGTGCTGAGTCAGCTGATCGACCGAGGTCATCCGTGACTGCGATTGGTCGTCATCTGGCGTCGTGCTAGCCTGGTCGCCGTGATGAACACCGCACGCGTCTATTGGCGCTTTATCGAGGCTCCGGGTGGGGCCGCGATGAAGCGCTGAATCGCCGCGCGCGTAACACCCGGAGCCCCGAGCAGCGACCGTCAGGTTGCTGCTTTTGTCATTTCCAGGCCTCCGGTGACGCACGAACAACCAGGGGCCACCCGATACGACCGGGCCTGACCCCGAAAGGCATGACGTGACCACCATCTCGGACTTGACCGCCGCCGAATCCACCTCGGACCGCCGGATCAAGTCGTTCCGCTCCATCCCGTCTCCGGACGCCATCCGCACCGAGTTGCCGCTGACGTCGCGTCGTGCGCTGACCGTGCAGCGTGACCGCGAGGAGGTCGCCGACATCCTCGCCGGCCGCGACGACCGCCTGCTGGTGGTGGTTGGTCCCTGCTCCGTACACGACCCGATCGCGGCCATCGACTACGCACGGCGACTGGCGCCGTTGGCCGCCGACCACGCGGACCGACTGAAGATCGTCATGCGGGTCTACTTCGAGAAGCCGCGCACCACCGTCGGCTGGAAGGGCCTCATCAACGATCCCGGGATGGACGGTTCGTTCGACGTCGAGCGTGGCCTGCGCACCGCGCGCTCGCTGCTGCTCGACATCATCGACCTCGGTCTGCCCGTCGGGTGTGAGTTCCTCGAGCCGACCAGCCCGCAGTACATCGCCGACGCGGTGGCCTGGGGTGCGATCGGCGCCCGCACAACCGAGTCACAAGTGCACCGGCAGCTGGCCTCGGGCCTGTCGATGCCGATCGGCTTCAAGAACGGCACCGACGGCAACGTGCAGGTGGCCATCGACGGTGTCAAGGCGGCAGCCGCCCAGCACGTCTTCTTCGGTGTCGACGACTTCGGACACGGTGCGGTCGTCGAGACGGCGGGCAACGACGAGTGCCATGTGATCTTGCGTGGTGGCACGACCGGACCCAATCACGATCCCGAGTCGGTCGCGTCTGCGGTCGCCGCGCTGGCGAAGGCCGGTCTGCCCGAACGGATCATGATCGACTGCTCGCATGCGAACTCGGGCAAGGACCACATCCGCCAGGCCGAGGTCGCCGAGGAGATCGCCACCGCCATCCGTGCGACCCGGACGTCGGGCGCACCGGTGACGATCAGCGGTGTGATGTTGGAGAGCTTCCTCGAGCCTGGCGCGCAATCCCCGGACGACGACCAGTTGACCTATGGGCAGTCGGTGACCGACAAGTGCATGGGCTGGGAGGCCAGCGCCGCCGTGCTGGCGACGCTGGCCCGTAGCTGAGCGACCTCGGCAGGTGAGTGCCCCGACTCATGGTGGTCGGGGGAGTCACAGGGTGATCGCAGCCGTCAGCTCGCCCGCGTCCTGTCGGCGCGAGTTGGCTGAGCAGCCCGAACAGCAGACCCGAGTTGCCACACCTCGCGGGTCTCGGTCACCTGGTAGGCGGTCTGCACATCGGCCGGCGCGGTGATCTCGACCTTGTTGGTGACGCCGGCGTCTCGCGCCACGGTCAGCATGCGGTCGAGCTGCACCGCCTGATCGGCGGCGGCCCTTGCGATAGCGGGCGATCCAGAGCGCCAGCCCGCGGGTGTCGGCAGGCAGGACGCCGGGCCGTCAGACGATGTCGACCTCGGGGCGTCCCGTCTCGATGGTGACCACTGCCCGGGTGTGCAGACGCTCGGCCGGGCTGCCGATCGAGTCGGCCACCCGGAATTCGGCGTCCCAACGGTCACGCTGCAGCCGGTTGAGGACATAGCCACGCTGGGCGTTGCCGAAGCGCACGTGGGGTGATGCGGCCTTCAAGGCGCGGTCGGAATCGTCGCTATCGCGGCCATCGGCCCCCGATGCGATCGATGTGCCGGCCAACTCGACACCGATGGTGGGGGATTCGTCGCGATAGCTGGTGCGGAGGTCGGTCACCACGTTGCGGTGGATGTCGCCGACGACGGACACCAGATCGGTCACGCCGCGCTCTCTTGCACCGTCGAGTATACGGGCCCGGCATGCCTCATATCCGCTCCAACCGTCCATGCTGACCGCGCGCCGACCGTCGAGGGTGCGGGCGAGGTCGGCGATCGGTGTCTGATGGGCAAGCACGTTCCAACGGGCCTCGCTGCGCGCGAATCCGTCGAGCAGCCAGCGTTCCTGGATGGGACCCAGGATGGAACGACGCGGGTCGGCAGTGGCGGCGTCCTGCGGGGCGTCGACGTCGCCGTTGACCTGGTCACTGCGGTGGCTGCGGGTGTCGAGCACACTGAACTCGGCGAGGGTTCCGAAGCGCAGGCGACGGTGGGCGCGGATGTCGGCGCCGTACGGACGGTGGGCCAGGCGGACCGGTGTGTGTTCCCACCATGCTCGCAGGCCGTGGGCGCGGCGGACGAGGAAGTCGGGGACAGTCATGCCGTCTTCGGGTATGTCCGCCGCCCAGTTGTTGTCGACCTCGTGGTCGTCGAAAGTGGTGACGAATGGGCTGGTCCGATGGATCTGCTGGAGGTGCGGGTCGAGTTTGTAGAGGGCGTATCGATCGCGGTAGTCGTCGAGATCGAGACATTCACGTGCCGCGGATTCGGGCATGGCCGTGGTGTGACGACGACCGCCGCCGCGATTAATGGGTTTCTCGTAGATGTAGTCGCCGAGGTGGAACACCACGTCGGGGGCGTGTGTGGCCATGTCGGCGTAGGCGACGTAGTAGCCGTCGGCCCACGACTGGCAGGAGGCGAGCGCGAAGGTCATCGGTGCGTCCGTACCGGCGGCGTGTGCGGTGACGGTTCGACCGACCGCAGATCGCTCGCCGAGAGCGGCGAATCGATAGAAGTACTCCCGACCCGGCTCCAGCCCCCGGACGTCGACGTGCACGGCGTGGCCGTTCTCCGCGGTGGCCGGAGCGTGTCCGTGGCGCACCGGTCGCGTCATCGCCTCGTCGGCGGCCACTTCCCAGGCCACCTCGATCGGACGGGCGCCCATCCCGCCGCCGCGGGCCAGTGGTCGCGGGGCGAGGCGTGTCCACAGCACGACGCCATCGGGCAGCGGATCGCCAGACGCCACCCCGAGGGCGAACAGGGGGCTGTCTGGTGCCGACGCACCAGTCGACGAGGCGGTGTCACCGAGGATGCCGGGCGTGAATGCGAGAGCGGCGACGGCCCCGCTCCAGCTCAGGAATCGACGGCGGGTCATGCCGATTCGGAGAGTGCGGTCTCCGCAGAGTTCGATGTCCGGCACGCCGCTGGGCATGGCGCCACCCGATCAGGCGCGGCTGGACGGGGTGCGACGGACACCTGGCCGGCGGGTGATGGATCGGTGAAGACGAGTTGGGGAAGGGTCGGCGGCCCGAGGCTCAGGCGGCCAGCACCAGCCAGACGGCGATGTAGTGGAGTGCCGCGGCGACGGCGGTGCAGGCGTGGAACACCTCGTGATGGCCGAATGTGGATGGCCACGGGTTGGGCCAGCGGGCCGCGTAGAGGATGCCGCCGACGGTGTAGAACACGCCACCGGCGGCGAGCAGGATGATCACCGCCCAACCGGCCTCGGTGACCAGGGCGGGTGCGACCACCACGATCACCCAGCCGAGCAGGACATACAGCGACACGCCGAGCCATCGGGGGGCTGCCGGCCACGCGAGTTTGAGCGCGACGCCGGCAACTGCGCCCAGCCACACAATGCCCAGGACCCACCAGCGCACATCTGCGGGCAGTGCCATCGCGCAGAACGGCGTGTAGGTGCCGGCGATGAACAGGAAGATCATCGAGTGGTCGGCGCGTTTCATTCGGACCCTCGCCCGTGGCGTGCGCCAGGGGATGCGGTGATAGCTCGCGCTGACCGCGAACACACCGAAGGTGGTGAGCGCGTAAATCGCACATGTCATGGCGGCGAAGGGGCCGCGCATGATCACGGCGCCGACGACCACGGCGAACCCGGCGCAGATGGCGGCCATAGCCGCGTACTGATGGATCACGCCCCGCATCCGCGGCGGGACGGGTGCCGAGGTCTCATGCGCCAGGAAGGTCACGGAACCTACGGTACCGTAACTTTTGGAGCGGATAAGATCAGGCAGCGATGAAACTTCTTCCCGATCGGCTCCGACGTCCCATGCTCAGCGTGTACGAGCGTCGGCTCATCCAGCTGATGGACACCTCCCGGTTGCCCCGTCATGTCGCGATCATCTGCGACGGAAATCGGCGGTGGGCGCGCGAGGCCGGATTCGAGGACGTCAGCCACGGTCACCGGGTCGGTGCGCAGCGCATCGCCGAAATGCTGTCCTGGTGTGCTGGGCTCGACATCTCCACGGTCACCATCTACCTGTTGTCCACAGAGAATCTGCAGCGGACGTCGGACGAACTCGACGCGTTGATGGAAATCGTGCCCGACATCGTCGACGAGATTTCCGGACCGGACGGCAACTGGTGTGTGCGGATCGTCGGCAATCTGGCGGGGCTGCCCGAGCCGGTCGCCGAGCGGCTGCGTCGGGCGTCGGAGCGCACTGTCGATCGAGTTGGTATGAACGTCAACGTCGCAGTCGGCTATGGCGGCCGCCAGGAGATCGTCGACGCCGTGCAGTCGTTGCTGGCCGACCGTCTCGCTGCGGGCGCGACCGGGGAACAGATGATCGATGCGGTGACGGTCGATGCGATCGACGAGCACCTCTACACCAAGGGGCAACCGGATCCCGACCTGGTGATTCGCACTTCGGGTGAACAGCGACTATCCGGATTCCTGCTGTGGCAGAGCGCCTATTCGGAGATCTGGTTCACCGACGCGTACTGGCCCGAGTTCCGTCGGGTCGACTTTCTTCGGGCACTGCGTGACTATGCGGCACGGAGTCGTCGTTTCGGCAAGTGACCCGCGGATTCGGTCCGATAGGTGACCGCGATTCGGCCGAGGCGTCAGCGCGGGTAGGTGACGATGATCTGTCCGGTGCGCGCGTTGCGCCAGGTGATGGTGCGGTCGGTGTGCATGGTCGGTATCCACGGCCCGTCATGTTTGCGGTCGTGGTCGGGGCGGCACAGGGGTGCGAGGTTGAAGGCCACGGTCCAGCCACCGGCCACCGGGTCAGCATGGCAGAACTTGAGCAGGTGGTCGAGTTCGCATTCCTCGGACGGTCTGCCGCAGTACGGGTAGCGGCAGCGTCGGTCGAGTTGGATGATCTCCGCCCGCAACGCGGCTGACGGCCTGTAGGTCAGTGCCCCCGGTGGTGGGGCGGCGAACCCACCGTGCCCGGTCAGGTCGATCGGTGGGGCCGGTGTGCGGTTGCCGAAGATGATCAGTCCGCTGGCGGTGCGGGTTTCACTCGGTCGGGCGGTGATGGTGGTGGCGTGTGGTGCGATTCGTGCGGCGTGGGCGGGATCGATGGCGCCGTAGCCCATCAGGCGGGTCGGGTCGAGACCGGTCGGGTCGCGCAGCAGGGTCAGGCCGGGGACGATGAGGTCGGAGTCGGAGTCGGTGTCGTCGGCTGGTTCCGCGTCGGCGACGTCGGTGTCGTGTTCGGCGGGTGGTGCGGTGATGAAGTCTCGTCGGGGTTTCGGGGAGGGCGCGACATCCTGAGTGGTGTCATCGGCATGGGTTCCGGTGCCGGATTGGCTACTCTCGCCGTTGTTGTCGATGTTCGAGTCGCTGTCGCTGTCGACGGCAGTGTCGTCGTCGAGGTCGGCGAGGGTGATCGGCTGTTCTTCTGCCGCGTCAGGCCCACCCGTCTCGGGTTCGTCGGCGGTCTGGCCCGATGCGCTGGCCTCGTCAGCCGTGCTGGTGTCGACCGACGAGTCGCGCTCACCGTCGGTGACCAAACTCGGGGTGGCATCCGTGGTCTGCCCCCGGCTGCTGGTACGAGTCTGGCGGGCGGGGCAGGTGTCGTCGCCGCAATGGCAACGCAGCTTGGCGCCGGGGGCTTTGATGATTTCGGCGAACGCGGCCACGCGTTGGGCTTTGATGCTGCGCCCATCACGGCGGCACACCCGTCGGCTGATCAAGGCGCTGATGCGGTCACGCAGGTGTACGCCGTGTTCGGCGGGGATGCAGGCATCGACGGTCATGTGCCCGAACGCTTCGTTACCGATCGTCACATCCCCGAACAGATCGGTGATGTCCTCCCGGGTCTGGGCCGCCCGATCAGGATCAAGACTGATGATGATCGCGTCGAGATCATCGCGCAGTGCGGTGTCGGTGGTGGGTCGGCTGGCCAGATCGAGCACCACATCATCGAAATCCCACGGCTCATCCTCGTCGGCATCGTCACCGGCGGGATCGTCGGTGGCGGCGGGGTCGGTCTCGGACGCAGCATCATCGGAGCCGCCATCATCAGTGCCGTCGCCGTCGGAGCCGTCGCCGTCGGTGCGCTCACCATCGGTGCCGGGGTCGAGGTCGGCTTCGGGGTCGTCGAGGTCGAGGGTGAGTTCCTCCTCGACATCCTTGCTGTCGGGTTCGTCGGTGTGGGCGTTGTCGGCGAGGTCTGCCAGTCGCTCCCGCAGGTCGCCGGTGGGGCCGGTGGCGGCGCCGCGGATGGCCACACCCAGCCGGTGGGGCCTCAGGTCGCCGGCGCGGAAGGCATCACGGATCTTGGGGTGCTCGTCGAGCAGTTCATCGAGACCGACCCATTCACCGGCTTGACGTCGAGAAATACCCAACTGCAGCGAGATTTCGCCTTTCGCGGCTTTGTCGGCGGCGTTGCGGACTCGGTTCGGAACGAAATCGTTGTACCCGGCGAGACGCTCGTTGTAGGTGGATTGCCCGATCTGACGGGCGATCTGCATCGCGATGGCCTGGGCTTGATTACTCAACCGCAACAGGTCGCGACCATGCTGCGCCAATTCGTCGAGACTGCTGGAGGCCAGCAGAGCGTCGTCGGCAGCACGGTCGGTGAAGGTGAACACGAAACACTCCTTTCCAGCGAAAACGGCCTCTGAGGTCGGGATGGGTTGGCGGGGGATCGAACTGCTATCAGACTATCGGGCGGGTCTGACAACTTTGGTGCGCTGCAAGTGGGCTGTGGATGGACTTGTTCGGCGACGTGTTGGGTTCAGGATAGCGGCGGGGTGTGACAGCTTTTCGTGGATGAGTGTGGTTGCGTGGGTGGACCCTTCGTGACGCGGCCTCGCAGGCTCGGACGCTCCTCAGGGATCAGGGGGCATCGCTTGTTCGTCGCTGCACTCTTCGTGATTCATGGCTAGGGCGTCCTCTCCGATTCTCTAGTGTTCGGGAAGCGCTGGTGGGGAATCGAACTGCTAACAGACTATCGGGTGGGTCTGACAACTTTGCGGCGCTGCAAGTGGGGTGTGGATGGACTTGTTCGGTGAGGTGTTGGGTTCAGGATAGCGGCGGGGTGTGACAGCTTTTCGTGGGTGAGTGTGGTTGCGTGGGTGGACCCTTCGTGACGCGGCCTCGCAGGGTCGGTCGCTTCTCAGGGATAAGGGGGCGCGGCCTCGCAGGCTCGGTCGTTCGTAGGGGTCGGGGGAATCATCGGGTTCAGACACGCTCGGTGACCAATGACACCAGCGCCCGGACGTCGGCCTGATACGACGAAGCAGGGGGAGTGCCGAAGCCGACCACCAGGCCCGATGGCGAGCTGTCGTCGATGCTTGTGTCCGGATGGCGAAACTGCGACATCTTCGCCAGAGCGAACCGTCGGCGCAGTGCCGCATCGAATACCGTGTCCTCGTCGTGGGAAGGGAGTGGGATCACTGCGTGGAGCCCGGCGGCGATCCCCGGGATCGTCACGCCCGCATGGGCGAATGCATCGGTGAGGACATCTCGCCGACGCCGGTAGTACTGGCGGCTGCGGCGGATGTGCCGATCGTAGGCGCCGGAATCGATGAGCTCGGCCAAGACGAGTTGATCGATGATGCTGGCGTCGGGTTCCCGAAGGCCTTTCGTCGCGCGTACCACCTCGACCAGGCGAGGCGGGAGGACCAGCCAGGCGATGCGCACCGCCGGTGAGATGCTCTTGCTGACCGACCCGGTGTAGATCACCACGTCGGGGTTGAGGGCCTGCAGGGCGCCCACCGGCTCTCGGTCGTAGCGGAGTTCGCCGTCGTAGTCGTCCTCGACGACCAGCGCGTCATGATCGCCCGCCCACTCGATGACTCGGGCACGGCGCGACGGGGACAGGGGCACACCGGTCGGGTACTGATGGCTCGGGGTCAGCAGCACCGCCGACGCCTCGTCGGATAGTCGGTCGACCGCGGCGCCGTCGCCGTCGACCGGAACTGGCATGGTCGCCGTTCCGCCACGTTCGACGGCCGCGCGGTGAAACCGCAACCCATGGCTCTCCACCGCGAGGACGTCACCGAATACGTTGCGCGACAGCAACTCCAGCGCGCGCAGAACCGATGTCGTCAACACGATGTGGGCGGGGTCGGTCCGCACCCCGCGGGCGCGCGCCAGGTATCCGGCCAAGGAGTTGCGAAGCCGTTCGCTGCCCTGTGGATCGCCGGGTCCGAATGTCCGGTCCGGGGCGTCGGTCAACGCACGACGCGTCGCGGCGATCCAGTCCGCACGCGGGAACAGCGACGGATTGGGTTGGCCGAGTCCGAAATCGTGGTCGGTGGTGGGTGTCTGACGCACACTGCGCGTGGGTGCCGAGACACCGGGGCGTGGGGTGTCGGCGACTCGGGTGCCCGACCCCTGGCGGGCCACCAGCCACCCCTCGGCGATCAGTTCCTGATAGACGGCGGCCACCGTCCCGCGCGCGAGCCCGACGTCGGCGGCCAGCGACCGATACGGAGGCAGCAGGGTTCCTGGTCCCAATCGGCCGTCGCTGATCGCTTCACGAAGCGCGGAGGCCAGCGAGTGGCGACGGCGTGCGCCTCGTCCGCGGGTGCTGCCCGCCGGGTCGGGCTGCAGATCCAGGTAGAGATCGACGCCCAGATGTTGCGCGATCCGCTCCCACGGATCTGGATTGACACTCTTGTCCACCCTTGAATTGAACCAGTCTTCTGGTGCAATCCACTCCTACTGTGGAAGTCGATACCACATCGAGGAAAGGGGCGGTCATGAAGGTGATCGTGTTGGGTGCGAGCGGTGAGATCGGCAGTGAGGTGGTCAATCGCCTGCGTGCGCAGGGGATTGAGGTGACCGCGGCGCATCGGTCGACAGGTGTCGATGCCTACGAGGGCACTGGACTCAGTGAAGCGTTCAGTGGCGCCGACGTGGTTGTCGACTGCGTGAACGTGACGACGACCAGCGCGGACACCGCGATCGACTTCTTCGGCACGGTTGCTCGCAACGTCTCGACCGCTGCGCTGTCCGCCGGCGTGGGGCGGGTCGTGTGCTTGTCGATCATCAATGCCGCTGACCCGGCGGTCAACGCCAAGTTCGGCTATTACCAGGGCAAGGCTGCGCAGGAGAAGGTCTACCGCGAGTCGCTGCCCGCCGATGTTCTGACGATCGTGCGCTCGGCTCAATGGTACGAGTTGGCGCGGCAGATGATGAGCACTCTGCGGTTGGGTCCGGTTGCCGCCGTGCCCCATATGCGCTGCCGGCCACTGTCGGCGGCCGACGCCGCCGCGGCGCTGGTCGGTGCGGTGACCACCGCGCCGGAAGGTGACGTCGAGGTGGCCGGCCCACACGTGCTCGACCTCGCTGACATCGGCAAGGCCATCGCTCGCCGATCGGGGTCGCCACGCTGGGTGGTGGGCATCCGCTTCGGCGGCACTGCGATTCGGAACGGTGGTCTCGTCCCCGAGCGTCCCGACGTGGTCACCACCACAACGCTGGACCAGTGGTTGGATGCGGAGTACGCGGCATGAGCGCGCCGACCGCTGCGCCGCATGACACTCGGCGGATGTGGATTCCGCGGACAAACCCCACGGTGTACAAGGCTCTGGTGGCGTTGCAGCGTGCCTCGGCCGAGGGGCTGGCGCCGCGCCTGGCCGAACTGATCAGGATTCGGGTGTCGCAGATCAATGGCTGCGCCTACTGCCTGCACATGCACCTGTCGGATGCCCGGTCGGCCGAGGTGGAGCCGGAGGCGGTGGGGATGGTGGCCCTGTGGGCCGACGCGCCGCACCTCTTTACCGATCGGGAGCGGGCCGCGCTCGATCTGGCCGAGCACGTGACTCAGGTGGGCGACGATGGCGTTCCGGATGATGTGTTCGAGCGTGCCGCAGCACTTTTCGATGAGGTCGAACTCGGGCAGGTGATCGCCGCCATCGTCATGATCAACGCGTGGAACCGGATCGCTGTCGCCGGACGTTACCCCGCGGGACTGGATGAACGCAGAATGCCTTGAGCTCAACGGTATCTGACAAATCACAGCTTTCGCAGGCGGACCCGGTTGATCGAGTGGTCGGCGTCCTTGCGTAGCACCAGTGTGGCGCGCGGTCGGGTGGGCAGGATGTTCTCGATCAGGTTGGGTTGGTTGATCGAGGTCCACAGGTCGCGCGCCGCGATGGTCGCCTGATCGTCGGTCAGGGACGAGTAATAGTGAAAGTGCGACTGTGGGTCTGCGAATGCGGTGGTGCGCATCTGCAGGAAGCGTGAGATATACCACTGCTCGATGTCGGATGTCTTGGCATCGACGTAGATCGAGAAGTCGAACAGGTCGGACACCATCAGGGTGGGTCCGGTCTGCAAGACGTTGAGCCCCTCCAGGATCAGGATGTCCGGTTGCCGCACATAATGCCTCACGTCCGGGACGATGTCGTAGGCGATGTGTGAGTAGACCGGGGCGGTCACCTCGCGTGCGCCGGACTTGACCTCGGTGACGAAACGTAGCAACGCGCGTCGGTCATAGGACTCGGGAAAACCTTTGCGGTGCATGATTCCCCGACGTTCCAACTCGGCGGTCGGCAGAAGGAATCCATCCGTGGTGACCAGGTCGACCTTCGGGTGCGACTCCCACCGCGCGAGCAGGGCGGCCAGCACGCGGGCGGTGGTGGACTTACCCACCGCGACGCTGCCGGCGATGCCGATCACGAATGGCACCTGCCGGTTGGTCTGGCGTTCGCCGAGAAAGGTGGACGTGGCCGCGAACAGTCGTTGGCGTGCCGCGATCTGTAGGTGGATCAGACGTGACAGCGGGAGATACACATCGGCGACCTCGTCGAGGTCGACCTGTTCGCCGAGGCCCACCAGCTGTTGCAGCTCGGCGTTGGTCAACACCATGGGCATGGATTCGCGGAGTTCACGCCACTGCCGACGGTCGAGCTCCAGATACAGACTGGGATCGCGCCCGGTCGTGTCGCGTGCCATGGTCCTACAGCTTAGGGCGGACGGAATCGCGCACCACCGGTAGCCTCCGGTCATGACAACTGCCGCGTCCGCACCGATCACGGACTACCTGCGCTTGGGGCTGGCCTTCGACAGGCTGGAAGAGGGTTTTGTGGACGCCTACACCGGCGACCCGGTGCTGCGGGCCGAGGTGGCCGCCGGTGCCGCGCCCGACCCGGCCGTACTAGCCGATCGGGCGCGCGGACTTTCGTCAGAGCTGCCCGCCGAGCTTGGCCCCGCGCGAGTGGAATTCCTGCGTGCGCACCTCGCGGCGCTGGAATGCTCGGCGCGCAAGTTCGCAGGTGAGGAGATCGCCTTCGTCGACGAGGTGCGTGCCTACTTCGACGTGGACATCGACCTCGGCGATCAGCAGGCATACCGAGATGCCCACGCGGCGATGGCCGCCGAACTCGGTGTTCCGGGTGCGTCGGGGGTAGCGCTGGCTGAGGCCTATGCGGCCTACAAGCGATCCGACGAGATCCCGCCGGACCGTGTCGACGAGTGCGTGCGCGCCTTTGCCGGTGCGCTGCGCGAACGGGTGCGGTCCACTCATCCCTTACCGGATAGCGAGATCGTCGAGTTCGAGGTCGTCACCGACAAGCCGTGGTCGGGGTTCAATTACTATCTCGGCGATTACCGGTCGCGGGTCGCCATCAACGTCGACCTCACGCAGTACATGTCGACGTTGCCGCACCTCATCGCGCATGAGGCGTACCCCGGACATCACACCGAGCACTGCCGCAAAGAGGAGATCCTGGTGGGCGGTGGGCAGCAGGAGCAGACCCTGTTCGTGGTCAACACCCCGCAGTGCCTGATGGCCGAGGGCCTCGCCGACCACGCCCTGCACGCGGCGATCGGCCCGGACTGGGGTCAGTGGGCGCAGGAGATCTACGCCGATCTCGGACTGCGGTTCGACGGTGCCCGTGCTGTGCGGATGGCGCGCGCGTCGGCGGGCTTGCTGGGGGTCCGTCAGGACGCTGCGCTGTTGCTGCACGACCGTCGGGCAGATCAGGACACTGTCGCCGAGTTCCTGCAGCAATGGCTGCTCGCGCCGCCCGAGCGAGCGCGTCAGATGCTGAGATTCCTGACCTCCCCGCTGTGGCGCGCCTACATCTCTACCTATGTCGAGGGGTACCGCCTGCTGGGTGAGTGGCTCGATGCCGCACCCGAAACGCAGCGGTTGGAACGCTTCGGTCGCCTGCTCGACGAACCGCTCACCCCGGCATTGCTGAGAGCCGAACTCCAGGACCCGAGGCCGGGACAATAGACTTGTCTGCCATGAGCCTGAATTCGATGTCCCTGGCCGAACTCGACCCGGATGTGGCTGCGGCGATGAACGGCGAGTTGAGCCGGCAGCGGGACACCCTCGAGATGATCGCGTCCGAGAATTTCGTGCCGCGCGCGGTGCTCCAGGCCCAGGGCAGCGTGCTCACCAACAAGTACGCCGAGGGGTACCCGGGGCGTCGTTACTACGGTGGCTGCGAGTACGTCGACGTCGTCGAGGACATCGCTCGCGACCGGGCCAAAGAGCTGTTCGGCGCCGACTTCGCCAACGTCCAGCCACACTCGGGTGCACAGGCCAACGCCGCCGTACTGATGGCGCTGATGACCCCGGGCGAGAAGATGCTCGGTCTCGACCTGGCACACGGCGGGCATCTCACCCACGGCATGCGGCTGAACTTCTCGGGCAAGCTCTACGAGATCGAGTCCTATGGCGTCAGCAAAGAGGACTTCCGCATCGACATGGATGAGGTCCGCAAGATCGCGCTCGCGGGCAAGCCGAAAGTGATCTGCGCCGGCTGGTCGGCATATCCGCGCACGCTGGACTTCGAGGCGTTCCGGTCCATCGCCGACGAGGTCGGCGCCTACCTGTGGACCGACATGGCGCACTTCGCCGGCCTCGTCGCCGCCGGGCTGCACCCGTCGCCGGTGCCGTACTCGGACGTCGTCTCGTCCACCGTGCACAAGACGCTCGGCGGGCCGCGCTCGGGCATCATCCTGGCCAAGCAGGAGTGGGCCAAGAAGCTCAACTCGGCGGTGTTCCCCGGGCAGCAGGGCGGGCCGCTGATGCACGCCATCGCGGGCAAGGCCGTCGCGCTCAAGATCGCCGGAACCGACGAATTCGTCGAGCGGCAGCAGCGCACGCTCTCGGGGGCGAAGATCCTGGCCGACCGGCTCACCGGCTCCGACGTTGCCGACGCGGGCATCTCGGTGCTCACCGGGGGCACCGACGTCCACCTCGTGCTGGTGGATCTGCGTAACAGCCGGCTCGACGGTCAGCAGGCCGAAGACCTGCTGCACCAGGTCGGCATCACGGTCAACCGGAACGCGGTGCCCTTCGATCCGCGGCCGCCGATGGTGACTTCGGGTCTGCGGATCGGGACACCGGCGCTGGCCACCCGCGGTTTCGGGGACACGGAGTTCACCGAGGTCGCCGACATCATCGCGACCGCACTGGCGGCCGGTACCGATGCCGACGTCTCCGCCCTGCGTGGGCGTGTGTCGCGCTTGGCGCTGGACTTCCCGCTCTACGACGGACTCGAGGACTGGGGGCTGATGAGCCGCGGGTGAATCCCACCTGACGTCGCAGCGCCGACGGCGCTGCGCCCCCGGACCCAGGGTGGCCAGACTGCGGGGCGGTTCTCTATTGTTGCTCCGGTGAATGCATTGACCACCGATGAGCTGATCATCGCGCTCTCCAAGGCGCTGCCGGAGATCGCCGAGGACCATCAGGCGGCTGCCAGTCCCTGGAAACCGCACGACTGGGTGCCGTGGGACCAGGGCCGCAACTTCGCCTTCCTCGGTGGTGAGGACTGGGATTCGACGCAGTCGACGATCTCCGACGAGGCCCGCGCGGGTGTCCTGGCACTGCTGCTGACCAAGGACAACCTGCCGTCCTACCACCGGGTGCTGGCCATGCACTTCCCGGCGTTCTCCGACTGGCGTCAGTTGGTGGGCGTGTGGACCGCCGAGGACAACCGGCACGCCATCGTGCTGCGCGACTTCCTTGTCGTTACCCGCGCCATCGACCCGGTCGATGCCGAGGAGCGACGCCGCATACACGTGACCGCCGGCTACCGTCAGCGTCCCGAATCGATCGAGAATCTGGGACCGCTCGACGTGCTCGCGCTGATGGCGGTGCATGAGAACCAATGCGTGGGCTACATCGAGAAGCTCCGTGCTGCGGTCACCGACGACGTGTTCGGACAGATTCTCGACAAGATCGCTGCCGACGACGCCGTGCAGGCCGCCACGTTCGGCGCCTTCCTCAACGCCGGACTCGTCGCCGATCCGGCCGCCACGGTGGTCGCCGTCGACCAGGCGCTGGCCCGGTTGGAGACCGAGCCCATCGGCTCCGACATCGCCGACTTCGACGCCGAGCGCGCACTCATCGCCGGTTACGAGGATGCCGAGAGCCGCACTCGCGTCGCAGCCGCCATCGTCGACGCATGCAAGCTCGCGTCGGTCGCAGGCCTCGACGGCGAGGCAGAAGAGGCTCGACGTCGCGTTCTGGATCGCGCCGGTGTAACCAGCGCGACGTAGCCGCCAGGCAACGTGCGTTAACGCATAATTCACGCCGACACACCCCTGTCCGCCGCGCCGGGCAGGGGTGTTTCGGCGTACGTTGGCCAGTGACGGACCGCGGGGAAGCGGTTCGTCCGGGAGGTTCGATTCGTGGTTTGCACCAGCAACGCGAGAGGGCCGGCCCCGGTCCTCGTCCACCTTGGCTGACCAGCCAAGGCGGGCAAGAACCCGCCGGTCGTCGCAACTGGTTTGTGCGGGGCCCGCACAAACGTAGGAGCCCTACGTGACCACACGCACCTACGTCCTCGACACCTCCGTCCTGCTCTCCGATCCCTGGGCGGTCACGCGTTTCGCCGAACACCATGTGGTCTTGCCGCTGGTCGTCATCGGCGAACTCGAGGGCAAACGTCACCACCATGAACTCGGCTGGTTCGCTCGCGAGGCACTCCGGTTGCTCGACGACCTCCGACTCGAGCACGGCCGCCTCGACATTCCGCTCCCGATCGGTGACGAGGGCGGCACGCTGCAGGTGGAGCTCAACCACACCGATCCGGCGGTGCTCCCGGCAGGTTTCCGAACCGAGACCAACGACTCCCGAATCCTCGCCTGCGCGTTGAATCTTCGCGCCGAAGGCAGTGACGTCACGCTGGTTTCCAAGGACACCCCGCTGCGCGTCAAGGCCGGCGCCGTCGGTCTTGCCGCCGACGAGTACCACGCACAGGACGTGGTGGTGTCCGGATGGTCCGGGATGACCGAGTTGGACGTCGAGAGCACGAGTATCGACACCCTGTTCGCCGAGGGCGTCGTGGACATCGACGAAGCGCGAGAGTTGCCATGCCACACCGGTATTCGGCTGCTCGGCCATTCGTCCAGCGCGCTCGGTCGGGTCAATGCGGACAAGCGGGTGCAGCTTGTCCGCGGCGACCGTGAGGCCTTTGGTCTACATGGCCGGTCGGCAGAACAGCGTGTGGCCCTCGACCTCCTGCTCGACGACAGCGTCGGGATCGTGTCGCTCGGCGGCAAGGCGGGCACCGGCAAATCGGCGCTGGCGCTGTGCGCTGGACTCGAGGCAGTTCTGGAACGCCGTACCCAGCGAAAGGTGGTCGTCTTCCGGCCCTTGTACGCGGTCGGCGGCCAACAGTTGGGATACCTGCCCGGCGGTGAGGCGGAGAAGATGGGGCCCTGGGCGCAGGCTGTCTTCGACACCCTCGAAGGTCTCGCATCGCCCGAGGTGATCGAGGAGGTGTTGAGCCGCGGCATGCTCGAGGTGCTTCCGCTCACCCACATCCGCGGCCGTTCGTTGCACGACTCCTTCGTGATCGTCGACGAGGCGCAATCGCTGGAACGCAACGTGCTGCTGACTGTGCTCTCACGGCTCGGAGCCGGCTCGCGCGTGGTGCTCACGCACGATGTCGCCCAACGCGACAACCTTCGGGTCGGCCGCCACGACGGCGTCGCGGCGGTCATCGAGAAACTGAAGGGCCACCCGCTGTTCGCGCACGTCACACTGACTCGCAGTGAGCGCTCGCCGATCGCGGCCTTGGTGACCGACATGCTCGAGGAGTTCGCCCCCGGCGCATAGCCGGGCCCCTTTCGCCAACCGCGCACTCGTCGCGTTCACGCGCATGCTCCGACATGCGCGTGAACGTGGTGGGTGCGCGGTTGGCGTCTATACCGCGTCCACGAACGATCGGGTTCAGCAGTGATCCGATCACAATCGCACCGTGACCGGCACGAGACTCACAAGCTCGCACTCGCTGGCACACTGGTGTGGTGCTGAAGTTACTGATGAGACGAATGAGGTTTCTGGGACTTCTGGTGATCGCGGTCGTCGCCGCCGTTGCCGGAGGTGCCGGTAGCGCACTCGCCGCACCCGCAACAACGACACCGTCGACGACGCCGGCCGCGCCGTCGGGATCGCCGATTCCCGAGACCGGTATCCCGATGCTCGACGAGGTATTGAACACCCTCGCCGGCAACCTCGGGCTCGGGGGCACCGGGAGTTCCGAGGTCGACAGCAGTCAGATGATCGTCGTCACCGCGCCGGAGGCCAGTGACACCACGGCGACCCTGACCGCCTTCGAACGTGGCACCGACGACGCGTGGAAACCGGTCATCGGCCCCACGAAGGCCTTCCTCGGATCGCTCGGGATAGGTGAACCCGAGGACAACGTCTATCGCACACCAGAGGGCACCTTCGACCTGGACCAGGCCTTCGGTCGACTGCCGAACCCGGGCACGAAGATGCCCTACAAGCAGGTCGATCGGCAGGACTGGTGGGACTCGAACATGAAGTCGCCCACCTACAACACGATGGTGCGACAGGTGCAGAGTCCCGGCGGCGACAGTGAGAACCTCTACGACTCCGGGCCGGTGTACGACTATGCGGTCAACATCGCGCACAACCCGCAGCGGATTCCGGGTAAGGCGTCGGCGATGTTCCTGCACGTGACCAACAACCAGCCGACCATGGGGTGCATCGCCATCGACAAGGATCTGATGCGCAAGGTGTTGACCTGGCTCGATCCGGCCAAGCATCCGAAGATCGCGATCGGGGTGAATCAGGCCGGACCGTCGGGATCTGCGTCGTCGGGATCGGGGGCATCCGACCCTCAGACGCCCGAATCGTCGGCTCCCGAATCGTCGACACCCCAGTCGGCGGTGCCGGAGTCGTCGTCGCCGAGCACGTCGGCGATGTCCGGCGCGGATTCCCTGACCCAATTGCTCAATCAGCTCGTCAGCTTGCTGCCGTCGCTGTCGCAGACCACCGCGGGCGGCTGAGCCTCCGCACACCAGAGGCGGGGATCGGCGATCGGCCGGTCCCCGTTTCGCTGGGCGCACTCAGAGCGCCACCAACGTCCCGGTTCGGTCAGGGTCGCGAACGCTTGAGTTCGAAGCCGCAGAATTCACCACCGGTGACCATGTCGATCTGCCGGCGGGCCTGCTCGATCACCGGGGTGTCGGGGTCGAGCACCGAGAGGTACTGCTCGTGTGCGGCCAGTGACCGCACCGCGAGATCGATCTGATCGGCCACGTCGACCCTGTGCGTGGCGGCGGGGCCGTTTTCGAAGAGCCACCGCGGCCGCTCGACGTCGAGGCTGTCGTAGGCATCGAGCACGGCGGCGGAAAACTCCATGTGATCGCGCTGATTGGGCATCCCCGGAGCCCACTCGGGTCCGCCGTAGAGCGACAGGACCACGTCGGGATGCACGCGACAGATGGTGTCGCGCACACGGTCGCGGAGTTCGGCGGTATTGCGGATCTCGCTGTCGGGGAAGCCCCAAAACTCCACCTCGTCGACCCCGACGATGGCGGCGGAAGTGCGCTGCTCGTTTTCCCGGACGGGCCCGGCCGTGGCCGGGTCCATGCCCTCGATGCCTGCCTCGCCGCTCGACGCCAGTGCGTAGATGACGCGTTTGCCTGACGCGGTCCATCGTGCGACGGCCGCGGCCATCCCATACTCGGGGTCATCGGGATGGGCGACCAGCACGAGTGCGGTCTGCCAGTTCTCGGGGAATTGCTCCACGACAGTGCTCACCGTTCGCGATCGAGGTTGGCCATCTTCAGCACGTCGAGGCGTGCGTCGAGTTCTGCTTCCGACAGCTTGTCGCCGATCAGGCCGCGGTCGACCACGGTCTGGCGAATCGTCTTGCCCTCCTTGAGTGCCTGTTTGGCAACTGCGGCCGCCTCCTCGTACCCGATCGCACTGTTGAGCGGGGTCACGATGGACGGCGAACTCTCCGCGAGGGTGCGCAACCGCTCCTCGTTGGCCACCAGTCCGCTGATGCAGCGGTCGGCGAACAGGCGAGACACGTTGGCCAGCAACTTCAGCGACTCGAGTACGTTGCGGGCCATCATCGGGATGTAGACGTTCAACTCGAAGGCGCCGTTGCCGCCACCCCAGGTCACCGCGGCATCGTTGCCGATCACCTGTGCGGCCACCTGGGTGACCGCCTCGGGGAGAACAGGATTGACCTTGCCGGGCATGATGGAGCTTCCGGGCTGCAGGTCGGGGAGCAGGATCTCACCGAGTCCGGTGAGCGGGCCCGATCCCATCCAGCGGACGTCGTTGGCGATCTTGGTGAGGGAGACGGCGACGGTCTTCAGCGCTCCGGACAGTTCGACGAGGCCGTCGCGCGCTGCCTGCGCCTCGAAGTTGTCGGTGGCCAGCGAGAGGGCGTCGACGTCGGTCAGCCGGCGCAGTTCGGTGACGACCTTGGTGCCGAAGGCCTCCGGGGCGTTGAGCCCGGTGCCGACGGCGGTGCCGCCGATGGGCAGTTCACCGACACGTGGCAGGGTCGCGGTGACCCGCTCGATGCCGGCCTCCACCTGGCGCGCGTAACCGCCGAACTCCTGGCCGAGGGTCACTGGTACCGCATCCATCAGGTGCGTCCGGCCGCTCTTGACCACCTCGCGCCACTGTGTGGACTTGTCGAGCAGGGCCAGGCGAAGATGATCGAGTGCCGGGACGAGGTCGGTGACAACGGCTTCGGTTGCCGCGACGTGGGTTGCCGTGGGGAAGGTGTCGTTCGACGACTGCGACATGTTCACGTGGTCATTCGGATGCACCTCGACACCGTTGGCCTTGGCGATCGAGGCGATGACCTCGTTGGAGTTCATGTTGGAGCTGGTGCCCGATCCGGTCTGGAACACGTCGATGGGGAACTGGTCGTCGTGCGCTCCGTCGGCGATCTCCTTGGCAGCCGCGATGATCGCGTCGGCCTGTGCCGCGTCCAGCAGTCCGAGATCCTTGTTCACCTGGGCGCACGCCGCCTTGAGCAAGCCCATCGCGCGAATCTGGGTGCGCTCCAACGGTCGATGGCTGATCGGGAAGTTCTCCACTGCCCGCTGGGTCTGTGCGCGCCAGAGCGCATCGATCGGGACCTTGACCTCGCCCATCGTGTCGTGCTCGATGCGGTACTGCTGTTCGGTCATTCGTGTTCCTCCAGCTTCATCGGCGGTGATAACCACGGTACTCACCCCATACGTCCGGGCCATGGATGGTGTTGTGAGATCTGCCGTACTTTCGGGTCGTCAGTTGACACAAAAGTACGGCGCAACAGTCGGCGGATTGGGGATGCCGACGGACGTTATGCACAGCGGCGCTGCGGACGGGGATATCGGCGGGTGAGTCGCTCAGACTTCGGGGGTGATTGATCCGACCTGCGCTCCCGCCCTGTCGCAACTCGACGACTTGCTTGTCGAGCAAGACGGCGTTGTCGCGCGGCACCAGGTGACGGCGCGCGGGTACACCGGAGCGTTCATCCGTCGCAAAGTGCGTTGTCGGGAATGGGCTCGGGTGTATCCGGGCGTCTACGTCAACCACACCGGGCCGCTGACGTGGCGCCAGCGAGCCTGGTGTGCAGTCCTCGACGCTCACCCTGCTGCGCTGAGCCACCGCTCGGCACTGAATTCCGACGGCACACCCGACTCCGGTCCTATCCACATCGTCGTGGATCGCTCACGTCGGGTGACACGGCGTCCCGGCGTCGTCGTCCACTACGGGACTCAACTCGAAGCAAAGGTGATGTGGGAAACGCATCCTCCGCGCATGCGAGTGGAGCAGGCGGTCCTCGACGTCGCCGCTGAAGCGCGGTCGGAGACTGACGTCATCGCATGTCTGGCGGACGCCGTCAACTCCCGGAAGACGACTGCGGACCGTCTGATAGGCGCGATTGGGGTCGGCCACGGATGCGCCGTCGAGAGTTTGTGGCGGGCGTTCTCGACGATGTGGCCAACGGGACGTGCTCGGTCCTCGAGCATGGATATCTGGTGGCTGTCGAACGCAGGCATGGACTGCCCGAGCCGGCGCGACAGGCTGCGACCACAGTCGGTCGCCGTGGGTTCCGCGATGTCGACTATGTGGAGTGGGGGTTGGTGATCGAACTCGATGGTCGTGCGGCCCATGACGACTCACGCAAACCGAGATCTCGACCTGCAGCGGGACCTTGATGCCGCCGTCGATGCTCAACGCCAGACGCTTCGCGTCGGTTGGGGGCAGGTGTTCGACCGCCCTTGTCAGACGGCTCGCCAGATCGGACAGGTATTGCGTGCCCGTGGGTGGGATGGCGCGGTGACTCCATGTACGTCGTGCCCGACTGCGTCGTAGATCGATATCGCCGTACTTTGAGGCCACATGTCGACACCGATCTACGGCACTGTCCTCACGACCGGACGCGAACCCCCAGCGGCACGGTGACCGCGCCACCCGGATCGGTGAAGAAGTCGTTGCCCTTGTCGTCGACGACGATGAACGCGGGGAAGTTCTCCACCTCGATCTTCCACACGGCTTCCATACCGAGCTCGGGGTACTCGATGACCTCCTGGCTCTTGATGCAGTCGAGTGCCAGGCGGGCGGCCGGGCCGCCGATCGAGCCCAGGTAGAACCCGCCGTGCGAACCGCAGGCCTGGGTGACCTGCTTGGACCGATTCCCCTTGGCAAGCATCACCATCGAGCCGCCGGCGGCCTGGAACTGCTCCACGTAGGAGTCCATGCGGCCGGCAGTGGTAGGACCGAACGAACCCGACGCCATCCCCTCCGGGGTCTTCGCGGGGCCGGCGTAGTAGACGGGATGATCGCGCAGGTAGTCGGGCATCGGTTCGCCGGCGTCGAGGCGTTCTTTGATCTTGGCGTGCGCGATGTCGCGGGCGACCACGAGCGGGCCCGTCAGCGACAGCCGGGTCTTGACCGGGTGCTTGGACAGTTCGGCCAGGATCTCGGGCATCGGGCGGTTGAGATCGATCTCGACCGCCTCGCCGCCCTCGATGTCCTCGGTGACGCCGACGGCGGGCATGTACTTGGCGGGGTCGGTCTCGAGTTGCTCGAGGAACACACCGTCGGCGGTGATCTTGCCGAGCGCCTGCCGGTCGGCCGAACACGAGACCGCGATGGCCACCGGACAGGAAGCGCCGTGGCGCGGCAGGCGGACCACCCGGACGTCGTGGCAGAAGTACTTGCCGCCGAATTGGGCGCCGATCCCGAAGGACTGGGTGAGCTTGAAGACCTCGTCTTCCAACTCGGTGTCACGGAACCCGTGCGCCGACATAGAGCCTTCCGTCGGCAACGCATCGAGATAGTGGGCCGACGCGTATTTCGCTGTCTTCAAGGCGAATTCGGCCGACGTCCCGCCGATCACCACCGCCAGGTGATACGGCGGGCAGGCGGCGGTGCCCAGCGACCGGATCTTCTCGTCGAGGAACTCCAGCATTCGCTTGGGATTGAGGATGGCCTTGGTCTCCTGGAACAGGAACGACTTGTTGGCCGACCCGCCGCCCTTGGCCATGAACAGGAACTTGTACTCCGGTCCCTTCGGCCCCTGTTCGGTGGCGTAGATCTCCACCTGCGCAGGAAGATTGGTGCCGGTGTTCTTCTCGTCGTAGGTCGTCAGCGGCGCCAGCTGCGAGTACCGCAGGTTGAGCTTCGTGTAGGCGTCGAAGACACCACGGGAGATGGCCTCGGCGTCGTCGGCGCCGGTCAGCACACCCTCTGACTTCTTGCCCATGACGATCGCGGTACCGGTGTCCTGGCACATCGGTAGGACACCTCCGGCGGAGATGTTGACGTTCTTGAGCAGGTCGAGCGCGACGAAGCGATCGTTGCCCGACGCCTCCGGGTCGTCGATGATCTTGCGCAGCTGTGCGAGGTGCGCCGGCCGCAGGTAGTGGCTGATGTCGTGCATCGCCTCGGCGGTCAGCTTCGTGATGGTCTCGGGTGTCACCTTCAGGAAGCGTTGACCGTCCACCTCGATCGTCGACACACCTTCGGTGGTGATCAATCGATAGGGCGTGTCGTCGGCGCCCGTGGGCAGCAGGTCGCTGTAGCGGAACTCAGGAGTGGGGGCTGTACTCACCCGCGAATCGTATCGTGGCCGGTCAGCGGCGGTGATCGGCTGCCGTGTCGACGGTGTTCTGAGTCACAGGTGCCCGAGGCCGCGGCCGGCGACGGGGCCCGCGGTGCAGCTCCGGCTGCACCGGACCTACACGTCCAGGCGCGCGTACTCGCGGAGCTTGGTGACCTGATGCACGGCTTCGATGCGGCGAATGGTGCCCGACTTGGAGCGCATCACCAGCGAGCGGGTGGTCGCACCATTCGGGCGGTAGGTGACGCCGCGCAGCATGTCGCCGTTGGTGACGCCGGTCGCGCAGAAGAAGGAGTTCTCGCCGCGGACCAGGATGTCGTTGGTGAGCACGCGGTCCAGATCGTGGCCGGCGTCGATGGCCTTCTGGCGCTCGGCGTCGTCACGCGGCCAGAGCTTGCCTTGGATCTCGCCACCCATGCACTTCATCGCGACGGCGGTGATGATGCCCTCGGGGGTGCCACCGACGCCCATCAGCATGTCGACGGTGCTGTAGTTGTCCGCTGCAGCGATCGCGCCGGCGACGTCGCCGTCAGAGATCAGCCGGATCTTGGCGCCGGCCTGACGGATCTCACCGATCAGATCGGCGTGGCGGGGTCGGTCGAGCACCACCACGGTCAAATCGGCGATGTCGATGCCCTTGGCCTTGGCGACCGAATTGATGTTCCACTCGACGGACTCTTCGATGTTGATGGCGCCCTTGGCCTCCGGGCCGACGGCGATCTTGTCCATGTAGAACACCGCAGATGGGTCATACATCGTGCCGCGCTCGCTGACCGCGATGACGGCAATCGAGTTCGGTCGGCCCTCGGCCATCAGGGTGGTGCCATCGATCGGGTCCACCGCGACGTCGCATTCCGGGCCCTGACCGTTGCCGACTTCCTCGCCGTTGAACAGCATCGGCGCCTCGTCCTTCTCGCCCTCGCCGATCACGACGACACCGCGCATCGAAACGGTCGAGAGAAGTTCGCGCATCGCGTCGACGGCCGCCCCGTCGCCCTTCTTCTTCTCACCGCGGCCCACCCACCGGCCGGCCGCGAGCGCGGCGGCTTCGGTGACCCGCACCAATTCCATCGCGAGGTTACGGTCGGGGGCCTGGGGGGAAGGGGACATGTCGGACTCCTCGGCGTGGCGGCGGTGACACTTCGACAACAAAGCGATTGTCCTCATCCTTGCATGTCACACCCGGCGTTTGAGCAGCCACCCCGCCTGGTTTACTGGCCGTCATGGCCGACAAACCCCGTATCCTGCACAGCAGCAAGGACATGATCTGGTCCTTGATCCCGCTGCTGATCATCTGCGCGATCGTGGCGGTCGCGTCCGGGAACTGCTCGGTGGGGTTGACGGGTCAGGCCTCCGACGACCAGACACCTGAGTTCGATGTGTCGAACGCACTGCAGGCCGACGCGCGTGATCTGCCGTTCCCGATCCGTCTGCCCGACACCCCCGACGGTTGGAAGCCGAACTCCGGTTCGACCCTTCCGGTGGGCGGGACGACGGTGAGCAACGTCGGCTGGATCTCAGATGTGGGTGCCTACGTGCAGCTGAGCCAGACGAACGCCGCCGAGGACGATCTGGTGGTGTTCCTCGGCGACGGAGAGGCGCTCGGTACGGGTACCCGCACCGAAGGCGGTCGCGAGTGGGTGACCTATGCCAACGGGGACAAGAAGTTCTGGATCACCGACCTCGGTGACGTTCGCATCGCCGTGCTGTCGCGTGGGCCCGACGAGGACATGTCCGAACTCGCCCGCGAAGTACTGGCCAAGCAACCGTTGCCGACGAGCTGACGCAGGGGATCAGTCCTCGGGTTCGCCCTCGCTGAGTGCGACCTCGATCCGTTCGCGAGCACCGGCCAGATGCTCCTCACATCGCTTCGCCAACGCCTCCCCGCGCTCCCAGAGCGCCAACGACGCATCGAGGTCGAGCCCGCCGTGTTCGAGTGCCGCGACGACTTCGGCGAGCTCGTCACGGGCTGCCTCGTAACCCAGCTCCGAGACCGGCGTCTGGTCATCGGGCGTATCTGAACTCTGCGGACTCATGTGTTCGTCATCCCTTCTTCGCGTTCGTCGACTCCGCCTGCCGTGGCGCTTGGGCGGCGGCCACCTGCGCGGCGGCCGACCCGTCGGAGACCCGGATGCGTAGTTGTGCACCGGCCGGCATCTCGGCGACCGACCCGACGACATGCGCGGGCGAGACGTCGGTGCGCTGGACCAGCGCATACCCGCGGGCCAGCGTCTGTGCCGGACCCAGGGTGGCCAATCGTGCGGAAAGATGATCACGGCGGCGATCCTCGGCATCGATGTGCCGGCGGATGTCGCGGCGGAGGTCACGACGCATCCGATCGATGGTCTCCGCGTGCGCGTCGAGCATGGTCAGTGGCCGCGCCAGGACCGGACGGGCGCGCAATCCGTCGACCACGTGCTGTTCGCGGCGCACCCAGTTGCGCAGTGCGTGTGCGCTGCGCCGACGCAGCTCGTCGATGCCCTCGAGTTCGGCGCCGACATCGGGCACCACCCGCTTGGCCGCATCCGTCGGCGTCGCCGCGCGCAGGTCGGCGACCAGATCGAGCAGCGGGGTGTCGGGTTCGTGACCGATGGCGCTGATCACCGGTGTCCGGCAGGCGGCCACCGCCCGCAACAGTGCCTCATCGGAGAACGGCAGCAGATCCTCCACGCTGCCGCCGCCGCGGGCGATGATGATGACCTCCACGTCCGGTTCGGCGTCGAGCTCGCTGAGGTGTGTCAGTATTCGCGGAACGGCCGTCGGCCCCTGGACCGGCGCGTCGCGTACCACGAATCGGACAGCATCCCACCGATCGGCGGCCACCGTCATCACGTCACGTTGCGCTGCGCTGGACCGACCGCTGATCAATCCGATCGACCGCGGCAGGAACGGCAGTGGGCGCTTGAGCCGCGCATCGAACAGTCCTTCCGCGGTCAGCAGCTGGCGTAGACGTTCGATCCGGAGCAGGAGTTCACCGATCCCCACTGGCCGGATGTCGGTGACACGCAGGGAGACGGTTCCGCGACCGGTGAAGTATGTCGGCCGTCCCAGCATGACGACCCGACTGCCCTCGGTCAGGGGAACTTCGGTGCGGTACAAGAGGTCTGGGCTGCAGGTCACCGAGATCGAGATGTCTGCCGCGGGGTCACGCAGCGTCAGGAAGGCGACCCGGGTGCCCGGACGCCGGTTGATCTGGGTGATTTGGCCCTCGACCCAGATCTGACCGAGGCGGTGAATCCAGTCGGCGATTTTCGTGTTGACGGTCCGGACCGGCCACGGGTTCTCGGCCGAATTCGCGTCGGTCACAAGTCGGCGGGCGTCACGTCGACGGCTGCCGCTTGCTGTTCTGTGCGGCGATCCGGTTGTCGATCATGGTGACGAACGGCGCCCGGGACTTGGTGGCCCGTTCGTAGGCGACCAGGGCCTCGAGTTCGTCGACGCCGACCCCGCGCAGTTTGGCACGCAGTTGTGCCAGGGTGAGGTTGTCGTACTCGATGTACTCGACGATCTCGGGCACCTCGCCGGCGCCGGTCATCTCGACTGCGCCATCCGACGTCCCGTCGCCGTCGCGACCGACCAGATCTTCCGGCGGGGCACTGTAGAGCGCGAAACGACCGGCGGACGCGTCGGGGCCGGCGGTCTGCTCGGCGTCGGTCGCCGCCGCGGTCACCGACTTCTCCGCGGGCTGTGGTGCCGACTTAGTGGCCGCAGTCTTCTTCGCCGCAGTCTTCTCCGCCGCGGTCTTCTTGGTCGCGGTCGTCTTCGTCGCAGCCTTCCTGGGTTCCGGTTTCTTCTTCGGTGGGGCGGCACTCTCGATCGGGGTGCGAGCGGCCTCGGCATCCGCCTGTGCGTCGTCGTCCTCGTCGAAGCGCGCCCACTCGGGCTCCTCGACCGGACGGTCGAAGAGCATCTCCAGGGCGAGGTCGCCCTTGATCGCGAGTTCGGCGATGTTCTGTTGCATCCGCATGCCGACCTGCACGGTCTGGCTCACCGCCGTCATGGGCAATGTGACAACCAGTGTGGGCAGTTTGCGGGTCTCCTCGATCGCGGTGACGACGAGTCCGGCGGCGATGCGGGCCGGATAGGGTGCGCGAACCATGCCCATACTCTGCCATTCCCGGTGGTACGGGTCCACCGGCGCCAGTCGGCGGCGTCGGGGACCGAACCGACCCGGACCGACCCCGTACCCTGGGAGGCATGTCTGAACGCAAACGTGTCCTGCTGGCCGAACCGCGCGGCTACTGCGCCGGGGTGGACCGTGCCGTGGAGACCGTCGAGCGAGCGCTCGACAAGCACGGTGCGCCGGTGTACGTGCGCAAGGAGATCGTGCACAACCGGCACGTGGTGGAGACCCTCAGCGAGCGCGGCGCGATCTTCGTCGGCGAGACCGACGAGGTGCCCGAAGGGGCGCTTGTGGTGTTCTCCGCGCACGGCGTGTCCCCGGAGGTGCACCGCACCGCCGCCGAACGCAGCCTGAAAACGATCGACGCCACCTGTCCGCTGGTGACCAAGGTCCACCAGGAGGCCAAGCGGTTCGCCCGCGACGATTACGACATACTGCTCATCGGGCACGAGGGTCATGAAGAGGTGGAGGGCACCGCGGGAGAGGCGCCGCAACACGTGCAGCTCGTGGACGGCCCCGACAGTGTCGACAACGTGACGGTGCGCGACGAGTCGAAGATCGTTTGGCTGTCGCAGACCACGCTGTCGGTCGACGAGACGATGGAGACGGTCAACCGGCTGCGTGAGAAGTTCCCGCTGCTCAACGACCCGCCCAGCGACGACATCTGCTATGCCACGCAGAACCGGCAGGTAGCGGTCAAGGCGATGGCGCCGCGCTGCGACCTGGTGATCGTCGTCGGCTCGAAGAACTCGTCGAACTCGGTCCGTCTGGTCGAGGTGGCGTTGCAGGCAGGCGCGAGCGCCGCACATCTCGTCGACTACGCCCGCGACATCGACCTCGACTGGCTCGACGGTGTGGACACGGTCGGGATTACATCGGGCGCGTCGGTGCCGGAGGTGCTGGTGCGTGGCGTGATCGACCTGTTGGCCGAGCACGGTTTCGACTCCGTGGAGTCGGTCACCACCGCCAACGAGACGGTCACCTTTGCGCTGCCACGTGAGTTGCGCCCCGCGCGCACCGCGCGATAGGGCCCGCGGCAACGCTCGGCGTGTCGGTCAGAACTCGTCGGGATCGAGACGTGTGACACGGCGATGGGGTAGCGCGATCGCCAGCACCGCGGCGATCAGTGCGGCACACACCCCGGTTCCGATCATCGCCACGTTGCGCGCGGTGTGATCCGGGGGTGCCTCCGGTGTGGGGGCGGCGATGGCCCTCGGCTGGGCCGCGTCCGGCGTGTCGCGGGGAATCTGATTCGTCAGCGCCGCTACGGGGTCGAGGACCCCGTAGCCGATCGCGGTGTCGTGGCCGGTCCCCGGTCCATGAGCGGTTCGCACAATGCGTGCCATGACCTCCTTCGCGCTGAGCTCGGGATAGCGCGAGCGGACCAACGCCACGGTGCCGGCCACATAGGGCGTGGCGAAGCTCGTTCCGCCGATGGGAACCGGCCCGTCGCGACCCTGTTGTGCATCGACCAGTTTCGAGGAGCCGCGCGTGCTGTCGAGGCTGACGATGTCGGTGCCGGGTGCGGCCACCGCCACCCACGGTCCGTGCAGGCTGAAGCCACTGGGGGCTCCGGTGCCTGCGTCCACCGATCCGACCGCGAGCACATACGGGGTGAACCAGGCCGGACTGGCGACGGTGCTCACCGATCCCCAGCCGGTGCCACCTGGTGTCGGTTCCGCGTTCTGCTGCTGGCAGCCGGAGTTCTGCGACAGGTTGCCTGCCGCCACGACCACCACCACGTCGCGGTCGTAGGCGTATTTCACCGCGGCGCCCAGGGATGCGTCGTTGAGCCGGTCGCCGGCGGGTGCGCATGCGACCTCGGAGATGTTGATCACCGTGGCCCCGAGGTCGACGGCGCGGACCACCGCGTTTGCCAGGGTGCGCACCGATCCGTAGCCCGAGCCGACCGTGGGGTCCGTGTCGTCGGCGCTGCGGCGGTCTTTGGCCGAGTAGGCACCGCTGGACTGTCGGATCGAGATGAGTGACGACTCGGGGGCGACCCCCGCGAAGGCGTCGCGGCTGCTCGGCCGTGCGGCGATGATCCCGGCCACGAGGGTGCCGTGCGCGTCGCAGTCGGCCAGGCCGGTGCCCGACGACACGTAGTCACCGCCGCCGGCAACCCGGCCCAAGCGCGGATGAGGTGTGACGCCGGTGTCGATCACCGCCACCTTCTGGCCCTTGCCCCGGCTGAAGCGCCACGCCTCGGGAAGGTTCATCATCTTCTGTGCCGCAGTTGGTTTGGAGATGTCGTGGCTGCCCGTTACCAACGGTTTGGCGCACAGCGTGCGCTGTTCGGTCGGCTCCGGTGGCGCAACCGGGGCCGAACGCACGAGGGCTGAGGAGTTCACCGTCGGTGGTGTGATCGCGCCAGCGGGTGCACCCGACAGCGTGAGAGTGAGTACGACGGTCGAGATCATCGCTGCGGCGACCGCCACGTGCCGCTGTCGAACCCGGCCTCCGAAGGTCCTGAAATGCGCGCTGCTGCGCACGTCAGATCTCCCGGACGATCCGGTACAGATCGAGAATCCACAGCAGCAGCGGCACAATGATCGCGACCAGTAGATATTCGGCGATCTCCGCGGCGCGCCGCATGACCGGTGAGAACTCCTGATTCGGTGCCACCACACCGAGCACAAGCGCCGCGACCATGATGCCCATCGCGACCACGAAGGCGGTGATGGGCCAGCCGCCCGCGCCGAATGCCAGACCGGTGGTCAGTCCGAGGAGCGCGAGTGCCCCCGAGCCGATCAGAAAGGCGGCCTGCGCCAGATCGCTGTGTGAGCGTCCCCGCAGGCACAGGACCACCGCGACGATCGCCGCGTAGGCGGCCGATTTCGGCGCGAATCCGGACAGGGGGGCGGCCGCGAGGAAGGCCGACACCGCCGTGACCAGCGACGTGCCGGCAACGATCCCGGTGAGGTAGGCATTGGCCACGAACGACCGTCGCTCCAGGGCATCGGCCTTGGGCAGCGCCATCGCGCCGATCGCGCCGATACCTTCGATCGCCGGTTTCGGCTCGACATCCTCAACGTCGATCGGCGCGCCCGCGGTCGGTACCGGAGGCAATGGCAATTTGGCCAGCACAATGGTCAACCGCGGCGCCAACGCCACCAGCAGCAAGCCGACGGCGGCGAGAACGGCAGCGACATCGCTGATCTCGGCGTCGAGGAGTAGGGCGGCGGTACAGCCGGCCCCGGTCAGCAACGTCGCGGTGGTGACCGCGCTGTGGACAGCGGCGCCTACTGCGGTGAGTCGATACGAGATCACGGTGGCGACCAGAGTCAGCGCGCAGCCGAAGGTCAGGTGTGCGGCGCCGTAGCTGCCCGGCGTCACCAGTATGCCGGTGACGAACACGAGTGGCGTTGCGGCGGCGACAAGCACTGTGGCGCTGAGTTCGTCACGGTAATAGCGCGCGACGATACTGCCCGCGGTGATCAGGCCGATGCCGGCCAGCGCGCTCAATGCGGCCACCCACACCGCCCCGCTGGTGGATCGGTAGGCGCCGAGGGCGACGGCCGCCGCGATCGCCGCGAGCACGGCGACGGTGTAGCCCGCGATCCGGGCGGACGTGGCCGACCAACTGGCGAAGCGAGATTCATTCAAACGAGCGACAGCGTCGACCACGTCGTCGAACAGCGCGGGCGCCTCGCCGGTGCGGGTTGAACGCAGAACCAGCAGGTCACCGTCGCGCACTCCGGACTCTGAGAGACAGCGGTTCGGGGCGATCGGTTCCTGTCCGACCAGGGCCAGCGTCCAGCGCTGCTGACGGTCATGCGGGCGGTCGTCCCCGCCGTCCGGGTCGTCGGGATCCCGACGTGCCGGATTGCGTGACTCTATCTGTGCGATGAGGTCGGGGATGAGTCCCGCGATTGGCATCGCCGCAGGTAAAGCCACATCCAGCTGTGTATTGCCGCCCAGGATCGACACCCGGACCAGTTCCGGTTCTATACCTGAATCGGTGCGTCCGCCTCCGGTCGGCCCGAAGCTCGGCGCGTGCGACATCCTCGTGTGCGCATCCAGAGTCGACATCTGGTGGATCCTCCCCGCCCGGTTCGCGATTACCATGCGAACCGCGTCAATTGTGTACCAGTGGCGCCCGAGTGCACGAACTCGGGCAGCCGGATCGGGGTCGGGGGGAGATCGCGTGGTGACGACTACGGAGGGGTTCGTCCGCCGTCCGCGGATCACGCCGCCACGGATGCCGGGCGGCGAACTCAACCTGCAGCCGCCGCCGGATGTGCCGAGGGTGGTGCCGGGCAACATGCTGCTCAAACTGCTGCCGGTGGTGATGGTGGTCGCCGTCGTCGGGATGATCGCGCTGATGTTCGTCACCGGCGGACGCAACATCCTGTCCAACCCGCTGTTCATGATGTTTCCGCTGATGATGCTGATGTCGATGTTCGGCATGTTCGCTGCCGGCGGGCGCGGTGGCGGCAAGCGTGCAGCGGAATTGAACGAAGAGCGCAAGGACTACTTCCGCTATCTGGGCCAGACCCGGCAACAGGTACTCGAGACGGTGGCCGCCCAGCGGGCTGCGGCGACCTGGAGTCACCCGGACCCGACATCGTTGCTCGATGTGATCGGGACGCGGCGGATGTGGGAACGACGCCCCACCGACAGCGATTTCGCCCGCGCCCGGATCGGTCTGGGCACGCAGCGACTCGCGACCCGGCTGATGCCGCCGGAGACGGGCCCTCTCGAGGACATCGAACCGGTGTCGATGGTGGCACTGCGGCGCTTCTCCCGGACGTACTCGTCGGTGCATCGTCTGCCGACGACGGTGTCGTTGCGCGGATTCCCGGCAGTCAACATCGAGGGCGCGCGGCAGGAGACCCGAGATCTGGTGCGCGCGATGATCGTCGAGTTGTGCGCGTTCCACGGACCTGACCACCTGCATGTCGCGATCATCACCGGCGATCCGGCCGGCGAGGCGTGGGACTGGGCCAAATGGCTTCCACACGTGGGACATCCGACGCTGCGCGACGGGGTGGGCGCCATGCGGATGATCTATCCGACGCTGGCGGATTTCGAGAACTCCATGGCCACCGATCTACTCGAGCGAGGACGCTTCAGCCGTTCTGCCCCGCCGACCCCCGGCCGCGCACACCTGGTGGTGGTGCTCGACGACGGTCATGTCGCCGGCGATGAGCGGTTGATCAACGATGCCGGCATGGAGGGGGTCACCGTCCTCGACCTGACCGCACCACCGGACGGGCTGGCCGCCCGGCGCGGGCTGCAGCTGGTGGTCCGCAACGCAAAGGTGTCCGCGCGCAGTGCGGCCGGCGTCGAGGAGATCGCCGACATGGACTCGCTGAGCATTCCGGAGGCGGAGACGTTGGCGCGCCGGATGGCGCGGTACCGGTTGGCCACCGCGGCGGCGTTGGCCAACCTGGAGAGCGAGGCCACCTCCAGCGATCCCGGATTGCCCGCGCTGCTCGGCATCCACGACGCCACGCGGTTCGATCCGGCGGTCGGCTGGCGAGGTCGTACCGGCCGCGACCGTCTGCGGGTGCCGATCGGGATCACGCCCGATGGGGTACCGGTCGATCTCGACATCAAGGAGAGCGCACACGGTGGCATGGGTCCGCACGGATTGTGTATCGGTGCCACCGGTTCCGGTAAATCCGAGTTCCTGCGCACGCTGGTGCTCGCGATGCTCGCCACGCATTCACCGTCGGAGTTGAACTTCGTCCTCGTCGACTTCAAAGGCGGCGCCACATTCCTGGGGCTCGAGTCGGCGCCGCACGTCGCGGCGATCATCACCAACCTCGAGCAGGAACTGTCGATGGTCGACCGCATGAAGGATGCGCTGTCGGGTGAGATGAACCGCCGCCAGGAACTGCTGCGGTCGGCGGGCAATTTCGCCAACGTCAGCGAGTACGAGCGGGCCCGCGCGTCAGGGGTTCGGCTCGAACCGTTACCCGCCCTGTTCATCGTCGTCGACGAGTTCTCCGAACTACTGGCCCAGAAGCCCGATTTCGCCGAACTCTTCGTCGCGATCGGACGGCTGGGTCGTTCGTTGCACATCCATCTGCTGCTCGCCTCCCAGCGCCTCGAGGAGGGCAAGCTCCGCGGCCTGGACAGTCACCTCTCGTACCGCATTGGTCTGAAAACCTTCTCCGCCAACGAATCCCGCTCCGTGTTGGGTGTGCCAGACGCGTATCACCTGCCCAGTGTGCCGGGATCGGGCTATCTCAAGTGTGATTCGGCCGAGCCGGTGCGTTTCAACACCTCTTACGTGTCGGGCCCCTATCACCCGCCGCTCGCCGCCGACGGTGTCATCGACGACGGGCCGGTGTACAACGGCCCGCGGGGGCGCATGAAGGTCTTCACCGCGCTGCCGGTGCCGCTCGACGACGGTGCCACCAGTGCCTCGGTGCTGGATCAGGCGCAGGCACTGCTGGACGAAGAGCCGCCGGCAGAACCCGACACCCCGTCCTACGACGATCCGGCGGCCGCCTCCGTGCCCACGTTGCTCGATACGCTGGTCGCCCGGATGACCGGACACGGCCCGCCGGCACACGAGGTCTGGCTCAAGCCGCTCGACGAATCGCCGACGGTCGATCATCTCGTCGGACGTCGGGATTGGTCGACGCCCGGGGGAGCCGGCAACCTGCGGCTCGCGGTGGGTCACGTCGACCGTCCGTACGATCAGCGCCGCGACATGCAGGTACTCGATCTCACCGGAGCCGCGGGCAACGTCGCGGTCGTGGGTGGACCGCAGTCGGGTAAGTCGACCGCGGTGCGCACGATCATCATGTCCGCCGCCGCCACCCACACCCCCGAACAGGTGCAGTTCTACTGCCTGGACTTCGGTGGCGGCAGCCTGTCGACGATCGCGGGGCTGCCGCACGTCGGCTCGGTCGCCTCGCGGGGGGACATGGATGCGGTGCGCCGCACGGTCGCCGAGGTCGCCGCGATCGTCCGCAACCGGGAGCTGCTGTTCTCCCGGATGGGTATCGAGTCGATGCGTGACTACCGGGCGCGTCGCGCGGACTGGTTCGCCGGGCGTGGCGCCGACGATCCGCTCGCCGTCGACCGCCACGGTGACGTGTTCCTGGTCATCGACGGTATCGGTGTGCTGCGCAACGAACTCGACTTCCTCGAGGAGCAGGTCACCACGATCGTGTCGCAGGGGCTGTCCTACGGCGTGCACGTCATCGTGACCGCGACCCGCTGGGCCGAGGTCCGCCCCGCCGTCAAGGACCTGATGGGCAGCCGGATCGAATTGAAACTCGGCGACGCGATGGATTCGGAGATGGGTCGGCGTGCGGCTGCGCTGGTGCCGCACAATCGACCCGGCCGCGGCTTGACCCCCGACGAGCTGCACATGCTGATCGCCCTGCCCCGACTCGACGGGGTCAGCGTCGCCGAGACGCTGCCGGCGGGTGTGCAGGATGCGGTCGACAAGCTGGCCGCCGCCTACCGCGGCCGGGAGGCGATGGCCGTGCGCAAGCTCGGCGCGCAGATCGCCCAACGCGACGTCGACTCGCTCGTGGCCGACGCGGGTCTCGAATTGGTGGCCAACCAGGTCGCGGTGGGTGTCGGTGAACTGGAGCTCGCGCCTGTGGTGCTGGACTTCACCACCCAGCCGCACTTCATGGTGTTCTCCGATGTGGAGCACGGCAAGACGACCCTGTTGCGCAACATCGTCGGCGGTCTGGTGCGCAACTCGACGCCCGACGAGGTCAAGATCGTCTTCGTCGACTACCGCCGCACCATGCTCGGCATCATCGACAGTGACCACCTCGGTGGCTACGCGAGCTCGGCCAACAAGGCCGGTCCGATGATGACGCAGTTGGCGGAGATACTGACCGCCCGGCTCCCACCGGAGGATGTGACGCCGCAACAGTTGCGGGACCGCTCCTACTACACGGGGGCCGATGTCTACCTCGTCGTCGACGACTACGACATGGTGGCCACGGCGTCGGGCAATCCGCTGTTCCCGATCGTCGAACTCGCCGCGCACGCGCGCGACATCGGATTCCACATCATCCTCGCGCGTCGCTCGGGCGGAGTGGGACGGGCGATGTTCGATCCGCTCATCGGTCGGCTGAAGGACCTGTCTTGCGACATGCTGCTCATGAGTGGCGACCGGGACGAGGGCTACATCACCGGTCGGGTGCGGATGCAACAACTCATCCCGGGCCGCGGCGAACTCGTCTCCCGGACGCGTCCCCAGGAGATGATCCAGGTCGGCTACGTCGAACCCCAGGAGTGATGGTTGGTGACCGCCGCTGCGCGCCCGACCGTGGTCGATCTCGCCTACGGCGATCTCCGGCTGTCCGACGGTCGTCGCGCCGACGTCGGTGAGCTGCTCGAGGCGGTCGACTCCGCAACGGTGGTGATCGGCGGATCGCGGATCTTCGCCGAGCAGGCATGGCGGGACGTCTGGGCGCAGCTGGGGCTACCCGATCGCGGCCCGGACGGTCCGGTGCCGATGGTCGTCGGACATCCGAGCACGTGGGGCAGCCTGCGGACCGCCGCGTTGGCGCGCTCGCTGCCTCCGATGCCGGCGCCCGTCGAACTTGTTGCGCGTGCGGTCCTGATCGCCCGCAGCCACTGCGACGGCGCGATGCAGCGCTGCGCGGTGGTAGAGACCATGCACGTGCCGGCGCCACCGCACGATCCCGCCCGATCGGTCGTCGTGAACTGGGATGTCGCGCGGATGCGGCGGACCGTCAACGGCTGGTCGGTCGAGGCCACCGATGTGCTCACCCCCGACGCCGATGACATAGCGCAGCGGACCGAGTCGATCGTCGACGACTCGGTCGAGGCGGTCTTCGTCGATGGAGCCGACCCGGCTGAGCGGGATCGCGCACGTGAGGTCGTCGGCACGCACGCCCTGGCCGGCCGCGTGGTCGACGTCGATCGTGCCCTCATCGGCCGATACGGGTGGCGGACCGGTCGTCCGCAGTCCGAAACCGGTCGATACGGCACCGCCGGGCCGATCGCCCCGGAGCCGGTCGCCGGTGGCGCTGATCGAGCCTCACGACGTGCGGTGTGGGCCTCGGGTGTCGTCGCGCTGGTGATCGCGATCGTTGCGGTCGCGGTCGGGGTGGTGCAGGTGGGCCCCGACGATCCCGCGGAGAACACGGTGGCCCTGGGGCGGACCACGATCGTCGTGCCGGCCGACTGGCGGCGCAGCGACCTGGAGTCCTCCGACGGACAGGCCGGCGTGCAGACCACACGCACGGTGTTCGCCGACCCGGACACCGGCCGGCGCCTGCTGGTGGTGCAGAGCGAGGTCCGCTCGGATTCGACGCTGGACTCGGTGGCCCGCAGCCTGGGAAATCGTATCCGGCAGCGCGGTGACGATGTGGTGACCGAGTTCTCGCCGTCGACACGTTTCATGGGTCGCGATGTGATCAGCTATCGGGAAACGCCGGCGTCGGGCAGCACCATCCGCTGGTACGTCCAGGTCGCCGACGGTCTGCAGGTCTCGGTCGGCTGTCAGGACGGCAGTGCCGGTGAATCGGTCGATGCCGAGTGTTCCCGGGCGGTCTCGACGATCAGAATCGAGCCCTCGACGTAGCCCACCACCTGGGGCGGTGGAGCGTTTTGACCCTGACCTGCGCGGTCGCGTAACCTGGATCGCTGGTGCATGGCATCTGGGTCCCCGTGAGGGATGTGGATAGTCGAGGCCCGGGTCCCCACTGGTCGCCGGGAGCAACCTCTGCCATCGTGCCCGACCAGCACCCACATCGACAGAGTTGAGGACAACTGTGCCTACCTACACCCCGAAGGCCGGTGACATCACGCGTGCGTGGCATGTCATCGACGCCACCGACGTGGTGCTCGGCCGCCTCGCCGTGCAGAGCGCGAACCTGCTCCGCGGCAAGCACAAGGCGACCTATGCGCCCCATGTCGATGGTGGTGACTACGTCATCATCATCAACGCCGAGAAGGTCGTGCTGACCAGCAACAAGGCCGACCGCAAGCTGAACTACCGCCACTCCGGGCATCCGGGTGGGCTCAAGGTCCAGACGACTGCCGAGCTCCTGGAGACCCACCCCGAGCGCGTGGTCGAGAAGGCGATCAAGGGCATGCTGCCCTCCACCAAGCTGGGTCGCGCGATGGCCGGAAAGCTGAAGGTGTACGCCGGACCGAACCATCCCCACGAGGCACAGCGCCCCGTGTCCTTCGAGATCAAGCAGGTAGCCCAGTGAGCAACGAGAACATCAACGAACCGGCCGTCGAGATCGACGACGAGGTGCAGGCCGCTGCTGCCGACACCGGCGTCGAGGCAGTGGAGCAGGCCGCCGACGACTACGACACCGATGTCGCCGTCGCTGTGAGCGACGACGTGCGTGAGACGGTCGTCCTCGATCGCCCCATCCAGACCGTCGGCCGCCGCAAGGAAGCCGTGGTGCGGGTGCGTCTCGTGCCGGGCACCGGCGAGTTCAACCTGAACGGCCGGACCCTCGAGAACTACTTCCCCAACAAGGTGCACCAGCAGCTCATCAAGGCTCCGCTGGTCACCGTCGAGCGCACCGAGTCGTTCGACATCTTCGCCAAGCTCGTCGGTGGTGGCCCCTCGGGCCAGGCCGGTGCGCTGCGTCTGGGCATCGCCCGCGCGCTGATCGAGGTCACCCCCGAGGATCGTCCGGCACTGAAGAAGGCCGGCTTCCTCACCCGTGACCCGCGCGCCGTGGAGCGCAAGAAGTACGGCCTCAAGAAGGCCCGCAAGGCGTCGCAGTACTCCAAGCGCTGAGAGTGGCACGCCTTTTCGGTACCGACGGCGTCCGGGGCCTGGCCAACGACGAGCTCACCCCAGAGCTCGCGTTGCGCCTGGCCTCGGCCGCCGCGGTCGTTTTCGAACACCAGTCCACCACCGACGTCCGGCCGCGGGCGGTCGTCGGTCGTGATCCCCGTGCATCCGGTGAGATGCTGGAGGCCGCTGTCTGTGCGGGCCTCGCTGCCACCGGAGTGGACGCGATCCGCGTCGGTGTCGTGCCGACGCCGGCTGTCGCGTTCCTCACCGCCGACTACGGCGCCGACTTCGGTGTGATGATCTCCGCATCGCACAATCCGATGCCCGACAACGGCATCAAATTCTTCTCGGGTGGCGGTCACAAACTCGCCGATGCGGTCGAAGACCGGATCGAGGCGGCGATGGCCGATGACGAGTTCGCCCGCCCGATCGGCGCGGCCGTCGGCCGGATCATCGACGCCGCCGACGCCGGTGACCGGTACCTGCGTCATCTGACCGCCGCCATCGACCAGCGTCTCGACGGCCTCACCGTGGTCGTCGACTGTGCGCACGGTGCGGCCTCGGATATCGCGCCGAGTGCGTACGCCGCCGCCGGCGCCCGGGTCATTGCGATCCACGCCGAACCCGACGGTCTCAACATCAACGACGGCTGCGGTTCCACCCACATGGGCAAGCTGCAGGCAGCGGTTCTCGAGCACGGCGCCGACCTCGGTTTGGCCCACGACGGCGACGCCGATCGCTGTCTCGCGGTGGACGCATCCGGCCAGATCGTCGACGGCGATGCGATCATGGCGGTCCTTGCGACCGCTCTGCGCGACCGGGATCGGCTGCATGACAACGTGCTCGTCGCAACGGTGATGAGCAATCTGGGTCTGCACATCGCCATGCGCGATGCGGGTATCACCTTGCGCACCACCGCTGTCGGTGATCGGTATGTGCTCGAAGAGCTGCGTCGCGGCGGGTATTCGCTGGGCGGCGAGCAGTCCGGTCACATCGTCATCCCCGCTTCTGGAACCACCGGCGACGGAGTCCTCACAGGCCTGCTGCTGATGGAGCAGATCGCGGCGACGGGGCGTCGCCTCGACGAACTCGCCGCGATCATGACCGTGCTGCCCCAAGAGCTGATCAATGTACGGGTCGCCGACAAACACATGGTGGCACGGTCGGAGAAGGTCCGACAGTCGGTGGTCGACGCCGAGACCGAGCTCGGTGGGGACGGCCGGGTGCTGCTGCGCCCGTCCGGCACCGAGCAGTTGGTGCGGGTGATGGTCGAGGCACCGACGGCGGACGCGGCGCAGACCGTGGCCCGGCGCATCGCCGCGGTGGTGGAGGCTGCGGGCACATGACCCGCCCACAGGCGGTGCTGTTCGACTTCTCCGGCACGCTCTTCCGCTTCGAGGCGCGCGACGAATGGTTCGCGGAGCTGCACGACGCCGACGGCAACGCGCTGCATCTGGACACCCAGGCGGAACTGATCCGCCGGATGACGCAGCCGGTGGGGATTCCCGCCGCGTTGGCCGATGAGGACCGGATCGCCTGGGAACAGCGTGATCTCGATCCGGCCCAACACCGCAAGGCCTACCTGTCGATGCTGCGCGCATCCGGTCTCAGCGTGGCCGATCACGCTGAACAGCTGTATGCGCGAGTACTCGATCCGCACTCGTGGCGGATCTTCGACGACACCTGCGCCGTGCTCAAAGGTGTGCGTGCGGCCGGCATCCGGGTCGGCGTGGTGAGCAACATCGCCTTCGACCTGCGTGAGGTGCTCGCGCTGCACGGCATCGAGGACCTGGTCGAGCAGTATGCGCTGTCATACGAGGTCGGCGCGATCAAGCCGAACCCGGAGATCTTCCACGCTGCGCTCGACCCGCTGGGGATCGAGCCGGCGGCTGCACTGATGGTCGGCGACAGTGAGCACGCCGACGGGGGAGCACGCGCCATCGGATGCGACTTCGCTCTGGTGCACGACGTGCCACCGGCGCAACGGTCGACCGCTCTGATCGACGCAGTGCGAGCCCGCGGCGTGGACCTGTCGCGCTGATTTCTCGGTGTCCCCACGGAACCTGATCGGGTCGTCGCGCGTCTAAGTGGTGCTGTTCGTAAATTCGTCCGGGGTATTCATCGAACGCCGAAGACCCCCGACGAATTTGCGGACAGGGCCACTAAGGTCTGAGAGAACACGAGGCGAGGGGGTCGGGATGGTCGATGTGCCGACATCGGTCGATGTCGACGAGATCAGCGGCGTGATCGCGTTCTATCGATCCGCGGCCGACGTGGTCGATGCCGCCGCGACAGATCTGGCCGGTCATGATCTGGGCAACTGGGCGGTGGGCGAGGAGTATCACGAACTCGGGGAGCGCTACCGCGAGATGGGTCGCCTCATCTCCGAGCGGCTCGGTGCGCAGGCCCGCGCGGCCGACCGCCTGGCCGAGGCGCTGCACGAGGCGATGACGGCGTTGGTAGCGACCGACACCGAGATTGGCGCGACCGAGATCGCCGATCCGATCGCGCGCAGAGGCCGCCGATGACGCGATCGCCCGATTCCCTGCCCGCCCTGCGGGACCACGCCGTCGGCGGACTCGAGCACCTCGGTGAACTGCTCGAGTTGGCGGCCGGCCTAGGTGCCGCAGTGGCCGGAACCGAGGCGATACAGCGGCCGTTCCGGCAGGTCGGTGGGGTGGACCCGGCCCTGATGGCGGCGGAGGGCAGGCGGCTGTCGGCGGCACATCGGTCGGTCGCCGAGCGGCTGCATCGACTTCCCGAGCAGCAGGTCCGCCTGGACCGCGGGTGGACCGGCGAGACCGGCTCGCGTGCGGTGATCGCGGTGATCGAGCATCAACGCCGAGCTGAGGCCGACCTCCATGTGTTGCGGACGCTGGCCGAGGCGACTGCCGCTGCGGCGGCGGGAATCGACCAATTGTTGCGGACCTGGTACCTCACCGTCGCGCGGTTGTCGGTGCCGCTGGCCGCCGGTGTCCCGATCGGCGAGGTGCCCGGGGCGCTGGCGAGCGGACGCCTGCGCGTCGGCCTGGTCGTCGACGACATCGTCTCGCGTGTCGGCCTGTACTTCACCACAGCGGAGGCGACGATCACCGGGATCGACGAGATCGTAGAGCACCTCGATCGCGCGACCGAGGACCTGGCGGCAGACGCCTATCCGGGTGACACGGACCAGCCGAGCGGTGCGGTTTCTGTCGCGCGTGCGTCAGTACCGAACGCTCCCACCGGTACAGACACTGCCGCGTCGACCGAGGGCGATACCCCCGACCGCGATACCCCCGACCGCGATACCCCCGACCGCGATACCGACGTGCCGCTGCGGTTGCGGTCGTCGACTACGCCGACGCTCGAGGACGATACCGAGCAGCCTCATCAGGTCCCGTCGGCGACGACAGAGGAAGCCGCCTCGCACCCGTCGCCCGTGGCCACCGGCGCCCCGGCACTCGAGTCCCCGCCCGCAGATTTCGCACCTGCAGAGTCCCCGGCTCCGCCATCTCCGGCACTCGAGTCCCCGCCCCCTGCCTCTCCGCCGTCGAGTTCGTCACCGGCGCATCCCTCATCCGGTGGCGAACTCGCGCTGGCCGGTGAGCAGTGATGGCCGACGCTGGGCAGGCGCGATGAATTTGGCCGATCAGATCGAGGCGATCGCACGGCGGGCCACCGCTCGCGTGGTCGCCGCCTCCAACGAATTCTCTGCCACGCAACGTCGGCTCGTCGCGGCATGCGCCGAGCACCGCGCGGCGACCGCGACAGCCGACGAGCGGTTGCGCGGCGAGCTGCATCGGGAGTCCGAGGTCGCCGAGACGGCCATACCCCGGATACTGCTGCCCGCCGACCAGGCCGCCGCGAGTCCGCACACCCCGGTCCCCGACGAATCGGTCTCGGGCGAATAGGCTGTCGGTGTGCCGGCAACCAAACCAGGACCGTCCAGTTCAGCACCGCGTCGTCCGCTGCCATCGGGCTCGCCGGGCAAGCTGATGTCGGAGTTGGGGCGTCGCGGCCCCTACCGTGTGCTGCGCGGTGATCTCGGGATCGTGGGTATGCGCGGGCAGGTGTTCTCGCCCGACAGCGGGCGCCGATTGCCGGCGATCGCGGTCGGACACACCTGGATGGCCGACAGCCAGCGCTATCGAGACCTGCTCTACCACTTCGCTTCCTGGGGTTTCGTGACGGTCGCCCCCGACGCCAACAGCGGATTCTTCGCCTCCGACATCGGTCTGGCCGCTGATCTGCGGGCCGCACTCGACATCGTCTCGCATGTGCCACTCGGGCACGGTGCGGTGACCGTCGACCCCGATCGTCTGGGCCTGGTGGGGCACGGTTTCGGAGCGTCGGCCGCGGTGCTGGCCGCATCGGATCAGGCGTTGCGCGGACACCGGGCGCCGGAGTTGGGCGGTGTGGTCGCGGCGTTCCCGGCGCCGACCACGTCGGCGCTGCTGCCCGCGGCGGCTCTTGTCCGTGCGCCGGGCCTGATCATCGCCGGTGCGGGCGAGCTCGACACGATGGATGCGAACGCACTTCCGCTGGCGCAGGCCTACGGCGCAGATGTGGTCTTGCGCACCGTGCCTCGGGGTGCGCCTCGCGACCTGCTCGAGCGCCGCACGATCAAGTCCTTCGTCGGTATGAACGGATCCGACCGAGCGCTCCACGCCATGATTCGCGCCGCTGGCACCGGATTTCTCCTGCACAGCGTGGCCGGGGAGAAGGGGTTCGGCGGATTCGCCGACGCCGACGGTGCGGTGGGCAAGTTGAGTGCTGTCGACCTCACGGATCCGCCCGTGCAGGCAGTCGACGCGGTGTCCCACCTCCTCGGCGCCAAACCACGGAAGCGGCGGCTCAAGAAGCGTTGAATTCACAGGTACGCTGACTGACTATGTGTGGAATCGTCGGATACGTCGGCCAGCGGGATGCGCTCGGCATCGTGGTCGAGGCGCTGCGGCGGATGGAGTATCGCGGATACGACTCGGCCGGGGTGGCCATCCTCGACGGAAAGGGCGGCACGGCGGTCGAGAAGAAGGCCGGTCGCCTGGAGAACCTGGACAAGCAGATCGCCACCGTGGGGCCGGAGAAGCTCAGTGGCACCACCGGGATGGGGCACACCCGATGGGCGACGCACGGAAAGCCCACCGATCGCAATGCCCACCCGCATGTGAGTACCGACGGGCGGCTCGCGGTGGTGCACAACGGCATCATCGAGAATTACGCCACCCTTCGTGACGAACTCGAGGCCGACGGCATCGAGTTCGCGTCGGAGACCGACACCGAGACCGCCGTGCACCTCGTCGAGAGCTTCTACGCCGACGGCCCTACCGCCGGCGACTTCGTGTCGAGCGCCTACGCCGCGTTGCGGCGCCTCGAAGGCGCCTTCACGCTCGTCTTCACCCACTCCGACCATCCGGACACCATCGTCGCCGCCCGCCGTTCCACCCCACTGGTGGTCGGTGTCGGCGAGGGGGAGATGTTCGTCAGCTCCGACGTCACGGCGTTCATCGAGCACACCCGCGATGCGGTGGAACTCGGTCAGGACGAGGTCGTGGTGATCACCGCCGACGACTACCGAATCACCGATTTCGACGGCGACCCGCGGGCCGGGAAGCCGTTCCACATCGACTGGGATCTCGCCGCGGCGGAGAAGAGCGGCTACGACTTCTTCATGCTCAAGGAGATCGCCGAGCAGCCGGCCGCGCTGGCCGACACCCTCCTCGGTCATCTCGACGGTGGCCGCATCGTGCTCGACGAGCAACGTCTCACCGACGACGACCTGCGCGACGTGGACAAGGTCTTCGTGGTGGCGTGTGGCACCGCATATCACGCCGGACTGCTCGCGAAGTACGCCATCGAGCACTGGACGCGACTGCCGGTCGAGGTGGAACTGGCCAGCGAATTCCGCTACCGCGACCCGGTGCTGGACCGATCGACGCTGGTGGTCGCCATCTCCCAGTCCGGCGAGACCGCCGACACCCTCGAGGCCGTCCGGCACGCCAAGGACCAGAAGGCCCGGGTGCTGGCGATCTGCAACACCAACGGGGCGCAGATCCCGCGGGAATCCGACGCGGTGCTCTACACCCATGCCGGCCCGGAGATCGGGGTGGCCTCCACCAAGTGCTTCCTCGCGCAGATCGTGGCCGCCTACCTGGTGGGTCTCGCGTTGGCGCAGGCGCGCGGCACGAAATACGCCGACGAGGTCTCGCGCGAGTTCGCCGCGATGGAGGCGATGTCCGGTGCGGTGACCGAGGTCCTCAAGACGATGGAACCGGTCCAGCAGCTCGCCCGCTCGCTGGCCGACCACAACACGGTCCTGTTCATCGGCCGCCATGTGGGATATCCGGTGGCACTCGAAGGAGCGCTCAAACTCAAGGAACTCGCCTACATGCACGCCGAGGGTTTCGCGGCGGGTGAACTCAAGCACGGACCGATCGCGCTGATCGAGGACGGGCTGCCGGTGATCATCGTGATGCCCTCGGCCGACGGTCGGGCGGTACTGCATTCCAAGATGGTCAGTAACATCCGCGAGATCCAGGCGCGTGGTGCACGCACCATCGTGATCGCCGAGCAGGACGACACCGCAGCCGCAGTGGTCGCCGACCACTTCATCCCAATCCCCAAGACGCCGACCCTGTTGCAGCCGCTGGTGTCCACGGTGCCGCTTCAGGTGTTCGCGGCCACCGTCGCACAGGCCCGCGGCTATGACGTCGACAAACCTCGCAACCTGGCCAAGTCGGTCACCGTCGAGTAATCGGGCCCGGAGGAGGAGCAGCACCGATGCCGATCCGCCACCTCACCGCCGACGCCGTCCGCACCGCCGAACACGCGGCCGGTGATCTGCTGGCGAACGGAACCTTGATGCGCCGCGCATCCGGGGGCGTTGCAGCCACGGTGATCGAGGAGTTGCGCCGCACCGGCGGCTGCTACGGCCGTCATGTCGGCCTCGTCGTGGGCGCCGGCGACAACGGCGGGGACGCGTTGTATGCCGCCGCGGCGCTCGCCCGCCGCGGCGTGCGGTGTGTTGCGGTGCTCCTCGCGCCGCAGCGGGCGCACCCGGCGGGGCTCACCGCATTCCGGGCCTCGGGCGGTCGCGTCGTGGCCGAGTTGCCCGCCGGACTCGACGTGGTGCTCGACGGGGTCGTCGGCATCGGAGGTCGGGGTCCGCTGCGTCCGGCGGCCGCTGCCGTGTTTGCCGCGCTGGTGCCTGCCGACCAGGGCGGACCCATCGTCGTCGCTGTCGACGTGCCGTCCGGCGTCGACGCAGACACCGGACAGGTACACGACCCGGCCGTGCGCGCCGACATCACCGTGACGTTCGGCGTGCGGCGTCTCGCGCATCTGCTGGCCGGCCCACAGTGCGGTCGGGTGCGACTCGTCGACATCGGGATCGACACCTCGGGTGCCGACGAGGTGGACACGCTGTGGGAGCTGACCGATGCCGAGGTCGGTCGGATGTGGCCGGTACCCGGCCCGTCCGACGACAAGTACAGCCAGGGTGTGGTCGGGGTGATCGCGGGGTCGGCCCGCTACCCGGGGGCGGCGATCCTCGCCTCCGGCGCCGCGGTGACCGCGACCTCAGGGATGACCCGATTCGTCGGTTCGGCCGCTGCGGACGTGGTCTCCCACCACCCCGAGGTGGTCGCCGTGGCGCGCTATGCCGACGCCGGACGCGTGCAGGCGTGGGCGGTCGGGCCCGGGATGGGTACCGACGACGACGCGCTGGCGCTGTTGGGTGAGATCCTGGCCACCGATCTACCGGTCCTCGTCGACGCCGACGGCCTCACCCTCCTCGCCGCTCACCCCGAACTGGTGGCCGACCGTGCCGCGCCGACCCTGTTGACCCCACACGCCGGTGAGTTCGCCCGGCTGACCGGCGCCGACGTCGGTTCCGACCGACTCGGTGCGGTTCGTGGCCTCGCCCGGGACTGGCGGGTGACCGTGTTGCTCAAGGGCCGAATCACGCTGGTGGCCGATCCCACCGGCACGGTCCTGGGCAACGACGCCGGATCGTCGTGGGCGGCGACGGCCGGCGCCGGCGACGTGCTCACCGGCATCGCCGGCGGGTTGCTCGCGGCGGGCCTGTCGCCGCAGTTGGCGGGCGCCGCGGCTGCCCGGGTGCATGCGCGGGCGGCCGCGCGGGCAGCCCGGGGAGCCCCGATCGGCGCCGCCGACCTCCTGGCCGAGGTCCGCGACGCGATCAGGGATGTGCGCGCCGGTCTGGGACAATGGTCGCGATGACCACTCATGCCCTGACCGCGACCATCGATCTCGGCGCGATCGCCCACAACGTCGACGTCCTGCGTACCGCCGCGGGCGCCGATGTGCTGGCAGTGGTGAAAGCCGACGCCTATGGACACGGGGCGGTACCCGTCGCCCAGGCCGCGCTGGCCGCTGGCGCCGCCGAACTCGGGGTGGCCCACATCACCGAAGCCCTCGCGCTGCGCCGTGCCGGTGTCGACGCCCACCTCACCGCATGGCTACACGCACCCGACGCCGATTTCGTATCCGCCATCGAGCACGACATCGACATCGCGGTGTCCTCGACGCGTCAACTGGACTCGGTGGTGGCGGCAGCCGAACGACTGTCGCAACCGGCCACCGTCACGGTCAAGGTCGACACCGGACTCAACCGCAGCGGGGTGGCGGCCGATGAATGGCCGGACTTCAGTGAGGTCCTCGGCAAAGCCCGTGCCGGCGGGGCCGTCGCGGTGCGTGCGATCATGTGCCATCTCGCGCGTGGCGACGAGCCCGAACATCCGCTCAATTCCGAGCAGGCACGACGACTCGACGACGCAGCCGCCGACCTGCGCCGGCTCGGCGCCGGTCCCGAGGTCACCCATATCGCGAATTCTCCTGCGGCGCTGACCCGTCCGGACCTCGCGCGCGATCTGGTGCGTCCGGGCATCGCCCTCTACGGCCGTAGCCCGATCCCCGAACGCGGTGACTTCGGGCTCGTGCCGGCGATGACGCTGACGGCTCAAGTGGCGCTGGTCAAGAAACTCGCTGCCGGACAAGGTGTTTCCTACGGACACACATTCGTGGCGCAACACGACACGATGATCGCGGTGCTACCCGCCGGATATGCCGACGGCGTGCCCCGCCTGCTGTCCGGTCGCTTCCAGGTCGCGATCAACGGGCGGCTCTTCCCCGGCATCGGACGAGTCTGCATGGACCAGTTGGTGATCGACCTCGGACCCGACGGAGGTGGGGTGCGCGAGGGCGACGTGGCCGAGCTGTTCGGCACCGGACGGACCGGCGGGCCGACGGCCGGCGACTGGGCCGACGCCATCGGCACCATCGATTACGAGATCGTCAGCGGTATCGGGTCGCGTGCCGTACGCCGCTACGTGGGTGATGTCGATGAGTAGATCCGAGCGATTCGGTTGGCTCGCCGGGGTCACCGGCGTCGGGGCGATCGGTGCGGTCGCAGCCGGTGGGGTGGCCCGCAACGCGGCACGACGACGTGGGTCCGCGCGGGTCGATCCATTTGCCGGCGTGGACTTCACCACGATCTACGACGACGACGCGACCACGGTGACCGCCGACGACGGCGTATCGCTGGCCGTGCGCACCGTCGTCACCGGTCCGGGGCGCGAGGACCCCTCGATCGAACCCGACCTCACCGTGGTGTTCGTCCACGGCTTCAGCCTGCGGATGGCGAGTTGGCATTTCCAGCGCTATGCGCTGGAGGCATGGTGGTCGCAGCGGACGGTCCGCATGGTCTTCTTCGATCACCGTGGACACGGGCGTAGCGATCCGGCGCCGTCGGAGACGTGCACGATCACCCAGCTCGCCGACGACATCGCCGCGGTGATCCGATCGGTGGCCCCGCGCGGGCCCATCGTGCTGGTCGGACACTCGATGGGCGGTATGTCTGTGATGGGCCTGGCTCGCCGTGACCCGGCACTATTCGGGCCGGACGGTCGCGTCACCGGGGTGGCGCTCATCGCGACCGCGGCGCGCGGCATCACCGAGGCGGGACTCGGTGAGGGCTTGCACAATCCGCTCGTCGGCGCCTTCCGCGTGTCTGTGCGTCACGTCCCCGCGCTGGTCCGCGCCGGTCGCGGAATCACCCGGCAGGCGCTCGAACCCGTCCTGGTCGCCGCGAGTTTCGGCACCGACTTCTACAGCCCGAACGCGGGTCGTGCAGTCGAGAAGATGATCCAGAACACACCGATCGAGACGCTCGTGGACTTCCTGCACGCTCTGGAGGACCACGATGAGACGACGGCGTTTCCGATTCTGGCGCATGTTCCGTCGGTGGTGGTGTGCGGCAACCAGGATCGGCTCACGCCGCTGCCGAGGTCGGTGCGCATGTACGCCGAGCTCGGTCCCGATTCACGCCTCGTCGTGGTGGATGGTGCCGGGCACATGGTGCCGATGGAGCGGCCGGAGGAAGTGACCGAGGCCATCGCCGACCTGGTGGAGCGGGCCCGGGCCGCCGCCCCCCAGCCACACCGCCGATGGTGGCGAAAGCTGATGGCGCGGTGAGCGAATCGACTCGACCCGCCACTGCAGGCGAACGGACACTGCCCGAGGTCGACGACACCGAGGCACTCGGCCGCGAACTCGCGGCGCAGTTGCAGGCAGGCGATCTGGTGATCCTGGACGGTCCACTCGGTGCCGGCAAGACCGCGATGACCAGGGGCATCGCGGCAGGTCTGGGGGTGATCGGACGGGTGTCATCGCCCACGTTCATCATCGCCCGGGAACACCGGGCCGCGCTGCCGGGACGGCCCGGCCTGATCCACGTCGACGCCTACCGGCTCGGCGGCCTCGACGAACTCGACGCCCTTGATCTCGATACCGATCTCGCGGATTCGGTGATCGTGGTCGAGTGGGGCGGGGGGGTGGCCGAACGTCTGGTCGAGCGTCACCTCCTGGTGCGCCTGCGGCGCGAACCGGAGTCCGAGGTGCGTAGCGCGGCATGGGAATGGGTGGAGCACTGATGTACATACTCGCGATCGACACCTCCACCGACGCAGTCGTCGCCGGTGTCGCGGCGCTTCGGGGAGCCGACGCCACCGAAGAGGTGCTCGCCGAACGGCAGGTGACCGACGGTCGGCGGCATGCCGAGATCCTCACCAGCCTCGTCGGCGAAACCCTGGACGAGGCCCGCGTGGCCCGCAGTCAACTCGACGCCGTGGTGGTGGGTTGCGGTCCGGGGCCGTTCACCGGACTGCGGGTCGGGATGGCCACCGGGGCGGCATTCGGCGACGCGTTGGGCGTGCCGGTGCACGGGGTGTGTTCACTCGATGCGATCGCCGCAGCGCAGATGTCGCAGACCTCCGCGTCGTCGCTGTTGGTGGTCACCGACGCGCGGCGCCGCGAGATCTATTGGGCTACTTACGATCAGGGCAGGCGGACGGCCGGCCCCGCAGTGGCGCCGCCCGGCGAGGTCGTCGCCGATCTCGCCGACATGCCGATCGATGTCGTCGTCGGTTCACCGACCCACGCGGGGCTGTTCGATCGGCCGGTCGGCGCGGCGTCGGTGCCGTCGGTGGCCGGACTGGTGACGGTGGCACGCGCCGACTTGTCGGGCAGCATGCCCCCGGCGGCGCTGGTGCCCCTGTACCTGCGGCGACCGGACGCGGTGGAACCCAAGCGGCGCCGACCCGCCGACCCGCAGCGACAGGAGTTGGCCCGGTGACGACCTCGGAACTGATCGTCGACGCCCTCGAACACCCGGACATCCCGCGTTGCGCGGCGTTGGAGAAGCTGATGTTCGCCGACGACTCTCCCTGGCCGGCGACTGCTTTCCGTGCCGAGCTGAATGCGCCGTACAACCGGTACTTCGCTGCGCGCGAACAACCCGGTGGCCCGGTCGTCGGCTACGCGGGCATCTCCACGCTCGGGTCGCCGGGGGATCTCGAGTGTGAGATCCACACCATCGCGGTGGCGCCGACCCATCGCGGTCGCGGATACGGGCGCGCGTTGCTCGCAGCGCTGCTCGCGGTGGCCGACGAGTGCGGTGCGTCCGTCTACCTGGAGGTGCGTACCGACAACGACACCGCGATCGCCCTGTACGAGGGCACCGGTTTTGTCCGGTCCGGCGTGCGCCGCAACTACTATCAGCCGTCCGGCGCCGACGCGTACACGATGATCCGCCCGGCGAGCGGAGTCACGTTGCAGCAGACCGGGGGTGCGCAATGATCGTGATGGGTATCGAGAGTTCCTGCGACGAGACCGGCGTGGGCATCGTCGAGTGGACGCGCGACGGCATGGGCGACGGTGGACGCGGTACGGCGAGGTTGCTTGCCGACGAGGTGGCATCCAGCGTCGACGAACATGCGCGCTTCGGTGGCGTGGTACCCGAGATCGCGTCCCGGGCACATCTGGAGGCCATCGTGCCGACCATGCAGCGCGCCCGGGAGGCGGCTGGTGTCGACCGGCCCGACGCGATCGCGGTCACGATCGGCCCGGGGCTGGCCGGGGCGTTGCTGGTCGGGGTGGCCGCGGCCAAGGCGTACGCGCTGGCCTGGGACGTCCCGTTATATGCGATGAATCATCTCGGCGGCCATGTGGCGGTGGACACCCTCGAGCACGGCCCGATGCCCGAGTGTGTGGCGCTGCTCGTCTCGGGTGGACACACCCACCTGTTGCACGTCACCGACCTGGCACGTCCCATCACGGAGCTGGGCACCACCGTCGACGACGCGGCGGGGGAGGCGTTCGACAAGGTGGCGCGATTGCTCGACCTCGGGTTTCCCGGCGGTCCGGCGCTGGACCGGGCGGCGGCCCACGGCGACCCGCAGGCCGTCGGCTTCCCCCGCGGGATGACCGGTCCCCGTGATGCGCGCTACGACTTCTCGTTCAGCGGCCTCAAGACCGCTGTCGCCCGCCACGTGGAGAAATGTGAGCGGCAGGGCACCGCGGTGTCGATTCCCGATGTCGCCGCATCGTTTCAGGAAGCGGTCGCCGACGTGCTGACGATGAAGGCGGTGCGGGCGTGCACCGATCTCGATGTCGACACCCTCGTTCTCGGGGGTGGTGCCACCGCCAACTCGCGCATCCGGTCGCTGGCCCAGGAGCGCTGCGCGGCCGCCGGGATCACCTTGCGAGTACCCAAGCCGCGCCTATGCACCGACAACGGCGTCATGATCGCCACCCTCGGAGCGCACGTGATCGGTGGTGGGGCAGAGCCCTCGCCACTGACCGTGGCCACAGACCCGGGAATGTCGGTGCAGGTCAGTCAGCTCTGAGCGATCAGATCGGACTTTCGCAGCCTCCGCCCTTGAGTGCTGGCACTCTCGTGTATAGAGTGCTAGTGGCACTGTGATGAAGCCTCGTACACCCGCGACGGCGGGGTTTCGGCCCAGGGCCAATGAACGTGCAATTCGATTCATCGTTCAACAACTCAGTACGAAAGTTGAGGAACCACATCGTGGCGAGCGTGAACATCAAGCCGCTTGAGGACAAGATCCTGGTGCAGGCCGTGGAGGCAGAGACGACCACCGCGTCCGGTCTGGTCATCCCGGACACCGCCAAGGAGAAGCCGCAGGAAGGCACCGTCATCGCCGTTGGCGAGGGCCGGGTCACCGAGCAGGGTAACCGCGTCCCCGTCGACGTCAAGGAAGGCGACACCGTCATCTACAGCAAGTACGGGGGCACCGAGATCAAGTACGCCGGCGAGGAGTACCTGATCCTCTCGGCGCGCGACGTGCTGGCCGTCATCGGCAAGTAAGACCCACGAGCACTTCGTGAGTCTCCCGCCCCGGTGCCCTCGTCGGGCGCCGGGGCGGAGCCATTTCTCCCGCGATTCCCCGGATCGAGAAAGAAATCCATGCCCAAACAGATTGAATTCGACGATGTAGCGCGCCGCGCACTCGAGCGCGGCATCAACCAACTGGCCGACACGGTCAAGGTGACGCTCGGCCCGCGTGGTCGGCATGTGGTGCTGGCCAAGGCCTTCGGTGGACCCAACGTCACCAACGACGGTGTCACGATCGCCCGCGACGTGGACCTCGAGGATCCGTTCGAGAACCTCGGTGCCCAGCTGGTGAAGTCGGTTGCCACCAAGACCAACGATGTCGCCGGTGACGGCACCACCACCGCGACGGTGCTGGCCCAGGCAATGGTGACCGCAGGCCTGCGCAACGTGGCCGCAGGCGCCAATCCGATCGCGCTGGGAGCCGGCATCGGCAAGGCCGCCGACGCGGTCAGCGCCGAACTGGTCCGGCTGTCCACCCCCGTCGATGGGGAGAAGGCCATCGCCCAGGTCGCCACCGTGTCTTCTCGTGACGAGGAGATCGGCGAGATGGTCGCCAAGGCCATGACGCGCGTCGGCGCCGACGGCGTCGTCACCGTCGAAGAAGGATCGGGTCTGTCGACCGACCTCGACGTGACCGAAGGTATCCAGTTCGACAAGGGCTACCTGTCGCCCTACTTCGTGACCGACGCCGACAGCCAGGAAGCCGTTCTCGAGGACGCCCTCGTGCTGCTCTACCGCGACAAGATCAGCTCGCTGCCGGAATTCCTGCCGCTGCTGGAAAAGGTCGCCGGCGACGGCAAGTCTCTGTTGATCATCGCCGAGGACGTCGAGGGCGAGCCGCTGTCGACCCTGGTGGTCAACTCGATCCGCAAGACCATCAAGGCGGTCGCGGTCAAGGCGCCGTTCTTCGGTGATCGTCGCAAGGCGTTCCTGGAGGATCTGGCCGTGGTCACCGGCGGCACCGTCATCTCCTCGGACATCGGCGTCAGCCTCTCCGACGCGGGTGTCGAACTGTTGGGCTCCGTGCGCCGGGCGGTGGTGACCAAGGACACCACGACGCTGGTCGAGGGTGCGGGTACATCCGAGGAGATCGCGCAGCGCTCCGAGCAGCTGCGCCGCGAGATCGAGCGCAGCGATTCCGATTGGGACCGCGAGAAGCTCGCCGAGCGGTTGGCGAAGCTCGCCGGCGGTGTCGCGGTGATCCGAGTGGGCGCCGCCACCGAGACTGCGCTCAAGGAGCGTAAGCATCGCGTCGAGGACGCGGTCGCCGCGGCGAAGGCAGCCGTCGAGGAGGGCATCATTGCCGGTGGCGGTACCGCCATCCTGCAGGCCGCGAAGGTCCTCGACGATCTGGCCGCCGACCTGTCCGACGAGGAGGCCCTGGGCGTGAAGGTCGTCCGCGACGCAGCGCGGGCCCCGCTCTACTGGATCGCATCGAACGCCGGCGTCGACGGCTCGGTCGTCGCTACCCGGGTGACCGATTCGGACTCGGGTATCGGCTTCAACGCCGCGACACTGGAGTACGGCGATCTGCTCGCCGACGGCATCATCGACCCGGTCAAGGTGACTCGGTCGGCTGTCGTCAATGCAGCCTCGGTGGCCCGCATGGTGCTCACCACCGAGACCGCCATCACCGATCAGCCGGAAGAGGCCGCGGCCGACGCGCACGGTCACGGTCACGCGCACTGATGAAGTGAGACCGGGCAGCGGCGGACGAACCCGACCGCACTGCCCGAGACGCACCGATGGGGGCATCGATCACACGATCGATGCCCCCATCGGCGTAGAGGTCTGAAGAACTGTCGTCAGCTCGCGATGCGGCGGCCCACACCGCGCTTCATCAGCATGCTGCGCTCGGACTCCGACAGCCCGCCCCAGATGCCGTAGGGTTCGGCAACGGCGAGGGCGTGTTCGCGGCACTGGGCGATCACCGGGCACTGATGGCACATCTCTTTCGCGCGGCGCTCGCGTTGGGCGCGCGCCCGGCCGCGTTCGCCGTCCGGGTGAAAGAACATCGACGAGTCCACACCGCGGCACAGGCCCTGCATTTGCCAGTCCCAGATGTCGGCATTCGGGCCAGGGAGGTGATTCGGCTGAGGCATGACAGCGACTCCTTGTCTGCGAGTGGCACTCGATTGATCGGCGCAAACACACAGTAAGCAAGCCGCAGAAATGCAGTCAATCCCGCCAAATAAGGGGTCAACGATGGTGAAATTTCCAGAAATGTTAACTGTGCGTTGACTATGCGTCGGCGGCTACCATACCGATTCGGTGTGGTCGGCCCGACCCGGCACATTCGTCGTTTTGGTGCGACTGACCTGCTGTTTTCGGTGTGTTGGCGGGTGCTTGGCGCGGCCCTGTGTCGCGTGACGAGCAGGTGACGGAACAACTGCCGAGTAACACGATTGAAACTCAGAGCTCATTTCTGTGTGACCTGGGCGGCGAATTAATGTTTGTGACACCAGGTTAAATTCATGCAAACTAGAACAGGTTACACTCGTTCTGAATCGACGTCGGAACCGCAAAAAACAGGGTGTGAAATGGGGGAATGCGCGCACGGCCGGGCGTTGTGGTCTGCCGCGGTTGAGCAGGGAGGTATAGGTCACACTGCCGGCGCATTCGCGATCCTCGACGAGGTTGAGCGTGCCGGCCGGCGATGCGGGGCTCCGGCATTGGAGTCCTTGGCACTGTCGACGCGCGCCTCACTTCTGCGGCAGGCGGGCCGACATCGGAACGCGGCCGCGCTCGACGGTCGCGCGTTGCTGCTTGTCGGATCGTCTGGCGCACCAGAGTCGCGCAACCGGACACAGACACAGACGCATCGCGCCGCAGTGCTCGATGCGCTCGTCGGTCTGGCCGCTGATCATCTGGGGCAGGTGCACCTCGCGGCAGCACGACGCCTGTTGGCGCGGGCACGTGGCATCGCAGACGTGGCCGACACCGCATGGCTGGCCGGCCGTCGGCCGCTGCTGCGCATCGAGTGGGTCAGTGCCGAGGTCGCGATCTACTCGGCAGACTCCGCGTCGGCGCTCGAGCACGCGCAACACGCCCGGGAACTGTGCACGGTCGCCGACACGCCCCTGCGGCACCGGGTCAAGACCGAGTTGATCGCTGCGGCAGCGCACGCGGCGGCGGGCGACCTGCTCATGGCCGCTCAACGTGCGGCCGAGGTCACCGCGGACGCGCGGGCTGGTGGGCTCATGCCGTTGGAATGGGCGTCGTTGGCGCTGCGACACGGTCTGGATCCCGCCGATGAGGACGTGGCCGGAGACCTCACCCGGGTTCGGGGGTTACTGGTGGGTCGAGGAGTGCCGTTTGCAGATGAGAGGACCGCCGGTGGGTGACTCGGTACTCGGTGGCAATCGCTAAGGTGACGTGGGTACACAGCACACGAGCAACACCACGACCATGTAACACGGGGATCTCAACTGACGATGAAACTGACGGGTGTTGAGCTGGACGAGGCCGTCCGCGCCGCAGGGCAGGGCGATCGAACAGCGCTCACGTCGGTTCTCGAAAGTGTGCAGGATCCGATCCTGCGTTACTGCCGAGGGCGGATTGGAGTCGGAGAACGCCACCTGTTCTCCGCCGACGATATCGCGCAGGAGGCGTTGATGGCAGTGATGACCGCGCTGCCCCGGTACCAAGACCAGGGCAGGCCGTTCATGGCATTTGTGTACGGCATTGCCGCGCACAAGGTTGCCGATGCCATGCGAGTGGCCGGTCGGGTCAAGTCCGATCCGGTCGAGACGCTCCCCGAGACCGTGTCGTTCGTCGGTGGGCCCGAGCAGATGGCGCTGGATTCCGACGGCAGCCGCAGGATGCGGTCGCTGCTGGAGATCCTGCCGGACAAGCAACGCGAGGTGCTCGTGCTGCGGCTGGTGGTGGGATTGTCGGCCGAGGAGACCGCGGACGCGATCGACAGTACGCCCGGCGCGGTGCGGGTCGCCCAACACCGCGCGCTGGCAAAACTACGGACCGAACTGAGGAAGGCAGGTGAGGTCGATGAACGACGAGCATGAGCCTGCCGATCAGCGATGGGATGTGAACGATCCCATCGACATGACCTCGGTTCACGCGGACGACCATTTCATCGAGTCGTTGTCTCACGATCGACCCGTGCCGACCCGGGATCAGGCCGAATACGAACTGGCCGAACTGTTGTCGGGCTGGCGTCACGAGGCTGTCGCCGCGCCGCTGCCCGAGTTGCCCACCGTCGACGAGGTCGAGTCCGCGATCGCGGCGTCCCAGCGCGCAGAACGCGGGCGCGGGGTCATCCGGCACCTGCGGGTGGCCTCCGGCGTGGCTGCGGTTGTGGTCATCGCCTGCGCGGGCCTCACCGTGTTGGCAGAGGGATCGTCTCCCGGCGACCCGCTGTGGGGTGTCAAGAAGGTGGTCTTCGCCGAAGCTGCCAGTGAAACCCAGGCGGCGATGGACATCCAGTCCGACCTGGAGAAGGCCGAGGCCGCGATGGCAGCCGGCGACGCCGATCAGGCTGCTGCGTTGATCGCCAAGGCGCAGCAGCAGATGGGGCCGGTGCGCGACGATGCCACCCGTAACCGCATGAACGAGTGGATGCAGCGACTGCGCGCCGACACCGATTCGGCCAAGTCCGCATCGTCTGCCTCGTCTGCTGCCGTGCCCGGCGGATCGAGCAGTGTGGGTGGTGCGCCCGGCCCGAGCACACCGCCGCGTGACCTCGATCGTCAGAGCAGTGGTTCGGTGACCGTCACCCTGCCCAGTTCGGGGAATCCGCCGGCGACGTCGGCGCCGGACAGCCCGACCGGTCAACCCGACACCACCAAGCCCGAGCAGCCGCCGACCTCCACCACGACTCCCACGCCGACTGCTGCGCCGGGCGATGAGACCGGACAGCCCAGTCGGCCGGTCACCACCACGACGACCACCACCACGACGTTCTTCTTGTGGTGAGTGGCGCGGAGGCCCGGTTGCCCCTGATCTCTGAGGAGGGCCGGAGCGTGCGGAGGCCCGTCACGAAGGGCCCTACTCAGGATGGATGTCGAAGCGACCCGATGAAACGCTGAAATAGCGCACGGACGCCACTCAACGTGGCGCGAGGGGAATTCTCAGCGCTCGTCGTCCATGTGTCCGCGCGCATCGGCGTAGCCGCGGCAGTAGTCCCAGGTGACGTAGGCCTCGGGGCGCGGATCGACGGCCGGTTCGTGAGGCCGAACGGTGCCGTCGATGAGCAGCTGCAGCAGGTTGGCACGCAGCATGTCCCAATCGTGATAGTGATCCTCGTGGCAGTCCTCGCACACGACGACCAGGCCGCGGACCCCACGATGGGCCAACAGCGCTTCGTAGACCGCCAGATCGGCGAGATCCTCCTCGACGGCGACGCGCTCGTTCTCGTCGAGCGGGACGCCGGGTTCCACCGAGTCGAGAGCCGACGCCGGGTCGCTGGGGTCGTCGGCGAACGGATCTGGCGGCAGTCCGGGTGGAAGATGGTCACGCACAACACCACGGTAACCGATGATCGGACCCCGGTGGAGCAAGGCGTCCACAGGTCGATCGACCCCGGTGGGCGATGACGTGGAAAGGCTCGACGCAGGGTGAGCCCGGACACGCCCATGGTGCCGATACCATGGTGCAATGACTGCAGTGCGCACCGGTGGAGACGACCCCGGCAAGGTCGCGATGCTCGGCCTCACCTTCGACGACGTCTTGTTGCTGCCCTCGGCGTCCGACGTCATTCCCAGCGACGTGGACACCTCGTCGCGGGTGACCAAGGACATCACCCTCAAGGTCCCGCTCGTGAGTTCGGCGATGGACACCGTTACCGAGGCGCGGATGGCCATCGCGATGGCGCGCGCGGGTGGCATGGGTGTGCTGCACCGCAATCTGTCGATCGAGGATCAGGCAGGGCAGGTGGAGACCGTGAAGCGCTCGGAGGCCGGCATGGTCACCGACCCGGTGACGTGCTCGCCGACCCACACCCTCGCCGAGGTCGACGCGATGTGTGCGCGGTACCGGATCTCCGGTCTCCCGGTGGTCGACGGTTCGGGTGAACTCGTCGGCATCATCACCAACCGTGACATGCGTTTCGAGGTCGACCAGTCGCGCCCGGTGTCCGAGGTGATGACCAAGGCTCCGCTGATCACCGCACAGGAAGGGGTCTCCGCGGAGGCCGCCCTCGGTTTGCTGCGTCGCAACAAGGTGGAGAAGCTGCCCATCGTAGACGGCAACGGCAAACTCACCGGCCTGATCACGGTCAAAGACTTCGTCAAGACCGAACAACACCCGTTGGCGACCAAGGATGCCGACGGCCGTCTGCTGGTCGGTGCTGCTGTGGGAACCGGTGACCCGCAATGGGATCGAGCGATGGCGCTGGCCGATGCAGGCGCCGACGTGATCATCGTGGACACCGCGCACGCGCACAACCGCCTCGTCCTCGACATGGTGGCCAAGCTCAAGGCCGAGGTGGGCGACCGGGTGCAGGTCGTCGGCGGCAATGTCGCAACCCGTGAGGCGGCCCTCGCGCTCGTCGAGGCCGGCGCCGACGCCGTCAAGGTGGGCGTGGGACCGGGGTCGATCTGCACCACCCGGGTCGTCGCGGGCGTCGGGGCACCACAGATCACCGCGATCCTGGAAGCGGTAGCCGTCTGCAAGCAGCATGACGTGCCGGTCATCGCCGATGGCGGTCTGCAGTACTCGGGCGACATCGCCAAGGCGCTCGCCGCCGGTGCGTCGACCGCCATGCTCGGCTCGCTGCTGGCGGGCACCGCAGAGGCACCGGGCGAGTTGATCCTGGTCAACGGCAAGCAGTTCAAGAGTTACCGGGGGATGGGCTCGCTCGGCGCGATGCAGGGGCGCGGTCAGGGCAAGTCGTACTCCAAGGACCGGTACTTCCAGGACGACGTGCTCGCCGAGGAGAAGCTGGTGCCCGAAGGCATCGAGGGCCGGGTCCCCTTCCGCGGGCCCCTCGGCCAGGTGATCCATCAGCTCGTCGGTGGCCTGCGCGCGGCGATGGGCTACACCGGGTCGTCGAGCATCACCGATCTGCACGACGCCCGCTTCGTCCAGATCACCGCGGCCGGTTTGAAGGAATCGCACCCGCACGACATCACACTGACCACCGAAGCGCCCAACTACTATTCCCGCTGACGCGCGTTTGCCCCGGTGTGATCCGGGGCACAACCGCGACCCAAACGTGTAGCAGAAAGGCGCAACGGTGCGTGACCTCGTCGACATCGGCATGGGGCGGACGGCCCGACGGACGTTCGAACTCGATGACATCAGTATCGTCCCGTCGCGGCGGACCCGGTCGTCCAAGGATGTGTCGACCGCCTGGCAGATCGATGCCTACCGCTTCGAGTCACCGATCCTGAGTCATCCCACCGACGCCTTGGTGTCGCCGTCGGCGGCGGTCGAACTGGGCCGCCTCGGCGCTCTCGGGGTGATCAACGGTGAAGGGCTGTGGGCCCGACACCGCGACGTGGACGCCAAACTCGAGGAATTGGCCGCGGTGGCCACCGACAACGCCGATCCGTTGGCCGCGATCCGGCTGCTGCAGCAACTGCATGCCGCACCGCTCGACCCCGACCTACTCGGTGCGGCGGTCGCCACGGTGCGCGACGCGGGTGTCACCACAGCCGTCCGCGTGAGTCCCCAGCATGCGCCCGAACTGACGCCGGCGCTGTTGCAGGCGGGTGTGGAGATCCTCGTCGTGCATGGCACCATCATCTCCGCCGAGCATGTGGCCCAGGCGGATCCGAACGACGGCCCGGTTCGCGAGCCGTTGAACCTGAAGACCTTCATCGCCGAACTCGACATCCCGGTTATCGCCGGTGGCGTACACGATCACCGGACCGCCCTGCATCTGATGCGCACGGGTGCGGCCGGCGTCATCGTCGGGTACGGCTCTGCCGAGGGCGCCACCACGACCGGCGAGGTACTCGGCATCGGGGTGCCGATGGCGACGGCGATCGCCGACGCGGCCGCGGCCCGGCGCGAGTACCTCGACGAGACCGGCGGCCGGTATGTGCACGTGATTGCCGACGGTGATATCCACACCTCCGGTGACCTGGCCAAGGCCATCGCCTGTGGTGCCGACGCGGCAGTTCTCGGTACACCGCTGGCCGCCGCCGCCGAGGCGCCCGGGCGCGGGTGGTACTGGCCGTCGGCCGCCGCCCACCCCGACACCCCACGCGGTGCTCTGTTGCAGGTCGCGACCGACGAGGACCGGCCCAGCCTGGAGTGTGTGCTGAACGGGCCGTCGCAGGACCCGTACGGCGAACTCAATCTCGTCGGCGCGCTGCGTCGTTCGATGGCCAAGGCCGGCTACAGCGATCTCAAGGAATTCCAGAAGGTGGGCCTGACCGTCCACGTCTGAGCAGTCATCCGTGATCACGCGGTTGGCTCCGGGTGCGGTAGCGCGGGAGGCGAGCGGCTCGGCGCGGGTACGGTCGGCGGGTCAGTCGAGGCCGCGGGCGATCAGCGTGTCGGCGAACCCGTCGGCGGTACGCAGCGCCGCGATGACCACCGGCGCGACGAGAATCCGTGCGCCGGGACGCAACCCGCGCGCCTTGCGGGCCTCGTCGACCTGCGCCACCACCTCGACCATGAGCGGGATGGACCGGATGGCCAGCGCCAGCGCCAGCGCGATGTGATCGACCCGCACTCCTCGCCGGGCCAGCGGCCGAAGCGCGGTGACGACGGCGTCGAGAATCGCCGAGGTCCTGGTGGTGAGGGTGACCGCGGCGGCCATCGCCACCGATGCCGCGAGGACGGCGCAGACGACCAGGGCACGCTGCCAATCGGTGAAGATCACCTGGAAGACGAAGACGAACACCACCACCCAGACGACCGGGCGCATCTGGCGCCACGCCTCACGCGGCCGGATGCCGCCGAGAGCGAACACGCCGAGCACTCCGAGCGCGAGGAACCCGACCGCGGCCGGCGTCCGTACGGTGATGCTGACCGCGAGGATCGCCGCACCCAGACCGAGCAGTTTGAGCCCTGCAGGAAGCCGATGCAGTGGTGAATGACCCGGCCGATAGACACCGAGGGCCGTCATGTCATCAGCCGACGGTAAGCGGTGACCGCCGCGGCGGGCTCGTCGTCGGCGACGACGCGGCCCTCGTCGAGCACGATGACCCGGTCGTAGTCGGCGACCATGTCCAGATCGTGTGTGAGCACCACCAGTTGTTCGTCCAGCGTCGTGAACACCGTGCGCAGCATCGCGCTGTTGCGGAGATCCAGCAGCGTGGTCGGCTCGTCGGCGACCAGCACCGATGGCCCGGTCACGAGCACCGAGGCCAGCGCGAGTAGTTGTTTTTGGCCACCCGAGAGCCGGTGCGCGGGGTGGTCGGCGTGATCGGCCAGCCCGAACTGCGCGAGCACCGCCGCGGCGCGCGCCGAGCGCTCAGCGCGGTCTCGGACGGTACGGGTGAGGGAGAGCTCGATGTCCTCGATGACGGTCGGCATGATGATCTGCCGATCGGGATCGCTGAAGATGAACCCGACCTCTTTGCGGACCCGACGTTTCTCCCGGGCAGCGTCGATCCCGTTGACCGTCACCGAACCGCGGTCGGGGACCACCAGAGCGTTGATCATTCGCGCCAGGGTCGACTTGCCGCTGCCGTTGGCGCCGATGATCCCGATCCGCCGCTCGCTCAGGGTCAGGTCGATGTCGTCGAGCACGACCCGGCCCTCGTAGGCGTGGCCGACACCACGGAAATCGATCATGGATCTGATTCGCTCACCGACGTCGGGTCAGTGGCGGCGGCGCAGCCGGATCGGGGCGATCAGTCCCGGGTAGGCGCGGTGCACCTGAGCGGCCACCAGCGCCGCGATCACAGCCTTGGCGATGTCGCCGGGAATGTAGATGCCATTGGTGGAGATGGCCGCCCACAGCGACAGATCGGTGCGCAGCAGCAACCCGATGACGCCGCACGCATAGATCACGACCATGCCACCGACGATGTTGATCGCAACGCCCCACACGATGCGATACCGCGGCATCATCACCGCGGTGGCCAGCCCGATCACCAGCACGGCGGGCAGAAAGCCCACGAAGAAGCCGGCTGTCGGGGAGGACAGTGCGACCAGTCCGCTGCGTCCACCGGCCAGGATGGGTAGCCCGGCGATAGCCAGTATGGCGAAGATGATCACCGCGAGCGTGCCCTTGCGCGGGCCGAGGATGGAACCCGCCAGCATCACGCCGAGGGTCTGCAGGGTGATGGGCACACCCGAGGAGCCGATGGTGATGGTGCCGGGTAGCCCGAGGGCCGCGATCAGCGCGGCGAACACGGCGGCCTGGGTGAGATCGGCCACCGACAGCGAGAAACGACGCGAGGACGATGGCGCGCCGGTGGTCGAAGACATGCCTGCATTATGTCTGGCGGCGTTGATCACTAAACTTACCGGGGTGACAGATTCTTCTTCCGCACCCCTTCCCGACGGTCCTCGCCCCGTGCTCGTCATCGACTTCGGTGCGCAGTACGCGCAGCTGATCGCCCGGCGGGTGCGTGAGGCGCGGATCTATTCGGAGGTCATCTCGCACGACGCGCCGCTCGCGGAGTTCGAGGCCCGTAAGCCGCTGGCACTGATCCTGTCGGGTGGGCCGGCGTCGGTGTACGCCGAAGATGCGCCCGCCCTCGACCCGGGTGTCTTCGACCTGGGGGTCCCGGTGTTCGGCATCTGCTACGGGTTCCAGGCCATGGCCCGCCAGCTCGGTGGGGAGGTGGCCAACACCGGCGGGCGTGAGTTCGGTCGGACCACGCTGACGGTGACCGGTGACGGAGTGCTGCACGAGGGACTGACCGAGACGCAGCCGGTGTGGATGAGCCACAACGATGCGGTGCAGCGGCCCCCGGAGGGTTTCATCGTCACCGGATCGACCCCGGGCGCGCCGGTGGCCGCGTTCGAGTGCGTCGACCGTCAAATGGCGGGTGTCCAATATCACCCGGAGGTACTGCACACCCCGCACGGTCAGCAGGTGCTGACGCGCTTCCTCTACGAGATCGCCGGTCTCGAGGCGACCTGGACCGCGGCCAACATCGCCGATGCGCTCATCGACGCGGTGGCCGATCAGATCGGCGACGGATTGGCCATTTGCGGACTGTCGGGCGGCGTCGACTCCGCGGTGGCGGCTGCCTTGGTGCAGCGGGCCATCGGCGATCGGTTGACCTGCGTGTTCGTTGACCACGGGTTGTTGCGGGCAGGCGAGCGGGAGCAGGTACAGCACGATTTCGTCGGCGCGACCGGCGCGAAGCTCGTCACCGTGGACGCCGCCGACACCTTCTTGTCCGAACTCGCCGGTGTCAGCGACCCGGAGACCAAACGCAAGATCATCGGTCGCGAGTTCATCAGATCCTTCGAAGGTGCGGTCACCGACGTGCTCGGTGATCACGCGTCCGATGGTGCCAAGGTCGAGTACCTGGTCCAGGGGACCTTGTACCCGGATGTCGTCGAGTCCGGTGGCGGCAGCGGTACGGCCAACATCAAGAGTCACCACAACGTGGGTGGTCTCCCCGAGGATCTGGAGTTCTCGCTGGTCGAGCCCTTGCGGCTGCTGTTCAAGGATGAGGTCCGGGCGGTTGGGCGGGAACTAGGTCTGCCCGAGGAGATCGTGGGGCGCCAGCCCTTCCCGGGGCCGGGTCTGGCCATTCGGATCGTCGGCGAGGTCACCGCCGATCGTCTGGCGATGTTGCGCAAGGCCGACCTCATCGCCCGTGAGGAACTCACCGCCGCCGGCCTCGACGGTCAGATCTGGCAGTGCCCGGTGGTGTTGCTGGCCGATGTGCGCAGTGTGGGGGTGCAGGGCGACGGCCGCACGTATGGCCATCCGATCGTGCTGCGCCCGGTGTCCAGTGAGGACGCGATGACCGCGGACTGGACCCGGGTGCCCTACGAGGTGCTCGAACTCATCTCGACGCGCATCACCAACGAGGTGCCCGACGTGAACCGGGTGGTTCTCGACGTCACGAGCAAGCCGCCGGGCACCATCGAGTGGGAGTGACTTCGGTCGATGGCGATCGATGGGTCATCGTCGTCGTGACGACCGTGCGCCGGTGACGATGAGCAGCAGGCCGATCACCAGGCCGGTGGCGACCGCGATCCATCCGAGGTCGCCGGCCGACGGTAGGTCCGGTCCACCGGCCAGTCCCCACGCCGCGACCGACAGGGCGGCGATTCCGAGGAGGACCAGACCTGGCGCGCGGTGCCGGGTATCGCTGCTCCCGGTGGTGCGGAGATCGGTGTCGTCGTCGTTCATCGGGTCACCTCCACATGTCCCACGTTGGTGTGCGCATCGATGGTGAGCACGGGTCCGTCGGTACCGTCGCGGCCGCCGTCGAGTCCGTCTGGGCAGACATAGTCGCCGACGTTCGCATCGCAGTTGGCGCTTATGTTGGTGTTCTCGCCCACCAGTACCTCGATCTCGCCGACGCCGTTTCGCAGTTCCACGGTGCGATCGGCGGTGATGTCCACACCGCGCAGGTCGAGCACCATCTTGCCCATCGTGAGGGAATACGCGTCGTCGATGTCGGATTCCGCGATCGGTGTCCACGTCCGCTCACCGACGCCTCCCGACGGCAGGTTCAGATGTCCGATACTGGTGGTCGCGATAACGGCGACGCCCAGGATTAGGGCGATCGGCACCAACCCGGCACTGTGCCCGCCGGCGTTGCGACGGCGTAGACCCGCATAGATCAGGCCGCCACCCACCACCGCGAGGGCCATCGAGACGATGCGTGCCGGGGTGAACCAGTCGACGCCGACCTGATGCAGTGCGGCACCGGCCGCGGCGACGATCACCGCGAGGCCGATCACCACGAGGGTCAGCGGCGAACGGCGTTGCGAGCGATGGTCGATCGCCTGTTCGGTGGCGGGTTCGGGCAGATCCCAGGCGAAGCGGGCGGTGCCCAGCGGATCCCAGGCCGGTGGGGTACGGCGCAACTCGTCGGTCGCGAAAACCTCTGCCGGTCCGGTGTCGGTCGGGGCGGCAGGCCCTGTGCCGGAAGCGCGTTGGGAGGCGACGTCAGGTGCTCCGGCCGTGAATGCCCCGGGCCCGAACGCCGATTGCCCGGGAGGAGAGGTCGACGGACCTGCGGGTGGTGCGGCAGAACCGGGGGAGTTCGTCGGGGTGGCGGGAGCGGCACCGCTCGGACCGGTCATCATCGCCCGTGGAATCCACGGCTGCAGTGGGCCATCGGTGCGGGCCGCGACCACGTCGGGCGTGACCGGGTGATGAGTGTCGACGCTGGTGCCCGCCGGCGGTTCCGGTGTGCGCTGGTAGAGCAGCCACCAGCCCAGCAGCATCAGTGCTGCGCCGAGGAGGCCACCAGAACTCCACGTGGTGTTGGGGCCGAATGAGGTGAGCACGATGATCGCGAGCACGATCAGCAGGATCAGCTGTGGATTGCGGTGACGCCGATGGCGCGAATGCTGTTGCGTGGGGCCGTGGATGAACTCGCCGTGCCGAATCGAGCCGAGCTCGTCGTGCTGCTTGTTCTCACTCGGCGTGGCCACCCACGCGGCGATGTACAGCACGAGGCCGCTACCGCCGAACAGCGTCGCCACCACGAATGCGATCTTGACCAGCGTCGGGTCGACGCGGTACCGCGCGCCGATGCCGGCACACACACCGGCGACGGTGCGGTTGGTGCTCGGTCGAATCGGCCGGGTCGCCCACAACCCCTCGAACTGCTTGGTGTCCATGGTCTCCATCGTGGCGACTCGGACGTGCCACCACATCGGGGGAGGACCCTGAGAAAGTCCCTGATGTGCGGGGCGGGTCGGTCGTGCCACTATCGAGGTGTGAGTGGTTCCCCCGTGCCCGCGGCCTCGAGCCCGTCGACGTCGGCCCAGTTGCCGACGCCGCGACTGATGCGTCGCGACGGCGGTCGGGTCATCGCCGGGGTCGCGGGAGGCATCGCCGATCACCTCGGTGTGGACGCCTTTCGCGTGCGGGTGGTGTTCATGGTGCTCGCCGCGCTCGCCGGAGCCGGTGTGCTCGCCTACGGGCTGCTGTGGTTCTTCTGTCCGCCCGGTCGCGACACCGCACCGCCCGGACCTGGTGAGCGTCGGCAGGCCTATGGCCTCGCGCTGGTCGGGCTGGTCGCGATGTCGGTGGTCGGCTTCGCCACCTCCGGCACACCGGCGGCCTATCTGGTCCCGTTCGTCTTCGTGGTGATCGGTGCGAGCCTCGTGTGGCGGGAGTTCGACACCTCGCACAGCACACCCCGCACCCCGTTGCTCACCTGGACGCGCTTCATCGGCGGCGCATTGTTGGTGATCGGCGGTCTGGTGGTGATCGTGCTGGCCGGCGACCGGTCGTTCGGGGGGTTGTCGACGACGTTGCTCGCGGTGGTCGCCACCCTGATCGGGGTGGTACTGCTGACCGTGCCACTGTGGATGCGGATGTGGCGTGCGCTCAACGAGGAACGGGCCGCACGCATCCGTAACGCCGAACGCGAGGAGATCGCCTCGCATCTGCACGACTCCGTGTTGCAGACGCTCGCGTTGATACAGAAGCAGGCGGGCAGACCGGAGGAGGTCGCCCGGCTCGCGCGAAGTCAGGAACGTGAACTGCGCGGCTGGTTGTTCGGTGATCCCGCCCAACGCGCGGGTTCGCTGTCGGCGAGTTTGCAGGAGGTCGGCGCGGAGGTCGAGGACCACTACGGCATCGAGGTCGACGTGATCACGGTCGGCGACCTGCGCCCGGAGGATGAACCCGCTGCGCAGCGACGCCGCTGGGCGGCGTTGGTGGCGGCGACACGCGAGGCCTTGATCAACGCCGCCAAGCATTCCGGGGAGCGCAAGGTGGATGTCTACGGGGAGGTGACCGACGACCAGGTCGAGGTGTTCGTGCGCGATCGGGGCATCGGTTTCGACCCCGAACTCGTCGATGGCGATCGGCACGGCATCACCCGTTCGATCACCGCCCGGATGCATCGCGCAGACGGGGAGGCCACCATCGATTCGGCGCCCGGACGTGGCACCAACGTCCGGCTCGTGATGCCCCGCGAATCCGGTGGGGGACACGCCGATCCCGACGGCGGTTCGGTGGATAAGGGTGCCGGACAGACGGGTTCGGCCGGAACCGCAGACAATACAAGTGGCGCGGGCCGGCCCTCACATCTCGACGCAGGACAGACCAGGGAGGCATCGTGACGACGGAATCCACGGACGCGGCGGTGTGTCGGATCTTTCTGGTCGACGACCATGCGGTGTTTCGTTCCGGCGTGCGAGCCGAGCTGTCCTCGGAGCCGGGTCTGGCGATCGCGGGCGAGGCGGGCACGGTGGCCGAGGCGGTGGCGGGCATCCTCGCCGTAGCGCCCGACGTCGTTCTGCTCGACGTGCACATGCCGTCGGGCGGAGGGGTGGCCGTGTTGCGTGGGGTCACCGACGCGATCACCGATGGCCCGCCGCCGGTGTTCTTGGCGCTCAGCGTGTCCGACGCCGCCGAGGATGTCATCGCGACGATCCGGGCCGGTGCGCGTGGCTATGTCACCAAGACCATCGACGGGGCGGCGCTCGCCGACGCCGTGCGGAGGGTCTCCGATGGGGATGCGGTGTTCAGTCCGCGCCTGGCCGGATTCGTGCTCGACTCGTTCACCGGCAAGTCCGCTGCGCCCGAGCCGCCTCTCGATCCGGAACTCGACTCGCTGACCAAGCGGGAACTCGAGGTGCTACGGCTGCTGGCGCGCGGTTACACCTACCGGGAGATCGCCGACGAGCTGTTCATCTCGATCAAGACGGTCGAGACGCATGCCTCCAATGTGTTGCGCAAGACCCAACAGTCCAACCGAAACGCGTTGACCCGATGGGCGGCCACCCGCCACATCGGCTAGCCCCAGCACTCCGGGCCGTTCACCCGGCTACGACGAGGATCAGCACCACCACGACGATCAGCGCGAGGACCGCACCGATGCCGACGGCGAGCATCGTCGGCGACAATCCCGACGGGCCTGAGCGCCCCAGCCCGGTCCGGTCCGAGGGCTGATGGGTCCCGGATTCTGTTGCCGTCGACACCGCCGACACTCGGTCGTCGGCGTGCGGGGAGGCAGCGGGCGGTCGGGCCGGCAGCGGTCCCCCGACCGGGAGGTGGGTGCCGGTGGGATGCGTTCGTGGTGGACGCGGCGATCGCTGGGCCCATGTGGGCAGTCCGCCATCCGGTGTGGTGATCGGGCTGGTCAGCACGTGGCGGACCGAACCACGTTCACCCGCAGCGACTTCGGCGAGCAGGTCGCGTGCCTGGGCCATGGTCGGTCGCCGCGACGGGCTCGGTTCCAGCAGCCGTAGCAGTACCGGCTCGACTGCGCCGGCCCGCGTCATCGGGTTGATGCGGGCGCGAGCGACCTTGTGCAGCAGGGCAAGTGAATCGTCGTCTACGCCGAACGGTGGTTGTCCCTCGACCAGGGTGTAGACCGTTGCGCCGAGTGAATACACATCCGACGCCTCGGTGGGTTCGGCGCCACGGGCAACCTCGGGTGCGAAGTATGCCGGCGTCCCGGTGATCACACCGGAGCCGTGCAGACTGACCTCGTCCTTGAGGCGGGAGATCCCGAAGTCGGTGATCTTGACCAGACCGGCGGTGCGGCCGGTGGTGGTCACGAGCAGATTGCCCGGTTTGATGTCACGGTGGATGATGCCGGCGGTGTGTGCGGTGGCCATGGCGTCGGCCACCTGGGCGCCGATCTGCGCCGCTTGTCGTACATCGAGAGTCTTTGTGGTGTGCAGGATCTGCGCGACGCTGCGGGATGGGAGATACTCCATCACCAGCCAGGGCTCACCGCTGTCGAGGGCGACGTCGTGCATCGCGATGGCGTTGCGATGGACGAGTTTGGCGGCTATCCGACCCTCGCGCATGGCGCGTTGTCGGATGTTCTCGGCGGTTTCTTCGCTGAGGCCCTCGGTGGAGACCACTTGCTTGACCGCGACGTCCCGGTCGAACAGCTGATCGCGGGCCAGCCAGACCGCGCCCATGCCGCCGCCGCCTATGCGTGACCGCAATCGATACCGTCCGGCGACCAGATACTGGGGACCGGGCGTGCGATGGTGGTCCGGGGTGGTCGGCATAGGCTGCATGATAGTCGTGCCGTCGAGACAGGGTGCGACGCTTGACAGCGTCATCGCACATATGTTCGACTTCGGGTATGCGGTGGTCCGATCAGGGGGTCGGGGTCGACGACGGTGCTCTGCCCGGCTTGGGAAAGGCGGGTCTGGTGCGGTCGGTGCAGACCCCTGAGTTCGAGGGAGTCACGTTCCACGAGGTGCTCGCCAAGAGTGCGCTCAATCAGGTTCCCGACGCCGCGAATCTGCCGTTCCGTTTCACTGTCAACACCTTTCGCGGCTGCACGCACGCTTGTCGATACTGTTTTGCCCGGCCGACCCATGAGTACCTGGATCTCGACGCCGGCCGTGACTTCGACAGCCAGGTGGTGGTGAAGCTCAATGTCGCCGCGGTGCTGCGCAAGGAACTGCGGCGGCGATCGTGGACCCGGGAGACCGTTGCGCTGGGGACCAACACCGACCCCTATCAGCGCGCCGAGGGGCGTTATCGGCTGATGCCGGGGGTGATCTCGGCGCTTGCGGAGTCCGCGACACCCTTCTCGATCCTGACCAAGGGCACGTTGTTGCGTCGCGATCTGCCGTTGTTGCGGCAGGCGGCGCAGAAGGTGCCGGTGAGCATCGGGATCTCACTGGCCTTCTATGATGCCGAGCTGCAGAAGGCGATCGAACCGGGCACACCCTCGCCCAAGGCAAGGCTGGAGCTGATCCGGGCGGTGGCCGATGCGGGATTCGCGCCGCATGTGATGGTCGCGCCGGTGATCCCGTATCTGACCGACTCGGTGTCTCATCTCGAGAGCCTGATCGCGGCCCTCGCCGATGCCGGTGCCGCCGGTGTCACCGCCTTCCCGATGCATCTGCGCGGTGCTACGAAGCCGTGGTTTCTGGAGTGGCTGGCTGCCGAGCATCCGGCGCTGGTGCGTCGGTACCGCGGCCTCTACGGCCGGGGTGCCTATGTGACCCCGGAGTACTCGGCGTGGTTGGCCGCTCGGATGCGCCCCCTCGTCGAACGTCACGGGTTGTCGGGTGCGGCCGGCCTGCGGGCCGCGGCGTCGGCCGGTGCCCCTGCCCCCGGTCCGACGCCAGAGGCGCTCACCCTCTTCTGAGTTCCGCCGTGCCGCGTGCGGCCGTGCGCGTCGCCGCCGTGCTTCGCGTGCTCGATGTCGGCCTCCTCCGTGTGTTGCGGGGGCGTCTGGGTTCTGGGTGGAACAACGATCGGGCGCATGCCGCTGACCTCGCGCGTTGCGGTTGTCGGTGGTGCGCCCTAGTATCGAAATCACTCGAAAACATGTTCGAACGCACGTGCATCTTCCCGGCGCGCTATTGCGGAAAGTCGCTGGTAGGAGGCTGTATGAGTGTGTCGTTGGAGGTTTCCGAGAACGGTTCGGAGAACCCCCGTGTCCGCCGTTCGACAGACGGTGAACTGGACCGTCTCCGGCGTCGGATCGCGGCGATGTCGGGGCAGCCGGACCGGCCGGCGATGCGGGTGTCCGATCCGTCCGACGAGGTCCTGCCGGTCCCGGCCGCGATCGCCGATCTGTTGCCGCGCGGTGGCCTGGGCCGCGGTGGTGTGCTCACGGTCGATGGCGCGCGGTCGGTGTTACTGGCGGTGATCGCATCGGTGAGCGGCGCGGGATGTCAGGTGGGACTGGTGGGTATGCCGCACCTCAACCTGGGGGCGGTGACCGGACTCGGCGGCGATCTGGCCCGTATCGCCACGGTGCCAGAGCCGGGTGTCGACCCGGTCGAGGTGGCCGGCGTGCTACTCGACGGGATGGATCTGGTCGTGCTGGATCTGGCCGGCGCCGCGGTGCCGCCCGCGCGGACCCGGGTGATGATGGGACGGCTGCGTAAACAGAAGTCGGTGCTGCTGATCACCGGTGGTTCCTGGCCGGGTGCGCACCTGCGGCTGGTGACCGAGGTCGTCACCTACCGGCATCTACCGGGTGCCGATTCCGCAGATCTGGCGACGGCGCGGCCGGGGGTCGGCCGGATCGGTGGGATGATCCTTCGGCTGACGGTCGCCGATCGCGGTGCGCGTCGTGTGGTCGGCGAGATCGAGATGCGGACAAGCGGATACGGTGCGGGCCGGCAGGTGGAACTGGCTGCGTCATCGACCGGCCCCCGCTTGGCGGTGGCGAACTGATGTCCGAGCTGACCACGGCACCGGAGCTCGGCTCACCGGAACCACCGGGAGCGTCGCAGGCATCGGGAGCGTCGGAGAAGCGCATCCTCGCCTTGTGGTGCCCGGACTGGCCTGCGACCGCGGCGGCGATCGCCGCGGATCTGCCGCCACATCACCCGGTCGCCGTCCTCCACGCCAATCGGGTGGTGGCCTGTTCGGCGCCGGCGCGGATGGCCGGGGTGCGGCGTGGCATGCGTAAGCGGCAGGCGCAGTCGGCCTGTCCGGAGATGACGGTGATGGCCGGCGACGACCACCGGGATGGTCGGGTGTTCGAGCCGGTGGTCGCGGTGGTGGCAGATCTGGTGCCCGTCGTCGAGGTGTTGCGGCCGGGGCTGCTGGTGGTGCCCGCGGGGAGGGCCGCCCGGTATTTCGGGGACGAGCACGTGCTGGTCGAGAAGCTGATCGATGCGGTGGCGGCGGGCGGGGTGGAGGTCCAGGGCGGGATCGCCGACGAGTTGTTCACCGCCGTGCTGGCTGCCCGTGGTGGGCATCATGTGCCGCCGGGCGGTGACGCTGCGTATCTGGCCGATCGACCTGTCGGCGACCTCGCGGTGGAGCCGAGCCTGAGCGATCCGGCTCGTGTCGAGCTGGTGGAACTGCTGCGCAGACTGGGGATCTCCACCATCGGGGCCTTCGCGATGATGTCGGTCCGCGACGTCGCCACCCGGTTCGCCGCCGACGCGGTGGTGGCTCATCGGTTGGCCAACGCCGCACCCGGCAGGCCGCCTTCGGGACAGGTTGCCCCGGCCGACCTGATCATCGAGCACCGGTGTGATCCGCCGATCGACCGGGTGGACTCGGCTGCTTTTCTCGGGCGCCGACTGGCCGACGAACTGGCCGGACGTCTGGCGGCGGCGTCGGCGGCGTGTACGCGGCTCACCGTGGAAGCGGTCACCGAACGAGGGCAGCGCCATGCCCGGACCTGGCGGTGTGCGCAACCGCTGACACCGGAGGCCACCGCCGACCGAATCCGATGGCAACTCGAGGGGTGGCTGACCGGCGGGCGTCCCGGGGCCGACGACCGACCGGATTCCCCGGTGGCACTGCTGCGTCTCGAGCCCATCGAGGTGGTCGGTGCGGGTACGTTGCAATACTCGTTGAGCGGCAACGGTTTACCCGAGGACCCGGAGATCGGTGAACGGGCCCGGCGCGCTCTTGTGCGGGTTCAGGGTCTGCTCGGCGGCGATGCCGTGCAGCTCCCCGTCACGAGCGGAGGCCGCGGCCCCGCGGACCAGATCACCCTGGTGGCGCTCGGCGAGGAGCGGCTACCGTCACGGGATCCGGCGGCACCATGGCCGGGTGGACTACCCCAACCGACCCCGGCGGTGCTGATGGCGACACCGATCCAGGTGTTGGACATGCTGGGCACCCCGGTGGAGGTCACCGGTCGGGGCGGTTTCTCCGCCGAGCCCACCACGATTCAGATGGCGTCGGACGGTCGGCGACGACGCAGCTGGGAACTGCGGTGGTGGGCCGGACCGTGGCCGAGCGGGCTCGACGACGATGACCCCACCGGGATGACCGCCCGAGCTCAGGTGCTGCTCGATGATTCGCGTGCCCTGCTCCTGCGCTATCGGGCGCGGAGCTGGGTGGTGGAGGGAGTGTATGAGTGATGTGGTCAGCTGTTGGCGCCGCGGGCGATCACCGGCCATCGGTCCGCAGGCCCATCGGCCATCGGCACGACGAGTTCATCGACCAGATTGACTGCGGTACACACATGATTGGGCACCATGCGCACCGTCGTGCCGGGATCGGGAATCAACACTGCCGGGTGGTCGATCGGAAAGTCGATGACTGCGTGGTGTTCCGACAGCGAGGTGACGACAGCCGTCGGGGCTTCGAGGAGGCGACCGAACCCCGACGTCCAGGCGGGTCGGTCCGCGCCCACGATCTTGCTGCCCGCATCGATGACGATCCGGGTACCGCTGCGGTGTACCACGGTGGCGATCGCCGTCAGCGCGACATCGTCGGCGGTGCACGACCCGAGCTCGAGCTGCTGTGCATCGTTGAACGGGTAGACCCCGGGACGGATCTCGGTGAGCACCTCGGCGCTCGCGAAGCCGATCGTCGGGGTGGAGCCGCCGCTGCGCACCACCGGGTCGATCCCGTTGTCGCGCAGTGATCGGGCTGCCTGCGTCAGGGCCTCGAACTCGTCGTCGGCGGCGCGTCGACGGGCCGGGCCGGGGCCGTAGCCGTGGCCGGGGAAGGTGAACACGCCGACGACGTGCAGCCCGAGGTCGTCGGCAGCGCGGGCAAGGGCTCCGGCTTTGTCGGCGACAACTCCGGTCCGGTGCTGACCGGAGTCGACCTCCACGACCACCTCCACCGGGACATCCGTCAACACGGCAGCGAGTTGTCGTGCACCGGCCACCGAGTCGATCGCCAGGCGCAGCCGGGTTCGGCGGGCGAGTGAACGCAGCCGTGCACCCTTGTGCTCGGTGACCCACAAGGGGTAGGCGATGAACAGGTCGGAGACCGTCGGCGCCAGAGCGTCGGCGAAGGCTTCCGCCTCGCCGATCGTCGCCACCGTCAGGCCCACTGCGCCGGAATCGATTTGGCGTCGGGCGAGCTGTGCACACTTGTGGGTCTTGGCATGGGGCCGAAGGTCGATGCCGAGCTCGCGTGCGCGATCGGCGACCGCGGTGAGGTTGCGGTCCAGGCGAGCGAGGTCGACCGACAGGAAGGGCGTGTCGTCGGCCATCGACTCATCTGTCATGGACGACGATCGTAGCCGGTGGCCTGTCCGAGTGCGGCGGCCGATTCGCCGAACAGCAGGTATTCCTGGTGCAGGAGCCGCGCGGTCAGACCCGGAGCGATCCGATGCCCGAACTCGGCCAGTGACCCCATCGCGGAGTTGATCCGGCGCGGGCGGTCGACGATGCCATGCAGCACCCGCGACGCCGCTTTGTCCACGCCCCAGACGCCGGCCTGGTCCTCATAGGCCTCGGTCGGAGCGATCATGCGGGTGCGGACCAGTGGTAGCCGGACATTGGTGAATGTCACGTGATCGGACAGGGTCTCGACCCCGACGACGTCACTGAAGGCCTCCAGCGCCGCTTTCGACGCCGCATACGCACCGAACCGAGCCGTTCTGGACTGCACCGCGATGGAGGTCACGTTCACGATATGGCCGGATTGCCGGGCCACCATATGTGGTAGCAGCGCGAGGATCAGGTTGACCGCACCGAAGTAGTTGACCGCCATGACCCGCTGGTAGTCGTGCATCCGATCGGTGGCGTTGATGGTGGCCCGGCGGATGGAGCGACCCGCGTTGTTCACCAGCACGTCCACGTGATCATGTTCGGCGAGAACTCTTTTGACCATGCCGGTGACGGATTCGGTGTCGGTGACGTCGCATTGATAGGCGCTCACGCGGCCGGGAGGCACCCCGTCCTTGCTAGGGGTCGCGGAGAGTTCGGACACGGCCGCATCGAGTCCCGCCGGATCTCGTGCCACGATCATCACGTTCGCGCCGCGGGCCAGACACATCCTGGCCGCAGCCTTGCCGATTCCCGCCGAGCCGCCGGTGATCAGGATGTTCTTGCCGACCAGTGGCCCGCGTGGATCCTGCCGCCGATGTCGTGCGGGGTCGAGGTGTTCGGCCCAGTAGGACCACAGCCGTGGCCCGTACTCCTCGAGGTCGGGCAGCGTGATGCCGAGACCGTGCAGAACGGTGGCAGTGGCGTCCGCACGGAAGTCCGCGGTCAGTGCGACGGTGTCCAGCAGCGCCGGCGGGACACCCTGCTGGGTGGCCAGTAGATCGCGGCCGACCCGCAGCGGACCGGTTCCCGCCAACCGCAGCATCGGTTCGACGATGGCGTTCGGCACCACGGTGTGCCCGCGCGGTCCGTCGAATCCCGGTGCGATCGCGTTGTACATGTCGGTGATCGTCCGTCGCCGTGGGTCGGCGAGGTGATGGACGAGGCCGCTGTGTTCCGGATCGAGCGCGCACAGCGCGACGAGCGAGGCGACCACATAGTCGACCGGGACGATGTTGGTGTTTCCCAGATCGGGCATCGGCAGTGGCAGCGACGAGGGCAGCGCGCCGAGCAGTTGCAGGTGGCCGAAGAAGTAGTAGGGTCCGTCGACCTTGTCCATCTCACCGGTACGGGAGTCGCCGACCACTACCGACGGACGATAGATGCGCCAGCGCAACCCTTCTCGGTTGCGAACCAGACGCTCGGCCTCGAACTTGGTGCGGTGATACGGCGTGGGGAACCCCTGACCGGTGTCGAAGTCGTCCTCGGTGTAGGTGCCGCGATGATCGCCGGCCACCGCGATAGACGAGACATGGTGCAGAAGCGCGTCGGCGGCCATCGCGAAGTCGGCCACGCGTGCGGTGCCCTCGACGTTGGCGGTGTGCTGCACATCGGCGTCCGCGGTCATGTCGTAGATGGCCGCGAGATGGATGACGTGATCGATGTCGGGCAGTTCGTCGGCGTCGAGGCCGAGTCCGGCAGCAGTGAGATCGCCGACCACCGGCAGGACGCGTCCCGTGCTGTCGGCGGAGGCCAGGAATTCGCTGAACCGCGACAGCGTGGCGCCCCGTACCAGCGCGATGATCCGTGTGTCGGACTCGACGGCCAGGAGGCGTTCGATGACCCGACGGCCGATGAAGCCGGAACCGCCGGTGATGAAGTAGGTCGTCATGGGTATGGATCCGATCTCGAGGGGATACTGGACCAGGCGATGAGTTCTTACTTCACGGTAAGAACGCTGTTGATAGACAGGGTGACACTTACATTGACGAATGGCAACATCGGTGAACACGCATGTCGGCCCGAGGTCGACGCCGATCGTCGCGGCATCGACGACCTGGTGGCCGCGGCGTTCGGCCGTCGGGCGGAAGCGGATCTGGTCAGCGCGCTGAGGCGCGACCGCGCCGCCTGGATTCCGCAGCTGTCGTTCGTGGCCGTCGACGACGCAGACTGCGTCGCGGCGTACGCGCTGTTGACGCGCTGCCGGGTGGGCGACCGGGCGGCGCTGGCGCTGGCGCCGTGCGCGGTGTGGCCGTCGATGCAGAACTCCGGACTCGGGACACTGGTCACGCGAGCTGCGCTCGACGCCGCACGTGGGCGGGTCGAGGCCGGCGCCGAGGAGAACCTCGTCGTGGTCCTCGGGCATCCGGGGTTCTATCCGCGATTCGGATTCCGGCGCGCGTCGGAGGTCGGCGTCGCCGCGCCGTTCGAGGTCCCCGACGAGGCGCTGATGTTTCTGGCTCTCGACCCGACCCGTTCGACGCCCGCGGGGATGATCGACTATCCGCCTGCCTTCGGGGTGTGAGCTCGCGCTTGATTCATCGAACGCATGTTCGATAAACTTCCTCGGTGGGTTGGGATCAAGGACCGCCGACATGGTCGGAGATGGAGCGGGTGCTCTCCGGTCGTGCGCCGGACGGACGACGTCCGGGCGAGGCCTTCGGTCCCGGTGACAACGCCGGTGACGGCAACGACAGTCCGGCGTGGTCGCGCAAGCGGGGGGCCTACCGCGCCGACGGGGTCGAACGGGGCCGATCGTCGGTGCCATTCGCCGAACTGCATGCGCACAGCGCCTACAGCTTCCTCGATGGTGCCTCGATGCCCGAGGAGATGGTGGAGGAGGCGCAACGTCTCGGCCTGTCCGCACTGGCCCTGACCGATCACGACGGTTTCTACGGGATCGTGCGATTCGCCGAGGCGGCACGCGAATTCGAGCTGCCCACGGTGTTCGGTGCCGAACTCTCCCTGGAACCCGACGCCGCGCGGACCGGCGTCCCCGATCCGCCGGGTGAGCATCTGCTGGTACTCGCCCGTGACAGCGAAGGATATCGGCGGCTGTCGCGGACCATCGCCGACGCGCACATGCGTGCGGGGGAGAAGGGGTTGCTGCGCTATGACTCCGATGCCCTGCCGGACATGGCAGGTGGACACTGGTTGATCCTCACCGGATGCCGGAAAGGGGCGGTGCGCCGCGCGTTGGACCGGGGTGGTCCGCAGGCGGCGCGAGATGCGCTGGCCGGGCTGGTGCAGCGGTACGGGGTCGATGACGTCGTCGTGGAACTCACCGCGCAGGGGTTGCCCGACGACGATGAACGCAACGCGGTCCTGGCCGGGTTGGCCGGCGAGTTCGGGCTGGCGACGGTGGCGACCACCGGTGCGCATTTCGCCGGTCCGCGGCGACGTCGACTGGCCACGGCCGTTGCCGCGGTCCGTGCCCGCACCGATATCGAGACCATCGACGGCTGGCTGCCGGGGGTGGGCGGAGCACATCTGCGCAGCGGCGACGAGATGGCCCGGTTGCTGCCGGGCCACCCGGAGGCCATCGACAACGCGGTCGGTCTGGCGACCGACTGCGCGTTCCGGCTCGGTCTGATCGCGCCGCAGCTACCGCCGTTCGATGTACCCGCCGGGCACACCGAGAACAGCTGGTTGCGGGAGAAGGCGATGGCCGGGGCGTTGCGTCGCTACGGCCCGCCGAGTGCTCATCCGCAGGCTTACCGGCAGATCGAGCACGAACTCGCCATCATCGAGACCCTCACCTTCCCGGGTTATTTCCTGGTGGTCGCCGACATCGTCGATTTCTGCAAGGCCAACGACATCCTGTGTCAGGGCCGTGGCAGCGCGGCGAACTCCGCGGTCTGCTATGCCCTCGGGATCACCAATGTCGATCCGGTGGCCAACAAGTTGCTGTTCGAGCGGTTTCTCGCGCCGGAGCGGGACGGTCCGCCGGATATCGACGTGGACATCGAATCCGACCGCCGCGAAGAGGCGATCCAGTACGTCTACCGTCGATACGGTCGCGACTACAGCGCGCAGGTCGCCAACGTCATCACCTATCGCGGTAAGTCCGCGGTTCGCGACATGTCGCGGGCACTGGGATATGCGACCGGCCAGCAGGACGCCTGGAGTCGCGCGCCCGACGAGGCGCCTGCCGACGTCACCCGACTCGCCGGTGAGATCCTGGGTATGCCAAGACATCTGGGTATCCACTCGGGTGGGATGGTGATCTGTGACCGGCCGATCGCCGACGTGTGTCCCACGGAGTGGGCGCGGATGGCCGACCGCAGTGTCCTGCAGTGGGACAAGGACGACTGCGCCGCGATCGGACTGGTGAAGTTCGACCTGCTCGGTCTGGGGATGCTCTCGGCGTTGCACTACGCGATCGATCTGGTGGCCGAGCACAAAGGGATCGAGGTCGATCTCGCCACACTCGATCTCACCGAACCCGAGGTGTACGAGATGCTCTGTCGCGCAGATTCGGTCGGCGTCTTCCAGGTGGAGTCGCGTGCCCAGATGGCGACCCTGCCGCGGCTGCGACCGCGTACCTTCTACGACCTGGTGGTGGAGGTCGCGCTGATCCGTCCCGGTCCCATCCAGGGTGGGTCGGTGCATCCCTACATCCGGCGCCGCAACGGTGCCGAGGAACCCACCGTCGAACATCCGTCGATGCGTAAGGCACTCGACCGGACCCTGGGGGTGCCGTTGTTCCAGGAGCAGCTGATGCAGTTGGCGGTCGATGTGGCCGGATTCGACGCGTCGGAGGCCGACCAGTTGCGGCGTGCGATGGGGTCCAAGCGCTCACCGGAACGGATGGAGCGGCTGCGCCGGCGGTTCTACGCCGGGATGCAGGAACTGCACGGGATCACCGGGGAGATGGCCGACCGCATCTTCGAGAAGATGGCGGCATTCGCGAATTTCGGTTTCCCGGAGAGTCATTCGCAGAGCTTTGCGTCGCTGGTGTTCTATTCGTCGTGGTTCAAGCTGCACCATCCGGCCGCGTTCTGCGCGGCGCTGCTACGGGCGCAGCCGATGGGTTTCTACTCGCCGCAATCGCTGGTCGCCGATGCCCGGCGTCACGGTGTGCGGGTTCATCGACCCGACATGAACAGGTCGTTGGCGCATGCGACCCTGGAGAACGCGGGCCTCGAGGTCCGTCTGGGTCTGGGTGGAGTGCGTGGCGTCGGTGCCGACGTTGCCGACCGGATCGTCGAATGTCGCACTCGAGAAGGGGATTTCGCCGACATCGCGGATGTTTCCCGGCGGGCCGGTCTGACGGTCGCGCAACTCGAGGGGCTCGCCGGTGCAGATGCGTTCGGCTGTTTCGGGATGAGTCGGCGGCAAGCGCTCTGGGAGGCCGGGGCGGCCGCGACGGTCCGCTCGGATCAACTGCCACTCGAGGCGGCTGCCCCCACGCCGACGCTTCCGGGGCTTTCGGATGTGGAACTCGCGGCCACCGACGCGTGGGCCACCGGGATCACCCCGACGTCGTATCCGACCCAGTTCCTGCGGCCGCGGTTGGCGGCGATGGGCGTGATCCCCGCGGATGGTCTTTTGACGGTCGCCGACGGTTCGCGCGTCCTGGTGGCCGGTGCGGTGACTCATCGACAGCGTCCGGCCACCGCGTCCGGCGTGACGTTCATCAACCTGGAGGACGAAACCGGAATGGTCAATGTGGTGTGCTCGGTCGGGCTGTGGACGCGGCACCGGAATCTGGCACACTCGGCCTCGGCGTTGCTGATCCGGGGCACCGTGCAGAATGCCGAGGGGGCGGTGACGGTGGTGGCAGAGCGTTTGCAGCGCTTGGATCTTCGAGTGGGAACACGTTCGCGTGACTGGCACTGACACATACTGGCCCGAGGATGGAAGTAGGGAAACCGTCATGGGGAAACAGATCGTGGTGACCGTGAAGCCGGGCAGCCGCAAAGGGCCGTTGGTGGAGACGAATCCGGCGGGATCGATGACCGTCTACGAGCGCGAGCCGGCAGCGGAGGGACAGGCCAACAAGGCGGTCGCCGAGATCCTCGCCGACCATCTCAGGGTGCCCAAAAGTCGCATCGCACTCGTGGGCGGCGCGACATCGCGCACCAAACGGTTCCGCATCGACTGAGGTGCGCGCCGCGTCCCTCACACCGCGCCGGTGAACCCGTTCTGCCGCCAGGCCTCGTACACGACGATGCTGGCGGCGTTGGCCAGGTTGTGCGACCGACGACCGTCGAGCATCGGAATCCGCAGACGGTCGGTGATCTGCGGTTGGTCGAGGACGTCGTCGGACAGGCCGGTCGGCTCGGGACCGAACAGCAACACGTCGCCGGGCCGATAGTCGACGTCGGTGTGATAGCGCGAGGTGTGGGCGGTGAATGCGAACACCCGTTCCGGCTGCAGCGTCTCCCATGCCGCCGTCAGATCGGGATGTACTGTCACGGTCGCCATCTCGTGGTAGTCGAGTCCGGCTCGTTTCACCTGTGCATCGGACATGTCGAATCCCAGCGGCTCGATGAGGTGCAACTCGCACCCCGTGTTGGCGGCCAGCCGGATCGCGTTGCCGGTATTCGGCGGAATGCACGGCTGATAGAACATGATGCGGAACATGATCGGCGAGTCTAGCCAGTGTCGCGAGTCCAGAACTTCTGGCCGCAGCTTCTGCTTCCGGTCGCAGTTTAGGCCCCAAGCCGGAACCCGGAACTGCGGCCAAAACGGTTACGGGTCGAGCGTGAAGGGGGTGTTGGCGCCGCAGAGGACCACGCACAGTGTGGTGTCTGGTGCGGCGGTGACCTGGCCGGTGCAGATGGCGGCGACCGCAGACGCGGTGCCGTGTTCCACCAGGATCCGGTAGTCGGTCCACAGCATCCGACGAGCCGCGATCAGGTCGGCATCCGACACCGTCACGCTGGTCACCTCGCGGCCGGCGATCGTGGCCCAGCAGATGTCGCCGAGGCGGGTGGCACCCAGGGAATCGGCCGCGACACTGTCCAGCTCCACCGGTACCGGTCGGCCGGCGTCGATGGCCTGGTGCAGACACGACGCCCCGATCGGTTCGACCCCGACCATCCGGTCACCGGGTCCCGTCGCGGCGGTCATGCCGCCGAGCAGTCCGCCCCCACCGACACAGACCACGCAGGTCAGCGGACCGTCCACGTCCTCGGCGAGCTCGAGACCGATGGTCCCGGCACCGGCAACGATGTCGGGCAGGTCATAGGCGTGCAGTGCCAGCGCACCGGAGCGCCGGATCATCTGCGCAGCCGCGTCGGCCGCGTCCTGGTAGCGCCGACCGATCAAATGAACATCAGCGCCCAACGCTCGCAGCCGCTCCACTTTCACCGTCGGCGCGGTCTCGGGGATTACAACGGTGCAGCGGCAACCGGCGATCCGGCCCGCCCAGGCCGCGCCGATCGCGGCATTGCCGCCCGAGGCCACCAGCACGCCGGCATCGTCGAGTCGTCCATCGTTTGCGGCATGCAGGACCGCGTTGAGGCTGCCGCGCGCCTTGAAGCACCCGCCGAGCTGCAGATACTCCAGCTTGATGACCACCTCGACGGGCCCGTCCACCGTGGGCAGTGCAGTTCGAAGCGTCGGCGTGCGCCGCAGATGCCCCGCGATCCGGTCTTGTGCCGCGATGACATCGGCTCGGGTCACGGCGTCGTTCGACATCGGATGAGTGTCCACGTCCGGTCACGCTAGTCGGAGTGGAACAATGGTCTCCCGTGACCGCGATACGACTAGACGGCAAGGCCACTCGCGACGAGATCTTCACCGACCTCGGAGCCCGCGTGGAGAAGTTGCGGGCCGCCGGCATCACCCCGGGCCTCGGCACGGTCCTCGTCGGTGACCACCCCGGATCGCAGTCGTATGTGAAGGGCAAGCACTCCGACTGCGCGCGGATCGGGGTGGCCTCGATCCGCAAGGACCTGCCGGCGGACGCGACAACCGAGGAACTCAACGCGGCCATCGACGATCTCAACGCCGATCCGGCATGTACCGGCTACATCGTGCAGTTGCCCTTGCCGCGGCACCTCGACGAGAACGCGGCACTCGAGCGGATCGATCCCGACAAGGACGCCGACGGTCTGCATCCCATCAACCTCGGGCGACTGGTTCTCGGCAAGGAGGCGACGCTGCCGTGTACGCCGCGCGGCGTCGTGCATCTGCTGCGGCGATACGACATCCCGATCGCCGGGGCGCGGGTCACCGTGATCGGGCGCGGCGTCACCATCGGTCGCCCGATCGGGCTGTTGCTGACCCGCCGCAGTGAGAACGCCACTGTCACGCTCTGTCACACCGGCACGCGTGACCTCGCGGCGGAAGTTGCCCGCGCCGACATCGTCGTGGCCGCCGCCGGCGTGCCGCACCTGATCACCGCGGACATGGTGAAGCCGGGTGCCGCCGTCATCGACGTGGGCGTCAGCCGCACGGATGCCGGACTCACCGGCGATGTGGCTCCCGACGTATGGGAGGTGGCCGGACACGTGTCGCCCAACCCCGGTGGCGTCGGGCCGCTGACTCGCGCGTTTTTGCTGGTCAATGTGGTGGAACGGGCAGAGGCGCAGCTGGCCGAACGGGCCCGGGTGGGAACGTCGGGGTGACGCCGGCCGACCGGGACCCTACGGCCCGCGGCTCCGTCACCAGGGTCCGGCGTGGCCGCAACGCAGCGCGGTTGCGCCGCTACCTGGTGCAGATTCCGTACTTCGTCGTGTTGCTCGGTCTGCTCGCCGCAGCGGTGCTCGTGTTGTTCGACCGCTGGCGTCGCGGCGCTTTCGTCTTCGGGTCGGTCTTGCTGCTCGGTGCCGTGTTACGTGCCTTCATTCCAACCTCAAGAGTGGGATTGTTGCAGGTCAGAAGTAAATTCTTTGACGTCGCCGTGATGGCGTCGGTGGGCTCGCTGATCTTGTGGCTGGCGACGTCCATCGATCCGTTGGGCACAGATTGATTACAATAGAGATCAACATGTGACCTGACGGCCCCCGACCGGGGACAACACAGCTGGAGAAAACGCATCACTTCGACGATCACCACCGACGACTCGACCACCGCCGACACCTACACGTCGATGGGTGTGTCCGCAGGCGAGGGCATGATCCATTTCGTCCTGCTCACCCGCGACGACGTGGGTCGCAACGTGGTCGACACCCGGGTCATCGACATCGATCGAAGCGACGGCCTCGACATGGCGGGTCGCGTGAACGCCGGCATTGACCTCATGCTCACCGCTGCCCGGGACGCCGGTCGGCGTGTCGGACCCATCGGCGTTGCAGCGCGCACCGCCAAGCAGCGGCGCGATCTGGCCTCGCGGGGCAGCGGTCCGCGTCGTCAGATCCATCTCGTCGACGAGGGCGACGCTGTGGTGGCCTATCTGTCGGCAAGCGGGCGAATCGACCGCTACGCGTCGGTCGTGGTGGCCGATTGCGGTGATACGGGGATGTCGCTCTACACCGTGGATCCGTCCTCGCAACGCATCTCGGCGCCTATGCGCTCGCGTGCGCTGGCCGGCCGTGACGTGGACCGGGCGCTCGTGGCCGAGCTGACCGCTGAAGACACCCACCGCGACAGTCACCTGGCGCGCGGCCGTCGCAGCGCACTCATCGCGGCCTGCCGCGCCGCCAAAGAAGAGGTCACTCCGCACGGTGACGATTCGGTCGTGCTGGCCGAAGGCCGCGGTCATCCTCGCCTCACCAGCGCCGTGATGGAGCGGGCTCTCGCTCCGATGGTCGCCGAGGCCCGTGCGGTGATCACGCGCTATCTGTCCGAGAGTGCGGTGCGTGACGCCCGCCCGGAAGCCGTCGTGCTGGTCGGTGGCATCGCGAATCTGCCGGCCGTGCGTGCCATGCTCGACACGGCCCGCGTCGAGGTGGTGGTGCCCGACGCCCCGGAACTCGCGGCATCGGTCGGCGCGGCGATTGCGGCCCGGGCACAAACCTCGGCGGCAACCTCGCGATTGGCGTTCATCGGTGGGCGGCGCAACCGGGAATGGCTCTCGGCCACTCCGCTGGCGGTGGTGGGGGCGATCCTCGCGGCTGCGACGATGACGATCTATGCGGTGAGTTCATCGTTGGCGGGTCACAACGCCCCGGCGCCGTCACCGATACCGCCGGTCGCCACATCCATCGAGTCGGAGACGTCCACGACGACCGCCCAGACGTCGAGCACCACCACCGCCGCCGCACCGGCGCCGCGGACCCCGCAGCTCCAACCTGAACCGATGGTGCCGACGACGCAGCAGCCGCAACCGCGGTGGGACGAATCGCCGGGATGGGCGACCACGGAACTGCCGCCGACCGCAGAGTCGGGCCCCGCCACGTCGACACCGACACGCACGCTGCTGCCGTATCCGCTGCCGTCGTTGCCGTGGCCGCCGGGCACCCGCCCCACCCCGACCCTGCCGGAGTTCATCCCACCGGGACTGCTGCCGCAGTCGTCCACGCAGGCGCCACCCGCAGCACCGGTGACGCCGACCACGACGACGCCGGCACCGCGGCGCGCGGCTCCGGAGGATGCGGCGCCGGTGTCCACGACCACACCGACCACGACAACGCCGACCCCGGTCCGGTAGCGCCGATCAGGCCGACCGCCATCGGGTCGGGTCGGGTCTCAGGTTCGGGCGATCTCTGCCGTGCGCTTGAGAAGGTCACTGATCGCGTCGAATTCGGTCAGGAAACCGTCGTGACCGTTGTCGGAGTGCAGCACCTGCAGACCCCCGACGCAGTTGCCGAGTTGCTCGGCGAGTTCTTCCTGCAGCCGTATCGGATACAGGCGGTCCGACGCGATCCCACCGACGATCACCGGAACCTGGCAGGCACCCAGGACGTCCTCGACGCGGCCCCGGTTGCGGCCGACGTCGTGATGGTTGAGCACCTCGCTGAGTACGACGTAGCTGCCGGCGTCGAAGCGTTGGGTCAGCTTGTCCGCCTGATGCTGCAGGTAACTGTCGGCGGAGTAGCGACCACCGTGCAGGGGTTGTTCGTCGGCCTGGGGATGGTTGGCGAAGCGACGATCGAGTTCCACCTCACCCCGATAGGTGAGATGGGCGATCCGCCGGGCCACACCCAGTCCGGCGGTGGGAGCACGGCCCGTGCGGTGATAATCGCCGTTCTGCCATGCGGGATCAGCCTGGATCGCGGCGATCTGAGTGGTCTGGGTGCCGATCTGATCGGCAGTCGCCCGGGCCCCGACCGCGAGCACCAGTGCGCTGCGCACCATCTCCGGATATTCGATGGCCCACTCGAGCGCCCGCGCGCCGCCCATCGACCCGCCGACCACCGAGCCGATTCCGGTGATCCCCAGGTGATCCATCAGGATTCGTTCGGCGCGAACCTGATCGAGCACCGTGATCTGCGGAAAGCGAGAGCCCCACGGCCGCCCGTCCGGGGCCGGCGATGCAGGTCCGGTGGAGCCGCGACATCCGCCGAGCACGTTGGCCGAGATGACACACCATTCGTCGGTGTCGATGGCGAGTCCGGGGCCGATCAGCCCGTCCCACCATCCAGCGGTCGGGTGCTCGTCGTCGGCGGGGCCGGTGACGTGTGAGTCACCGGTCAGCGCGTGCAGGGTGAGGATGACGTTGTCGCGGGTGGGCGACAATGTCCCCCAGCGCTGGAAGGCCAGGGTGACATCGTCGAGCCGTTGGCCGTTGTCGAGAGATACCGCACCGATGCGGACGCTGGACATCGCCCCGTCCGGCATCTGCTCCCAGTCGGGGCGATCAGCGGGCTGGGTTTGCGGTTCGATACTCACCGACACAATTCACTCACTCTTCGTCACACTCGATTGTCGACGCATTGGCCTGTTGTCACATGAATGCTCTTGTCCCACACATCACTTGGCAGCAGCAAACCCCAGTTCCAGGTCGGTGATGATGTCGTCGATGCCCTCGATACCCACTGCCAGCCGCACCAGACCGGGGGTGACGCCGGCGTCGATCTGCTCCTGCGGGGCCAGTTGGCTGTGGGTGGTGGAGGCGGGGTGGATCACCAGTGATCGCACATCACCGATGTTGGCCACGTGACTGTGCAACGTCAGTGCGTCCACGAACTTCTTGCCCGCATCCACGCCGCCGATGATCTCGAAACTGACGATGGCGCCCTGCCCCTTCGGCAGTAGCTTCTGGGCGCGGTCGTACCAGGGCGACGACGGTAGACCCGCGTAGGCCACCGACTCCACCTGAGCGTGACCCTCCAGGAACTCGGCCACGCGACGTGCGTTGCTCACGTGGCGTTCGATGCGCAGACTCAGCGTCTCCAGTCCCTGCGCCAACAGGAAGGCATTGAACGGAGAAATCGCCGCGCCGGTGTCGCGCAGCCACTGAACTCTGGCCTTCAGGGCAAACGCCGGGGCACCGAGGTCGGCGAACACCGCACCGTGATAGCTGGGGTCCGGTGTGGTGAAGCCCGGGAAGAGATCGACGCCGTCGCGTTGTACCCGCCAGTCGAAGGTGCCGCCGTCCACGATGGCACCGCCGATCGCGGTGCCGTGGCCGCCGATGTACTTGGTGGCCGAGTGCACCACGATGTCCGCGCCGTGGGCGAGCGGGTTCAGCAGGTAGGGCGTCGCGACCGTGTTGTCGACGATCAGCGGCAGGCTGTTACGGTGCGCCACCTCGGCGATGCCCTCGATGTCGAGGATCTCGTTGTTCGGATTGGAGATGGTCTCACCGAACACCGCCCGGGTGTTGTCCTTGATGGCCGCCTGCCAGGAGTCCAGGTCCTCGGGATCATCGACGAAGGACACCTCGATGCCGAGCTTGGGCAACGTGTAGTGGAACAGGTTGAATGTGCCGCCGTAGAGCCGTGGGCTGGATACCACGTGGCCACCGGTCTCGACGATGTTCAGGATGGAGTACGTCTCGGCGGCCTGACCCGACGCGAGCAGGAGCGCGGCGACGCCACCTTCGAGCGCGGCGATTCGCTGTTCCACCGCATCCTGGGTGGGGTTCATGATCCGGGTGTAGATGTTGCCCGGTTCGGCGAGCCCGAAGAGATCAGCGGCGTGTTGGGTGTCGTTGAAGACGTACGACGTCGTCTGGTAAACGGGCAGTGCCCGTGCATTGGTAGTGGGATCCGCCGTCTGTCCGGCGTGGATCTGTTTGGTCTCGAAGCTCCAGTTCGACGTGGGATCGACGACGTCGGAGCCAGTGGAGTCAGACATGACCATGTCCTACTTTCTGCGGTCGGCAGGGTGCAACGACCCTGGTGGGGTCCGACCTTCGGACCCGCGCTTGCCTCGGAGTGCATCTGCATTCCTCAACCCGGTCATCACCCGGAGCACCCCACCGCGGTTGGAGGGTTGCCGATCAGCAAGCCGGGGCTTGACGCTGATGCTCATGACCTGGCGTCAAGGATATAGCACGCCCCTGCGCGGCTGAGAACCGTGTTGTTCGCGGTGATCGGAACACGCCTGGATCGGCAGGTCACAAACTGAGAACAACTGTCGTCCGAAAGGATGAACTTCGGCCGTAATGCGACTGAAACCCCAGGTGAGAGTCGTTAGTCTAACGAACGATGATGCGGTCTTTGAGATCGCGGATCTAGGCTGTCGCCAGCCCAGGCCCTGCGACGAGAAGAGATCTGATGCCTGCTCGGTGCCGTTCGGCACACCGGATGACGGTCGTGCTCGTTGCCATAGCGAGTGCTCTCGCGGTGGCTGCCGCGTACTGCCTTCCGGCCGGCGTGGCCCGGGCGGATTCGGACGACGACTACGACTGTGGTGCGGGCGCCGTGATCATCGTCGGCGGGACGAATGACCCGGACGCGGCGAACATGATCGGCGTCAAGCAACGCTTCAGCGGCACCGGAATCGATGACACGCCCGGGACCGCCGACGACGACCCGCGCTACGCGGACGCTCCCTACAAAGTGATCAACGCCGACTATCCGACGACCCTGTGGCCGCTCGGCGCTGCGGGCTACGACGACAGCGTCGCGCAGGGCAACGCCGCGACGAAGCAGGCGATCGCGCGCTACCAGTATCACTGTGACACGCCGGTGGTGGTCGCCGGCTACTCGCAGGGTGCGCGGGTGGCCGGCGACGTCCTCTCCGACATCGGCAACGACCGCGACGACAAGGTCGTACTGCTCGACGAGCACGGGAACCCGGAGCTCGACGACGAGGGCGAACCGATCGTCGTCGACATCAGTACCGACGACCTGTCCGGCGAGCTCTACGCCGATCCCCGGCGGGTGGGGGACAAGACCGGCCGTGGCATCGAACTCTCACTGATCGGCGTGATCCCCGGACTCACCATGAGCGGCGCCCGAGAGGGCTATGGCAACCGGGGTTTCGGTGAGCTCGAGGACTCCGTGGTCTCGGTCTGCGTCCAGGGCGACCCCATCTGCGACCTGCCCGACCCGCTATACGACCCCATCGGGACCGTCGACGGCCTGGTCGGCTATTTCACCAAGCACGGTCTGTACAACTGGCAGATGTATCGCGATCCCACCGAACCGGTATGGAACACGGGACGCGTGGTCGATTGCGGAGCCGACCAGACCGACTGCATCGCCGAGGCGGACTCGGCCATCATCGGCGTCATCCGCGATGGTGCCGAGACGATCGGGCTCGACGGTACGAGGATCCGCGATGTCCTCGCCGATCGGTGGACCGTCGATCTGCCCTATGGAATCGAGCTGTCCAACCTGCAGCCGGTGGTCCGCGTCGTCCAGGACGTCCTGCCGCCGCTGCCAAACGTCGGCTACGGCGGCTATCTTCCCGATCTGTTGGTGTTCGAGAAGATCCTCAATGGAGTGGTCGAACGGGCACCCGACGATGTCAGGGAGGGCGTCGCCGCCCTGGCCGCCAGCGCCAAGAGCATCGTGCTGATCCCCGCCAACTTCGTGAAGTACTGGGCCGGCGAGATCATCGGACCGCTGCCGACACGCAGCACGGTCGTGGGTCCGCACGTCACGGAAGAGAGCGCCGACGATGCGCCCCGACAGGTCACCTTCTTGCGTGCGATGTCGCAGGTGACGGACCTCGAGTCCGAGGCGGTGGGCCCCGAACGCCCGACGCCCTCGGAGTCCGGGGCCGTTACGTCGGCAGTGGCACCTGACTCGGGGCCTGAATCGTCACCGAGCGCTACGCCACCGAACGCTACGCCACCGAGCTGGCCGACGACGGCCGGCAGCTCGACGGCCACCTCGGTCCGCCGCACGCCGACGAGTCCGTCCACGACGGCCGACACTTCGCCCCCGTCGTCTCCGACGACACCGCCCGCCTCCTCGTCGGGCACGGCTTCCTCGACGGCCGAGGTGCCGGCACCGATCGAGACGGACACGTCCGACCCGGACACCCCGACCGCGGAGAACACCGATCAAGACGACGGCGAGGGCGACAGCAGAACCGAGCCCGGCCCCGCGACGGGCGTGACCGGCACCGGATCGGGCTCCGGCTCGTCCAAGGTCGATACGTCGGACGGCGACAGTCCGGAGGACGACGAGTAGCCGCGCACCCGTGTGAACGAACTCACGCCCGGCTCGGGGAATCACGTCCGGGGAGGCCGTGGTTGGTGACGGAGTGTCTTCAGCCCCTGCCGATTCCGCAGCCCTGACCGTCGCCGACCGCGCGCCGGTTCCCCCGTCGGTGCGGCGGTGGGCCATCATCGCGCTGGCACTGGGCGGCTTCGGGATCGGTACCACCGAGTTCGTGGCGATGGGATTGTTGCCCAACATCGCCGGCACCCTGGGGATCAGTGAGCCCACCGCCGGTCACGTCATCTCGGCGTATGCCCTCGGGGTGGTGGTCGGAGCCCCGTTGATCGCTGCGCTCACTGCCCGCGTCCCGCGCCGGACCTTGCTCATCGGTCTCATGGTCGCGTTCACCGTCGGCAACCTCGTGACGGTGCTGGCACCGAGTTACGGCCTGTTGATGGCCGCGCGCTTTGTCGCCGGTCTGCCGCACGGCGCCTACTTCGGGGTGGCGGCTCTGGTCGCCGCGCACCTGGCCGGCCCGCGTGATCGTGCCAAGGCAGTGGGCAAGGTGATGCTCGGGTTGTCGGTGGCCAATGTCGCGGGTGTGCCGATGGCCACCTGGCTCGGTGAATCGCTGGGTTGGCGTTCGGCGTTCGCACTGGTGGTGGTCATCGGTCTGGCGACGATCGTGGCGCTGATGCGCAGCCTTCCGCCGCTGGCCGACATGCGGGTGACCAATCCCATGACCGAATTGGGCGCACTGGCCCGGCCGCAGGTGTGGTTCACCCTGCTGATCGGCGTGGTCGGGTTCGGCGGCATGTTCGCCTACTACACGTACTTGAACTCGGCGCTGACCACGGTGGCGGGTGTGCCGGTGTCGCTCGTACCGGTGGCGATGATGCTGTTCGGACTCGGCATGGTCAGCGGCAACATCGTCGGCGGCATTCTCGCCGACCGCAGCGTCCCGTTCGGCATCCTCGCCGGCCTCATCGCCACCTCGGTGTCCCTGGCGCTGTTCGCTTTGACCCTGCAGAACGCCTGGGCGGCAATGATCCTGAGCTACGCCATCGGTCTGTCGGGGGCATCGACGATCCCCGCACTACAGACCCGGCTGATGGACGTGGCCGACGACGCGCAGACGTTGGCGGCGGCGCTGAATCACTCCGCACTCAACATCGCCAATGCGGCAGGCGCCTGGCTGGGCGGCCTCGTCATCGCCGCGGGGCACGGATACCGGGCGCCGTCGATGATGGGTGCGGGGCTGGCGGTCGCGGGGATCGCGGTGTTGGGCTTGGCGCTGTTCACCGGGCGACGCCGCGGGCCCCGACCTCAGTCGATGGTCGGGGGTGTGGCGACCGTCTTGGACAGGTAGAGCTGTTCGCCGATGCGGTCCATCAGCTCGAGCTGGGTCTCGAGATAGTCGATGTGGTGTTCTTCGTCGGCAAGGATGTCCTCGAGGATCTTCGCGCTGGTGATGTCGCCCTTCGAGCGACACATCGTGGCGCCCGGGCGGAGCCGTTCGACGACCTCCATCTCGATGGCCAGGTCGGACTCGAACTGCTCGCGCAGCGTCTGACCGATGCGCAGGGGAAGGATCTTCTGATAATTCGGCAGCGCCTCGAGGAACAGGATGCGATCGGTGAGGATCTCCGCGTGCTGCATCTCCTCGATGGACTCGGCGCGGGTTTTGCTCGCGATCTCGGTGAGGCCCCAGTTGGCCTGCATCTTGGAATGCAGGAAATACTGGTTGATGGCGGTCAGCTCGCTGGTGAGCTGTTCGTTGAGCAGTGCGATCACTTCGTCGTCGCCGCGCATGACCGTTCCTCCGTTCACAGTGGTGAAATGAACGTAGCACGCCGAAAAGCCCCACGTTCGGCATCTGAACGTGAGGTTGTGGATTCGGCCGTCACACGACGGTGATCATGCTGCGGTGGTCGCGGTGGCGGTCCTTTCGGAGACGATCTGTGCGAGTCGCTCGAGGCATGTGCCGCAACCTTCACCGGCGCCGCATCGTTCGCCGATGGCGTCCACGGACATGGCGCCCGCTGAGCAGTGCTCGTGGACTTCGTCCTCGGTCACTGCGCGGCATATGCAAACGAACATCGGTTTCACCTCGAATCGGATCAGTTAGGCAAGGATTACATAAAGCGCTACCCATGGCAAGGGTTGCCTTACCTTTGGTACGGACGCACCAATTTCGCCGGTACCCTCGTGGCCGTGTCACTTGCCATCACCACTGTCAACGTCAACGGAATCCGCGCGGCCGTGAAACACCGTTCGGAACGCAACCGCGGCCTGCATGCCTGGCTGGCCGGCACCGAGTCGGACATCGTGCTGATGCAGGAGATCCGAGCCGATGCCGAGCAGGCCCACGAGGCGTTGGCGCCGGCGCTTGCCGACGGTTGGCAACTGGAGATGAGCGACTCGGTCGTCAAGGGGCACGCCGGTGTGGGCATTCTCAGCCGCCTGCCGATCGAGGCGGTTCGCGTCGGCTTCGGTGATACCGAGTTCGATCCCACCGGCCGATACCTCGAGGCCGATCTCGACGGGCCGTTGGGTCCGATGACCGTCGCCAGTGTGTATCTGCCGAAGGGTGCGGCGGCGACGTCGGAACCCAAGGATGTGCAGAAGTACGACGAGAAGGTCCGATTTCTCGATGGCTTCGGTCGACACCTCGACCGGTTGGCGCGTCGGCAGCGCCATGTGGTGATCGGCGGTGACTGGAACATCGCGCACTCCGAGGCCGACATCAAGAACTGGAAAGGCAATCGCAAGAGTCCGGGCTTTCTGCCCCACGAGCGTTCCTGGGTCGGCGATCGGCTGGGTGCGGGATGGTCGGATGTGATGCGCGAGCTGACACCTGGGCAGGCGGGTCCGTATACGTGGTGGTCGTGGCGCGGCAAGGCCTTCGACAACGACTCGGGGTGGCGCATCGATTACCAGCTGGCCAATCGACGACTGGCCCGGCATGCGGTCAAGACATGGGTGGACCGCGCCGACGCCTATGACCTGCGCTGGTCGGATCATGCACCGATGACCGTCGTCTACGACTGACCCGAGGTCGTCTGAGACACTGGACGTCATGAGCAGTGACGTCCCAGGGTCAGGCGCCGCGCGGCCGCGCGTGTTGTCGGGTATCCAGCCGACCAGTGATTCCTTCCATCTCGGCAACTACCTCGGTGCCGTTCGGCAATGGGTTGCGCTGCAGGACGATTTCGAAGCCTTCTACTTCATCCCGGACATGCATGCCATCACCGTCGCCTATGAGCCCGCGGTACTGGCCGAGCGGACCCGGCGCAGCGTCGCCCAGTTGCTGGCGGTCGGCGTGGACCCGGCGCGGTCCACGATCTACGTGCAGTCCCACATTCCCGAGATCGCGCAGTTGACCTGGGTGCTGTCCTGCATCACCGGTTTCGGTGAGGCCAGCCGGATGACGCAGTTCAAGGACAAGTCGGCCAAGCAGGGTGTCGACGCCGCCGGCGTCGGGCTGTTCACCTATCCGATTCTGATGGCCGCCGACATCCTGGCCTTCGACGTCGACCGCGTGCCGGTCGGCGAGGATCAGCGTCAGCACCTCGAACTTGCGCGAAACCTCGCGCAGCGCTTCAACTCTCGTTTCGGCAAGGTCCTCAAGGTGCCCGAGGCGCATATCGTGCGCGAATTCGCCAAGATCTACGACCTGCAGAACCCGACCGCGAAGATGAGCAAGTCGGCGGAGTCCGACCGCGGCCTGATCAATCTGCTCGACGAGCCCAAGCGCTCGGCGAAGAAGATCCGCTCCGCGGTCACCGACACCGACACCGAGATCCGGTTCGATCCGGACACCAAGCCCGGGGTGAGCAACCTGCTGACCATCCAGTCGGCGCTCGGTGGCACTCCGGTGGATGTCCTGGTCGACAAGTATCAGGGCAAGGGATACGGCGATCTCAAGGTCGACACCGCCGACGTGCTGACCGAGTTCGTGACCCCGCTACGGGGCCGGGTGGCCGAGTACATGGACGATCCGGCCGAACTCGACGCGACCCTCGCGAGCGGAGCCGAACGCGCGCGGTCGGTCGCTTCGGCGACACTTGCGGCCGTCTATGACAAAGTGGGTTTCCTGGCACCCGGCGGGTGATCAGTCACCGACCGGGCTGACCCCGCAACCCGACCGAGGAGGCGGCGCAGGTGAGTTCGGTGGTTGATTCGGCCAAAGGGACCGTGGAGCGTGCGAAGAGCGGATTCGCCGCCGCCCGGGAGAGATGGACCTGGCTCGAACACGTCATCCAGACGGTGCAGCGCTACAACGATCGCCGGGGCAACCTCTACGCTGCTTCGATCAGCTTCAACGGCATCTTGGCGTTGGTCCCGATCGTGATGGTAGTTTTCGCGATCGCCGGTTTCGTTTTGGCCAGTCAGCCCGACCTGCTCGACGACCTGCAACGGGCCGTGGTGGAGAACATGCCCGAAGGGCTGGGTGATCAGGTCAGCGATCTCATCGACTCCGCGGTCGACCAACGCGCCGCTGTCGGCATCGTCGGTCTGGTCGGCGCCGCGTTCACCGGCATCGGTTGGATCTCCGGGGTGCGCACCGGCATGACCGAGATGTGGGGCGGACGAGTCAACCGCAACCCGGTGATGTCCAAGGTGTGGGATCTGGTGACCTTCGCCCTGCTGGGCATCGCCTTCGCGGGGACGATGGCGATCACCGCGCTGGGGAACTCGGGGCTGACCACCGAGGTTCTGTCCTGGGTCGGTCTTGACGACGCGGCGTGGGCGCCGGCCGTCGTTCGCACGGTTGCGATCGTGGTGTCGGTATTGGCGAGTTGGTTGCTGTTCACCTTCGTGATGTCGCGACTTCCCCTGGTGCAGCTACCATTTCGCAACACGATGAAGGCCGGTCTGCTCACCGCGATCGCCTTCGAGATCGTCAAGACGGTCGGCGGCATATACTTGGAGTCGGTGCTGAACGGGCCCGCCGGAGTGACGTTCGGTCCCATCATCGGCCTGCTGGTCTTCGCGTACCTGGCCTCGCGGATCGTGTTGTACGCCGCCGCCTGGTGTGCCACCGACGTGGCCAACGAGCCGTATCAGGTGACCGAGGAGGACGAGACACCGGCGCCGGTGCTGGTGTCGCCGAACTATCAGGTCAGCCCGGCACCGCGACCGACGACGCTGGTGGCGGTGGCGGGGATCGGTGCTGCCGCAAGCGCCGTCGTCGGTTGGCTGATGCGACGCTGAGCATCACCTCTTGGCGAACAGGCGTATCGCGAGGAGCGCCAACAGCACTGCCACGAGCGCGGCAACGAGACCGATCAGGATGCGGACCGACCAGCCTGCCGGATGGTCGGGTCCGGTCGCGGTGACCGTCCGCGGCGATGCGGTCGGGGTGGTGGTCGGAGTGGACGTTCGTGTCCCAGTGGCGGCAGAGTCGGCCATGGGGGTTGTCAGCGTGCCGATCTCGACGTTCGCAGGTGTCCGGAATCCGTAGTCGAACAGTGCTTTCGTCTGGTCCCAGTACGAATTGGTGCCGACGGTCAGGCCGAACATCTCCACAACGAGGATTCGTCGTCCGTCCCGCTCGGTGACGCCCACATACGTCTTGCGGGCATCGTCGGTGTAGCCGGTTTTGCCGCCGATCATGCCCGGATATCCCTCGAGTAGAAGGTGATTGGACGTCTGCATCAGATACGCGGGATGATCCTTGTCGCCCGGGACATCGGGACGCTTCGGGTAACCGGGAAACCGGTAGCTCTCGAGCGCGACGATCGACTGGAACGTGGTGTCGGTCATCGCCTCCCGAAAGATCACCGCGAGGTCGTACGGCGACGACGACATTCCTGGCGCGTCCAGCCCAGACGGTGACGCCGCGCGGGTGTCGAGCGCCCCGAGCGCCTGCGCCTTGGCGTTCATCTTCGCGAGCGTCTCCTCGACGCCACCCAGTTGACGGGCGAGCGCGTTGGCGCAGTCGTTGCCCGAGACGACGAGCAGGCCGGTGAGCAGGTCGCGATTGGAGTAGTGGCCGCCCGGGCCCATCCCGCAGGAGTCGCCTTCGGTGCTCCATTCCGCCACGGTGGGCGTGATGACGGCGTCGAGGTCGAGCTCGTCGAGGACGACGAGGGCCAGGAGCACCTTGATCGTCGAGGCCGGCCGGTACCGACCGTGGGGGTCCTTGGCGGCGAGTACCGCTCCCGCGTCGAGGTCGGCGACCAACCAACCGGCCGACGTGAGCGCGGGCGGGATGGGTCCGGCGATCGGATCGGCGACGACACCGCAGTGCGCGAGTTGTTCACCGCCCACGGACGTCGCAGGCACCGGCAGCGGTGTGGGGGTCGGTGAACCGGGTGCGACCACCTCGGACTCGTCCACCGGAGGCGGGGTGCCCACCCGATAGGGGCAGTGATCGGTGATCGGGGTCGTCGCCATCGGAGCGGCGGCGGCCGGCGCGAACGTCCCGCCGGTCACCATCAGGCACAGTGCCGCGGCGAAGGCCGCGGCCAGACGCTTGCCGACACCCGCCGGCCTCCCCTCCGTCACCGGCAGGAGCCTACCAGCGGCCGCCTATCTGCTGATGGCGTCGGGTGGCGAGTTCTGGCGGGACGTCGTGGGTTGAGTAGGTCGAGGCGCTAGCCGAGGCCGTATCGAAACCTGGTTGGTCGGGGTCTCGATACGCTGCCTCGCCCAGGGGCTCGGCGGCTACTCGACCAGCGGTTTGTGGCCGGTGGTGGGGTGGCGTGGCGGCTACTCGACCAGCGGTAGGTGGAGGGGTGGCTCGGCGGTTACTCGACCGGCGGTGGGTGGCCGGCTGCCAGCCACTCGTCGATCTGGGCGAGCACCGTGTCTCGGCGCTCCTGTGGTAGGAAACTCGCGGTCACCGAGTTGCGGGCCAGCTGGGCGAGTGTGTCGTCGGTCAAGGCGAACTGTTCGGCGACGGCGAGGAAGTTGTCGTCGACGTGGCCGCCGAAATATGCGGGATCGTCGGAGTTGATGGTCACCACGACGCCTGCCTCGATCAGGTGCGGCAACGGATGCGATGCGAGATCTGCGACCGTGCGCAGCCGCACATTCGACAACGGACACACCGTCAGCGGAATGCGGTGGGCCGCGAGCTGGGCCATCACACCTGGATCGTCGACGCTGCGGATGCCATGGTCGACGCGGTGCACCGCCAGTTCCTCGATCGCCTCGCGCACCGATTCCGGACCTGACTCCTCGCCGGCATGGGCCACCCGTCGCAGGCCGAGCGCGGCTGCCCGCGCGAACACTTCGGCGAACGGCGCGGCGGGATTACCGATCTCGGCCGAATCGAGGCCCACGCCGACGATCGGCGCGGACATGTCCACGAGCTCGTCGAGTACCGCCGACGCTTCGGCGACCGGCCGGTCACGCAGAAAACAGGCGATGAGATCGGTGGTGACACCGAACTCCGCCCGCGCATCATCGAACCCGTCGACGAGTCCGCCGACGACGTCGTGCAGTGGCACGCCACGTGAGCGGTGGGCCTGCGGGTCGAAGAACACCTCCGCGTGCACGACTCCGGCCAGGTGCGCCCGCGCGCCGTATTCGTATGCGAGGCGGGCGAAGTCGTGGCGGCGACGGAGCACATCGAGGTTGGCGTAGTAGATGTCGAGGAACGATGACAGGTCGGCGAACACGTAGCGCTCACGTAGTACCTCGGCATCGGGATACGGCAGTTCGATGCCCTGATCGTGCGCGAGTTCCACTACGAGATCGGGCTCCAACGTGCCCTCGATGTGCACGTGCAGCTCGACCTTGGGTAGTTCGCGAATCCGGGACATGCTCTACAGGAGCGTATATGCCTCAGTGAGTACCGAGCGCAAGATCTGCTCCATCTCGTCGAACTCCGCTTGACCGGCGATCAGTGGGGGAGCGAGCTGCACAACCGGGTCGCCGCGGTCATCGGCGCGACAGTACAGCCCCGCGTCGAATAGGGCCGAGGACAGAAATCCGCGCAGGATGCGTTCGGACTCGACGGCGGTGAACGTCTCCTTGGTGGCCTTGTCCTTGACGAGTTCGATCCCGTAGAAATACCCCGCGCCGCGGACGTCACCGACGATCGGCAGGTCACCGAGCCGCTCCAGGGTCGCCCGGAACGAAGCAGCGTTGTTCTTGACGTGGTCGTTGAGGTGCTCCCGCTCGAAGATGTCGAGGTTGGCCAGCGCCACCGCAGCCGAAACGGGGTGACCGCCGAAGGTGTAACCGTGCGGGAAACTGGTGGTGCCGTCGCGGAACGGTTCGAACAGTCGATCGCTGGCGATCATCGCGCCGATCGGCGAGTAACCCGAGGTCATTCCCTTGGCGCAGGTGATGATGTCGGGGACGTAGCCGAAGTCGTCGCAGGCAAACATCGACCCGATGCGGCCGAACGCGCAGATCACCTCGTCGGAGACCAGCAGCACGTCGTAGGTGTCGCAGATCTCGCGGACCCGATCGAAGTATCCCGGTGGCGGTGGGAAGCAGCCGCCGGCGTTCTGGACCGGCTCAAGGAACACAGCGGCCACGGTGTCCGGGCCCTCGAACTCGATGGCCTCGGCGATGCGGTCGGCTGCCCACCGACCGAACTTCTTCGGATCGGCGGCCAACTCGCCGGTACCGAAGGGATCCGGCGCGCGGTAGATGTTGGTGTTGGGTACCCGGAACGCGCCCGGCGTCAGCGGTTCGAACGCCTCCTTGAGCGCGGGCACACCGGTGATAGCGAGTGCGCCCTGTGGCGTGCCGTGGTAGGCCACCGAGCGCGAGATCACCTTGTGTTTGCCCGGTTTGCCGGTGAGCTTGAAGTACTGCTTGGCCAGCTTCCACGCGCTCTCCACGGCCTCGCCGCCACCCGTGGTGAAGAACACGCGATTGAGGTCGCCGGGTGCATGAGCGGCGAGCCGTTCGGCGAGTTCGATCGCCGGCGGGGTCGCGTAGGACCAGAGTGGGAAGAACGCCAGGTCCTTGGCCTGCCGCGCGGCGGCCTCGGCGAGCTCGTCTCGGCCGTGCCCCACCTGGACGACGAAGAGGCCGGCCAGGCCATCGAGGTAACTCCGGCCGCGGTCGTCGAAGATCCGCACTCCCTCACCGCGGGTGATGACCGGTGGCCGGATCGCGTCGCCGTGCCTGGCGAAATGTCCCCACAGGTGTGCGGCGCTGCGGTCGCCGAGCGACAGGGTGGCGGTGGGCTCGTCGGCCATGCTCATCGGGTTCCCCAATTGTATTGCTGTTTCACGAGTTTGAGATAGACAAGGGTCTCCGTGGCGTTGACCTCAGGGTGGGCTCGGACGTGTCGGTTCAGAATCTGCAGCAGGTGGTCGTCGTCCTCGCAGACCACTTCGATGAGGATGTCGAACGAGCCTGCTGTGAGCACCACGTAGTCGATCTCCGGACGGGTGGCGAATTGCTCTGCCAATGCTTCGGTGTCGCCGGTACACCGGACGCCGATCAGGGCTTGCCGGGAGAAGCCGAGGGTGAGCGGGTCGGTGACCGCGACCACCTGCAGCAGCCCGCTCTCGGTCAACTTCTGGACGCGGTTGCGAACAGCGGCCTCCGACAGGCCCACTGCTTTGCCGATCGATGCATACGAGGCGCGGCCGTCGGCTTGCAGCTGTTCGATAATTCTCTTCGCGGTGTCGTCGAGTGTGGGGAGAGCGGATTCGGCCACACCTACGATCCTGGCGGATTCAGTAGTAGAAAGCAACAGATCTCACGGAATTCGTAGTCCTCTGCGTCTTGCGACAAGCGATTCTGTCTTTGGAGCGCCCCGAACCGTGTTGTCAGCTCATGTGGACGGCCGGGCATCGGGTCCGCAGTACGCCGTGGCATGTTGCCCCGAATGTGCGGTCTTCTCCCGAACCTTCACCGCGTTCACCCAGACCGCGCATCGGGCGAATCCGCCGGACGATTGGAAGACGGCGTCGATCCTCTGATGTCGTACCCGACTGGTGAACACCAGCGACGCAGAGTATCTCGCGGACGTCGGATCATGACGGGTGAGCGGGACACGGGTCTGGCTGCGCAGCGTGTTGTGGCTGTCGTACCAGGACGCCCCACTGTTGACCTCGCGGTCCGAGGTCAGCACCACGGTGATGCGGTCACCGGCACCCGGGTGGCGCGGGGATGCTTGGGCGTGCGGCGAACCGACGGTGATCGCGACGCCCGGGCCGATGACGAGCCCGATGCAGACCAGTGCACCGACGGCCAGTGAATGTGTGCGGCTCATGGTGATTGGACGCATCAGGGGTGCGATCGGTTCCACCGACGACGATGCCCCTCCTCGAGAACCGAGGAGGGGCATCGTCGGGGCTGCAGATAGGTCTATCTGCTTCTGAGGGCCGGATCGGCCGTCAGCAGGTCAACGCGAGAACATCAGCGCACGTTTGACCTCTTGGATTGCCTGGGTGACCTGGATGCCGCGGGGGCACGCCTCGGTGCAGTTGAAGGTGGTCCGGCAGCGCCACACACCATCCATGTCGTTGAGGATGTCGAGACGCTCGACCGCACCCTCATCGCGGCTGTCGAAGATGAAACGATGCGCGTTGACGATGGCGGCGGGACCGAAGTAGCTTCCCTCGTTCCAGAACACCGGGCAGCTGGTGGTGCAGCAGGCGCACAGGATGCACTTGGTGGTGTCGTCGAAGCGGGCACGGTCGGCCTGGCTCTGGATACGTTCCCGGGTCGGCTCGTTGCCCGACGCGATGAGGAACGGCTTGATCGCGCGGTAGGCATCGAAGAACGGCTCCATGTTCACCACGAGATCCTTCTCGACCGGCAGGCCCTTGATGGGCTCGACGGTGATGGTGAGCTCCTTGGATGTGTCCTTCGGGAGCATGTCCTTCATCAGCAACTTGCAGGCCAGGCGGTTGACGCCGTTGATGCGCATCGCGTCGGACCCGCACACGCCGTGGGCGCAGCTGCGTCGGAACGTCAGGGTGCCGTCCAGGTAACCCTTCACGTACAGCAGCAGGTTGAGCAACCGGTCGGTCGGCAGCGCCGGCACCCGAAAGCTCTCGAATCCCTGCGCGTCCTGGTTCTCCGGATTGAACCGGTAGATCTTCAACGTGACCATGGTGGCCTCGTCGGGCACCGGGGGCAGCGGCGGCTCGTCGGCGGATGGGGTGGGGTTCTCCATGATCGCTGTCATCAGTACTTACGCTCCATCGGCTCGTAGCGGGTCTGCACGACGGGCTTGTAGTCCAGCTCGATGTCCGCGAGAAGGCCCTCGCCCTTCTTGTACGCCATGGTGTGGCGCATGTAGTTGGTGTCGTCGCGGTCGGGGTAGTCCTCGCGGGCGTGACCGCCGCGTGACTCCTTGCGATTGAGCGCGCCGACCACGGTGACCTCGGCCATCTCCAAAAGGAAGCCGAGCTCGATCGCCTCGAGTAGGTCGCTGTTGAAGCGCTTGCCCTTGTCGTGCACGCGGATGTGGTTGTAGCGCTCCTTCAGTGCGTGCACGTCGGTGAGTGCCTGCTTGAGCGTCTCCTCGGTACGGAACACCGACGCGTTGTTGTCCATCGTCACCTGCAACTCGGTGCGGATGTCGGCGACGCGCTCATGGCCGCGTTCGCTGAGCAGCACCTCGAGCCAGTCGTCGACCATCTTGGTCGGCGTCTCGGGCAGTTCGATGAAGTCGGCCGACGTGGCGTAGTCGGCGGCGGCGATACCGGCCCGCCGGCCGAACACATTGATGTCGAGCAGCGAGTTGGTGCCCAGCCGGTTCGCGCCGTGCACCGACACACAGGCGCACTCGCCGGCCGCGTAGAGGCCGTGCACCACGGTGTCGTTGTCGCGCAGCACCTGACCCTCGATGTTGGTCGGGATGCCACCCATAACGTAGTGGCAGGTCGGGTACACCGGGACGTACTCGGTGACCGGGTCGACACCGAGGTAGGTGCGGGCGAACTCGGTGATGTCGGGCAGCTTCTCGTTGAGGACGTCCTCGCCGAGGTGGGTGACGTCGATGTAGACGTAGTCCTTGTTGGGCCCGGCGCCGCGGCCCTCGAGCACCTCGAGCACCATCGATCGAGCGACGATGTCGCGGGGTGCGAGGTCCTTGATGGTGGGGGCGTAGCGCTCCATGAAGCGTTCGCCGTCGGCGTTGCGCAGGATGCCACCCTCACCACGCACGGCCTCCGAGATCAGGATGCCGAGTCCGGCCAGGCCGGTCGGGTGGAACTGATGGAACTCCATGTCCTCCAGCGGCAATCCCTTGCGGAAGACGATGCCCATGCCGTCGCCGGTGAGCGTGTGGGCGTTGGAGGTGGTCTTGTACATCCGGCCCGAGCCGCCGGTGGCGAACACGATTGACTTGGCGTGGAAGACGTGGATCTCGCCGGTGGCCAACTCATAGGCGACCACACCATTGGCCACCATCTCGCCGTCTTCGTTTTCACCGAGGCAGATGTCGAGCGCGTAGAACTCGTTGAAGAATTCGACGTCGTGCTTGACGCAGTTCTGATACAGCGTCTGCAGGATCATGTGGCCGGTGCGGTCGGCGGCGTAGCAGGCACGTCGCACCGGCGACTTGCCGTGATCTCGGGTGTGTCCGCCGAATCGGCGCTGATCGATCTTGCCCTCGGGGGTGCGGTTGAACGGCAGCCCCATCTTCTCCAGATCCAGGACCGCGTCGATGGCTTCCTTGGCCATCACCTCGACGGCGTCCTGATCGGCGAGGTAGTCACCACCCTTGACGGTGTCGAAGGTGTGCCACTCCCAGTTGTCCTCTTCGACGTTCGCCAGCGCGGCGCACATGCCACCCTGTGCTGCGCCGGTGTGGCTGCGGGTGGGGTAGAGCTTGGTCAGCACCGCTGTCCGCGCACGTGGCGCGGATTCGATGGCGGCGCGCATGCCGGCCCCGCCGGCACCCACGATGACTACGTCGTAGCGATGTTCCTGCATCAGTTTCGTCAGTCTCCTCAGCCGACGCTGTTCACGTCGAAGGTCAGCAGTGCGTAGGTGCCGAGCACCAGCACCAGGATCATCGAGATGCCCAGCAGGACGTTCAGCCAGAACCGGGTGGAGTCCTTGCGTGAGTAGTCGGCGATGACGGTGCGGACGCCGTTGCCGCCGTGCAGCTGGGCCAGCCACAACATGCTGAGATCCCAGATCTGCCAGAAGGGTTCCTTCCAACGCGCGGCGACGAACGAGGCGTCGATGCGGTGCACGCCGTCGTCCCAGGCGAGCATGATGAACATGTGACCGATGGTCAGGATGATCAGCGCGAGCCCGGAGAAACGCATGAACAGCCACGCGTACTTCTCGAAGTTCCCACCTTTGCGCATCCGCGGTGCGCGGGGATTGTCCAGGCTTGCCGGACGGTCGTAGTCGGTGCCCAGCGTCTTCGCGGCACCCGGAGTTGCTTGCGATGCAGTCATCAGGTGCCTCCTAGAACGAGTGGGTGATCAGGATCTGCAGCAGACGGACCGCACCCGCGCCGAAGACTATGACGAACAGGGTCAGGATCACCCACAGCATCTGCCGCTGATACTTGGGGCCCTTGGACCAGAAGTCGACCAAGATGATCCGCACACCGTTGAACGCGTGGTAGACCACACACGCGACCAGCGCGATCTCCATGAGTCCGATGATCGGCGTCTTGTACGTCTCGATGATCTCGGAGTACTTGTTGGGATCGATGCGGATGACCGCGGTGTCCAGTACATGGACGAAGAGGAAGAAGAAGATGGTGACACCGGTGATGCGGTGCAGCACCCACGACCACATGCCTGGGTCGCCTCGATACAGGGAGCGTTTGCGCACCGGCTCTGGTGCTACCTCGGTGGGGGTGCTCATCGCGAAATTGGCCTCCAACAGCGTCGATGGATGTGCCGAGTCGGCATTATCAGGCTCGGCCGTGGACCCATGCATGAGACTCTAAACCTATGCTGAGGCCGGGCGTAAATTGCCCGAACAGATTTGGGCGACAACTGATCTCGAATTAGGTATGCCTTACCAAGGTTATTGGTCGTATCCGGGGTCACATCTTGCTCGCCCGTACCGATTGTGAGGAGCCTGTCGTGTCTGTCGACGTGGACTGGAAACTGTTGCGGGACAACGCTGAAGCCATGATCGAACGGGCGTATGCGCCATACTCCGGCTTCCCGGTGGGTGCGGCCGGCCTGACATCGGACGGACGTGTGGTGCTGGGCTGCAATGTGGAAAATGTCTCATATGGTCTCGGCATCTGCGCCGAGGTCGCCCTGGTCGCGCACCTGGTCGCGACCGGTCGACAGCCGCTGGTCGCGGTGGCGGTGTGCGATGCCCGCGGGGCGATCCTGATGCCGTGCGGACGCTGTCGGCAGGTATTGCTCGAACACGGCGGGTCCGTGCTGCTGGTGGACCATCCCAGCGGGCCGCGGCGCCTGGCAGAGCTGTTGCCCGATGCGTTCGGGCCCGAGGATCTGGAGGCGGCGCGATGAGTGACCAGGACGTCACGACCGAATCGTGGCCCGAGGACGCAGAGGTCATCGACACGATCTCGGTGATCCGGACCAAACGTGACGGTGGGGAGTTGTCCGACGCCCAGATCGACTGGGTCATCGATCGCTACGCCGCGGAGCACCGCGACGTCGTTGACGAACAGATGTCGGCGTTGTTGATGGCGATCCTGATCCGGGGTATGTCGCGCCGCGAGATCGCCCGCTGGACCCAGGCGATGGTCGACACCGGGCGCCGGATGGATTTCACCAGGCTGCGCCGCGACGGCCAGCAGCTGACCACCGTCGACAAGCACTCCACCGGCGGGGTGGGGGACAAGATCACATTGCCGTTGGCGCCACTGGTGGCGTCCTACGGTGTGGCGGTTCCGCAACTGTCTGGGCGTGGGCTCGGCCACACCGGCGGCACGCTGGACAAGCTGGAGTCGATCGCGGGCTGGCGTGCCGATGTCGGTCCAGACGAGATGGTCGATCAGCTCGAGCGGGTCGGTGCGGTGATCTGCGCGGCGGGCCGTGATCTGGCACCGGCCGATCGCCGGCTCTACGCGCTTCGTGATGTCACCGCGACGGTGGAGTCGATTCCGCTGCTGGCGAGTTCGATCATGTCGAAGAAGATCGCCGAGGGCACCGGTGCGCTGATCCTGGACGTCAAGTTCGGCAGCGGGGCCTTTCTGAAGACCGAGCAGCTCAGCAGGGAACTGGCCGAGACGATGGTCGAGCTCGGTGAATCGGCCGGGGTCACCACCCGCGCGCTGCTCACCGACATGAACACGCCGTTGGGGCTGACCGCGGGCAATGCGCTCGAGGTGGCCGAGTCGGTCGAGGTGCTCGCGGGTGGCGGCCCGGATGATGTGGTGCAGCTGACTGTGGCGCTCGCCAGGGAGATGCTCGACGCGGCGGGGCTCGGCGAGGTGGACCCGGCGGTCAACCTCGCCAACGGCAAGGCCATGGATGTGTGGCGGGCGATGGTGGCCGCCCAGGGCGGCGACCCGGATGCGCCGCTGCCGGTCGCCGACCACACCGACACCGTCACGGCCGAGCACTCGGGCGTGGTCGTCGGTCTCGACGCCTGGGATGTCGGGATCGCGGCGTGGCGTCTCGGAGCGGGACGTGCGGTGCCGGGTGCGGCCGTGCAGGCCGAGGCGGGCGTCACCATCCACGCCAAGCCCGGGGATCGGGTGCGTCGGGGCGATCCGCTGTTCACTCTGCACACGCAGACCGCCGAACGGTTCGCGCCGGCGCGGGCCGCGTTGCGCGCCGCGGTCACGGTGGGCGACGCGCCGGGCGAGCCCGCGCCCCTGATCGTCGATCGCGTTACCGTCGGTGCATGACGACCGCGCAAGTGCCCGCTTCGAATCGGGCGACCGACCTCGGGCCGGGACGGCCGCTGGATCTGCCCAACATCAGGCTGGCCCCGAAGGTGCTGCTGCACGACCATCTCGACGGCGGTCTACGACCGAGCACGGTGCTCGAATTGGCGCGGGAAACCGGCTATGGCGAGCTGCCGGCCGACGATCCGGACGAACTCGCCGAATGGTTTCGCGACGCGGCCGACAGCGGCTCACTGGAGCGCTATCTGGAAACGTTCGCGCACACAGTCGCCGTGATGCAGACGCCCGCCGCGCTGACCCGGGTGGCCCGCGAGTGCGTCGAGGACCTCGCGGCCGACGGGGTGGTGTATGCCGAGGTGCGCTATGCGCCCGAACAACACCTCGAACAGGGTTTGACGCTCGACGAGGTGGTCCAGGCAGTACTCGACGGATTCGCGGCAGGTGAGCGGGAAGCGGCCGAGGCGGGACGCCCGATCATCGTGCGATGCCTGGTCACCGCGATGCGTCATGCCGCGCGGTCGCGCGAGATCGCGGAGTTGGCGGTGCGTTTCCGCGACGCCGGCGTCGCGGGTTTCGACATCGCCGGGGCCGAGGCGGGCAATCCGCCGACGCGGCATCTCGATGCGTTCGAGTTCATGCGGGCCAACAACGCTCCGTTCACCATTCACGCCGGCGAGGCGTTCGGTCTGCCGTCGATCCATGAAGCGATCGCGTTCTGCGGTACCGACAGGCTCGGTCATGGTGTGCGGGTCATCGACGACATCGTGCTGCCTCCTGGTGCGGACCTCACCGCCGAGAGCTTCACCGGTGCCGAGCTCGGGCAAGTTGCCGACATCGTCCGCGACAAACGCATCCCATTGGAGTTGTGTCCCAGCTCCAATGTGCAGACCGGAGCTGTCGCCTCGATGGCCGATCATCCGTTCAACGTGCTGGCCCGCCTTCGTTTCCGGGTCACGGTGAACACCGACAACCGGTTGATGAGCGACACCACGATGAGCAAGGAGTTCTTGCGGCTCGCGGAGCAGTTCGGCTACGGCTGGGCCGATTTCGAACGGTTCACGGTCAACGCGATGAAGTCGGCGTTCATCCACTTCGACGAACGACTCGCGCTGATCGACGACGTGATCAAGCCGGGGTATGCGGTCCTGCTGGGTTGACCCTTCGTGACGCTCGCAAGCTCGCTCCTCAGGGATTGGGGTGGGCATCTGCTCCCTGAGCATCCTATGGGGTTGGGTGTCAAGAGGTTCCTGATGGTGGTGGCGGCGTGGGGTATGTGACCGCGGGCGTTGGTTTTTGTGCTCGCGGCTTTGGGGTGGCTTGGGGGTTGTGG
>NZ_JAKGCU010000009.1 GCF_021556435.1 Gordonia tangerina
ACGTGTTACTCACCCGTTCGCCACTCGAGCACCCAGCAAGCTGGGCCTTTCCGTTCGACTTGCATGTGTTAAGCACGCCGCCAGCGTTCGTCCTGAGCCAGGATCAAACTCTCCATGAAAACCTATCGAAAACCACCAACCACAGGCCGGCAGACTTTCAACACAATCTCAGCCAGAGAGACAAAAACCTGACCAAACAAAAACTAGCAACACCCACCCCACAGGGCAGATGCCACAAAAACAAAAATCATCCATATCCAAAAACACTTGGACACACGATGCCAAACAAATGGCATCAGACAATCCATCAACACACTATCGAGTTCTCAAAGAACACACACCCACCAGCACCACCCCGTGAAAGGGCGCTCACCTGCGAGCTTTCGTTCAATTTGGATTCGCTGCCCGTCTCCGGCGCAACTCTTCCAACCTACCAGACGCTCTTCGCGGCCCGCAACTCTCGGTCGTGGTCCGATCGGGAGTGTCTGGCAGTCCGAGATGTCAAACCTGGCGCATCAAGCGACCCGGTCGATTTCTCGGGGGCGGTCAGTGCAGAACCCGGTTTCCCTTCCCCGTTTCCCCTCTCGGGGCGTCCGGGGCGGCGCCGTGGCGCGCTGACTCGAAGAAAGTTACGCACTCTCGCGGCCATATCCAAATCGCCTGGTCAGCAGCGTGGCTCCGCAGCATCATCGCAGGTCATAGACGTGCGTCCGGCCGCGATGACTGCGCACTACCCGGCCTGAGACGTGCGAATCTCTGTGTGATCTGCGCCATTGATCCCGTCCTTTTGGACAGTCACCGGACCTCGATGGGCAGTTACTGCAGGTCAAGACCGTCCATAGCGTGAAGGCATGACAGCGCTCGCTTGTGTCGACCCGCCGCCGACTCGCGTAGCGGTGCGTCGCACCCTGAGTGTCCCCGCCGGCTTCGTCAACTGCGGTCCGTTCGCCTGGCGTCCGGGCATCGACGGAGTCGAGATCATCCACCGGCTGGACGCATCGACGATCAGCGACGCGTCGATGGTGGACGGACTACTTCATCTCGTGAACCTCGGGATCCTCGCCGGTCGGCATGCTTTCGAGCAGGCCGCGCTGGGTGTGATCCGAACTTCTGCGCCCGATGATGACCGCGCGTGGGCGGCGTTCTACGACAATTCCCTCGCCGAACTGGCCGACGGACGCTCGCCTTTTGCCCCGATTCATCTACGGGCCAGGTCTCTGGTGATCGGCGAGAGCGTTCTGGAGGTCGGTTCGTGTTTCGGTTTCCTCGCATTGCAGTGCGCCGGCGATGGCCGGCGGGTACACGCCTGTGATATCTCCCCCGGTGCCACCGCGCTGCTGAAGTCTGCCGCGCGCCGACGTGGCGACGACGTGTCGGCGGTTGTCGGCGACGCGACCGCACTCCCGTTCGGTGCCGACTCGGTCGACACGGTGACGTTGATCCACCTGCTCGAACACCTCGACGATGGCTCGGCTCGTCGTGCGTTGTCCGAGGCGTTGCGGGTGGCGCGCCGACGCGTCGTTGTCGCTGTGCCCTACGAAGACCACCCCAGTGAGCACTTCGGACATCTGTTGCGCTTGACTGCAAGCCACCTGCGTCATTGGGCCGAGCTCGTAAAGCCTGCGACCGTCGAGTTCTTCGACGATCACGGCGGCTGGATGGTCCTCACCCCGCGATAGACCGTCGCATGATCAGATCAATCCTCGTTTGCTGGCGATGTACACGGCATCGGTGCGCTTGGAGACTCCGAGTTTGCGGATGATGTTGCGAATGTGGAACTTGACCGTCGACTCGGAGATGTAAAGCGTCTGCCCGATGCGTTTGTTCGACAATCCGTCGGCGAGCAGGCGCAGGACCTCGCGCTCACGCTCGGTCAAACCCTCCGACACCCCTCCCTCCCCGGACACCGTACGCAGCACGATCGCGGCGCTGCGCGGGTCGAAGGCGCTGCCACCCCCCGACACCGCCTGGATCGCACGGACAAGTTCGGTGGTGTCGACGTCCTTCACGACGTAGCCGCGGGCTCCGGCCTTGACCGCGCGGACCACGAGGTCGTCGTCGAGGAATGTGGTCAACACCAGCGCGGCCACACCGGGGTGACGCTGCGCGATCTCGCCGATCAGCCGTAGGCCCTCATACTCCGTGCCGGCGGTCAGCTTGAGGTCGACCACGACCACGTCGGGTCGACATCGGGTCACCTCGGCAAGTGCGTTCTCATACGAGTCCGCCTCGCCGACCACCGCGATCGACGACTCTCGGTCGAGCAGCGATCGGATGCCCTCACGCAACAGGGCGTGGTCGTCCACCAGCATCGTGCGAACCGCCGTGGTCTCGGGTGCTGTCATGTTGCCTCCCTCGTCCCCGAACCCGTGGCCCCGGTCACCGGGATCTCGACGCCGATGCGCACACCGCCGAGGCGTGATCGTCGGATGCGCAGGCCACCGCCGAGTTCGGTTGCCCTGGTGGCCATATTGGCCAGACCGCGATGCCGCCCGGCCAGGTCGCCGAGCGTTGCGGCGCGCAACACCTTGCGCATGTGCGCCGGGTCCCCGTCCCCGTCGTCGTCAATGCTCAGCGAGATCAGGTGATCGCCGTAGGAGAGGGTCAGTCGGGCCGTGGACGCCTCGGCGTGCACGGCGGTGTTGAACAGTGCCTCCCCGGCGATCCGAAGGATGGCGTGTTGAACGTCGTCGGGCAGGTCTCGTGGTCTCCCCACCACACGCACCTCGGTCTCCAGGTCGGCCGGCATGTGCATCGAACACAGCCCGTCGAGAACCTCCCCCAGGCTCAACTCGCTGACCGTCGGCGACTGGTTGAGCGCATAGATCACCGAGCGAAGCTGCTCGACCGCATCGCGCGTGAGTCGTCCGGCGACCTCGAGCCGCTCCGCCGTACGCGGTTCGGCATCGATCCGGCACACCTCGATCTGCATACCCGCCGACAGCACCGACTGCGTGACCGAGTCGTGCAGCTCTCGAGCGATGCGCTCGCGTTCCTCCACCACGAGGCGTTGTCGCATGGCGGCGGACAATTCACGCTGTGTGCGCTCGAGTTCCAGGTTGCGCGCCGCAAGATCCCGAGCCTGTTCGGAAGCCTGCGCGTACGCGTGTTCGGCCCGGGTCAGCTGATGGCGGCTTTCCTCGAGGAGCGCGGCGTTGAGCAGCGCGACAGCTGCCTGACGCGCCAGAATCCGCATCACGACGAGATCCGAGGAGTCCACCGGTGTGTGGGGCGGCGTCCATGCCGACAACCCGCCGACCACCCGGCCGTCGAGATGTACCGGCACATGCAGGTGATGATCGTCGACCACCGGACGTGTCAGACGATCCATCTGATTGCGCAGGATGTCGTTGAGTCGGTTGAGCACGTCGGCGGGCAGGTGCCTCGGCGCCCGCGCCATCTGAACGCCCTCGAAGGCGAGGATGGTGCCGTCCTGGGTCATCATCAGATGCCGTGGTCCCGTGCGATCGAGCTCGCCATCGCACAGCGCGAACACCACCCACTCCGCGCCCAGATGCTCTTGGGCGGCGCGCACGACCGACAGCACCAGGTTCTCGGGCCCCTCGGCGGTCTGCACAAGTGCCCGCGATATCCGGTCTAGCGCGTCGACGACCCGCGACAACCGCTGTTCCACTCCACGGAATTGCGCATAGTGGGATCCCTTGACCGAATGCAATCCGACCAGGGACTCCAACCGATCGTCGATTCCACCGACGACGTCGTGGTCGGGAGGCGCGTCCATCACCGGATCGACGGGCCCTGGCGCCGGGGCGCGGTGCCCGGCCATCACAATGCCTCCCGATACAGCCGGTGTACGTCATCTGCAGTCGGTTGACGGGGATTGGTGGTCATGCATGCGTCGGCCAGTGCGTGGGCAGAGAGCACGGCGAGATCCTCGCGGCGAACCCCGAGCGGTGTCAACGATCCGGGCAGGCCGACGCGGGCGGAGAGGTCGGCGACACGCGCGGCGAACCGTTCGGCGGTCGTATGGGCCGACGACGCGGCGGCGACACCCACCGCTTCTGCCAATTCGGCGTAGGGCTGCGGGTCGGTCTCGGCATTGAACCTGATGACATGCGGCAACAGCACCGCGTTGATCGCCCCATGCGGCGCATCGCACAGACCGCCCACCGGGTGGCTCATCGCGTGGGTCGCACCGAGGATCGCATTGGTGAACGCCATGCCGGCTTCGAGGGCGGCGTAGGCCATGTCCAGTCCGGCCTGTGCGTCGCCCGGGTCTTCCACCAGCCGCTCCAGACTGCGCCAGGCCGTACCGATGGCCGAGCGGGCCGCGATGTCGGTGAGTCGGTTGTGGGCGATCGACGCATAGGCCTCGATGCAGTGGGTGATGGCGTCCATCCCCGATTGCGCGACGACCTCCGGGGGCAGTGTTGCCAGCACCCTCGGGTCGATGACCGAGACGTCGGGGACCAGCCCGCGACCGATGATGGTGACCTTGGTGCGGCGGTCGACGTCGTTGATGATGCAGAACTGCGAGACATCCGAACCGCTGCCGGCTGTGGTGGGTGCGGCGACCAACGGCGGCAGCGGTCGGCGGGCCCGATCGATGCCCTCGTATTCCAGAATGTGTCCGCCGTTCGCGGCGAGCACGGCAACTCCTTTGGCGGCATCGATGACCGATCCACCGCCGAGTGCGACGATGCCCTCACAGCGGGCCGATTCGTAGTGTTCGAGCGCGGCGGACACCTCGGGAGCGCGCGGATTCGGCGACACCCCGGTGAACGAATACACCTGCAGCCCCGACGAGCGCAGGCGATCGCACAGCTCCGAGTACCACGGGGTCGCCATCAACGGCCGGTCGGAGACGACCATCAGTCGCCGCACGCCCAGGCCATCGGCCGCACGCGGCACCTCGGCCAACGACCCGTGCCCGATGATGATCTCCGGGGTGTGGAATTTGGCGATCCGCACACCGGTGCGGATCATCGTCGCGCCCGCCTCGGTTGCCACGTCACCTCACCCGTCCCAGCGCCGGTTGCCTGTTCGCGATCCTACGCGGGCGATCACCGGTGTACTGGCCCGATCGCGTCGACCGACACCTGCTCCAACTCGGACAGGTCGTGGACAACATGGACCCGGTCGCACATCGTCGCGTAGGCGGGAAGGTCGCACGATCCCAGGCCCCAGGAATAGCTCGGCTCGGGCGTGATCCAGATCGTCTCCCGGGCCCGCCGCGTGATCTCCTCGAATGCGGGCAGGTTGGGGTCCCGGCCGTTGGTTCGGCCGTCCCCGAGGACGATGACGGTGGTGCGACGGTTGACCGCGCCACCGAACTCCTCGAGAAAGGTCTCCAGCGCGTGTCCGTAGTCGGAGTCGGCGTCGGTGTCGAGCACTCCGCCGGCGGGTAGCCCCGAGACAACGAGCGACAACGCCTCCTCGGCTGGGTGCTCGGCGAACAGGTCGGTGATCTCGACGAGGTCGGCGACGAAGGCAAAGGACCGCACGTGGGCGACCATGCTCTGCAGCCCGTGCACGAGCTGCAAGGTGAACCGGGCCGCCGCACGCACCGACAATGACACGTCGGCCAGGACCAGCAGGCTGGGACGATCGGTGACCTTGGCGACCGTGACGGGACGAAACGGCACCCCGTCGTAGCGCAGGTTCGCGCGCATGGTGCGAGCGCCGTCGACGGTGCCCCGCGCAGCGAGTTTGCGGCGGGCGCGCGGAGCTCCGTGCAGACTGCGGATCAGGCGGCGGATCGATTCCTCGAGGCTCGCCCGGTCCTGCTCGTGGATCACCTCACGCACCGAGGCCTTGATCTCGCGGCTCTCCAGTTCGTGGTCGGTGGCCATCAATTGCTCGAGGTGATCTCGCAACTTCTCCGGCAGCCCGTCGAGTAGGCCGGCCAGCGCGCGCCGTAGCGCCGCCAACTCCTCGGCGTCTGGCTGTCCACCCGCGGACTCGTCGGTGTCGAGCCATTCGAGCAGCGCCATCTCCTGCGCGACGGAGAGCTCGGTGTCGAGCTCGGTCGGCGTACCGGCGACGAGATCACCCGGACGGCCCGGGTTGTGCAGTCGGGACACCGTGAGCTGCACCCGCGCGGCGGCCTCCGAGTTCGGGACCTCGTCGGCCGAGAGCACGATCTCGTCCGTGAGCGATGCCATATCGAGTTTGTTGGCCTCCTGATGCAAGTTGTACTGCTCGGCGAGATCCTCCGGGTCGAAGTACTGCCGGATGTTGGACGGCGGTCCGTGACTGTGTCCCTGCTGCGGAGTCTCGCTGACGTCCTCGGACAGCGTGTACTCCTCGAGTTCGCCGGTGTCGCTGAGATCGTCGTGGCTGTGCGAGTGCCCATGCCCGTCGTCGCGGTCGACCACCGGCCGCAGACCGAAAAACCGGTCGAAGACCTCGTTGAAGGTGTCCTCGTCGCGGCGGTCCTTGATCAGGCATACCTCCAGTGCCGATCGCAGCAGCTCACGATCGGCGAGGACTTCCGCCGTCGCGGTGGCTCGCATGGCATCCATCGCCTCGGATACACCGATCCGTATCCCGTGTAGTCGTAGCAACCGGACGAACCGGTGCAGCGCCCCTTCCATCCTGCTCGCCTCAGAACGGCCGCTTGCCGGTGCCGCCTCGTCGCTGGAACGACCGGCTCCCCTGACCCGGACTCACACCGCCCTTGGTACCGGCCTCGCTGCGGGCGCCCGGCGATCCGTAGTAGTCCTGTCCGTGACGCCCCGGAAGATCTTTGGCGGCCCGCCGCGCCGGCCCCGAGTTCGTCTCGTGCCCGGGCGAATGGTCATGATCGTGGGAATGCCCGTGGTCATGGGAGTGCCCGTGGTCGTGCGAGTGGCCGTGGTCGTGCGAGTGCCCGTGCAAATGTTCGGGCACTTCGGCATTCGGATCGACCAACCTGGGCATGGCATCGATCGCACGAGTCAGGTCCCGGTCGTATTTGACCACGACATTGGCGGTGTCGGAGAGGATCTCGGCGGTGAGGTCGTCGGCACCGAGAACAGCGAGGGTCCGCGCCCAGTCGATGGCCTCGGAGATGCTCGGCGCCTTGCGCAGATCCAGCTCGCGCAACCCGCGCACGATCTGCACGAGCTGTGCGGCCAATGCCTCCGACAACCCGGTGTCCTTGGACTTGATGATCTCCAGTTCACGGTCGGCATCGGGGTAGTCCAGCGACAGGTGCAGGCAGCGTCGTTTGAGCGCGGCCGACAGATCCCGGGTGTTGTTGGAGGTCAACACGATCATCGGCTGGTGGGTAGCGACGAAGGTACCGATCTCCGGCACAGAGACCTGATACTCGGCGAGCAGTTCCAGCAAGACCGCCTCGAGCGCTTCGTCGGCACGATCGACCTCGTCGACGAGCAGTACCACCGGCCTTTCGGAGCGCACGGCTTCCAGCAGCGGCCGCGGTGCGAGGAAGCGTTCGGAGAAGAACACGCTCTCCTCGGCACCAATCCGGTCGACCGCTTCGGTGAGTGTCGCGGCATCCTCGACGACCTGGCTGATCTTCTCGCGCAGCACCTGTGTGTAGAGCAGCTGCTTGCCGTAATCCCATTCGTAAAGCGCGGTCGTCTCGTCCTGGCCCTCGTAGCACTGCAGGCGCAACAGGTGGCGTCCGGTGACCTCTGCCAGTGTCTTGGCGAGTTCGGTCTTGCCGACTCCCGCAGGCCCCTCGAGCAGGATCGGCTTGTCCAGCCGGCTCTGCAGGAAGACCGTCGTCGCGAGGCGCTGATCGGCGAGATAGCCTGCTGCGGCGAATTTCTCGATCACGTCGGCGACGTCGGTGAAGGGGGGCGACCCTTCGTGACGCCCGCTCGTTCCTCGCGGGCTCCTCAGGGGACGGGCGGATCCCCCGTCATCCGTGCCACCCCCGCGGGGTGATTCCCCGTCACCCGTGCCACCCCCAGATCGGGGTGGCCGTTCCCCACCGGTGCCACGCGAGCCACTCATGGACCGGGCGGGATCGGGGCTCGTCGGTCCGAACTCGTCGGGCTCGTCGGCGAACTGCACGGACATCGGTGTCTCCGGTTCTGTGGGCGGGTCACGGTGATCGAAATTGGGGTGGTGAATGCAGACGGGTGGCGAAACCTGGTCGGGGGCAGTGGATTCGCCACCCGTCTGCGCCGTAGGGGTGGCGCCCCTACGAGATCAGGTCATCGAGGTCGCCGTTGAAGGCGTGATCGACGACAGGTCGCACGGTTTCGAACGTGCACTCCTTCGGGTTACCCGGAGTGCAGGCGTCGCCGAGCACGTGGTTGGTGATCGCGTCGATGGACTCCGGCGCACCCGAGATCTCCTTGCGGTTCTCGTAGAACTTGGTCGGGCCCTGACCGAGCCGGTTCTTGATGTGCGAGTCCTGCGTCACGTCGGTGAACTTCTCCGGGATACCCACATCGCGCAGCAACCGGATCGCCGCATTGAGCGCCTGATCAGCAGCCTGAACCTTGGTCATACCGTGCGTGTCGACGCCCATCGCCTCGGCGAGATCGGCAAAGCGCTCGTAGAGCACCGGCATGTTGAATGCCCACACACGCGGCAGCGCGATCGCATTGTTGAGTCCGTGGTGGGTGTCGTAGAAAGCCGACACCGCGTGGCTGATCGAGTGGATGATGCCCAGGCCGCCCGAATTGAAGGCCTGCGCCGCGATGTACTGCGCGTACATCATGCCCTCGCGGCCGGCGAGTTCGGTGGGGTTCCACGTGGCCTCACGCAGGTGTCGTGCGGTCAATCGCACCGCATGCAGTGCATTGCCCATCGACGGCGGGAAGTTCAACCGCGAGACATACGGTTCGGAGGCGTGCGCGAGCACGTCGAACCCGCACTGTGCGGTGAACGCGACCGGGCAGTCGTAGTAAAGCACCGGATCGTCGATCGCGAGGGTGGTCACCGACGCGTCGTCGAACGCCACATACTTGTGCGGCTTGTCCGGGTCGGTGGTGGTGTCGGTGATGACGTAGGCCCAGGAGGTCTCCGATCCCGTGCCCGCCGTGGTGGACACCGCGATATGCGGCGGGTTCTTCGGGTTCTCGCTCTTGTTGAAGCCTTCGAACTCGTTGATGTTTCGTCCGTCGTGCGCCACCGAGATGCGCGCTCCCTTACACGCGTCATGGGCCGATCCACCACCGATCGAGATGAAGGAGTCACACTGCTCGGAGTTGTAGAGCGACACCGCGTCCATCACGTTGTAGTCCTTCGGATTGGACTCCACCTGATCGAACAGCACCACTTCCAGTCCGTGGTACTTGCATGACTCGACGATCTTGTGGACGGTGTCGCTGCCCCGCAGTCCGGTGGTCATCACCAGGGTGCGCTTGAAACCCAGCTTCAGCGCCTCGGGTCCGATCATCTCGTGGGCGCCGGGGCCCATCATCGCCCGCGGGAAGGGATGGAACTCTTTGATGGGGAATGGTTTGAGTAGCTCGTCGACCTGCATGGTGACTGTCCTCCTGCGCGCGCTGCGCGATATCGGCATCGGTGGTGAACACCGGCGACGTTACGCGCGTCACACTGGCGGACAACAGATCTCGGAGTGCAAACCCGCCCTTGGCGCCGGAGTGCTATCCGGTTGGCACCCGGCGCCCTGTCCGTTCGGACAGGGCGCGCATGGTGTCCACGTCGAATCCCCACGGCAACTCGAGACGGTGCCGCGCCAACGTCTCCGCGTCGGCCAGTACATCGAGGATGGCGCCATCGGCGACGACCCGCCCCTCGTCGACGATCACCGCCCGGTCGCACAGCTGCGCGGCGTAGGGCAGGTCGTGAGTCACCACGATCATCGTCGTGTCCAGTCCGATCAGCGTCTCGGCGAGTTCGCGGCGCGCGACGGGATCGAGATTGGCCGACGGCTCGTCGAGGACCAGCACGTCGGGCCGGCATGCCAGCACCGATGCCAGCGCCCCGCGACGACGCTGACCCCCGGAAAGGTGATGGGGACTGCGCTGCGCCTGCTCGCGCATCCCGACCGCGGCCAGCGCCTCGTCGACACGTTCGGCCAGCGCCTGCCCCTCGACGCCGAAATTGGCGGGTCCGAAGGCCACGTCCTCGGCGAGGGTCGGCATGAAGAGCTGATCGTCCGGATCCTGGAACACCACGCCCACCTGCCGCCGGACCTCGCGCACCGATTTCTTGTCGACGATCCGCCCGTGGATGGACACGACACCTTCGGTCGGCGTCAACACCCCGTTGAGGTGCAGCATCAGGGTCGTCTTCCCTGCGCCGTTCGGCCCGAGCAGAGCGACCCGCTCGCCTGCGCGGATTCGCAGGTCGACTCCGTCCAGAGCCCGATGCCCATCGGGATAGGTGTATCGGACGCCGCTGACCTCGACCGCCACACCGGTCGACGGGAGCGGCTCCGAACCAGCAGTGGACTTCCGACGTATCATGTTGCTCCCCATGAGATCACGGCGATAATCACAGCGATGGTCGCGGGCGTGGTCACCGCGAGCCACTGACGCGCGCTGGCACGCGCCGACCCGGCGACGCCGGGCATCTCCGGAATGGCGCCGCTGAAACCGCGCGACATCATCGCGAGATGCACACGTTCGCCACGTTCGTAGGACCGCAGGAACAGCGCACCGATACCCTGTGCGATCGCGCCGGCCCGATGCAGAGTGCGCGGTGAGTCACCGCGCGCCAACCGAGCGATGTGCATCCTGCGGATCTCCGCCGACAACAGATCCGCGTACCGCAACATCATGACGATCACCGGCGTCACGGTGGCAGGCATGCCGAGGCGCGTCAGCGCCACCGGCAGCGCACTGGCCGGGGTGGTCGCCGCGAACGTCAGCGAAGCCGCCACCCCGAGCGTGCCCTTGATGACAATCCCCCACGCCGCGTAGAGCCCGGCCACCGACAGCGACATACCCGCGACGTGCACGCGCTCACCGCCCTCGGAGAACGGCAGCAGCACTGCGAGCACGACGAACGGCGCCTCGATGAGCATGCGCGGCAGAATCCATCTCAGCGGGATCGTTGCGAACCGCCAGATCGTCAGCAGTATCGCTGCGTAGAGCACGTAGGGCCAGAACACTTCGCGGGGCGTGGCCACCACGGCAAAGACGAACACCACCAACGCCGCCAACTTGGCCTCGGCAGGTGCCCGATGTACCACCGATGTTGCGGATCGGTACAGCGGGTGTGCGTGGCCGGCGCCCATGGTGCTGACTTCGGTTCAGCGTCGGCTGACGCCACGGGTCGCGGTGCGACCGTCGGCCCGGCGTCGAGCGATCAGCCAGAACACGGCAACCGCAACGGTGAGGGTCACCAGCACGCCGATGACGCCTGCGACGCCGTTGGAGTACCCGATTCCACCGACCGAGTAGTCGGCGAGGGGCGATGATGCCAGCGCGTGTTCGGTGGCGTGCTGCGCGATACAGTCGCCGGTCAGATTCTCGGTTCCGTTCACCACGATCGTCTCGCATCCGCGCAATGTCGTGGAGTCGAGCCCGTCCGGCGAGGCACTGGCCGCATACGACACGACACCGGCGATGACGAGCGCCGCCAAGCCAAAGACCACCAGGAATGCCCGGCGACCCAAGCGGTGTGCGCGGTTGGACGTGGTCATGCGTGCGCTCCCGTCCTGGTGGTGTCCGCGGCCACCGTCTGCGGTCGGGACCGCAGGAGGTACACGAGGTCGGGGCGGGTGCGGGCGACTGCCATCACGGTGACGGCGGTGATCAGCCCCTCCCCCACACCGATGAGGGCGTGCGTACCCCACATGTAGCCGGCCACAGCGGTCAGCGACTGCGTCGCAGCGCCCCCGATCTCGTATTCGACGATGAATCCGGTTGCGGCCGCGAGCGTTCCACACAGGGCGGCGACAAAGGCCACCACTCCCAGACGACCGACCGTCCAGGTTCGGCGCGCGATCAATCGCATCATCCCGACTGCCACCGCGTAGCCGACGACGGTGGAGATCAGCGCCATGTTCGTGATGTTGGCGCCCAGCGCCGTGACCCCGCCATCGGCGAACAGCAACGCCTGCACGATCAGCACGATGGCGATACACAAGGCTCCGGTGAACGGCCCCACCAGGATCGCGGCCAACGCCCCACCAAGCAGATGACCGCTCACCCCGGGCAGGATCGGGAAGTTGATCATCTGGACCGCGAAGATGAACGCGGCGACCAGACCTGCCATCGGTACCGTCTTCTCATCGAGGTCGGCGCGAGCGCGCCAAGCACACAGCGCGAGGCCGACCACCGCGATCACCGCAAATACGGCTGACGTCGGCGCGTCGATGATGCCATCACTCATGTGCATCGCCACCGTGGTGGACGAAGAGGTCGTCGGGAACATGGTCGAACCGTAAGCACACCACCGTCATCTGTCCACTTATTCAGATGTTTAAGTGGACAGACTGGCCGATCGGTCAGGTGGGGTCCTGCACTACGAGTGACCGGCACCCATCCAATGCAGCAATTGATGGACGGTTTCGTCGTCGAGCCGGTAGCTCACCGAACGGCCCTGCCGGGTGGAGCTGACCCACCCCTGGTGTCGAAGCACCCGCAAAGCCTGCGAGACAGCCGTTTCGGTCCGGCCCACCGCCGCGGCCAGATCGCCCACGATGATGCCCGGCCGCCGATGCAGCACGATCAGGATCTCCAGCCGGTGTGGATCGGACAGCAGGTCGAACCTGGTGGACCACGCGGCGATGTCCACATCGGCGGCATGCGGGGACGGGGCGTTCGCGGCGCCCGGTCGGTGACCGTGGTCGGCGGTCACCTCACTCGCCCACTCGCTCGATCTCTCCGCCGAGGTTGCGCAGGTTCTCCACAAAGTGCGGATATCCGCGGTCGATGTGCTCGACGTCGTGCACCTCGGTCACCCCGTCGGCGACCAGCCCGGCCAGTACCAGACCCGCACCGGCCCGGATGTCCGAACACCACACCGGGGCGCTGGACAATCGCTCGATGCCGCGGAGCACCGCATGATGTCCATCGGTGCGTGCATCGGCACCGAGTCGCACCATCTCCTCGACGAAGCGGAAGCGCGCCTCGAACACATTCTCGGTGATCACCGACATCCCGTCGGCAATCGCGGCCATACCTATCGCCATCGGCTGCAGGTCGGTCGGGAATCCGGGAAACGGCAGTGTCGACACGTTCACCGCGGTCGGGCGACGATCCTGGCGCACCCGGAATCCGTCGTCGAACGTGTCCACCATGGCCCCGGCGTCGCGCAGCTTGGTGAGGACCAGCTGCAGGTGGTCGGGCGAAACACCGCGCACGGTGACGTCGCCGCGTGTCATCGCCGCGGCGATTCCCCATGTCGCACCGACGATGCGATCTCCGACGACCCGGTGGGTGGTCGGATGGAGTCGGTCCACGCCGGTCACGGTCAGCGTCGACGTGCCGGCTCCGTCGATCCGCGCGCCCATCTGCTGCAGCATCACGCACAGGTCGACGATCTCCGGCTCGCGCGCAGCGTTGTCGATGACGGTCACCCCCTCGGCGAGCACCGCTGCCATCAGGATGTTCTCCGTGGCACCCACCGATGGGAACTCCAGTGCCACCGGCGCACCGACCAGGGTGTCCGCTTCGGCCACCACACAGCCGTGTTCGATGGAGCTGTGCGCCCCGAGTGCGCGCAGACCCGCCTGATGCATGTCCAACGGCCGAGAGCCGATGGCGTCGCCGCCGGGCAGGGCGACCACCGCACGGTGGCATCGTGCCATCAGCGGACCGAGCACACAGACCGAGGCGCGGAACTGCTTGACCGCATCGAAATCGGCGTGGAACTTCGGTTCGGCAGGCGCATCGATCACCACGGTGTCGCCGTCGATCGACACCACCGCACCGAGCCCCCGCAACACGTCGGCCATCAGCGGCACGTCGGCAATCTCGGGTGAATTCGTCAGTGTGGTGGTGCCCTCGGCCAGCAACGAGGCGGCCATCAGTTTCAGCACACTGTTCTTGGCCCCGCCGACGGAGACCTCGCCGGACAGGCGGGCGCCACCGGACACCAGAAAACGATCACTCACGGTGCCACCTTAGCCTTCGTCGGCGCTCGTTCCGCTCGGACCGCCGCCCCGCTGACCCGCCCCGGGCCGCGCACGATCCCCACCCGGCACCCACTTCACGTCCCCGCCACCGACGGGCGGCCGATTCGCGACGCGCGCCAGGATGAACAGCAGGTCCGACAGTCGATTCAGGTAGCGGGCCGGCAGCACGCTGGTGGTGTCCGGTTCGGCGTCGACGGCCGCCCACGCGGAGCGTTCGGCCCGGCGGGCGACGGTTCGCGCATGGTGCAGCAGGGCGCTCAGTCGCGTGCCCCCGGGAAGAATGAAGGAATCCAGCGAGGGCAGCCCCTCACCGAATTCATCGCACCAGCTCTCCAGCGCGTCGATGTAGCTCTGTTCGATCCGCAGCGGCGGATACTGCGGATTCTCGATCACCGGTGTCGACAGGTCGGCTCCCGCGTCGAAGAGATCGTTCTGAACTGTCGCCAGCACGGTGGCGATCTCGTCGGGGACCTGGTCGGCCAGAGCCAGCGCCATCCCGATGACCGCATTGGCCTCATCGCAGTCGGCATACGCGCCGACTCGCAGGTCGGTCTTGGCCACCCGGGAGAAATCGCTGAGACCAGTCGTGCCGTCGTCGCCGGTGCGTGTGTAGATGCGGGTGAGATGAACAGCCATGGTCTGAATCTAGTGCCCCGCGTCGCGTAGGTCGCTCACGCGGTACGGCGTCGCTGGGACCGCTCGTTCTGCCGCGACTCCAGCCAGGACTGGAATGCAGTAACCGCCCCGGGCGCCATCGCCAGTTCGTAGGCTCCACCGTGGGCGTCCGCGCCGGCGGCCAACTCCACGATCACCATGCCCTCCAAGATGTCGGACTCACTACCGAATGGCCGGCGCCGTCCGGTGATCTCGATCGATTGCCGCACCAGCGTGCGGGTGGGGCCGGGCCGCAGCGCGGTGAGCCGGAAATACCGCAAGGCGTCGTCACTGTAATGAACGGTGCCGTGACGCCACCCCTCGTCGTCGGCGGCCGGGATCGGGCGCAACAGTACGGGCGTGCCCATTCGACGCAGCTGACTCAATCGGTACGCCAACAGGCCACACACGATCAAGGCGGCGACCAGTAGGACACCGAGCAAGATCGCTACCAACGACACCAGGCGAACCTCCGAAAACGACCGACGTGGGGCTGAGGCCAGAGCGCGGGCGGTCACGCACCGGCAACGAGTCGAGCGACTCGAGCGGTCTTTTCCTCCTCCAGCATGCCAGACGGATCCGGAAAGACGACAACGGCCGGTCACCGCCAACTGGCGGTGACCGGCCGTTGAGCCGAGCTGTCTACTTGGCGGTGTGTTCGGCCGCGACCAACCGGGAATGCGCGCGGTTGTACTCGTCGGAGCCGGGGTCGGCAGCTTCCATGGCCGCGCGCTCGGCAGCGGCATCGATGCCGTCGGCCCACTGCGCCGACTCGGCGAGGATGGTCACCGCCTCGCCCGTGACCGACAGGAATCCACCCTGGACGGCGAGCGTGCGACGGTTGCCGCCCTCCTCGACGACCACCACGAAACCGCCGGCCACCAACTGGCCCAACAGCGGCTCGTGGTTCGCCATCACACCGAGCTCACCAGAAGTGGTCTGCGCGATCACGAAGGTCGCCTCACCCGAGTAGAGCCTGTCGTCAGCGGCGACGACCTCGACGTGAAAGGACTTCTCTGCCATGGTGGTTCGCTACTTTCCGCTGATCTTGGCGGCGGCTGCCTCCACGTCGTCGAGGCCACCGCAGCTGTTGAACGCCTGCTCGGGCAGGTGGTCGAACTCACCCTTGCAGACCCGATCGAATGCCTCGATGGTGTCGGCGAGCGGAACGACCGAGCCCTTCTGGCCGGTGAACTTCTCGGCGACGAGGAAGTTCTGGCCGAGGAACTTCTGGATACGGCGAGCACGCTGCACCGTGACCTTGTCCTCTTCGGAGAGCTCGTCCATACCGAGGATGGCGATGATGTCCTGCAGTTCCTTGTACTTCTGCAGGATTCGCTTGACCTCGTTGGCGACGCGGAAGTGCTCGTCACCGACGATCGAGGCCTCCAGGATGCGGGAGGTCGAGGTCAGCGGGTCCACGGCCGGGTAGATACCCAGCTGCGAGATCGGACGCGAGAGCTCGGTGGTTGCATCGAGGTGGGCGAAGGTGGTCGCCGGCGCCGGGTCGGTGTAGTCGTCGGCAGGAACGTAGATGGCCTGCAGCGAGGTGATCGAACGACCCTTGGTCGAGGTGATCCGCTCCTGCAATTCACCCATCTCGTCGGCCAGAGTCGGCTGGTAGCCCACCGCAGACGGCATACGGCCGAGCAGGGTGGAGACCTCCGAACCGGCCTGGGTGAACCGGAAGATGTTGTCGATGAACAGCAGCACGTCCTGGTGCTTCACATCGCGGAAGTATTCCGCCATGGTCAGCGCCGACAGCGCCACGCGCATACGAGTGCCCGGCGGCTCATCCATCTGCCCGAACACCAGTGCGGTGTCCTGCAGAACGCCCATCTCCTCCATCTCGAGGTGGAGGTCGGTGCCTTCACGGGTGCGCTCGCCGACACCGGCGAACACCGAGGTGCCGGAGAACTCACGTGCGATACGGGTGATCATCTCCTGGATGAGCACCGTCTTACCCACGCCCGCGCCGCCGAACAGGCCGATCTTGCCACCCTTGACGTACGGGGTCAGCAGGTCGATGACCTTGATGCCGGTCTCGAGGATCTCGGTCTTGCCCTCGAGCTCGTCGAATGCCGGGGGCTTGCGGTGGATGCTCCACTGCTCGCCGTCGCGGCCGAGGCCGGGGGTGTCGAGGCAATCGCCGAGCGCGTTGAAGACGTGACCCTTCACGACATCGCCGACCGGCACGACGATCGACTTGCCGGTGTCGCTGACCGCGGCCCCACGAACCAGACCGTCGGTCGGCTGCATGGAGATGGTGCGGACCAGGTTGTCACCGAGGTGCTGGGCAACCTCGAGGGTCAGCGTCTTGGCCACCGCTTCGAGCTTGATCTCGGCGTGCAGGGCGTTGAACAGATCTGGGATCGAGCCGCGCGGGAACTCGACGTCGACGACGGGGCCGATGATGCGGACGACCCGGCCGTCGGCCGATCCCGTCTCGGCCCCCGTGGGGGAGGTTACTGCTGCAGTCATTGTCGTTGGGTCACTTCCTCTTTGGGTCGATAGGTCAGTTGGCCAGAGCGCTGGAGCCGCCGACGATCTCGCTGATCTCCTGGGTGATCTGCGCCTGGCGGAGCTGGTTGGCCTCACGGGACAGCGACGTGGCCAGTTCCTCGGCGTTGTCGGTGGCCGCCTTCATGGCGGTGCGTCGCGCCGCCGACTCGGACGCCGCTGAATCCAGCAGCGCCGCATACACTCGCGTCGCCACATACTTGGGCAACAACGCGTCGAGCAGCGCCTCCGGAGCCGGCTCGAACGAGTAGTTACGCGACGGCTTGTGGATCTCGGCGTCCTGATCCACCTCCGCCTCCGACACCACCAGCGGCGCCACCCGGCGCACCTCGGGTGCCTGCGTCAACATCGAGACGAACCGGGTGTACACCAGGTGCAGCTCGTCGACCCCCTCGAGGGAGCCCTCGCCGTCGGGCCGCTCCACCTGCTCGCCGGAGCCGGCCAGGAACAGGTCCACCAGGAAGCCGGTGGCGGTGGCCGCGTCGTTGTAGTCGGGCGACTGGGAGAATCCGGTCCACGAGTCGGCGATGTCGGTGCCGCGGAAGCTGAAGAAGCCGACGCCCTTCTGCCCCATCACGAACAGCACCGGCTCCTTGCCCTCGTCGCGGACCAGCGCCATCAGTTCACGGGCCGCACGCAGCACGTTCGCGTTGTATCCGCCGCACATGCCCCGGTCGCTCGTGACGACCAGGATGCCGGCGCGTTTGGGCTGCTCGCGCTCGACGAGCAATGGGTGGTCGAGCGACCCCGCATTGCTCGCGAGTTCCGAGAGCACCTCGGTCATCTCGTGTGCATACGGCTTGGCCGCCGCCACGCGCGCCTGCGCCTTGGTGATGCGCGAGGTCGCGATCAGCTCCTGGGCCTTGGTGATCTTCTTCGTCGAGTTCACCGACCGGATGCGCGAGCGCAGCTCACGAATGCTGGCCATGAGCTCTCACCCCTTCCTGCGGACGAATGTCGGACGACGCGATCACGACTTGCGGACCGTGATCTGCTCGTGTTCGACGTTCTCCGAGTCCATCGCCTTGGCCTCGGCCTCGTTCACGACCCGCTTGCCGTCGTGGGTGAGGTAGCTGTTCTTGAACTTGTTGGTCTCGTCGACCAGCGCCTCGGCCTGATCGTCGGAGAGAGCCTTGCCGCCTGCGATCGAGTCGTAGACGCCCTTGGCCTCATGGTGCAGGTGGCTGAGCAGCTGCGTCTCAAAGTTACGCACGTCGTCGACGGGCACCGAGTCGTAGTGGCCTTCACCGCAGAGGTAGATCGAGACGATCTCGTCCTCCACCGAGAAGGGGCTGTACTGGTCCTGCTTGAGCATCTCGACCCAGCGCGCACCGCGCTCGAGCTGCGCCTTCGATGCGTCGTCGAGGTCGGAGGCGAAGGCCGAGAAGGCTTCGAGCTCGCGGAACTGTGCCAGTTCCAGACGCAGCGAACCGGAGACCTTCTTCAGTCCCTTGGTCTGTGCGGCACCACCCACGCGCGACACCGACGTACCGACGTTGATTGCCGGGCGAACACCCTTGTTGAACAGGTCCGACTCCAAGAAGACCTGGCCGTCGGTGATCGAGATGACGTTGGTCGGGATGAACGCCGAGACGTCGTTGGCCTTGGTCTCGATGATCGGCAGACCGGTCATCGATCCGCCACCCATCTCGTCGGAGAGCTTCGCGCAACGCTCCAGCAGACGGGAGTGCAGGTAGAAGACGTCACCCGGGTAGGCCTCGCGGCCCGGCGGGCGGCGCAGCAGCAGCGAGATGGCACGGTAGGCCTCGGCCTGCTTGGTCAGGTCGTCGAACACGATCAGGACATGCTTGCCCTGGAACATCCAGTGCTGCCCGATGGCCGAACCCGTGTACGGAGCGAGCCACTTGAAGCCCGCGGAGTCCGACGCCGGGGCGGCAACGATGGTGGTGTACTCCATGGCGCCGGCCTCTTCCAGCGCGGTCTTGACGCCGGCGATGGTCGAACCCTTCTGGCCGATCGCGACGTAGATGCAGCGCACCTGCTTGTCGGGGTCGCCGGAGTCCCAGTTGGCCTTCTGGTTGAGGATCGCGTCGATGCAGACCGCGGTCTTACCGGTCTTGCGGTCGCCGATGACCAGCTGACGCTGCCCGCGGCCGATGGCGGTCATGGCGTCGATGGCCTTGATGCCAGTGGCCAGGGACTCCTCGACGGGCTGGCGCTCGAGCACAGAGGCCGCCTGGAGTTCGAGCACGCGCTGCTCGTCGGCCTCGATGTCACCGAGGCCGTCGATCGGGGCGCCGAGCGGGTCGACGACGCGCCCGAGGAACTTGTCGCCGACGGGCACCGAGAGCACCTCGCCGGTACGGCTGACCTGCTGGCCTTCTTCGAGTGACTCGTAGTCACCGAGGATGACCGCACCGATCTCGTCCTCGTCGAGGTTCAGGGCCACGCCGAGCACGCCACCCTCGAACTGCAACAGCTCGTTGGCCATCGCGCCGGGCAGGCCGCTCACGTGAGCGATGCCGTCCGAGGTGTCGGTGACGATGCCCACCTCGTCACGGGAGGCATCGGCTTCGAACGACGAGACATACTGCTCGATCGCTCCCTTGATTTCGTCTGGTGAGATCGTCAACTCCGCCATGGGTTTTCGTCTTTCTTGCTCAGTCCGGCTGGTGGTTTGTCAGTTGCTGGGTTGGGTTCGGTGCAGGTCAGCGCGGCAGGCTCTCGGCCGCCTTCGCCAACCGGGTCGCGACATCGGCGTCGATCACCTCATCGCCGACACCGATCCGCAGGCCGCCGATGATCTCCGGATCTATCTCGGTCTGCACCGAGATGGTCCGCCGGTAGATCTTGCCGAGCACGGTCGACAGACGCGCGGTCTGTGCGTCCGACAGCCGGGTCGCGGACACCACGTGCGCCACCGATTCGCCGCGACGGGCCGCGGCCAGTTCGGCCAGGTGATCGACGGCAACCTCGGAGGGCTGACCGTGCAGCAGCACGATCAGATGCGACAGCAGATACCAGGTGTGCGACCCGACCTTCTCGCCCACCAGCGAACGCAGCAGTTCGACGCGACGCGCACCGTCGTGGGTGTGATCGGACAACAACGACGCCAACTGTGGGTTCTGGTCGAGCAGCCGTCCGACGGCGAACAGTTCGGTCTCGACCTGCTCGATCGATCCGTCACGCTCCGCCGCGGTCAGGACGACCAGTGCGTTCTGTCGGCGTAAGGCCGCGGTGAGGTCTGCCGCGGTCGACCACCGCTGTTTGACGGCGGCAACCAGGATGTCCACGACGATCTGCGACACCTTGCCGCCGAACAGGTTCTGCACAAGGGCGACCTGCCCGTCGACGTTGTCCTCGTCCTCGGTGAGCCGCTTGCGCAGCACCGGGTTGCCGTCGATGACCCGGATCACCTCGGTCAGCTCGGTGGCCGCCGTCGTGAGCGCCGCGGAGTCGAGTGACTGCGAAGCCGAGTCGAACTCGGCGGCCACGGCGAGCGCAGCGTCACGGCTCGACGCCCGCATCGAATGCAACCCGATCAGATCCGCGGTGTGCGGGACCTGCGTGGACGGTCCGCCGGCCGCCATCGCCTCGAGCTCGTCGATGACCCGATCGATGCTGTCGGACTGGGCACCCGGGTCGGCGAGATGATCTCGGACCAACTTGCCGGCCCCGTCCACGGCGGTCAGGCCGAGGTCGCTGCGCAGCTCGCGGATCAGATTCGACCGGTTGAGAGCCACCTGGGCCTTACCGTGTTCACTGATCCGCTTGACCTCGGAGTCGACCTGCGCGGAGAAGTCCTCGGCGATGCCCTTGGCATCGGTGAGCGCGTTCTCGTGCATCTCCTTGGCCTCGGCCTTCGCCTCGGCGAGGGCACGTTCGTGTGCGGCCTGGGCGTCGGCCACGCGCTCCTCGGCAGCTGCGCTGTCGACGACCTGCTGGTTGATCGCCTCCTTCTGCGCCTCCACCATTCGCGACAGCGGCGGCCGCACGTACTTCCAGAACAGGAAGCCGATGAGCGCGAAACCGATCAGGTTTCCAATGACGATGTCCACTTACTTCACCGTTCCTGTCGACTCGGGTGCCGCGGCAGCGGACGGCGCCACCTCGGTGCCCAGCACGCGGCTGGCGAGTACCGCCGAGAGACGGTCGACCTCGGCGCGTGCCGTCGCGGCCGCGTCGTCGCCGTCCGCCTTCAATTGCGCGACGCTGTCGGCCAGCACCGAATCCGCTTCCGCGGTGGCACGTTTCTTGGCCTCCGACAACTGCTCATTGCCGTCGGCACGGGCCTTGTCCCGAATACCGGTGGCATCGCCCCGGGCGTCCTTGAGCGCTGCCCGGTATTCGGTCTCGGCGTCTGAGTAGCTCGCCGCAGCCGCCCGGTTGTCCTCAACGGTCTTGGCGACCCTGGCATCACGTTCGTCGAGCACCTTGAGGATTGGCGGCACGACCATCGTCCGGATGATGAGGAAGACGATGACGAAGATCAGCAGACACACGAAGAATGTGCCATTGGGGATGAGGAAGTTCTCTGCGGCGAGATTCATGGTGCGGATATTCCCTTTGATCCTTGGAGGATCTGGTCGTCAGACCGAGATCAGGACTGGCCGGAGATCGGCGTTGCGAAGACGAACAGAGCCATGAAGGCCAGGTTGATGAAGTATGCGGCCTCGACCAGACCCACGGTGATGAAGAACGGGGTGAACAGACGTCCCTGGGCCTCCGGCTGACGGGCGATACCGGCGATCAGCTGCGAGCCGGCGATGCCGTCACCGATACCGGCACCGATCGCGCCGCCACCCATGATGATGCCGCCGCCGATCAACGCGCCCATACCGATCAGATTGGGATCCATTGAGAACTTTCCTTTCGGGTGAAACTGACACTTCAGTGCCAGGTCTTTGCTCCGGTCGGCGTTCGCCGTCCGGGTCGTACTAGTGGTGGTCTTCGTCCAGTTCCATCGCCTGGCTGAAGTACAGAACGGTCAGCAGCGCGAAGATGAAGGCCTGGATCAGTCCGACGAACAGGTCGAAGGACTTCCACAGTGCGTTCGGCGCCCACATGACGTAGACCGGCATCAGCGCGATCAGGCCGAGCATGATGGTGCCCGCGAACAGGTTGCCGAAAAGTCGGAGGGACAGCGAGACCGGCTTGGCGATCTCCTCGATGATGTTCACCGGCGCGATACCGACGGCGTGACCCTTGATCAGCTTGACCGGGTGGCCGATGATGCCGCGGCGCTTGACACCTGCGGCGTGGTACCAGACGAAGACGAAGATGGCGAGCGCGTACGCGAAGTTGGCATCGCTGGCCGGCGGCTTGAGCCATTCGCTGGTGGACCCGGTGCTGGTGCCGTATTGCGAGGGAACGATCGCCAGCCAGTTGGCCACCAGAATGTAGGTGAACAGGGTGACCGCCAGCGGCAGCACGAAGCCCGCGATCTTCATCCCGATCGCACCTTCGATCTGGTTGCGCATCTGGACGGTGATGACCTCGAAGTACAGCTGAACCGAGTTCGGCTTCTTGGAGGTCATCCGGTTTCGCACGAAGAACGCCATCGCGACCACGATGACCGCGGCGACGCTGCTGCCTATCACCGTGTCGAGGTTGACGGTCATCCCCAGCCAATCGACCTGGATGTGGTGACCAACCTCGATCGCGGCTTCGTTCTCTGCTTCTTGTTCCGCAGTCTCGGCCAGGAAGAACAATGAGGTCATAGCTGCTTACGCAGTCCTTTCATCACCGGAATCACCGTGTTGAGCACCAGAACGACCTGGCCGATGGCGAGTCCGAACATCGCGCCCAGCCCATCGGGCCGGACCAGGAAAGCCGCCACCAGAGCGAGGACGGTGATGGCCCCGAGGCGAACGGCTGAGTTGACGGCAAGAGCTTGCTTGCGAGGGTGTTCTTGCGCGGCCACGACCTCGACCGCTCGCCGGACCAGGATCGCGTTCACGAAGATCGCGACCGTTCCGGCGACGAAGAAGACCGCGAACCATGTGTGCCCGACGGCGATGCTGATGCCGATGACGACGGCGACGACGACCGCGGCGATGATCGCCGGGCGACGCAAACCGGTCGGCGCGGCGGGGTAATACGACGTCGAGTCAGGGGCTGCTGTGCTCATTCGCCTCTCCTCAACTCCTCCCCGCCCGTGGGCACGGGTCAACGCGCGTGCGATCGGCGACCCTCGTCACCGGACGTAAGCTCACGGTTTTCTGTGACACTACCAACACCGGCGCCCGTGCCCACCGGGGGGTATGCACGGTCCGGAGCAGGGGTCGGCCGATGCGGGCGGCGAACACGCCGGCACGTCGTCCGGAAATGGCGCGCCGCGTCGGCAACCACCTACTACAGGCGATAGTACATGCTTTTTACCAAAGCCTTACCTTGGGGTACTTCCTATCGCACCCGCGGTCAGGTTCGCGGCGTGACCGGACCGTCGGCCCCGGCACGCTCGGCATGACCACGCGTCCGGATCTCGGCGTACCGGCGATGCAGCCGTGGCGCCATGGTCGCCAGCAACGCGACGATCAGTCCTGCGCCGAACATCGGCGCGACAACCGATATCGGGAACAGCGTACTGGCCGCGGCGGAAAACGCCAGCACACCGACCCAGAGGTAGATGATCAGCGCAACCCGGCGCTGCGAATGTCCTAGTTCGAGCAGTCGATGGTGCAGATGCATCTTGTCGGGTGTGTAGAAGCCCACCCCGGCACGCGTGCGGCGTACCACCGCCATCAGCATGTCGAGCATCGGTACGAACACGACGGCTGCGACCAGGATCAACGGCGAGAGCAGAGTGAACACGTCGGCCGGTCCGTAGGCGTTCATCGCGATGCGGCCCGACGCGCTGGTCGATGCCGCCGCGAGCATCAACCCGATGAGCATCGCCCCTGAATCGCCCATGAAGATTCGTGCCGGCGAGAAGTTGTGCGGCAGGAAGCCCAGGCACGCACCGGCCAGGACCGTCGAGATCAGTGCGGGCGGATAATAGCTGACATCGCCGCCCTGATCGTTGAGCAGTCCGAGGGAGAACATGGCGATGGCCGACGCGGCGATGAGTCCGAGGCCGGCTGCCAAGCCGTCCAGACCGTCGATGAAGTTGACCGCGTTGATGGTCGCGACCGTGATGGCGACGGTGAGCAGGCCGGCCTGCAGCGGGTCGAGGACCACTGTGCCGATGTCGGCGAACGGGACGTAGAGCAGATACCAACTGACGCCCATGATCACGAGTACGCCGGCCGCGGTGAGTTGGCCCGCGAATTTCGTGAGGGCGTCGAGGCCCCACCGGTCGTCGATGACACCGACCACCACGATCACCGTGCCGGAGACGATCACCGCGCTCATATCACTGGTGTAGGCGAAGCCACGCGTGAGTGCGGGAAGATTGGCGGCCAACGCGATGGCCGCCACGACTCCGGCGAACATCCCGAGTCCACCTAGCCGCGGCGTGGGAATGACGTGGACATCGCGGACCCGCGGCACCGCGACGGCGCCGACGCGGATCGCGAACACCCGCACCAACGAGGTCAACAGGTAGGTGACCGCGGCGGCCGTCAACGCGACGAGCGCCAGCTCACGCAACGGCACACCGGCACCACCGGTGTCGACCACCGACGAAGCCATCACCTGGACGCCGACCCCCGGGGCGCCCGGCGACAGTCCGGGGAGGCCGGCGACGGTATCGAACACCGTCTTCACGCTACCCGCCGAGCCGGAGCTGGATTTCGTGGCGGATGTCGGCGTGTTGGGTGGCCCCGACGTCCACCGCGAGTGCGCGTGTCATCCAGTCGGCCACGTCGCCCATCGCATCGGGTCCGAGGCCCGCGAGTACGGCGCACGGCGTCCCGAACCTGATCGCGGACCCCTCGGTCACGGGCCGGCTGTCGAATGGCAGGACCGCCCGGTCCACCACGATCCCGGCCGAGGCCAGTCTGCGTTGGGCCTCGATGCCAGTGAGTCCCCGTTCCGACACGTCGACAACGGCGAGATGCAGGTCAGTGCCGCCGCTGACGACGCGCAGTCCCGCGGCGGTCAGTGCCTCGCCGAGTCGCTGCGCGGAGGTCACCGTCGCCGCGGCGTACTGCGCGAAGCCCTCGCCGCCCGACTCGCGCAGACACACCGCCTTCGCGGCGATCGAGTTCATCGAGGGACCTCCCTGCACGAACGGATGCACCGCCTTCTGCAGGACCGCACGGTGCTCGTCCCGGGCGAGGATCATGCCGCCCCGGGGGCCCTGCAGCACCTTGTGCGTCGACAGGGTCACGACGTCGGCGTGTGGTAGCGGAGAATCCACGACCCCGCCGGCGACCAGACCCGCCAGATGCGCGGCGTCCACCCACAGGATCGCCTCGGCCTCGTCGGCGATGGTGCGCAGCAGGGCAAAATCGAACGACCGCGAGTGCGAGGAAGCGCCGGCGACGATGATCCGCGGTCGGTGCAGCAGCGCGAGGTCACGCAATTCGGTGTAGTCGATCCGTTCGTCGGAGCGCCGCACACCGTAGTGGATCGGCGCGAACCAGCGACCAGAGAAGTTGGCCCGGGACCCGTGCGTCTGATGACCACCGTGGCGCAACCCGAGTGCCAGAATCGGATCGCCCGGCTGCGCGAAGGCGGCGTACACCGACAGTCCGGCAATACTCCCCGACAGCGGCTGGACGTTGACGTAGTCGGCTCCGAACAGTGCTGCTGCGCGTTCGATGGCGAGGTTCTCCACCTCATCGGCGACCGAACACCCGCCGTGATACCGCGCGCCCGGGTACCCCTCGGCATACTTGGCGCCGAGGTCGGAGGTGAGCGCCGCGCGCACCGCGGGACTCGCCGGCGTCTCCCCGGCGAGCAGCTGCAGCGTCGAATCGCGACGCCGGGTCTCACGTTCCAGCAGATCCGCGACCTGCGGATCGGAGAGCGAACCCGCCATGGATCAGTGCGCGGTCAGCACATCGGCGTCGAGGTCGAGCACCTCGGCGATGGCCTGCGTGGGCACTGCACCCTCCCGCAGAATCCGCGGGGTGGCGCCGGAAAGGTCGACGATGGTCGATGCCTGCGCCGCGGCCGCCGGCCCGCCGTCGAGGTAGATCGAGACGGCCTCGCCGAGTTGCTCGCGCGCCTCGTCGGCCGTGGTGGCCGGTGAACGCCCGGAGACGTTGGCACTCGAAACGGCCATCGGGCCGACCTCGCGGAGCAGGTCGATCGCCACCGGATGCAGCGGCATCCGGAGCATCACCGTGCCGTCGGTGTCACCGAGGTCCCAGGCCAGCGACGGCGCCTGCGCCACCACCAGACTCAGGCCACCCGGCCAGAATGCCTCCACGAGGTCACGCGCGGCGGTCGACACCGACAGCACCAGGCCGTCGATCGTGTGCCACGATCCGACCAGAACCGGGACCGGCATGTCGCGCCCACGCCCCTTGGCAGCCAGCAGCGACGCGACCGCGTCGGAGTCGAATGCATCGCAACCGATCCCGTAAAGGGTGTCGGTCGGCAGCACCACCAGCCGACCGGCTTTCGCCGCGCCGACGGCCGCGCGGATGCCCGCCGCCCTGGTGTCCGGTTCACCGCAATCGAATACCGTGCTCACCCGGCCATCTTCCCACGGGCCTGCGGGGTGCGACCGTCGGCCCGCCGTCCCGTCGCGAAGCGCAGACGACCGGCGAGGTCGGCATGTGCGCGCACATCGACGAACTGCCCGGTCGACTCCAGCGCGGTCAGCACCGACACCGATGTGGTGTCGTCATGCTCGATCCCGACATATCCGCCGGGTCGCAGCAGATCGGCAACGATCGGCACCATCGGTTCGATCACCGTCATGCCGTCGGGTCCGGCGAAGACCGCCTCGGGTGGATCGTGGGCCACCTCCGGCGCGATCGTGTGACCGTCCGGCACATAGGGCGGATTGGCCACCACGACGTCGACGCCGGCCGGGGCGATGAGCTCGAGCATCTGTTCGGCATCTGTGACATCGGCGCAGCACACCGAGATCCGCGCGGCGATGTCGGCGGCGGCCGCATCGACGTTGCGCCGCAACCAGTGCAGCGCGCGTGGCGAATACTCGACGGCGGTCACCCGCACACTCGGCACCAGCGTCGCCACCGCGATCGCCAGCGCACCGCTACCGCTGCACAGGTCCACCAGTTGCGTCCCGGCGGTGTCCGCCAGCGCGCGGGCCGCCCAATCGGCCAGGAACTCGGTTTCTGGCCGCGGAGTGAAGACGCCCGGCCCCACGGAGAGATCGACAGGCCCGAAGGCTGCAGTACCAGTGATGTGCTGCAACGGGATTCGCTCCGCGCGCTGCGCAACGGCGTGGTGGAATCGGGCCCGGGCGTTGTCGGACACGGCATCGACGAGCAGCAGGCGCCCGCGGTCACACCCCAGTGCATCGCACAGCAACCACTCGGCGTCGGCGCGGGGGCTGTCCACCCCGGCTTCGGCCAGACGCTGTGCCGCCCATCGGAGTTCGGCCGCCACCGGGCGAGCGCCGACCGACCCGCCATCCGGTTGACTCATCGACTCACTCGGCCTCGAGTCGCGCCTGACGGTCGGCGGCGATCAGCGCATCGAGCAACGCATCCATGTCGCCTCCGAGCACCGCATCGAGATTGTTGGCCTTGTAACCGATCCGGTGATCGGAGATGCGGTTCTCCGGAAAGTTGTAGGTGCGGATGCGCTCGGAACGGTCCACCGTCCGGATCTGCGCGGCGCGTCCCTCGGCTGCGGCGGCCTCGGCCTCCTCTTCGGCGGCGAGCTGCAGCCGAGCAGCGAGCACCTGCATCGCACGCGCCTTGTTCTGCAGCTGGGATCGCTCGTTCTGACAGGTCACCACGATGCCGGTCGGCAGATGGGTGAGCCGGACCGCGGAGTCGGTGGTGTTGACGCCCTGGCCGCCTTTACCCGAAGACCGGTAGACGTCGACGCGCAGATCGTTCTCGTCGATCTGGACCTGTTCGACCTCTTCGGGCTCAGGGTAGATGAGCACACCTGCGGCCGAGGTGTGGATTCGTCCCTGGGACTCGGTGACCGGGACCCGCTGGACGCGGTGCACGCCACCCTCGAACTTCAGACGAGACCAGACTCCGTCGCGCAGCTGCTCTTTGGCCTTGATGGAGATGGTCGCCTCTTTGTAACCACCCAGATCACTCTCGGTGACCCCGAGGACCTGTACCTTGTAGCCCCGTCGCTCGCAGTACTTGAGATACATCCGTGCCAGGTCGGAGGCGAACAGCGCCGACTCCTCACCACCTGCGCCCGACTTGATCTCGAGCACCACGTCGTCACCGTCATGCGGGTCGCGGGGGGCGAGCAGGTCGGTGAGCGTGGCGTCCAGCTCGGCGACGCTCGCCTCCAGCGCCGGCAGCTCCTCGGCGAAGGAGGCGTCGTCGGCGGCGAGTTCCCGCGCGGCGGTGAGGTCGTCGCGGGCCGCCTCGAGCCGACGATAGGTCGCCATGATCGGCGCGAGCTCGGCGAACCGTTTCCCGACCCGGCGGGCAGCGGTGGGATCGTCATGCAATGACGGGTCGGCGAGTTGCGCCTCCAGGCCCGCATGTTCGGCGAGGATGTCGTCGATCGCCGACGGACTCTGCGTGGTCACGGGACCTCACTTCTCCCTGAGATCGAATCTGAATCGAGAAACGGCGACATCGATCGCCGAAATGACAACGACGCCCACCCGGCGTGCATCGCACGCGCGCGGTGGGCGTCGTCGGTACAGCTACTTGGCGTCGGCGTTCTTGGTCCGCTTGCCGTAGCGCTTCTCGAAGCGGGCAACACGGCCGCCGGTGTCGAGGATCTTCTGCTTACCGGTGTAGAACGGGTGGCACTGCGAGCAGACCTCGACGTTGATACGTCCGTTGTCCGCGGTGCTGCGGGTCTCGAAGGTGTTGCCGCAACCGCAGACGACTGTGGTCGTCGCGTACTCGGGATGGATTCCCTGCTTCATCTGGTTGTCCCTTTCTGTGGTCGCCGGGTCACCGTCGGGGATCGACGGTGTGAACCGGAACCGGACTCGACCGCTCAGTATGCCACGCGGATCCCGCAGCGAAGAAATCCGTTCCGGACCCAACACCACTGCACGATCCACGCGGTCATCGCGCGATCCTTCGGCACCAACGCGACCCCCACCGCGTTCATTCCCGCACGCCATATGAACTACCGTGCTTAGGCATACCTAACTCACGATGCCTTCCGGGCATCGCACACCGCCCGCGACGAACGGGCCAACCCGCGAGGATCCCATGCCGCTCGACAGTTCTTCTCCCCCGGTGCTGCGCGAATCGAGCTCCCGCCACGTACCGACGCGTGTGAGGTCGAAGTGGTCGAGGAAGAACCCCTATCGGGCGACGGTGGTGGCGAACACCGTGCTGTCCGGTCCGGGTTCGGACAAGGAGGTCCGCCACATCGTGCTCTCGCTCGGTGACAGCGGGATCGAGTATCAGCCCGGTGATGGCATCAACGTCTGGCCGGTGAACGACCCGGACGTGGTCGCCCGGATCATCGATCGGTTGGGCGTCGCACCCGACACCCCCGTCGCCGATCGCCGCACCACCCGAGCGCTCTGCGAAGCACTGACCCATGGATACGAGGTCTGCACCGCGCCGGAAGATCTGCTGCGACTGATCGCGTGCCGGACCGGCAACCCCGAGCTGAACAGCCTTGTCGCCGACGACGTCGCCCGGGATGCCCGCGATGCCTGGCTGGCCGGCAAAGACGTCCTCGATCTGCTCGAGGTCGACCGCTCGGTGGTCATCGCCCCCGAGGAACTGATCGCCCAATTGCGTCCACTCGTGCACCGGCAGTACTCGATCTCGTCGAGTCCGCTGGTGCATGGCTCGACCGTCCACCTGACGATGGCCACTGTGCGTCATGACGGAGCCGACCGACGCCGCGGCGGCACATGCTCGACCTTCGTCGCCGACCGCCGACCGGCGGGCACCGAGGTCGACGTGTTCGTTTCGGCCAACCGCGCCTTCCGTCTGCCACCCGATGACATCAAGGCCATCATGATCGGCCCGGGCACCGGTATCGCGCCGTTCCGCGCATTCCTGCACGAACGTGCGGCCCGCCGGGCCAGCGGTGGCAACTGGCTGTTCTTCGGCGACAGACACCGCGAACACGATCACATCTACGCCGACGAGATCGAGGGCTTCGTCGCCGACGGCCTGCTGAGCCGCGTCGACCTGGCTTTCTCCCGTGATCAGGAGCACAAGATCTACGTTCAGGACCGGATGCGGGAACAGGGCGCGGCGCTCTACGCGTGGCTGTCGGAAGGAGCGCACATATACGTCTGTGGAGACGCGACCCGGATGGCCCCCGATGTCGATACCGCGTTGCTCGACATCATCGCCGAGCACGGCGGGCTGTCGACGACCGCAGCCCACGGCGTCGTGGACGAACTGCGGCGCACCAAGCGCTACGTGCGCGACGTCTACTGACGGGCTAGACGACACAGCTGCCGGTTGACGCTTCGATCGCGTCAACCGGCAGCTGTGGTGATCCCTCGCGCCGACGGGTGGGACTAGTCGTCGTTCATCGCTCCCGGCGCGGTCTTCTGGACCTGCATCAGGAACTCCACGTTCGACTTGGTCTTCTTCAGCTGGCTGATCAACAGGTCGATGGCCTGCTGGGAGTCCAGACCCGACAGCACACGGCGCAGCTTGTGCACGATCTGGAACTCCTCCGGCGACAGCAGGAGTTCGTCCTTGCGAGTACCGGACGGGTTCACGTCGACCGCGGGGAAGACTCGGCGTTCGGCGATCTTACGATCGAGCTTCAGCTCGGCATTGCCGGTTCCCTTGAACTCCTCGAAGATGACCGTGTCGCCCGTGGAGCCGGTCTCGACCATCGCCGTCGCGATGATCGTCAGCGATCCGCCGTGCTCGATGTTGCGTGCCGCGCCGAGGAACCGCTTCGGCGGATAGAGCGCGGTCGAGTCGACACCGCCGGAGAGGATGCGACCCGATGCCGGGGATGCGTTGTTGTAGGCGCGCCCGAGTCGGGTGATCGAGTCGAGCAGCACCACCACGTCTTTGCCGTTCTCCACCAGCCGCTTGGCACGCTCGATCGCGAGTTCGGCGACCGACGTGTGATCTGACGGCGGACGGTCGAACGTCGACGCGATGACCTCGCCCTTCACCGAGCGCTGCATGTCGGTGACCTCTTCGGGACGCTCGTCGACGAGCACCACCATCAGATGGCATTCCGGGTTGTTGATGGTGATCGCGTTCGCGACGTCCTGCAGAATCGTCGTCTTGCCTGCCTTCGGCGGCGACACGATCAGCGCACGTTGTCCCTTGCCGATGGGCATTATCAGGTCGATGACCCGGGTGTCGAGCCGCTCGGGGGTGGTCTCCAGACGCAGCCGCTGATTAGGGTACAGCGGCGTCAGTTTGCCGAACTCGGGGCGCTTCTTCGCGGTGTCGATGTCGGTGCCGTTCACCGAGTCCAACCGGACGAGCGGGTTGAACTTCTGGCGCTGGTTGGGCTGCTCGCCCTCGCGGGGCACCTTGACCGCACCGGTAATGGCGTCACCCCGGCGCAGGCCGTTCTTCCGGACCATGTTCATCGATACGTACACGTCGTTCGCACCCGCGAGATAGCCCGAAGTACGCACGAATGCGTAGTTGTCGAGCACGTCGAGGATGCCGGCGACGGGCTGCAGCACATCGTCCTCGGAGACCTGGGGTTCCGCACCGCCCGACGAGTCACGGTCACGCCCGCGGCGACGTTCCCGGAACCGGCGTCCCCGCCGGCCGCGGCCGCTGCCGTCTCCGTCACCGTCGTCGTCGCGGTTGTTGCGCTGATCCCGGTTGTTCTGACCACCCTGGTTGCCCTGGCCGTCCCGGTTGTCGCGCTGGTTGTTGTTGTCGCGGCCGCCCTGCGAGTCCCGGTTCTGGTTCCGGTTGGGGCTGTTCTGATTGCGGTTGCGCCCGCGATTGCGCTGGTCATCACCGGATTCGTCAGCGCCGGCGGTGGGTGCGGCCTCGGCGTCCTTGGGTCGCTTCGACTCGGCGTCGGTCGACTTCGCGGCGACCTCCCCATTGCCCGCCGCCGTGTCGGCGGTGGCCTCGCTACCCGATTCCTCGGCTGCAGCGCGAGCGCGTCGACGACCCCGCGCCGGGGTCTCGCCGTCCTTCACCGCAAGCTGGTCGGAGTCGGACTCGGTGCTGGTCGGCGCCTCGGCCTTGGGACGACGTCCCCGCCCCTTGGCCGGCGCCGACTCTTCCTCGGCGAGGCTCAACTGAGCCGACTCACCCTTCTGGGCTGCGCCGGAGGAGGCCTGACGTTCCTTGATGGCGGCGATCAGGTCGCCCTTGCGCATACCGGAGGTGCCCTTGATGCCGAGTTCACCGGCGAGTGCACGTAGCTCTGTGAGCACCATCCCGGACAGCCCACTACGGGCGCGGGTCGAGGAGCCACGTGTGGTCGAACTCACCGCAGGCGAGGAATCCTCGCTGTTCGAGGATGCTGGTGCGGTGATCAGGTCCGTTTCCGTCACGGATGTCCTTTCGTTCCCCCGAGCAGAGCGTGGGCTCGCCGGGGTTCCTTTGTCACCCCGCCGCATTCGGCGGGCTTCGTCCCCGTCGGAGATGTCCCTGGGATTCTCCTCAGAAGACGGTCAGAAGAAATGTGGTCCGCTCCGGTGTGTCCGATGGACGTGCTCGGCGACTCCTGACAGAAGATCATGCGACCGGCACCGGGCCAGCAGCCTGGATCGTAGATCGGAGAGGAGCACGGCAAGACAAGCCTGCGCGGCTAGACCCGTTCATCGTAACTCGTCCGGATGATACGGGCAACATACCGACGGTTCCAATTCTTCCCGATGCCCCACAGCTCGCTCATGCGCGACGACCCGAGTCGTCTCTGTCGGCACAACCGCATCGGACGCGCGTCGGATCGGACACGCATCGGATGTAGGGCCTCAGGATGGCCGCGTGATCTCGACTCCCCCGGCGATGGCCACCGTCGACGGTACGTATCCGGAAGCAAGCGCGATGTCGCGCGCGTCTGCGGGAACCGGTCCGGCCGACAACACGAGCACGGTGGGCCCAGCGCCGGAGACGGTCGCAGCCAGGCCACGTGCGCGCAGTTGCGCAACGAGGCCGGCGGTGGGGGCCATCGCGTCGGCCCGGTAGTCCTGATGCAGTCGATCCTCGGTGGCGGCGAACAATGCCGTGGGATCGGAGGTGAGCGCCACCACGGCCAACGCCGCACGGCTGACGTTGAACACCGCATCGCGTCGCGGCACCGATTCCGGCAGCAGGCCACGCGTCACCGAGGTCGACGACTCGGTATCGGGCACGAACACCGTCGCAGTGATGTCCGGGTGCACCACCAGTCGTCGTGCGCGGTAGCGGTTCTGGTGGGCCCCATGTTCGATCCAGGTCACCACGGCCGAACCGAGCACACTTGCGGCCGCATTGTCCGGGTGTCCTTCGAATTCCGAGGACAGCTGCACCATCTCGTCGGCGTCGAAGGCGTCGCGCACCCCCGCACCTTCCAACAGGCCCGAGGCCGCGGCGAGACCGGAGACGGCCGCGGCCGCCGAGGACCCCAATCCGCGTGAATGCGGAATCGCGTTGACACACCGCAGCTTCAACCCACCGGCCACCGCACCTGCCGCATCGAGGCCGCGGAAGATGGCGCGCGCCACCAGATGTGAGGCGTCACGCGGGACCTCCAGGGCGGCTTCGCCGATCACCTCGACTTCGACCCCGGATGCGGTCGTCTCCACGATCAGTTCGTCGTAGATCCCCAGCGCCACGCCCAGGCAGTCGAATCCCGGCCCCAGGTTCGCGCTCGACGCGGGAACCCGCACGCGCACCGAAATTCCTTCGGGGATCAGCACTCTGGCGTCACTGACGGCCGTCTCATCGGTCATCGCGGTGTCCACACCCGGGGACTCAGCGGACACCGAGCGCATCGGCCACGGCCACCGGGTCCACGGGGATCGCCTCCACTTCCGGCATCCCGGACAGCGCGGTGTCCGGATCCTTGAGACCGTTACCGGTCACCGTGCAGACCACCGTCGAGCCGGCCGCGACCCAGCCGTCGGCGCGTGCGGCGAGCAGACCTGCGACACCGGCCGCCGATGCCGGCTCCACGAACACACCCTCGCGCCCGGCGATGAGACGATAGGCCTCGAGCAGCTTCTCGTCGGTGGCGGCCCGGAACTGTCCGGAGGATTCCTCCTTGGCGGCGACCGCCTGGTTCCAGCTCGCCGGCGAACCGATCCGGATGGCGGTGGCGATGGTCTCCGGCTCCTTGACCGGTGCACCATCGACCAACGGCGCGGCCCCGGCGGCCTGCACACCCAGCATGCGCGGTACCGACCCACTCACACCGTCGCGGTGGTACTCGGTGTAGCCCTTCCAGTACGCGGTGATGTTGCCCGCATTGCCCACCGGAAGCGCGTGGACGTCGGGAGCGCGACCGAGCACGTCGACGATCTCGAACGCGGCGGTCTTCTGCCCCTCGATCCGGGACGGGTTGACCGAATTGACCAGTTCGATCTCGCCGAACTCGGCGGTCGCCTTACGTGCGAGCTCCAGGCAGTCGTCGAAGTTGCCCTGGACCTGGATGATCTTGGCACCGTGCATGACGGCCTGCGCAAGCTTGCCCATCGCGATCTTGCCCTCGGGGATCAGCACCGCGCAGGTGATCCCGGCCCGCGTGGCGTATGCGGCAGCCGACGCCGAGGTGTTGCCGGTCGATGCGCACAACACGGCGGTCTTGCCGTTGTTGACCGCGGTACTGACGGCCATGGTCATCCCGCGGTCTTTGAACGACCCGGTCGGGTTGAGCCCCTCGACCTTGAGGTACACCTCGCAGTCGGTGATCTCCGACAGGTGCGGCGCGGCGATGAGCGGCGTCCCACCCTCCAGCAGGGTGACGACGCGCCAGTCGTCACCGACCGGGAGTCGATCACGGTAGGCCTCGATCAATCCGGGCCACTGCCGGTGCACCGGGGTCACGTCAGTCATCGGTTCCTTCCAATCGCAGAACGCTCGACACTTTGAGCACTGCATCCATGTCTTCGAGTGCGGCAACGCATTCCGATTGCGCCCGGTCGGGTGCGCGATGCGTCATCAGGATCAGCCGCGCGTCGTCGCCGGCACCCTCCTGCCGGACCGCGGCGATCGAGACCGACCGCTTGGTGAACTCGCCGGCGACTTGCGCCAGCACCCCGGCCCGGTCGGCCACCTTCATCGAGATGTAGTAGCGCGTCGGCACATCGTCGACCGGCGCGATCGGGAGCGACGCGTACGTCGACTCCAGCGGGCCGCGACCACCGTGCACCTTGTTGCGCGCCGCCATCACCATGTCGCCCAACACCGCCGACGCGGTGGGTGCGCCACCGGCACCCTGACCGTAGAACATCAGTCGCCCGGCGTTCTCGGCTTCCACCACAACCGCGTTGAACGCTCCGCTGACGGTGGCCAACGGGTGGGTCAGCGGAATCAGGGCCGGGTACACGCGCGCCGAGATCCGCTGCCGCCCGTCCGCGTCGTGGACGCGCTCACAGATCGACAGCAGCTTGACCGTGCAATCGAACTTCTTCGCCGCGACCAGGTCGGCCGCGGAGACCGAGGTGATGCCCTCGCGGTGCACGTCGGCCGCGGTGACCCGGGTATGGAAGGCGATGGACGCGAGGATGGCCGCCTTGGCGGCGGCATCGTAGCCCTCCACGTCGGCCGTCGGGTCGGCCTCCGCGTATCCGAGTCGGCCGGCCTCGGCCAGGGTGTCGGCGTAGTCGGCGCCCGTCTCGTCCATCGCACTGAGGATGAAGTTGGTGGTGCCGTTCACGATTCCGGCCACCCGTTCGACGGTGTCACCGGCCAGCGACTGCATCAGCGGGCGCACCACCGGGATCGCGCCGGCGACGGCTGCCTCGAAGTACAGATCCACCTTCGCATCGGCTGCCGCGGTGGCGAGTTCGCCGGTGTACTCGGCCAACAGCGCCTTGTTCGCGGTGACCACCGACTTGCCGTGCTCCAGTGCCGTACGGATGAGACCGCGGGCCGGGTCGATCCCGCCCATGAGTTCCACCACGATGTCCACGTCGTCGCGGGCCACCAGCGCGTCCGGATCGTCGGTCAGCAGCTCCTGGGCGACCTTGCGGGGTTTGCTCAGGTCGCGCACCGCCACGCCGCGCAACTCCACCGGCGCACCCACGCGGGATCGCAGATCATCGGCATTGTCGGCGATGATGCGCACCACTTCGGCACCTACATTTCCCATGCCGAGCACGGCCACGCCGATGGTGCGATCTGGGGTCGGGTTCATTCGGTCACCTCCAAGGCGAGGAAGTCGTCGATGGTCTCACGGCGCAACATCATTCGGGCCGATCCGGCGCGCACCGAGGTCACTGCGGGACGCAACACCATGTTGTAGCGGCTCGACATCGAATAGCAGTACGCCCCGGTTGCGGCGACGGCGACGAGGTCGCCCGGACCGACATCGCCCGGCAGCCAACAGTCCTTGATCACGATATCGCCGCTCTCGCAGTGTTTACCGACCACCCGACTGACCACTGCGGGCGCCTCGGAGACCCGCGACACCAGGCGAATGTCGTATTCGGCCTGATACAGCCCGGTCCTGATGTTGTCACTCATGCCACCGTCGACGGAGACGTATCGGCGGGTGAGGTTCTTGCCGACCGTCACATCCTTGACCGTGCCCACGCGGTACAGGGTGACCGTCCCGGGTCCGGCGATCGCGCGACCCGGCTCCACGGCGAGGGTGGGCATCGGGAGGCCGACGGCGGCCGACTCGCGCCGCACGATGTCGGCGAGAGTCTCCGCGACGTCACCGATCGGCAGCGGGTCGTCCTCCGGGAGATACGAGATACCCAGTCCGCCACCGAGATCGACGATCGACAGCTGGGACGTCTTGTCGACACCGAATTCGGCGACGACGTCTTTGAGCAGGCCCAAGACGCGGTGGGCAGCGACCTCGAAGCCGTCCATGTCGAAGATCTGCGAGCCGATGTGGCTGTGCAGACCCACCAGGCGCAGGTTGTCGGTGGCGAAGACCCGGCGCACGGCCGCCATCGCCACTCCCCCGGCAAGCGCAAACCCGAATTTCTGGTCGTCGTGCGCGGTCGAGATGAACTCGTGGGTGTGGGCCTCCACACCCACGGTGACCCGGACGAGTACATCGGCGACCACCCCGCGCGCACCGGCGAGCTCGTCGAGCCGCTCGATCTCGACCATCGAATCGAGAACGATGTGCCCGACTCCCATGTCGAGTGCCAGCGCCAGTTCCTCGACGCTCTTGTTGTTGCCGTGCAGGGCGATTCGCTCCGGCGGGAAACCGGCGTGCCGGGCGATGGCCAACTCACCGCCGGTGCACACGTCCAGCGACAGCCCCTCCTCGTCCACCCACCGGGCGATCTGGGTACTCAGGAAGGCTTTCGACGCGTAGTGCACGCGGCCGTAGGGGCCGAACGCCGCGAGCATGTCGGCGCAGCGGGATCGAAAGTCCGCCTCGTCGACGATGAACAGCGGAGTGCCGTAGGTGTCGGCGAGTTGCGCCACGCCGACTCCGGCGATCTCGACCTCACCGGTGTCGCGACGCGCAGCATTGCGCGGCCACACGTGCGCCGGGATCTTCGCGAGTTCGGCGGGGTCGCTGGGCCGCTCGGCGAGATGCGGTGCGGCCAACATCTCGGCATGCCGGGGTCCGGCGGGGTGCGCGTTCACATCCGCTCCGGTGCGCTGACGCCGACCAGGTCGAGCCCGTTGGCGATCACCTGACGGGTCGCATCGCACAACGCCAGCCGCGCGGCGTGGATGTCGGCGGCGGGTTCGTCGCCCTGCGGGAGCACACGGCACCGGGCGTAGAACCGGTGATAGGCGCCGGCGAGACTCTCCAGGTACCGACAGATCCGATGTGGTTCACGCAGTTCCGCGGCGGTCGCCACCACCTCGTCGAAGTCGCCGATGGTGCGGATCAGGTCGCCTTCGGCGGGGTCGTCGAGCAGATCCAGATGCGAGGTCGACATCGTCAACCCCAGATCGGCGGCGTTGCGCGACAACGCCGACAACCGGGCGTGTGCGTATTGCACGTAGTACACCGGATTGTCGTTGGACTGCTTGCGCAGCAAGTCGAGGTCGATGTCGATGTTGACGTCGACCGACGAGCGGATCAGCGCATATCGTGCGGCGTCGGTTCCCACCGCGTCGACGAGGTCGTCGAGGGTGATGACGGTGCCCGCCCGCTTGCTCATGCGCACCGGTGTGCCGTCGCGGACCAGATTGACCATCTGGCCGATGAGCACCTCGACGCTCGCCGGGTCGTCACCGAGCGCCGCCGCCGCGGCCTTCAATCGGCTGATGTAGCCGTGATGATCGGCGCCGAGCATGTAGATGCAGAGGTCGAAGCCGCGGTTGCGCTTGTCCTTGTAGTACGCGATGTCACCGGCGATATAGGCGGCGTCGCCGTCGCTCTTGATGACCACGCGGTCTTTGTCGTCGCCGAAGTCGCTGGACCGCAGCCACCAGGCGCCGTCGGCCTCGTAGAGGTTGCCGTTGGCCTTCAACTCGCCGATACACTCGTCGACCAGCCCGGACGTGAACATCTTGTTCTCGTGGGTGTAGACGTCGAAGTCGGTGCCGAAGTCGTGCAGGCTGGTCTTGATGTGGTCGAACATCGACTCGACCCCGACGGACCGGAACGTCTCGAGCCGCTGCGCATCGGGCTGGTCGAGCACATCAGGCACCTGCGCGAGAACATAGGCCGCGATCTCGGCGATGTAGTCGCCGGCATAGCCGTCCTCCGGGGTGGCCTCCCCACGTGCCGACGCCTCCAGTGAACGGGCGAAGCGATCGATCTGCGTGCCGTGATCGTTGAAGTAGTACTCGCGGGTGACCGCGGCGCCGCGTGCCGCGAGTACTCTGCCGAGGGCGTCGCCGACAGCCGCCCACCGGGTGCCGCCCAGATGGATGGGCCCGGTCGGATTGGCCGACACGAACTCGAGGTTGATGCGTCGTCCGGCGAGATCGTCGCCCCGGCCGTAGCCCGCGGCACTGTCCAACACCGAGGCGACCACGGAATTCTGCGCGGCTGCCGCCAGCCAGATGTTCACAAAGCCCGGCCCGGCGACCTCGGCTTTCGCGATGCCGTCGGTAGCGGCGAACGCGTCGGCCAGCCAGCCGGCGAGGTCGCGCGGTGCCACACCGAGCTTTTTGCCGAGCCGCAGCGCGATGTTGGTCGCATAATCGCCGTGGTCAGCGTGGCGCGGCCGCTCGACCACGACGGATTCGGGCACGGCCGCATCATCGAGCCCGCGGTCGCGGACGACGGTCACGGTCACCGTGCGCAGCAGCGCAGCGAGGTCGGCGGGAGTCACGGAACATCATCCTATTGGCCCATGTCCCCGCAGGGATAATCGCCTCCGCCTGCCCGGCGTGCGCGTGGGCGAAAACCGGCATTTCCGACGTTGCGTAGACTGGCCGTCGCTGTGCCGATCTCCCCGCCGCCGCGGGGAGATCGACGTTCGGCGGCGAATGAGATCGGTGAAAGAGAGCTATGGCGCGCACCCCGGGAGCCAACGTCCCCAAGGCCGGCCGAGGATCGGGTGCCCGGCGCGGCATCGACTGGATGATCGTCGGGGCCATCGTGCTGGTGCTCGCGCTGATCGGTGGTCTGATCTGGTACCTGCTGCCGAAGTTCCGCGACCAGCAGGAAGCCCAAGAACTCAAACCGCAGACGGTTGCGGAGTTCGTGCCATCGGCGCAGAACCCGGACCCGTCCGACGCGATCGATGGCGTCACCAAGATCTATTACCAGGCCGCTCAGCACGTGCGGGCCGACCAGCGCGTGGCCTACGACCAGTCGCCGCCATTCGGCGGCCCGCACGACGAGGTCTGGGCCACCTGCACCGGCATCGTGTACCCGGACGCATTGCGCTCGGAGAACGCCGTACATGCGCTCGAGCACGGCGCGGTGTGGATCGCCTACAACCCGGACACGATCAGCGACGCGGACCTCGACGTGCTGACGAAGAAGGTCATTGGTGAACAGTTCCTGTTCATGTCGCCGTATCCGGGCCTGGACCAGGCGATCTCACTGCAGAGCTGGGGACATCAGCTGAAGCTCGATACCGCCGACGATCCGCGCGTCGACCAGTTCATCACCGCCTTGCGACGCAACACCACGCCCGGCGTCTACTCAGAGAATCCGGCCGCCGCGGCGTTCCCCGAGACGCAGGCCGCCTGTGCCGCCATCCCGGGGGCCTTCGACCCCAGCGACCCGCCGGCTGCCGACGAGGGCCAACCCGGCCCTGACGCCGTGCAGATGGACGGGACCGGCGCGACGTCGGGCGCCGGTCAGGACATGGGCACCGGCGCACAGGCGCCGACCGACGCAACGGGTACGCCATGACCGACGGTGACGGTATGACCGACGGTGACGGTATGAACGACGGGGCGCACGATGCCCACGGAACCGACCGCGAGGACCGGGCACCCGATCCGGAATCAGCTGCCGCATCACGCAGGATGTTGCTGAGCACCCTGGCCACGGTGGCTGTGCTCCTCGTGGGGATGGGGCTGGGCCTGCTTATCGCGTCCATGCTGCACAGCGACGACGCGGAGTCCGACGCGGCGCCCGCGACCGATTCCGCTGCGGTCGGGTTCGCCCAGGACATGATCCGCCACCATGAGCAGGGAGTCGAGATGGCGGCGATCGAACTCGAGAACGGTACCGACCCGCAGGTCCGCAGCATGGCCTTCGACATCCTGACCACGCAGAGCAACGAGATCGGGCAGATGCAGTCGTGGCTGACGAGGTGGGGTCAACCTCTGATCAACCCGAGCAGCCCGATGGCGTGGATGGGTCACGAGATGAGCGACTCGGCGGCGTCGTCGGGCACCCCGCACGACCACGGCACCTCCGACGGGCACGAGCACGGCACCTCCGACGAGCATTCCGCGGCGCACGACGGCGCAGGCATGGCGCCCGAGGATGCGATGCCCGCAGTTCCATACGCCGAACCCCCGATGCCCGGGATGGCCACCCCGGCCGAGATGGACCGCTTGCGGTCGACACAGGGCGCCGACACCGACGTCTACTTCCTGCAGCTCATGCTGCGCCATCACGAGGGCGGGATCGAGATGATGGAGTACGCGACCGACCCCGACCAGGTCTCCGAGGACTACGTTCGTGCCCTCGCCGCCGGCATGCAGCGCACTCAGACCAAGGAGATCGCGATCCTCACCGCGATGATCGGCGAACGTGGCGCACAGCCCCTGCCGATGAACTGAATCGGACGTGACCGACGGTCAATCCTGGTCCCAGCGCGGAAGCGTCAGGGCGGCGGACAGCCAGAAGCACACCGCCCCGACGAACGTCCCGGTGTTGGCGACCGACTGGCTGATCACCACCCCGGTGGAATCCACGTATGCGCCGACCGCGGAGACCCCGAAGGCGATGCAGCCGAGCAGGTTGATCTGCACCGCCCACCACTCTCGTCGTCCCGGCGCCCAGATCCGCACCGCGTGGGCGAACACCAGCACCGCGAGCACCCCGCTCACCAAGAAGGCGACCGATCCCGCAGCGTCCGGCGTCCAGACCTGCCGCCTCTCCTGCACGACGGTGTCCGCGTGCAGAGCCGCTGCGGTGCTCACGTTGAACAACAGGGTTCCACCGAACTGCGTTGCCGACGAAAGCCATTCGGTGCGAATGTGTTTTCGCCCGGATACCTCGGTGGTGGCGTCGCCACTGAGCACCAGTTGGATCAGCGCAGCACCGGTGAAGAACCAGGCACCCACGAAGAAACTCACATTTGCGGCTGACGAACCCGCCCATGCAACGAACCCCGGTGCCGACCCGAGCGCGAACAATGCGGATCCGATCATGAATCCCCAGCACTGCTTGTCGACGGTGGCCGCGAAGTACCGATCCGGTCCGGTAGCGGCGACTTGTGTAGTCATAGGTGAATCTTGCGGTGCGGACCCCGATTCGGCGCGGCAAACCGGGCAACGTTCATCGAAGATTGATTCGCATCGTGCAGGTGCATCGCACACCGACCGGAGGTCGGCAGGGATGTGACAGTGCGCCCGCGCAAAAATCTTTCAAACCACAGTGGGCGCACACCGACCGGAGGTCGGCAGCGATGTGACAGTGCCCCCGATAGGATTCGAACTTGCCGTTTCGGTCCTGCCGTTGGTAGCCGATGATCTGGCGTTTCGCGCCTCTCACCTGCTGCTACGTCACGATACACTAATGCCACGCGTTGTCACCAGATGACGCAAATTGACACGCGGATAGTCACGCGGATCGCACGACAGGATGGGGTAGATGGCAGGAAAGAAGGGTCACCGAGGGTGGGGATACATCCGGAGACTCCCGTCCGGCCGCCACCAGGCGTCCTACATCGGACCCGACTTGCAGCGCCACACCGGGCCGACGACGTACGCGAGCAGAGTCGACGCAGAAGGCTGGCTTGCGACCGAACGACGCAAGATCGAACTCGACGCATGGGAGCCACCGCGACTGGCGAAAGACCGCGCACGAGCCCAGGTCGTCACCGTCGCCGACTACTGCGAGCGGTGGATCGCCGAACGCCGCATCAAGCCCGGCACTCGCACCGTCTACACGTCGATGCTCACCAACCACATCGCGCCCACGATCGGCACTGTCGCGCTCCGCAACCTCTCCCCTGCCGCTGTACGTGCCTGGTACTCCAACCTCGGAACCGACCACCCCCGACGCAACTCCCATGCGTACGGCCTACTGCACGCCGCGTGCGCCACCGCGGTCGCAGACGGCCTGATGCCGGCGAACCCGTGCTCGATTCCGAAGGCGATGAACCCATCCCGGCGCCGCGACCCTCTCATCCTCGAGATCCCCGAGGTCGAGGCTCTGGCTGCTGCGATCCGCCCCGACCGCCTGCGCGCGCTGATCCTGCTGTCCGCTTGGTGCGGCGCACGATGGGGCGAGGTGTCCGAGCTCCGCCGCCGCGACTTCTCCGACGGCTGCGAAGTCGTCACCATCTCTCGCGCAGTCGCACGCCGCGACGGCGAATACCTCGTCGACACACCGAAATCCGGCAGAGGCCGCGCAGTAGTCGTGCCACCGCACATACGCGCCGACGTACAGAGACACCTCGACGACAACGTCGGCCGCACTGGGGATGCGTTACTGTTCCCGGCTGCTGGGGGCGGGCACATGAACTCGCGAGTCTTCCAGAAGGACTACTTCGACCCGGCCGCCGAAGCCATTGGCCGCAAAGGGCTACGTCCGCACGACCTCCGCCACTTCGCCGGCACCCAGGCTGCCCGCGTCGGGAACCTCGTGGAGACGATGGGGCGGCTCGGGCACTCGACCGTCAAGGCGAGTCTCATCTACCAGCAGATCGTCAGCGGACGCGACGCCGAAGTGGCTGCCGCGTTGTCGGCTCTCGCCAGCAGCCCGAAGGGCAACGATGATGAGTGACATCGAATCCGCGATTGAGCAGCTGCGCGCGATCGCCGACAGCGAGAAGGCCCACCGCCGCCATCGCGTTGTGTGCGCTGTATGCGGCAGCGACGTTCTCATTGTCTGGAACACTGACCCCCTCGTCATGCGCGTCTCAGAGACCGCGGGAAACAACTATTACCCAGCGCGCAGCGGTGAGATTGATCCACCCGGCGATGACTCATTCGCCGCCGAATGGTCACGGGCGCAACGGGACACCGCGATTAACAAACGGGCGAAACGGTGGAGCCGCCCCTACCTTTGTTCCGACATCCTCGACGCGGCGCTACGAACTGACACCCCGCCACCGCTGAGGCTGCCTTGCCGATGCGCCCAACCTGTCCACGTGAGCATCCCTCAATTGGTTCTGGATATCGAGACACACCGTGACAAGCGAAGCCTCAAGCCGACACGGTTGCGGTAGTGTAGGCAGCATCGTCAGGCGGGAGCCCGCGAATGCCTCGGCAGTGCTGAGGAAGTTTCGACACTCAATGGGCGTGCGAGTGTCAGGTCCAATCATGGAGCTGACACATGCCCAAATCGCCGACGGTCTCTCGCCGTCTCGAATCACTCACCAACGCCGCCGAATACGCTGACGTCTCTACGCGCACAATCCGCCGCTACATCGCAGCCGGTCGACTGACCGCCTATCGCGTCGGGCCGCGCCTCATCAAGGTCGACCTTAACGACCTCGACGCCATGCTTCGCCCAGTCGGGGGTGACGCAGCATGAGGCACACCAACTACGACCAGCTCGAGCATCACGCCGATCTCGGGCTCACCGAGGACGGCGACCTCGTCGGCGGTGATGTCGAATGAGTCCCGGAAACGCCGCCGCCCCCGGCCGGGCAACCAGGGGCGGACGCGAGACTTCAGATGGCGGACGGAAGCTCGACCCCGAGTCTATCAACCTCGACGCCTATCTCGATCCAGCCGACAGGCTCATGTTGGCCGCGTTGCGCGAGGGCACATTCGTCCTCGCTGTCCGTTGCCGGGTCTGTGGCGCTCCCCTGACGTCGAAACGCTCTCGCGCACTCGGCGTCGGCCCTGACTGCCGGCGCCGCACGGTCGACCGTCGTCATGACACGAACGGTTGCGCGGCGAAGGCCGGTGGTCCCGCGTGAGCTACCCCGAAGTCCGCAACTACGTCCAGCGTCTCGTCGGCGAGCACGGCGGCCCGGCGCCAATAGCTGGATCGCCCACCTGGTGCGCGCTGTCTGACGACAACCCGGCGAAACTCCTGGCTGTCCTGCATTGCGGCACTCGCTGGGTCCTCGAGGAGGCTATGGCGTCCATCGACGAACGTCGCCTCGCCGAGAAGGCTGCCGCGGTCGAAGTCTCCCAGGCCGCCGACTGGGCACGGGTCGGATCCGAGATCCGGCGCCGCGACGAATGGCTGCGCACGCACCCATGGGCGAAGCGGGAGGTGAGCGCGTGACCGACACCCTTCTGCACAGCCTCGTCAGCGCCGAATGGCTCGACCGCCAGACCTTCCCCCCGCTCGTCGAGGTCGTGCCCGACATCATCAGCGAAGGCTTCGGCCTCGTCGTCGGACCACCGAAGGCCGGCAAGTCGTGGCTCGTCGGCAACATCGCGATGTCCGTCTCCGCCGGCGGCCGCGCACTCGGCAAGGTACCCGTCGCTCAACGGCCGGTCCTGTATGCCGCTCTCGAGGACGGACACCGTCGACTGCAGAGCAGGTTCCGCACCATCGCCGAGGGGCAGGCACTCCCCGCCGCGCTCGACGTCCTCATCGACATCGAACCCGGCATGGTGCGCCACACCTTCGCCGAATGGCTACTACGACACCAGGACTCACAGCCGTTCATCATCCTCGACACCCTCGGACGGGCACGCCCACAACGCAAGGCCGGTGAGGACGCCTACATCGCCGACTACCAACTCGGCGCCGGTCTCAAGGCGCTCGTCGACGAGATCCCGGGCTCAGGGCTCCTCGCGGTGCACCACAGCCGCAAAGCGGAATCGTCAGACTTCGTCGATGCCGTGTCCGGGACACAGGGCATCGCGGGCAGCGCCGACTACGTCCTGGTGCTCAACCGCAAACGGCAGTCCGACGAGGCTGTCCTGTCGGTGACCGGCCGCGACGTCGCGGAACGCGAGGTCGCGCTACGCACGGACTCAGGTCGATGGACTCTCGACGGTATCGACGTCCCAGCCGCCAGCCGCACCGTCGAGATCCGCCGCGAACGCGCCAACCTCGGCGATCGGAGCTCGCAGGTGCTCGACATCGTTGCCGCGAAAGGCGAGGCACGCGCCGCGGACGTCGCAGAGTCGCTCGGAATCTCGAACGACGACGCCGGCCGCTATCTCCGACGCCTCGTCGAGGGCGGTCGGATCACCAAACGAGGTCGCGGAGTCTTCGCCCTATCACTGTCCGAAGCGTCCGAATGTCCGATCCCACCAGTAACGCCAAGGTCAACTGTCCTCCCTTTCCGAACGCCTTCGGACACACCGGACGCTTCGGACACCCCTACACACCAGGAGAACTGAACGATGACCATCTCACCCAACCTCGCCACCGACATCCTCATCCACGCCGCACGCCAGACCGTCGCCTGCCACGAGTGGGTTGACGACCGCCTCGGCGATCACGGCGTCTGCGACGACCTCCCCGACGAGACCGAAGCACTCGCCGGCCGCACCGCCGACCTCCGGAGAGCCGTCCACGAGTTCACCCACTACAGCGACCGACGACCAGTCGCAGCGGTCGAGATCATCGACGGTCACACCCACGTGCACTACACCTTCGAGGCGATCATCGAGCAGCCCGGCGAACGGCTGCTGTTCACCTCGCGACGCCCAGCCGACCCTGACGAACCCGACCGAGGGCACTACCGCGTGTACGCCGACGACAGGGCCGCAACACTGCGGGTCGAGGCCTACGGGCCGCTGGAGTTGGCATGACCAACCCGACACCACCGACGCATCCTCGTGAGCGCTCCGACGAGACGCCGTTCGTGTGCCGGCAGTGCGAGGCGCCCTGCCGCACATACAAGGGCAGCACATGGCGATGGACCTGCACGCGCTGCATCGACCGCGAGATGGCCCGCCGCGAGAAACGCGCCGCCAGAGCACTCACGAAGCAACGACGAAAGACAGGTGTCGCCCGATGACCAGCCGCTCCACCGCTGCACGCCAATCCGCCGGCGCAACCGCCAGCATCATCCACGCAGCCACCCACTACCTCGACGGATACACCCTCAGCGAAGCCGTCGACATCCACACCGCCGGCCTCAACCGCCGCGAACTCGTCCGCATCGTCGACCACCTCGCAAACGCCCTGTCGATCGCGATCGACGGCGACGGCATCAACCTCGAGGCCACCATCGCCGAGCTACAGCGACTCGGCGACGACGACACCACGCAGGACAGCGAGCCGGGGGGTGGGTAGGCATCGCAGATCAGTGGGGACCTTGACTCGGCCAGGGGCAGTCGATCTCTCTCTCCGGCGTTTTTTCCACCACACAACAACCACAGGAGCACCACGATGACCGTCACACGATCCCCCGGCGCCAGCGACTACCAGCGCGCCGCCGCACTGTTCCTACACCGCCACCGATATGACGTCGAAGGTGTCAATGCCGTTCTCCTCGAAGCCGAGGGTGACGATCGGCTGACCGAGATGATCCTGGCACTCCTGAACATCGCCCGGATGGCCCCCGTCCCACTCGCGACCGGTGAAGGCGTGGCAGGGCTGCAGGCAATTGCTCTGCACATGCTCGAAGCTGGTGACCCGTGATGTCCGCGAGATGCGCTACAGTCGAAGACAGCTCGGTATCGCCGACCACGCCAGACCCCGGGAGTGACGGGCAACCTGGACAATCCGCGTCGCCATGCATGGTCTCAATTCCGCATGCGCAGACAAAGGCGACTACATGAGCAGAAATTCTCTCTCGCGCACCCTCTTTCGATCCGCACCCGTCGAAAAGGTCGAAGGCCGCACCGTGTTCGGCCTCGCTGTTCCCTACGGTGACGTCATCGACGTCAACGACTTCGGCGGCTACCGCGAATCGTTCGAACGAGGCGCATTCGCCAAGACCATCAAGGCTCGCGGCGACAAGGTGAAGCTATTCACCGGACACGATCGGCAGCGCCTGCCGATCGGCAGGGCGACCGAGCTCCGAGAGAGTGCAGCAGGCCTACATGCGGCGTTCGAGATCGCCGCCACCCGAGACGGCGATGATGCACTCGAACTCGTCAAGTCGGGCACGGTCGACTCCTTCTCGATCGGGTTCCGGCCCATCGCCAGCCGTTCCGACGGTGACGTCACCGTCATGACCGAGGTCGCTCTGATGGAAGTTTCTCTCGTCGGCATTCCGGCCTACGAGGGAGCCGCCATCGCCGGCGTGCGCTCCCACCACCAACGCATCTCCACCGCAGCGGCATCCGCCCGCCTGCGACTCCTCAACCTCTGAAAGAGAGGCTCCACCATGCTCAGGCTCGAAGATCTCCTGAAGAAGACCGTCGATCAGATCTGGTCGATGAACATCAGCCTCAGCGACCTGGAACGGTTGCAGGGCGAGGCCCGTGACCGCGCCCGCGCTCTGGTCACGCGCGCCGAAGACAACGGCACAGACCTGCAGGGTGACGACGCCGCCACGTTTGACGACCTCGCGACGGTCGCTGAACGTGTCAGCGAGGTCATCACCGAGATCCGCGACCGCGCGCAGCGCGCCAACGCGCTTGTCGGAGCGACGCGAGGCGCCGGCGGGCTGACCATCGATCGCGGCCTCAGCGGTGCCGGAAACGGTGGCGGCTACGACCGCGATGCGATCCGCGAACCGGGCAGCGTCGAGGACTACCGCACCCGCTCCGGCCGCGACCCGTGGAATCTGTCGGAGATCCGCACTCTGGGTCGCGACAGCACCGATCTCGCTGCCGAGCTGCGCGGGCGGGCGCTGTCGGCGATCGAGAACATGCGCGGTGCGTCCGACAAGGTGCGGCAGGCCGCGACGTCGATCATCGAGGAATTTGACGACAAAGACTCCAGTCTGGCCCGCCAGGCGTTGATCACTTCGAGCCCTGCGTATTTGCGTGCGTGGACGAAACTCGCCAACGGCCGGCAGGCGACGCTGACCGCCGAGGAGTCGCAGGCCGTGGACGCCGCGAACTCGCTGCAGCGCGCAATGTCGCTGACCGACGCCAACGGCGGCTACCTGGTGCCGTTCCAGCTCGACCCGACGGTGATCATCACCTCGGCGGGTTCTCAGAACGACATCCGGCAGTTCGCCCGTCAGGTCGTGGCCACCGGAGACAAGTGGCACGGCGTCAGTGCGGGGGCGGTGTCGTGGTCGTGGGATGGGGAGGCCACCGAGGTCTCCGACGACTCGCCGACCTTCGCGCAGCCCGAGATCGACATCTTCAAGGCCCAAGGGTTCGTCCCGATCTCGATCGAGGCGATCGCCGACGCCGCGAACGCAACCGAGGAGGTCGCGAAACTCCTGGCGTTCGGTAAGGACGAACTCGAGGCTCAGGCGTTCGTCACCGGCAACGGCACCACCCAGCCCGAGGGCATCATCACCGGACTCGACGGCACCTCGGCCGAAATGAACGCGACGACCGCCGAGACGTTCCAACTCGCGGACGTCCACGCGCTGCGGTCAGCGTTGCCTGCTCGACACCGCAAGAACGGCGCCTGGCTCGCGAACGATCTGATCTACAGCCAGATCCGACAGTTCGACACCTCCGGCGGTGCAGGCCTGTGGGAATACCTCGGCGCCGACCGACCCGACATGCTCCTCGGCAAGCCCGTCGGCGAAGCCGAAGCGATGGACGGCACGATCAACCCGGCCGTGACCGCCGACAACTTCCTCCTGGTGTTCGGCGCGTTCAGCCACGGCTATGTGGTCGCTGACCGTTTGGGTATGGCAGTGGAGCTAGTTCCGCACCTATTCGGCGCAAACCGTCGTCCGACCGGTCAGCGCGGCTGGTACGCCCACTATCGGACGGGTGCCGGGGTCGTCGACCCGGGCGCATTCAAGATGCTCAACATCGCGACCACGGCGTAACGCCCTCACTCATTCGGCAGGAATGGGACAGGTGACGTACGACCCGGAACGGATCGAGGAGCTGCATCGCGAGATGCGGCAACGCGTGGGCGGTTTCGTGACTCAGGTGATGGTTGAGTACGGATTCACCGAGCTCGAGGCGAAGCATCTGGTGTACGCGACCGCGTGGATGCAGCTCGAGGAGCGTGTCGAGCACGAGTTCGGGCGCTGCGCATTGTGCGGCCAGTTCGAACTGGCGGTCACGCTCGCAGATCTCGGTGCTGGTCCGGAGCTTCGGATCGTTTCGGGTTGTGCGTCAACCTGTCCCACCCAGGACAGATAAGGCGGTCGGACAGTGGCCGACAAAGTCGCAGATTTGTATGTTGATCTTTCAGTTCGCGGCGATGACTTCGATGACCGGTTGCGGCAGTCGAAGCAGGGCCTCGACCAGATGGGTAAGGCTGCCGATGATTCGGCGGAGAAGGTGCGGCAGTCGGCGCTGAAGTCGGCCAACGCCTATGAGCGTGTGCGCACCGAGGTGGACAAGGCGGGCTCGGCGTCGCGGGCTGCGGCGCAGAAGCTGACTGACGCGACCGAGCGCGCGAAGTTGGCGGCCGACCGGCATGCCGACGCGGTGAAGAAGTACGGCACCGAGTCTGATCAGGCGGTGCGCGCGTCGAAGCGGTTGAGTGACGCGAACAAGGAGATTGAGCGCGCCCACAAGGCTGCTGAGCGTGCGGCCGACCAGTACACGGTGAAGCAGAAGCAGGCCGCGAATGCGGCTCAGCGCGCGGCGCAGGAGATGCGTCGCGCCGGCGAAGAGATCGACACGGCGATGCCGGACGGGTCGAAACTCGACGGGTTCATGGACAAACTCGGCCAACTCGGCGATGCCGGGTCGAATGCGGGAGCCCAGTTCGGCGGTTCCTTCATGGCGGGGTTTGCGCCGAAGGTTGCGAGCATCGGCAGCAAGGGCGGCCCGATCGGTGCCGCAATCGCCGGTGTCGCTGTCGTGGGTCTGGCGGCCGGTGCACTGTTGGCGAAGTCGATCGCTGACGGCGCGAAGCGGCAGGAGGACCAGAACCTCATCCAGGCTCAACTCGGGCTCGACGAGGAGACTGCCGCACGCCTCGGAAGGGCCGCGTCTGAGGCGTACATGGGCAACTTCGGCGACTCGGTGCAGGAGAACATGGACACCATCGCCGCGGCCATGCAGACCGGTCTCGTCCCACGCGATGCGTCGCAGGCCGAACTGCAGACGATCAACGAGCAACTCGCGACGGCGGCGAAGACGATGAAGACCGACATCCCGGAGACTGCGCGCGCCGCCGGTCAGGCCATCAAGACCGGGCTGGTCAAGGATGGCACCGAGGCGATGGACCTACTCGTCACCGCGAGTCAGAACGGTCTGAACATCTCCGACGACCTCCTCGACACGGTCAACGAGTACTCAACCCAGTGGCGCAAGGTCGGCATCGACGGTGAGACCGCGCTCGGTTTGATCGCGCAGGCCACCCGCAACGGCGCCCGCGACACCGACGTCGCCGCCGACGCGATCAAAGAGTTCACCGTCCGCGCCACCGACGGATCGAAGTCGACTGCGGATGCGCTGCAGGGTCTCGGCTTGAATGTCGGCGACATCACCAGCCAGCTCGCCCAGGGCGGCGAGGGCGCCCGCAACGGCCTCGACACGATCCTCGACAAACTGCGGGAGATGCCGCCAAGCGTCGAGAAAAACCAGATCGCGGCCGCCCTGTTCGGCACCCAATGGGAAAACCTCGGTGAGGCGTTCGACCACTTCGACCTGTCGGGTGCGCGTGACGAGCTCGGCCAGACCGCCGGCGCCACCCAGCGCGCCGCCGACGTGATGGCCAGCGGCCCCGGTGCAGCGATGCAACAGGCACGCCGCACGCTCGAGGAAGCCACCACCGGCATCAAGCAGGACATGGCCGAGGCGTTCGGTCCCATCGCAGCAGACATCGCGGATGGGATCGCAGACAACAAGGACGAGCTCGTCGCCTTCTTCGCCGACATCGTCTCTGCTGCATTAGATTTCGGTATCGCGATGGGCAACACGGCCGCGGGGTTCCTGCACGTGTGGGGCACCGCGACCGGCGGGATCGGCGACATGGTGGGTCAACTGGTCGAATCCATCGGGTCAGGCATGTCGATCATCGGTGGTCTGATCTCCCACATCCCCGGACTCGACGGCATCGGCAAGGGTCTCGAATCGGCCGGTCACAAAGCCCGGGGCATGGGCGAGGCGATCTCGAACATGGGTGAAAGTGCCCACGGCGCCGCGAACTACATCGCCGACGAACTGGTGCCGGGTATGGCGAACGCGCGCGACCGGGCCAGCGAGGCCGGCGACGAAGCACGCGCCACCGCCGCCGGCATGGACATCCTCACGGCATCGGTCATCGGCATCCCCGACGAGAAGACCATCCTCATCAACGACAACAGCCCCGAGACCAAGGCCCACCTCGAGGAACTGGGGTTCAAGGTCACCACCCTGCCCGACGGCACCGTGCGGGTGACCGCCGATACCGCGCAGGGCGAGCGGACGATGGACGAGTTCATCAACCGTCCCCGCACCGCGAAGGTCGTCGTGTACGCCGTCGACGAGAACGGCAACTCGGTCACCACCAACTCGGCGTTCGGCCAAGGGCTCGGTGTCCTCAAGAACGCCGACGGCGGTATCGACGGGTCGATGCCCGACCAGGCCATGATCCAAACACCCCGCGGCCGCCGAGGTCTGATCCAGTGGGCCGAGCCCGAAACCCAGGGTGAGGCATTCATCCCCCTCGCGCCCGGTAAGCGCACCCGCTCCACCAGCATCCTGTCCGAGGTGGCCGACCGGTTCGGGTACCGGCTCGCATCCTTCGCCGACGGCGGTGTCACCACACCGGGTCTGACTACGACTGAGCAGCAGTCGATGTGGAACCAGCTGTCAGGCCAGTTCCCTGACGCGGTCATGTCGTCGGGCACCCGCACCATTCAGACCGAGGGGCACGCCGACTACCACAACGCGGGCAAGGCGATCGACATCACCGGATCGAATATGGGTGCCATCGCCGCGTGGATCGCGCAGACCTACCCGGACAGCCTCGAGCTCATCCATTCGCCGTTCAACCACAACATCAAGGATGGGCGCAACGTCGGGGACGGTGTCGCGTTCTACGGCGCCGACCAGATGGCCGCTCACGCCGATCACGTCCATTGGGCGCTAGGCCGACAGGCCACACCCGCCGCGGCCCCCGCTGCCGCGCCCGGACCAGCGATATCGACCGTGCCGCTCACCCAGAACCCCGACGGCTCCTGGACCTCGCCAGATCCGGCGTGGGCGCACCTGATCGAACGCGAGTCCGGCGGCAACCCGGCGATCGTGCAGGGCATCCAGGACGCCAACTCCGGCGGCAACGAAGCCTCAGGTCTGTTCCAGATCGCCAAGGGCACCTGGTCGGGTTACGGCGGCACAGAGTTCGCCCCGACGGCAGGTCAGGCCACCCCTGAGCAGCAGGCCGAGGTCGCCGCGCGTATCTTCAACGCCGAGGGCGGCAGCCCGTGGGGTTCGGGCATGCCTGGCCGCGAGGACGACGCCGGCCTGCGCGCAGGACTCACCACGCAAAGCTTCCCGGCGCCGGGAAATGGTCCAGCGGCCACGGCCCCCGCGGGTGTGCAGCAGGTGTACGTGGTCGGCGGCCGCCTCGACGGCGCGACCCCGGCCACCGACACCCAGAACGTGGCGGTCGCCGACAGTCCCAATCTGCCGAAGACCGACGAGGTCGTCGTCACCACCCCACTCATGCGCGGCCGCGACCCGATCACCCTCTCCCCGAACGCACCAAACATGCGACGGTTCGCCAACGGCGGCATCGAAGACCACACCGCGCAGATGGTCCGCCCCGGCGACTACCGACTGTGGGGCGAACCCGAGACCGGTGGCGAGTCCTACATCCCGCACGCCCGATCCAAACGCCCCGAGTCACTCAAGATCTGGGCCAAGACCGGCCGCATCCTCGGCGTCCGAGGGTTCGCATCCGGCGGGTTCGGCGGCTACACCGCGGACACGCGCGACGCCAGCGCACCACAGAACCTCTACGACCTGCTCTCACTCGGCGCCGGGTTGGGGTTCGCCGGCGCCAGCATCGCAGGCCCCTACATCGGCATGGCCCGATCCGGGAACTGGACCCTCGGCGACCTCGCACCGACTGTGTCGACCTCGGCCAACGACATCCCCGGGCTCACCGACGCCACCCGCGAACAGACCGACGCACTGCTCGACATGCTCAGCAAGATCCTGCAAGCCACCAAGGACGGCAAGACCGTCGTCATCCGCGACGACGGTCCCAGCAACGCCAGCATCTCCCTCACCAGGAGCGGCCGATAGAACCTCCGTGGTGTCCCGAGCGTCAAGCCGACCACCGAACATGCGGCCAAGGCGAGCCCACGACCCGACCTTTCTCGGAGAGGCCCGACCTGCGCCCGGACACCGCGGAACCCAAACCACCGACGGAGACTCCAGTGCCCAATCGACCACCCCGAGTGTGCAACCGCTGCCGACAGACCTACCTCGGCACCCGCTGCCCGTGCAGACCCGCATGGGAAGGATCACGCAAAGGCCGCGCCGGCTCCACCCGAGCATGGCGCGCCCTCCGCACCCGCCAACTCGCCGACCACCCGATCTGTCAAACCCCCGGCTGCACCGCGCTCGCCACCGAAGTCGACCACCGTGTCAACGTCGCCGCTGGCGGCACCGACGACCCCAGCAACCTGCAGTCGCTATGTGCACCTCACCACCGCGCCAAGACCCAAGCAGAAGCACACCGGGGGGCGGGTCAGCATCGAGAAACGCCATAGGGGCGGACACCGGCTGGGGAAGGTTCCTGCATTCCTGCTCAGATTGGGGGAACTTTTTTCGCCGCTGGGCAACGCCCTGAGCTGCGGATATGTCGGATTTCGGCCGATTCGAGTTCTCGAAGGTGCTGGTGACCCGCCATCGCTTCCAGTTGAGTGTGAAAAAAGAGAGCTTCCCAGCCGGTGGCCGGTCGGAGTCCGCGTTTCGAACGGGACCCACCCCCCCTACCTGGGGTTCTGTACCCTGATCGGCTGTGACCTTTGGCGAAACACTGGGTGATCTCGCTGCCAGCCCAGCGATGGGCGCCATTGTCGCCCTCGCTGGCGTCGGTGCCACGATGTGGTTCAACCACCGCAGCAATGAAGCTCAACGTCGCGAACGCCGGTCGACGAGTCTGCGCGACGAGGTCGCAGTGTTGCTCGGCGAGGAAGCCACCACCAAGGAACTTCACGCAGATGTGTTCTATAGGTCGCTTGAACAGTGGATGCAAAGGTCGAATCCGGATGGTGTCCGAGAGCGTGGCGACGCCGTCATGGCGGCGCGAGCTCCCTACATCGAGCACTGTGCGAAGCTGCGTCGTCTCGCGATTCGCATCACACTGTTCGCTGACGATCCAGCAATCGTCCGAGCCCTTGACCGATTCCGCGACCTCCAATGGAACGCGCCGATGAAAGCCGCGCACAGCGACGAGAGCGGAGTCGCGGGGCTTGACGCGTACGAAGAGCTCTGCAGAGAACTCGCCTCGATGTTCGGCGACCTCGAAGCCGCGACCTGGATGTACCTACATCCGCCGGAAGCCACGGGCAGAGGGGCGTAGAGCCCCAGTCTCGGTGACCCCCCAGGGCTGACCCCCACTTGACCGCTGACCGTCGTCACCCCACGACCCCTAGCCCCAATCTGCCGCGACGGCAGGGGGTATCGAGGTATGACCCTCGTCGAAACTGATCAGGAGTCGGGAGGGGTGCGGGTGCCGGTTCACTCGCCTATGCGCTGTCAGCACGAGACCGGGGTCGCCTGGTTTTAGTCGGGGCGACTCAGATGAACGACCAGATGATCAAGCCTTGGGCTGGTTGCGGCGTTCGAGGACTTGGCGGAACGTCGCGTGGATGTCGTTGATCTCTTCGTCGCTCAACTTGTCGGCACGTGCGAGCGCCCACGTCAGCCAGCGCTCCACGTCCTTGCGGCGCGAGACCTGCCGCCGTTGGTTGGCGACCCGGGCACAGTCGACACAGTCCATCTCAGCCCAGAACTCGCCGTCAGGCCCCTCGTACTCCTCGGTCGGAGCAGTCGGATTGAAGTCGGCTTCTGTGAGGTCGCGACCACCATTTACTGGCACCGGCACCATCACGCCGCAATAAGCGCGGATAGTCGCGTGGCCGTGTTCTCGCGCATCTTCGGCGTCCGCCTTGAGCCAGATATGTGACAGGTACGGGTTCTGTGGTTGGAGCTGGCGGTACTCGTCGCGGAGCTTGTCGAGGTGCGGCCTGCTGCGGGCGAGGATTCCGTAGTCCGGTGTCGCACCGCGAGCGATGAGGTCTAACTCCTCCTCGCGATCGCGAACAGGTGAGTAGTACTCCAGGATTGCGTGGGTGGTGACCTTCGAACACTGCGAGCATTTCAGGTCGCCGAGTCCGCGGTAGCCGTCAGCTCCCCGCACGTCTATGCCGCCTAGACGGTGTCGCCTGGGTCGTTTGCATGTGCGTGGTTGGCCGCATTCGCAGCACAGTGCCTGTCGTGTTGGTTCGCTCATGGCATTGACCGTTCCACGAGGTGCCGTGCGACGATCATGTCCAGCAACTTCTGCCCGACCGCCGACCCGACGAGCGGTGAACCGTCGTCGCCGAGTTCCGTACCTGCAGGTAGGGCATCGTCGATGGCGTCCTCAGTCGACCAGATAGCCTCCCGGAGCCGGGAAGCCATTCCAGGGGCAGCCGCGGTGCTCATCACCGCGGCTGCCGCTTCGTACGTGGTCCACGCGCTGTCGATGAGCTGCTCGACCACATCGGTGACGGGGATCGCGGCGGTCATGCGTCGGCCCCGCAGTCCGCGGGTGCGGTCAGTTCCACGTCAGCAACGCCGAGGAGGTCGGCGACGGACACACCAAGGGCGTCGGCGGCTGCGAAGCAAGAGGCGACTGACGGGGAGTCGGCGGCGTCGAGGTCGCCGCGCAGCGAGGCTCGGCCGGATTCGCGGACCCGGAGCGCTTCGTCGCGGTTCATGCGTGCCACCCCAGCTCGATGCACGCAGACATGACGGCGAGCGGGACGAAGTACAAGCAGAGGATGAAGACCACCGCGTAGGCGACGGCGGATAGGGTGTGATGACGGTGCATCGGAGTTGCCTTCCGTTGTGCCGAGGCCTCGGAAGGTGTTGGAGCACCGACCGGGGCCGCTTTGCATTCAACGGAGAACAGAGACGTGCGATGTGGAATCGCACCGGGATCGCAATCGCACGGAGATCAGACCGGAAATTGCCTCTGACCTGCGAACTTGCTGGTGCCCCCGATAGGATTCGAACCTATGGCCTTCTGCTCCGGAGGCAGACGCTCTATCCCCTGAGCTACGGGGGCTCATCGGGCGAGGGTTAGCGTAGCGCACCCGCCGGGGTGATCCCAAAACCGGGGCGGCGCGTCGCGCCCTGCCCTCGATCGTCACACGGCGACGATCTCGGCCTCGTCGACACCCCGGTATCGGTCGGGGCTGCATGTCAGCACGATGACCTGCGCGTCGCGCCCGGCCGCGGTGAGCACCTCTCCCATGGCCGCGATCCGGTGCGGATCGCTGTAGCCGAGTGCGTCGTCGAGGAGCACCGGCACTCCGTCGGCCTCGTCGACGAGCGTGGCGCAGGCCAGCCGGGTGAGCAGTGCCAACTGTTCGCGCGCCCCGCCGGACAATGCCTCGTGCGCGATGGTGAGGCCATCGACGGTGCGCGACACCACTTCCAGGTTGTCGTCGACATCGAAACTCACTCCCGCTCCGAATACGTGGGCACCCAGCTCCGCCAGGCGCCGGGCGAAGGGGTCGGCGTAGCGGGTGCGTGTCTGCTGACGTTTGTCCACGAGCGTCCGGTACAGCAGCTCGGCCGCGTCGGCACGCCGCTGTACGCGGTCCCGGGCTGCGATGGCACTCTCGAGTTCTGCCGTCGCGTCCTGGAGCAGGTCGAGGCGCGACTCGTCACGGTAGAGCTCGATCCGCGCGCGGAGTTCGGTGGCGGAGCGTTCGAGGTCGGCATGTTCGCGCGCAATCGCGGCGAGGTCGGCGGTCACCCGCTCCCGCCGTAACTCGATCTCGGCGACGTCGAGACGCGCGAGCTCGGTCTCGAGTCGACCGAGCCGGTCACGTGCCTCACCGAGCCGCGTGGCCGCGGCCTGCACCGTTCGTCGCGCATCATCGTCGCTGAGTTGCGCGAGCATCTCGGCGCGGCGTCTTTCCAGCTCGACCATGCGGCCAGCCAGTCGCTCGCGCTCCTCCCGAGCCATACGCCCCTCGGTGCGGGCCTCCCGTGCGGCCGAATGCTGCTGTGTGACCGCACGTTCCGCCGACATCACCAGTTCGGAGAGCTCACGCTCGGTCCCCGCGAGCGACGCGATGTCATCGGGGTCAACGTCGGCGCCTGCCGACTCCGTCTCGATGATGGTGCGCAGCTCGTCACGTCGTTCGACCATGGCACGGTGGCTTCGGTCACCGATGAGTTCGCGTGCCCGTCGTTGCGAACTCGCCCGCCGCTCCACCAGGCTCGCGCGCTCTCGCGCCCGATCCGCATGGTCGTCGAGGCCGGCGAGCCCGTGGGTGGCACAGAACGCCGCTATCTCATGGTCTACCGTTGCGAGTTCTTGTGCCGGAGCGGCGGTGTCGGCACCGGGGCGGACCGTGACCGTGACCACTCCGGCGACCTCTATGACCGCGTCGGTCACGGCCACCCGATCGGCGGTGTCGGCCACGGCCTCACCATCCACGGTGACAGTGCTCGCACCGGTCGGTTCGACGGTGAAGCGCGCCGCGACCGCTTCCAGCCGCGCCTGAGCCACCGCACGACGCCGCGCCAGGTCGACCGCGGTGTGGACCGCGGACGCATCGACGGTGTTGGCCCGCAGCGACTCGTCGAGAGTCGACGACTCGGCGGCGATGCGATCGAGTTCGACGAGCCGTTCATCGAGATCGCGCAGTTCGCGACGTTGTTCTCGAACGCGCTGCGCGGACTGCGCCGCCGACAACGCGGTCTGGACCATCTGCCAGCGTTCGCGGACGGCATGCAACTCGTCCTCGAGGTGTCGCGCCGAGGTCTCAGCGCGTTGCGCCCGTGCATCGTGGTCGGCGATCCCGGCTCCCAGCCGTTCGGCATCGACCGTCGCTGCGGCGATCTGCGCCGCGACCCGCTCCCGATCGACGACATCGCGCTGCGCCAGCTGACTGGCCGTGAGCAGATGCCGCACCTCGGCGTCGGCCGCCGCCTGCTCGGTCTGTAGACGCTCGATTTCGGTCCAGCTGATCGCGAGTTCGTCGCGCTCGACCTCACGCAACTCCCGGGTGCGCGCGAGTTCGGACCGGCGATCGAGGAGGCTGCGAAGGCGCTGCGCATCGGCGTCGACCGCGTCTCGGGCGTCGGCAAGTGTCCGGCAACGCTTGTCGAGCTCGTCGGCGGTCCGCATCGCGGCGGCGAGTTCGCCAGTGGGCCGGCCCTGACCCAAGGTCCGGTAGCGACGGTACTCGGCCTCGGCGGCGTCGATGAGGGCCTGTTCGGCAACCTCCGCCGACGCGGAATCCGCTGTGTCACTGTCGGACTCCGAAGCCCGATCCAGAGCACGGGCGAGAGCGGCACTGTCGCCCATCGGACGACCGGCCGCGTCATCGGCCTGCAACAACCGAAGAGCGCGGAACAGCGTGAGATCGGCGTGTCCGCCCAGGATCTCCAGTACGCGTTCGTGCGCGTCGCGCCCGGTGAGCTGTTCTGGACGCGGCCGATGGATGCTCAGATTCGTCGCCGGCTGCCGATTGAACCGCTTCGAGTAGGTGAAGTGCCAAGGGCCGCAGGATATCTCGACCTCGACCTCGGTACCCACCTCACGGCCGGCCGGCATGATCGCACGGACCTTCGCCGCTTTGCTCTCGGCACGGACGTCGAGCAGCAACTCAAGAGCCTCGATCATCGAGGATTTGCCCGCCTCGTTGGCGCCCTCGACGACGGTCACCCCGCGTTCGGCGAACCGGATGTCCCGGTCGGCGACACCCCGGTACTCGTGCAGACGCATCCGATGGAGCCTCATCGAATCCTCCCGGTGAGGCGATGCAACAGGGCCAGCGCATCGCGCGCGTTGCGCGCCTCGTCGAGGTCGGTGGATCCGCTGCGGTCGAACAGCTCCTCGGCGGCCTCCCGGACGTAGCCCCCGACCCCAAGGTCGGCTAGGTCACCATCGTCGGCGACCACCACGAGATCTTCCGCGCCGTCCGGCCGGGTGACCGAGGCGAATCGGTCGGCGGCCTCCTCGAGCAACTCGTCGAGCGCTGCCCCCTCCGTGACCGACACCGACCCGACGAGCCGCAAACCGAGCACCACCCTCGGTTTGTCGTCGATGTCGTCGAGTCGCCGGCGCAACGCCTCGATGTCGGCGAGTCCGGCGATGTCGGCCGACACCGTCCGAAATGACCACTGCCCCACCCGATGCGGAACCACGTCGACATCGCGCGACGAACCGGAACGGCGCAGGGTGACCGCGAGGACATGGCCGGGCTCCTGCTCGATGTGATCGAAGTTGGTGACCTCGTGTGCACCCGGGTACCACACCCGTCCGGTGGTCCCCACCGAGGTGACCGAGTGCCGATCGCCCAGAGCGACATAGTCGAGCAGGCCACCGTCGACCGCGGCCTCCACCGCGGCGAGCCCGATGAGCGCCTCGTCGCCGCCCGGGGTCAACGCGTCGACACCGCCGTGGCCCACCATCACCCGGATGGCGTCGGCAGGCGCGAGACGTGCTACCTGGGCGGCCACCAGATCGGTTCCCGGCTGCTTGTGCGACCAGGGCGCAGCGATCAGCTCGACACCCGCGCGCACCTGATGCACACCTGCACCCGAAAGCACCGTGACGTTGTCCGGGCAAGCCTGCGCAAAGGTCCGGGAACGATAGATCCCCGCCGCGTCGAAGGGATCATGGTTGCCCGGCAACAGGTATACGGGGATTCCATAGGCGCCGAGAGCGTCGAGGGTGCGGCGGATGATCTTCGACGACACCCGATGGTCTTCGAAGACATCCCCGGACACCACCACGAACTCGGCGTCCACCTCGGCGGCGAGTGTGCCGATGCGTTCGACGGCCTCGTGGCGCGCGGCGGTGTAGGCATGCGCGGCGTCGGCATCGAGGTGGCGCCGCGTCATCCCCAACTGCCAATCGGCCGTGTGCAGGAAGGTCACCTCGTGCGCGGACCCGGCCACCGATCCCGGCGACTCGAGCCGGCCTGCGCCCGCCGCCACTGGCCGGGACCGGTTCGGCTGTGTCTGGTCGGGATCGAACCCCGGCAGGTCGAACAACGGCACGGTCATGTCTCACCTCCCACTCTCGAGCCGCATCCTACGAGCGTGGACCGACACACTGTGGGAGGCGAAGCCGTGAGCTGGTGCGGTGCCGCGCGGATCAGGCCGTTGCGACGGGCCCGGCCGCCGCGCTGTCGCCGGCCTGCGCACCCTGCCCACCAGGCGCGGGCACACCGGCCTGATGACGAGGTGTGACGAAGAACAGGGCCGCTGCCACGCCGATCAACAACACTGCCGCGGGCAGGTAGAGCGACTGACCCATGGCGGTGGCGAAGCCGTCCCGGACCGCATCGGGTAGCTGGCCGCCGGCGCTGTGGTGTTCGGTGTCGACTCCCGGGAGCAGAGTGGCCAGACGCGTCTGCATCAGCGCGCCCACCGCGGCGCTGCCGAGCACCGAACCGATCATCCGCGTGGTGTTGTACACGCCGGCGCCGGCGCCGGCCTGATGCCACGGCAGGTTGCGGGTCGCCGTGGCTGCCAACGGCGCCCAGATCCCGGCCGACGCGACGCCCATCAGACACATCGGGATGATCAGCAGCCACACCGGGGTTTCCGGACGGGCGATCATGCCTAGCCAGCCGACCGCAACGGCGTTCAGCAGCAACGCAGAGGCGATGATCGTACGTGGGTGCACCCGGTCGAGGACCCGACCGACGATCGGCGCGAGTGCACCGGTCAGCAACGCCATCGGCACCATCATCACCGCAGCCCGGGTGGGTGACATGCCACCGACGAGCTGCAGGAAGAACATCGTGGGGATCATCAGACCGGAGATCGCGAAGCCCATCGACGCGATCCCGATGTTGGCCAGGGAGAAGTTGCGGTCGGCGAAAAGCGACAGCGGCACCAACGGTTCGCCCTTGATGCGCGATTGCCACCACACGAACAGAGCCATGAGCACCACGCCGCCGATGATCAGTGACCAGATCAAGGCGTTCCAGCCGTACTTCTCGCCGTCCTGAATTCCGAAGACGAGCGCGAACATACCCGCTGCCGACAAGGCGACACCGAGCCAGTCGAATTGATGGTCGTGCGTTTCCACGTCGGGCACGAGCACAGCGGCCAACACCAGGCCGACGACGCCGACCGGCAGGTTGACGAAAAAGATCCACTCCCAGCCCAATCCGTCGGTCAGGATGCCGCCAAGCAGCGGTCCCACCAGCGTCGCGACGCCGGCGACGGTGCCCCAGACGCCCATGGCCGCACCACGCTTCTCCGGCGGGAAGATGCGGGTGATCAGCGCCATCGTCTGCGGGGTGATCAAGGCGGCGCCGACACCCTGGAGGGCTCGGGCGGCAACGAGTTCACCGATGGTGTCGGAGAATCCGCACCAGACGCTCGCGATCGTGAATACCAGCAAGCCGATCTGGTAGACGCGTTTCGGCCCGTACTTGTCGCCGAGACGGCCGGTGATCAGCAGCGGGACCGCGTAGGTGAGCAGGTAGGCGCTGGTGACCCACACGATGCCGTTCACGTCGGTGTCGAGTGCGGTCTGGATCTGCGGCTGCGCCACGGCGACGATCGTCATGTCCACGAGGATCATGAAGAAGCCGACACACAGCGCCAGCATCGCCGCCCAGGGCCGGGTGGTCAGCGGCACGGCGGGGGTTGATGGAGAGGTCATGCGTCGGCGTCCTTCTCGTGCGGTGCGGTGGAGGCGGCGACGGCCCGGAAGTCCGGGTCGTCGAGCCAGGCGATGGAGTGGTTTGTCAAACGTTCGAGCAGGCCACGGAGCCAGTCGATCTGCGCACTCAATGTCGTGATGCGACAGCCGATGTCGAGATAGAACATCTCCGCCTTGCCGCTGTCGGCGGCCTCGGCGGCGCCCACGCGCAGGTTCTCGAGTTCGGCGCACATCTGCGTCAGCCGCGTGGTGAGCAGCTCGATGACACGCGACCGCGGCAGTCCATGGGCCTCCGAGAGCGCCAGATACAACTGTGGATACTCCGTCGGATGCCCTTCGAGCAGCTGCTCGAGGCTGCGCGCCAAGGCGGCGCGGCCGGTGGCGGTGATGCGATAGATCGTCCGCTCGGGGCGATTGCCCTCCCGCTCGACGTCGTGAACCTCGATCAGCTCTTTGTCGGACAATCGGTCGACCGTGTGATAGAGCGTGCCGGGCCGGAATTTCACGAGGCGGTCTTCGCGCCGCTCGATCGTGGTCTGAAACATCTCATAGGGATGCATCGGCCGCTCGGCCACCAGCCCGAGCACGAGTACCGCCAGGGGCGGCAACATCCCGTTCGCCGACATGCGCTGATCCTCGCTCGCTATCCGAAGTCAAATATTCCAGATGGAATATACCGTTTCGACCATCTTCTGCCAACCGTCGGACGGGGTCATTACTGTGGATCACATGACCACCAACAGCCCCCGCACCGCCGCGGCCGCCCCCACCGAGGGAGCGGCGACCGAGCAGGGTGTCTATGTGACCACCGGACAGGAGTTCGTCCGGGACACGAACTACATCGACACACGGATCACCCGCGACGGCCGCGACGGTTACCCCGTCGAGGCAGGCCGCTACCGCCTGGTCGTCGCCCGGGCCTGCCCATGGGCCAACCGGACGATCATCGTGCGCCGCCTCCTCGGCCTCGAGAACGCGCTGTCGATGGGCATGTGCGGACCCACCCATGACTCGGACTCGTGGACCTTCGACCTCGACCCCGAGGGCCTCGACCCGGTGCTGCAGATCCCTCGTCTCAAGGACGCGTACGAGAAACGGTTCCCCGGTTACCCCAAGGGGATCACCGTGCCCGCGGTGGTCGACATCCCGACCGGTGCGGTGGTCACCAACGACTACCCGCAGATCACCATCGACTTCGAACTCGAATGGACCGACCACCACCGCGAAGGCGCACCGGAGCTCTATCCCGAACATCTGCGCGGTGAGATCGACGAAGTCAACCGGGGTGTGTACACCGAGGTCAACAATGGTGTCTACCGTTGCGGCTTCGCCGGGGACCAGGAGGCCTACGAGAAGGCCTACGACCGGCTGTTCGCCAAGCTCGACGAACTCTCCGAGCGCCTGGCCAACCAGCGCTACCTGGTCGGCGACACCATCACCGAGGCCGATATCAGACTGTTCACGACCCTGGCTCGCTTCGATCCCGTCTACCACGGCCACTTCAAGTGCAATCGCAGCAAGCTCGCGGAGATGCCGGTGTTGTGGGCATACGCCCGCGACCTGTTCCAGACGCCCGGATTCGGCGACACCATCGATTTCACCCAGATCAAACGCCACTACTACGTGGTGCATCGAGACATCAACCCCACCGGCATCATCCCGGTGGGTCCTGACCTCCACAACTGGCTGACTCCCCATCATCGCGAGGAACTCGGGGGTCGCCCCTTCGGCGACGGCACACCCCCCGGACCGCCACAGCCCGGCGAGGTCGTGCCCGCCGCGGACGGAGTGCCGACCGATGGCTGATCGCGACCGGACCCATGGAAGCGGGGATTCGGGCGACCAGCAGCGCCCTCCCGGCAAGGCCGTGGACGTGACGGGCGGTCTCCTCGATCGCGCGCAACGCCTGCAGGCGCCGGCAGTTGCCCGATATGTGCGTAGCCTGCGAACCGCGAATCCGGAGGAGACGCCGGCGCAGATCATCGCGCGACTCGAGAAGCTCTACCTCACCGCCGTCACCGGCTCCGGCGGCGCCGTCGGCGCGACCGCCGCCGTCCCCGGCGTGGGCACGATGACCGCACTGGGCGCGATGACCGGCGAGACCGCGTTCTTCCTCGAGGCATCGGCCCTGCTCGCGTTGTCGATCGCCGAGGTACACGGCATCCCGGTGCACGATTCCGAGCGCCGCAAAACCCTCGTCCTCGCCGTCGCGCTCGGCGAGGAGGGCGTCGTCGCGCTGGGGCGCCTCGTCGGCACCCGGGGCGGGGCCTTGCGGCGGCTGGGCGGCGCGAGCATTCCCGGCGGCGGCCTGGCGAAGCTGAACAAAACACTCGTCAACAAGGTGGCCAAGAAGTATGCGTTCAAGCGCGCGCCACTGCTGTTCGGCAAACTCCTGCCGGCCGGCATCGGCGCAATGATCGGCGGGGTCGGCAACCGCGCCCTGGGCAAACGCGTCATTGCCAACGCACGCGAGGCGTTCGGCCCACCGCCGACCACGTGGACGATCGACGGCGAGGTCGTCGCCGGTACCGGGCTTCCGCCGGGACGTCGGTGATCTCCGCGCTCCAATCCCGAGTGCGGCACGGTGACAAGGGGACGCCGCCGGCAACCGACGACGCCCCCACCCGACGCGGCTGGATCCGGCGACTCGTCGCCGAATGTGGACGCCATCGCGCGCTGGTCACCATCACACTGGCGGTGACAGCGGTGGCGGTCGCGGTCGACCTGATCGCGCCGCTACTTGCCAAGGCGGCCATCGACCACGCGACCGGCGCCGTCTCCGACGGGTTGTCGATCCGGCTCATCGTCATCGCGCTCGTCGTCTTGGCGGTGGTGCGCTACGGATGTCAGTTCGGGCGGCGCCTGACCGCGGGACGGCTGTCGGTGACCGTGCAGAACGGGCTGCGTCGCAAGTTGCTCGACACGCTGCTGCATCTCGATGGCAACGCGCAGAACCAGATCCGTACCGGCCAGATCGTCTCCCGGTCGATCTCGGATCTGCAGATCGTGCAGGGCCTGCTGGCCATGGCGCCACTCTCAATCGGGGCCGCGGTCCAGGTCGTGTTCGCCATCGGCATCATGGCTTATCTGTCACCCCTGCTCACCTGCGTCGCATTGTCGATCTTCCCGCTGGTCGCCCTGGTCGTGATGCGCACTCGCCGAAAGCTGTTCGCCGCCACCTGGTCTGCCCAGCAGGCGGCCGCCGACGTGGCACAGCATGTCGAGGAAACCGTCACCGGTGTCCGTGTGGTCAAGGGGTTCGGTCAGGAACGCCGTGCAGTCGACGAACTGGTCGGCCTGGGCACCCGCCTGTTCTCGCTGCGAATGCGGGCCGGACGGATCAACGCCCGCTTCACCCCCACAATGGCCGCCATCCCACAACTAGGCATGGTCGCCGTGATCGCGCTCGGCGGATACCTCACCATGCACGGCCACATCACGGCCGGCACCTTCCTCGCCTTCGCCACCTACATCGCCTCGATGACCGCATTGGCGCGACTACTCACCAACCTCGTGGTGAGCGCGCAACTCGCGCGCGCCGCCGTCGATCGCGTCTACGACGTGATCGACCATCCGCGCGACCCGGCCGAACACAACACCGCGACCCTGCCCGACGGGCCGATCGGGCTGCGGGTACGCGACGTCGGGTTCGCATTCGGTGACCGACAGGTCCTCGACGGGGTCGACCTGACTGTGGGGCCCGGCGAATGTGTCGCCGTGGTCGGCCGCCCCGGGTCGGGAAAGTCCACCCTCGCGGATCTGGTCGGACACTACTACCGGCCCGAGCGCGGTGCGGTCGAGCTGCTCGTCGGAGACACGGTCCACCCAATCGACGCACTGGCATCCGACGCCTTGCACGACGCGGTGTCGGTGGTCTTCGACGAACCGTTCCTGTACTCCGACACCATCGCGGCCAACATCATGCTCGGGCCCGACGGCGCCGACATCAGCCTCGCCTCCGGTGCGCCACCGAGCGCCCGACTGGTGTCGGCCGCCGAGCGCGCGGACGCGCTCGAGTTCATCGACGGCCTCACCGATGGCTTCGACACCGTCGTCGGCGAGCGGGGACTGACCCTGTCCGGCGGCCAGCGCCAGCGCGTGGCCCTGGCCCGCGCGCTCTACGCCGGGTCCCGCGTACTGGTCCTCGACGACGCGACCTCGGCGGTGGACGCCTCCACCGAGGTCCGGATCCTGCGTGGGCTGCGCGCCGAGCGCCGCACGATGCTGCTGCTGGCACACCGCCGGTCCACGCTGGCCCTGGCCGACCGGGTCGCCGTTCTCGACGGCGGGCGGATCGTCGACGTGGGGACCGTCGACGAGTTGGACGCGCGGTGCGGGTTGTTCGCCAGCCTGATGTCCTCGGCCGACCCTGAACAGGTGGTCGGCGAGACCCTCCCGGAAGTGCCTGGGGGCCCGGCGCTCGACGACCTGTGGCCACCCAGTCCCGCACCCGATCACACCATCCGACGACCGGTGACACCCACCCGAGGCCCGGGTGGCGGCGGCGCCAGGGGCGGCGGTGGCATGGGCGGCGCCCTCGGCTCGATGCCGGCGACGCCCGAACTCACCGCCGCAGTCGACGCGCTACCACCCGCCGACGAGCAGCCCACCATCGACGTGAACACTGCCCGCTCGGACAACCGGGACTTCTCCTTGGCTCAACTCCTGCGGCCGGTGCGCTGGCTGCTCGGCGCCGCAATCGTCACCATCGCGATCGACACCCTCGTCGGGTTGGCCTTTCCCTCCCTGGCGCGCACCGTCATCGACGCCGCGACGCACACCGACGAAACGACGCTGTGGTGGGCGAGCGCGGTGGGAGTGGCACTGGTGGGCGTCGGCTGGCTGGCCGCCGCCACGATGACGATCACCTCGACCCGGGCCGGCGAACGCGTCCTGTTCGGTCTGCGCGTCCGCAGCTACGCGCACTTGCAGCGGCTGGGTCTGGACTACTACGAGCGCGAACTCTCCGGTCGGATCATGACCCGGATGACCACCGATGTCGACGCACTGTCCACGTTCCTGCAGACGGGCCTGTCCACTGCGGTCGTCGCTGCGCTCACCCTGGTGGGGGTCACGGTGGCCCTGCTCATCACCGATCCGTTACTCGGTGCGCTCATCCTGCCGGTCTTTCCGGTGCTGATCGTCGCCACCGTGGTGTTCCGCCGTATCTCCTCGGTGGCTTATACCCGGTCACGGGAGTTGGTCAGCCTGGTCAACGCCGACTTTCAGGAGAACATCGCCGGTATCAAGACCACGCAGACCTATCGGCACACGCCCACCGCGACGGCACGCTTCACCCGCCGCACCGATGAGTGGCTGAGCGCCCGGATGGTCTCCCAGACCGCGATCTCGATCTACTTCCCGTTCATCACTTTCATGTCCGACCTCGCCGCCGCGGTCGCAATCGCGGTCGGCGCACACCAGATCTCCCAGGGCTCGCTGTCGGCGGGCACCCTCGTCGCGTTCGTCCTCTACCTGTCGATGCTCTTCGGGCCGGTACAACAGCTCTCCCAGGTATTCGACGGATACCAGCAGGCCGCGGTCGGCCTACGCCGTATCGGCGACCTGATCCGCACCCCGAGTTCGCTGCACCGTCGCGACAGTCACACTCCCGTACCGGCAGCGGGTTTCGACGGCCGCGTCGACTTCGCCGACGTGTCCTTCCGTTACGCCGGCGCCGATCGCGATGCGCTGACCGAGATCGACCTCACGGTCCCGTCCGGCACCTCGCTGGCGCTGGTCGGCAAGACCGGCGCGGGCAAGTCGACCATCGTCAAGTTGCTGGCCCGCTACTACGACCCCACCTCGGGTTCGGTCCGGATGGACGAGACCGACATCCGCGACCACGAACTCGAGGCCTACCGCGCCCGCATCGGAGTCGTGCCACAGGAACCACATCTGTTCACCGGCACCGTCGCCGACAACATCGCGTACGGCCGACCCGATGCCCAGCGGGCAGAGATCGCCGCGGCGGCGTCGGCGGTCGGCGCCGCGGGCATGATCGCCGAGTTGCCCGGCGCGATGAACCACCCGATTGGCGAGCGGGGGCAGGGTCTGTCGTCGGGGCAGCGCCAACTGATCGCGCTCGCGCGCGCCGAACTCGTTCACCCCGACCTGCTCCTGCTCGACGAGGCGACCGCCACCCTCGACCAGGCGACCGAGGCGCTCGTACTCGCCGCCGGCGAGGCCCTCACCCACCGCCGGACGTCGGTCATCGTCGCCCATCGCCTCGCCACGGCGGCACGGGCCGATGTCATCGCCGTGGTCGACGGGGGCCGAATCGTCGAGTGGGGAACACACCGCGAGCTACTGGCGTTGAACGGACGGTACCGCGCGTTCTGGGATGCCGGTGTCGCCCCAGACGCCGACGGTATCGCCACCGCCGGTGACATCCGCCTCAGGTGACAGGTGACATACACCTCAAGATGCTGTGTTCGGTGAGGTCAGACGCACGCCACCGACTCGGCACGCGTACCATCTGCAGGTGGTTCACCGATAGTCTTCACAAGGGACTTACGTGGTGACAAGCGACCCGACACCAGAGGGAATTGAGGCGAGTAGGCGCTGTGAGCAGTTCGATTTCGGATTTCGGACAAAACACCTGGCTGGTCGAGGAGATGTACCAGCAATACAAGAAGGACCCGAAGTCGGTCGATCCGAGTTGGCATGACTTCCTGGCCGACTACGACCCCAACTCGAACGGCTCGTCCGATACGGCGGCCACCGCTGACGCCCCCGCCACCGCAGCTCCGGCGACCTCGTCGGCCGCGAAGGCCCCGGCAACGCCGTCGGCCTCGGCAGAGTCCACCTCGAAGTCTGCGCCGGCCAAGCAGAGCAAGCAGGTGACCCTCGACCAGCAGCCGACAAAGGCTGCCGCCCGCAAGGCCGGACCCACCAAGGAATCGACGGCCACCAAGGCCGCTTCCGGCCAGAGCACCGCCAGCCGCGACGGATCGGCCCGTTCGCAGAAGGCCAAGGAGCCGGCGAAGGCCGCGGCCACAGCACCCAGCGAGGACGAGAACAAGGTCCTGCGCGGCCCGGCCGCCGCGATCGCCAAGAACATGTCGGCGTCGTTGGAGATCCCGACCGCCACCAGCGTTCGCGCCGTCCCGGCCAAGCTGATGATCGACAACCGGATCGTCATCAACAATCATCTCGCCCGTACCCGCGGCGGCAAGATCAGCTTCACCCACATCCTCGGCTACGCCATCGTCCAGGCGATCAAGGCGTTCCCGAACATGAATCGCCACTTCGCCGAGGTCGACAACAAGCCCAACGTGGTCACCCCCGCGCACACCAACCTGGGCCTGGCCATCGACCTGGTCGGCAAAGACGGCAATCGGACGCTGGTCGTCGCCGCGATCAAGAACTGCGAGACGATGGGGTTCGCGGAGTTCTACACCGCTTACCAGGACATCGTCCGACGTGCGCGTGACGGCAAACTCACCGCCGAGGACTTCTCGGGTGTGACCATCTCGCTGACCAACCCGGGCACCATCGGCACCGTGCACTCAGTACCGCGCCTGATGAAGGGGCAGGGCGCCATCGTCGGCGCCGGCGCGATGGAATATCCAGCGGAGTTCCAGGGCGCCAGCGACGAGCAGATCGCCGATCTCGGCGTCGGCAAGCTGATGACGCTGACCTCCACCTACGACCACCGCATCATCCAGGGTGCCGAGTCGGGCGACTTCCTGCGGACCATCCACCAGTTGCTGCTGGACGACGCCTTCTACGACGAGATCTTCACCGCGTTCCACATCCCCTACGAGCCGGTCCGCTGGCGCCGCGACATCCCCGCCGGACTGGTGGACAAGAGCACACGCGTTCTGGAACTCATTGCGGCATACCGTAACCGCGGGCATCTGATGGCTGACATCGATCCGCTGATGATGGACAGCGATGCACGCGCGAGTCATCCGGACCTCGATGTGCTCACCTACGGCCTCACTCTCTGGGACCTCGATCGCAGCTTCAAGGTCGGCGGTTTCCACGGCCAGGAGAAGATGAAGCTGCGCGACGTGCTGTCGATCCTGCGCGATGCGTACTGCCGCCATGTGGGTGTCGAGTACACCCACATCCTGGAGCCCGAACAGCAGCGCTGGGTGCAGGACCGGGTGGAGATCAAACACGTCAAGCCGCCGGTCGCCGAGCAGAAGTACATCCTGTCGAAGCTGAACGCCGCCGAGGCGTTCGAGACGTTCCTGCAGACCAAGTACGTCGGTCAAAAGCGCTTCTCGCTCGAGGGTGCCGAGTCGGTGATCCCGATGATGGATGCCGTGATCGACCAGGGTGCCGAACACAGTCTCAACGAGGTCGTCATCGGCATGCCCCACCGCGGCCGCCTCAACGTGCTCGCCAACATCGTCGGGAAGCCGTACTCGAAGATCTTCACCGAGTTCGAGGGCAACCTGAATCCGTCGCAGGCGCACGGATCGGGCGATGTGAAGTACCACCTCGGCGCCGAGGGCAAGTACTACCAGATGTTCGGCGACAACGAGATCAACGTCTCGCTGACCGCCAATCCGAGCCACCTCGAGGCCGTCGACCCCGTTCTCGAGGGTCTCGTCCGCGCCAAGCAGGACCTGCTCGACGACGACGATCAGTTCTCGGTGCTGCCATTGATGCTGCACGGCGACGCCGCCTTCGCCGGTCAGGGTGTGGTCGCGGAGACACTGAACATGGCGATGCTCCCGGGCTACCGTACCGGCGGCACCATCCACATCGTCGTCAACAACCAGGTCGGTTTCACCACGGCCCCGGAGCATTCCCGGTCGACCGAGTACTGCACCGACGTCGCCAAGATGATCGGCGCGCCGATCTTCCACGTCAACGGCGACGACCCGGAGGCGTGCGTGTGGGTCGCCAAACTCGCGGTCGACTACCGTCAGGCCTTCGGCAAGGACGTCGTCATCGACCTCGTCTGCTTCCGTCGCCGCGGCCACAACGAGGGCGACGACCCGTCGATGACCCAACCGGCCATGTACGACGTGATCGACACCAAGCGCGGCGTCCGCAAGAGCTACACCGAAGCCCTGATCGGTCGCGGTGACATCTCCACCAAGGAGGCCGAGGACGCTCTGCGCGATTACCAAGGTCAGCTCGAGCGGGTGTTCAACGAGGTCAAGGAACTCGAGAAGTATCACGCCGAACCGAGCCCCTCGATCCAGGCCGATCAGACCCTGCCGACCAAGCTGGTGACCGCCGTCGACAAGGAGGTCCTCGAGGCCATCGGCGACGCGTTCTTCCACACCCCCGACGGCTTCGATGCGCATCCGCGTGTGAAGCCGGTGCTGGAACGTCGCCACGAGATGTCGCGTCACGGGAAGATCGACTGGGCCTTTGCCGAGCTGCTCGCCTACGGTTCGCTCGTGTTGGAGGGCCGCACGGTCCGCTTGTCGGGTCAGGACTCCCGGCGCGGCACGTTCACCCAGCGGCACTCGGTGCTCATCGACCGCGACAGCGGCGCGGAGTACACCCCGCTCAACAACCTGAAGACCATCGCCGGCGACAGCGCCGAGGGCCGGTTCATGGTCTACGACTCGCCGCTGTCGGAGTTCGCGGTGGTCGGCTTCGAATACGGCTATTCGGTCGGCAACCCGGACGCGCTGGTGATGTGGGAAGCCCAGTTCGGCGACTTCGTCAACGGCGCGCAGTCGATCATCGACGAGTTCATCTCCTCCGGCGAGGCCAAGTGGGGACAGCTCTCCGACGTCGTCCTGATGCTGCCGCACGGGCACGAGGGCCAGGGCCCCGACCACACCTCAGGTCGTATCGAACGATTCCTTCAGCTTTGTGCCGAGGGATCGATGACTGTCGCGCTGCCGTCGACCCCGTCGAGCTATTTCCACCTGTTGCGCCGCCACGTGCTCGACGGCATCAGCCGTCCGTTGATCGTGTTCACCCCGAAGTCGATGCTGCGCAACAAGAATGCCGTCAGCCCCATCGAGGAGTTCACCGACGACAAGTTCCGCTCGGTACTCGACGACCCGAGGTTCCTCGGTGGCGCCGATCGCAGCAAGGTCAAGCGAGTGCTGCTGGTGAGCGGCAAGCTCTACTACGAACTCGCCGCGCGCCGCGACAAGGAGAAGCGCGAAGATGTCGCTGTCGTGCGCATCGAGCAGCTGTACCCGGTGCCGCACCGCCGTCTGCGCAACACCCTCGAGCAGTACCCGAACGCCGAGGACTTCCGCTGGGTCCAGGAAGAGCCGGCCAACCAGGGTCCGTGGCCGTTCCTGGGCCTGTGGCTGCCCGAGGTGCTGCCGGACGTGCTCAGCGGTCTTCGGCGCATCTCGCGTCGGGCCATGTCGGCACCGTCGTCGGGCTCGAGCAAGGTGCACGCCGTGGAGCAGCAGGAGATCCTCGACGAGTGCTTCTCCTGATGTGACGGCCTCCTGACCGCACCTCGCGGCGGTTAACCGAACGGCAGCCACCCCACTTCCGCAACGAAGTGGGGTGGCTGCGCCTTCGCCGACAGAACCCTGTTTCACGCCGACAGAACCCCAAATTCCGCCGACAGAACCCACAATTGCGGCGACGGAATCGCTCGCCGAGGCTGGTGGTCAGAAGTACCCGCCACGCACACGCAGAGCCTTCTCGATCTCCATGACGATTCCCCACTGATCGGTGCGCATCCGTTCAGCATTGATACGTATGACAATCCATCCGAGTGCCCTCAGCTTGGCGTCACGGGCCTCATCATGGGCCTTCTGTGCAGGCGTCGAGTGAAAGTCCTCACCGTCGTACTCGATCGCTATCTTGAGTTGCTCGTAGGCGAGGTCGATCCGCGCGAAGACGTGCCCATCAACCGGATCGACCACCTCGACCTGCAGATCCGGTGTCGGAAGATCGGCTCGGAACACCAGGAGTCGGAGCCAGCTCTCGGGCGGTGATTCCGATCTGCCGTCGATCATCGGAATCAGCGCACGCAGTTGGCGGATACCGCGGCGCGCTGGGAACTGCTTGACGTAGGCGGCCAGGTCCTCGGGGCAGAAGCCGGTCGCTGATGCGAGGTCGTCGAGATGACCGAGCGCGCGCCATTCCGGCGGTACCCGACCAATGTCGAGGGCAGTTCGTAACACCGACGTCACCCTCACACCATCGATGTCCACGACATCATCGGGCTCGAGGTCTGTGCGATGAACCGCCCGTCCGCGCCCTCGCTTGTTGCCGGCGTCAGGAGCGCGGATCAGCTCGACCGTGAAATCCCCGTCATGCCATGTGCCGCCGTGCATGACTTTCGCAGCGATCCCACCGACGACCACGTCGTCGGGCGCAGTCCGTGCAGTCGCGATGATCCTCTCACGGGGCGCGAGAACAGCCGATCGTTCGACGTAGCTGTCACCATGCAACCGTGTGAACGCGACAGCGAACTGCTCCGCCGACATTTCAGTGGACGCCACGGCCTTCTTGCGTCGGACAAGGTACTTGTCGCCATTCGGTGAATTGCGTGCCATGAGGACATTGCAGGGCACCGGCGCTTCCACAACGACATCAATCGTGCGCCTGGGGACAATTCACGCCGTTATCCACAGCCTGCGGTAGGGCCGAGGGTTCAGTCGGCGCGAATCCGGGTTCTGTCGGCGAGATTTGGGGTTCTGCCGGCGATCAGGGGTGCTGGACGACCGAGGCCAACGCCGGGAGCGACGCGGTGATGACGCCCAGCAGTTCGTCACGCGTGACCACCGGCTCGGTGAGCCAGCTGATGGTGGTCTCCTCCACGAATGAGATCCAGCCCTGCACAGTCATCTCCACCACCGGTGTGACGTCGATGCCCAGGGCGGGCGCGTGGTCGAGAATGCGCGCCGACATCACCGCGCGAGTTCCGTCGAACACTTCGCGCATGGCAGGGTCCGCGCTCGACGACCCACGCATGAAAGCCATATACGCCTCGCGATTGGTGCTGACGTAGTCGATGAACGCCGACATCGAGCCCGACAGCATCGCCAGCGGATCACCGAGGGACTCATCGGGCGCGGTGCACTCGAGCATCTCGTCGGCCTGCGCCCGAGCGATCGCGACGTGGAACTCCTGTTTGGAGGCGAAATAGTGGAACAGCAGTGCGCGGGAGACGCCTGCGGCCTCGGCGATGGCGTCGATCGACACCAGTTCCAGCGGACGATCGCGCACCATCTGCAGGCCGAGATCGATGAACTGGTCGCGCCGTGCTTCCGGACTCATCCGGGTCCGTTTCGCCGTCTCGGCGGGACGTTGTGTCGCAGAACCTCGGGTCACCGTCACAGCTTACGTGTCCTCTCCCGCGTTCGTTTCCGCGCATTCGTGCTGGTCCACTCCACCGTAGGCCGCTATTGATCATAGTTCAACAAACTATTGACGCTCATTCAGTAGAACGCTACGGTGAGACCATGACAATGATCGATGTACAGATCGCCATCGTCGGGGCAGGCTTCTCCGGCCTGGGCGCAGCCATCAAGCTCAAGCAGAACGGTGTCGACGATTTCGTGATCCTGGATCGCGGGGCCGACTTCGGCGGCACCTGGCGCGACAACACCTACCCGGGGGCCGCTTGCGACGTCCCGTCGCAGCTCTACTCCTACTCATTCGCGCACAACCCCCGATGGTCGCGCTCGTACTCACATCAACCGGAGATCCACCGGTACATCAACGGTGTCGCCGATGAACACGGAGTGCGCGGCCACACCCGCTTCGGTACCGAGGTCGAGCGCGCCGAATGGCATGAGGACCAGCAACGCTGGATTCTCGACGTCGTCCGCGAGGGGCAGAACGAGCAGGTGCGCGCTGAGATCATGGTCGGCGCGGTCGGCCCGCTGTGCGAGCCCAACCTGCCCGACATCGACGGATTCGACGACTTCGACGGCAAGATCGTGCACTCGGCTCGGTGGGACAACGATTACGACTTCACCGGTAAGCGAGTGGCGGTGATCGGCACCGGCGCGTCGGCGATCCAGCTCGTGCCCGAACTGGCCAAGGTCGCCGGCCGCCTCGACGTCTACCAGCGCACCGCACCGTGGATCGTGCCGCGGACGGAACGTCCGTACACCGCAGCAGAGCACTGGGCGTTCGAGAACGTGCCGGGGTTCCAGACGGCGATGCGCGGCGTCGTCTACGCGGCCAACGAGGTCACCGCGTTCGGACTCACCTACTCCCCCAAGTCACTCAAACCGGTCGAGCTCATCTGCCGCGCCAACATCGCCCGGTCCATCCGCGACCGCGAGCTCAAGCGAAAAGTGACCCCCACCTTCCAGGTCGGCTGCAAGCGGATTCTGCGTTCCAACGACTGGTACCCGGCGATCGCCCGATCCAACGTCGACCTGGTCACCGATCCGATCGCGGGCGTCACCGAGTCGGGCATCCGCACCGCCGACGGACGTGTGCGCGACGTCGACGTCATCGTGGTGGCCACCGGGTTCCACGTCACCGACTCCCCGGTGTTCGGCAAGATCATCGGCACCGACGGCAGCAGCCTGGCCGGGGTCTGGGACGAGATCGGCATGCAGGGCTACAAGGGCTCGTTCGTCAACGGGTTCCCCAACATGATGCTGATGATCGGCCCGTCCACGGGTCTGGGCCACACCTCGATGGTGTACATGATCGAGTCGCAGCTGAACTACTTGGTCGACTACGTGAAAACGGTTCGCCAGCAGGGCATCACACGCACAGACGTGAAGTTCGACGCTCAGCGCGCCTATAACGCGGAGATCCAGCACAGCCTGCGCAACAGTGTGTGGGTCAACGGCGGATGTGCGTCCTGGTACAAGGATCACCACGGCAACATCACCACGCTGTGGCCCGGCTTCACGTTCAACTTCCGACGAGTCACCAAGCGTTTCGACATCGCCGCCTACGATGTGGAGCGCACTCGCAACGCCCCGGCAACCACAGACACCACCGACAAGCGGCCGGCCTCGGTCACCGCCTGAATGCCGTCGAAGGAGACACACCATGAAGGACTTTCGTGACAAGGTCGTCGTCATCACCGGCGCCGGTTCGGGAATGGGCCGCGACCTCGCGGTGAAGCTGGGCCGGATGGGCGCCAAACTCGCCATCTCCGACCTCAACCCGGAAGGCCTGGCGGTCACCGAGAAGCTGGTCGCCGAGACGGGGGCACCCGTGCACGCGCAATTGCTCAACGTCGCCGAGCGGGAGGCCGTGCTGGAGTACGCGGACACCGTGGTGGCCCATTACGGCATCGTCAACGTCATCTTCAACAATGCCGGCATCGCCCATCACGGGGAGATCGAGCGCACCGAGTTCAAGGACATCGAGCGGGTGATGGACGTCGACTACTGGGGAGTCGTCAACGGCACCAAGGCTTTCCTGCCACACATCATCGCGTCCGGAGACGGCCACATCGTCAACACCTCGTCGCTGTTCGGGCTACTGTCCGAACCCGGGCAGGCCGCCTACAACTCGGCGAAGTTCGCAGTCCGCGGCTTCACCGAGGCCCTCAACCAAGAGATGATCGTCGCCAAGCACCCGGTGAAGGTCACCTGCGTGCACCCCGGCGGTATCAAGACCGCGATCGCGCGCAACGCCACCACGTCCGGTGAGCACAACCAGAAGTCCACTGCCGAGTTCTTCGACCGCTACCTCGCCCGGATGACGTCGGCCGACGCCGCCGACGTCATCATCAACGGCGTCCGCCGCAACCGCGCCCGCGTGCTCGTCGGTACCGACGCCAAACTGCTCGACCTCTGGGTCCGCGTCGTCGCCTCGGGCTATCAGGGCGTCGTCGCCCGGATCGCCGGCTGGGCGTTGTCCAAGGCCCGCTGACCAGGCGGTTGGCCGGACCGGTTCACAGACCGTGTTCGGCCAACCACTCGCCCGCGAGTTCGGCCGGGTCTGCGCCGGTGTCCACGGCGCGAGCCAGCGTTGCCAGATCCGCCGTGGTCATCTCGCCGGCGACCACATTCATCGTCTTGACCTCGTCGAGGGTGAGAGCCGCGCTGCGATAGACCGGCACCAGTTCCTCGGGTCGCGGCCCAACGTCGACGACGGCCGTCGCCGACGGCGCGGCCGAGGCTGTCGCCGATGCGGTGGCGTCGGGCACCGACACCCGCAGCGCACGAATGTCACCGACCGACCCCTCCGCGTCGTCACCCGCGACGTCGAGCGGGGTCAGGACGCCGACCGCCTGCCCCGAGGCGATCCGGTCGGCGGCCGCAGACACCGAGTCCACCGATTCCACCGGACCGAAGCGACATCCGGCCGCAGCGAACGCCGCCACCACACCCTGCTGTGGCGCACCGATCATCACCACCGGCAGGTCGGCGGGCAGCCGGCCGCAGTCGGCGAGGTCGCTCACCTGCCCGTCGTCGGCCGTCGAAGCAGCGACGAAGACCTGCGGTGTGGCGGTCACCATCGTCGCGTCACCCACCGACACCCCCTGCGGGAGTGACCGGTTGAGATCGGTGTAGACCTCCTCGGCGGTTCGTGGCTCGAGCTGCGGCGCGAGCCGGCTGAGCAGGTTTCCGCTGAATGCCGGGAACAGGTCGACGTCGAGTGTGTCCATCTCGTCGAGGAGTTGCCGGTAGTCACCGGTGTGTATTTCTGTCGACACCGGGCTACCCGCATGTCGGAGTGCGCCGGCATAGACCTGGGCCATCACGATCATCGCCGATGAGTCCGGTGCGCCCAACGTCACCTCTCGGCCCGGCGAGGTGTCCTCAGAGCACGCCAGGAGGGTCGCCGCGAGGGCACAGATCGTCAAAACAGCCGTCAGTGCGCGCTTCATCACGCGCCCCACGTTAGCCGCCCGCGGCGACGAACCCAGCGACGGAGTCGGCGATCAATTGGACCGCGATGGCGGCGAGCAACAGACCCGCGATCTTCGCCAACAACGTGATACCGCCGATGCCGAGCAGGCGGATCAGGATCGTCGAATAGCGCAGCACGATCATGACGATCAAGTGGACGCTGATGATGGCCGCGGCGATCGCCACATAGCCCCCGGCGTTACCCGCTTCGGCGCTCACCGCCACGATCACCGCTGCGATGGCGCCCGGTCCGGCCAGCAGCGGGGTCCCCAGTGGCACCAATGCCACGTTGACATCGTCGCTGGCCTCGGGTTTGCCCGCAGAGCCCAGTCCGGTCAGCAACTGCAGCGCCACCAGCAGCAACAGCAGCCCGCCCGCACCCTGCAGGGACGGGATCCCGATGTGCAGATAGTTCAGGATCGCCTTGCCACCGATCGCGAACACACTGATCACCAGCAGACTGACCAGCGGAGCCTGCCAGGCGGCGCGGCGCCGGTACTCCGCCGATCGGTGGCCCACCAGGCTGAGGAACACCGGTACCTGGCCGGGCGGATCCATGATCACGATCAGCGTGATCAAAGTGGTGGTGTAGACGGTCACGTCGAAGGGCACGCGGTGATCCTACGAGTAGCATCCACCTCGTGCCCTCGATGCCGCATCTGCGGCCCGGCGGATTCGTCACGCCGCGCCGCGACAAGCGTCCGCTGCCGCGTATCCCGGTGCCCGCGGCCCGCGCGGTGGTCGACTGTGCCGTCTACGTGAACGGCGATCGCCGCCCCGGGCGGGTGTCCTACCGCGAAGCGCTGCACGAGGTGCGCGCGAGTGGCGAGGGGTACGTCTGGCTCGGCCTGCATTCCCCCGACGACGAACAGATGCAGGACGTCGGGCGGGTCTTCGGGCTGCACGAGTTGGTGGTGGAAGACGCCGTCAACGCCCACCAGCGACCGAAGCTCGAGGTGTACGACGACACCCAGTTCCTGGTGTTGCGCACGGTGAAGTACGTGGAGCACGAGTCGATGGACAAGGCCAGTGAGGTCGTCGAGACCGGCGAGATCATGATCTTCGTCGGTCCGGATTTCGTCATCACCGTCCGCCACGGCGATCACACGCACCTGTCCGGATTGCGTCGGCGGCTGGAGGCCCGGCCCACACGACTGGAGTTGGGACCGACCGCGGTGCTGCACGCGATCTCCGACCTCGTCGTGGACAGCTATCTCGCGGTCACCGATCGGATGGAAACCGACATCGTCGCCATCGAGAGCTCGGTGTTCGGGACCCAGCGCTCCCTCAACATCGACCCCGTCTACCTGCTCAAACGCGAGGTTCTGGAGTTGCGACGCGCAGTGACCCCGCTGACCGGGCCGTTGGCCCGGCTCACCGCCGACAATCCGATGGTGCCAAAGGAGATCAGGCGGCACTTCCGTGACGTCGCCGACCATCTCACCACTGTCATCGACCGGGTCGTGGAGTACGACGAGGTTCTCACCTCGTTGCTCGGTGCCGCGGCGGCGAAGGTGGGCATCCAGCAGAACACCGACATGCGCAAGATCTCGTCGTGGGTCGCGATCGCGGCCGTGCCGACCCTGGTGGCCGGGATCTATGGCATGAACTTCGAGTACATGCCAGAACTCGACGAACGCTGGGGTTATCCGACGGTGATCGTCGGACTGCTCGTCGCGTGCTCCGCGCTGTGGGTGATTTTGCGCCGACACCACTGGCTGTAGCGCCGGACGCCGACCGGCGTTTTCCTCCTAGGACCGCTCAGAGCTTCGCGGCGGCTCGCTCCGGCGACATCACGTCGATTCCGGCTTCACGCCAGGCCTCACGCAGGGCGTCGGCGCCCTTGAGCCGTACCCATGCGGCCTCGTTCGCGGTGATCGGCACGGCACGCAGGAATCGAACCGGATCCATCGGCTCCGGTAACACCAGGTCGCCGAGGTCATCGGGTTCGAGGAGCAGCGCCGTCGGTGCCGCCCCGTCCCAGACCGGTTCGGACAGGTCGACGAGGGCATCAGGGGCCAGGATGAGGCCTTCGACGGCCGGCGCCGCGGCCACCGTCGCCATCCGCTTGTGCAGGCCGGGCAACGGGGTCGACGCGTGCAATCGCACCACGACCTCGGCGCGTGGCCCCGTGACGGGGTCGGCGTGGAGATCGCTGGGTTCGCTCATCGGGTGCCGGGCGCAACCGAGGGTCACGTAGACGACATCGTCGCCGCCGGCGAACCGCAGTACCTCGATCGGCTCCACTCCCAGGAAGGTGACCGAGGCACGTTGCGGTTGCGTGGACATACGCTCGCCGAGGAACTCACTGATCCGGTCGGTGACTGCATCGCTCACGGCTCCAACCGTAGTCGCCGCGCTGACCGGCCCCGTAACCTGACAGGCGTGGTTCGTGTGCTGGCGGTGGCCGACGAGGTCGTGGAGTCGCTGACCTTCGGTATGGGTATCGAAGGTCGGCCCGACGTCATCCTCGGTGCCGGCGACCTTCCGTTCGAATACCTGGAGGTGCTCGCCACGCTCTGCGACGCGCCGTGCGTCTTCGTACCCGGCAATCACGATCGGGATCTGTCGGGCTACCGGCAGGCACGCGCAGGCTGGGTCCGTGCCGGGTTACCGGCCGCCGAACCCGGGCCACGTGGCGCGATCAACGTCGACGGCCGCACCACGACCGTCGCCGGTCTGCGGATCAGCGGGCTCGGCGGCTGTCGGCGTTACAACAGCGGCCCCAACCAATACACCGATGTCCATCAGCGGCTGCGCTCCTGGCGGTTGACCTGCTCGCGGCCGACGCCCGACATTCTGTTGACCCACAGCCCGGCACGTGGGGTCGGGGACGGCGACGACGCCCCGCATCGCGGATTCGACTGTTATCACGGCCTCGTGCGGTCGTTGCGCCCCACCCTGTTGGTGCACGGGCATGTGCATCCGTACGGAATGCGGCCGGCCGACAAGATGATCGGCGACGACACGATCTCCATGAATGTCGTGGGCTACTGCGAGTTCGACATCGAGCCGGGCAGCCGGGAATTCCAGGTCGTGAGGCGACGACATGGCTCGTGACACCGGTTTTCCCGACGCCGACGCCGAGAACGACTTCACCCGCATGCGCAGGCATGCCGAGATGTCGCGGCTGATGGCGTGGTTCACGCGCCAACCGGCCGACGTCAACACCGTGTTGCCGTTCGACGAGGTCGTCGCCGCACTCGGCCGCGTGGGCGAGACGGCGTTGGGCCTACAACAGGTCGAGGTCAGCACGATCGTCGGAAGCGTGGACCGTACCAGGGATTTCGATCGGTACTTCCGACCCACGTCGTCCCGGATCCGGGAGCGTTGGCAGCGACTGGCCGCGGCGCAGCGCCGTGGCGAATCGGTGCCGCCGGTGCAGTTGTACCGGGTGGGGTCGATGCACTTCGTCCTCGACGGCCATCACCGTGTGTCCATCGCCATCGCGCGGCACTTCCGCACCATCGACGCGTATGTGACCGAGATCCACACCCGCATCTCCGCCGACGGCATCAACGTCACCTCGGACCTACTGCTCAAGGATCATCGGCGGCTGTTCCTGTCGCGGGTTCCACTGCCCAGCGCGCAGGCCGAGGCGATCAGGCTCGCCGACCCGTTCGACTATGCAGAACTCGCGGAGAACGTGGAGGCGTGGGGGTTTCGCCTCAGCCAGGAACTCGGCGAGTATCTCGGGCGAGCCGAGGTGGCCCGCCGCTGGTTCGGCGAGGAGTTCCTACCGGTGGTGCGGATGGCGCGCCGAGCCGAGATCCGCACCGACCTCGAGAGCGACGCGGAACTGTACATGTGGCTCGCGTGCGAACGGTATCGCCTGGTGCGCAAGCACATCTGGGATGACGAGATCATCCGCAAGCTGCACGAACAGGGGCATCGTCGGCGCCGGTGAACGCCCTTCGTGACGCCGCACGCTCGCTCCTCACCGACCAGGGGAAGCTACCTGCTGAGCGGTCAGAGTGACTCCCCCTCAGGCGAGACGCAGGTTCGCGCCGGAGGACTGGTCGAATACCGCGACACGCGAGGTGTCGTAATAGAGTTCGGCGTTGCTGCCGCGACTGATCGACGACTCCGGGGACACCCGCGCGATCATTTGCCCGCCACCGATGTCCACACCGCCCGCGTCGGCGGACAACTCGCTGAGCGCGTCACTCGTCGCGTGCGGGGTGTCCACCGAGAAGTAGACGTAGTTGTCCGACCCCATGTTCTCGATGACATCCACGGATGCAGTGAAGGTCGCGCCCTTCTCCCGCACCGAGGTCTCGACGAGTGCGGCATCCTCGAGATGCTCGGGCCGGATGCCGATGAGTACCTCGCCATTGCTCTGCGCGCGTTGGGCATTGGCGACCACCTGTTGGTGATCGGGAACGGAGATCGAGCCGATCGGCGTTTCGATGGAGTCGGAACCGAGCCGCCCGGGCAGGAAGTTCATCGCGGGAGAGCCGATGAATCCAGCGACGAACAGGTTGGCCGGCTCGTTGTAGAGTTCCTGCGGGGTACCGATCTGCTGCACGTATCCGCCGCGCAACACCACCACCCGATCGCCGAGAGTCATCGCCTCGGTCTGGTCGTGGGTGACATAGACGGTCGTGGTGTTCAGCCGGTTCTGCAGTCGCGCGATCTCGGTACGCATCTGCACGCGCAGCTTGGCATCGAGGTTCGACAACGGCTCGTCCATCAGGAACGCCTTGGGCGAGCGGACGATCGCACGGCCCATCGCCACGCGCTGACGCTGCCCACCGGAGAGGTTGGCGGGCTTGCGGTCGAGATACGGTCCGAGGTCGAGGATCTTGGCGGCCTCATCGACCTTGGCGGCGATCTCGGACTTGTTCATCTTCGCCAACGTCAGCGGGAAGGCGATGTTCTCCCGTACCGACATGTGCGGGTAGAGCGCATAGCTCTGAAAGACCATCGCGATGTCGCGGTCCTTGGGCGCGCGCTCGTTGACCCGCTCCCCGCCGATCCGCAGCTCGCCGGACGTGATGTCCTCGAGTCCTGCGATCATGTTCAGCGTGGTCGACTTTCCACATCCGGACGGCCCGACCAGAATGATGAACTCGCCGTCGGCGATGTCGATGTCGACCCCGTGGACCGCCGTCGACCCGTCGGGGTACTGCTTGGTTACCTTGCTCAGGGTGATCTCGGCCACGGGTTATCCCTTCACGGCGCCGGAGGTCAGGCCGGCAACGATTCGACGTTGGAAGAAGAGGACGAAGATGATGATCGGAATCGTGATGACCACGGCGGCCGCAGCGATCGACCCGGTCGGTTCCTCGAACTGTGAGTCGCCGGTGAAGTTCGCAATCGCCACCGGCGCGGTGATGGCCCGCTCGGTGGAGGTCAACGACAGCGCCAGCAGCAGGTCATTCCAGGCGAAGATGAACACCAGGATGGCGGCGGTCACGACACCCGGTGCGGCCAGCGGAGCGATCACCTTACGGAACGCCTGCCACGGCGTGGCTCCGTCCATCTTCGCCGCTTTCTCCAGCTCCCAGGGGATCTCTCGGAAGAACGCCGACAGCGTGTAGATCGCCAGCGGGAGCGCGAAGGTGATGTACGGCAGGATCAGGCCGGGCCAGGTGTCGAACAGGCCGATACTGCGCTCGATGTTGAACAACGGGGTCACCAGCGAGATCTGCGGGAACATGGCGATGAGGAGGGCGGCACCGATGAGTAGGCGCTTACCCGGGAAGTCCAGCCGGGCAACGGCATAGGCGGCCATCGTGCCGAGGATCACCGCGATCAGCGTGGTGATCAGCCCGATACCGATGGAGTTGCGCAGCGCACTGGTGAACGCGCTGGTCTCGAAGATTCCCTTGTAGTTGTCCCAGGTCCACTGCTGCGGGATGAAGTTGCCGTCCTTGATACTGCCCGGCGGCTTGAAGGACAGGCTGATGATCCAGAGCAGCGGGATGACGGCGTACAGCACCACCAGAACGTTGGCGACGGTCCACCAGACCCGATTGGACACACTCTGCGACATGTCCGGCCCTACCTCCCCTCGTTGTCAGAGCCGGGCGCGGCGGTGCCGAAGCCCTTGACGAAGATGAACGCGATGAGCGCCACACAGATGAAGATCAGGATGCTGATGGCCGAACCGATTCCGAGGTTGAATGCCTTGAACAGGTTGTCGTAACCCAACATCGACACCGAATAGGTGTTGTTGGACCCTCTGGTCAACACGTAGATGTTGTCGAAGATCCGGAACGCATCCAGGGTGCGGAACAACAGGGCCACCAGGATGGCGGGTTTCATCAAGGGGATGATGATGCGCCACAGCCGCGTCCACGCTCCTGCGCCGTCCACCTGGGCGGCTTTGAGCAGATCGTCGGGTACCAGCGCCAAACCGGCCAGCAGCAGCAGTGCCATGAACGGCGTCGTCTTCCACACCTCGGCCAGCACGATGATGGCCAGAGAAGGCCACTGTTCGGTCAACGGTGCACTGCCGTCGGGCAACAGGTTGGCGAGATACCCGGTCTCCGGCGTCCATGCGTAGTACCAGCTGAAGGCAGCGGCGACCGTCACGATGCCGTACGGGATCAGCACCACCGTCCGGATGGTGCCGCGCCCGAAGATGGTGCGATGCATGACGAGCGCGATCGCCATACCCAGCACGAGCTCGATGGCCACCGACACCACGGTGATGCCCAGTGTCACGAAGAAGGAGGTCCACCAGTAATCCGAACTCAGGACCGTCAGATAGTTGCTGAACCAGACGAACTCGCGCTCGCCTGGCGCCGACAGACTCATCTTGTTCAGCGACAACCAGAACGCGTAGATGATCGGGTACCCGGTCACCAGCAGCATCATCAGCGCGGCCGGCGCCACCAGCCAGAACGCCAGCCGACGCTCGGCGGATTTGCCTTCACTGATCGCACTCTTGCGCCGCGACGGCTCTGCCGGGTCACGGGTCGCCGTCGCGACCGCACCCTGCGGCGCGGTCGAGGCCGCTGCCGGGAACTCCGGCGCACGGCCTGCCGCGGCACCCGATTGCGGCGGGACCCAGCCCCCCGATGCCGGTGCGCCCGAGTCCGGACGGCGCGTCACCTCGGGCGGCCGAACCGAGGGCTCACGCGGGGTCGCGTCGTCGGGCATCGAATGCCGACCCGGCCGGGTCCGCGGATCGTCGTTGTCTCCCGTGGTCATGGGATCAGCCCCTCCCCGTCAATCGCGCGTTGGACCTGGTCGGCGAGTTCATCGACCATCGTCTCCGGATCCCACGCTCCGACCGGACTCAGCGTGGCGGTGACCAGTGTCGAGATGGCCTGGTAATCCGGCGATGCCGGACGCAACGCCGCGGTCTGATCGCTGAGTTGGTCTCGAATGTCGTCGCCCATCGGGTAGGCGTCCTGGAAGTCCGGGTCGTCGTAGATGGACGCGATCGTGGGCGGGGTGCCGCCCTCGATCGAATACACGCGCTGCGCATCACGATTGGTCAGGCAGGCCGCGGCCTCGAATGCCAGGTCCTGCTGTTGCGAGGTACTGGCCACTGCGATGTTGATACCGCCGAGTGTCGTCTTGGTCTGCATATCCGGACTCACACCTGGATAGGGCGCGAAGTCGAACTTGGTTCGCACCACCCGATTGACCGGAGCGAGATCGCTGTCCGCAGGCGGATTGTCCGGATCGGCGAACATCGGTCCGAACTCCGTCATCTCCGGAAAGAACGGCACGTCGCCCGCCGCGGCATTGCTGCGCATGGATGAGAAGACGAACGGCCAGTTGACCTGGTAGAGGGCGTTGCCGCTCTCCATACCCAGACGGGCCGCCGACTCGTCGGAGTTGGTCAGCGACGGGTCGTGTCCGGGCGCGGTGGCCACGGCCTTGAGTGTCCGAAGGGCCCGCAGCGTTGCCTCACGATGGGCCGGGGTGTCGTTGAGTGTCTGTTTGCTCGGATCGTCGGGATCGACGATTTCCCCACCGGCACTGGCCAGCACCGAGTTGAACCACACCATGAGGCCCTCGTATTGACGACCCTGCACCATGATGTAGCTCGGCCCGCCTTTGGCCAGCACCGCCTGGGTGTCGGCGAGCATCTCGTCCCACGTGGTCGGTGGACGGTTCTTGTTCAGGTACTCACGCAACACGTCCGGCCGGTACCAGAGCAACTGGGTGTTGGTCCAGGTGGGGATTCCGTAGAGCCGTTTCTCCGCGTCATCGTCGGTCTTCCACGTCGCGGTCTCCAGCGGGCCCCCCAAGGTGTCGCGCTCCACGTCGGCGGCCAGGTCATCGGGCACCGGGACCATCCATCCCGCGTCAGCGAATTCGGCGGTCCACACCACGTCCATGCCCATCAGGTCCAGACCGTGGTCATTGCCTGCGAGCCGCCGTGCCAGCTGCAGACGTTGGTCGTCGGCGGACTTGGGCAGCGGGGTGGTGACGATCTGGTAGGCGCCGTCGGATTCGGCCGAGCACTTCTGCCCGACCTTGTCGATGAACGACGCGCCGTCGGCGGGTGGATAGATGTTGATCACCCGTGGCGTGTAGCCCGAGCCGCAGGCGGTCACGATGGGTAGCGCAGTCGCCAGCGCGGCCGCCGCCACCACCAGTTTTCGCCGCAGCCCGCGCTGCCGCCTCAGATGGGTTGTCGATAGACCGGATTCGGAACTGCCAGCCCGGAACCGCACGCAGCCTCCTCGATGTCGTTCGCGGTGCAAGACTTCGAGGCCGCACCGGTCAGCGTCTGAGGCGCTACGTTAGCCGTCACAGTTCGTGACATGCAACACATTCGGTAAGGGCGTGCCAGAACGTAGGAGAATCGTGATCTGGCCCGCGCCCATTTCCCACCGGGTCGGGTCAGTTGGACAGGCGGCTGAGCATGTCCCGCGCCCGCTCGGCGGTACGGGGGTCGCAGAGCACGTCGTAGCGGCCCGCGACGAGCTGCATGGTGGACGCGAAGTCGCGTTGCCCCCGGGTCGCGGCGTACGGGATGGTCGTCGAGATCAGACCGAAGATGATGCCGCCGATCAAGCCGAACACGATCGGCGCGAAGCCGGCGCCGGTTACCACCAACGACACGAGAAGACCGAAGAACAAGCCCAGCCAGGCACCGGAGACAATGCCACCGCCGATCACCTTTCCCCAGGTCAGACGCCCGATGACGCGCTCGACCTGCATCAGGTCAACGCCGACGATCGTCACATCCTGCACGGTGAAATTCTGGTCGGAAAGGTGGTCGACGGCGCGCTGCGCCTCGGCGTAGGTGCCATAGGAACCGATCGGCCATCCCGTCGGCGGCGTCGGCAGACCCGGGGTCTCGCGACCGGGGCGCATCGGGTTCGTCATCTCGCGTCCTTCTTTCTTCGGCGCCTGCGGCGCGCGTTCGTCAGGCGCCCGCGACACACTCATTCGGCACCGCGGCGGGCAGGATCGGCCCCGCCGCGGAGGCACTGCGGCGGGTCGGGACGCGCGCAGGGCGCATCCCGATACCACTACCCTTACTCCCATGGCGGTGGTGAGCAAGGTGTACGTGGCCAGGTTGGTCGGATTGGCCGTGCTCGGACCCGATGGCGAGTCGATCGGCCGGGTGCGTGATGTCGTCGTCGCGGTCCGCCTGACCGGACAACAGCCGCGTGCGCTCGGCCTGGCGGTCGAACTCACCACCCGACGACGGATCTTCGTCCCCATGCTGCGGGTCACCGCCATCGAGCCCCAGGCGGTCACACTCAACACCGGAACGGTCAGTCTCCGTCGGCTCCACCTACGCCCGGGCGAGGCGTTGGCAGTCGGTCAGATTTTGGATTCCCGTGTCCGCGTTGATGATCCGGACCTGACCGACTTGGCGGGCATCGACGTGACCGTGGTCGACCTGGGCATCGAACGCACCCGCACCCGCGACTGGGTGGTGTCGCGGGTGGCGGTTCGCACCGGGCGTCGGGGATTGCGGCGGCGCGGGGAGACCCACGTGGTGGACTGGACCCACGTGCACGGACTCACCCCGACCGACCTCAACCTGCCCGGCCAGGGCGTTGCTCAAGCGCTGCAACAGTTCGAGGGCATGCGGGCCGCCGACGTCGCCAACGCGCTGCGTGAGCTCCCCGGCAAGCGCCGGGACGAGATCGCGGCCGCCCTCGACGACGAGCGCCTCGCCGACGTGCTCCAGGAACTGCCACCCGACGACCAGACCGAAGTGCTGAAGAATCTCGAGCCCGAGCGTGCCGCCGACGTGCTGGAGGCGATGGATCCCGACGACGCGGCCGACCTGCTTGGCGAGCTCCCCGACGCAGAGGCCGAGTCGCTGCTCGAACGCATGGACCCGGAGGACTCCGAGCCCGTCCGCCGCCTGCTGACCCACTCCCCCGACACCGCGGGCGGTTTGATGACCCCCGAGCCGATCATCGTCACCGCCTCCACCACCGTCGCCGAAGCGCTTGCCCGCGTACGCGATCCGGATGTCACCCCGGCGGCGGCGAGTCTGGTGTTCGTGGTCCGCCCGCCGACGTCGACACCGACCGGCAAGTATCTCGGCTGCGCGCACGTGCAGGCGTTGCTACGCGAACCCCCCGCCCACCTCGTCGGCGGGATCATCGACACCGATCTGTCCCGGCTGCACCCCGAGGACTCACTGGAGACCGTCACCCGGTACTTCGCGACCTACAACATGGTGTGCGGGCCCGTCGTCGACGACCAAGGTCACCTGGTCGGAGCCGTCAGCGTCGACGACCTGCTCGACGAGATATTGCCCCGTGACTGGCGGGAGACCGACACCGACGACACCGGACCCATCCCCCGGATCACCGGCGCCGACACCGCAGGAGCAGGTGCGTGAGCCCCGAACAGAGCGGTCGCCGCCTCGACACACCCCGCGGGGGCCGGCGATTCTCGTTCAATCTGGACTCCGACGTGGTCGGCGTCCACGCCGAACGGATCGCCCGGTTCCTGGGTACCGGACGCTACCTGGCCATCCAGACCGTGGTGGTCATCGTGTGGATCGCCCTGAACCTGGTGGCGGTGTCCTGGCGGTGGGATCCCTACCCGTTCATCCTGCTCAACCTGGCATTCTCCACGCAGGCGGCGTATGCGGCGCCGCTCATCCTGCTCGCGCAGAACCGTCAGGAGAACCGCGACAAGGTCGCGCTCGACGAGGACCGCATGCGCGCGGCGCAGACCAAGGCCGACACCGAGTTCCTCGCACGCGAACTCGCCGCGGTGCGGCTCGCGGTCGGCGACACCGTCACCCGCGACTACCTGCGCCGCGAACTCGATGACCTGCTGACCGAACTCACCGAACGCTTGGCGCCGTCGGCCGACGAGGAGGACGGCGAGCAGACCGACAGCGGCGCTCGGAACGACGCGCGTCGGTAACGCCCGACCGTTCACCCACCGATCAGATGGGCGTGGCCAAGAATTGTCGGGTTCCGGTATTGGGGCGGTCGACCCATATGTATCGTGGGTCACACGTCGGCCGGCCCCGGGGAGACGTCCGGGACACCCGGCACACACAGGGTCGATGCCGACACCAAGCCGCGAGGGTTCGGGGCGGACATGCATGAGCGGTGGACCATCGGAGTGGGTGTGGACAGGCAGGCGATATCGGTGACGCAGATGCGGACGCCGACGATGAACGGGGCGGCGTCACCGAGGTTGCGCCGATGAGCCCGGGTCCTTTCCGTCGCGCCCGGGGCCCGCGGCGCGCACACGTACCTCGTCGCGCCCTGACGGTCGGAAGCGGCGGCCTGTTGGTGGGCGCGATGCTCCTCGGTGCGGCGACGTCGAGCGCATCCGGTGGTGCGATCTCCGCCCAATCCGAAGCCGTCGCCGCAGCCGCTCCCCCGACCTCAGCCGAGATCGTTCCCGGCGCGCCGGTGACCTTGCTCGGCTTCGCCCCGCCCCCCAAGGCGGCCGAGCCGGCCGTGGCGCCGCAGTTCCGGATCACCGCGGCCCTGCCGAGCGGTCCGCTCGGCATCCCGGGAGTCGTCCTGCAGGCATACAAGTTGGCCGCCAACCGGGTTGCCGCGGAATCTCCCCAGTGCCGACTGCCCTGGTTCCTGCTCGCGGGTATCGGACGCATCGAGTCCAATCACGCATCAAACGGTTCGGTGGATCAGTACGGCACCACCATAAATCCGATCGCCGGACCCGTCCTGGACGGCTCACTGGCCGGCAACGCCGTCATCCGAGACACCGACGGCGGTCGGATCGACGGCGATGCGACCCATGACCGCGCGATGGGCCCGATGCAGTTCATCCCCAGTACGTGGGCCAGCTGGGGCTCCGACGCCAACGGCGACGGCAAGTCGGATCCGAACAACGTCTTCGACGCGACGTACTCGGCCGGGCGTTACCTGTGTGCGGGCGTCAGCGACATCATGGCCGAAAAGAACAAGGTGTCGGCGGTGCTGCGCTACAACCATTCGATGGAGTACGTGGCGAACGTACTGAGCTGGGCAGGCGCCTACGCCACCGGCGTCATGCCGACCAATCCCATCCCGGAACCCAAGCGCAAGCCGAAGAAGTCGTCGTCGTCGAAGACGTCCTCGACGCCATCCACCCCGAGCGAGCGTTCGTCTGCCCCGTCGAGCCCGCCGTCGACGACGACGCCGGCACCGACCTGTCTCGGCCAGCTGTGTCTGCCACCGGATCTGGTGCCGCCGGAACTGCTGCCGCCCGAACTACGACCCAAGACCGCGCCGCAGCAACCGGCAGGCCCGCGCGATTCGGGCACCAACCGCAAGCCCGGCGCTCCGAGCACCACCCCTGCCCCCGGAGCGCCCCGCTGACCGACCGCCCTGCGGTATCCGACCGGTGGACGTGGACGTCTGCCGATGCCCGTCTGCCCGACAGTTAAGCTGGCAGGTGATGACTACCGGAGTTGTACCCACCGAATCGGCGGTTCGCGCCGCGCTCAGCAAGGTCAATGATCCCGAAATCGGCAAACCCATCACCGACCTGGGGATGGTCGGGTCCGTCGCGGTCAACGACGATGCGAGTGTCGACATCGTCGTCCTGTTGACCACCTCGGGCTGCCCGATGCGTACCGAGATCAGCGGCCGGGTGGAAAGCGCAGTGGCCGACGTGCCCGACGTCGGTACGGTCCGCGTCGAGCTCGGCGTGATGGACGACGAACAGCGCACCGAGCTCCGCAAGAAGCTTCGAGGCGACAAGGCCGAGCCGGTGATCCCGTTTGCGCAGCCCGGCTCGCTGACCCGCGTCTACGCGGTCGCCTCCGGCAAGGGCGGCGTCGGCAAGTCGAGCGTGACGGTCAATCTCGCCGTTGCACTCGCTGAACGCGGTCTCAGCGTGGGTGTCCTCGACGCCGACATCTATGGGCACTCGGTACCCCGCATGCTGGGCAGCGATGCCAAGCCGACCCAGGTCGAGCGGATGATCATGCCGCCGCAGAGTCACGGCGTACGGTTCATCTCGATCGGCCAGTTCACCGACGGCAACACCCCGGTGACCTGGCGTGGCCCCATGCTGCATCGCGCACTGCAACAGTTCCTCGCCGATGTCTACTGGGGCGACCTCGACGTCCTGCTGCTCGATCTGCCACCCGGCACCGGCGATGTGGCCATCTCGATCGCTCAGCTCATCCCCGGGGCGGAGATCCTGGTGGTGACGACGCCGCAGCAGGCCGCCGCCGAAGTCGCCGAGCGTGCCGGTGCCATCGCGTTGCAGACCCGCCAGAAGATCTTGGGCGTGGTGGAGAACATGTCCTGGATGGAGCTGCCGGACGGCTCCCGGATGGAGCCGTTCGGGTCCGGTGGCGGGGAGAGGGTCGCCGAACGGCTCACCCGAGCGGTCGGCGCCCAGGTCGAGCTGCTGGGACAGGTTCCGCTGGAGACGACCTTGCGCGAAGGCGGCGACTCCGGTGTGCCGGTTGTGCTCTCGTCCCCGGACTCGACGTCGGGGTCGGCGTTGCGTGCCATCGCCGAAAAACTGGCGGTCCGGCGCCGTGGGCTCGCCGGGATGAGTCTCGGTATCGACACCACTCGGCACGCCTGACCGGCAACAGACGGCTCAGGTGGCGTCCCAGTCGCTGACGCGGTGACCGCGCACCGTCGGCGCCGATGAGTCTGCGTCACCGTCCGTCGATGACCTGGCATCGGTGACAGGATCCGGCAGCGGCCGGGAGACCGGTTTGATCTGCGGGGTCTCGGTGGTGGTGCGGTCCACCGTGGTCGCGTCGAGTCCGAGGTTGAACACCGAGTCGTCGCCGTCGAGCAGGTGTTTGGTGACCACGGCGCGCGGAGTCATGCCGCGCAGTTCGTTGAGATCGGACAACGGCTTGCGCAGGTCGTCGAACTCGGGGCCGAGTTCGTTCTTGAGTTGGTCGGTGGCGCCGGTCGCGTAATCACGGACCTGCCGCAACGACTTCATCGTCCAGGACACTGCACCCGGGAGCCGTTCCGGCCCGAGGATGATGAGACCGGCGGCCAGCAGTACGGCGATCTCACCCCAACCGATGCTGCTGAACATTGTGCTTCCCCATCGCTCGTGCCCGCTGCCGTACCGTCAGGCGGTCTGGTCAATCACTGGCGGGCGTCATCGTACCGGTGAAGGTCCGCCCGTTACGCCAGTATGTGAAGGGCACCGTGTCGTCGATCTTCGCGGTGCGGACCGCCACGGTCAATTCGTCGGCACTCTCGATGGTCCGCTCGTTGAACGAGGTGATCACGTCGTCCTCGCGCACACCGGCCTGGTCGGCCGGTCCGCCGGCGACCACGTTGCGCACCTGTGCCCCCAACACCCGGTCGTTGCGCACCGAACTGGCGTTGACACCGATCTGCGGATGACGGACCTCGCCGTTGCGGATCAACGTCTGCGCGATCGGCACCACCTGGTTGATCGGGATCGCGAAGCCGAGGCCGATCGACCCGCCGCCGGGCACCAGTCCGGCGGTGTTGATACCCACCACCTCGGCGTCGTCGTCGACCAGCGGGCCGCCGGAGTTACCCGGGTTGATCGCCGCATCGGTCTGGATGGCATCGATCACGGCGTCGGTGTCGGATTCCGCATCGGGTCGCAGCGGCACCGGACGGTGCAAGGCGCTGACGATGCCACTGGTCACGGTACGGTCGAGACCCAACGGCGAGCCGAAGGCGACGACTTCCTGCCCGATCTGCAGATCGTCGGAATTGCCGATCGTCGACACCTTCAGGTTGTCGACATTGTCCACCTTGACCACGGCCAGGTCGGTCTTGGTGTCACGGCCGACGATGCGCGCGGGCACCCGCCGACGGTCGAAGAAGACGGCTTCGAGTTTCGCGTTGCGGTCGTTGGCGGCCATCGCGATGACGTGGTTGTTGGTCACGATGTAGCCGTTCTCGTCGATCACGAAGCCGGATCCGGTGCCCACCGAACTCGAGGTCCGGACATCGAGTGCCACCACCGACTTCTCCACCGCCCGCGCAACATTCGCGACCGGAGACCGGGGTTCGGCGTCATCGTCGGACTCGCCGGTGGACAGCCGTACGGAGTCGGAGTTGAGTGGTGAGACGACCTCGGCCGTCCATCGACCCATCAGGCCCCCGACCAGGCCCACCAACAATGCCAGCACCGCCAGTGTCGCGAGCACATGCCAACTCACACGTCGGCCGAAGAGGATGTCCCGGATACCGAGCCTGGGTCCGGCTTCGGTCGGCTCGGCGCTCGTCGGTGCGGTGAGCGCCGGATCGGCCAGGGCCACCCTGGACTCCGGGTCACGCCAGGGATCCGGCGGGGCCGACGGAGCCTCGTCCCGGCCATAGGACGCAAGCGGATCACGCTGCAGGGTCTCGGTCTCCCCGGCCGGACGGCCGAACGCCTCTGCGAGTACCGGATCCGGCGCGGAGATCTCCGGGACCGGCCGATCGTTGGGCGACTCGGGTGACTCCGTGAAGGAACCCGCCACCCCGTCGGGCCGGCCGAACACCGCTGCAGTCTGGGGTGAGACCGCGGCGCGATGCGGACCGGATGGGCCGCCGGCCGATGTGTGGGTGGTCTCGCCGTATATGTCGCCGGTGGCGTCGTCGCCCCACACGGAGTCGTCGGCTTCGCTGAGCGCGTCGTTCGTCGGCTGCGCGCCGGCCGTCTGCTCAGTCGTGGCGCCCTCGGCGGCCCTGTTCGCCTGATCGACTGCGTCGTCCCTACTACCGTCCACCTGTCAGCGGCCCCGCCAACGGCTCATCCGCGCACGCGTCGAACCCGATTCGAAGGCATCGGTGGGCATATTCGGCCGCGCCGATCCGCCGTCGGCCGGATCGAAACCGACGCGATCGGTCGGTGTATCCGACGACATGGCGGTGACGTCGATCTCGCGAGTGGGGATCTGGCTCAGCTGACCGAGCAGCCCGGCGGGCATGGACACGTCGCCGGCGGCCCGCAGCCGGGTGCGAGCGGTCACCTGCGCGTCGACCGCGGCCATGCATTCGCGACACTGCGCGAGATGTTGCGTGGCGCGCAGGTGAGCTGTCATCCCGAGTTCGGCGTCGACAAAGGCGGCGACGGCCTCCGCGGCGAGATGCTCGGTGGAGGCGAATCGGCGTCCCCCGGCCGTTCCCGGCGCTCGATAGTCGCGATTGGGCGCCAACGAGGCGGTCACCGGAGTCCAGGTGGCGGGGTTCCATGAGGATCGTCGGCGTCGTCGGAGATCGGATGTGGGAAGCGGGCCATCGATGCCCCATCCCGGTTGCCGCGAGTCCGGTTGCCCCGAGGTTGGCCTTCCTCGGCTCATCTCCATCTGACGTTCACCTCTCTCGCCCTGTGCCTCACGTCACCTGCTGATCGGCGGCGCCGCCACCGATACTCCGATGGCAATCGCGCGGAGTGTGACAACGCGCGGCCACCCAGCCTATCCGAAGATGACAACGAAGCCCGGGCGGCCGCGGTTCCCGGGATCTGCAGATGCCTGGCGTCCGCAGATGTCAGGGACGAGGCCGCTAGGAGGAACCGACGGCGACCGAGCGACTGCTGGTGTGACCGCGGGCATTGAGGTGGTCACGGATCGCCTGGCGGCCACGATGGATGCGGCTGCGCACCGTACCCAGTTTCACACCGAGCGTCGCGGAGATCTCTTCGTAGGACAACCCCTCGATGTCGCAGAGCACCACGGCGGCGCGGAACTCGGGCGGCAACGCGTCGAGCGCGTCCTGCAAGTCGGGGTCGAGGTTGGCGTCGTGGAAGATCTGCTGCGGATCGGGGGTGTCCGCGGGCACCCGGTCGTACTCCTCGGGCAGGGCTTCCATCCGGATCTTGCTCCGCCGGCGCACCATGTCCAGGAACAGGTTGGTGGTGATGCGGTGCAGCCAGCCCTCGAATGTGCCGGGCTTGTAGTTGGACAGGGACCGGAAGACCCGGATGAACGTCTCCTGCGTGAGGTCTTCGGCATCATGCTGATTGCCGGACAGCCGATAGGCGAGCCGGTACACACGATCGGCGTGTTCGCGCACCAGTTCGTCCCATGACGGCATCAGATTGCCGTCGCCGGTTGCGTCGAAGCCGGCAGTGCCGGCGGGGACGACGTCTGCAGACCCCAGGGGATCAGTCATGTTGAGTGGCCAGTTCCCTTCCCCGGTCATCTCATCGGATGACGGATGTTCACGATGGTAAACCAGGACCCTCGCCAAACTATTCCGCCGGGCGAGGACATCGCTGATTGAAACCCTCTCCCATCGTGTTGTGGTCGCCGTATGAGAGACCTGAGGTTTCGCTGAGGATGTCTGGCCGGTCGACAAATGGGGCCTGACCACGCCGTTCTGTACCACGAGTGGCGCGCCGCGCACGGAAAGGCCACGCGGGGACATAACCTCGAAGGGTGACGGATTCAGAAGGAGGCGCCGACGATGCGGCCGCCTCGGCGGGCAACACGCTGATCGACTATGCCGAATCTGCGATCGTCGAGGACGACGCCTTGCTGGCGGCCCGCGCCCGGGCCGACGAGCTGGGTGCCGCGGCCGTCGCGCCGGCGGTGGGTGCGTTGCTGGCGCTGTTGGCGCGCAGCTGCGACGCCCATGCGGTCGTCGAGATCGGGACCGGGGTCGGCGTGAGCGGATTGTGGTTGCTCAACGGCATGGCCTCGGACGGTGTGCTGACCACCATCGACCCGGAGCCCGAGCATCATCGCGCAGCCCGCCAGTCGTTCGCCGGCGCCGACATCGCCTCGGGCCGCACTCGGCTGATCAACGGCACCCCGCGCGACGTGCTGCCGCGACTCGCCGACGAGTCCTATGACCTGGTCTTCGTCGACGGGCCACTGATCGACCACCCCCGGCACGTGACCGAGGCGGTGCGCATGCTGCGGCCCGGCGGCGTGGTGGTGGTGCACAATGCGACCGCGGGTGGCGCCGTCGCCGACCCCACCCGCACGGAACCCGCCGCGGTCGCCGCACGCGAGGCCGCATTGCTGATCGCCGACGACGAGCGCCTACTGCCGGTGGTGATCCCGCTCGGGGCGGGTGTGCTGGCTGCCGCCAAAGCGCGCTAGAGTCGCCCCTCGGTCCTGTCGATCAGACGTCGGTCGAGAACCGAACTCCGTTGTCGGGCAGCTGGACCCCCGGCCACACGCGGGCGCCGCGGAGTAGTTCGCAACGGGCGCCGACGTCGGCACCATCACCGATCACGGTGTCGCGGACGAGCGCGCGGGGACCCAGCCGGGCACCGAAGCCGACGATGCTGCGTTCCACCACTGCCCCGGCCTCGACGACCGCCCCGTCGAAGATGACGGCGCCGTCGAGGCGGGCGCGCGGACCGATCTCGGCGCCGCGGCCGACCACCGTGCCGCCGATCAGCACCGCGCCGGGTGCCACGCCGGCACCTTCGTGCACGAGCGATTCACCTCGGCGGTCACCGAGCGCCGGCGATGGGGCGATGCCGCGGACGAGGTCGGCCGACCCACGGACGAAGTCTTCCGGCGTACCCATGTCCCGCCAGTAGGCGTGGTCGGCGTGAGCCTGGATGTGCCGACCGTCGGCGAGCAGCTTGGGAAACACCTCGCGCTCCACCGACACCGGTCGGCCCGGTTCGATCTCCTCGATCACCGCACGCCGGAAAACGTAGGTACCGGCGTTGATCTGATCGGTCGGCGGGTCCTGGGTCTTCTCCAGGAAGTCGGTGACCCGGCCGGTGTCGTCGGTGGGCACGCAGCCGAAGGCGCGCGGATCGCTCACCGACACCAGGTGCATGGTGACGTCGGCCCCACTGCGCCGATGTGTGGCAAGGACCTCACGGACGTCGGTGCCGCCGAGGACGTCACCGTTGAACACGAGGATGGTGTCGGCGGTGAGTTGGTCGAGCACGTTGCGGATGGCCCCACCGGTGCCGAGCGGCTCGGTTTCGGTGACATAGGTCAGGTTCAGTCCGAGCTTCGATCCGTCGCCGTAGTACTCGGAGAACACGTGGGCCTGGAAGGAGGTGCCCAGCACCACGTCGACGATGCCGGCTTCCCTGATGCGGGAGAGCAGATGCGTGAGGAACGGCACGCCGGCCGTCGGCAGCATCGGCTTGGGTGCCGACAACGTCAGCGGACGTAACCGCGTGCCTTTCCCGCCGACGAGTACCACGGCCTGCACGCCGTCGCCTCCCGACGGCGCGTCGACTGGGTTGTCACTGGTCATGGCTTCCTCCTCGGTGTCGTTCCCCAGACCTGCGGGCCGCGATGACCGCGACCCGCGAACGCAGTGCGAGTCCGATCCGCAACGCGAGCCGCACCGGCGCCTGCAACACCCCGGGGTGTCGGTCTGCCTGAAAGCGGTACGCGCTGCGGTGATGGGCGGGCAACATGGCGTCCGGATCACGTCCGGCCGCATGCCCCTTGGTGTGCACGACCTCCGCGCCGGGCACGTAGACGTTGAGCCAACCGGCCCGACCGAGCCGGTCGCCGAGATCCACGTCCTCCATGTACATGAAGTACCGGGAGTCGAAGCCCTGCACCGAGTCGAACGCCGCCCTCCGCACCAGCAGGCACGACCCCGACAGCCACCCGACGGACCGTTCGCTGGGCTCGGCGTTGTCGGCGCGATAGGCCGTCGTCCACGGATTCGACTTCCAGATCGAGCCGAAAACGGCGTGTCCGGCGCCGGAGATCAAATCGGGTACACGGCGCGCGGATGGGTAGACCGAGCCGTCCGGTTCGCGGATCAGCGGACCAAGCGAACCGGCACGGGGCCACCGTCGGGCCGCCGCGAGGAGTTCGTCGAGCGAGCCGGGCGACCACTCGACGTCGGGGTTGGCCACTGCGATGAACTCGACGGACGGGTCGAGTTCGGCGACGGCCCGATTGATGCCGCCGCCATAGCCGATGTTCCCGCCGGTGTGGACCAGCGTCACGTTGTCGTGTTCGCGGGCTGCCGTCTCCGGCGCACCATCGGTGGAACCGTTGTCGGCGATGACGACTCGCGGCGGTGGCGCCGACGTGGCCTTCGCCAAACTCTCCAGGAAGGTCGAGAGATGCCTCCCCGACGAATACGTCACCGTCACGACGGCCAACTCAGCGGTCACCGGGTAAGGGTAACCAACGTCGACGGATGTCCTGCGCGGCTGCGACACGTGTCAGTCCACCGAAGCGTGATCGAGCGTCACGGCGGCATGCAGGGCTGCCCGCCAGTCACGCAATGGGGCCAGGCCCGCCTCGGCCCACGCGGTCGGCGACAACACTGAGTACGCCGGTCGCGGCGCGGGACGAGGGAACTGCGCGGTGGTGCACGGATGCACCCGGTCCGGATCGGCCCCCACCTCGGCGAACACCGCGCGTGCCACGGCGAACCAGGTGACGCTGCCGGAATTGGTGGCGTGCAGCACCGCGCCGGCCACCCTCCGGTCGCGGCCGCGCGCCGCGAGTTCCCAGAGCCCGGCCGCCAGATCTGCGGCGTAGGTGGGCGATCCGGTCTGGTCGTCGACCACCGACACCGTGTCGCGGGACGACTCCAGGCGCCGCATGGTGCCGACGAAGTCACGACTGTTCGGACCGCCGGTGTAGACCCACGCGGTCCGCACGATCGTGGTGGCCGGATCGAGCTCGACGGCGAGTTGCTCGCCGGCGAGTTTGGACGCGCCGTACACCGTCTCCGGGGTACCCGTGACGTCGCCGGGTTGGTACGGCTGCGTGCGGCGTGGGGCGGTGGTGGTCGCCGCCGCGCCGGCGAAGACGTAGTCGGTCGAGACGTGGATCAGCCAGGCCCCCGCCGCACGCGTTGCTCGCGCGAGATTCGCCGGTCCGTCGCGGTTGATCGCGTAGGCGCGGGCGGTGTCGGACTCCGCACCGTCTACGTCGGTGTAGGCCGCACAGTTGAGCACCACATCACCCGGCCCCAGATCGGACAACGCCGTGGACACCGACACCGCGTCGGCGATGTCGACGTCAGCCGACCCCAGCGCACGTATGTTGGCGGGCGCATCCGCGTCGGCCCGCAGCGCGGTGCCGAGCTGTCCGGTCGCACCGATGACGAAGAACGTCGGACTCATGGCTGCCATCGTGCCGCACGCGGGCCGCCCGGACGCGATGGCGGTCGGTGATGTGAGTCTCGCGGGACTGCTACGGCGTGGCGTTCCCGGATTTCCTACGCCACTTCAATAGCCTGGCGTCAGAACTGCAACATCTGAAACGCCAACATCACCGACATCTGCACACACATGCGTCACACCCAACAGTGACCGGCATGCCAGCAGAGCCGTGGTGACCGACGACGAAAGGTGATGACCCGCTCGTGGAGTCTCGACCTGGTGATGCACGCCGACGTCACGGTGGTCGCACACGCCCCGACGAGTCCACGCCACGTCCCACGTCATCGGCGGACCGGAAGCCAACCGACCGGAAGAGGCCAGAGGGGGCGCCGGCTGGTGACCGGAGGATGACAGGCGGCCGGGAGCAGCCACCCACACCTCGCCGGCGGCCGCCGGAACAGGCCCCGGGGTCGGGACCCGAGCAACGCCGCCGCAGGCGCTCTCCGGAGGACCGCGTCGACCCGCGCGCGTCCGGGCAGCCGAAGCGCCGCCGACCGAGCCCTGATGATGTGTCGGCACCTCCGCCACGCCGGCGACCCGTGTCCTCACCTCCCGCGGGCCGAGGTGTCGGGGGCCGCCGGCCCGACGTCGTCTCGACCGCATCCGACGAAATCCACACCGGCGGCGCCACAGATTCACCGCGGCGGCGACGACGCCCGGCAGCCGAGGCCGATCAACGTGGTGGCGGCCCCTCCGACCCCCGACACCCGCGCTCTCGAGGTCGGGCGGCGCAGCCCGAACGGCGAGGCCGACCGGATCGGCCGGCAGCAGCAGCGACCGCGACATCGGGTTCCGATCGGCGCCCCCGCGAACCGCGTCCAGACGGAATCGGCCCGACCCCGCCGTCGCGCCCGTCCTGGCGGGCCAAGACCAGCCGGGCCGGCATCGGTCGTGGGCTCGTCGCGCTGCTCTCGGTGTCGGTGCTGTTGTGCACCGGCTACGCGTGGAACAACGTCAACAATCTCAACTCCAACATCACCCAGTTGGGTGGCCTGGGTCTCGGCGGCGCCGACGACGGCGCGGTCGACATCCTGCTCGTCGGCACCGATTCACGCACCGATGCCAAGGGCAATCCGCTGTCGGCGGACGAACTCAAACTCTTGCGCTCGGGCGAGGAAGTCGCCACCAACACCGACACCATCCTGTTGATCCGGATCCCGAACGACGGATCGTCGGCGACGGCGATCTCGATCCCTCGTGACTCCTACGTCGAGGTTCCCGGCATCGGGATGTCGAAGATCAATGCGGCATACGGCACCACCAAGGAGGGTGTGCGCCAGCGCGCGGTCGAGGCCGGTGCGACGCCCGCGGCGGCCGAGAACGACGGCACGCAGGCCGGACGCAAGGCCCTCATCGACAGCGTGACCGGCCTGACCGGCGTGCACGTCGACCACTACGCCGAGGTGGGTCTGCTCGGCTTCGTGCTGCTGACCAATGCCGTGGGCGGCGTCGACGTCTGCCTGAAAGACGCGGTCAACGAACCGTATTCGGGGGCACGGTTCCGCGCCGGCGAACAAACCCTCAACGGCCCCAAGGCACTCAGTTTCGTCCGGCAACGCCACGGGCTGCCGCGCGGCGACCTCGATCGCATCACTCGGCAGCAGGTGTTCATGGCCTCGCTGGCCAACAAGATGCTGTCGGCCAACATGCTCGCCGACCCCGGCAAGCTGTCCGAACTGCAGCGGGCGGTCTCCCGGTCGGTCGTGATCGACGACAACTGGGATGTCGTGAAACTCGCCGAACAACTCAAGGACCTCAGCGGCGGACGCGTCAAGTTCGCCACCATCCCGGTGGTCACCGAGCAAGGGTGGAGCGAGGACGGCCAGCAGAGCGTCGTCGAGGTCGACCCCAACCAGGTGCGGACCTTCACCGACAACCTCCTCAACCGCAAGCAGGACGACGGCACACCGGAACGCGCCGACTACACTGTCGACGTGGTCAACGCCGGCACTATCGACGGTCTCGCATCGAACGTCGCCAATATCTTGACCACCAAGGGGTTCCAGTCCGGCGACACCCTCAGCGGCAGTGCCGACGACCGCGACACGGTCGTGTACACCCACGCCGAGGACGCCGGGGCCCGCCAACTGGCCAAGGATCTCGGCGGCGCCGAAGTGCGCGTGGATTCCTCACTACCGGAGAAGCGTCTGAAGGCCGTGCTCACCAACACCTACGAGGGCCCGGGTTCGATCCTCGACACCGGAACCCAGGTCGACAACGTCCCGGCCAGCGAGCGCGTCGGCAACAACCGCCCGCCCATCACGGCCGGCACCGACGGCCCGACCTGTGTGAACTGATCGATGACCGACACCACCATCACTGCCGCCGTATTCGCCGCCGTCGCCGACTGGTCGCAACCGTTGCTGACCTACTACGACCACCGAAGCGGTGAACGTACCGAACTTTCTGGTGCCACCCTGGGGAATTGGGCCGCGAAGTCGGCGAACTTCTTTGTCGACGAACTCGGCCTCGCGCCCGGCGACGAGGTCGTTGTCGATCTTCCGGAGCATTGGCAGACCGCAGCGATCCTACTCGGCGCGTGGTGGGCCGGTGCGCGCGTCCGCTTGCCGGGCAGCTCCGGCGACACCGGCGCTGTGGGCGTCGCCGTGACGTCGGCGCAACGCATCGACGCTCACGACGATGTCGATGAGCTGCTCGTCGCCTCACTAGATCCGTTCGCGATGGGCGTGCGCGACCTGCCCGTTGGGGTCACCGACTTCGCGACCGCGGTACGCGTCCATGGCGACCAGTACTCCCCCACCGGTGTGCCCGCCGGACCGGTGCTCGACGACGACGACACCGCCACGGTGCTCGCCACCGCACGGCGCGCCGCAGCCGCCGACGGAGTCTCGGCCGGGACACGTGTCCTCACCGTCCGCCGGTGGCACGATGCTCGCGGCGTCATCGGCAATCTCGTTGCGCCGCTGGCCGTTGGCGCCTCTCTCGTCACCGTGTCGCATCCCGACGACGAGCGGCTGGCCGGACTCGCCGACACCGAACGTGCGGACCTCACACTGCGCTGACGCGTGCGGATTCGTCCGAAGAGGGTCCTCAAATCCGCTCGCGTGGGGCATCCTCGTAGGCATGAAGATCCCCAAGGCGGTTGCGCGATTCAACAAGAAGGTGACCAATCCGATCCAGCGCCAATGGGCTCCGCGGCTGGCGCCGTGGGCGATGGTGGAACACGTGGGGCGCAAGTCTGGAAAGGAGTACTCGATCCCGGTGCTCGCCTGGGTCGACGACGACCGGCTCTCGATCGTGCTGACCTACGGACGCCACACCGACTGGGTACGCAACGTGCAGGCTGCCAATGAATTCGGTTTGGTGCGCAAATCCAAGCATTACAAGGTGGTTCGGCCGCGCATCATCCCGTCGGACTCCCCGGATGTGGCGTCCGGTGCGCGCATCCCGGCCCGCATGTTCGAGTCCGTCCTCATCGGCACTCTCGTCGAAGGGTGACCGCGGTGCCCGACGATGCTCTCGACGATTTCACCGCGCGCGATGTCACCGTCGGAACGGCCACGAAGACGGTGTATGCCAAGGGTGAGGGCCCAGCGGTCATCGTCATCGCCGAGATGCCCGGCATCAGCCCAAAAGTCGCCGACTTCGCCCGGAAGGTGGCGGCACGCGGACTCACCGCGGTCATGCCCTCACTGTTCGGTGTCGACGGCCGAGATCCGCGGCCCGACGCGCTCGGCCGCGTCGGATCCACGCGGTACATGGCCGAGACGATCACCCGGGCGTGCATCAGCCGGGAGTTCACCGTGCTGGCCACCGGAAAGACCTCACCGATCGCCGACTGGTTGCGTGGACTCGCGGCCCAGGAACACGATCGGTGCGGCGGACCCGGCGTCGGCGCCGTCGGGATGTGCTTCACCGGCGGCTTCGCACTGGCAATGGCCACCGACGACCGTCTGCTTGCCCCGGTGCTGTCCCAGCCGTCCTTACCGTTCGGTGTGATACCGGCACGCAACCGGTCCATCGATCTCAGCGACGCCGACCTGGCGCGGGTGAAGAGTCGGTGCGCCGCCGGGCTGCAGGTGATGGGCCTACGGTTCGAGGGTGATCGTCTGGCCCCGCGGTCGCGCTTCGACTTCCTCCGGGAACAACTCGGTGACGCGTTCCTGGCCGTCGAGCTACCCGACTCCTCGGCCAGCCCGGATTCCATGTTGCCGCAGCCACATTCGGTGCTGACCGAAGACCTCATCGACGAGCCGGGGCAGCCCACGTATGACGCACGCGAGCAGGTGCTCGACTTCTTCGCCGAGAAGTTGCGCCACTAGGGCTGCGGACAGGAATGTGCCGTAGATCTGAGTCACCTGGCGACACCGATCTACGGCACTTGTGGCCGTCGGTGACCGCTCAGTCGTCCCCGAGCAGCTTGGTGCGCAGCGCCTCGTCCTTCTCCAGCACCATGGCCTGGAGCCCTTGCTGGAAATCGACCATGCGCGACCGCAATCCGGCGTCCGACGAACCCAGGATCCGCACCGCCAGGAGCCCCGCGTTGCGCGCCCCGCCGATGGACACGGTGGCCACCGGCACACCCGCCGGCATCTGCACGATCGAAAGCAACGAGTCCAGACCATCGAGGGTGCGCAGCTGCACCGGCACGCCGATCACCGGCAGCGGGGTAGCCGAGGCGACCATCCCGGGCAGATGCGCCGCACCACCCGCGCCCGCGATGATCACCGAGATCCCGCGATCGGCTGCGCCGGAGGCGTAGTCGAGCATCCGCTGCGGCGTGCGATGCGCCGACACCACACCGACCTCGAAGGGCACCTCGAACTCGGCCAACGCCTCGGCGGCGGCTTCCATGGTGGGCCAGTCCGAATCGCTGCCCATGATCAATCCGACCCGCGGCCGAATCGGTTCGTGATACCCCGCATCGTTGGGTTCGGTCTCGGTCATGCGTGCGCATCCCATCCATCGGTCCACTCGGCGTGAGACATCCAGTGCGCGGCGCGTTCCGCACGTTCCCGCACGGTCGCGGGCGAATCGGTATCGCCACCGACAATGTTGACGTGCCCGACCTTGCGGTCGGGCCGTTCGCCCTTACCGTACAGATGCACCTTGGCATCGGGCATGCGGGCCAACAGGTGATGCAGACGCTCGTCCATCGTCATCTCCGGCGCCGTTTCGGCACCCAGGATATTGGCCATCACGATCACCGGCGCCCGCGCCGCAGTGTCCCCGAGCGGGTAGTCGAGCACGGCCCGCAGATGCTGCTCGAACTGAGAGGTCACCGCACCGTCCATGGTCCAGTGCCCGCTGTTGTGTGGCCGCATCGCGAGTTCGTTGACCAGCAGCTCACCGTCGAGTGTCTCGAAGAGTTCCATCGCCATCACCCCGACGACGCCGAGTGCCTCGGCCAACCGCAGCGCCATCTGCTGCGCCTGCTCGGCGACCTCGTCGGACAGATCCGGCGCCGGTGCCAACACCACGGCGCACTGCCCCTTGCGCTGAATCGTCTCCACCACCGGCCACGCGGCGCCCTGCCCGAACGGGGATCGTCCGATCATCGCCGACAACTCGCGACGCATCGCGACCTTCTGCTCGGCGATCAGACCGACCCCGGCACCGAATTGTTCGTCGAACACCGACAGCGCTTCGTCACGGTTGTCGAGCAGCCAGACACCACGCCCGTCGTAGCCCCCGCGGATCGCCTTGAGCACGATCGACCAACCGTGGGTCTGTCCGAACTCGACGAACCGTGCGCGCGCATCCGAGCCGGCGTCGGTCAGGTCGGCGAAGTCCGGGACCGGCAAGCCCAGCTCAACCAGCCGCACCCGCATCACGAGCTTGTCCTGCGCGAAGTGCAGCGCCGCCGACGGCGGGCGCACCGCCACGCCCTCGGCCTCGAGCGCCTGCAGATGGCTCAGCGGCACACCTTCGTGATCGAAAGTGAGGGCGGCGGCGCCCTGCGCGGCGCGGCGGAGGTCGGCGAGCTCATTGTGTGAGCCGAGGACGATGTCGGCGCTGACCTGGGCGGCAGGATCGGTCTCGCTCGACGCCAACACGCGCAGACACTGTCCGAGCGCAATGGCCGCCTGATGGGTCATACGGGCGAGCTGACCACCGCCGATCATCGTCACGGTTGGCATGCTGGATGTCACGCCGAACATCGTGGCACGTTCGCCACGTCGTGCGCATGACCGACCGGCGAAGTTACTCTTCGGTTTGATTTCGTACACTCGGATCTTGTGCCCTTCATCGACGAGCTCGTGGCTCGACTCCCCGAGCCGGTTCGTCGGCTCGCGATGCAACACCACGAGCTGATCAAGTTCGCTCTCGTCGGGGGCACCACCTTCGTCTTCGACCTGGTCATCTTCTACGCGCTGACCTTCACCGTGTTGGAACCGAAGCCGGTGGTGGCCCGCATCATCTCGGGGACCCTGGCCACGATCCTGAGCTACATCCTCAACCGGGAGTGGGCGTTCAAGAACCGTGGTGGCCGCGAACGCCATCACGAGGCGCTGCTGTTCTTCGCGATCAGCGGAATCGGCGTGATCCTGGCCGCGGCACCACTATGGGTGGCCAACAACGTCTTCGACCTGCGCAGCAATGTCACCACCACCGAGCTGGTGGTACTCGACTTCGTCCTGGGCTTCTTGATCGGCAACCTGTTGCAGATGGCGTTCCGTTTCTGGGCGCTGCGCAAATTCGCCTTCCCGGTCGAACAATTGCGCGGTGGGGACGCCGGCTCCACCGACCTGCATCCGAGCGACGCCGAACTCATCGATGAGGAACTCGGTCACGCCTGATCTCGGTCTCCCCGGTCGGCGGATCACCGTCGACCGCGCCGCCGAGGCGGCTGCCGTGGGTCGACGGAATCACCAGGGAGAACACCGCGGGCCGGCGCGACGTGAGGTCGAGGCGCCCGCCGTCGGCCTCCACCAAGGCCCGTGCCAGCGACAATCCCACCCCATTACCCCGGCCCGCAGAGAATCCCCGCCGGAAGATGTGACCGACCAACGGGTCGGGAACACCGTCGCCCTCATCGGAGACCGACACGCGCAACATCTCGCCCGACGGCAGATCGTCGACCTGGATGTGACACGTCCCGCCACCATGCTGCAACGCATTGTCCACCAGGACACTCAACGCCTCGCGTAGGCGCCCGGGCCGCGCACTCACCGCGGTCGCCCGACCGTCGAACCGCGCCGAGATGGTGCGTCCGGCCGCCTCGAAGGACGCACGGAAATCGCCGATCAGCGTGTTCACCAGCTCCGCCACGTCGATGTCGTCAGGCACCGCCGGGTCGTTCCGCGACGCCGCGACCATCTCGTCGAGCTCTCTGGATAGTCGCTCCACCTGCTCCAACGCCGCCTCCGCCTCGCCGACCACTGACGAGTCGGGATGCATCGACAACTCGTCGAGGCGCAACTGGATGGCGGTGAGACGGCTACGCAGCTGATGTGAGACGTCGCCGACGATCTCGCCCTCGCGTTCCAGCCGCAGCGCGATCTCGGCGTTCGCATCACCCAGTGCGCGCGAGACCCGATCGAGTTCTCCGATGCCGTAGGACTTCCAATCCGAGCGGAAGTCGCCCCGTGCCATGGCCGCGGCCCGGTCGGCGAGGTCGATGAGCGGATCGGCGATCCTTCCGGCGGTCACTGCCGCGACGATGGTGCCGGCCGCGATCGAACTGGCCACCACCAGCAACACGATCCCCACGGCCACCAACTGGTCGTCGCGCACCTGCTCGAGCGGGATCTCCAGCAGCAGTGACCCCGCGTTGCCGAGTCCGATCGAGTCACCCATCGCCGCTCCGTCGATCCGGTCGCCGATCACCACCATCGCGTCGGCACCACCGTCGACCGGGTAGCGCACGGTCAGGCGACCGTTCTCGGGGATCAGCAGCCGGAAGGCGTCGACATCCAGCTGCCCTGGCGCGAGGCTGCCGGCCTCACCCTCTTGACGGATCAACTGATCGGAGATCAGTTTGAGGCGCCCGTCGAGCGTCTGATGCGCGTTGTCCGACACCCACCACCAGGCGATCACGCTGAGCGGTACACCCAGCAGCAGGCCGACCGCCAGACACATGGCGATCATCGTGTTCAGAATCCGGCGGCGCATCGCGGGTCACCCGGGTCAGGGGTCGAATCGGAAACCGACGCCGCGCACCGTCACGATGTGCCTCGGGCGGTCGTACTGGTCGTCGCCGATCTTGCGCCGTAACCAGGAGATGTGCATGTCCAGGGTCTTCGACGAGCGCAGATCCGCCGACCCCCACACCTCGGTGAGGATCTCGTCACGGCTGACCACCTGCCCGGAGCGTTCCATCAGGAAACGCAGCAGATCGAACTCGCGATTGGCCAGCACGACGTCGGCGCCGTTGGCCAGTACCCGCCGTCCGCGGGTGTCGAGTTGGATATCGCCCCCGTCGAGCACCACGTCGGCGCTCTGCTGACGACGGAGCAGTGCCCGGACCCGTGCGAGCAGCTCCGCGAGCCGGAACGGTTTGCCGACGTAGTCGTCGGCGCCGGCATCGAGGCCCACCACGAAGTCCACCTCGTCGGTGCGCGCGGTCAACATCAGCACCGCCAGCGTCGGCCGTTCCGAGCGCACCCGGCGGCACACCTCGAGCCCGTCGATCTCGGGCAGCCCGAGATCCAGGATCAACAGTTCGAACCGACTGTCCAGGGCTTGATCGAGTGCTTGCGCGCCGTCGGTGACGACCTCGCAGCCGTACCCCTCGCGGGTGAGTGCCCGGGCCAGCGGCTCCGCGATCGCGGCGTCATCCTCGGCCAACAGCACGTCGGTCATCGCCTGCTCCCCTCGTCGTGCCGACGTTGCGGCATGTCGTCGGCCGCCTCACCGTCGTATCCGTCGGTGAACGGCTCGTTCTCGGCCACGTCGAGTACCTCGTGGTACAGCAGCGCATGCACACGCTCGACCTGCGGGATGTCGTCGAAAGCCAACGGTTCGTCCGACGCCGACTCGATGATCAGGGTGCCGGTGCGCAGCAGCCGGTCGATGGGACCGTGCCGAAACTCGACGGTGTTGATGCGGCGCACCGGGATGTCGATCCCCGATCGGGTGATGATGCCGTTGCGGAAGATCACCCGCCGGTCGGTGAGGACGAAATGCGTCGACCCCCACGACACGAGCGGCCGGACGAAGAACCAACCCAATGCCGCGAGCCACAGCACGCCGACGATGCCCAACAGGATCAGTCGAGTGGTGGAACCGAGGTCGGCACCGGTGATCACGCCGCCCAGCAGCCCGACCGCGGCCGTGACCACCAGGAACAGTAGGAACGGGCCGATCAGACACTTCCAGTGGGGATGCCGATGCAGCACGATCTCCTCGCCCGGGGCGAGGTTCTCCCGTGGATAGGACATGGCCTAAAGCTTAATGTCCGGCGAGCACGGGACGGCCGAACTCCGACCGGGCGTGGGTACACTTCCGGTGAAGCCGTGCAGGTGACGAGAAGTCTCGAGGTCCGACAGACATGAGCTACCACGATCCACGTGACCCGCGCGATCCACGGACCGCGCGTTATGAACCCGGGTACCCCGAGTCCCGGGCCTACAGCCAGCAGCCCGCCCCGAGATCCGATCACTCGGATCCGACCTACTCGTATGCGGCGGACCCGTATCAGCCCGCCGACGCCGGACGCCAGAAACCGCGGCTGGGACCCAACGTCAATCCGACAATGTTCGTCGGCGGTGTGGTGATGACCGGTGTCGTGACCGGCCTGGCCGCATGGCTGGCCGCGTGGATCATCCGCGCGATCGTGCAGCGGGTAAACGAAGCGGGCCGGTTCGGGGTGTGGAATCCGTTGGCGCGTGACGAGTTCTGGTTCGCGGTGGTTGCGTTCCTGTGCGCACTCGCGGCCGGCGCGCTGTGGTACGTGCTGCAGATGGTGACCCCGTCGCCGAATCAGTTCTTCCGCTGGATCGTCGGTCTGCTGATCGCCGCGGCGGTGATCATCCCGCTGATCCTGTCCGCGGAACTGTCGGTCGGCATCGCCACCGCCATTCTCCATCTGATCATCGGGCTACCGATCATCTCGCTGATCCCCGCCATGGGACACAAGAGCATCCAGGACAGCTGAAGCAGCCAGACGACCGACGCGCGAGGTCTCAGTCGTCGAGCGGCCGCAGGTGGGTGACGTCGCCGGCCGCCGCGACCACCTGGCGGCCCTCGGCGTCGACGACGATCCGACCCATCGCGTCCACGCCGACCGCGGTGCCGGTCACTGTCTGGTCACCGGGCATCACCAGCCGTACCCGCCTGCCGACGGTGTCGCTGCGATCGCGATAGGCAGCGCTCAGTCGGTCCAGGTCGTCGGGCCAGTGGGTCAACAGATCCCCGAGCCCACGCAGGAATGCCGCCGCCAGTTCGGTGTGCGCGACCTCGGTTCCGGTGCTGATCTGCAAGGACGTCGCTGTCGGCACCGGCAGGTCCTCGGCCGACATGTAGGTGTTGATCCCGATCCCGATCACCGCGAGACCCCCGCGAGGTGTGTTCGTGTACTCGGCCAGGATGCCGGCCACCTTCCGGTCGTCGATCAGGACATCGTTGGGCCATTTCAGCTTTGGCCGTCGACCCGCCACCTCATCGATCGCGTCGACCGCCGCCAGTCCGGCGAGCAACGACAACCAACCCAGATGCTCGGTCTCGGACCCCACCGCGACCGCCGCAGACATGGCCACCTGACTCCCCGCCGGCGCGGACCACACCCGGGAGTGGCGGCCGCGCCCCGCCGTCTGATCGGTGGTCAACCGCACCGTGCCGTCGACGTCGCCGGAAGCCGCCTGTGTGACCAGGTCTGCGTTGGTGGAGCCGGTCGATGCCACCACCTCCACCGCTCGCCAACGGGTACCGGACAGGAGTTCGAGGAGTCGATCGGCATCGAGATCGGCGGCATGGTTACTCATAGGTGATGACGCTACCGCGCCACAGGTGCAGGTCAACGCCATATCCGCGTTCCCCGACCGATCGCTCGGGAACCTGAGGCATATCTCACGTTGATCCGCTTGACGTGGCTCACACCCGGGTCGTTAGCATCGGTGTCCATGACGACTGCTTCGCGCGAGGACGGCTCCGCCCCCGACATCCACACGACGGCGGGAAAACTCGCCGATCTGCGTAACCGCCTCGATGAGGCCAAGCACCCCGTGGGCGAGGCCGTGGTGGACAAAATCCACGAGCGGGGCAAGCTCACCGCGCGCGAGCGGATCACTCACCTCCTCGACGAGGGCTCGTTCGTGGAACTCGATGCGCTGGCCCGGCATCGCAGCACCAACTTCGGACTGGCCGAGCGCCGCCCGGTAGGCGATGGAGTGGTGACCGGCTACGGCACCATCGACGGCCGCGAGGTGTGCATCTTCTCCCAGGACGCCACCGTCTTCGGCGGCAGCCTCGGCGAGGTGTACGGCGAGAAGATCGTGAAGGTGATGGACCTGGCGATCAAGACCGGACGGCCGCTGATCGGCATCAACGACGGTGCCGGCGCACGTATTCAGGAGGGTGTGGTCTCCCTGGGCCTGTACGGCGAGATCTTCCACCGCAACGTCCGCGCTTCCGGCGTGATCCCTCAGATCTCGCTGATCCTCGGCGCTGCGGCCGGCGGCCACGTCTACTCCCCCGCCCTGACCGACTTCGTCGTGATGGTCGACAAGACCAGTCAGATGTTCATCACCGGCCCGGACGTCATCAAGACGGTCACCGGCGAGGACGTCACCATGGAGGACCTCGGTGGCGCCAACACCCACATGACGAAGTCGGGTACCGCGAGCTACGTGGCCTCCGACGAGGAAGACGCGCTCGGGTACGTCAAGGAGTTGCTCGGCTACCTGCCCAGCAACAACCGGGCCGAGGCCCCGCGCCTGCCGGTGGACCAGCCGGCTGCCGGCTCGATCGAGGACACCCTCACCGATGAGGACCTCGAACTCGACACGCTGATCCCTGATTCGCCGAACCAGCCCTACGACATGCACGAGGTCATCCGGCGCATCCTCGACGACGACGAGTTCCTCGAGGTGCAGGCCGAGTACGCGACCAACGTGATCGTCGGATTCGGCCGGGTGGACGGCCGCAGCGTCGGCATCGTCGCAAACCAGCCGACCCAGTTCGCCGGCTGCCTCGACATCAAGGGGTCGGAGAAGGCCGCCCGGTTCGTCCGCACGTGTGACGCTTTCAACATCCCGATCGTCACCCTGGTCGACGTGCCCGGCTTCCTGCCCGGCACCGACCAGGAATACAACGGCATCATCCGCCGCGGCGCCAAGCTGCTGTACGCCTACGGCGAGGCCACCGTCGGCAAGATCACCATCATCACGCGCAAGGCCTACGGCGGCGCCTACGACGTGATGGGGTCCAAGCACATGGGCGCCGACGTCAATCTGGCCTGGCCGACGGCCCAGATCGCGGTCATGGGCGCCTCCGGCGCGGTCGGATTCGTCTACCGCGGCAAGCTGAAGGAAGCTGCGGCGAACGGCGAGGACGTCGACGCACTGCGCCTCGAACTGCAGCAGGAGTACGAGGACACTCTGGTCAATCCGTACGTCGCCGCCGAACGTGGCTACGTCGACGCGGTGATCCCGCCCAGCCACACCCGTGGCCAGGTGGCGACCGCGCTGCGCCTGCTCGAGCGCAAGATGGTCACGCTGCCGCCGAAGAAGCATGGGAACATTCCGCTGTGAGCGACATCGAGACCGGCGCCGACGCCGAAACGCAGACACAGTCCGCACCGTTTTTGCGCGTCGTCCGGGGTAACCCGACCGATGAGGAACTCGCCGCCCTCGTCGCGGTCGTCGCCTCCGCCGCCGGGTCCTCCGGTGGCGGCATCGCCGACGCCGGGCCACGCGACGACTGGGGACGCCCTGAGGACCGGCTGCGGCCGATCTGGGGCGCACCGGGCAGCTTCACCAATCTGAGGTGGTGAGCGCACCGGAGGTGGTGCTCGGGTCGGCGTCGCCGGCCCGCCTCCGGGTGCTGCGCGACGCGGGACTCGACCCGCGGGTGATCGTCTCCGACGTCGACGAGGACGCCCTGCTGACCACCATGGCGGCGTTTCCACCCGAGGACATCGTCGTCCGGTTGGCGCAGGCCAAGGCCGACGCCGTGGTGGCCGATGTCCTCGCCGACTGCGATGCCTCCGATGTGGTGGTCCTCACCTGTGACTCGATGCTGTTCTTCGACGGCCGGCTGAGCGGCAAACCGCACACCGCACAGGTCGCGCAGAGCCAGTGGCGCACCATGCGCAACCGCTCGGCCGAACTCATCACCGGGCACTGTGTCACCCGCATCCACGACGGCCTGGTGGCCGCCTCCGCGCACGCCGCGGCGTCGACGACCATCAGATTCGCCGACGTCGACGACGCGACGATCGATGCCTACGTCGCCACCGGCGAACCCCTCTCGGTGGCCGGCGCCTTCACCCTCGATGGGCTCGGCGGCTGGTTCGTGGACTCCGTCGACGGCGATCCGTCATCGGTGCTCGGGATCGGCCTGCCGACCGTTCGTCGTCTGCTCGGCGAGGTGGGGGTGTCGGTCGTCGACTTGTGGCTGTCGGACCCAACTGGCAAATCGGACAACTGATCTGGGCCGACACACCTGCATGTCGTGGCAAGTGCACGGATTCCGGCATCAGTGTCCAGGGTCGTCGTCGTGATCACACACCCTCGACGATGTCCTTGACGCCGTGTCACATCGGCTGGGCGAGTTGTCCATGGAAGGGCACCGCGTCGGCTGAGCTCTCAGCTCGCCGACACGACCGTGAGTCGGCACGCCACGCGACTTCGGCAGTGGGTAGGCTCATTGCCAGACACCGGATCGCCGTGTCCGTCAGACCGCCCGATGCCGCATCGGCGACCACAGATTGAAGGGACCGCAGTTGAGCGTGGAGACCGATCCGAATCCGGCATTCGCCGAGTACGCGCATCCGGAGCGTCTGGTCAGCACCCAGTGGCTGTCGGCGCATCTCGGTGCGAAGGGACTCAAGATCGTCGAGTCGGACGAGGATGTCCTGCTCTTCGACATCGGTCACATCCCGACCGCGCAGAAGATCGACTGGCATCTTCATCTCAACGATCCGGTGACCCGCGACTACATCAACGGTGAACAGTTCGCTGAGCTCATGCGTAGCAAGGGGATCGAACGCGACGACACCGTGGTGATCTACGGCGACAAGAGCAATTGGTGGGCCGCCTACGCGCTGTGGGTGTTCACGCTGTTCGGCCACGAGGACGTCCGGCTGCTCGACGGTGGCCGCGACGCCTGGATGTCGGAGGATCGCGACACGTCCTTCGATGTGCCCGAGTACCCGCGATCGGACTACCCCGTCGTCGAGCGTGATGACTCCCGAATCCGCGCATTCGCGCCGGAGGTGCTCGAGGCGCTCGGTACCCAACCGCTCGTCGACGTGCGCTCCCCGCAGGAGTACACCGGCGAACGCACGCACATGCCGGACTACCCAGAGGAGGGTGCGCTACGCGGGGGCCACATCCCCACCGCCATCTCCATCCCGTGGGCCAAGGCCGCCGCACCGGACAGCCGCTTCCGCGGCCGTAAGGAACTCGAGGAGATCTACGCCGACCTCGATCCGTCAACCCCGACCATCGCGTACTGCCGCATCGGCGAGCGGTCGAGCCACACCTGGTTCGTGCTGACCCATCTGCTCGGCTACGACAAGGTGCGCAACTACGACGGGTCGTGGACCGAATGGGGTAACGCGGTGCGGGTGCCCATCGCCATCGGCCCCGAGCCGGGCGCCGCCCCGGCGACGACATGACACTGCCGGCTGCTCTCGCCGAGATCGTCGACGACTTCGGCGCACTCGGCGATGCCGACAAGGTGACGTTGCTGCTGGAGTTCTCGCGTGAACTGCCCGAGCTCCCGTCCCACCTCCAACAGGACGCGATGGAGCCGGTGCCGGAGTGTCAGTCGCCGGTATTCCTGTCGGTGGACGCCGCCGACACTGATCATGTGCGGCTGTACCTGACGGCGCCGGCAGAGGCTCCGACCACCCGCGGTTTCGCCTCGATCCTGTATCAGGGCCTCGACGGCGCGCCCGCCGACGAGATCCTCGCGGTGCCGGCGGACTTCTATCACGATCTGGGGCTGGGCTCGGCGGTCAGTCCGCTGCGACTGCGGGGTATGGCGGGCATGCTCGCCCGGATCAAAGGACAGGTGCGACGTCAGGCCGGGGACGGACCCGGCACCCCCACCAGTTCGACATGAAGTTCGTCCAGATCCGCGACGAGTCGGTGGAGCCTGGCGGACTCGTCGAGTGGATGCCGTATGTCTCGGGTGGCCTGGGTTCCTGGAGCCGCGATTCCCGCCTCACGTCGCACAATCACGAGCAGCATCTGCGGTCGGCGTTCGACTATCGGCTGCGCACCCGACGCGAGGGCGGCCGGGAATCCTGGCTGGGTCTGGCCATCGAATTCGCCGAACCGCTGTCGATCCCGGCCATCCGGACCACCCTGCTGCAGTGGATCGACCGACACGAGGTGTTGCGCAGCCACGTCATCATCCGCGGTGACGGCCTCCAACGACTCAGCACAGAGCCCGGCACCGTCAAGCTCAAGATGGGCCGCATCGGCTGGTACACCGAGTCGGGTCCGCTGGTCGAACAGATCGCCGGCGCCTTCGACCGTGCGACGGCGCCGCTGCATTGGCCGGCCTACATGTTCGCCACCGTCGGCCGGGAGGACTCGTTCACCCTGCTGTTCGCCGCCGACCATTCGCTCGTCGACGGCTACTCGCTGATCATGGCGCAACACGAACTCGCCACCCTCTACCGCGCAGCACGGCGTCAGGAGCAACCCGAACTGGCGCCCGTCGGCAGCTACGTCGACTTCAGCGCCCAGGAACGCCGAATGGCCGACCAGACCGGCGGCGACCACCCAGCGGTACGGACGTGGACGGATTTCCTGCGCGCCGGCCACGGCGGCATGCCGGCCTTCACCGCCGATTCCGAGGCCGCGACCATCGACCGCGCCGAGCTGGAGTCACCCGCCCCCGATCCGAGCGACGAATCCGCCGTCGCCCAGCAATCGCTGTACGGCCTGATCCTCGACGACGCGGCCGCCAACAGATTCACCGCGGTCTGCTCGCAGGCCGGCGGCACGCTGACCGCAGGTGTGCTCGCGGCGTGCGCCCTGGTGCATCACGATCGCACCGGCGACGACGAGTTCCGCTGCGTGCTCCCCCGCCACACCCGCGACGACGCTCGCTGGCTCACCGCGCTGGGCTGGTTCGTCGCGGTGGCCCCGTTCACCCTCGACGTCTCCGATTCACCGACCTTCGATCAGGCGGTCACACGGGCGACCGCCGAACTCAAACGGTCCCGCCAGGGCGCCGGGCTGCCGTTCCTGCGGGTCGCCGAACTCCTCGGCCACAGCGGCGAACCCTTGTTCGTGATCTCGTTCATCGACACGCGATATGCCCCGGGGGCGGCCGAGGCCGACGCGGGCCGGGCGAAGGTGTTGCGCAGCCACAGTTATGCACCCCACGAGGTCTATATCTGGATCAATCGGACACCCGGCGGCATGCGGGTGTCGGCCCGCTTCCCACCGGAACCCGCAGCGTCGCCTGATCGTCAGAACGTCCCGGGCGCCGACGTGAACTATCCCACTCCGGCCGCCGTACCCGGCGACACGGACACCGGTCCCGTCGGTCCCGTCCAGGCCTACCTGCACGATTTCGCCCGGTTGATCAGGGAGCTCGGCGACGCGAGCACTTTTCGTACCGACGAGTAACCGGAGGGGGCGACCGATCGCTTGATCGGTGGGCTAGGGTATTGCCCTGAACGCGTGACACTTAGACTCGAGTGTCGTGCCTCACTCCGAGGGCCGTCACGATCGGCCGGACGGGTGAAACCCCAGACGCGTGATGTGATTCATAACGACCAAGTGCCGCTCCACCGAGCGTCACGACGCCCAGGAGAACAAGTGCCAAGTAGCTCTGCGAACAGTATTTCCAAGGTCCTCATCGCCAATCGTGGCGAGATCGCGGTGCGAGTGATCCGGGCCGCTCGGGACGCCGGTCTGGCCAGCGTCGCCGTGTACGCCGAACCCGACGCCGATGCGCTGTTCGTGAAGCTCGCCGACGAAGCGTTCGCGCTCGGCGGCCAGACCTCGGCCGAGTCCTACCTCGTGTTCGACAAGATCCTCGACGCCGCGGCCAAGTCGGGCGCCGACGCCATCCATCCCGGCTACGGCTTCCTCTCCGAGAACGCCGACTTCGCGCAGGCTGTGCTGGACGCGGGATTGATCTGGATCGGCCCGTCGCCGCAGTCCATCCGCGACCTCGGCGACAAGGTCACCGCCCGCCACATCGCGCTCAAGGCCGACGCACCGATGGCGCCGGGCACCAAGGACCCGGTCAAGGACGCCGACGAGGTCGTCGCGTTCGCCGAGGAACACGGCGTACCGGTCGCGATCAAGGCGGCTTTCGGCGGCGGTGGACGCGGTATGAAGGTGGCCTACACCATCGACGAGATCCCGCACCTGTTCGAGTCGGCCACCCGCGAGGCCGTCGCCGCCTTCGGTCGCGGCGAGTGCTTCGTCGAGCGCTACCTGGACAAGGCCCGTCACGTCGAGGCCCAGGTGATCGCCGACCAGCATGGCAACGTGATCGTCGCCGGCACCCGCGACTGCTCGCTGCAGCGTCGCTTCCAGAAGCTGGTCGAGGAGGCCCCCGCGCCGTTCCTCACCGACGAGCAGCGCACCAAGATCCACGAGTCGGCCAAGGCCATCTGCCGCGAGGCGGGCTACTACGGTGCAGGCACGGTCGAGTTCCTCGTCGGTAGCGACGGCCTGGTGTCCTTCCTCGAGGTCAACACCCGTCTGCAGGTGGAGCACCCGGTCACCGAGGAGACCTCCGGTATCGACCTGGTTCGTCAGCAGTTCCGCATCGCCAACGGCGAGAAGCTGGAGATCTCCGAGGATCCGACGCCGCGCGGGCACTCCTTCGAGTTCCGCATCAACGGCGAGGACGCCGGCCGCAACTTCCTGCCCGCCCCCGGGCCGGTCACGGTGTACAAGGAGCCGACCGGTCCCGGCGTGCGCGTCGACTCCGGCGTCGTTGCCGGCGACGTGATCGGCGGACAGTTCGACTCGATGCTCGCCAAGCTCATCGTCACCGGCGAGACCCGCGAGCAGGCGCTCGAGCGCTCGGCGCGCGCGCTCGCCGAGTTCGAAGTCGAGGGCCTGGCCACGGTCATCCCGTTCCACCGCCATATCGTCGAGAACCCGGCCTTCCACGGCCACACCGACGAGAACGGCGTCGAGACCTTCGATGTCTACACCAAGTGGATCGAAACCGACTGGGACAACCCGATCGAGCCATACACCGGTGGTGAGCCGATCGAGGACGACGAGTCGCTGCCGCGCCAGAACGTCGTCGTCGAGGTCGGCGGCCGACGCGTCGAGGTTTCGCTGCCGGGTGATCTCGCGCTCGGCGGCGGTGGCGGCAGCGCCAACGGCGTGGTCCGCAAGAAGCCGAAGGCCCGGTCCCGCAAAAAGGGTGGCAATGCCGCCGTCTCCGGTGACGCCGTTGCAGCGCCCATGCAGGGCACCGTCGTGAAGGTCGCCGTGGAGGAGGGCCAGCAGGTCTCCGCCGGCGAACTCGTCGTCGTGCTCGAGGCCATGAAGATGGAGAACCCCGTCACCGCCCACAAGGACGGTGTGGTCACCGGACTCGCGATCGAGGCCGGCGCCGCCGTCACCCAGGGCACCGTGCTGCTCGAACTGAAGTAGCGACGCACCGGTCATGGAACCGGTCGAGATCAACGCCGGAGCCTGGTATCTGCGCGCGCTGCGTGCCGATGAACGGATCTCCGACGTCCCCGCACTCGACGACCTCGGTGTGCCCGATCCGCTCGGATACACCGAGGTCGTCGCGCGTGGATGGGAATCGGAGAATCTGTTCGTGTGGGGCATCTGCATCCCCACCACGGGCGAGACGATCGCCGTCATCGGACTCGACGTCACCCACGGTCAGCCCACCCACTACTGCGGTCGCGCACGCGCCGGATACGATGCCGCGTTGCGTGCCGCCGGCGGCCCGGTGACCCGCTTCGCCGCGGGCGTACTCGACGTGGCCCTGCCACACACCGTGCCGGACGGCCTACCCGGGCTCTGAGAGCGAGATCAGTCCGGCAGGTCGCGGTCGCGGCCCGTGGCCAGGTCGCCGCACTCCACGGTGCGCAGACCCGCGACGGTCGCCAGATACCGTCCCGCCCCGACGTCACCCTGCAGATGAGCACCGAGCGGGTCGAGATGGTCGGACCCGATGTACACCGGGTGGCCCGGCCGTCCGTCGAACACCGCGCGTGCCACCACATCCCGCCGACGCTGCGCCGCGTCGACGACGCGGCCGGTGACCTCCGGCCCCACATCGGGTGTGTCAACAACATGTAAAACCATCGCGGCGGGATCCCGCCGCTGTGCCACCCATCCCGCGGCGGCGCGCACTGTCGCCGACAGACCCGTCGCCCAGTCGTCGACGTGGAGCACCGATGCCCCGCCGGGTGGTTCGACAGTACTCGCCCCCATCGCCACCACCACCTCGTCGCACCCCCCGTCGCGCAGCGCCCGCACCGCGATCGCGAGCCACTGACCTTGGTGTGCAAGGATTTTCGGCATTCCGTAGCGACTTCCGGCGCCGGCTGCGAGCACCACGCCACACACCGCACCGACGCGACTCGCAGACGTGTCCGGCGGGTCACGGCTCTCGGGTCCCGTCATCGCCACCGCACTGGCCTCCTGTCCGTTCCGCACCTTTTACCACGTCGAAATATACGATCCACCGCCGAGCGGGAATCCGCATCGAGGTTCACTATTTATCTGCTGTGCGCGGCGATCGTTCACGGCAGGGCTACGAACTCTAGGTGATGAGGCCAATGGCAACCGATTCCAGCGCCCCCATCGGGGCACCGCAGCGCAAACGCCGGGTGCATCCGGTCGACCAGGTACCCCCACCCGGGAAACTGGTGGCGCTCGGTGCCCAGCACGTGGTGGCCTTCTACGCCGGCGCTGTCCTCGTCCCCCTGCTCATCGCACGCGCCATCGACCTCGACGACGAAGCGCTGACGATGCTGATCACCGCCGACCTGTTCACCTGCGGCATCGCCTCGCTGCTACAAGCCGTCGGATTCTGGAAGATCGGCGTCCGGCTGCCACTGCTGCAAGGAATCACCTTCGCGACCCTGGCGCCGGTCATCCAGATCGCCAACAATCACGGCGGCGGACGTGTCGGGCTGCAGACCGTCTACGGCGCGGTCATCGCGGCCGGCGTGTTCACCTTTCTGATCGCGCCGTTCTTCGCCAAGCTGATCCGATTCCTGCCGCCGGTGGTGACCGGCACCCTGATCACCATCATCGGTATCTGTCTCATCCCGGTGGGCGCCGGCGACGCGGTGAGCGATCCCGCCACCCATCTACACGACTCCGCCAACTGGCGTTGGGTCTGCTATGCACTGGGCACCATCCTGCTGATCGTGTTGATGCAACGCTTCTTCCGCGGGTTCATGGCGACGATCGCGGTGCTCCTCGGCCTCACGGTCGGCACCTTCATCGCGTGGCTCCTCGGCGACGCCTCGTTCTCTTCGGTCGGCGAGGCGTCGTGGCTGGGCTTCACCCCGCCCTTCGCGTTCGGCTGGCCGCAGTGGGACATCGTCGCAATCGTCTCACTGATCGTGGTGCTCCTCGTTGTCGCGGTGGAATCGACCGGGTCGGTCTTCGCGACCGGCGAGATCGTCGGCAAGCGCATCAAAAAAGAGGACGTCGCGGCCACCGTGCGCGCCGACGGCTTGGCCACCATGATCGGCGGTTCGTTCAACTCGTTCCCTTATACGGCCTTCTCCGAGAACGTCGGTCTGGTCCGGCTCACCGGCGTCAAGAGTCGCTGGGTGGTCGCCTGTGCGGGCGTCATCATGATCATTCTGGGGGTGCTGCCCAAGCTGGCGAAGGTGGTCGAGTCGATTCCTGCGCCGGTCCTCGGCGGTGCCGCGTTGATCATGTTCGCCACCGTCGCGATCGTCGGCATCCAGACACTCACCTCGGTCGATTTCACCGATCATCGCAACCTGATCATCTCGGCGACGTCGCTGGCCGTCGCGCTGTATGTGCAGTTCTCCCAGTCAGCCGCCCCGACCACCGTGATCGAGAAGTCCGGTGAGCAGGTCGACGTGCCTGCGCTGCCCGGAGTGGACGAGGCGATGCCGAACATCTTCTTGCAGATCCCGTTCTCCACCGGGATCACCATGGGCGCGATCACCGCCATCCTGTTGAATCTGTTGTTCTTCCATGTGGGTGGCCGTGGGCCCGCGGTGGCCGGTGGCGGCGCGATCACCCTTGACGAGGTCAACACGATGTCCAAGGAGCAGTTCCGGGACACCTTCGGCGGCGTCGTACAGAACGTCGACTGGGTGCTCGACCGGGCCTGGGATCAGAAGCCGTTCGAGGACGTCCACGACCTGCGCAGCGCGTTCCAGGAGGCGATGCTCACCGGCAGCGACGAGGAACAGTTGGCGCTCATCCGCGCCTTCCCGGATCTGGGCGCCGAGGACGAGGAGACCGGCGAGCTGGTTGCTGTCGACCACAAGGGGCTGTCTCACCTCGAGGAGACCGAGCACGAGAATGTGGTGAATCTGGCTGCCGCCTACCAAGAGCACTTCGGGTTCCCGCTCGTCATCTGTGCCCGCGAGACCGAACGCTACGACCGGGTCCTGCGAAACGGCTGGGCACGCATGGACAACTCGGAGACGAGCGAGAAGTCGTTCGCGTTGATCGAGATCGCCAAGATCGCGAACTACCGCTTCGACGATCTCGTCGCCGATGCCAACCCGTTCACGTCGGCCCGATTCACCCGACAACCGGAACTCTCTTAGGCTGGGGCGCATGCGTCGTGTCGATTGGCGAGGATTGTCCAGTTTCAACGAATTGTCCGAACGTCAGGCCATCAATCAGCTCTTCGAATGCTGCAGCTCCCGAATCTGGGCAGTGCGCGTGGCCTCGGCCCGGCCGTTCTCCGACGACGAGGCGCTGCTCGAATACGCCGACCTGATCTTGGCCGAGCTCACCGAGAAGGATCTCGACGACGCGTTGGCCGGACACCCGCGGATCGGCGACCGCGCCGACAATCCGTCGTCGAAGCGCGAACAGTCCGGGGTCACCGGCGCCGACGCCGATGTGCTGGCCGAGCTCAAGGAACTCAACGCGGCCTACGAGGAGAGGTTCGGTCACGTCTACCTGGTGTTCGCCAACGGCCGCCCCGCCGCGGAGCTCCTCGACATCCTCAAGCAGCGCATGAGCAATGACCCCGAGACCGAACGCCGGGTGATGCGCATGGAACTCGCCAAGATCAACCGCAGCCGACTGGTCCGTATGCTGACACCGGCAAGCATCTACCTCGACGAGGAGGCCCAGGCGTGACCGGTTTGTCGACCCACGTCCTCGATGCCGTCAGCGGCGCACCCGCCGTCGGCGTCGCGGTGTCCCTGCAGGATGCCTCCGGCACCGAACTCGCTGCCGGCGTCACCGACGGTGACGGCCGGATCGCGCAGGTCAACACCGACGCGCTCATCGCCGGCATCCACCATCTCGTCTTCGACACCGGCAGCTGGTTCGCCGATCAGCAGCTCACCGGCTTCTACCCCGAGGTCGACATCTGCTTCGAGGTCGGCGATCCGCAGCGCCACCACCACGTGCCGCTGCTGCTGAGCCCGTACGCCTACTCGACATATCGGGGTAGCTGACCCGGTGCCGGCCGCACCTGCAGGCTCTGGCCGCAGTTCGGGCTCCTGGCCGGAACTCGAAACTGCGTCCAGAACTCCCCCACCGGTCGCGCGCTCAGCGGTCGGTGAGTAGTTGGGACGGCGAGACGCCGTATCGCTGTCGGAACGCGGCGGCGAACCGTCCGGTGTGGGTGAAACCCGCCTTCATCGCGGCGTCGGTCACCGACGCCGACGTTCCGCGCATGAGGTCGTCGTGAACCGCAGCGAGTCGGATCTCGGTGAGACATTCACGCGGCGTCTTCCCCACGTATTGCCGAAAGCCCTCCTGAAGGCGACGCACGCTCACCCCGGCCGACTCGGCCATGTCCGCGGCCGTCCAGGGCCGTGCCGGGTCGGCGCGCAGGGCGTCGAGCACTCGGGTCACGATCCGCGGTCGAGGCAGCAGATGATCGCCCCGATCGTCGGGGACGGCCGCCAAGAGAAACGCATCGGTCAACGATCCGGCGAGTTGTTCGGCGACCAACGGGTTGGCCAGTAGCGGGTCGTCGGCGGGCTGTCCGGCGATCGACTGCACCAGACGGAACCAACTCGCGCCTTCGGGTGAACGAAGATCGAGCTGATCGGGTATGGACGTGTCGGGTTGCCCGGTCACCCGACACATCTCGTGGTGCAGGAAGTCGCGGTCGATCTTGACGCCGACGATCGTGCAAGTGCTCGACCAGCGGGTGATGTCGGTGGGGGTGTCGGGCGGATTGACCGTCGCCGACCCGCTGGTCGACACCACCGAATGTCCGGCGACCGACGTCTCGAGCACACCGTTGAGCGGGACGTTGATGCCGTAGGCGCCGGGATGGTCGGAGTGAATCGATACCTCCGCGCCCCATCCGATCCGCGCGATACGCAGCGGGCCGAGCACCGTGACCGCGACATCGGCCTCGGTCGCTGTGCTGCGGGCGACACGGGGCCGCAGCACGTGTGGGAAATAGGCTGCGGACACCGCATCCGACGCTGCATCCCAATCCGGATCACCCGGTATTGAAAGCTGTTGCAGCTGACTCATCGACACTCCTCACGACCTCGCCGCGCATTCCGGATCGCTGTCGCGTTCAGCGGATCGTCAAGGGGCCGACGTCGAAATATGTTCTACCTCACATTAGCGATCATCGAAAGGAGTAGTCACATGGAACGCACGGCGCTACAGAACATCTTCGGCCAGTTCGCCAGCGGCGTCACGGTGATCACCTGCACAAACGCCGACGGTGAGCCGCACGGCGCAACCGTCACCGCATTCACGGCCGTCTCGCTCGAACCTCGCCTCTGCCAGGTCACCCTGACGCGCAAGTCCAAGGCCTGCGGGTACCTCACCGATGCACCATTCGCGGTGAACATCATGGCAGCCGATCAACTCGACATCGCAATGCATTTCGCCGGCAGGCCGGCCGACCCGGGACCCCGATGGGACGACGGGCCGACCGCACCGGTCCTGCAGGGCGCCGCCGCCACCCTCAGTTGCCTCCCATGGCGTAGCTACGACGGCGGCGACCACATCATCTTCATCGGCGAGATCGTCGACGCATCGTCGAGCGGGAAGTCACCACTGTTGTACTACCGCAGCACCTTTCACGATCTCGGCGAGCCGAGCGTGAACTCACTGTGGACGTTGTGCGCCGACGATCCGCATTCGGGATGGTTCGACTCGACCACCACGTTCACCCCGTTTCATCTGGCCGGAACCCGCACCGCCTGAACCGTTTTCATAACCAGTCACGATCGATCGATCAGAAAGAGGTATCAATCATGACCACTCTCGACGAGCGGCCCGACACCGACGCACCGACCACCAACCCGGCAGCCGACAGTGCGGCCAACAAGACGCGCAATTTCGCCTCCCGGCCGATGACTGGCGACGAGTACATCGAGTCACTCAAGGACGGGCGCGAGATCTGGCTACACGGCGAGCGCGTGAAAGATGTGACCACCCACCCAGCCTTCCGCAACCCGATCCGGATGACGGCTCGCCTCTACGACTCGATGCACGATCCGGCCACCCGCGACAAGGTGACCGCGCCCACCGACACCGGCAACGGCGGCGTGACGATGCCGTTCTTCAAGGCGCCCACGAGCTCGGCAGATCTGATCAAAGAACGTGATGCGATCGCCGAATGGGCACGGATGACCTACGGCTGGATGGGACGCTCCCCCGACTACAAGGCCAGCTTCCTGGGCACCCTGCATGCCAACAAGGATCTCTATGCACCGTTCGAGGCCAACGCCGAACGCTGGTATCGCGAGTCACAGGAAAAGGTCCTGTACTGGAACCACGCCATCATCAATCCGCCGGTGGATCGTCAGTTGCCGCCCGACGAGGTCGGCGACGTGTTCATGAAGGTGGAGAAGGAAACCGACGCGGGGCTGATCGTCTCGGGAGCGAAGGTCGTCGCCACCGGCTCGGCCATCACCAACTACAACTTCATCGCCCACTACGGGCTGCCGATCCGCAAGAAGGAATTCGCGCTCATCTGCACCGTGCCGATGGACGCACCCGGCATCAAACTCATCTGCCGGACCTCCTACACCGAACAGGCCGCGGTCATGGGCAGCCCGTACGACTACCCGCTGTCGAGCCGGATGGACGAGAACGACACCATCTTCGTCTTCGACAAGGTGCTCGTGCCCTGGGAGAACGTCTTCATGTACGGCGACGTCGAGCGCATCAACGCCTTCTTCCCACAGTCCGGCTTCCTGCCGCGCTTCACCTTCCAGGGCTGCACCCGTCTCGCGGTGAAACTCGACTTCATCGCCGGGTTGCTGATGAAGGCACTCGACGCCACCGGTTCCGGCGGCTTTCGCGGCGTGCAGACCCGGGTCGGTGAGGTGATCGGCTGGCGCAACCTGTTCTGGACGCTCACCGACGCGATGGCCCACAACCCCGAACCGTGGATCGGCGACACCGTGATCCCGCGCCTCGAATACGGCCTCACCTACCGGATGTTCATGATGCAGGGCTACCCGCGTATCAAGGAGATCATCGAGCAGGACGTCGCATCGGGCCTGATCTATCTGCCGTCGAGCGCCGCCGACTTCAAGAGCCCCGACGTGCGCCCGTACCTCGACAAGTACGTCCGCGGTTCCAACGGCATCACCGCGGTCGATCGGGTGAAGGTGATGAAGGCACTGTGGGATTCGATCGGTTCCGAATTCGGCGGCCGGCACGAACTCTACGAACGCAACTACTCGGGCAACCACGAGAATGTGAAGGCAGAGTTGCTGTTCGCCGCGCAGAACCGTGGTGGTGTGGAATCCATGAAGGGTCTCGCCGAACAGTGCCTGTCCGAGTACGACCTGGACGGCTGGACGGTCCCCGACCTCATCGGCAACGACGACGTCAGCTGGTTCGGGCGGTCGAGCTAGCCTCGCGCGGGTCGTCTCGGCTCCCGCGGACCGTCGACGGCCCGCGGGAACCGGGACGGCTCGCGCTGTCCGCCCCCGACACGGTCGCATACGTCCCGATGGACGGGTTTCATCTATCCGACCGCGTGCTCACCGACATCGGCCGCGGCGACCGCAAAGGCGCACCGGATACCTTCGATGCCGACGGCTTCGTCACGCTGCTCGAACGGATCACCGCGTGCGGCGACCGACCGGTGTACTGCCCCGACTTCGACCATGTCATGGGCGAACCGATCGCCGCGCGGCTCGTCGTCGTACCCACTGCCCGAGTGATTGTCGTGGAGGGCAACTACCTTGCTCTCGACAACCCGCCATGGTCCGCGGTGCGTCCGCTGCTACGCCGCCTCTACTACGTCGACGCGCCGGGTCCCCTCCGACGCGAACGGCTACTACGTCGCCACCGCGCCGCCGGCAAGGGCCTTGCCGATGCCGCCGCGTGGGTCGACTCCGTCGACGAACCCAACGCCCGGCTGGTCGCCGCGAGCAGGCACCGTGCAGATCTCGTCGTGGACGGCCAAGCCAACCACACGGAGGACTGACAGATACGCCGGAAATCACCCCCGCAGTTGACAGTTCCCCATGTGGATACCGATTCACATGGGGAACTGTCGCGGGCGTGACCCCGCTACCCGATTTCGACGAGCAGATCGCCCGGGGTGACCTGGGTGACCTGGCCGATGGCGACGCGGACGACCTTGCCGCCGACGGGCGCAGTGATGGTGGCCTCCATCTTCATCGCCTCGATGGTGCCGATGGCAGCGCCGGCGGCGACCTCGTCGCCGACGTCCACACTCAGCGACACGACTCCGGCGAACGGTGCGCCGATGTGGTGCGGATTGCCGCGATCGGCCTTCTCGGCCGCGGCGACCTCGGCATCGACGGAACGGTCACGCACCTGCACCGGACGTAGTTGTCCGTTGAGGATGCACATGACGGTGCGCATGCCCTTCTCGTCGGGTTCGCTGATCGCTTCGAGCCCGATCAGCAAGTCGACACCGGGTTCGAGCTCGACGCGGTGTTCCTCGCCGTAACGCAGCCCGTAGAAGAACTGGTTCGCCGACAGCCGGGAGGTGTCGCCGTAGGTCTCCTGGTGGTCGTCGAATTCCTTGGTGGGGCCGGGGAACAGCAACCGGTTGAGAGTGTGCTGGCGTTTCTGGCCGGGGGTGTCGAGCGCCTGCGAATCGTCGTCGGACAACTCGGCGGTGGCCGCCGCCTCGGCGCGGCCCTCCAACGCCAGTGAGCGTAGCGGTTCGGGCCAGCCGCCAGCGGGATCGCCGAGTTCGCCACGCAGGAAACCGATCACCGAGTCGGGGATGTCGTAGCCCTGCGGGTTGGCGGCGAACTCGTCGGCGGTGATGCCGCGGCCGACCAACGCCAACGCGAGATCGCCGACGACCTTCGACGACGGGGTCACCTTGATCACTCGACCCAGCATGCGGTCGGCGGCGGCGTAGGCCTCTTCAACGGCCTCGAACCGGTTGCCCAGTCCGAGGGCGATGGCCTGCTGTCGCAGGTTCGACAACTGCCCACCGGGGATCTCGTGGGTGTAGACCCGTCCGGTCGGCGCGGGCAGTCCGGACTCGAACGGCGCGTACACCTTGCGTAGCGCCTCCCAGTACGGCTCGAGGTCGCAGACGGCCTGCAGATCGAGGCCGGTGTCACGCTCGGAATGAGCAGCGGCGGCCACGATCGCCGACAACGCCGGCTGGCTGGTGGTACCGGCCAACGCCGCACTGGCGCCGTCCACGGCCGACGCCCCGGCCTCCCACGCCGCCAGATAGGTGGCGAGCTGCCCGCCGGGGGTGTCGTGAGTGTGCACATGCACCGGCAGATCGAAGTTGCTGCGCAATGCCGACACCAGCTTCGTCGCCGCCGGCGCCCGCAACAGCCCGGCCATGTCCTTGATCGCCAACACGTGCGCGCCGGCATCGACGATCTGTTCGGCCAACCGCAGGTAGTAGTCGAGGGTGTAGAGGTCCTCGTTCGGGTTGGCCAGGTCACCGGTGTAGGACATGGCGACCTCGGCGACCGCCGTGCCGGTCTCGCGTACCGCGTCGATGGCCGGACGCATCTGCTCGATGTTGTTGAGCGCGTCGAAGATCCGGAAGATGTCGATACCGGTTGCGGTGGCCTCGGCGACGAACGCGGTGGTCACCTTGGTCGGGTACGGGGTGTAGCCGACGGTGTTGGCGCCCCGCAGCAACATCTGCAAACAGATGTTGGGTACCGCTTCACGCAACTGCGCCAACCGATCCCACGGGTCTTCCTTCAGGAACCGCAACGCCACGTCGTAGGTGGCCCCACCCCAGCATTCCAGCGACAACAACTGGGGGGTCATCGCCGCCACATAGGGCGCCACCGCCATCAACCCGGTCGTACGGACCCGGGTGGCCAGCAACGATTGATGAGCGTCCCGGAAAGTGGTGTCGGTGACGGCAAGTCGTTTCGAATCCCGTAGATCCGCGGCAAACCCGGCCGGCCCCAACTCCAACAACCGCTGACGCGAACCGTCCGGCGGTGAGGCGAGGGTGGCGCGATCCAGCGTGGGCAGCTTGTCACGCGGATACACCTTCGTCGGACGTTCGCCGTGCGGCTTGTTGACCGTCACATCGGCCAGGTACGACAGGATCTTGGTGCCGCGGTCGGCCGAGCTGCGCGAGGTCAGCAGCCACGGACGATCCTCGATGAACGACGTCGTCACCCGGCCCTCGCGGAAGTCGACATCATCGAGCACCGCCTGCAGGAACGGGATGTTGGTGGCCACTCCACGAATCCGGAACTCGGCCACCGCACGCCGCGCACGGCGCGCCGCGGTCGCGAAATCCCGGCCGCGACACGTGAGTTTCACCAGCATCGAGTCGAAGTGGCCGGTCACCTCGGCACCGAGCACCGCACCGCCGTCCAGACGCACCCCGGCACCACCCGGACTGCGGTAGGCGGTGATGCGTCCGACGTCGGGCCGGAACCCGTTGGCCGGGTCCTCGGTGGTGATCCGGCACTGCATCGCCGCACCCCGAATCGCCAGAGTGTCCTGCGACAATCCGAGATCGTCCAGCGATTCACCCGACGCGATGCGCAGCTGTGAGCCCACCAGGTCCACATCGGTGATCTCCTCGGTCACCGTGTGCTCGACCTGGATGCGCGGATTCATCTCGATGAACACATGCTGACCGTTTTCGTCGAGCAGAAACTCGACCGTCCCGGCGCACGTGTAGCCGATGTGGCGGGCGAACGCGACCGCGTCCGAGCAGATCTTCTCGCGCAACTCCGGTGACAGGTTCGGCGCCGGCGCCAACTCGATCACCTTCTGATGACGACGCTGCACCGAACAATCCCGCTCGAACAGATGGATCACATTGCCGTGGGTATCGGCCAGGATCTGCACCTCGATATGGCGCGGATTGACCACCGCCTGCTCCAGGAACACCGTCGGATCCCCGAATGCCGCCTCCGCCTCCCGCGAGGCCGCCGCGATCGCATCGGCCAGATCCGCGATCTTCTCCACCCGACGCATACCCCGGCCACCACCACCGGCCACCGCCTTGACGAACACCGGGAACTGCATCGACTCGGCAGCCGCGAGCAACTCCGCCACATCGGCCGACGGCTCCGACGACGCTAACACCGGCAACCCCGCCGCCTTCGCCGCAGCCACCGCCGTCGCCTTGTTACCCGTCAGCTCCAACACATCCGCCGACGGACCCACGAACGTGATCCCCGCATCCGCACACGCCTGGGCCAAACCCTGATTCTCCGACAAGAACCCGTAACCCGGATAGATCGCATCCGCGCCACACCGCTCGGCCGCCGCGATCACCTCATCGACCGACAGATACGCGCGCACCGGATGACCCGGAGTACCGATCTGATACGACTCATCGGCCTTGAGCCGATGCACCGAATTCCGGTCCTCATACGGGAAGATCGCCACCGTACGGGCGCCGAGCTCATACGACGCTCGGAAGGCGCGGATGGCGATTTCTCCGCGGTTGGCCACCAGGACTTTCTCGAACACGCGTCTCTCTCTCGTCAGTGCGACGGAGCGCTCTCGCGACGACAATGTCGGGGGCGCACCGGTACCGCATTCAATCCACGCTGGGTGTCTCAGAGTACTGCGCGCGTGTTCTACGGCCGACGGCGCCCGAGGCAAACGCTCAAGACTACGCCTGAGACGCCGCGTTCTCACAATCATGCCGTTGACCTGTGCGTTTCCGGAAACATCACCGAGCAATCGCTCGGTATGGCAGCCCGGTTGCCGCATTCACGCAGACCGCTGGGAAGGTGGCGCAACATCGGTTCCGACGACACTGGAAGCGACGACCGAACGAAATATGGACCCACCTTCGGTGGGTCCGCCGATCCGGACCAAGCACCCACTCGATAGCGTGGACGCTCGGAGGTGTGTGGGCATTGAGTGCGATCAAGAGGCCGGTGGACGAGGACTCTGGCGCGCTCGTACCCGACCGCCACCCGCGCCTTGCTGTCACGATCCTGTGCGCCGCGGGCATCGTCGTCGCCCTGATGCAGACGATCATCGTGCCACTGATCCCGCAGCTGCCGACACTGCTGAATGCCGATCCCGGTGACACGACCTGGGCGCTGACCATCACCCTGCTGGCCGGTGCGGTAATCACGCCGATCGGCGGACGCCTGGGAGACATGTACGGCAAACGTCTGATGCTGGTGGCAAGCATGGGCTGTGTGGCCACCGGTTCGGCCGTGTGCGCACTGTCGGCGTCATTGCCCCCGTTCCTGGTCGGTCGCGCACTGCAGGGCCTCGGGTTCGGCACGATCGCCCTGGGCATCAGCGTCATGCGCGACATCGTCCCGCCGCGGCATCTCGGGTCGTCGGTGGGCACGATGAGCGCATCGCTGGGGATCGGCGGCGCCCTCGGCCTGCCCTTCGCGGCCGCGATCGCCCAGCACGTCAGCTGGCACGCACTGTTCTGGGCGTGCGCGGCCGCCGCGCTACTCGGCGCCGCCGGGATCGCGCTCACCGTTCCGGAGAGCCTGTCGCGCACCGGCGGCCGCTTCGACCTGCTCGGCGCCCTCGGCCTGGCCGCGATGCTGGTCTTCCTGCTGCTCCCCCTCTCGAAGGGATCGGAGTGGGGATGGTCGGCGCCGCTGACCATCGGCATGTTCGCGGCGTTCGTCGTGGTGGCCGTGGTCTGGTGGTTCGTGGAGCGGCGCGGCGCCAACCCGCTCATCGCTCTCGATGTCGCGACCGAACGGCCGGTGATGTTGACCAACATCGCATCGGTCGCCACCGGATTCGCCTTCTACTCGATGCAGCTGATCCCGATCCAACTCCTGATGGCACCGACGACCGGCCCCAATGGACTGGGTCTGGACATGTTCACCGCCAGCCTCGTACTGGCCCCCAGCGGAATCCTGATGTTCATCTTCTCCCACGTCTCCGCCCGACTGACCGCAGCATTCGGCCCACGGGTGTCGCTGGCCACCGGCGGCGCCGTCATCGCCGCCGGCTACGTGGTGTTCATCGTGGCGCTGACCGGCCCGTGGGCGATGAATTGGGGCGTCATGCTCGGCGTCGCCTGCCTCATCGGTGCCGGCCTGGGCGTTGCCTATTCCGCGATGCCGGCGCTGATCATGAGTTCGGTGCGCGTGGAACAGACCGGCGAGGCCAACGGCGTCAACGCGCTGATGCGGGTGGTCGGCACATCCACGTCAGCGGCGGTCGTGGGCATGATCCTCACATGGTCGATGATCTCGGTGCCCGCCGCCGATGGCACCGGAGTCGGTGTACCCACCGAATCGGGGTACCTGTGGGCGTCGGCGATCTCGCTGGGCGCGTGCGTGCTCGCCATCGTGCTGGCGCTCGCGATTCCACCCCGGAGGCCGATCTCAGTGCAGGACGTCTGACCAGTGACCGACCACCGAAACGAATTCGTAACGCGATCGTCGTAGCGTGACGCGGGTGTCCTCCAATGGGTCGTCATCCGATGCAGATTCCGTGCCGTCGGTGACCGTGATCGACAACGCCTTCGTGGTGACCGTGGACCCGCAGCGCCGAGAACTCGCCGACGCCTGCGTGGTTATCGAGGGGACGCGGATCGTCTCCGTCGGCGCTCCGCCGGCGCAGCTGCCCGCCGACGCGATCAGGGTGGACGGGCGCGGGTGCGTGCTCACCCCCGGGCTGGTCAACACCCACCACCACCTATACCAGTGGGTCACCCGCGGTCTCGCCGCCGACCACACGCTGTTCCAATGGCTCACCACGCTGTACCCGATCTGGGCCGGCATCGACGAGGCGGCGGTGCGCACCGCCGCCCTCGGTGGTCTCGCCCAACTGGCACTGTCCGGCTGCACCACCACCACCGACCACCACTACGTCTTCCCGGCCGAGGGCGGCGATCTACTGGGTGCCGAGATCGACGCCGCAACCACAGTCGGGCTGCGTTTCCACCCGACCCGCGGCTCGATGGACCTCTCGGAAAAGGACGGCGGTCTACCGCCGGACTCGGTGGTGCAGAGCATCGACGAAATCCTTACGGCCAGTTCGGACGCGGTGTCGCGCTGGCACGACCCCGCCGACGACTCGATGCTGCGCATCGCCCTGGCACCGTGTTCACCGTTCTCCGTCACCACTGATCTCCTGCGTGAATCCGCAACGCTGGCACGCGAACTCGACGTACGCATGCACACCCATCTGGCCGAATCGCTGGACGAGAACACCTACTGCCAGCAGCACTTCGGCTCCACCCCACTGCAATACATGGAGTCGGTCGGCTGGGTGGGCCACGACGTGTGGTTCGCCCACGGCATCGAGTTCGACGACGACGAGATCGGCCGGCTCGCCGCAACGTCCACCGGAGTGGCCCACTGCCCCACTTCCAACGCCCGGCTGGGCAACCGGATCTGCCGTACCCGCGATCTCGTCGACGCGGGTGTCCCCGTAGGACTCGGCGTGGACGGTGCGGCGTCCAACGAGTCGTGCCGGCTGCTCGAGGAAGCCCACCAGGCGGTGCTGATGGCCCGTGCCCGTGGTGGACCCACCGCCCTGACCACGCGCACCGCCATCGAGTTGGCCACGATCGGCGGCGCTCAGGTGCTCGGCCGCGCCGCCGACACCGGGTCGATCGAGGTGGGCAAACTCGCCGACCTGGTGCTGTGGGATCTGACGTCGGTGGCACACAGTGGAATCGACGACCCGGTCGCGGCGCTCGTGCTCGGCGCGATCCCGCCGATTGCCGCGAGCTGGGTGAACGGGCGACAGGTGGTCGAGCACAACATGTTACGGACCGTCGATGCCGAACGCATCGCCGCCGACGTGGTGCGCGAACATCGCCGACTGATCGAGAAGGCCGGGTGATGGACCTCAACACCATCGACCGCTACCGCTACGCCCGTACCCGCGAGGATCTGCGGCTCGGCCCGGGCGAGCGCGTGGTGGCCGGCGGCACCTGGTTCTTCTCCGAACCGCAGGTCGACGCCGACGGCATCGTGGACCTCACCACCATGGGTTGGCCGGCATTCGAGGATCTTCCCGATGACGGGCTGCGGATCGGCGCCACCTGCCCCATCGTCGAGATCACCAGGTTGCCCGCTCGATCGGCCTGGCGTGCGCAACCACTGTTCTCCGAGTGCGCCAACGCGCTCCTGGCCTCGTTCAAGATCTGGAATGTCGCGACCGTCGGCGGCAACATCTGTCGGTCGTTCGCCGCGGCCTCGATGGTCTCGCTGGCAGCGGGCCTCGATGCCACGGCCGTCATCTGGTGCCCCGACGGCAGCGAACGTCGCACCCCGGTGGCGGAGTTGATCACCGGCAACGGCACAAACTCACTCGGCGACGCAGAGATACTGCGCGCCATCGACATACCCGGCACCTCGATGCAATCGGTCACCGCGTTCCGCAAGATCGCGCTGGCCGAACTCGGCCGGTCGGGTGCGGTGGTGACCGGCCGTCGCGACGAGGACGGCACACTGATCCTGGTCGTCACCGCCGCCACCCTGCGCCCACATGTGATGCGTTTCGACGCGATCCCCACCATCGACGAACTCCACGACCGGGTCGTGGCTGCCGACGACTTCTACACCGACCCTCTCGGATCGGCGGATTGGCGACGCGCCACCTCGGCAGTGCTCGCCGAAGAGATCCGCGCCGAACTCGCCGGTGGGGTGACGGCATGAAGTTCTCCGTCAACGGCGACATGCACGACGCCACTCCGCGTCCGGGCCAGTGCCTGCGCACGCTCCTGCGCGACAACGCCCACTTCGAGGTGAAGAAGGGCTGCGATGCCGGCGACTGCGGCGCGTGTTCGGTGCTGGTCGACGACACCCCGGTGCACTCGTGCATCTACCCGGCGCAACGCGTCGAGGGACACACGGTGACGACCGTCACCGGGCTCGGTACCCCGGACGACCTCCATCCAGTGCAGCAGTCGTTCGTCGACAATTTCGGTTTCCAGTGTGGATTCTGCACCGCCGGCATGATCGTCACCGCGTCCACACTCGAGGCCGCCGATCTCGATGATCTGCCCCGGAAGATGAAGGGAAACATCTGTCGCTGTACCGGTTACCGTTCGATCCGCGACGCGATCACCGCGGCCGTGGCCCCGGCCGATGATCTCCGGAACCCCACCGACCCGTCCCCAGAGGCGGCTGAGGCGTGCATCGGCCGGTCGGTATCGCCACCGGCGGCCCGTCGCGTGGTCACCGGCACCGAACCGTACACGTTCGACGTCACCGTCGAGGGCCTCACCCATCTGCGTGTGCTGGGGTCACCGCACGCGCATGCGCGCATCGTGTCCATCGACACCACCGCCGCCGAGCGGGTGGACGGTGTCACGCTGATACTGACCCATGACAATGTCCCGCAGACAAGGTTTTCCACCGCTCGTCACGAGCATCGCGAGGACGACCCCGACGACACGATGATGTTGGACCCCGTCGTCCGGTTCGTCGGTCAACGGGTCGCGGCGGTCGTGGCCGAGACCGCAGCCGCGGCCGAGCGGGCCTGCCGACTCATCGAGGTCTCCTACGAGATCCTGCCGGCGGTCTTCGACCCCGGCGAAGCGCGTCGACCGGGCGCCCCGGCCATCCACCCGGACCGCACCGCGCTGGATCGGGTCAATCACGCCGATCGCAACGTGATCGCCGACTTCCACCACGGTTTCGGAGGGGACATCGATGCGGCGCTGGCCGATTCGGCGGTCACGGTCTCGGGGACCTGGTCCACCGCCCGGGTCTCCCACGCTCAGCTCGAGACACACGGCAGCATCGGTTGGCTCGACGACGACGGTCGGCTGGTCATCCGGACCAGCACCCAGGTGCCGTTCCTGGTCCGCGACGAACTCGCGCACATCCTCGATCTCGCGCCGGAGCGGATCCGCGTCTTCAGCGCCCGCGTCGGCGGCGGATTCGGCGGCAAACAGGAACTGCTGACCGAGGACCTGGTGGCGTTGGCGGTGCTACGGACGGGCCGTCCGTGTGCCTATGAGATGAGCCGCAGCGACGAGATGACGCGCACCACCTATCGCCATCCGTTCCGGGTCGCCGTGGATCTCGGCGCCGACACCGACGGCGTGTTGACCGCACTGAAGATCGACGTGCTGTCGGACACCGGCGCCTACGGCAACCACGCGATCGGCGTGATGTTCCACGCCTGCGCCGAGTCGATCTCGGTGTACAACTGTCCGATCAAACGGGTCGACGCGGAGGTCGTCTACACGAACAATCCGCCGTCCGGCGCCTTCCGCGGTTACGGTCTGGGGCAGGTCATCTTCGCGATCGAGTCCGCGCTCGACGAGCTGGCCATCGAACTCGGCATCGACCCGTTCGACATCCGACGAATCAATGCAGTCCGCGACGGCGACCCGCTGCTGGCCGCCCACGCCGAGCCCGAACCCGATCTCGTCTACGGCAGCTATGGCCTCGACCAGTGCCTCGACCTGGCGCAGGCGGCACTCGATCGCGGCAACGGCGTCGAGCCGCCGTCCGGTCCGCACTGGCGGGTAGGTGAGGGAATGGCGCTCGCGGCTATCGCCACCATGGCCCCACGCGGGCACATCTCCCGAGTGCAGGTGGCCGTCGACCGGCACGGCGACTATCACGTCGGCATCGGGACGGCCGAATTCGGCAACGGCACCACCACGGTGCACACCCAGATCGTGGCCGCCACCCTGCAGACCGTCCCCGAGCGGATTCGGTTGCGACACGGCGACACCGACGCCGCCGACTACGACACCGGAGCTTTCGCCTCCGCCGGCACGACGGTGGCCGGCAAAGCACTGCACCGGGCGTGTACCAGTCTGCGGGAGAACCTGATCGGCGCTGCCGCCACCGTGGCCGACGCCGAACCCGACCGCGTGGTGCTCACCTCCGACGGCGCGCTGGTGGGTGACCGGATGGTCTCGTTCGACGAGATGATCGATGTCCTCGATCCGGCCGCGGACCAGGTGACCGCCGACGGCGAGGAGACCGGGGACGTACGGTCGATTGCCTTCAACGTTCAGGCTTTTCGGGTCGCGGTCGACGTCCGGACCGGGGTGGTGCGCATCCTGCAGTCGATCCAGTCGGCCGACGCCGGTACGGTGATGAACCCGCAACAGTGTCGCGGGCAGGTCGAGGGCGGCGTGGCCCAAGCCATCGGATCGACGCTCTACGAGGAGATCATGCTCGCCGACGGGGTCCCGCTGACGGGTGTGTTCCGCACCTATCGGGTGCCGCAGATGGCCGATGTGCCGGTCACCGAGGTGTACTTCGCCGAGACGTCCGACGAGTTGGGTCCGTTCGGGGCGAAGTCGATGAGCGAGTCCCCGTACAACCCGGTTGCCCCGGCTATGGCCAATGCGATCCGACGTGCGATCGGTGTGCGGCCCTTCGAACAGCCGATGTCACGCGACCGGGTGTGGCGCCTGATCGACCGTGAGGTGGGTGGCACTGGTCGGCACGCGTAGCGGCGAGGACGGCACCACGCGTAGACGGGTGTCGAGAACCCGCAAGAACATCGTCGGCAACCTCGCGTTGTTCGGGCCGGCGTTCGTCGCCGCGATCGCCTACGTCGATCCCGGCAACGTCGCGGCCAACATCACCGCGGGCGCCCGCTACGGTTTCCTGCTGGTCTGGGTTCTGGTGCTGGCGAACGTGATTGCCATGCTGATCCAGTATCAGTCGGCAAAGCTCGGCATCGTCACCGGCAAGAGCCTGCCCGGGCTGCTGGGTGACCGTCTGAGCACCCGTCCGCGACTGGCGTTCTGGGTTCAGGCAGAAGTGGTGGCCATCGCCACCGACCTGGCCGAGGTGCTCGGTGGCGCCGTCGCCCTCCAGCTGTTGTTCGATCTGCCGCTGGTGCTGGGCGGGGTGATCGTGGGCGCGGTCTCGTTGACCGTGCTGCTCCTACAGAATCCGCGGCAGGAACGCACATTCGAGAAGGTGATACTCGGCCTGTTGGCAATCATTGTGATCGGTTTCCTGGCCGGACTGGTGGTCGATCCACCGCCGGCAAACGAGGTACTCGGTGGGCTCGTCCCGCGGCTGGACGGACCGGAGACCGTGCTGCTGGCAGCCGGTATGTTGGGTGCGACCGTGATGCCACACGCCATCTACGTGCACTCGGCGATGGTCATCGACCGACACGGGGTCACCCGGTCGGCGACGCGCCAACGACAACTGGTGCGGGTCACGCGCTGGGATGTCGTGGTGGCACTGATCGTCGCCGGCGCGGTCAACGTCGCACTGCTGTTGCTGGCCGCACAGAACCTGCGCGGCAAGGAAGGTACCGACACCATCGAGGGCGCCTACGACGCGGTCGCCGACGCCCTCGGATCTCCGATGGCAACCGTCTTCGCCATCGGCTTACTGGCCAGTGGACTGGCGTCGACCTCCGTCGGATCGTCTGCCGGCGCGGCGATCATGGGCGGCCTACTGCACAGAGACATCCCACTGTTCATCCGGCGGGTGATCACGGTCATCCCGGCCCTGGTGGTGCTGGCTCTCGGCGTCGACCCCACCTGGGCGCTGGTCATCAGTCAGGTGGTGCTGAGTTTCGGCATCCCGTTCGCGGTGATCCCGCTGGGCCGGTTCACCGCTGACCGGTCGTTGATGGGCGAGTTCGCCGACGGATGGCCCCTGCGGCTGACCGCGGGCATCGCGTCGGTGCTGATCGTGCTCCTCAACCTGACGTTGATCGGTTTGGTGGTGACGGGTGCCTGATCAGCCCCTCAGCAACCCCTTGGCCACATGCGTCACCTGGATCTCGTTGCTGCCCGCGTAGATCATCAGCGACTTCGCATCGCGCGCGAGCTGCTCGACCCGGTACTCGGCCATGTAGCCGTTGCCGCCGAACAGCTGTACGGCCTCCATCGCGACGTCGGTCGCCGCCTTCGAGGAGTACAGCTTCATCGCCGAGGCCTCGGCGAGGCTCAGTGGCTTGCCGGCCTGACCGCGTTCGATCGCGCTGAACAGCATGTTCTGCACGTTGATCCGGGCCACCTCCATCTCGGCGAGCTTGAGCTGAATGAGCTGGAACTGGCCGATCTCCTGGCCCCAGAGCTTGCGGGTCTTGGCGTAGTCGATGGACAGACGTTGCGCCTCGTTGATGATGCCCAACGAGAGCGCGGCGATGCCGACGCGCTCGGCGGTGAATCCTGCCTTGGCGCCCTCACCGCCGCGGGTGTCGGCGCCGGTGTCCTCGGTTTCGCCGAGCAGACGATCCTTACCCAAGCGCACATTGTCGAAAAACAGTTCACCGGTCGGCGAACTCGTCATACCCATCTTCTTGAACGGCTTGCCCTGGGTGAGACCGGGCATGCCCTTGTCGAGGACGAACGAGAGCACTTTGCGATCGCGCATCGGGGTGTCGCTGCCGTCGTCGAGTTTGGCGAACACGACGATGGTGTCGGCGTAGGGACCGTTGGTGATGAACGTCTTCTGCCCGTTGAGCAGGTAGTCGTCACCGTCGCGGCGAACCGTGGTCTTCATGCCGCCCAGCGCATCCGACCCGGAATCGGGTTCGGTGATCGCCCACGCGCCCACCTTCTCCATCGTGACGAGTTCGGGCAGCCACCGCTTCTTCTGCGCCAGTGTTCCCTTGCCGCGGATCGTCGAGGCGGTCAGCCCCATACTGACGCCCATCGAACCGACCAGTCCGAGGCACACCCCGGCCAGCTCGATGTTGACGATCATGAACATCGACCCGGACATGCCACCGCCGCCACCGCCGCCCGACGGCTTCTCACCGGCCGCCTCTGCCGCGAGCTCCTTCTCCAGCGCGTCCTTGGCCATGGCGTCGACACCGAAGGTCGCCAGCAGCTTGCGAGTGATGTCATACGGCGGCAGAACACCGGTCTCGAGTTCGTCGATGTGCGGCTTGATCTCCTTGTCGATGAACGCGCGCAACGCATCCCGCACCATCAGGTCTTCTTCGGACCACTCGAACATCGTCACAACTCCCCACCGCCGCGCCCGCCAGTACGGGCTGAACATGTTCCACTTTCCTGCCAGGTTACTGTGTCAGGCGTCACCCGGGTTGTAAAGGTACGGATTCCGAAATTCGTGTCTTGGGTCCGCTGTCCCGGCCGTCCGAGGCGAGAGTTGTCAGCGGTGATAGATCGTCGCCGGTCGGATCTCGACGCCGAAGAACTCCTCGGGGTCGGTACACAGCAGTGCCTGTGCAACCGGCATCGAGACGACGCACAAGTCGGTATCAGCGCCATCGGTGACATACCACCGGTGGATCCGCTCCACGAACCGTGCGACGCTCTCCCCACCATGCGGGCGGGCGACCGGATCGGTGAACCAGGCGGCCAAGTCATCCGGGGTGATCTCGGTCGGCATCCGCCCCGTCCACCGACCGACATCAAGGGACCGGAGAGCTGGTGTCGTCACGGGTTGGATCTGCAACACGTCAGACGACTCGACCACCGCACGCTCGGGACCACCGGCAACACGGCCGGCGCCAATGGTCGCGGTGACCTCCGCGCGGAGTCCGGCCACGTCGCGTCGTCCACGATCGTCCAGAGATGCATCACCGCCGAACCGCACCGATCTGTTGGGGCCGGTGCGGCCGGCGGTGACGATCAGCATCGTCAGGCGTCGACCTGAGCGACGTGGGCGTCGGGGGATTCGTCGGAACCCGATCGCATGAGACGTCCGAGGAGCAGCGCGAAGACGACGGTCAACACGGTCCACATGATCAGTTGATTGGCAATCGCATACACCCGGTAGTCGCCGATGACATCACCCGGGAAACCGGGGAACGCGATCTGCCCGGTGGCGTCGGACAGCGGGCCGGGCACCTCGTGGAACTCCGGGAGCAGCATGATCGTGACAGAGACCGCGACGAGATACGCGAGAGCCCCGAGCACGCCCGCGACGAGCCCGCCGAGCCGTGGCCGCAGCCACAACGCCAGGACCACCGCGACAACTGCGAACACCACCGACAAAATGGTGATCGTCAGGAATGCCGCGCTGCGCGCACCGATCGTGTCGTCGTCGCCCACCGCCGGCGGGTTGGCCGGATAGGCGAAGAACGGCACGGCGAACACCGCGACGAACCCGATCGCGCCCAGCGCCACGGCGGCCAACCGCGGGTCCGTGGCCGGGTGACGACGGCCGAGGTAGGCCCACAGCACGGTGAACGCGACCGCGAAGAACGCGCCCATGCAGACCGCGAACACAATGGTTCCGATCCCGGCTCCGACGTTCTCCTGGATCGAGCGCGAGAAGATCTCGCCGTGCTCGTGGCCACCGTGCTCACCGGCGAGCATTTCCTCGGCGTGGGAGCGTCCCTCTTCGTAGTCGATCGCCTCGACCACCAGGGGTTCGATGAACAGCCGCGCGAAGATGAACGCGACGATGCCGGCGACCAGGCCCGAGAGCAGGCCTGCGCCGATGAATTTCTTCTCCATGTTCGGTTGTCTCCTGCCAGTGGTGATCAGTGGCAGGGGAAACCGAGGAAGTGCCTGGCGTCGTGCACGAATTCGTGCACGTGGGTGTCGGAACCGAAGACGCTCACCGCGCCCTGGTCGTACCCGAGGAAGTAATAGGCCAGCCCGGCGAGCAGCACGGTGAGGCTGAGCCACAGCGCCGCGCTGGCCGCGGAGACATTGGGTACCGCAAGGCTCGGCGCGGCCACTGCGCGGGCCGATGATGAGTGCGTGGAGGCGGTCATGGTGGTCCTTTCTGGGATTGCGCGTCCCATCCGTTGGCGAACACACACCAGGCGGCATTCTGGCTCTCCCGCCGCCGATGGCCTCGGTGGCCGTACTGCGACGGGATCACAGCGGCGCGACCGCTCCGGACTCTCACCGGATTCCCCGCGCACTGGTGTGTGATGACTGTACTACCGGCGTTGTCGGACGTGTGGTGGATGATGGCAGAGTGCCCCGCAAGACGTCCGTACTCGACCGCTTCACCGCCCCCACCCGGCGGTGGTTCGACGGCGCGTTCGAGGAACCGACCGCGGCGCAGACCGGCGCGTGGGCCTCTATCGCCGACGGCAACAACACCCTGGTCATCGCGCCAACCGGCTCCGGCAAGACACTGTCGGCATTCCTGTGGGCGCTGGATCGCCTCGCCGCCCGACCCGACCGGAAGCGCGGGACACGTGTCGTCTACATCTCCCCACTCAAGGCGCTCGCGGTCGATGTCGAACGCAATCTGCGCGCGCCACTGACCGGCATCACCCGGGCGGCGCAGGAACTCGGTGAGCCCGAACCGGCGATCACCGTCGGGGTGCGCTCGGGCGACACCCCCGCCGCCGAGCGCCGGGCCCTGGTCAAAACTCCGCCGGACATCCTGATCACCACCCCCGAATCGCTCTTTCTGATGCTCACCTCGGCCGCCCGCGAGACACTCACCGACGTCGAGGTGGTGATCGTCGACGAGGTGCACGCCGTCGCAGCCACCAAGCGCGGTACCCATCTCGCGCTCTCCCTCGAGCGGCTCGACGAACTGCTCGACCAGCCGGCGCAGCGCATCGGACTGTCGGCGACGGTCCGTCCACCCGAGGTCGTGGCGGAGTTCCTCAGCGGCAGCGCTCCGTGCACGGTGGTCCGTCCCAAGGCGGCCAAGACCTTCGATCTGCGGGTCGACGTGCCCGTCGAGGACATGGCCAACATCCCGCCACCACCGGACACACCTGCCGGCGAAGACCTCGACGACGCGTTCTCCCCCACCGCCGGGTCGCTGTGGCCCTACGTGGAGTCGTCCATCGTGGACCTCATCGAGAAGAACCGCGCGACCATCGTGTTCGCCAATTCGCGGCGACTGGCCGAGCGGCTCACCGCCCGCCTCAACGAGATCCACGCCGAGCGCACCGGAAATGCGCCGAATCCGTCCGCCAACCCCACCGTCGCCGGCGGTGCTCCCGCGTACATCATGGCCAGCGGCGCCAGCGGTGGCGCCGCCCCGATCCTGGCCCGCGCGCATCACGGTTCGGTCAGCAAGGAACAGCGCGCCGAGATCGAGGACGACCTCAAGGCCGGACGCCTGCCGTGCGTGGTGGCGACCAGCTCGCTGGAACTCGGCATCGACATGGGCGCGGTGGACCTCGTGGTGCAGGTCGAAGCCCCGCCGTCGGTGGCCGGCGGACTCCAGCGCATCGGCCGCGCGGGCCATCAGGTGGGTGAGATCTCGCAGGGGGTGCTCTACCCCAAGCACCGGACCGACCTGATCCATTGCACGGTGACCGTGGAACGGATGCTCGACGGCGCCATCGAGGCACTACGGGTACCGCAGAATCCCCTCGATATCCTCGCCCAGCAGACCATCGCGGCCGCCGCGGTCGACGACCTCGACGTGGACGAGTGGTACGACCTCGTCCGCCGCGCCGCGCCCTACCGCGAGCTCGGCCGCCAGGTGTACGAGGCGACCCTCGACCTGATCTCCGGACGATTTCCCTCCGACGAGTTCGCCGAACTACGGCCCCGCGTCACCTGGGACCGGGATGCCGGGACACTCGTCGGACGCCGCGGGGCGCAGCGATTGGCGGTCACCTCCGGCGGGTCGATCCCCGATCGCGGCCTGTTCGGCGTGTTCATGGTCGGCGAGAAGTCGACCCGCGTCGGCGAACTCGATGAGGAGATGGTCTACGAGTCGCGCGTCGGGGATGTCTTCGCGCTCGGTGCCACGAGTTGGCGCATCGAGGACATCACCCACGACCGGGTGCTGGTGTCACCGGCCTACGGCCAGCCCGGCCGGTTGCCGTTCTGGATCGGCGACACGATCGGTCGCCCCGCCGAACTCGGTGCGGCGATCGGCAAGTTCACCGGGGCGGTGGCCGATCCCGACACATTGGCCGAACACGCGCACCGGCTCGGGCTCACCGACAATGCCCGACAGAACCTCGCCGCCCTCGTCGCCGAACAGCAGGAGGCCACCGGCCACCTGCCCACCGACCGCACATTGGTGGTGGAACGTTTCCGCGACGAACTCGGCGATTGGCGCCTGATTCTGCACTCGCCCTACGGATTGCGCGTGCACGCACCGTGGGCCAGTGCGATCTCGGCACGATTGTTGCAGACACTCGGCCTCGAAGGCGCCACCACGGCCTCCGACGACGGCATCATCGTGCGGCTGCCCGACACCGACGACGACCCGCCGGGCGCGTCGGTCTTCGTCCTCGATCCCGATGAGATCGAGCAGTGGGTCACCGACGCTCTCGCCGACTCGTCGATGTTCGCCTCCCGATTCCGCGAATGTGCAGCGCGTGCCCTGTTGCTACCCAAACGCGACCCCGGCCGTCGCGCCCCACTCTGGCAGCAGCGTCAGCGCAGCGCACAATTGCTCTCCGTCGCTTCACAATTCCCCGACTTCCCGATCATCCTGGAGACGGTGCGAGAGTGTCTGCAGGACGTCTACGACCTTCCTGCGCTCACCGACCTGCTCACCCGAATCCGCCAGCGGCGGGTCCGAGTCGTCGAGACCGAGACCGCAAGCCCCTCCCCGTTCGCCGCATCGATGCTGTTCGGCTACATCGGGGCGTTCCTCTACGCCGACGACGCACCGCTGGCCGAACGCCGGGCCGCCGCGCTCTCGTTGGACACCAGCCTGCTCGCGCAACTGCTCGGCCGCGTCGACTTGCGCGAGCTGCTCGATCCCGGCGTGATCGCCGAGGTGACCGCACGCCTGCAGCGCACCGTTGCCGAGCGTCAGGCCCGAGATGCCGAGGACATCGTCGACCTGTTGCGCTGGCTCGGTCCTCTCGACACCGCTGACGTCGATGCACGCTATCGCGGCGAAACACCCGCGATCGATCAGCTGACCGAGTTGCACCGATCCGGCCAGATCATCTCGATCACCCATCGTGGCCGAGCGCTGTGGGCGTCGATCGACGACACCGCCCGATTGCGTGACGGTCTCGGCGTTCCGGCCCCGCTGGGCATTCCGGCGGCCTTCCTGCAACCGGTGGGTGATCCGGTGGGGGATCTGGTGAGCCGATATGCACGGACGCACGGCCCGTTCACCGTCACCGAGGCCGCCGATGCACTGGGCATGGCGGTCGGGGTCGTCCGCGACACTCTCGTCCGGCTGGCCGCCGACCGTCGGGTCATCGAGGGGGATTTTCTCCCTGAGGCCCAGGAGACAGAGCAGGGCACGGAAACCCGGACCGGCGCACCGCACGCGACCCAGTGGTGCCATGCCGATGTGCTCGGTCAGATCCGTCGCGGTTCTCTGGCGGCGAGCCGCGCCGAGGTCGCGCCGGTCGACCACGAGACCCTCACCCGCTTCACCGCGTCCTGGCAGCATGTCACCCCTGAGGAACAACTCCGCGGCGTCGACGGGGTGGCGACGGTGATCGACCAGTTGGCCGGCTACCCGCTGCCCGCCTCGGCGTGGGAATCGGTGGTCCTACCCGCCCGCGTCACCGACTACAGTCCGGCGATGCTCGACGAATTGCTCAGCTCCGGCGAGGTGATCTGGTCCGGGCACGGCCGTATCGGTGGGTCGGACGGCTGGATCGCCCTGCATGCGGTGGATGTCGCACCGCTCACGTTGGCTCCCGCCGACGAGATCGACACCACCGGAGTGCACGACCGACTCACCGCCGCACTGGCCCCCGGCGGCGCGCTACGGTTCGGCAAGCTCGCCGAGTCGGTGTCCTCCGACGGCACCGTGTCCGCCGCCGACATCGAGGCCGCCCTCTGGGATCTGGTGTGGGCAGGTCAGGTGAGCAATGACTCGTTCGCTCCGGTGCGCGCGATGTTGGCACCGCGGCGCACCTCGTCGTCGCCGCGATCGGCACCGGCCCACCGGGCCCGTGGACGCGCGCCGCGACTTCGGGCGCAGCGGCTGTCCACCCGCTATCTCACCGAACACGGTGCCGGCCAGAGTGTCCCGCCCACCGCCGGTGGCCGCTGGGTGGTTCCCGACCGTATCACCACCGACCCGACGGTGGCCACGCAGGCGCTGTGCGATCAGCTGCTCGCGCGCTATGGGGTCATCACGCGCGGAAGTGTCACCAACGAAGACATTGTCGGCGGGTTCTACCGGATCTACAAGGCCCTCACCGTGTTCGAGGACAACGGTCAGGTCCGGCGCGGCTACTTCGTCGACGGCCTGGGTGGTGCGCAGTTCGCTTCGACCGCAACCATCGACGAATTGCGTCGCCACGCCCTCGACGATCGGCGCACCCCACCGGCGATCGTGCTGGCGGCCACAGATCCGGCCAATCCGTTTGGCGCCGCTTTGGGTTGGCCGACGACCCGCGCCGAGGACGGCCGACACCGCCCGGGTCGCAAACCAGGCGCCATGGTGGTCATGGTGGGCGGCGAACTCGTCGTGTACGTCGAACGAGGCGGCAAGACCCTGCTGACGTTCACCGAATCGCTTCCCGCTCTGCAGACCGCCGCCGGCGCTCTCGCCGAGATCGTCCGCTCGGGCCGCGTGGCTCGGCTCATGATCGATCAGGTCGACTCCGAGCCCGTGCTGACCTCGGATTTCGGCCGAATCCTGATCGAGGCCGGATTCGCCACCACACCGCGCGGTGTTCGCATGCGCTACGGCAGGCATGCCTGAGGGCGACACCGTCTTCGCCGCCGCCGCACGACTGCGGGCGGCGCTCGACGGTCAACGGCTGACGCGGACACAGTTCCGGATACCGTCGCTGGCCACCGCCGACCTGACCGGCCGAACGGTCACCTCGGTCCGATCGGTGGGCAAACATCTCCTCATCGATGTCGGCGGATCCGATGACGACGACTCGGGGCTCGCCAGGGTCAGTCTGCATTCGCACCTGAAGATGGAGGGCGCCTGGCATGTCCACCCCATCGGCACCAAATGGCGTCGTCCCGGGTACCAGGCACGGGTCGTGTTACGTACCGCGACGCACGAAGCCGTCGGTTTCGACCTCGGCATCCTGGAGCTCACCGAGACCCCCGATCAGGACCTTGCCTACCTGGGACCGGACTTGCTGAGCGCCGAGTGGGAGCCCACCGAGGCCATCCGCCGCATCGAGGCCCGCGCCGATGAGCCGATCGGAACCGCGCTGCTCGACCAGCGGCTCGTCGCGGGCATCGGCAACGTCTATCGAAGCGAGCTGTGCTTCCTTCGCAGGGTGCTGCCCACCCGACCGGTGCGCGAAGTCGACGTCACGGCCATGGTCGACCTGGCCCGCCGGGTGTTGTGGGCCAACCGGCTGCGGACGGCCCGGAGCACGACCGGCCAGACCGCGCCCAATGCACGCATGTGGGTCTACGGTCGGCGCGGCCAACTGTGTCGCAGATGTGGTTCGCCGATCGAGCGAGACCAGCTCGGCTCGATCGGCGAGGATCGCGTGATCTACTTTTGCCGACAGTGTCAGTCATGACGCTTGCCAGACACCGTTCACCGTCCGACAGAAAGTGTTTCGCGACGGCAGCCTGAGGCGAGGCGATACCCGCCCCCGATGGCGCTGTTCGCAAACAGCTAGACCGGGTACCGTTCCGGCTCAGGACCGAACAGATACCGCCGCCCGGAGATCTCGGTGACCGCGATCTCGACGTAGTTGTACTTCATCGTGGGAATCCACGGACGCAGTGACAATTCGTCGGCGGCAGCGATGTCATGAGTCGAAACCAGCACGCGTGCGGTACCTTTCGCGACGACGCTCCAGCCGCGCTGGTCATCGTGGTCGTCCGCCTCGAAGGCGACGTTCTCGTTGACCGCGATCTCGGAGAGCTTGGTACCCTCGCCGGTCCGGAAGGTGATCCGACCTTCTCCGGCAATGTAATTGACCGGGAAGATGTCCGGGTGACCGCCGACGCTGAGGCCGATGCGGCCCAACTCGGTGGACCCGAGCAGTTCCCACGCCTCGTCGGTGGTGAGTTCCTCAACCGCGTTGTCGACCATGTCCTGTCCTTCTGCCATACACCATTCTCCGTCCACCGGAACGTGTTCGGCAGAGTCGAAGGTCCCCATCTTCCTGTGATGGGCACCACGACCATCCGCGCGGGTCACTCAGGAACCGGAACGGGCTCCAGGATCTCGGGGCGAGCCTCCGGGGCCGCCGCACGCAGCGCATCGGCGGAATCGTCATCGGGCTGGCGCTGCGACGCGACCTCCGCCTCCACGCGGGCGATATAGGTGGCCACCTCGAACGCCGTGTGTTCCTCGGTCCAGCCGAGTATGGGCGCGAGTAACTCCGCCACCTCCCGCGCGCAGTCGACGCCGCGGTGCGGGTACTCGATCGCGATGCGCGTCCTGCGCGCGAGCACGTCCTCGAGATGCAGTGCGGCCTCGTCTATCGCCGCATAGACCACTTCCACGCGCAGGTACTGCGGTGCCGCGGCGAGCGGGCGCAGCAGTGACGGATCGTCGTCGGCGTAGTAGAGGACGTCATCGATCAACGATCCGTACCGGTTGAGCAGACGACGAATTCGGTAGGGATGCAACCCGAATCGCTGGCCGAGATGCTCGCACTGGTTGATGAGCGCGAAGTATCCGTCGGCTCCGAGCAGCGGCACCCGCTCGGTGATCGACGGTGCCACCCGGGTGGGGATGAAATCGGTACAGGCGTCCACGGCGTCGGCGGCCATCACCCGATAGGTGGTGTACTTGCCGCCCGCGATCGACACCAACCCGGGCGCCACCGTCGCCACCGCGTGCTCACGGGACAGCTTCGAGGTCTCGTCGTCCTCCCCTGCCAACAGCGGGCGCAACCCCGCGTAGACGCCTTCGATGTCATTGTGGGTGAGCTTGGTCACCAGCACCTCGTTCACCCGCTCGAGGATGTAATCGATGTCGGCGCGGGTGGCAGCCGGATGCGCGAGGTCGAGATTCCAGTCGGTGTCGGTCGTGCCGATGATCCAGTGCGTCTCCCACGGGATCACGAACAACACCGAGTTCGCGGTGCGCAAGATGATCGCGGTCTCGCTGACGATCCGGTCTCGAGGCACCACGATGTGCACACCCTTGGACGCACGTACCCGGAAGTGGCCGCGCTGTTTGGACAGCGCCTGGACCTCGTCGGTCCACACCCCGGCCGCGTTGATCACACAGTGACCGCGGATCTCGGTGACGTCGCCGGTCTCCGAATCCCGAACGCGCACACCGAGAACCCGGTCGGACTCGCGCAGGAAACCGACCACCTGGGTGGACGTGCGGATGACCGCACCGTAGTTGGCCGCCGTGCGGGCAACGGTCAGACTGTGCCTTGCGTCGTCGACAACCGTGTCGTGGTATCGGATGCCACCGATCAACGAACTCCGTTTCAGCGCAGGAGCCACGCGAAGTGCGCCGGACCGGGTGACATGATGCTGTCCCGGAACAGATTTTGCTCCACCCATGCGGTCGTACAGGAACAATCCAGCCGCCACATACGGTCGCTCCCAGACGCGCTGGGTGAGGGGGTAGAGGAACGGCAGCGGCTTCACCAGATGCGGGGCCAGCAGACGCAGCGACAATTCGCGTTCGCGCAACGCCTCACGGACCAGCCCGAACTCGAGCTGTTCGAGGTATCGCAGACCCCCGTGGAACATCTTCGACGACCGACTCGACGTCCCCGACGCGATGTCACGGGCCTCCACCAGCGCGACGCGCAAGCCGCGCGTCGCCGCGTCGAGCGCGGCTCCCACACCGACGACTCCGCCTCCGATGACCACGATGTCGAACTGTTCACTGCCCAGGCGCCGCCACGCTTCCGCACGGTAAAGCGGACCCATATCGGCCGGCCGGTCCGGGTTGAACTCGGTGTTCATGCTTGCCCAGCCTAATTGATCTCCTCGAATGCCACCGCGTGCGACACTGGCCGCGTGGCTAGCGCAAACACATATGTCGCCGCCGTCGACCAGGGCACCACGTCCACCCGTGCGATGATCTTCGATCGCAGCGGACGCGTCGTCAGCAGCGAGCAGATCGAGCACCAGCAGATATTTCCGCAGGCCGGCTGGGTGGAGCACGACGCCGCCGAGATCTGGCGCAACACCCGGCGGGTGATGGCCGCCGCACTCGCCTCGGCCGACCTCAAGCACGGCGACATCGCCACCTGCGGGGTCACCAACCAACGTGAGACCACGCTCATCTGGGACCGCGAGACCGGCGTGCCGATCCACAATGCGATCGTCTGGCAGGACACCCGCACCAACGACCTGTGCGACGATCTCGCCGGTGACGTCGGGACCGACCGCTACCGGGATCGGACCGGACTGCCGTTGTCCACCTATTTCGCCGGTCCCAAGATCCGCTGGCTACTCGACCACGTCGAGGGCGCTCGTCATCGTGCCGAGGCGGGTGAACTGTGCTTCGGCACAATGGATTCGTGGACCGCGTGGAATATGACCGGCGGCCGCGACGGCGGACTGCACATCACTGATGTCACCAATGCGTCACGCACGATGCTGATGGATCTGCGCTCCCTGCAATGGGATGAGCAGATCTGTGCCGAGATGGGTGTGCCGACCGCACTGCTGCCCGAGATCCGCAGTTCCTCAGAGGTCTACGGCCCGCTGCGCGAACACGGCTCGCTGCCCGGCGTGCCACTGGCCGGGATCCTCGGCGATCAACAGGCCGCCACCTTCGGCCAGGCCTGTCTGAGTCCGGGCGAGGCCAAGAACACCTACGGCACCGGCAACTTCCTGCTGCTCAACACCGGCACCGAACCCGTCTTCAGTGATCACGGATTGCTGACCACCGTGTGCTACCGAATCGGCGATCAACAGGCCCGCTACGCACTCGAGGGCTCCATCGCGGTAACCGGATCACTGGTGCAGTGGCTGCGCGACAACCTGGGCCTGTTCGCTGACGCCGCCGACATCGAGACGCTCGCAGCCGGCGTCGACGACAACGGCGGCGCCTACTTTGTGCCCGCGTTCTCCGGGCTGTTCGCACCCCGCTGGCGGCCGGATGCGCGCGGGGTCATCGTCGGCCTGACGAGGTTCGTGAACAAGGGCCATCTCGCTCGAGCCGCCTTGGAGGCCAGCGCCTTCCAGACCCGCGAGGTGATCGAGGCGATGCAGGCCGATTCGGGTGTGGAGTTGTCGACACTGAAAGTTGACGGCGGCATGGTCGTCAATGACCTGCTGATGCAGTTCCAGGCAGACATCCTCGATGTCCCCGTGGTTCGGCCGGTGGTCAACGAGACGACCGCGCTCGGCGCCGCATATGCCGCCGGTCTCGCAGTGGGTTACTGGGAGTCCGAGGACGAGATCCGCGAGAACTGGGCCGAGCACACCCGCTGGGAGCCGCGGATGCCGGCGGCCACCCGCGACGAGCTCTACGCCGGCTGGAACCGCGCCGTCGAGCACAGTCTCGACCTGGCCTGAACCCCCGGTTTCGTAGTACGAACGTATCGTTTTTCGCCCGTTCGTACTACAAGATCGCGGAGGTCAGTCGAGATCGTCGTGACGCACGAGTTGGCGTGCGGCCTCGGTGACCGAACCGGTCAGCGACGGATACACCGAGAAGGTCTGCGCGAGGTCGGACACCGTGAGCTTATTCTGCACTGCCAGCGCCAGCGGCAGGATCAGTTCGGAGGCGGTGGGCGCTACCACCACGCCTCCGATCACCACACCGGTCGCCGGCCGACAGAAGATCTTCACGAAACCGCGCCGCAGCCCGCTCATCTTGGCGCGCGGATTGGTCGCCAACGGCAGCATCACGGTCCGGGCCGGGTAGTCACCGTTGTCGATGGCCTGCTGCGAGACCCCGACGGTGGCGATCTCGGGACGCGTGAAGATCGCCGATGCAACCGTTTTGAGTTTGATGGGACTCACGCCCTCGCCCAGTGAGTGGTACATGGCGATCCGCCCCTGCATCGCGGCCACCGACGCCAGCGGCAGCAGACCCGTGCAGTCACCGGCCGCGTAGATACCCGGGACCGACGTGCGCGAGACCCGGTCGACGGTGATGTAGCCGCCCCGATCGACCTCTACCCCGGCCCGGTCGAGTCCCAACTCGGTGGTGTTGGGGATGGAACCGACCGTCATCAACACATGTGACCCGGTCACCGTCCGGCCGTCCGCGAGGTGCGCGGTCACCGAATCGCCGTTGCGTTCCACCTTGTCGGCGCGGGCATGCTTGATCAGTTCGACCCCGCGTTCGGCCAGCGCGTCCTCCAGCACGAGGGCCGCATCCTCGTCCTCCCCGGGCAGCACGCGGTCACGACTGGACACCAGGGTCACCCTGACGCCTAATTCGGTGTAGGCGTGCACGAACTCGGCACCGGTCACACCCGACCCGATCACGACGAGATGTTCGGGTAGCTGTTCGAGATCGTAGAGCTGACGCCAGGTCAGGATGCGCTCACCGTCCGGCTGGGCGTCGGGCAGGATGCGCGGCGAGGCACCGGTCGCCACCAGCACCACGTCGCCCTCGTAGCGTTCGGTCGAACCGTCGGGCAGCGTCGCCACGACACCATGGGTGGAGACCCCGATCTGACGTTCCTCCAGCGCTGCCCGCGCCGACACCAGCTTCACCCCCTCGCTGATCAGCCGGGACCGGATGTCGGCGGATTGGGCAAAGGCGAGATCACGCACCCGTTGATGGATCTGCGGCAGCGTCACCAACGCATCGTCGGTGCTCAGGTTGATCCCCAGATCGACCGCACGGCGCACCTCGGTTCGGATGCCCGTCGAGGCGATGAACGTCTTCGACGGAACGCAATCCCAGAGCACACACGCGCCGCCGACACCGTCGGAATCGATCACCGTGATGTCGGCACCGTACGCGGCCGCCGCCAACGCGGCCTCGTAGCCCGCGGGTCCGCCGCCGATGATCACGATCTTGGTCACAAGTCACTCCTGTTCGCCGCCGTACCGCCTACCAACCTAGTCCCCGGTGCCCGCGGTCCGCCCACCGCGCCCGCGCCATCCGGGCACACGTCACATCTCGCGGACGTATCGGGTCCGCCTGCGTAATACGATCAATCGGGAGTTGAGACGTTTTCAATGATCGCGCGGATCGCCCACGCGTCCGCCACGCGGAGAAAGTGCAGGTCAGAGACCTAAATGCCCATCTACGCAGCCTACGGCTCCAATATGCACCCCGAGCAGATGGCCGAGCGAGCACCGCACTCCCCGATGGCGGGGACCGGATGGCTACACGGTTGGCGCCTGACCTTCGGAGGCGGAGACATCGGCTGGGAGGGTTCGCTGGCAACGGTCACCGAGGATCGCGACGATCCCGATGCCAGGGTTTTCATCGTGCTCTACGACGTCACCCCGGAGGACGAGGAGAACCTCGACCGCTGGGAAGGCTCGGAGCTGGGCATCCACGTCAAGATCCGGGTGCGGGTGGACACCGCCGACGGCCCGGTGCTGGCCTGGCTCTACGTCCTCGACGCCTACGAGGGTGGCCTGCCGTCGGCCCGATACCTCGGGGTGATGGCCGAGGCCGCCGAGATCGCCGGCGCTCCGGCCGACTATGTACAGGACCTCCGACTACGCGAGTCACGCAACGTGGGCCCGGGTCCGCTGGAACCCTGAGGCCCCCGGAATCACACGTCGCCGAGCGCGATTCCCGCCAACGTGCGGACCCCGATCTCCAGCGCACGCTCGTCGAGGTCGAAATTGGGCTGGTGCAGATCGACACGCGGGCTGATCCCATCCCACACACCGAGCCGCCCCATCGCGCCCGGTACGTGTTCGAGGTACCAGGAGAAGTCCTCCCCGCCGGGTGACTGTGGGGTGTCGGCGACCGCGTTGGGGCCGATCTGCGCCACCGCGGCCCGCATCGCGGCGATCGCTTGTTCGTCGTTCACCACAGGCGGCACACCTCGGAAATAGGACAGGTCGTAGCGGACCCCCAGCGGCGCCAGCAGCTCGCCGATCACGCTGCGCACCAGTGGTTCGAGCAGCGCCCAGCTCTCGTGGTCACCGGTCCGGACCGTACCCAGCAGCCGCCCCTCCTGCGGGATGGCGTTGGGTGCAGTGCCCGCATTCGCCGCACCCCACACCATCACGGTGCCCGACCGCGGATCCAGGCGCCGCGACAGGATTCCGGGTAGCCCGGTGATCACCGTCCCCATCGCATAGACGAGGTCGCCCGTCAGATGGGGCCGCGAGGTGTGCCCACCGGCCGAATGCAGCTGCAGATCGATGTGATCGGCCGCCGAGGTGAGGGCGCCCGCCCGCAGCCCCACCGAACCGACCGGTAGTTTCGGATCGCAGTGCAGCGCGAAGATCCGTCCCACGCCGGTCATCACTCCGGCCGCCACCGCGTCGAGCGCACCTCCGGGCATGACCTCCTCGGCCGCCTGGAAGATCAGTCGGACACCGACCGGCAGGTCGTCGACCGTCGCCAACAACTTGGCGACGCCGATCAGGATCGCCGTGTGGGCGTCATGTCCGCAGGCGTGGCACACACCCTCCACGGTGGAACTGAAGGCCAGACCGGTGTGCTCGGTGATCGGCAGCGCGTCCATGTCCGCGCGCAGCGCGACCCGCGGCATCTCGTCCCCGCCGATGTCGCAGACCACGCCGGTGCCCAGCGGTAGTCGACGCGGGGTCAGACCCGCCGCGGTCAACTCGGCCATCACCAGTTCGGTGGTGTTGACCTCCTGGCGGGACAACTCCGGGTGGGCGTGGATCTCCCGGCGCCACCGCACCACGTCGTCGCGGTGCGCGGCCCACCAGGCGTCGATGACGTCGCGTGGCGCCGCCGGCCGGATTCCGCGTTCGCTCACGGCCATCGCGAGAACCTCACAGTGCCCTCCGCGGATACGCGATCTGCAGGTCAGCGATCAGTGGCTGACGCAGGTTGCGTTTGACCTCACCGAGATTGGGGCCCGCCAACGGTGCACGCTCGGCAGCCACCTCCCGCGCCCGGGCGAGCAGGGAGTCGATGTCGACGGCTTCCTCGACGATGCCACCGGCACGTGCCTGTTCGCCCGAGTAGCGCCGCGCGGTCAGCATCGCCTCGGTGGCCACCGGATCGGCGAGGCGGGTACGCAGCAACGAACTCATCCCCAACGGGAACGGCATCCCCAGCGCGACCTCGGGCAGTGACCAGAACCCGCGTTCGGTGCGCATCAGACGGTGGTCGGCGCACAGGGCGAACATCGCCCCGGCACCGAAGGCGTGACCGTTGATCGCGGCGACGGTCGGCACCGGCAACGTGAGAAGTGTGCTGAACAGCGCGTGCACGCGGTCGAGGTAGTCGGGCAACGCCTTGGGCTCGGCCAGGATGTGGTCGGTGTCGAGTCCGTTGGTGAAGTACTTGCCGGTGGCCGTGATGATCAGCGGCCGGGTCGGTTCCGCGGCGACCTCGGCGAGCGCGTTCTCGACCGTCGTCAGCCAGTCGAGACGGAACCGGTTCTCCGGGTTCGACTCGTCGAGCTCGACCCCTTCGGTGCCCAGATAGAGCTCGGTGACATCGCCTACAGAACTGAGAAACGGCATGTAGGGACTTTATCGTCGGGCACTAGGGTTGGGGCCATGGACCCCACAGCCGACGCCGACGCGGCCGCAATCGCCGCGGCCGCGACCATCGCCGCCGAGACCGATTGCGCCGCCCACGACGTGGCGGTGGTCCTCGGTTCCGGCTGGGCCCCGGCCGCCGACGCCTTCGGCCGCCCCATCGCGAGCGTGCCGATGGCGTCCATTCCCGGTTTCAGCGCACCGCGGGCCGCGGGGCACGGCGGAACGGTTCACTCTGTGCGTGTGGGTGATCGTCGCGTGCTGATCCTGCTCGGCCGAATTCATGCCTACGAGGGGCACGACCTGGCCCGCGTGGTCCACCCCGTGCGCACCGCCGCAGCGGCAGGCGCGCACACCATCGTCTTGACCAACGCGGCTGGCGGACTACGCGACGACATGAAGGTCGGTCAGCCGATCCTCATCGCCGATCACCTCAATCTCACCGCTCGGTCTCCGATGCGGGGCGCGCAGTTCGTGGACCTGGTGGATGCCTACGCGCCGCGATTGCGGGAGATCGCCCGACGCACCGACCCGTCACTGTCCGACGGTGTCTATGCAGGGCTACCCGGTCCGCATTACGAGACGCCCGCCGAGATCCGGATGCTGCGCACCCTGGGCGCCGATCTCGTCGGGATGTCCACTGTGCACGAGACGATCGCCGCGCGTGCCGCGGGCCTGCAGGTGCTGGGCATGTCGCTGGTGACCAACCTCGCTGCCGGCATCACCGGTGAACCGCTCAGCCACACCGAGGTACTCGAGGTGGGGCGTGCCTCGGCGACCCGGATGGGCGAGCTACTGGCGTCGATCATCGCCGAACTCTGACACGCCATGTCTGTACCTGATCCACAGGATTCGCAAGGGGTGTCCGATCCACAGGCGGCGTCCGATCCGCCGACATCAGATCCGCAGGCCTGGATCGCCGCCGACCCCGATCCGCGCACCCGCGCCGAGCTGCGTGCGCTGACACCCGCCGAGTTGACCGAGCGGTTCTCCCACACATTGCATTTCGGCACCGCCGGCTTGCGTGGACCGGTCCGGGCCGGGCCATCCGGGATGAACGTCGCAGTAATCGTGCGGACGACCGTCGCGCTCGGACGCTGGCTCATCGACGGCGGGCACGCCGGGTCGAGGGTAGTGGTGGGCCGCGATGCCCGCCACGGGTCGGCCGACTTCGCAGATGCCTGCGCCGAGGTGCTCGCGGCGCAGGGATTCGATGTGGTGCGGCTACCGGGGACCACCCCCACTCCACTCATCGCGTTCTGCTGCCGGGATCTCGGTGCGTCCGCGGCGATCGCGGTGACCGCCTCACACAATCCGCCGGCCGACAACGGGTACAAGGTCTTCGTGTCCGGTGGCGCCCAGCTGATCCCGCCAGACGACACGCAGATCGAGCGGCTGATCGCGACGGCCGCGCCGGCCAACACCGTGCCCCGGACGACTGTGTCCGCCGATGATCCGTGGGCGGCCGCCAACACCGAGCGGTATCTGACCCGGCTGACGAACCGCTTCGGACGGGTACCACGGTCGCCGGTTCGGATCGCGCTGACGGCCATGCACGGTGTGGGCGGCGCGCTGGCGCTCACCGCTCTGCGCCGGGCCGGGTTCACCGACGTCGAGGTGGTGCCCGAGCAGTTCGCACCCGATCCCGACTTCCCCACCGTGCGTTTTCCCAACCCCGAGGAACCCGGGGCCTCCGATCGGCTCCTGGCACTCGCCGCCGACGTCGACGCCGACCTCGCCATCGCGTTGGACCCCGACGCCGACCGATGCGCGCTCGGCGCTCGTATCGGCGGCAGCTGGCGGATGCTCACCGGCGACGAAACCGGCGCCCTGCTGGGCAGGCATCTGCTCGCGGCCACCGATCTCGACGCACCCGTCGTGGCGGGCACGATCGTGTCCGGGTCACTGTTGCAGGCCGTGGCCGAGGCTACCGGCGCCCGGTACGCGAGGACCCTCACCGGCTTCAAATGGCTCGTCCGCGCAGGTGAACCGCTGCTCTACGCGTACGAGGAGGCCATCGGCCACTGTGTCGATCCAGTCGCCGTGCGCGACAAGGACGGGATCAGCGCATCGGTGGTCGCGGCACTACTCACCCACGAACGGGTCAGCGCCGGTTCCGATCTCGCGACAGCGCTGCATGAACTGTTCGTCGAACACGGAGTTCATGTGACCACCCAGCACTCGATCCGGGTCACCGACCTCGACCGGATCGCCGACATCATGGCGGGGCTGCGCACACATCCCCCGACGACCCTCGCCGGGATCAGCGTCACGAGCGTCGACTACGCCACCCGACAGGATCACCTAAACACCAATGCCGTCGAACTGTCCGGTGCCGCAAACGATCCCGAGACCTCAGTACGCGTGATGGTGCGGCCTTCCGGGACCGAACCCAAACTCAAGTACTACCTCGAACTGGTTGCCGAGCCGCGCGAGTCCGACGTGGCCGCGACATCCGCGCGGTTGCATGCGCTCGCCGTTGACGTCATCGCCGACCTCCCGCGCTGAGTCGGGATCGATCGCCTGGCTACGGTGGGCTGGTGTCCTCCCCCGAACCACTACTCGACGCCGCGAACATCGATGTGATCCGCGGGGGCCGCCCCCTGCTGCACGACGTGAGTCTGCGCGTGGCGCATGGCGAGCACTGGGCATTGCTCGGCCCGAACGGGGCCGGTAAGTCGACGCTGATGACGATCCTCGGCGCCCGCGGCCACCCCACCGCCGGCACCGTCGACGTACTGGGTCGGCGGTTGGGACGGGTGGACATGCGTCAACTGCGCACCCACATCGGCCATGTGGATCCGCGCTGGCGCATCGACGTACCGCTCACGGCCCACGAGGTGGTGCTCACCGGCCTGACCAACACCCCCGAGCTCGACCGTCGGCACGACTACACCGTCGACGAGCACCGTCACGCCGACGAGCTTCTCGAGCTGCTGGGCATGACCACCCGCCGCGAATCGCTGTGGCCGGTGATGAGTCAGGGCGAACGGGGCCGGACCCTCATCGCGCGGGCACTGATGCCGCGCCCGGCGTTGCTGCTGCTCGACGAACCTGCGACCGGCCTGGATCTTGCGGCGCGCGAGAAGCTGCTGACCGGTATCGACCAGCTCCGCTCCGAGGTACCCGGCCTGGCCAGTGTGCTGGTCACCCATCACCTCGAAGATCTACCGGCCAGCACAAGTCACGCGATGTTGCTGCGCGATGGCCAGGTGATCGCCGCCGGAGCGGTCGATGAGGCCCTGACCTCGACGACGATCAGCACTTGTTTCGAGCATGATGTGGTGGTGCGGCGTGCGGCCGGGCGATGGGCGGCGGTCGCCGCCTGAGCCGACACGGCGCTCGGGCACTGCCGTGTGCGGTGAACGTCGCGGAATTCCTAACGTTCACCTCACTCCCGCCGATCAGTTCGCGCGGGACCGCTCAGTCGACCGGTGTCAGCGTGGCCCGAATTGGCGGTCCCCGGCATCGCCGAGGCCGGGCACGATGTAGGCGACGTCGTTGAGGCCGTCGTCGACGGCAGCGACCACCAGACGCACCGGGTGACCGGATTTCTCCAGCGCGGCAACCCCCTCTGGCGCCGCCACCACGCACACCGCGGTGATATCGGTGGCATGGCGCGCCACCAAGAGCTCGATCGTGTGCAGCATCGAACCGCCGGTCGCCAGCATCGGATCGAGCACGAACACCGGCAATCCCGACAGGTCGCCGGGCAGTGATTCCAGATACGGCACCGGTTGCGCGGTGGTCTCGTCGCGCGCCACCCCGACGAAACCGACGTGCGCCTCGGGCACCATCGCGTGTGCCTGCTCCACCATGCCGAGACCGGCGCGCAACACCGGTACCAGCAGCGGAGGAGTCGCCAGCCGCGATCCTTCGTGGGCGGTCAGCGGCGTCTCGATGGGTACCGTCACGCTCGGTGCCCCCGCCAGCGCCTCGTACACCAGCATCTGGGTCAGGTCCGACAACGCTCCGCGGAACGCCGCGTTGTCGGTGGTCTTGTCGCGCATCGTGGTCAGTCGAGCGGCCGCCAATGGATGGTCGACGATCTGTACCTGCATGACGATCACCTTAATGGTGTGTCCGGGACTCGGGTGGAACCGAAAGCGGTATCCGTGCGTCCAACAAACATGACCGATGTCTCCGTCCATACCCCCTCGTTGGCCGACTACGCCCGAGACCAGCACACCGCGGCCGACGTGGTGCGAGCGCACGCGAACGCCCAGCGAGGCGAGGTGGGCGACCTCACCGACACGTTCGGCGTCATCGGCGCCGATTTCCTGGTCGCGGCCGCCTACACACTCGACACCCGCGCGCGTCGCCTCGACACGTTGGCAACGCGTCACGGCGATCAGGGCGACATCACCGACAGCGCCGCGACCGTCTACCTCGACGCCGACGCTCGAGCCGGCCATTGGTTGTCGCGGCCACCCACCGACAAGCCGCGGGACATCGGGAATCACACGGAGGGGCTGTATCTCTGATGCTGACCATCGAGATCATCATCGAGCCGCTACGCATCATGATCACCGCCCTCGGCACCGGCATCCTGCCGCCCGACAACCCGGCTGATCGGCTGCGCAGTTCGGTGGGGTCACTCGACCACACGCGCCGGGAATCGGTCGCGGCCACCAACCGGGTCGCCACCGATTGGTTGGGCACGGGCGCCGACGGTGCCGTCGACGCGGCTCATCGGACACATCGAACGATGATCGAGACCACTGATGACAGCGCCGAGATCGCCGAGCTCATCGAGCAGGCCGGCGCGAAGGTGAAGGTTGCCGCCGATCAGCTGAATGCGTTGATCGACTCCTTCCAGTCGCTGGCCGCGGCGCTCGGACCCGCGCTGTTCAGTCCACAGGGCATCGCGATGATCCTGCCGGTGGCACTCGACCACGTCCAGCGCGGCATGCAGATCGTCGCGCGCACCCAGTCCGACCTCCGATCCGACACTGACCGGATGATGGCGATCGGTCGGACCGAGGCCCCGGCTTCGGTGCCGTCGCCGTCCGGCAACGACGGCACCGGGGTGGCCATCCGATTGCCGGACGGATCGATTGCGCACGCCCCGAACGAACGAGCAGCGAAGGCGGTGCGCGCCGCATTGAGTCAACGCGGTGTCCCCTATGTCTGGGGTGGCACCACACCGGACGGTTTCGACTGCAGCGGTTTCACCCAGTGGGCCTATCGGCAGGCCGGCGTCGAACTCCCCCGCCTCGCCCAAGATCAGGACATGGCCGGTGTCGCGGTCGGCCAGTCCGAACTGCAACCCGGTGACCTGGCCGTCTGGGACGGCCATGTGGCGATGTACGTGGGCAACAACCAACTTGTCGAGGCCGGAGACCCCGTCCAGACGTCGCCGCTACGCACGACGAACGCCGGCCAGGGTTTCCAGGGCTTCTTCCGTCCACGCTGATCTGGCTCCTACGCCCACTCGATACGAAACGGCGCCCACTCGACCGTGGTCGGCCGGGCGGAAGCCCGGGTGGCCGGACCTCGCGCACTGACCACCTCGACGACCCCGGCCCGGCGACCGCTCGCGCTCCGGCCGTTCACCGGACCGTCGCGGGGCCGCTACCGGAGTTCACAGGTCCGATCAGTACGCTGTGTCCTCATGGCCGGAGACATTGTCCCCATCGAGCTCGGACTCACCGACGGAAACAGTTTCACCCTCTGGGCACCCCGGTGGCGCGAGGGTGACGACGAGTGGGAGGCCTTCCTCGGACTCGACGAGGACCTCTACGGATTCCCCGGTGTCGCCGAACTGGCCGCCTTCATCCGCACCGACGACGACAACGACCTCGTCGACCACCCGGCGTGGGAGACCGTCGCGGGCCTGCAGGCCGACGAACTCGTTCCCGACGACCGACACAGCTACGACCTCGTCGGTGTGCCGGAACTGGCTGCCGAGGATCCCAATCCCGAGGTCATCGCGGAGCTGGAGGATGCGCTCGAGATCGTTCGCATCCTCGGCGAGGTCTGCGAACTCACCATCATCACCAAGTTCTTCAACGGCAACCCGATCCTGGGTGCGGTGACCACTGGAACCCGCAACTTCGAGGGTCGCGAAGGCGTGGATCTGTGGGTTCGCATCGGTCGGCTCATCGCCAAGCATTGGGACGACGTCATCGACGCCATCGACGATGTCATCACGACCCCGAAGGTCGACCGGTCCGCGGTCGAGACCGCCGAAGCCGAACTCGAAGCTGCCGCGTCCGCCGAGGACGAAGACGAACCCGACGATGATGACCTGGATCTCGTCGAGAGCACCAACGGCGACGACACCGTCGAGTCCGACGACAGCGACGAGTCCGACGACGACAGTGCCGAGAATGCCGACGACGAGGTCGACAGCGACGATGAGATCGACGACGACTTCTGGGCAGGCGTCGGCATCGACCCGATCCGGATCGTCACCGACGCCGACGAATATCTCTCGCTGCGTTGCTATCTCGGCGATGACCCGGTCTTCCTCGGGGCGAACGGCAAGATTTTCGTCTTCACCTCGCCGCGTTCGCTGAGCCGATTCCTCGCGGACTCCGATGATCACGACCTCGCTGACCTGTCGACGTTCGAGGATGTGCGCACTGGAGCCACTGACGGGTCGCTGGAGTTCGACGTCATCGACGACAACGTCTACGTGCTGCCCGGTCTCGCCGACGACATCGCCGACGGACCGCGCCGGATGGACCGCAACCAACTCGACCTCGCAGTGGAGTTGCTCTCCGACGCGGCCGACTACGCCGACGACGACTCGGTGAGCGAAGCCCTCGGATCGACCACCCCGCTGGGATGGTTCGTGGACTACGCCATCAACCCGGATCCCAAGCGGATGGCGCCGAGCCCCCCGTTCGAGAACGAGTCGGAGGCATGGCGCGCCCTGGTGCACGACTTCGAGGGCCGTCTGGTCAAGAAGGGCTGAGCGACCCTTCGTGACGACCCTCCGCTAGCGCTAGCGCTCCGGGTCTCCTAGTAATTCCTTGAAAGGTGTGAGAGCCGAGACATCCTCCTGATGTGGTCGAGGGGCTTGGTATCCCAAATCACATCAAGGAGGATGTCGTGTCTCACGGTAGTCGATTGAGTCGTG